>JAAFIQ010000009.1 GCA_013298715.1 Bacteroidota bacterium | reverse complement strand
AACTCCATGTTTACGAAGCTCTATGAGCATATTAAGCCTTTTGATAATTTGCGCAGGCTTACCTGTTTGAAGCTTTTTAAGCTCTTTTGAGCTTTCTTTAACAATAATAAGTTTTGGTTTTGACATAAATACATTTATAATTTAGTCCAAAAATAAGAAAAAAAATTAAGTTAACAAAATTGGACTAAATTATATTTGGATTTGGTATAATTACGAAACAAATAGAAGAATGCAGTTTGTCATTGATTATAGCTTAATTTAATTTAGTGCTATTAATTGCCGTTGAAATTATTTCTTTAATAATTATTTTACTTAGGTTTATAGACCTGGTTCGCGAAAGTACATAGTAACTTTGTGAAACGGTTGAGTTAGAAGCACGGTTATTAGTTCAGAACCTTAGTCCCTGTTCATGCTGATTCCTGAGGCTCTCTAGGCGGAGTGAAGTTTACTTAATAGACTCTAATGTTTCTTCATAATCAAACATCAAAGTATGAATCTAAAATAAATAATCTTACGTAATCACTACCTTCTCTCCTAAAAACTTAGGCTTTGTGTTTAGTAAATAAATATCTAACACACATTTTGTGCGCGAAAAAAACTCGCGAAACAAAACTTTAACTCTGTTCTTAAAATTCACATCTTTTGCATTATAAGCCACTGCGTTAATCCCAAAATTTTTAGCTATAAATAGTGCGCGTGAATTATGAAATTGCTGTGAAATAACGGTGATTGATGTTTGTCCGAAAATTTCTTTACAGCGCACCATACTATCAAAGGTTCTAAAACCAGCGTAATCAAGTATCAAGCAAGAATCAGGAACTCCTAATTCAAGCAACGATTCTTTCATCTCCGTAGGTTCGTCATAATAACTAATGCTATTATCGCCGCTTAAAATAAATTTGGAAACTTTTTTATTTTTAAATAATTCATAAGCAGCCTTTATTCGATAAGTGAAAAATAGATTATCGTTACCATTACCTAGCTTTTTTGATGTTCCTAAAACAACAGCAACTTTGTTATATGGCAAATCATTCACTGAGTTAAAACACTTTTTTTGATTAGAAAATTCAATCCAGAAATAGCAACTTGTACAAACTACTAAAATCAACGCGGTCACGAAAAGTAAGCCTTTTACAATTTTACTTTTGAAAATTTTTTTGAGCATGGATTAAAGCAGGAAAATATCTGCACAAACAAAAGTACAAAACACCACGCTTGCAATACCGTTGGTAGTGCCAAATGCCAAGTTAACTCTTGTTAAATCTGTTGGTTTTACAATGCTGTGTTGATAAAACAATAACCCTATAAATAAAATGCCACCCACAAGATAGAGCCAGCCAAAACTTCCGGTAATATATGCTAAGCCAATTAAAACTGCAGCAATAAAATGTATTATTTCTGAAATACGCAATGATTTTTTAGTCCCAAAAAAAACGGGTATCGATTTTAAATTCTGACTTCTGTCAAAAGCCTCATCTTGTAATGCGTAAATTATATCAAAGCCACTTACCCAAAAAAATACTATTGCTCCAAATATTATTGGCAATACTGCAAACTTCTCAGTAAGCGCCATATATGCGCCAACCGGAGCTAGCGCCAAACCCAAACCTAAAATTAAATGGCACAGAGGTGTAAAGCGTTTTGTATAACTGTATCCTAACACCACTAATAAAGCAACTGGTGATAAATAAAAACAAAGTTGATTTATGAAAAAAGCAGAAGCCATAAATCCTAAACAACAAAATAGTGTAAAAAACAAAGCAGCATTTGGTGTTATTGCTCCGCTAGGAATTTCTCGAATTGCAGTACGCGGATTTTTTTCATCAAACTTCCTATCAATATACCTGTTAAATGCCATAGCAGCGCTGCGAGCAAACACCATACATAAAACAACTAAAATAAATTTTTGCAAATTAAATATTGCTTGCCCCGAATGAATGGCTAAACAAAACCCAATCACCGCAAAAGGCATTGCAAAAATAGTGTGGCTAAATTTTATTAACGATAAATATTTTTTAATCATTTTGTTATTTTCCTCTTCCTTGTAATACAATTAAAACTGTATGAACTAAGATTTTAAAATCGAGTAACAAACTCATATTTTCAATATATAAAATATCGAATTTTAATCTATCAATCATTTGCTCCACATTCTCCGCATAACCATATTTTACCTGCCCCCAACTGGTAATACCCGGACGTACTTTTTGTAAATGTTTATAATGCGGTGCTTTTTCAACAATTTTATCGATAAAAAATTGACGCTCTGGCCTTGGCCCTACAATACTCATATCTCCAATTAATACATTAAAAAACTGCGGCATTTCATCTAATCTTACCCTCCGTAAAAAACGACCTACACGTGTAATACGCGGATCTTTTTCACTGGATAAAGCCGGGCCATGTTTCTCAGCATCGCTGAACATGGTTCGATATTTAAAAATATAGAACGGTTTTCCATGCAGTCCAATTCTTTCTTGTTTAAAAAATACATTTCCTTGCGAAGAAAACTTTACAAACAAAGCAATTATAAAATACAACCAACTGAAACAAATTAAGACAAGTACACTAATACTTACATCAATAAAACGTTTTATCGCAATTTGCCATTCAGGTATAATTTGGTTTCTTATTTCAATAAGCGGGGTTCCAAGAATGGTATTCATTTTTACATGCCCACTCAAAATATCATACATGTCAGGAATAATTTTAATAATTACTCCCATATCGCTTAACTGATTTACAATGTATTTCAGGTACTCGTGCTCCCAACTTTCAAGCGCAATAATCACTTCTTCTATTTTGTTATCTTCAATAATGCTTCGTATTTCGTGGTACTCGCCAATATGTTTTAATTCTTTTTTTAATTCTTCGCTGTAACCGTTTTTTCCTTCTATATGAACAAATCCAACAAATTCGTTACCAATTCCATATTTGAGAGCTTGTATTTCTCGGTACATTTTTAGAGCCCGCTCATTACTCCCAATAATAATAGTTTTAAATCCAAATTGGCGTGTGTGAATTTTTTTATTGGTGTAGGTAGATAGCGCTAAACGTATACAAGCAGAAATACTAAAATGACAAATGAATAACATAAAGTACAACTTATAATAAAGTTTATACGTTGCTACATAATCATCTAACAAAACAACAAAAAACAAAACAGTTACGCCAACTAGGCTAATACTGAACATTTGTACAAATTCATTAATACGCGAACGGCGCAGTACATTGTTGTAGAAGCCGCACAGATAATAAACTAAAACCCATATTATTGGAAGTATAATTACACTAATTGTAAATTTATAATCAATAAAACTGTTTTCAGTTAAGCCAGTTTTAATTGGGTCGATATAATTTTTTCGGTAGAAATTGAATAACGCCCAAGCAGCTACAGCACTTAAAAAATCAAGTAAAATGTATAAAAATGTGCGTAGCGTTTTGTTCATTCTAAAAGTAAAGCAGTTTAAAATTATCTATATAAACTGTTGGATTTGGATTATCAGAAGTATTTTTTACCTTGAGGTATAATTTATAGTTGAGGGAGGTTGGAGGAGCGCTCACCGCCTCAGAAATTTGAAAGTAAACTTTATTCCAAGTGTCCTTAGAATTTGCATTACCTACAACTTTTTCTTGATTGAGTTCGGTTAACAGGCCAACCTCAATAGGTGCGTTGCCTTTAAAGTTAATTTCTATGTAGGTGTTAGATGAGCCTTTCGGAATATCAAAATCCAACGATGTTTCAACTCTTCCAAAAATTTTATTTCCTTGTAGAGTTATTATGCCGCATTGACCTTCTAAATTATTTGGATTACTTACTCCTGATTTAAAAATTGTAGTATCAGAGCTGGATGATTTAATCAAGCCCAAACTATTGCCATCAAAATTCTCGAACCAAATTTTTGCTGCCGGTTTGTATTCAAATGTAAACGTTTTATCTAAAATTTGACCTTTACTCAAAACAGTATCAAGCTCCAACGCTTCATAAAAGGCATAGGTTACGCGGGTTTCGCTAATTCCGTTATTTTTAATCCCTGCAAATAAATTAATTTTTGTTTCACCATCTTTTATTGCTATTGGCATCAAATTACCTATTGGATAAGCTCCCTGAAAAAAGCCGTCAACATACACATATAATTCGGTAATTTTATTATTTCCACTTCCCACTGTTTGGCTTCCTTTCACAAAAACATCAGTAGCCTTAAGGTAAAAAACAGGGTTTGCAGGTGCGTACTTTTTGCAAGTACAAAAAACCAACGCAATAATAAAAAGAAGTGTAAAATTTCTAAATTTTGCCAATACCATATACCAATCCAAAGTTATAAAATAATTGCCTATTCGTTTTTTATTTTTACACAATAATTTTCATAAAAAAACGTTAGCGCTTATTTATTTGTTTTTAAATGATAGGTGTTAGTATTTATAAAAGGTGCCACTATTAAATGATTTATAATTAAGTAGCTTTGCAAATACCATGTTTTATGAAGT
Source organism: Bacteroidota bacterium (assembly GCA_013298715.1). Taxonomy (GTDB): domain Bacteria; phylum Bacteroidota; class Bacteroidia; order B-17B0; family Aurantibacillaceae; genus Aurantibacillus. Next base: position 142,741 of record JAAFIQ010000009.1, on the reverse strand, counting down.
AAGCAAAGAAGATGACTATTTATTTAGAGGTAAACGCAAACGTTTGGTAGAACAATTGCTACAAAAAGGAATTACGAGTAAAAATGTGCTAGCGGCTATTGAAAAAGTTCCTCGGCATTTATTTTTTGATAATACCACTGCTCGACCCGCTCTTTTAGACCACGCCTACAGCGATAAAGCATTGCCAATTGGGGCTGGGCAAACAATATCGCACCCTTACACGGTAGCATTTCAAACACAAATGTTAGAAATTGTTCCGGGCGAAAAAGTACTCGAAATTGGTACCGGCTGTGGTTATCAAACCGCAGTATTGGTAGAAGTTGGAGCAAAAGTGTATAGTATCGAACGTCAAAAAACCTTGTACGATAAAACAAAATTATTTTTACCTTATATAGGTTACACCTCACCACGCTTGGTTTATGGCGATGGTTATAAAGGCTTGCCCCAATATGCCCCATTCGATAAAATAATTGTAACCGCTGGCGCACCTTACATCCCTTCAGACCTGCTCGTTCAATTAAAAGTAGGTGGCGTAATGCTTATTCCTATTGGCGAAGGTGAGAATCAAGAAATGAATTGGTTAAAAAAAACATCAGATACACAATTCGATAAAAAACAGTTAGGGAATTTCAAATTTGTACCATTATTGCAAAATAAGGCGCAATAATTGTAATTTAGCACAATATTTTACCAAAAAATAAGTTAATACCAACATGATTAAATTCATTCAACTCTCAGTTTATTCTATAGCTATTTTATCAAGTATTGCTTACGGACAAGATTTAACCTCAAAAAAAGGAGAACCGATTTTGCCCGAAAAAGACGATTGGTGCATTAGTATTGACGCTAATCCCTTTTTAAATTTTATAGGAAACGCGTTTAATAAAGGCGGTGTAGTAACCACAACCAATGGTGGCGTGGTGGTTGTGCAAAATCAAGCCCCAACTTGGAATTTTTTATCGAACGGGCAAAATATTACAGGTAAATACTTTAAAGATGAAAAAACTGCCTACCGTGCAAGCTTACGTTTGGGTTTTGGTGGAAATACCGTTCGACAAGGCGTTACAAACCGTATGTTAAGCGCACCATCAACTTCAGTAAATGGTTACCCTGTGCAAGGTCAGTTGTTAGAAAACAGATGGCGTAAGAGTTCAGCCTCTGTTGGGGTAAGCATTGGTATAGAAAAACGAAAAGGCAAAACCCGCTTACAAGGATATTATGGTGGCGAGGCAGGTATTTATTTAAGTGGTAGCAGAGATGCTTTTCAATACGGAAATAATTTAGCAGTTAATGTTACAAACTCAGGACCAAACACACCACAAAATGTTACCGTATCAAACGATGATTTAATGGTAGGTGCAAATAATGTAGTGGCTGCAAACTCAATAGGATTAACAGGTGCAAACAACGCAAGCGTTGGTGGCCCGGAGTTAGCCAGAATATTAACCCGTAAGAACGGAACAACATTTAGTTTTGGTGTACGTGGTTTTGTAGGTGCAGAATATTTTATTGCACCAAAAATTAGTTTAGGCGGTGAGTTTGGTTGGGGCTTAGGGCTTGGCATTACAAGCAAAGGCCAAACAGTATGGGAAAGTACTGGAAATCCAAATAAAGTAAGTCCGCAAGCCAACTCAGATGTAATTGGAACAACAATTATTAAAGGCCAACGCAAAGGCTATTGGGGTTTTGATAATGACAATAATACTGGCCTTTGGGGCGCAACAGGAAGTTTAAAATTGAATTTTTATTTTTAACTACAATTAGTTTTTAAAACTGACCAGTCTTAAAGTCAATTTATTACATTAATAGATTCCATTCAGGATACTATATCTACTAATTAGTCTTTTTTTCCTTCTATAATTAAACTTTCTGTCCATAAAGTTCACCTTCTTTTATACTACCTAGAGGTGTAGTTATTATTACCGAGCCATCGTTTTGTATGTTAATAGCCGTTGCGCCTTTTATTTGTAATTGTATTTGTTTGTAATTGCCGCCAGGTGCTACAATATAGTCGTATTTCAACACATTATCTTATGGTAATAGTGCAAGTTAATGTTGTTATAAATATTTTTATAAAAAAACTCCTTGGTAGCTTTTTACATTAAGTACACCATTAGGGCATACTTCTAAATAATAATTGTTGTATCCTTCAAGTGGCTTTTCTGTTTGTATTGCAATATTTTTATTAATTCCTAACCAATTTATATCTAAACGATAAATGCTAGTTTTGTCAGCAACTTTACGCTTTTGTTTAAGTTTAAAATCTTCTTCTTCTTTCCAACTATCCACTCGGTTTAATTGATAACTAATACCATTATTTCTTAAGTAGAATGCTATATCGTTTACCGTGCCTGCAAACAAAACATCAGGGCGGGGTTTAATTGGTCGCTTATTTGTCCTTTATTTTCGGTAAAACTAATTAATGATGTTTGCGCATTTGCAAACACAATTATAAAATTAAAAAAAATAATAAGTTTTTTGATGCAAGAATTTTAATCATAAAAATAATCAAAATATAATAACCTTCTGCATTATATTTTGGTTATAAAAATTAATACTTAATGAAAATTGAGAACGTTTGAGACTCAAAACAAACTATTCAAAACAAAGCTCTGGCCCGAGCAAAATCTGTCCTTCTATGTCTCACGAAGTTTAAGTTCGTGGGTTGCAATTAGTAATTCCGATTACTTTCTTCAAATTCTTCAGAAAACGTTAGTATGCTTTAATCTAATTGAGATTTTTTTGAACTAATTATTTAAAATTTAAATCAACACCCCAAGCAACAACATATCATCCGTTTGTTCTGTTTCTCCTTTCCAATTTTGAATTTCTTTAGTAAATAACTTTTGTTGCTCTTGCATGCTAATACTTGCTGTGTCTAACAAAAATTTTCGTAACCTATTCTTGGTATATTTTTTATTATCAGCTCCTCCAAACTGGTCGGTAATACCATCGCTGAAGATATATAGCTTATCCCCTTTGTAAAGCTGAATCTGAGTGTCGTTAAATAATTGTGTAATCTTTGAACTACCACCAATTGAAGACTTTGTTGCTTTTATTTCTTCAATTGTATTATTTCTTAAAATCCAAATTGGCCGGTTGGCGCCAGCATAATAAAGCATATTGGTTTTAGCATCAATAGCACATACAGCAATATCAAAACCATCGTTAATTACTTCTTTTTTATTTTTATTTAATCCTTCCGAAATTTTTACATTCATCTGGTTTAATAATTCGGATGGCGAATTTATTGTAGGATCTTTTACACTTTGGTTTAATAACTCAATTGCTAACAAACTCATAAACGCTCCTGGTACACCATGCCCTGTGCAATCTGCAACGGCAATTACTTTAAGCTCTAAAGGATTTGAAGTTGTGGTGGTTACTTTGGCATACCAATACAAATCGCCACTCACAATATCTTTAGGGCTAAAATAAATTAAGTTTTCTTTAAATCCTTCTAATAATTTTTCTTCATTTGGCAATACCGCTGTTTGAATACGTTTGGCGTAGTTAATACTATCTATAATCTCTTTTTGCTTTTCCTTTAGTAGTTCGCTTTGCTTAAGTACTTTTTCGTTTGTTTTTTGTTTTTGTAGGTAACCTCTTATTAAAAAAATCACCAATCCTATAAGTAAAATTAAAACGCAAACCACCAAAATCAAGATTTGATTTTGTTTTCTTTTTTCTGTTGCAGCTATTGCATCTCTCTTAGCTTGTTCAATTTTTTCTTCATTAGATTTTTTTTCATATTCGTATTCATACTGTTCGGCTAACGAATTATTAATTTTTGTAACATTAAACGAACTATCTCGTAAAGAAATATATTCTTGGTAATGGTAAAGCGATTTTTTATAATCTTTCGTTTCTTTATACAATTTACTTAATAAGTCGTTTGCTTCTAAAACAGTTTCTCCATCGCCAATTTTACTGCCTAGCTCTAAAGCTTTTATAGCATAGCTTTCGGCAGGTTTGTAATTTTGAGAAAGTAAATAAGTTCTTGCTAAGTTTACGTAGGAAATTTCTTCATCCTCAAGTGCTCTTGTAGATTTTTTATTGTACCAAAGCGCAAGATTTAAGTATTTAATTGCAGTATCATACTGATGCAAATCGGTGTGGATATTTCCTAAATTATTAAGAGAGGCCACTATTTCTGAGGTATCTTTTAATCTGAATCTTATTTTTATAGATTCATTTTGCGCTTGTAAAGCTCTCTCAAAATCTCGCATGTTTTGATATACGTTTGAAAGATTATTATACGATTCGCCAATATTAATACTATCCTTAAGTTCTCTTCTAATTTTTAGTGCTTTATTATGGTGGTTTAGTGATTCTTTAAAGCGTTTTAACCTGTTTAGTGTATTCCCAGTATTATTATTTTGATTTGCAATTGCTTCTTTTGTCCCAAATTTTTCTGAAATTTTTAAGGCAAATAAATTATACTTTAACGCCTCTGCATACAAACTTTTAAAGAAATAAATATTTGCACAAATATTATATGAGTCGCCTAACGGTTTATTAAAATTGTGTTGTAAACCATACTCTATACCTAGCTTACTATATTTTAAAGCGCTATCCGATTCATTGTTATAATAGTAATTTATACAAATTGTGTTTAGTTTATTTAAATAATCTGCTTGCGGCGAATTATTTTTTATTGAAAAAAGTAAAGAGTCTATTGGCCTTTCTTGCCCACAAACATTAGTGGATAAAAACAAAACGCTTAAATAAAATATGCTTATTTTTTTAATCAATTTATTTTTAAAGATAAAAATAAATCTTAAAACTCGCTTTTTAAATGAAATTCAATTTCTGGAAATTTTTCTTGCGCCATTTGCAATAACCAAGCACTTTCTGCCAAAAACACTGGTTTTTCATCTTTATCCAAAGCTATGTGCGCGTTTCTATCTTGCATAAAGGCTTCTAATTTTTTTCTGTCAGGGCAAGCAATCCAAAGTGCTTTGTACAAACTAATTTGATCAAAATTTGCGCTTGCGTTGTACTCTGCCTTTAAGCGGTGTTGTATTACTTCAAATTGTAACGCTCCCACAGTTCCAATAATTCTGCGCCCATCCACCTTTCTGGTAAAAAGTTGCGCCACTCCCTCATCTGTTAATTGCTCTAAGCCCTTTTGAAGCTGTTTGGTTTTCATTGGGTCTAAATTATTTACATACCTAAATAACTCTGGCGAAAAACTTGGTATACCTTTGTAATTAAAGTTTGAGCCTTCTGTTAATGTGTCGCCAATCTTAAAATTACCTGCATCGTATAAACCAATAACATCTCCGGGAAAAGCTTCATCAATTATAGATTTTTGTTGTGCCATAAAAGCGGTTGGGTTACTAAAACGCAAGGCTTTTTTATCGCGCACATGGTGGTAGTACTTATTACGTTCAAACGTACCGCTACAAATTCTTAAAAAGGCAATCCTGTCGCGGTGCTTAGGGTCTAAATTGGCATGAATTTTAAAAACAAAGCCGCTAAACTTTTTGTCGTTTGGCGCTACACTACCATCATCTGTATCGCGAGGTTTTGGTCCAGGGGCTATATCCACAAAGCAATCCAGTAATTCATTAATCCCAAAATTATTTACAGCGCTTCCAAAAAATACAGGACTAATTTTTCCTTCTAAATATTTTTCTACATTCAAATCATCGTACACACCATCTATCAAATCCACATCTGCTCTAAGTTGCGTTGCAAAATCTTCAGTAATTAATTTATCAATTTGCTTGTCGTTTATATCTGTAAATTTTAAACGCGCTTCAACTGTGGTTTTACTATCTCCCGTAAAAAGGTTAAGCGATTTTTCAATTAAATTATACACGCCCTTAAACGATTTACCAATACCGATAGGCCAAGTAAGCGGACGCACTTTTATTTTTAACTCTTTTTCAATCTCATCTAATAAATCAAACGGATTTTGTCCTTCTCTATCTAACTTATTTACAAAAACAATAACAGGTGTGGCGCGCATTCTGCAAACCTCAAGCAATTTGCGTGTTTGTGGCTCTACTCCTTTTACACAATCAATTACCATTATAACGCTATCTACAGCGCTTAATGTGCGGTAAGTATCTTCAGCAAAATCTTCGTGGCCGGGTGTATCTAAAATATTAACCTTATAATTTTTATAATCAAAGGCCATTACCGATGTAGAAACCGAGATACCGCGTTGTTTCTCAATCTCCATAAAATCGCTGGTGGTACTTTTCTTAATTTTATTAGATTTTACGGCCCCTGCACTTTGTATTGCCCCACCAAATAACAATAGCTTTTCAGTTAGCGTTGTTTTACCTGCATCCGGATGCGCAATAATAGCAAAGGTTCTACGCCGTTTTATTTCTTCTTCAAAATTCATTTTTTTAAAATAGTTGGCAAAGATAGCAAAAAACAGAGGGGTAATTACTACAAACTCCGCTTCGACAAAAACATATTTTTTCCCTATAAAACTAAATTTTTTAAAATTTAATGATATATTTGCTTTTTATCATTTTACAATTTTTAATGAAAAAGTTAGTAATACTATCGTTGTTAGTTTTGTGCATAAACGTTAATGCACAAGTTAAAGCTGGAGGCACTTATAAAGATTATTTTAGCGAAGGATCTTATTTGCTACTTGAAGATAATTTTTTAATGGCCAAAGATAATTTTGAGGCAGCTTATCAAATTGATTCAACCTCAGCTAACATTAACTATTTACTTGGTGTTTGCTACTTAAAATCTCTCAACGAAAAATCTAAAGCCGAAGTACACTTAGCCCGGGCTATAAAAAACGTTACTAAAACTTATAAAAACGATAATTACCAAGAAAAAGCCGCACCTCCGCTAGCAATTTACTACTATGGTCAAGCCTTACACATAAACCAAAAATTTGATGAAGCAACTACCCAATACGATGCCTTCGAGAAATTTGCAAATGGCGATAAAGAATACACCAAAATGATTGCTAAAGCCAAAGCCACGGCAGCCTACGCAAAAGAACTTATTGCTGTGCCTTTAAATGTTCAAATAACGAATTTAGGAGATAGCATTAACGGAACTTATCCTGATTTTAGCCCTGTTATGAGCGCCGATGAGCGCATGTTGATTTATACAACGCGGAGGCCTAACACCACAGGTGGAATAAAAGATGTTTATGGTTATTATAACGAAGATGTTGTGGTTTCCTATAAAGATGAAATGGGACGCTGGAGCTCACCACAACCTATATCACCAAACATTAACAGCTCTGGCATGGAAGCCTCTATAAACATTACACCCGACGGACAAACCCTTATTGTTTACAGAGATGCTGGTGAAGGAAATGGTGGAAATATATACTACAGTACCTTTGATGGAAAAGATTGGAGCACATTAAAAGAATTTGGTAGCGATGTTAATACCAAACATTGGGAAAGCCACGCCTGCTTAAGTTCAGATGGTAACTTGTTATTTTTTGTAAGTGATAGACCAGGCGGTTTTGGCGGAAGAGATATTTACCGCTGTGTAAAATTGCCTAATGGTAAATGGAGTAAAGCCTTTAATATGGGCCCAACCATTAATACTGAATACGATGAAGACGGTGCATTTATTCACCCTGATGGTACAACGTTTTTCTTCACGTCAAAAGGCCATAAAACAATGGGGGGCTTTGATATCATGTTTGCCACATTAAACGAAGAAAATAAATTTTCAGATGTAACAAATATCGGTTACCCAATCAATACAACCGATGATGACGTGTTTTATATTTCATCACCTGATGGTAAACGTGGTTATTTTTCGTCTGCTAAAGATGGTGGCTATGGAGAAAAAGATATTTACATGATTTCAATTCCTGAGGCAAAAGAAAAACCACTCGCATTATTTAAAGGACAAATTATACCAGCAGATGGCGAAAAATTACCAGAAGACTTAACCATTATAGTAAAAGACAAACAAACTGGAGAAATTGTAGGAACTTACCGCCCTAAATTAATTAACGGAAGTTTCTCAACCATTTTGCCTCCTGGCCGTGAGTATAACTTTAGTTACCAGGCACCTCAAGGTGAGGAGTTTTACAACGAAGATGTTTTTGTAACGAACGAACTCTCTTACAATGAAATTAAGCGTGAAGTTAACCTAGAACCAGTTAAGCTTTTAGGAAAAATAAAAACAAAATCAAAGGCCATTGTTTTAAACACAATTGTACTAAACAATTCTAAACAAAAAAATGCAGTACCTGCTGCTAAAATAGTTGTTGAAGAAAAAGGCGGCAATGCTCAAACGTATACTGCTAATGATAAAGGTAGATATGATAACATTGCGCTACAAGCTGATAAAAAATATACTGTTTTTGCTGAAAATGCCGCAGGTAAAAAAACTGCACTGGCTGAGGTTAGCACCATGGGTGTAAAAGGCAGTAAGGTTATTAATCAATTATTATACATTGATGGTAAAGCGCCTTCAGCAACCTCTAAAGAATTGCTTTTAGATGTTATTGTTAAGGATGCTAAAACGCGCAAAGTACTTTCAAACTCTGAAATAGTTTTAACAGATGCTGAGGGGAATAAATACAACGCAACAACGGATGATAAGGGCTCAGTTAAATCAATTGAATTAGTTCCTGAAACTAAATACACTTTAAACGCAACACACGATGGTGCAGCCTCTGAAACAACTGCCTTTAGTACTGAGAATATTAAAGGAAGCAAACGCATTACCAAAACCTTATATGTAGGTAACGAAGGTGGCGGACAAGCAGTTGCTAATTTAGAAGCAACAGAATACGAATATTACTTTAAATACAATAAAAACTTAAACGACGAAGCTGAAAACCAATGGAATACCTTTATTGACAAGGTTATTGAATTGAGCAGCAAAAAAACGGTGAGTATTAAAATTAACGCAAGTGCGAGTTATGTGCCTACAAGAGCATTTAAAAACAATAAAACCTTGGCTGCCAGCCGTGCGCGTAAACTACAAGATAAAATTAAAGACGCCGTTATAGCAAAAGGCGGTAACGTTAAAAAATTACGTTTTAGCCGCAAATCAAAAGTACAAGGACCACGCTACAAAGGCGATTGGGATTTGGGAAGAGCAAAATACGAACCCTACCAATATGTAAAAGCCAAAGCACGTTAGTAGAATTTAAACCTAAACCACATGATAATAAGGCCTTTTAATTTTAAAAAATGGATTGATGAAAACAGACATTTGTTAAAACCGCCTGTAAATAACAAGGTAGTCTACAAAGATGCTGAATTTATTGTTATGGTGGTAGGTGGACCAAACTCGCGTAAAGATTACCACTACAACGAAAGCGAAGAGTTTTTTTATCAGTTAGAAGGTGATATTATTGTTCAGATACAGGAAGACGGAAAAGCTGTAGAAGTACCCATTAAAGAAGGCGATATTTTTTTACTGCCACCACGCGTACCGCACAACCCGCGCCGTTTTAAAAACACCATTGGCTTGGTAATGGAGCGCCGCCGTAGACCCGATGAAAAAGACGGCTTACTTTGGTTTTGCGAAAAATGTAATACCAAATTACACGAGGCTTACTTTCAATTAACGGATATAACCAATCAATTTCAAACAGAGTTTAAACGTTTTTACAACGACGAACACTTGCGCACTTGCAAAAGCTGCGGTTATGTATTGGAGCCACCGCCGGTGATCGGGTGAGCGATAAAATAAATCAAACTAATATTTTTTTGGTTTTATTTTTTTCATCCAACAAACTAAAACTTTAGATGTTACATTTCTAAAAAAATGAATTATATTTTTTGATGCGAGATTAGAATAAGAAAAAATTCTTACCTTAACTTTAAAGAAATTGTTGTAATATGAAAGACGCTAAAGATTCAGGAAGCAAGCAGATAACAATTAAACTCACGCTTGAGCAAAATGCGAAGATCTATTATGTAGCTCATAAACCCAAATCTTTACAGCAAAATTGTTTTTGCGTTAATAAAAACCTAATTCTGAATCGCAAATGACAGTGACAGAATTAGCAAAGAGCCTTAAAATAACTGTTCTTGAAGTATTTAAGGAATTCGAAAAAATTGGAGACCTTCCGAGAGATGAGAATTCTGTTCTGTCAATAGAACAAATTATTAAAGCATTTCCAAAATATGTTGCAGAGGAAGCTACAGAAGAAAAAACACTAATACCTGAATCAAAATCCAAACTTGTAACGAGAGCACTTGATGATTTCAACTCCAAACTCGAAGAAAGAAGAAATAGAAGAGTAGAAATTCTTAACAACTTCGAACCATTTTTTAAAAAAGGAGATGTAGAATTATTGATAGAAATAAAAAAGCACAACTCAATTCCCGACTTTACTTTTGAGGGCGATTTTAGAAAAGTACAAGGCAATAGTTTTGGATTCTTTAGAAATATTTCATACTTCAATGGGGGTAGTTTAACATACCCGGTCTCTAACGATTTAATTGACGAAATTTTCATACCTAGTGGCGAACTTTCAGATGGAAAACGTTATGCATTTGAAGCAACAATTGCTAGAAGGAAGGAGCGAGTTAAAAAAGCAAACCCATTTCTAATGGTAGCCAAAAGCGAGAATGTAAGTGAGATACTAAAACTTAGTACAATCAAACAAGCTATAATAGATAAGCAAGAAAAACTTGAAGAGATAAACATTTACTTGGAAAAGGCTGAAGAACAATTCGAAGAAAAAAAAGAGGAAATTGAAGAAAAAGTTTCAAAAGTGTTTCAAGAAAAGCAGAGTAAAGCAAATGAAATAATTGAAACCTATCAAGAAACCATAAATCAAAAATTCAACGAAATTCAAAACAAGGAAAAGAAACTTTCATCTTTGAACGAAACAGTTGAAGCAACAAAAAATCATTTACAAAAGATGGAAAATTTACTCAGCACTTTAAAAGATAGAGTTTCACTTTGCCGAAACCTTCAATTCATCAGCGAAGATGATGAGAACAAATATTTGAATCTTCTCTCAGCGAAAGAATTTAAGCCAGACAATCACCATGACTTTGAAAAAGATTTTGAAAAAAACTTTTCAAAACTTTCAGAACATATTCATGCCTATCTATATCACAAGAAAAATTTAATCTATACACGGTATCAAATTAAAAACTTTTTGACCTTGCTAAAAACTCATGACATAATTGTTTTGAGTGGGCTATCGGGTTCAGGTAAAACACAAATTGTAAAAGCATTTGCAGAAGCATTAGGAGGTGTTGCTAAGATAATTCCAGTAAAACCCAATTGGACAAGTTCTGATGATTTGATTGGTTATTACAACCCACTTCAAATGTCATTTCTTCCAACACCTTTTACAGAAGCAATAGTAGAAGCAATCAACAACCCAAATCAACTTTACTTTATTTGCCTTGACGAAATGAATTTGGCAAGAGCAGAATACTATTTTGCTGATTTCCTTTCCAAGTTAGAAGAACGCAGCAAGCAACCCGAAATTGAATTATATGCAAACCACGAAGAAGAATTGTTTGTTTCAGAATTCAGCACTTTGCTCAATTTAATTGAGAGCAGTATTAATGGGAAGAAAATAAAATCATGGCAAGAGTTTTTGGACAATGAAGAAGCAAGGAAAAAATTCTTTGAAATGTTGGGCAACACAGACAAGGAATCAATGTTGCAGCTTCATTCAAAAATGAAAAGGCGATTGATTGATATTTTGAAATTCCCTTCAACAATCAGAATCCCTGAAAATGTTCGGTTCATTGGAGCCATCAATGTTGATGAAACAACTCATTATTTTTCTCCTAAGATTCTTGACCGAATCCATATTGTAAAGTTTGACAATCCTTTGCTTTTTGAAGAACAAGTTAACAGTTGGTTTACTAACACAGAAAACGAACAGGAATTAAAGCCAGTTTATGTTCAACCTAATTTACTATCTGAGAGAAAAGAATTTCCGAAAGTAAACAATACAGAACTTTCTGCCATAACAGAAAAACTAAAAGAGATAAATCAAAAGTTTTTGCTACCATTGAACATTGATTTTGGGATACGTTCAATTAGGCAATCACTCAATTATGCAGAACTCAATAAATCGACCTACGATTACAGAGATGTATTTGACATTTCTTTAAACACAGTTATACTTCAAAAAATATTTCCAAGATTCATATTTGACGGAAGCGAAACCGCCAAAAACGGTGAAACGAAAATCAAAGTAGTTGAAGAACTTCAAAAATTCCTTGCAGATGAATTCAAGGAGTTCTATTACAACTATGAATCTGATGAAACAGACATCGGAAAATCAAGCAGCGAATATTTGGAGGATATGATTAAACAAGCAAATAGAAATAATTCTCAATTTAACTTCTTTGCCTAATGCCAGAGTTTGAAGTTCTTTTAATTTCTATTGATTGGGAAAGTCCTAACAGGGTTCGAACTATTGTTCCCTCGAAGAAGTTTTTAGAAGCTTCAAAGATTGACGGTAACAAGTATGAATACGACATTGTACTTTACAACAAAGAAGATGATTTATACTTTCAGTTTGCAGTTAAAACCAAGCACACCCCTTTTCTCAAAACCAATGATGGAAACTGGAATCAAAACAGTCGGCTTTACAACATCCAAGATGACTTATGGATTATTAAAGGAGATTGGCGAACAGGACAAAGAGGAATTAGCTACCATCATTGCCCATCAATAAACACAATTGGGAAAATTGAAATTGGAATTTCAGAAAACCTGATACAGATTCAACAGTTCGTCACAGTTGACATAAACAGCAACATTGATGATTTTGATTTTGAACAATTGAAAAATGATTTTGAAGGTGAGCTTTGGAATCTTATTACATCAAACAAATCAAATGTAAGCGCAGACAAGATTGAAATTCGGTATTGTGATAAAATTTTCCTCTACGCAGAAAATCATTCAATCATTGAATTCATTCAATCATTTGACCATATTGCAAAAAATCCTAAACGAGAACTTTCACATACAAAAGAATTTCGCAGGATAGAAAAAGTAATTCCAATTGCAGAAACTTATCGCAAACTTTCTACTGCTGGAACTACAACAATCCTACCTTCAAAAGCAGTTTTAGAAAATCATGATATTTATGAAAACCAATTTGTTTGCTTCATGCTTCATAGCATTTATTTGATAGTTTCTAAAAATATCAAATGCACTTCACTGCAAATTGAAAGATTGAAAAATGAAATTGCAATACTAAATCAAAAAATTGCAATACTTCAAAACACTGACCCGAAAGTAAATCAAACTGAAATTCAACATGAGATTAAAGCACAAGAAGAATTTTATATTGAATGGAAAAGGAAGTGGGAAATAAGAAAGAATCGATTTATTGCAAATTATTTGCACGAAGCCCAGTTTTTTCGTAACATAACAATTGAAATCGTATATCGTACTCACAATTCTGCCTTCTGGGTAAAACTTTTTAATAACCAAGGCGGAAATGAATATTGCTTGTTTGAGTTCAATAGTGATTGCAATGATATTTTTGAAGAACAAAAAGGACAACGTGTTTCAATGTCCGCATATTATTATCAGCTCCAAGGAAGAGAAGGAAGAGCCGGTAACTATAATAAGTATTTTATAAAAGCTTTAAATAATCTAACTCATATTTCAATAATTTATGAAAGCGTCATTCAAAAACAAAAAGCGAATGCACTTCAGTTAGAAGCAATTGGATGGAAAAAGATTTTAACACCAAATGAACTAAGCGAGCAAAAGAACCAAGTTCAAACGTTAAGCAAGAAAATTGAAAAAATAAATTATCAGATTAAAAACATTGGAGAGTTTAATGAGGAGCAATCTAAACTTCAACCCTTACTTGAACAAAGATTGAAGACTCCTTTTTTCAAAAAAGCAAAGTGGAAGAATTTTCAAGGTTTCAAACCTTCAATGACTTTTATTCAAAACATTGCTTACAGGAATGCACTTCGATATTATAAGGAGATATTAAAATCGGAAGGCATAGACATTGCAGTTTTTGACCTTTACGAAAATGTTACTTCATTTGGATTAAGAGAAATGCCACAGGTTTATGAATTGTGGTGTTTGGTTACACAAATAAAAGTGTTGGAGGAAAGTTTTCACTTTGAGCATGAACCCAAAGACCTAACAGCCCTTTTGAAGACTATTGACCCAAAAAAACAAATAATTGCAAAGCATTCTAAAATTGATTTTAAAAATAGTTTGGCTGGCAGACGAGTTACACTTCACTATCAGAAAAGTATCGCAGAAAACAAAAGACCTGATTTCATTTTAGAAGTAACATGGAACAAGCAGACAGTAAATTTAGTCCTTGATTCAAAATTCAAAAACTACAATTACAAGAAGTCAATCGTTTACGAAACAGTTGACATGACAAACAAATACGGGGATAATAAATACTATGTTTTCATTCTTCATCCTTGCAAAGACGAAACTTTTGAGGACAGAAATATTAAATATACAAATTATGGGGGTGAACGAATTTTTTATGGGGAAGGCGAATACAAGGAAATAAAATTTCCGTTTCACGAATATGGATACATAGAACTCAAACCAAATTTCACGGACACTTTAAAGAAACTTATTGCAATGAGTTTTGAATATTTACTTGAGCCGACAAGGAATGCCAAGCAAGACAACAGAGATATAAACCCACGACCAGAGAATCAAATGTTCTGTATCAATTGCGGTAATGACAAATTTGATATTCAGGAGGGAAGTTACAGAAGCGGAGGTAAGTTTTACAAATATTCTTGCATTGCAGAAGACAATACCCAAAACAAGATTTGTGGACACGAAATAAACATTTCATATTGCTGGAATTGCAAAACCAAACTTTTTAAACATGGTTCGTATTGGGATTATCATTTAGAATCAACTTGGAGCATCTTTGATATTCGTTGCCCAAATTGTGGAATGACAGTAGCAGATAGACCTAAAACTATCGACTATTAAATATCATAATCCATTTTATTACGAACGCAGCATTTACTCGTAAAAACCTAGAAAAAATATAACATCTCGTCCCTAAAATCTAGTAAACAATCCTCGAGTAAAAATAATTTAATTCGTCTTGAATATGCATTCTTTGTTCATTAAACTCTTCTTCGCTTAAATTTTCTTGGAACAAATATGCGGTTTTATAATGTTCGACCGCAATATGAAGATTAAAAACAAAAATTTCAATAAAAGGAATTAATTCATCAAAAATACTTACTGCAATTCTCCAACCATTATTTATGCACATTTGCACATAGCCATCGATTTCATATAAAAAACTTATGCAATTAGAATCAAACTTTTCATTGTAAAAATTCTCATATTTAACCAACCAAAGCACCAAATAATTATATCCCAATTCACTGATAGCAGCATATTCCCGCATTGCCATATTACACATTTCTCTGTTACTATACATATTATAATAACTTTCTAAATTTGATTGAAGACTGCGAAAATCCTCTAACACTTTTAAATTTGATTTGAGAAGCGACTCATTAATTTTAAATTTATCCAGCCATTCTTTTAATTGCTCATAAGTATCTATTTTATTGTCTCTCTTTGCTAAATATTCTAAGGCTTTATTTACATGCAAAATTATATCCAAATAATTATCGGTGGCTAAGAAATTATCTTTTTCATCGTCGTAAATTTTAAAACTATGCGACTTTAAAACTTTTTCTTTGGACTCTTCTAAACTTGCAAATATTTCAGGATCATCTATTTGCTTCCCTGACCCACTTCCATCAGATATACTTATATTATATGGTTCGTTTTTATCATTCAAATCGAGTATAATTCCAAAATACTCTTGGCTTACATTCCCACAAAAAGAATAACTACACCGCTTCGGGAAAAATATTAAACACGAATCACATTTACATGTTATATCCTTCATTATCAAAAAATTATCACCCTTTTTTTGGAGTTCTTCAAAAATTAAATTTATTTTTTTCGAAAAAACTTTCGTTGAGTTTTTAGGAAGCAAATTTATATTCGGGTTTTCAGCAATAAACATAGCAAAATCCATTATTATAATTGGAGCAAACAATTGTTTATGGCGTTCAAAAAGTGCTTCATTCATTCTTTAAAATTAAATAATATTCTTTTTTTTAGAGCCTATGAACAAAAAAATATTTGAACAACTAGAAAAATTTAACTCGTAGTAATTTGATAAATATTAAAAATTTTATAACTTTGATATTATGATTTTAAAAGGTAGAATTATAAATAAAATTATTAATAATGATTCGTCTATCGTTTTAAGCGTTGAAAGAACCGACTTATCAGCAGTTGAAAACATATACATCGTTATTAGTATTAACTCACTCCGTAATCCTGATTATAAATTCGATAGCAATGAGATAGTTACTATTGAATTTGAACCAGAGAAAATTAATTTATTTGGAATTGAAAAAATTGAATTTGTTGCCAGCGTTATAACTAACGAAAAAGGTGTAGAAATTGCAAATATTGTTACTTGTGACTTTCCGTATTGAGAAAGTTTTTACTTTTAGTTATCGCTTAAAAATTTAATCAATAATGTTACTTGATTTCTTTGAAACAGCTTTAAAAATTTTTATTAAGCATCGCAAAGATGAGATTAGTGCAGAATCTGACATGCTTCAAATTCGTAAACGGCAACTGTTGCATAAAGGCATTCCTGAACTCAAAGAGATTAAACGTGTTGTAGGAGAGGATTGTTTTAATAAATTATTTCAACTATTTAATAGCTTAGACCCGATAAAAAGTCAAGCACTCTCTGAAAATCCAGATAAGTATTTGTACCTAACCAAAACGTTAATTTATAAACTTCCAAAACAAACAACCCGCGAAGCGATTGCAGACCTTTTATATGTTGAATTTTCTTTATGGTTTAAACACGAGTACAATTTTTTTGAAGACAAAAATTCATTAATTGACGCCGTATACAGTTTTAAAACTAGTTATTTTCCCAGTGATCCTTTTCTCAGAACTATCTAATCCTTTTATTCACCCCTTATTTCAAGATTAAACTACATTTTCTGATAGCGCTATTCAAGCTAATTTATTAAAAGGAATAGTTAATCTTACATTTTTTAGTATGAGCCATTGAACTATAGAAAAAAAAGAGGTATCTTAACTCTGTAACAAGTAAGTAGTTGTTTAAGGAGTTGAAACATGGAACAGAAATAACTTAAATCAAAATAGATTGAGTTTTATATTTGGCACAAATGTTGTTAACACAAGTTAATATGAAAAAAACTATTCTGTTATTCTTAAGGATATTTTTATGTAAATATTCATTCACACAACCACTACAATATTGCGCTTTAACAGCTCTTGCTATTGTAAATCCAACTAATTGTGCGTGTTGCGGAACTATATCTGCCATGGCGCAAACGAGTTGCCCAAGCCATTTGTTGAACACTTAATCTTTTGTTTTGAAGTTTTGTTACCCATAAACTCGGATAAATAAATTCATCAAATGCTAGTCTTGCAAGTTCTGGTGAAATTCCATCAACATTTACATAATTTCTAATGCTCCAATTAAATGCGATGGCATTTTTTTTGTTTAAAGAAATCATAAACGATGGCATTGTAATTCGTGTAGCCGAATAAATGTTTTTGGTTTTGCCATTATCTACTGCTTTAAAATTATTTTTCCAGTAATCGGGTGAGTTTTTATTGGTGTTATCCCAAGTACTCGGAAATTTAATATTATTAGGGTCGGTTAATTTACCAGTGTATTTTAGTGCTTCTCTTTTTACCGCAACGTAGTTGTTATCAGCAGTAAAATCAAAACCTGCTAAAACCATATCAAATTTCATACGGTTATCTACAATGTTGGCAGGGTTGCTATAAATACCAACTACACCTGCTTAGTTACTGCTTTGTAAGCCTAAATAGTTTTGTGATTTTGCGATGTTGGCTATTAAAATGAAGCCAAGGAGGATTTTTTAATCATTGTAAGTTTGTTTAGCTTTTGTAAGTTGAGGCGAATATAATAAAAAATGTTAATTAATAAAGAGTTGTTGGTTAAAAATGTAATGAAACTCTTATTGAATGGTGTAAAAATAAAAAATGCCTAATCCAAATTACGAATTAGGCATTTTGTTATAAATAAATTATTCTTTTACAATTTTAATAATTTTGGTTTGATTAATTGCAGTTAATTTAATAAAATATATTCCAGTGTTAAAATTCTCAAGGCTGATTTTTTCAGTTGATTTAGTATCGAGCAAAATTCTACCACTAATATCCAAAAGCTCTACTTTACTGATAGATTGTAAGTCTCCAGATAAATTTAAAACATCATTAGTTGGGTTAGGATATACGGTTACGCCAAAATTGGCATTACTATTTTTTATACCAACAGGCGCGGTAATAGAAAAAGTACCATTACTTTGGTCGACGTTTGCACCGCCTGCATTTACGCGAACTAAACATTGACTAGAAGGTGTATTTGGAATAACCCCAGTATAAGAGCCCATAGAACCGCCTGCTGGTGTGCTTGCAATTACAGTGCTCCAAGTACTTCCTGCATCTATTGAATATTCAATTTGAACGGTAGTAAATGGCGCCATATTCATCCATGTTATGGTTTGTGATGTGCCAACTACCCAGTTTTCGCCACCGTTTGGTGAGGTAAGAGTAATACTTGGAGAGGCCGCCACGATGTTAAACATATTGTTGCTAACGTCTACATTTATTCCGCCACCATTAACGCGCACAAGACATTGGTTTGAAATAGTATTAGGGATCGTCCAATTGTAAGTACCGCCGCTAACGCCATTAGGCGTGCTTGCAATTACAGTAGAGTAGGTTGATCCATTATTAATTGAATACTCAATTTGTACAGTTGTAATTGGCCCCATACTCATCCAAGAAATTACCTGATTAGTTCCAACTACCCAGTTTTCGCCGCCATTAGGGGCAGTAACTGTAAGTTGTGGCACAGGTGCGCTAATGGTAAATGTTGAATTGCTCACATCTATATTAGGGCCACCTGCATTTACGCTCACTAAGCATTGGCTTGAAATAGTGTTTGGAATCGTCCAATTGTAAGAGCCACTTGTTCCGCCTGCCGGTGTACTTGCAATAACTGTACTCCATGTACTACCCGCATTTGTTGAATACTCGAGTTGAACTGTACTAAAAAAAGTTAGGTTATTCCATGTTATAACCTGGTTGCTACCAACCGTCCAATTTTCGCCACCATTGGGTGAGGTTAATACAATACTTGGTGTTGCTACTACAATATTAAAATTGTTATTACTTGCATCAATATTCGGACCACCAGCATTTACACGTACCCTGCATTGGTTGGATACCGTGTTCGGTATAGTCCAACTGTAAGAACCAAAGGAACCTCCCGCAGGAGTACTTGCTATTACTGTACTCCAAGTACTGCCAGCATTTGTTGAATATTCAATTTGAACAGTAGAAAATGGTGCCATATTATTCCACGTTATGTTTTGAGTAGAGCCAACTACCCAGCTTTCGCCACCGTTTGGAGCTGACAAGGTGATGCTAGAAGAAGCGGGTGAAATAGAAAATGTAGCTAAACTGGTTGAAGTGTTTATGCCCCCTGCATTTAAACGCACCAAACAGTTTGACGAAACGGTGTTTGGAATGGTCCATGCATACGTGCCAAACATCCCACCAGCAGGCACTCCTGTTGCAACCACCGACCATGTAGCTCCATTATTAATACTGTAATCAATGTTTAAAGGCGGCAATGCCATCATATTGTTCCATTGAATGGTTTGTATGGAACCCACTTGCCAATTTTGCCCGCCATTTGGTGTGGTTAAAGAAATATTACTTCCTGGTGATATAGTAAATACCGATGCGCTAACACCTGCCGTAAGTGTGCTGCCTGAGTAAGCCCTTACTCTACACGTGTTAGAAGGTGCATTTGGCACCGTCCAGCTATACGCACCAGTGGTTGCCGTGCTGCCAGGCACGGTTGCAATTGCACCCCAAGTAGCGCCGTTATTAATTGATAATTCTAATTGAACAGCCATAACAGGCATAGAAACTGTCCAAGAAATGGTTTGTACAGAATTAACCGCAAAATTTTGACCACCATTTGGAGCATTTAAGGTAAAACTGGGTTGTGCTTTTAAAGCAACAAAAGAAAATAAAATAAGCGCCACTAAAATTGGCATCTTTTTAAGTTGAAGTAGTTTTTTTTTCATAACATTAAGTTTTAATTGTTATAGCAAATATAGTAATATTTAGTAATATTTAGTAAAATAAAATTGTGTAGTATCTAGTTTAAATATTAATTTGTTGATAATCAACAAAATAATATTTTAATTTACGAATTATTTGCAATTAATTGCTAATTTTAACCCGATTTAGATTTTGATTAAAAATAAAAATAAATTACTGTTATGGCTCGTTTTACTTTTCACCGGAGCGGTTTTTTATTTTTTTTGGTTTAATATATATAAAGAACAATTAATAAAAGTTCAAGAGGATTTACTTAATGCAATAAGGGCAGCAAATAAGAATTACTCGCCTTATCAGCAAAATAGGCTCGTCAATAAAACCTCAGCAATTGAATTGATTGACGTGGAAGAATCAAAAATAAATAACAACCACCAAACCATATTTTACGAAAATTTTGATAACGATACAGCTTTTAAATCCGATTATGAACTTATTACGCCCTACTTTAGCGAAATTAAGGCCAATACTAACGGCTGGTTTTGGTTAACCAAAAATCCGTCGGCGCAACATAAATCATGGTTTTGTAAGCCATACAAATCAGAATTATCAAATTTTTTATTGTTGGATGGCGCACTTAAACCCTACCATTCCTTTTATAAAAAAAAGCTAAAAATAACTAAAAATAAATTCTACAAATTATCTTTAATTATTGCCTCTGTTTCGCAGAGTAAGTTTAACACAAAGAATTGCCACAACTGGCAAATAGCAAAACCAGTGATAATATGTAATAACGACTCTTTTTTGGTGGAAGCACCGATAAAAAAAGATGGATGGAAAAAATGCGTTATTTACCTTAAAAGTTTAAGCGATACATTAAATCTTTCGTTTTTTAATCTAAATACAGGGGCCATGTATAACGATTTTGCAATAGATGAGTTAAAAATTGAAGAACTAAATGAGCAGGTAAATCTTACTAGAACAACAGAATTTTATTTTTCTGAAGTAAACTATACCAGTCCTTTTTTTAATAATAGTGGCAACGTTTACAAAGAACAGCTAACTGACGAGCTAAGTTATAATAAGCTGTCAATTGAATTTACTGTTTTGGTGGCTGATAATTCTAACCTCTATAACTTAAATGGGGATAGTTTAACATTCCTTATCTCAAAAGAAAACTACAAAACAACCCAATTTTCTGATAAAAACCAAACGTTATTTGCAACAGATTTATTTGAACTAACTCCGAAATTTTCCACAAAAATATTAGCACATAACCTCGGCAGTATTGCAATAAAACGCTGTTACAAGTGGCTACTAATATTGATATTATTTTACGCCACGATTTGTTTTTTGGTTTATAATATTAATAAAATAAATAAAATTCAACACCAAGATTTAGAATTACGAAAACAGATGAACGAAAATATCACACACGAATTAAAAACTCCAATTACAACAATTATATCGGCCTTAGAAGCAATTAAACTTACACAATCCAATGCCAATAATCAATATATTGATATTGCCATAAAACAGGGTTTTAAGCTTAATAATCTCGTAAATAAAGCACTCGAAATTAGTTTGTTAGATGAGGACAAACTTTTAATTAATCCTGCAAAAATTAATCCAGCCTATTTTATTTATAAAATTATTACCCAAAACTTCTTAACCTATTCTGATTGCATACACCTTATTGACAAACGGCATGATAAAAACACCGAGTTAATACAAGACCCTTTTCATTTTGAAAATGTGGTATCTATTTTAATCGATAACGCTATTAAATATAACGTAAATAACCCTAAAATTATTATTGAAATTGAAAACAAGCTCAACGCATTAACAATTAGAGTAAGCGATAATGGGATTGGAATAAATCAAAAGGAATTTAAAAAAATATTCGAACGTTTTTATCGCGTTTATACCCCTAAACTTAATATTAAAGGCCACGGACTTGGGCTAAACTACGTAAAACAAATTTTAAAAAAGCAAAATAGTAGTATTATTGTACAAAAAAGTATTATCAACGAAGGCACCACTTTTTTATTAACTTTTTATTTAAATGCTAATTCATGACTCGGACTAAAAAAATAATATTTATTGAAGATGAAGAAATGCTCTCCCTTGTCATTAAGGATTCGTTAAATGCCAAAGGGTTTGAGGTAATGGTTCTAAATTACACAATAAATTATTATCAAAAAATACTTGAATTTAAGCCAGATTTACTTTTATTAGATATTATGCTACCAGAGGTAAATGGTTTTCAAATTGCTGAAAATGTTATTAAACAGTTGCCTCAACTTCCAATAGTTTTTTTAAGTGCAAAAACTAGCCAGGTGGATATATTAAAGGCCTTTAATATTGGTGCAAAAGATTACATAAAAAAACCATTTACTATGGACGAGTTGGCCGCAAGATTAAACGTGGCCATGAAAACTTCTCCAAAAAATGAGTACCGAGAATTAGAATATCCAGAATCGAACATATTAAAATATGACTATGTTTCAAGTAAAATAATTATTAATCAAGCCAAAATACAACTTACCCATAAAGAAAACGAGTTATTTAATAAACTTTATAATGAACTTAACAAGCTCGTATCAAAAAGTGAGTTAATGCAACTACTATGGCAAAGTGTTAATGAAAAAAACAGTAAAAATTTAGATGTGCTTGTTGTAAAATTGCGCAGTTACATTAGTACTCAAGACATATTTAAAATAATTAATTTAAAAGGCACTGGTTACAAGCTAATCATGTCAAATTAAATTTTAGTATATTTTACAAACTATTTTATTTATGTTAGTAGAATTCACCCTAAACTTCAACATAACGAATTGAAAAGTAAAAAAGGGAATAAAAATAGTTCCCTTTAAGTTATATTATCCCGAGCCGGATTGTTGCTTTGCAACGGGCCGTTCCGAGGTGATCTGAAAATACAAAAAAGGTCAAAACTTTCGCCTTGACCTTTCTGCTTTAATTGTACCCCGAGCCGGACTCGAACCGGCATGTCAGTGAAGACAATGGTGTTTGAGACCATCGCGTCTACCAATTCCGCCATCGAGGCATTTAAATTGGACTACAAATCTATACTTTGTTTCCTAATTCACCAAAAAAACTTGCTATAATCCATAAAAATCGTATCTTTGCCATCCCTAAAAATGGAATCAGGCGTAAAATTATTTACAGGTATTGCTTCAGAAGATTTAGCAAAAAAAATTGCTGCTTCTTTTGGTCAAGCATTGGGTAAAGTAGAGCATTATCGTTTTAGTGATGGTGAATTACAAGCTTCCTACGAAGAAAGCATTCGCGGGCAAAGTGTTTACATTATTCAAAGCACCATGCCACCTGCAGATAATTTGATGGAATTATTATTGTTGATTGATGCTGCCAAACGCGCAAGCGCAAGACATATTGTTGCTGTAATTCCTTATTTTGGTTATGCTAGGCAAGATAGAAAAGATAAACCACGTGTGGCTATTGGCGCCAAATTAGTTGCCGATATGTTGGCGGTGGCTGGTGCAACACGTGTAATGACCATGGATTTGCATGCCGACCAAATTCAAGGATTTTTTAATGTGCCTGTAGATCATTTATATGCCTCTACAATTTTTTTACCTTACATTAATTCTTTAAACTTACAAAACCTTACCATTGCCGCGCCAGATATGGGTGGTAGCAAACGCGCTAATGCTTATGCAAAACATTTAAAAGCGGAGATGGTAATTTGTTATAAACAACGGGCAAAAGCAAATGTTGTTGAAAGCATGACTGCTATTGGTGAAATTGAAGGTAGAAATATTATTTTGGTAGATGATTTGGTTGATACAGGTGGAACCTTGTGCAAAGCAGCTGAAATGATGATGGAGAGAGGCGCCCTGAGTGTTAGAGCAATTTGCACGCATTCTGTTTTATCTGGTAAGGCATACGAAAATATTGAGAATAGTAAGTTAACAGAACTGATCGTCACAGACACTATACCTTTAACCAAGAGTAGTTCAAAAATTAGGGTGTTGAGTGTGGCTGATTTGTTTGCGAAAGTGATTAATAGTGTACAAAATTTTGAATCAATTAGTAGCAATTTTGTAGTATAAATTTTATCCGCAAAAAAATATAAACAATTGTTTGAAGTTGAAGCGGACAACGACCAACAATTAAAATTAAAAAAAAGAAAAAATGAAAACAGTACAATTGAGCGGTTCGACAAGAGCGAACGTAGGGAAAGTAGACGCAAAAGCATTGCGCGACAAAGGGCATGTGCCTTGCGTAATTTATGGAGCAGGTGAGCAAACTCACTTTAGCGCTGATGAGCGTGCGTTTAAACACATTATTTACACACCAGAAACTAATTTGGTTGAGGTAGATTTAGATGGGAAAAAATATAAAACAATTTTACAAGAAGCACAATTTCATCGCTTAACAGACAGATTAATTCATGCTGACTTTTTATTGGTGAGTGAAGATAAACCAGTATCTGTTCAAATTCCTATTAAAACAGTTGGGCAAAGTGAAGGTGTAAAAGCAGGTGGTAAATTAGTTTTAAAGTTACGTAAAGTAAAAGTACGTGGTTTAATTTCTAAAATTCCTGCTAATATTGAATTAGACATTACCCCTCTTACAATTGGTAAAGGTATTGCTGCTGGCGATATTAATGTGGATGGTTTAACATTACTACACCCAAAAAATATTTCTGTAGTAAGCGTTCAAACAACACGTAACGTAGTTACTGTAGAAGAAGCTCCGGCTGCAAAAGGTGCTGCACCTGCTGCAAAAGCTGCACCTGCTAAAAAATAACTTAGTATAGAATTAAATAAGTTAAACTCCTTTGTAAAAAATTACAAGGGAGTTTTTTTTAGTCGAAATTTAACATTAGGATTGGTTTTATCTTAAACATTAATGAAGTTTGATTTGTTTAATTAGTAACAACACTTAAAACTAAAAGCCCCATCAATGAACTATACGACTAAAATACTAGCTTTCCTTTTCTTTTTTGGTGGAATACAATCATTTAAAGCACAAATAAGTGATTCTTTAGAATTAAAGGAATTTACCGATATAAAAGAAGCACTTTCTAACCCAGATAAGGTTTTTAAGCTAAATTTAAGCAACCAGCAATTAAAGCAAGAGGATTATTCTAAACTAGCCAATTTTAAAAATTTACAAGAATTAAACTTGAGCAATGATCATTTATCTGAAATTCCTAAAAGTATTTTTGAATTGAGGAATATTAGAGTGCTTAACCTCAGTGGAAATGATTTTAAAGTGATACCAAAACAAATAGCGAATTTAAAAAACTTAGAAGAACTTTTTTTAGAATCAGAACCAAATCTTAATATTGATAGAAGTTTAGTGCAGCTAAAACAATTGCCCAATTTAAAAAAGTTGCATTTAGAAAATAATTCTCTTAAAAGTGCGCCAAAACATTTGAACGATTTACCGCAACTGCAAGAAATTTTTCTTCAAAAAAATCCGATTAATTTAAAGTTGAAAGATGTAAATCATCTTAAAAATTTGAAGATGCTCCATATTTCTAACAAAAATAATTTTACTCCACAAAATTTGAAAGAGATTGAAAATTTTGGTATTAAACTTGATTTTTTGAATTAATCGTTGATGTTGAATCTCTAATTTATTTTTGATAATAGTTGAGCTATTAATTTCTCCCAAATAAATTTTTCTTTTATTGTTGTGAGTGCGTTTTGTTTTTTCAAATCAATTTCGGCGCTTGGCAAGTTACTTATTTCATTTATTTTTTTTTCTAAACTACTTGCATTGCATGCTTCAATCATAAAACCATTGCTAATATTTACAAGTACACCGTTAGCGCCAACATTGGTGCAAAGCACAGTTAGGCCATTGCTCATAGCTTCTAAAATTACATTGGGCATTCCTTCGCTGTAACTTGGGCAAAGCAACACATCGTTCTCTTTTATTAAACTAAGTAATTTTGTTTTGTCTCGTATTTCTCCAAAATAATTTACATGTTCTGATTTTATTTTTTTTTCTTGAGGAATATTTCCAATAAAATTATACACACAATTTGTATTGTTTGTTGCAATACTATTTTTTATTGCGCTATTTATTTCTTCAATTCCTTTTCTGCGTTCATAACGTCCTAAATATAAAAAATTAATAGGTTGTTTTGTTAGAGAATAATTTTCAGCAACAAACTCCTGCTCCACACCGCTTGGTAATTCAATAATTTTTGAGGGCGGAACACCTATAGTTTTTATAATTTCGGTAATTTTTCCACCGTAACTAAAAACTATATCTGCTTTTAAACTCAGGTCTTTAACAGGTTTGCGTAATAAAAAAACTTGCTGTAAATAAATTTTAAAATTGGGTGGTTTTTGAAACATTTCATAGCCATGAAATTTTACACCAATTGGGCAACAGTTAATTTTACCAGCGTGCTTTAAATTAATTAAATGCCAAGCTGTAAAGCCTTTGCTGTAAATAAAATTATAAGAGCTGAGTTTATCTTTTATAATATTATAAATTAACTTTGAATGACGTTTAGAATTTTTAATGTAATGCCCAGGGAGTTTGCCAGCTTTGGGAAAAGGAACAATATAGGATGTAATATATTTTTTTTCTTCGTCCGAAAAAAATTCAAGTTTAGTAATGTCGAACTTACTATCATTAAAATGAAATAAATCGACTTGAATTTTATCTTTTGCAAAATACTTGCAAAGGTAAAACGAATGTTTTTGCATACCGCCCATTACGTAAGGCCAAACACCATCGGTAATAAGAGCTATTCGCATATTATTTAGTTACATACATTACTTCCTTAACAGCTTTAATAACTTTTGCAACACTTGGTAAGCTTGCTTCAATTAAAGTTGGTGCGTAAGGCAATGGTGTATCGGCTGTAGTAATGCGGGTTACAGGAGCATCTAAATAATCAAAGGCTTTCTTTTGAACCATAAATGCAATTTCGCTGCTAATGCTGGCTAATGGCCAAGCCTCTTCAACCACCACTAGGCGGTTTGTTTTTTTAACTGAGTTAATTACGGTATCGTAATCAATAGGCCTAACTGTGCGTAAATCGATTAATTCAACACTAATGCCTTCTTTTTCCAATTCTATAGCAGCTGTCGCGGCAACTTTTAATATTTTTCCAAAGCTTACAATGGTAACGTCGGTGCCTTGTCTTTTTATATCTGCCACGCCAAGTGGAATAATGTATTCTTCTTCTGGAATTTCGCCTTTATCACCATACATTTGCTCGCTCTCCATAAAAATTACTGGGTCGTTATCGCGGATAGAAGATTTTAAAAGTCCTTTAGCATCGTAAGGATTACTGGGCACTACAACTTTTAAACCAGGGCAATTTGCATACCAATTTTCAAACGCTTGCGAGTGCTGCGAGCTTAACATACCAGCGCTTGCGGTTGGTCCACGAAACACAATTGGGCAATTGTATTGGCCACCACTCATACTATAAATTTTAGCTGCACTATTAATTACTTGGTCTATTGCTACTAAACTAAAGTTAAAGGTCATAAATTCAATTATTGGGCGTAAACCATTACAAGCCGCGCCAACACCAATACCTGCAAAACCTAGCTCTGCAATAGGTGTATCTATTATTCGCTTCTCGCCAAATTCAGCCAGCATACCTTTACTTACTTTATAAGCGCCGTTGTATTCGGCAACTTCTTCTCCCATTAAAAAAATATTTGGGTCGCGGCGCATTTCTTCGCTCATGGCTTCGCGTAAGGCTTCTCTAAATTCTACAGTTTTCATTTAGCACAATTAATAGTTAGAATTCAAAAATACGGATTTTTTAGTAAATGCTTATCTGGTTTCATTCGTTTTTGTAATGAAATCAATTATAGGTATAAACTACTCAACTCTTTTTTGATAGCAACCTATTTGAAGCATAATAAACAAAAAAACCGCCTTATTTATAAAGCGGTTTTGAATGATTCTTTTAAAAATCTTATTTCTAAAATCTTATTTCAATAATTCTCTTGCAATTACCAATTTTTGAATTTCGCTGGTACCTTCGCCAATAGTGCACAATTTACTATCGCGGTAAAATTTTTCTACCGGGAAATCTTTTGTATAACCATAGCCACCAAAAATTTGCACCGCTTCTGTTGCTGCTTTTACACATACTTCGCTTGCGTAATACTTAGCCATGGCGCCTGCTGTTGTTACTTTTTGTCCGCTATTTTTTAGATGAGCAGCGTTTAAAGTAAGTAATTCAGCAGCTTCGTACTCGGTTGCCATATCTGCTAATTTAAACGAAATGCCTTGAAAATTTGCAATTGGTTGGCCAAATTGTTGGCGTTCTTTTGCGTATTTAACGCTTGCATCTAAAGCACCTTTGGCAATACCTAAACTTAATGCAGCAATGCTAATACGTCCGCCATCTAACACTTTCATGGCTTGTTTAAAACCATCACCAACATTACCTAAAATTTGCGATTTGTGTATGCGGCAATTTTCAAAAATTAATTCAGCTGTTTCGCTGGCGCGCATTCCTAATTTGTTTTCTTTTTTACCACCTCTAAAACCTGGTGTTGTTCTTTCAACTATAAAGGCTGTAATACCATTGCTATCTAACAATTCTCCAGTGCGCGCCAATACAACTGCTACGTTGCCACTAATACCATGAGTTATCCAGTTTTTGGTTCCGTTTATTACCCAATAATCGCCATCTTGCTTCGCAACGCATTGCATGCGCATGGCATCGCTTCCTGTATTTGCTTCTGTTAATCCCCAAGCACCAATCCACTCAGCAGTAGCTAATTTTGGTAAGTATTTTTTCTTTTGTTCTTCGTTTCCAAAGGCTAAAATGTGGCCAGTACACAAACTGTTGTGTGCCGCCATAGATAAGGCAATGGAACCACAAATACTTCCTAATTCAGTTATAGCTGTAACGTATTCAGTGTAACTAAACCCGCTTCCGCCATATTCTGTTGGCACTAAAACACCCATTAAACCTAGCTCTCCTAGTTTTTTAAATACGTCAATAGGGAATTCTTGACTTTCATCCCATTCCATTAATTTTGGGTGTATGTGTTCTTTACCAAATTTGCGAATCATATCCGCAATCATAACTTGGTTTTCGTTTTTTGCAAAACTTACGGTACTGTTTTCTAATACTGAACTAGACATGTGATATTATTTGAATGATTAATTAATTTATTTTTTCCGTTTAAAAAGTTTAAACCTACCACAAACGTAAATCCCGCTACGTTTGCTCCTAATTTTTTTACTAAAACTGCCACTGCTTCTGCTGTTCCTCCTGTTGCCAATAAATCATCGTGAATGATTACGTTCCAGTTTTTTTGTAAAGCGTCTTCGTGCATTTCTATTTTTGCGGTGCCATACTCTAGGCTATATTCGTAACTAACTGTTTTGTATGGTAGTTTGCCCGCTTTACGCACTAATACAAATGGAATCCCGAGTTTATTGGCAACTAAAAACCCAAACAAAAATCCACGACTTTCAATGCCTACAATGGCATCAGGTTTTGATGGTAATTTTGCAATAAAATCATCGGTTATAGCACTACACAATTCTTGATTATAAAAAATTGGGGTAATGTCTTTAAACAATATACCTGGTTTCGGAAAATCAGGCACATCACGGATAGTGTTTTTTATATGAGTTTCTAAATTTTGCAAAGGCTTACAAACTTACGTTTTTTTTGCATTTTTCAAACAAAATTTAAGTAAAAATGCGGTAAATTAACATAAATGTTGCAAGTTAATTGTGAAAATTAAGTTGCAATAGTAAACTGACGATAAAAAGGCTGAAGTAGTTTTAACTAAAAGATTAAAATGGAATCAAGAGCAACAACTCAAATTAAAGGAAACAGAATTTTATTATTAAAGAGTTATAATGGAAATTTAAAAACCTAGAAATTAAAGTGTAAAAAAGTATAAATCTATTACAATCTTGAAATTGATTATATTTAAGACATGAATAAATTAACCAAATTACTAATACTATTTATTCTAGCATTTTCATCATTGTCTTCTCAAAATAAAGTTGAAGATTCTTTGGTAAAACTATTAAAAGTTGAAAAGAATAACCATAATAGATTAACTTTTTTATCAAAGCTTGTTGAAGTTTGCGACATAGGAGATAATTTAAAATACAGCAATAAAATAATTCAAGAAGCAACCAATCTGCAAAAAAAAACGACAGACACTGCTCAGTTAAAAAAACTTCAAATAGCTATTGCAAAAGCTTATGAATATAAATCTATTTACTATCAAGATAATAAGTTCTATAATCAAAAAAAAGCTGTAGAAGCTCTTGAAAAAGCGAGTAAAATTTATTTAAAATTAAATTTGTGGGATGAATATGTTAGAGTTGTTAGGACGATTCAAGTTATTTATTCTAAAAAAGGTGATTCATATTTAGAACTTCAAACACTAAAAAATGCACTCGAAACCACAACTAAGTATAACGCTAAAATATACATGGCAAAATACATTCATCAGCTGGCCAGGTTTTATGCCGACATTAGTGATACCATCAACGCTCTCAATTACGCCAACAAAGGTATTGAGCTGGAAAAGGAGATAAACGATCCAAAACGACTTGCGAAAGGATATCTATTAGGAGGCGAATTTTACAATAAAATTAATCATCCAAAAAAAGCAATTATACTTTTAAACGATGCTTTAGAGAGATTTAAGTTAGCAAAAGACACTAGCAGTCAGATTGATTGTTTAATAGGAATTGGTGAATCCTATAAATTATTAGATGATTACACCAACTCAAAAAAAGTACTTCTTGATGCTAAAATGTTGGCAAAAAATTTGGTTGAGGAAAATAATAAAGACTTAGCTCCAATTTACGAGCTTAGCTTATTAGAATTTGATTTCAATCATTTCGAGGAAGCCCTAAAAGTTCAAACAGAACTTATGAAAGAGAGTAAGAAAAGGAATTACCTTGGCGCAATTGCAACAGGCCATCAAGAATTTGCCCGTATCTATTTTAAATTAAAAGATTTCAAAAAAGCAAAAACATACGCCATGCAATCTCTTGAATTTATGCGCTTATACGCATCTCTTAAACAAGAAGTAAAACTTGAAGAAATTTGTTACCAATCAGATTCGGTCTTGGGGAATTATGGTAGTGCTTTCTCACACTTTCAGAAGTTTGTTCAATTAAAGAATAAATTAAACGTTGAAGAAATAAAAAAAGAAAGCGCCAAAGAACAGTTGAAAATTAAATTTCAAAAGGAAGCTGAAAAACAAAATGAAAATTATATTGAAGAAAAAAAGAAACAAAAAACTATAACCAATTATATTTCTATTGGTTTATTCTCTATGTTAATCATCGCTCTGTTAGTATTTTACAATTTAAGAAAAAGTCAAAAAACTAATAAGATAATCGCCAAACAAAAAACAGAAGTCGAAATTCAAAAACATTTAATTCAAGAGAAACAAAATGAAATCTTAGAGAGTATTACTTACGCCAAACGTTTGCAGCAAGCAATTCTACCTCCAACAGACTTTATTAACAAATATCTCAATAATAATTTTATATTATACGTACCAAAAGATATTGTCGCAGGCGATTTTTATTGGGCTGAAATAATTGGTGAACACTTTTTTATTGCATCCGCAGATAGTACAGGTCATGGTGTACCTGGCGCAATGGTTTCAGTTGTTTGCTCAAATTGCTTAAACCGAGCCATAAAGGAGTTTAAAGTAACAGAAACTGGTAAAATACTTGATAAAACAAGAGAATTAGTTTTAGAAACTTTTGAAAAAAGTGCTGAGGAAGTAAAAGATGGAATGGATATATCTCTACTAAGTATTAATACTAAAACTAAAAGGGTTTTTTGGAGTGGTGCAAACAACCCACTCTGGTACATTCAAAACAACGAATTAAAAGAAATAAAAGGAGATAAACAGCCCATTGGTAAAACGGATTACCCCAAGTCTTTTACAACACATCAAATCGAAGTTAAGGAATCCACAACATTTTATCTTTTTACTGACGGACTTGCCGACCAGTTTGGCGGACCAAAAGGTAAAAAGTTTAAATACAAACAGTTTGAAGATTTACTTATCTCTAATTGCACAAAAACCATGAACGAACAATTCCACCAAATCAATCAACAATTCATATCCTGGAAAGGTAATCTTGAGCAAGTTGACGATATATGCATCATTGGAATAAAAATTTAGTCCTTTATAACTAAAGCATGTTTTGGTTTTTCTTAATCGATGATAATATTCTTAAAATCCATTATAAAAAAATTACCTTTGTAAACCTTTTGAAAAAACTCCTTATAATATTCTCTTTATTTTTTGTTAAAGTAACCCATTCACAAGATACTTCAACCATAAGAAAAAACGCACCCAATGTTTTTTTAGATTGCGAATTTTGTGATTTGCAATATTACCGCCAGCAATTACCATATGTAAATTTTGTGCGAGATAGACACTTGACGGACGTTTATATTTTAATTACAAGAATTGGAACGGGTGGCGGGAGTCAGAATTACGATTTATTTTTTACAGGCGAAAACAAATTTAAAAACATAAAAGATACGTTAAGCACAACTAGCCCTGCAAACCTTGCAGAGGCGGGGATAAGAGATTTGTTGTTAGAGAAAATTAGATTTGGCCTACTGCCTTTTATTTTAAAAACACCTTTGGCAGCGCTAATTACTTTTTCGGTAAATGCAGAAGAGCAACAATTAAGTGCGGATAAAATTAAAGATAAATGGAATTTTTGGACTTTCTCTCCAACACTAGATTTGAATGGGAATTCAAATGCATACTCAAGAAATTTGAATATTAATTCGTTTTATTATGCTAACCGAACTACCGAAAAATTTAAAATAGAATTTGGCGGATGGTATAATAATAACATTCAGGAGTTTCAAATAAATGATAGTGTAAGAAAAAGAGGGCAAGTGGTGAATTTTGGTAATTACCATTACATGTCCAAGTCTATTGGAGAGCATATTGGAATTGGGCACTATGCTGTTTTTGCGCAAAATTCTGCACAAAATTTATGGCACAGCATTAGTTATTTTCCAGCAATAGAGTATAATGTTTTTAAATATAAAGATGCTGCACGCCGCCAAATGCGCTTCACCTATAGGGTAGGAGGGCGCCACCAAAAATACCGCGATAGTACTATTAATAATAAAACGAGCGATTTTTTTGGACTTCATTCATTAGTAATTGAGTACAGGCAAATAGAAAAATGGGGGAATGTAAACATTTCGGCGGGTGGCTGGCATTATTTTAATTACTCGAAAAATTACAGCGCATCAATTTACCCTAGTATTAATTTTAATCCAATTACGGGATTGAGAATTGGTTTGTGGGCGGGTTATCAAATTCAAAACGATCAATTCTTTTTGCGAAAAAAAGAACCCACATCTGATGAAATTTTGTTAGGCCAAATACAATTAGAAACAGGTTTTAATTTTAATTACGGATGCAGTATTGGTTATATTTTTGGTTCAAAATTTAGTAATGTGGTAAATGTACGTTTTGATTTAAGTGATAGGTATTGGTGATTTTTAGATTTTCTAATTGTACTAATTCTGTAAATTCTAAACTGTTAAACTTTTTTAATAGTCTAAAAATCAAGTTAATTAATTGCTCTTTCAGCAAAAAAATCTTATACTTGTAGTATGTTAGGAATGGGATCAAACAAATCGACTAGCCAAGATGGCGGTTCGGTTAATTTAATAGGAAACGGAACCACAATTACTGGCGATGTAAATTGCAGTGGCGATGTTAGAATTGATGGCACATTAATAGGAAATTTATCTACTAACGGCAAGTTTGTGCTCGGCGCAAACGGAAAAATTGAAGGTAATGTGGTGAGTGCAAATGCTGATTTGAGCGGCGAAGTAAAAGGGAAAGTTACAATTACTGAAACCTTACAGTTAAAAAGTACAGCCAAAATAAATGGAGATATTGTAACCGGCAAATTGGCTATTGAGGCTGGCGCTTTGTTTACTGGTACTTGCAATATGGGTGCTGTGGTGCGCAATATGCAGTCAAATACAAGTCGTGCAAATGTTGCCGAAACAGCCTAATCCTTATTTAAAATACAGCAACATGGCTATCCAAATGGGTGCTATTATTGGGCTTTCTGCTTGGGGTGGTAATAAACTCGATACGGTTTATCAAAACAAGCAACCAGTTTACACCATTGTGCTTTGCTTACTTGGTATTGGTGCGGCCTTATACATTGTTTTAAAAGATTTTATTAAACCAAAAAAAGAATGAAAAAAGCCCATATTTATCCAAGTATTGCGGCAATTTTATCATTAGGAATGTCGCTATTTTTTTGTTTTTATACACCACTTACTACTTTTAACTTTTGGATTTCTATACTTTACATTTGGCTGGTGTGCTGTTGCATAAATCTGTTTTTACTTTTTAAAGCAGATGTTAAAACCTACACACAGCGTCTGCTTGGGGTTATTGTTATTAAATTTTTAGCTGCACTTTTTTTTATTTTAATTTTTGGATTTTTAAATCCTCACGTATTTTATAAGTTTAGCGCTCATTTTTTAACGCATTATGCTTTGTTTATTGCGTTTGAAGTAGCATATTTGTTGAACAAAATTAAATCAGAAAAAAATAAGCCATGAAAAAAAGTTTTCTAATAGCTACTTTGTTTACTTGCTCAATGTTATCTGCTCAAGATAACGGCGTTAAGTTTTCATTAAATCCAATTAACCAACAGTTAACGAATAAAGTTGGTAGCAATATTAAATTTACACCTGTAAAATTAATTGATGCTACAAATATTCAAAATCAAAATCAAACAGGCACTTGTTGGTCGTTTTCGTCATTATCTTTTTTTGAGAGCGAAATGATGCGCATGGGTAAAGGCAAAGATTTTAATTTAAGTGAAATGTTTGTGGCACGCAAAACTTACCCACTAAAAGCAGACAACTATATGCGTATGCATGGTAAAACTAATATTGGTGAAGGCGGTGGATTTCCGGACGTAGTTCAAGTAATTAAAAAATATGGTATGGTACCTGAAGAAATTTATACAGGTAAAAAAGATATTAATAATCCACATAACCATCATTTACTAGAAACAACTATAAAAAATATTTTATTACCAGCAGCGAATGATGCAACCCAAAAAATCGATTTTAATTTTTTACACAACACCATTGAGGCAGCCTGCGATGAGTACTTAGGAAAAGTGCCAGAAAAATTTACATTTAAAGGAAAAGAGTACACACCAAAAACGTATGCAGAAGCAAGTGGAATTAACGCAAACGATTATGTGTTTTTAACCTCGTTTACTCACCACCCATTTTACAGTCAATTTGCTTTAGAAGTGCCTGATAATTGGAATTGGGAAACTATGTACAATTTGCCATTAAACGAGTTACAAGAAGTAATGCGAGAATCTATAAATAATGGTTATACATGGGCTTGGGCTGCAGATGTAAGTGAAAAAACATTTATGTTTAACGATGGCTTGGCGTTAATGCCTGAAAAACCTGTTACTTTAATGAAAGATGAAGAGAAAAAAGCATTAAGTACAGAACCAACAAAACAATTAGCAATAACACCAGAGTTACGGCAAAAAGCATTTGATAATTACGAAACACAAGATGACCATGGTATGCATACCGTAGGAACTGTAAAAGATCAAAATGGTACTTTATACTATGTTATAAAAAACAGTTGGGGTGATGATGCAAATGCGTGTGGTGGATACTTTTTTGCGAGCGAAAATTACGTATTGTATAAAACCACAAGTATAATGTTACATAAAAAAGCTATACCGGCTGCAATAGCAAAAAAGTTGGGCATTGTGCAGTAGATCTTATATATAAATCATTAATGTTTGCTTTATCACTTAAGTAAATTTCATAGTTTCTGAATAATTTTAATCTCAAGGGCGTCTTAAAATTAAAATTGGATACAAAGTAAAAATCAATTAAGTATCGAGAAAATCTAATTAATATCTTAACGTAGGTAATAAATTTATTCTAAAAAATTACAACTTTTTTGAAGTTAATTAAGGCTAGATTTCTCTACAATTTTTGCTATTTCTGAGAATGTAAATTAGGTATTGCATCATTTTACCTTGAATCAATTATATAAAACACATATTTGTAGTCCTAGCAATCTTCTTATGGCAAATAGTTAAAATTGATTTTCATAGTAAGTCTAATGATTATGCAGGTTTTATTTTAATCTTCTTAATTGTTATACATTTAATTGCATTGTTTCTTATCTCTATAGTTTATTTAATATTTTTAAAAAAGAGAAAATTAATTTTTACTTTAATTACTTATGTAATTATAAGTGGTTGTTTTATTTTGCTTGCAAAAAATCTTATTGGTTATTATTATATCCTGGAGAATTACTTTATAGTTTTTTGTACTCTAGAATTGATTATAATTAGCTTCAACAAAACAAAAAAATATTTGAGCAAAGGATAATTATAATTTTCTAGCAATTGAAAACCCAATCATTATCGCTTCTTTCAAGAATGTAAAAATAAGTTTCTAATTCTTCCACCTGGCTGTATTAATCAAATGCAATACATCTTTTTTAATAAAGTCAACTACAATTTTACTTGAGTCGATGTTAGGTACCGAGTTTAAGTAAAGTGCCCCTCTAATAAAATGTTTGGTGCTATCGGTTAAGTAAAATTGAATGGATGAGGCTGTATTACCGCCAATATCAAACAATAAACCATAAACCTTTGCTGTGTCTCTCACAATCACAATTTCATCTACACCTGTTGCTTTTACTTGGTGTTTGTTGGCAAACTCGTGCGAATCTTTCAAATACTTTTCTAAATCATTATTTACAACTTTATAGCTTAAATGTAGTGTGGCTTTAAATTTCGGGAATTCAATATTCAGCCAACAGGGGTCGGCGCCGGCGTACTCATCTTTTTTTATAAAAGAATAAACTGGAATTTGAAACGCAAAAGGACAAGTACTATCATAGTTTATGTATTTTTTTTCAGGAAACTCGAGGCGCATAAAGCCACGTGGTTTTGGAGAGAAAACTTCCTCATCTTCATCGCACGATGTGAGTATAAAAAAAGATATAATTAGAAGAATAATTTTTTTCATCTCACTAAAAATACGATAAATAAGCGTTAGATTTTTTTAATTAAGAAGGAATTTTAAACAGAGTAAAAAGTTTAGTTGAGACTAAAATTTGTTTCCAATAAATTATTTTTAACCGCAAACATAACAACTCCTGCGGTGTTATTTACACCTAGTTTTTGCATTATATTTTTGCGATGTGTGTTCACAGTATGTGTACTCAAAGACAATTTGTCTGCAATTAATTTGTTGCTTAATCCTTCGGCAATACAACGTATAATGTCGGTTTCCCGCTCGGTTACATTCATACCATCGCAACCTAATTTTTTAATAAAGGAATTACTACTTGAAATTTCAGGTGCGCTTGTAAGCACACTTACTATTTTTCCACAAATAAATTTTTCTGATTTTATAGTTGAATTAATACATTCCAAAATTTCTGCCTTATCGCAATCTTTTAATAAGTAAGAAGTTATGTTTGTATTTAAAATGTCGTTAAATTCTTTTTTAGAGAGAACTTCAGTAATGATTAAAAATTGCGTTTTAGAATATTTTTTTCTAATCTGTTTCAGTTCTTCACTGGTAATTCCTAAAGAAGTATGGTCAGCAATTAATAAGTTAGGTTTTGACAGTTGTAATTGGTTAACCAGCGCATCCTTATCGCCACAAACGCTAGGCACAATTTCAAATCCTTTTAGCTCTCCAACTAATAGCTCCAAGCCAACTCGGCTTAGGTAGTTTTTATCAGCTATTAATACTTTTACCATTTTATTTAGAATAGGTACAAATATAGTAGTTGTTTAATTAAGGTGATGTTAAATTTTAATTTTTTTTCCGTCTGTAGCTAATTCACAGTTTTCAAAAATAGGTTGTGCTTCAGTTAAAAAGTCTTGTAATGATCCATATCTAGCGGAGAAATGACCAAGTAATAATTTTTTAGAACCGCTTAATTTTGCAATAGTAGCCGCTTGTTTGGCGGTTGTATGAAACGTTTTTTTAGCGCGATCGAGTTTATCATCTAAAAAAGTACTCTCGTGGTATAAAACTGTTACATTTTTCAAGTAATCAACTACTTTCTCGTTATATATCGTATCGCTGCAGTAGGCGTAAGTCCTTGGTTCTGGCGGATCTATTGTAACTTTTTTATTTTCAATAATATTTCCATCATTATCAATGGCATCTAATCCTTTTTTTAGTTTATGAATTTCGGCAAACGAAATGTTAAGTTTCTCAAGTTGCCATTTATCTATATTTCTGAGCTGAGGTTTTTCTTTAAACAAAAAACCAGTGCAAAAAATTCGGTGTTTTAGAGGGAAGCTATAAACTTCAATTTTATCATCTTCAAACAAAAGCTTTAAGCCATCGTTACAATTAAAGTGCCACTTAATTTCAAAATTTAGTCGTGTATCGCTTGCCTGAGTTATCAAGTCCCAAATAGGCTTAAGTTCTTTTGGGCAATAAATAGTTAAGGCTTGTTTTCTGCCTAACAAATGCATACTACTAAGCAAACCTGGCAATCCAAAAAAATGGTCGCCATGCAAATGCGAAATTAAAATATGATCTATACTTTGAATTTTAGCCTTAAACTTTCTTAATTGAATTTGAGTAGCCTCGCCACAATCAATTAGAAAATAGCGCTCGGCTAAATTTAGTAGCTGAGCGCTTGGATTTCTCTCTGAAGTTGGACTTGCACTAGACGAACCAAGAATTAAAAGTTCAAATACTTGTTGACTCATTTATTTGTTGCCAGAAATAATTAGCCGTTTTGTTTGAGTAAAATTTTTGTAAGTAAAAGAATATAGGTAAACACCACTAGGCCAATTTTCGGTTTTTAAATCAAAGTTATTTTCACCAATATGTGTTTTAATTTCATCCTCGCTAATTTTTTCTCCAAGTAAATTAAACGTGCTAATTTTTGCTTTTGTTTCATCATTCACATTAAACTTAATTGTTGTTTTTGTAAATGCTGGATTCGGGGTTGCATTTAAGCCAAGGCTTTTTAAATCCACTTGCTCCTTAATGGCAGTAGAAGTAGGTAAAATATTGATTATATAATAACCTAATGTTTGGGTGCTTATTGCCGTTCCATTACCGTAAACTGGCGGGCTAGGGCAATTACCAACTTTTATAGTTCCAAATGCTTGCACGCGCATTTTTAAAGTATAACTTCCTGCAGCTGTTGGCGTACCTGTAATTTGAGCGCAGCTGGCAGCTTGAGCCGGAATTCGGTAAACGCCAGCGTTGTTTGTCATTGTTGGCCCAGCTAAAAAAGTTAAGCCTGGAGGGCAATTAAAATTTGTAACACCGCCTGGGTTTGATAATTCAAAGCGAGTAAAACAAAAAGATAAAACGTCCGTTGTGTCTTTAGAAATTTTTACGGTTATGTTTTGATTGTAAGGTTGATTAACATAGCCTGTTAAAAAGTTTGTTGCGCTATCGGGCCATATACCGGCCTTATTAAGTAAGGGGCTAATAGAACAAGTTGCAACCTGAGCGCCTATCTTTAAAACTAAAATAGATAAGAAAAGGAAATAGATTTTTTTCATGTTAATAAATTTAAAAGGCTAAGTTAAATTAATTATTCTAAAAATGCAATCAGACTTTTTTAGTGCTAGGCAACTTGTAAACCAGGAATAATTTAAATTAGTATTTTAAAACAAAAATCAGTACCTTTGCATCCCTAAAAATAAAAAAATGGCAGGTAATAAAACATTTACAATGATTAAGCCCGATGCGGTAGAGATGAATAACATAGGCCCTATTTTAGCTATGATTAATAATGCTGGCTATAAAGTAGAAGCTCTTAAATACATGAAATTAACCAAAGAACAAGCAGGGTTATTTTATGCCGTTCACAAAGAACGTCCGTTTTTTGGTGAATTGACAGAATATATGAGTGGTGGACCAATTGTTGCCGCAATACTAGTAAAAGAAAATGCAGTTGCGGATTACCGCAAATTAATTGGCGCTACAGATCCAAGCAAAGCTGAAGATGGCACTATTAGAAAAATATTTGCAAAAAGTATAGCTGCAAATGCTGTACACGGTAGTGATAGCGACGAAAATGCTGAGATCGAATCAAATTTCTTTTTCTCTCAGCTAGAAAGATTTTAATTAACCAAACCCGCCTAGCGGGTTTTTTTATACCACTTTTGTAGTAAAACCTACCACTTTTTAAAAAAAATCAACAAATTGTTAAGGAATGTTTTGATAATTGAAAATAATTGAACAATTTTGTTAAAATTTATTAAGAGCTTAATATTTTAAAGATATGATTAAAAATTTATCAAAAAGATTTGTGCAAGCAACTGGTTTAGTGGTTGCATTATTTGCAACTGATAGTTTAACTGCACAATCTGTAAGTAATTTAAAATGGAGTCAGGCGGGTCCTGTTTATGCATCTGGTCGTTCGCGTAACATGATTGTTGATAAGTCAGATCCAACAGGTAACACACTTTATGTTGGAAGTGTAACAAGTG
The DNA here is from genome assembly GCA_013298715.1 of Bacteroidota bacterium. Taxonomy (GTDB): domain Bacteria; phylum Bacteroidota; class Bacteroidia; order B-17B0; family Aurantibacillaceae; genus Aurantibacillus. The sequence goes on along the minus strand of JAAFIQ010000009.1, from coordinate 102,112 downwards.
GTTTATTTACTTCTACCACCGGAGGTAACCAATGGAGTGCCGTTACTTCACCTGCCGGAATACCGCCTAATATCAGCTATTTAGCACAATTACAAGATAATAGCCTGTTGATTGCAACCGGTGAAGGTTTTTTGCGCCCAGGTCCAAAAAGTAAAGCACTTTTAGGGACAGGATTGTATAAATTGAGTGGCTCTACATTAACTCAAGTGCAAACAGCATCTGTTGTTGGTACCGAAATCAATAAAATTGCTGTAAACCCTAATGATGCTCAAAAATTCGCTTTAGCAACCAACAAAGGTATTTATGTTACTACAAATGGCGGGACTTCAATGAACTTGATAACTGCCTCTAATCTTACTTTTACTACAAACGTTTATTATGGTTTAGATGTTAAAATTGACAATTCAGGTATACTTTACTTAGTTGTTGGGAGTGAAAGATCGGTTGCAGGAAGCGGGCCGTCAAAAGTATTACGCTCAACAGATGCTAACTTTACAAGTTTTACGGATGTTACACCTTCTAACAGTTTAGTTTTTGATCAAAACTATGGTAGATGTGAGGTTGCAATAGCTCCAACAGATAATAAAGTTGTTTATGTTGCTTGCGCAGGAAAATATACAGGTGCACCTTTTTCGTCAAACTTAACTGCTTTGTATGTAAATTACGATATTGTTAATACACCAACCAATTGGCAGGTAGTTTTACTAGGTTCCACTCAAAACGATGCTTTTGGTAATGGAAGCGGAAACATAGCCACAGGTGATATTGCGCAAGCAATGAAGGTTGATCCGTTTAATGCCAATAATGTTTTCTTGAATGGCTACCAATCTTATTATTTCCAAAAAACAGGAACTAGCGGTACTGGCCCCGTTGGTACTTGGACAAAATTAGGAAACAGTTTAGTTAGTAATATACCGTTATATTTGCACGAAAATGTACACGATTTACAGTTTGTTACCTCAGGAAATGCAATTTCTCGTTATTATTTTATAACAGATGCAGGGATTTACCGGTCTGTTGATAATTGCTTATCTTTTCAACCTTTTTATAACGGGATTATTACAGGCCAATACAATTCAGTTGCAGTTGAGCGCTATCCTTTAGGAGTTGGCGGAAATAGTGCCAGTGCAACTTACACACCATATTCAGGTTTTGTAGGTGGTACAAATGGGAGCGGTGTAAATTATTTTAGCGGAAATTACCCCAATGTAACAAAAGAATTGAACTTTGTAAGTGGTGATGTTTATGCGGCTGAATATTCTAAACTATTGCCAAACGCTGTAATGTTTAGTACCTCAAACGGTGTTATTTATCAAACCGCTGATATTAGATCAACTGAACCTGACATAAAAAAATTCTTAAGACAAACTTCCAACCAAACCGTGGCTGATTTTGCGAATACTAATTACAATCTTACTGGTACTCCTTTTAAATTGTGGGAAAATTATGGACAAGTTAATTCTATTGGAACTCCAGATTCAGCAGTATTTTATAATGATACTGTTAGATTTCAAGCCTCTATCCAAACCGTTGCAAACTTAACCACACAAGCCACATTTAGTTTCTCTGCAAATAGACCGAATAGATTTGCGAAAATTGATAGTGTAGTTATTAGAACCGCGACTGTGAATTTACCTCTTACACCTTCACAAGTTCAAACTCCATTTAGTGCCTCTGATAAAAAAGATATTTTCATTTCAATCCCTTCAGCTTATACGACTACCTCTGCAGCAATTTCAGGTGTGAATTATTTTGGCCCGGTAAATTCAGCCTCAAGTAGTATTGTTGTTAACGACAATACTAAAACAGACCTTATCACAGTAACTTATACAAGTCCTCCATTTGCAAATAAAACCACATTTTCAACGAGTATTGATGTAGCAGGTTATTACCGCGTTTTTGCTACAGTTTTTTATAAATATAAGGCTGGAGATTCTGTATTTGTTGCTGATAACAGTATTTCTAACAATGCTAGAGTTTTCAAGACCATTTTAACTAACACTAATACATCCACAGCTTTAGACAACACCGGCAGTTTAAGATGGAAACTTGGAGCTACAGGTTTCCCATTTGTGCTCACTGCGCTTCAACCATCTAGTTTAACAATTAATAGTCCTTCATTCACGATAATTAATTCATTCGGACAATCTCAAGGACAAGCTACCCCGAATTTCACGGTTAGACCATCAACTCAAAGTAATTATACCGTTATTACAACAGGTAGTTCATTTAACTATACGGCATTGCCACTAAATTACGTAATCACTACTTCGGTTCCTGCCAGTCAAGGTACAATTGCTCCATCTTATACCTTATTGCCCGGAAATATTACACAAACCAATCCAAACTTTACAATCTCAGCAAATACAGTTACTTCATCAACAACTTATACAATTGCTGGAAGTAGCGGGACTAACTCAAGTATTTCTTTTTCTACAATCAATACCGCCAGTTATGTTTTAAATCCAGGAAATATCAACCAATCAAGTCCAGTTTTCAATAATCTTGCCGTTGGTTCCTACACAGTAGTTTCTTTATCAGGTAATACTCAAGCGGCGCCTAACAGAACAGCAACACCAAGTTTACCTACTCAAACAGTTTATACTGCTGGATACAACTCACCTCAGTTTTATTCAAATAACCCAAGGGTAAAAATTGCTACAGATATTTCTTGTAAATTAGCTTACGCATACGGGAATGGAGGAAATAATGGTGTTTATGTTTCAAGAAATGCTTTAAACTTAAACGATCCAATGAGCCATGTACTAGTAAGTAGAAATAACGCATTAACCTGCGACGCCAATGGTGTGTCAACAAATAGCACTATTGCTATAACAGGTTCAGTTACTTTATTAGAGTGGGGTAAATTTGGTAGAGAATTGTACTATGCTACATCGGATAATAAACTTTACAGGGTAAATAATTTATTTACCATAATGGATTCCACAGCCTTATGCTACGGTGGAAAATTACACTCAGGTATTTTTACTTTCAGCAACACAATTGCACCGCCTACTTATACGGTAACAGGAAGTAATACTCCAAATCCGCGCTCACCTTACAGAACAACGCTTTTGGGAACTTTTACAAAACCTATACGTAGCATTGCAATTACTAATAACGATAATACAATGGCTTTAACATTTGATGGTTCAAGTAATGATACTATTGTGTTATTATCTTCAAATAATATTCGAACTTCAAACTTCAGTAACATTAATTTCCAAAACAAAACTGGTTCTGTTAATCCAGTGCCTCCTGGTACTAGAATTAACACCTACTGCTCTATTTTTGAGAAAGATGATAATAAAAAGTTATTAGTTGGAACCAATGACGGGCTTTATGGCACAAACGATGTTACTTCAGGTACAGCTACATGGGCATTGGCCTCTGACGGGAGCACGCCATTGCCTCGCTTACAGGTGTTTGATATTAAGCAACAAGTTTTGAATCCTTGGGATTGCTACAACTCAGGTCAAATATACCTAGCAACAGGTGGTAGAGGTGTTTGGACAAATAGAGATTTCTCAAAACCATTTGTAGTAGGGGTCGAAGATAATAGCTTAGGAAAAGCATACGAGACTAATTTGTCAATTTTCCCTAATCCTACTTCAAGCAACGCCACTATTTTGTTTAATAGCAAAGATGGAGAAACTGCACGAGTTGCGGTATTGGATTTAACGGGCAAAGCCATTTTAAGCAATAATTTAGGCAAGTTATATTCTGGTGAAACTTCATTCACACTAGAAACTGCAAACTTACCGGCTGGTATTTATTTAGTGAATATTGAAAGTGACGCTAACGTAAAACGTGTTGCTAAATTAATAGTTACAAAATAACCCGTCTAACATTAAAAAAACGGTCTTATAACGAGTATAAGACCGTTTTTGCTTTATCATACTTTTAGCCTACAAATACACTGAAATTATTCTGAAAAATCTAAGCCCAATTAATGTTTTTTACAAGGAGATGTAATGTTTTTTCTTCTAACGAATTCAATTTTGGCTTAAAGTTGTATTCCCAACTTGCAAATTTTGGTAGACTCATTAAAATACTTTCTACTCTTCCATTCGTTTGCAAACCAAACTGCGTGCCTTTGTCGTAAATTAAATTAAACTCTACATACCTGCCACGGCGCAGTAATTGCCATTGTTTATTTTCAGCGGTAAAAGATTTATTTTTATTGCGTTTAATTAGTTCAGTATAAATTGGTGCGAAGGCTAAACCCACATCTTGCCAAAATGAGAAATTTTGTTCAAATGTCATTTCTTCGTTTGAATTTAATCTATCAAAAAAAATGCCACCTATACCGCGTGTTTCATTACGGTGTTTAATAAAAAAATAATCGTCGGCTTGTTGTTTAAATTCCGTATAATAATTTTTATGGTGTGTATCGCAAACGTTTTTTAGTTGGGTATGAAAAAATTGCGCATCATCTTCATTCACGTAATGCGGTGTTAAATCTATTCCTCCTCCAAACCATTTTGTTCCATTACTCATTTCAAAATACCGAATGTTCATGTGAATAATAGGCACCATTGGATTTTTAGGATGAATAACTATTGATACACCAGTGGCATAAAACTGAAGATCTGTATCAAAGGTATTAAGTTCGCTATGAGCTTTTTCTTTAAATAAGAAATCAGGTGCTTTACCATACACTGCACTAAAAAGTACACCGCCTTTTTCTATAATATTTCCCTCATTTAAAATTCGTGTAATGCCACCGCCGCCTTCATCGCGTGTCCAAGACTCCAAAGTAAATTCAGTTAAGCCATCTGCGTTAGAAAGTTCATTACAAATATGCGTTTGTAAATTTTTTAACCAATCAGAAATATTATTTTTGGTTATTTCCATCCAGTTTTTACAACTTTAAAATTGTTGTACTTAAAAATAAAACCACCTCTGTTATCAAAGCCAGTATTGGCATCAGGCCTTGCAAACATAAATTTACAGTAGCCAAGTTCCATTGGTAAGGTGTTTAAATTATTTATAAAATTTGGGCCATTTAGTTTTAAATTTTGTAGATAATAGCTTGCAATATCCGCACCAATAAAAAAATATTCGCTAGGTGATGCGCCTTGTTGCGCCTTGTAGTTACTAATTAAATTGTTGTAGGCACTTGTGTTTAAAATATTGTATTGATGTGCAAATGTGTATTGCAATTGATTCAAATATTCTTGATCAACATTATCCAATAGCGTGTTTGATTGCCAACTACATAACTGTATATCTTTTTTCTCGGAGTAAATTGCGAGTTGTGTGCAGAAATCAGCTAAAAAAACTTGGTTATTGCTTAAACTTACAACTACATTTTTAATTCCTGTTTTGTGAGCTGCTTTTACACCAGCAAGTGCTCTAACACTAGTAATCGTATCTTTTAAAGGTTTTGATAATGCTTTTATTTTATCATTGTAGTATTTTTTAAATGCTTTTACATAACCAACTTCTTTTACATCTTTTTCATTAGCGCTGAGTAACAAAACGTTTGAGCCTTGAGCGAGCAACGAGTCAACGCAGTAATCGGCCAGTAATTCTAGCAAAGTAAATTGAGATGGATTAGTTTTTGAAGCTAAGGGATTGTTGAATAAAATTTTGTTCTGTTGAGTTGTTGGAGAGATAATTGGAATATTTAATTCTTTTGCTTTCTGTGAAATTACTTTAAATCCTGATGGGTACCATGGTCCAACAATGAAATCAGATTTTTTAAATTTCTCATCGTTTATAAGTTGTGCTAGTTTAAGCGAATCTTTTTCATCTATATCATAAACTTCTAGGTTAATCTCGAAACTATTGCTAGATAATGAATCTATGATACTTTTAAAGCCAGAGTAAAAGTCAATTGCAAAGGCAGATGCAGGTGGAAAATTTGTTTTATTTTTTGCTAATTCGTTCATGTCTAAATTCAGTACCTGATCAAATTTAAAAGGTAACATTAACGCAAATGTATAAGCACCTTTTTCGGTTTTATTAACTAGTGTAGTTGCTGTGTTTGTATTCAAAGTCAAGCTGGGTTTAGTTTCTGAAATTACATTTGAAGACGTTACTTGTAAAGCATTTTTTTCTTTCTTAGAAATTGCAATCAGCTGACCTTCCTTAATGCTACTTGTAAAGCCTGGGTTTATTGCAGTAATTTCTTTTTCAGTAACATTATACTTTTTTAAAATAGAATAAAGTGTTTGCCCTTTTTCTACTTTATGACATTTGTACAAATTTGTGTCGGGTAAAAAGTTAGTTGTAATTGGTTGCGTGTTGCTGGTTGTTGACGTTACTGCTAAATTCGTTGCAAGCGGAATCTTAATTTCTTGTCCGCTTTTTGTTCCATTTTTTACTTCAGGATTTACTTTATAAATGTCATCCAAACTAACATTGTATAGTTTTGAAATGGAGTACAAGCTTTGACCTTTTTCAATTAAATGAATGAAGTATTTTCTTCCATCGATGGTTTGAATGTTGCTGGATTTTGTTTGAGCAATAATGCTATTCATCAACAAAAAGCTAATGAAGGTCAGAAAGTAGTTTGCTATTTTGATTTGTTTCAAAGTTGTTGATTATAATTTATGTGTTAATTTTAACTGTTTGAATGTTTTATTCCCATTCAATGGTAGCGGGTGGTTTAGAGCTAATGTCGTACACAACTCTATTTACACCTTTTACTTTATTAATAATTTCGTTACTAATTTTGGCTAAAAATTCGTAGGGCAAATGGCACCAATCTGCCGTCATTCCATCGGTACTGCTAACAGCACGCAGTGCAACTACGTTTTCATAAGTGCGTTCATCGCCCATTACGCCTACACTTTGTATTGGTAAAAAAATTGCGCCTGCTTGCCACACATCTTTATAAAGGTTATGTTCTTTTAAACCATTAATGAAAATGGCATCTACGTCTTGCAAAATTTTTACTTTCTGTTCAGTTATCTCTCCAAGAATTCTTATTGCCAACCCTGGGCCAGGAAAAGGATGACGGTTCAAAATGTTTTCATCTAATCCTAAAGCTTTACCAACCCGGCGTACCTCATCTTTAAACAAACTACGTAAGGGTTCTACTACTTGTAGTTTCATATAATCTGGCAAGCCGCCAACATTATGGTGCGATTTAATTGTTGCCGAAGGTCCTTTTACAGAAACACTCTCAATAACATCAGGATAAATTGTACCTTGCGCTAACCATTGCGCGTTTTCTATTAATTTGCTTTCATCATCAAATACATCAACAAAAATTTTGCCTATGGCCTTGCGTTTTTTTTCAGGGTCTATAATGCCGGCAAGCGTTTCGTAAAATCTATTTTTTGCATTAACACCTTTTACGTTTAAGCCCATGTGTTTGTATGAATCTAAAACACTTTCAAATTCATTTTTACGCAATAAACCATTATCAACAAAAATGCAATGTAAATTAGTGCCTATTGCTTTGTGCAACAGCATAGCTGCAACACTGCTGTCAACACCGCCACTTAATCCTAAAATAACTTTATCGTTTTTTAATTTTGCCCGTAATTCGGCAATAGTAGTATCAATAAATGAATCGGGCGTCCAATTACCGCTGCATTTGCAGACATCAAACACGAAATTTTTAAGTAGTTGTGTTCCTTCGCTGCTGTGATAAACCTCTGGGTGAAATTGAATGCCAAAGGTGCTTTCATTTTCAATTTGATAAGCTGCAAATTTTACATCGTGTGTGCTTGCTATTAATTTATAGTTTGTTGGAGTTGCTAATATTGTATCGGCATGGCTCATCCAAACTTGCGAGTTTTGAGAAATGTTTTTCAGTAAAACAGAATTTGTATCAACAAAACTTAAGTTAGCTCTTCCGTATTCGCGTGAGCTTGATTTACCAACTTCGCCACCATAAAAGTGTGCTAAAAATTGTGCGCCATAGCACACACCTAACAAGGGTAATTTACCTTTTATGCTATCTAAATTTGGTTTTGGCGGGTTCTCTTCGCGCACACTATGTGGACTTCCTGAAAGTATAACACCTTTTATAGTAGAAGTAAGTTCGGGTAATTTATTATATGGATGAATTTCGCAATACACATTAAGTTCGCGCAAACGACGGGCAATAAGTTGGGTGTATTGGGAACCAAAATCGAGAATTAAAATTTGCTCTTGCATAAGCCTATAAAGATACAATTAAATTTTTTGCATAAAGTGAGTGATAGTGCGCTTAAACAATTTTTAGTAAAAAAAGCATGATTTTTTGTTAAAAGTAAAAAAACTAGTATATTTGCACCCTATTTTTAATAAATAGCGGGGTGTAGCGTAGTCCGGTATCGCGCCACATTTGGGATGTGGAGGTCGTCAGTTCGAATCTGGCCACCCCGACGAAAAAAAGTCTTTCATCAGTGAAAGGCTTTTTTATTTTTATATTAGTTGTAAAATAAACTATGCACACTATAGAACCTTTTTATAATTGGCAGCACTTGTACAACGCAAGTGAAGACCCAAATTCGCCATTTTATGGAAGGGAGTACAGCGAGCTAGAATTTACAAACACAATATATAATTTTTACATTCATCCGCAATGGGATGATATGGCAAGCGACACCATGTACTTAAAAATTTTGTTTGCTGATTATGAAGAGAAGTATGCCATCATTGAATTTATAGGAGAATGGAACGATGCAATTAATAACGATATTATGCTTTTAAAAAGAGATATTGTTGATGAGCTTAGTTTAAATGGCATAAACAAATATATTTTAATTGGGGAGAATGTGCTTAACTTTCACTCAAGCGATGATAGCTACTACGATGAGTGGTTTGATGATAACGGCGATGATGGTTGGATAGTTTTATTAAATTTTAGAGAACATGTTTTAACTGATTTTAAAAGAGCTGGATTAGACTATTTTTTTATATCGGGTGGTGAGCTAGATGATTTTAATTGGCGCAAGTTTAGCCCAGGGCAGGTGTTTGGCAACGTATGCAAAATAATTGCGAAAAGATTGTATTAGTTTATTAGAAAAAAGGTAATGGTTAGTTTTACTTACAAAACACATCAAAATTCTAACAACTAATACAATAGTGTTTAAAATTGTTTTTTATAGGTTAATCCAACTAATGATGAGTTCAGTTTTTTGTCTCGTAAACAATTAAAATTTAAAGTAAAAGTATTTTCTTTCGATGGATTTTTAGTCGCAAATCTAACAATACTTGTAACTAAAGTTGTTAAACCTATCCCAATGTTTATGCTCCTCGGTATATACTCATTTCTGAATTTTATATTTGTATTTGAAAATCCAATTACCGTTTGTGCAGCGCCTGCCATAGCTCCAAAGATAGCGTTAGATCTGTACTTATCGTATTTGCGTAATTTTTTCATATTAAAATAGGTTGTAGTTAGGTTAATTGCCGACATTGCAATTGTTCCTGTCCAATATAGTGAGGGCTCATCTACAGCATAAACATTTCCATGTGGGGTTATTTGTGCACTTAAACAAGAAGTTCCTAATAATAGGAAAACAACTACTCGCTGAGATTTTTTATGAAATGAATGGTTAGTAATTAATGAATAAATCGATTTCACGTCAACTTTGTAGGTTTTAAGTTTTAAAATAATTAACAACACCTCCAATTGGGAAATAATTCCCCAAACAAAACATGCCCCAAATAAAAAAGTAACGTTGTAACCTAATACTAATGCACTTATGGTTACTGCTAATAATAAAGCCCAAAATTTTGCAGAGTAGGTGTGTAAAGCAAGCGTTGTGTTAAATTTAAAATAACCTATGAGTTGAACTAAAATTTCGAGTAAAACGAGTATAAAAAGTTTGATGCTGTGCTGTAAAACAAAATCGCGTTGGCTTACAACAAGCAGGTACAATAAACTTAACCAAAAAATCGTATCAATTTTGCTATCAAGTTTTCTTAAATTTTCAGTATCGCATTTCCACCGGCGCGCAAGCACACCATCAAAAATATCGCTTACTATGGCAGCAATTAAAACGCCAACAATTACAAATTTGTTTTGTAAACTTGATGTAAAGGTTGCTAATAAATAAAACCCAGCCATTACTAATCGGCTATAAGTTAATAGGTACGGAATTTTTGTTTTCATGTTTTTTATTTTTTACGATTAAGGGCTCAGCAATTAATCTTTTACAAAATTGCGCCATAAATAATTATCTATATAATTGAAAGGAGTTGTCAATTTTTTAGTTTATGCAATTATTCAAAATGCGCAAATGTTTGGATTATGGAATTTGCTTTTTTTACAAGTAACTGCGGTGTAAAAAATCAAATTTGCTTTTTTTGCAAATAAAAACTAATTTTAAATGATTAAATCATAAATAATGCCTATTAAAAAAGCGCCAAAGCCAATTTCAACTGGCCAAAATATTCAACAAATTTTTATTAATAAATTAAAAGATACCATGCCTTCTACTGTTGGTTTGGCTGAAGAATTAGCTGATATTTTGGATGTGAGCATTGATAGTGCTTACCGAAGAATAAGAGGAGAAACTGAACTAACAATTGATGAGGTTTATAAAATAACCAAAAAATATGCTATTAGTATTGATGAGGTGTTTAGCAATAGAAGTGATACAGTAACCTTTGCCTACACAAAGCTTACTGACAGTGAAAAAAATTTTGAGCACTATTTAACACGAATTTTAACCCATTTAAAAACCATAAATAAATTTGAGGATATAAAAATTTCCTATGTAGCAGAGGAAATACCGATTTTTTATTCCTTTTCAACAAAAAAATTTACTGAGTTTAAATTGTTTTATTGGCAACGCAGTGTTTTAAACGTACCTGCCTATCAAAACCAAAAATTTGAGTTTGGGTTTGTGAACGAAAAATTGATTGAAATTGCACATAATTGCTTTAAGGAATATTTAACCATACCAAGTACAGAAATTTGGACTACGGAAACAGTACTAACCGGTTTGCGACAAGTTCAATTCTACTTTGATAGTGGCATTATTAATAAAGATCAAGCGATTGAACTACTAACGGAGTACAGAACTACGTTAGAAATGATTCAAAAGAATGCTGCAGATGCTCGTAAAAATAAAAGCGATAAGTCAGAAACGTTTTTATTGTATAATAGCGAAGTGGTTCTTGGTACAAATTGTATTTATATTAAAGCTGATGCCAATAACTATTCCTATATTTCGTTCAACACGCTAAATTCTTTAACAACAAACAACCCTGAGTTTTGTGATGAAACAGAACATTGGATTAAAAATTTAGAAAAGAAAAGTAATTTAATTAGTGGCGTTAGCGAAAAACAACGCTACCAATTTTTTAGCACCATGTTTAAAATTGTTGATGAGTATATAGAAAGAATTAAAGATTGAGGATTTTTATTTCCCTGCCAACTCTTTTAACTTTACTGTTAATTCATTTCCAATATTATTTTTAGGGTCAAGTTTCAATAATTCCTTAAGCCTGTTCTTGCATGCTTCATAGTGTTTTATGTCAAAGTAGAGTTGGCATAAATTTTCTAATCCTTCTTCGTTCTTAGGATTCACAAAATGTAAATACAACAAATATTTTTCAGCATTCTCAAATTCATTTTTTGTTCTTGCAGCATTGTACTTTTCTGACAAAACTTTTTGGTAAACAGAATAATAGCTTTGCAAATAAGGATTATCAGGGTACAATTTCTCTGCACGCTTCCAATTTAAAATACACTGTTCATCGCTATACAATTTAAAATGTGCTAAACCTAAATTTAAAAATCCGTTTACGTATTGCGGGTGCAATTTTACTGCGGTATCTAAAAAATTAATACCTTTTTTTAATGCAGCTTCGCGTTTTGTTTTAGCATTAAAAAGTTTCATATCTTCATCCGAAATTGTTAAGGTTCCGTTATAATCATTAAAAACGGCTGTATCGCCTCCTGGTATAGCCACCCCGGTAATTTCACGTGTATCTGCTAAATCTATCCAACGCGCACCGGCGTTACCTAAAATTAAAACGGAGCGTGGTTGTTTTTTTACATCTTTAAAAAATAAAGTTACATCATTCTTCCAATCAGCATTTCGGTTTACCACAACTATTAAACTAACTACAATTAACACTATAAAGGAAGTGAGAAGTACAGTTCTGTATTTTTTTTCAGGTGTTTTTAAAATTTCTAAAAGTTTAAAAAGTAAAATGGTGAGAACAATACATACGCCAATGGATGCATGAAAAAGGAATGATTCTATAAAAACCACGCTTGTTGGAAAAAGTAATTGGCAACAAGGAATGATGGATATAAAATAAACCAACAAACCATAACCCAATACATTTTTTTTAATGGTTTGTGCAACGGCATAAAATAATAAACTTAGATTTATTATTACAGAGAGCCAAAAATCCCAACTGGCAAAATTTCTATACGAAATTGAATCGAATGAATAATCACTTATTAATGGATATGGAAAAATACTTTGTTTTAAATAATACAACAACATATAAATTTTTGTTGCAAATTTTTCTTCTCCAGTTGCAAAAGCGTAAGGATTATTTAATGGCTCTGTATCTAATCTCCCAGCCCCCATATAAACAGAGTTAACACGCATAAATAAATAAAAGGCAAACACGCTAATTAAGATTAAATAAAGTAACAGTGTTTTTTTGTTATCTGCAAAAACATATAAGGTTAGCGGTATTAAAATAAAAAGTAGAAAAGAAAATTCGCCCGAGAATAATGCCAATAAAAAGCTTAACGCACTAATAAAAATATTAAAAAAAGATTTGTTACTTGCATATTTTAAGCAATAAATTAAGGTGTAGCAAGAAAATAGAAAACAAAGTAAATGATGTCTTCCAAACACATAAGCAACTACTTCGGTATGTACAGGATGGATTAAAAACAAAAGCGCAGTAACAAATGCAAAATCCGGGTTAGTTTTAAAAATAAATTTTTTTAGCAAGGTGTAAAACGCTAAACAACATAAGATATAAATTATTACGTTGTTAAGATGTCTTAAGCCTGCGCCCTTAACTTGGCAATCTACTTCATTAAAAACACCATCGTGATTCAGGTCTTCTTCAAAATCATTGTTTCCATTTTTATTCAAGTCCCAACAATTCAAACACTCTGCTCCCTTTACTTTTCTATTTTCATATTTCGTTCGTAATTCATTACACTCAAAATTTGTTTCGTTTTTGCCAATTTCGCTGGTATAATCAATTTGCTTATCATCAACTATTCCATTATTATTTAAATCTTGACAGAAATAATAAAAGCCAGTTCTGTAAGTCCCAATAAATTCTTGCTCAATAGCGTAGCTTGCTGTTCCTAGTGGGCGGTAGCGCCCACCAAATAATTGATCGCTGGCATTCATTCGTTTATAAAAAAAATAATAGTCATCGTGTGTAAAAATGTTTTTAATTTGTGTTGCACCTTTCAATACAAATTCGTTTTGATGAATAGCTATTCCATCATCTAAAGCAGATTCATTGTTTATTGAGTTTATATAAAAAATAAAACCTAGTAGTATTAAAATAATTACTGGTTGTGTTTTATTAAAAAAAGGTAAGTATTTAAAATTGGCGTCTAATTGTTGTTCGCTATTTGGTTTATTTTCTATTGCTTCTTCCATAATTTTTTATATTGTTTTTGTTTCTTTAACGCAAGCCATCACAGTATAGCTGTTTGCGGGGATGGTAATTTCAATTGGTGCTACTTTTGTTTCGCCGTTGGCTATTCTTATTTTAGAATCGCTATAATACAAATAGGTGCTTAACACTATTGCAAACACAATTAGTACCTGGTACATTTTAATTTTTAAATTCAAAAACTTGGCAATAAAATAATAAAAATCAGTATCAGATTCTGTTTTATAGTCAGGTTTTCGTTTTTCAATTAGGTGGATACCTTTAGTTAAATTAGAAAAAGCCGGCAATTTCAAATTTTGAATTTCTGTTTCAAAGTTTTGTGAAATTAAATTTTCTACATTATTTTTCATGACTTATATTCTTTTAATTGTTCTTGTAAAATTTTTAGTGTGTAGTGTATACGCGATTTTATTGTTCCTTCGGCGCAGTTTTGTATTTTGGCAATTTCGCTAATTGTTTTTTCATTAATATATCGTAACACAAATGTTTCTCTTTTATCAAATGGTAGTTCGTGCAACACCTTTTCTAATTCTGATTTAAATTGATTTTTATCTATATCAATTATGTTTAATGCAGTTTTTTCATTTATGTCGCTTAAATAACTAAGCTCTGCATGTGCTTTATTTATTACAGTTTGGTGCCTGTAATAATTTTTGCACACATTTGTTGCCACTGTATATATCCACGTTTTAAATTTTTTTGTCGTATCAAATTGTTCTGGTTTTTCCGCAAGTTTAAGAAATAAGTTCTGTAAGGCATCTTCCGCTTTTTCTTTATCGTGATTCAACATTTTAAAAAGTAGCCTAATAATTGTTTGCCGTATCTATAATACAATTCCTCATAAGCAATTGTATTGCCTTTGCAAATTAAATTCATTAATTCTTCATCGGTATAGATAGCAAGCGCAGTAATTTGCAAAGTTATTTAGTTAGTGGATTTATTATTAATACACGCAACTTCGCTAAACGTTCAATCCAAAAAAATTGTATTAGATTTTAGTAACAATATATTTTTTAAAATACAAGGCTATGCGTTCCTTATTCCGGAATACAAAATCTTTGTATTGGTCATATATATCGTGATGGAAGCAGGTTACCATAACATAGCAATCTAAAAAACCTTCTTCTTTCATTCGTTTTGCTTCCTTTAGCGATTCATCGTTGCTGTTTTTTAGCATTTCTTCCCAACTATAAAGTTCCAAATACCGTTGCTTGGTAATATCGTTTAATTCAGTAATAATCCCTTTTTTATTGCAATACTTAGTTACCTTTTTGGCAGCATTTATATAATATTCCCAGCATTTGTTTTCTATAAACGGTTCTTTTGGTAAATATTTGTTTAAGTTTTTACTACTGGTATCATTTATTTTATTAGGAAATGTCCCGCGTGGCATCCACTTCACATTCAATTTTTTATTTTGATAATACAACCCATCTTCAAGCCTGCTAGCAATCATATAATCTGGATAAACTTTCATCGCCTCCATACACTCATCTGTACATTTTTCATAAAGTTTCTGTTTATAAAATGCATCAACTAAATACTTACGAGGCTCCAATAAAAACGGATATTTGTTAGACGCATCTTTAAACGCCAAAGCAGCTAATTCGTAATTTTCGGTAAAGTAATAACTGTCGCCAAGGTACAAAGCCGCCTTGTAAAAATTAGGCTGTTCTTCTAACGCACGTTTATAATTTTTTGCCGATGCTTCGTAATTTTTTTTTCCAAACTCTTGTTCGGCTTCATTAAAATAGCGCAAGGCTTTTTTTCCAATCATGGTATCAACGTCAACATCAATGAATGTTGCTCTTAAAATGGCACAGGCCCTATCGCACTCATTGCAAGTTAAAGTAGCTCTTCTCAACGTGTAATAATATTTATCTAAAGCAGTTTTAGATGGACTTATGTTTTGCAACAACGATAAAAGCGCAGTTGATAACGAGTCGCCATCTTTTTTTTCTTTCCCATCTTTATCTTTTACACTAACAGCAATGTTTCCAAATAGATTATCGCTTTTTTTCGCATCTTCGTATTCCTTATAGCGAAGTTTTGACAAAAGAACCCAGCCAGGTGCATAATTTGGAGCATCTACTAATACTTTTTCTAAATAGCTATCGGCCTCTTTGTACTTTTCTTTTTTTATCAGCTTATAAGCCTCATCTAATTTTTTATCTTCGGGGTTGCTTTGCGCCAATGAAAAGTTAACAATTAACACTAAAACAAATGTTCTAAAATATGCCATTTTTTGCTGTCTAAATAATGCCCTAATTTATTCTATTTTTTGAATCTAATTAAACCATCGCTGAAAATTAAAAAATTCTAAATTCTCTACTAAATTAAATCGACAAATCACAATTTTTTATAGATAGTTTTTTAAGAAATGTAATTTATTATTTAGAATCATTATAAATTAAAGTTTCAACTAAAAAAAATTGAGTTTTTGAGTGTCAGTTGTCCTTATTCTGCTAATTTTGCCTCCGTTTTATGTCATATTTTTGTCATAAAACCACATTAAAAAGACGTTTTTTTCGAAATAATATATGAAAAACCATATCGCTCGATTTTCCGTAAAAGCCCTGTTGGCAACTGTTCTGGCGGTTTTTACAATCTCTTCCACGCTTAATGCCCAAGACGGAGAAAAATTATTTAAACAAAATTGTGCCGTTTGTCACTCTTCGCACACCGATGCTATGGGCACTGGTCCTGGCTTAAAAGGTATTTTTGATCGTGTGCCTAAACCTGCTGATGCATGGTTAACCAAATGGATTATTAACAACGAAAAAGTTATTAAAAGCGGCGACCCTTATGCTAATGCCATTTATGCTAAATACGGTAAAGCTGCTATGACCGTTTTTGAAGGGCAATTAACGGAGAAAGATGTTACCGCCATTTTAGGATTTTTAAAGGCGCCACCAGTTCTGCCTCCAACATCAACTTCTTCTACCTCGGGTCCAGGTGGCGATGTTGCTGAAGTAACTAATGGCAGTATGCAACCACTTTATATTATTTTAGGTGTTATTACAATTCTTGCAATTTTAATTGGTGCTTTCCGCAGCGTTCGTACCTCTTTACAAAACTCTGCTAATCGTGCAGAAGGTAAGCCTGAGAATAAAGATATGACCTTTGGTCAAGAGGTGCGCCAATGGATGTCGAAAAATAGCAAATTAGTGGGTGTTTTAGGAATTTTATTAGTGTTTGGCGGAATGAAATCGTGTTGGGATGCTTGTTACAATATTGGTGTTTATTACGATTGGAAAACACAAAAAGGTTACAAGCCTGAGCAACCAATTAAATTCTCTCACAAATTACATGCTGGCGATAACGAAATTGCTTGTCAATATTGCCACAGTTCTGTTGAAAAATCGCGCCATGCTGGTATTCCATCAGTAAATATTTGTATGAATTGCCACAAAGGAATTCAAAAAGGCCCGCAATATGGCGAAAAAGAAATTGCTAAAATTTATGCTGCAAATGGTTTCGATCCTAAAAAAGGAATTTACGACCCTAGCAAAAAAGAAAATCCAATTCAATGGATTAAGGTTCACAATTTGCCAGATCACGTATATTTTAATCATTCACAACACGTGGTGGTTGGTAAAATTGAGTGTACAACTTGCCATGGAAATGTAAAAGAAATGACGGTTGCAGAACAAAAATCTCCACTAACAATGAAATGGTGTATTGAGTGCCACCGTAAAACGGAAGTTGCAATGGCAGGAAATGCTTATTACGATAGAATTCACAAAGCTTTAAAAGATAAATACAAAGGTCAATACGATGTTAAATTTACAGTAGAGAAGATTGGTGGATTAGAATGTGGTAAATGTCACTACTAAAAATTTAGAAGTTAGATTTTAGAAATACGAAATTAAAACAATGTCTATGTCAAAAAAATACTGGAAAGGATTACCTGAATTGCACAACAGTCAGGAGTTCCAAGAGCAAGCAAAAAACGAGTTTGCTCAACCACTTCCAATGGATGAGTTTTTAAGCAATGAAGAAGCTGAAACTTCAGGTACTTCGCGCCGCGACTTCTTAAAAGTTATGGGTTTTAGCACAGCAGCTGTTGCTTTGGCTGCTTGCGAAACACCTGTAAATAAATCTATTCCTTACGTTGTTAAGCCAGAAGAAGTTACACCAGGTGTTGCTAATTTTTACGCTTCTACATTTTATGATGGTCACGATTATTCTTCAATACTAGTTAAAACCCGTGAAGGACGTCCTATTAAAATTGAAGGTAATGATTTATCAAAAGTTACTCATGGTGGTACTACTGCACGTGTTCAAGCTTCTGTTTTAGGGTTGTATGATGGCGCACGTTTGCGTGGCCCATTAGTTAAAGGCGCTGACGCTACTTGGAAAACTGCTGATGAAAAAGTTGCCGCTGCTCTAAATGGAGCAAACATTCGTATTTTAACTTCTACAATTATTTCTCCATCAACTAAAGCTGTAATAGCTGAGTTTACTTCAAAACACCCTTCTACCAAGGTTGTTACTTATGATGCAATTTCTTATAATGCTTTAACCCTTGCAAACAAAAACGTTTGGGGCAAAGCAGTTGTTTCTTCTTACGATTTTAGCAAAGCAAAAACCATAGTTGGTATTGCTTGTGATTTTTTAGGTAACTGGTTAAATCCAGCTGAGTTCGCAAAACAATATGCTACAGGCCGCAAGGTTACTAAAGATAAACCTGAAATGAGTAAACATTACCATTTCGAATCAAATCTTTCTTTAACTGGTGCAAATGCCGATGAGCGTTTAATGGTTAAAGCTTCAGAATTAGGTTCAGTTGTTGTTGCTTTATTTAACGAGGTAGCAATTGCTACTGGTGGTGCCAAAGCAGGTGCTGAAGGGAAAATTTCTAGTGCAGTTGCTTCAAAAGCTGTTAAAAAAGCGGCTGATGAATTAGTAAAACATAAAGGAAATTCAATTGTAGTTTCTGGTATTAATGATGAGGGAATTCAAACACTTGTAAACGGGATCAATAAAATGTTGGATAATTACGGTAAAACCGTTGATGTTCAAAATCATTTTAATACCAAACAAGGTAATGATAAAGAATTTGCTGAATTAGTAGCTGATATGGCTGCTGGTAAAGTAAATGTGTTAATAACGGTTAATTGTAACCCAGTTTATACAGCGCCTGCGAGTTTAAATTTTGAAAAAGCTTACAAGTCAGTAGCTACAAAAATTTCTTTTGCAAGCGTACTAGATGAAACTGCGCAATTAGCAGATATCGTATGCCCTGATCACCACTGGCTAGAATCATGGAATGATGCTAATCCTAAAAACGGTCACTATTCATTACAACAACCAGCAATTAACCCAATCTTTGCTGCACCTCGCCATGAAGGTACACGCCAATTTCAAGATTCAATGTTGAAATGGAGCGGAGTAAAAACAGATTATTTAAGTTATATACAAGGTGTTTGGAATAACCGAATTTTCCCTAATCAAGGTAAATTTGGTGATTTTGGAACATTTTGGGCAAGTGCTTTACATGATGGCGTTGTAAAAACGTATGTTCACAAAGATGTAACTACGATTGCTGAGCCAATGGCGAAAGACTCTACAGGAAAACCTTTATTAGCAGGCATAGCTAACTTAATAAATAATGTGGTTGGCGATTCTGTTGTAGGTGTTGAAAATAAAGAAACAGAAAAAGTTGTAGCAACAGCAGAAACACTTCCTACACCTGATTATAATAAAGCTGCAACCATGGCTACTGCTGTTAAAGGTGGCGCTTTTGATTTAGTAGTTTACGAAAAAATTGGTTTAGGTAACGGTAATCATTCTAATAACCCTTGGTTAATGGAATTACCAGATCCTATCTCTAAAGTTACTTGGGATAATTACATTACTATGAGCCCAGATGATGTAAAAACAATGGGCTTAAATGAAATGTTACGTCAAGATATTGTTGGTTCAATGGTTGATGTAACAGTTAATGGTATTAAAATTACAGCTCCTGTGTTTCCACAACCAGGGCAAGCGCAAGGCACAATTGGTTTAGCCTTAGGTTATGGCCGTAAAGCAGAAACTTTAAAAGTTGCTAATGGTGTAGGTGTAAATGCTTATCCATTATTAAATATGGTTAACGATACTATCCAAACAGTTATTGGAAACGTTACCATTACTAAAGCCGAAGGGTCGCACGATTTTGCTGCTACGCAAATTCAACACACCATTATGGGTCGTGAAGAATATTTATTGCGTGAAGTTTCTTTACCTGAATACACTTCTTTAGAAAAAGATACTTGGAATCCACCTGCTATGCTACCAGTACATGGTGGAGGTAAAAAGCATGTAGATGAAATTGATTTATGGGATGCGCATCCACGACTGAATCATAAGTGGGGTATGACAATTGATATGAGTACTTGTATTGGTTGTTCTGCTTGCGTTGTGGCTTGTACTTCAGAAAACAACGTGCATGTTGTTGGTAAAAATGAAGTTCGTAAAACACGTGATATGTTCTGGTTGCGTATCGACCGTTACTACAGTTCGGATATGAACAAAGCTAAAGCGGCAGAAGAGCACTTAGGAACAAAAGAAATGTACATTGAAATGGAAAACCCTTCTTCTAATCCTAAGGTAACTTTCCAACCTATGATGTGCCAACACTGTAACCACGCACCTTGCGAAACAGTTTGCCCAGTATTAGCTACTAGTCATAGCACCGAAGGTTTAAACATGATGACATATAACCGTTGTATAGGTACACGTTATTGCGCTAACAACTGTCCATTTAAAGTACGTCGTTTCAACTGGTTTAATTACAATACTAACGAATGGTTTAAGGATGTTAATCCTGCACAACAAGAATTAGGACGCATGGTGTTAAACCCAGATGTTGTAGTTCGTAGCCGTGGTGTAATGGAAAAATGTTCAATGTGTCAACAACGTTTACAAGCTGGTAAGTTAGTTGCCAAGAAAAAAGGTATGCCTTTAGAAGATGGTTCAATTAAAACTGCTTGTCAACAAGCTTGTCCTACAAATGCGATTATGTTTGGAGATTTGAACGATGAGAATTCTGAAATTGTAAAATGGAGAAAAGATGAGCGTAACTACTTATTGTTAGAAGAAGTTGGTGTAAAACCTACAGTTTCTTACATGGTAAAAGTGCGTAATCAAGAAGAGAAGGTTTTATTGGAAGAATCGCATACTGCGGCTCCAAAGCACGAAGAACATAAAGAAGAAAAACATTCATAATTTATAAATTAATTAGATAATAAATTTTTAAAAGATACTATGCACGCAGAATCAGAAATAAGGTTACCGTTAATACTTGGCAATAAATCTTATCGCCAAATATCAGACGATATTATTGCACCTATTGAAGGTAAAGCCGCAAAAGGCTGGTACACATTGCTAATCCTTTGCGCATTAAGTTTCCTTTGGGGGATAGGATGCCTTGCTTATACAATTGGCGTAGGTATTGGTGCCTGGGGAAGTAATAATGGTGTAGATTGGGCTTGGGATATTACCAACTTCGTATGGTGGATTGGTATTGGTCATGCTGGTACATTAATTTCCGCTGTGTTATTGTTATTCCGTCAAAAATGGCGCATGGCCATTAACCGTTCTGCTGAGGCTATGACCATCTTTGCTGTATTGTGTGCCGCTATTTTCGTAACATTACACACAGGTCGTCCTTGGTTAGATTATATGTTATTCCCTTTGCCAAATCAATTTGGTAGCTTGTGGCCTAACTTTAACTCGCCATTACTGTGGGACGTGTTTGCGGTTTCCACTTACGCTACAGTATCTATCGTATTTTGGTATATTGGTTTAATTCCTGATTTTGGAATGATTCGCGACCGTGTTATCAAACCTTGGCAAAAGAAAATGTATAGCACCTTATCTTTTGGTTGGGGTGGTAGCGCTCGTCATTGGAGCCGTTTTGAAGAAGTTTCTTTAGTATTAGCTGGTTTGTCAACACCGTTAGTATTCTCAGTTCACTCCATAGTATCTTTCGACTTTGCGACATCTGTAGTACCAGGTTGGCACACAACTATCTTCCCTCCTTATTTCGTATCAGGTGCGGTATTCTCAGGGTTTGCAATGGTATTAACCTTAATGTTAGTAGTTCGTAAGATTTACAAATTAGAACATTACTTAACTATTAAACACATTGAGTACATGAACATTGTAATTATTGTAACTGGTTCAATTGTAGGTGTGGCTTACTTAACCGAGTTATTTATCGCTTGGTACAGTGGTGTAGAGTGGGAGCAATACGCATTCTTAAATCGCGCTACTGGTCCTTTAGCTTGGAGTTACTGGGCTATGATGACATGTAACGTAATTTCGCCACAATTATTCTGGTTCAAAAAAATCCGTACATCTATCTTTGCAACATTTATTTTATCAATTGTTGTAAATATTGGTATGTGGTTCGAGCGTTTTGTAATCATCGTACCTACTTTGTGTCGTACATATTTACCATCTACTTGGAACACGTATACGCCATCATTTATTGATATTGGAATTTTTGTTGGAACAATTGGTATGTTTGGTACATTCTTCTTGTTGTTCTCGCGTTACTTCCCAGTAATTGCACAAGCAGAATTAAAAACGATTTTAAAATCAAGTGGCGAACAACAAAAGAAAGATGCTGCACAGCATGCACACCACTAGTATTTAATTTGAGAAGAAAATAAAATTTAGAAATATAAATTGTAAAATAATATAATGGGATCAGCAGTAGCAAAAACCAAACACATCTTACACGGTGTATTTAACGACGAAGTTCCGTTGTTAGAGGCTTGCAAAAAATTACGTGCATCTGGTATCAGAATTAAAGAAGTTTACTCACCAATGCCAATTCATGGAATTGATGGCGTAATCGGTGTTCCTCGTACGCGAATTGCAATTTGTGCATTTATTTACGGAATTACAGGTACTTCGCTAGCAACTTTAATGATGTGGTACATGATGGTTCATGATTGGCCAAATGATATTGGTGGTAAACCAAATTGGGCATATTACTTTAATATCCCTGCTTTCATTCCTATTACTTTTGAGAGTACAGTATTTTGTGCAGCTCACGGTATGGCCTTAACTTATTTCTTACGTTGCTGGTTAGTACCAGGTGCTAAAGCTAAAAACCCAGACCCAAGAACTACAGATGATAAATTTTTAGTGTATTTAGAATTGACTCAAGAGCAAGCTACTAAAGCTGAAGAGATTTTAAAAGCAAATGGTGCAGAAGAAATTAACCATAAAGGTTCGTTTGTTGTGCCTGCTGCATATACTTTAGAAGAAGCGCATTAATTTTTTGATAAATACGAAATGAAAAAAAATTATACAACCATAAAAATTGCAGTATGCAGCGCCATAGCAGGATTGCTAATTGCTGGAATTACGTCATGTGGTAAAAAAGATCCAAACAGTCCTGGTGTAGAGTTTATGCCAGATATGTACCGCTCTCCATCTTTAGAATATTATAGTGTTCATAGCGTGGATGGTGATACAATATACAACGCTAAAAAACCTGTAAAAGGCACTGTGGCGCGTGGTTATATGCCTTATGTTTACGATAACAATGCAGAAGGTTATGAGGCTGCTGGATTAAATTTAAAAAATCCTTTAACAGCAAGAAGCCGCGAAGATTACGAAAAAGAAGGTGAAGTTTTATATGGTAAATTTTGCGTGCATTGTCATGGTGCTACAGGTGCTGGCGATGGTAAAGTAGGTGGTAAATTGCCTGGACCGCCTCCTGCATACAATGGTACTTTAAAAAACTTACCTGAAGGGAAAATTTTCCATTCTATTACCTACGGTAAAGGAACAATGGGTTCACACGCTAGTCAATTAACACAAGAAGAACGTTGGAAATTGGTGTACTATGTACAAAAATTGCAAGGACCAAAAGAAGTTGCAAAAGATAGTACCGCTGCAGCACCCACAGCAACAATTGCAGCAAAAAAATAATAGTTGATAAAAGAAAAGATTAAGATATTATGACACACACTGAAAACTTAACATTCACATTTCCATCAAGAGCAAAAATGTTCTCGTTTATTTTAATGGGAATTGGTTTGCTGTCTATCATCCTTATGTTCGTTATGGACAAGGGTAACGATGAACATCATTATCATGCACACACGCGCGCTTGGAGCAATGTGTTTGCTGGTTCGTTCTTTTTCATGGCTCTTTCGTTGGCAGCTGCGTTCTTTTTAGGATTGCAATACGCTGCAGAGGCTGGTTGGGCTACAACAATTAAGCGAGTAATTGAAGCTGTTACATCGTATTTACCAATTGGCATGGCGTTTATGTTGCTTATGTTTATTTTAGGACAATTTCAAGTTCACCATATCTACCACTGGATGGTGACAGGCGTTGCGGTTCCTGGTCATGATAATTATGATCCAATTATTGCAGCTAAAATTGGTTATTTTGGAATTTTTTGGTGGCTTAGAACGATATTGTATATGTTTGGTTGGTGGTGGTTTACTAACAAATTAGTAAAAAACTCTATCAAGGCAGATCAATTAGAAATTGATGTAAACAACAGTTACCATTGGAAAAACATTAAAATTTCTGCTTGGTTTATGGTGGTGTTTGCCGTTACTTCTTCAACCGCATCTTGGGATTGGTTAATGAGCATTGATACACATTGGTTCTCTACATTATACGGCTGGTACGTATTTGCTGGTATGTGGATTAGCGCAATTGTTTGCATTACTATTTTAATTGTTTGGTTAAAAAAATTAGGTTACTTAGAATTTGTTACAGAAAGTACTGTGCATGATATGGGTAAATGGATGTTTGCAATTTCTTTCTTATGGACGTATTTGTACTTCTCTCAATTCATGTTAATTTGGTATGCTGATATTCCTGAGGAGGTTGCTTATTTTGTTACCCGTTGGGAATCCTATAAAGCATTAATGTGGACAGTATTGTTCGTTAACTTCGCTTTCCCAATGATTATGTTAATGAGCCGCGATTGCAAACGTAATTTCTTTTTCTTAATGTTTGTAGGAACAATAATTTTTATTGGACATTATTTAGATTTAATTATGATGGTAATGCCAGGTACAGTTGGTCATGCTTGGACAGGTTTAAGCTGGATGGAGTTTGGATGTTTTGCATTCTTTTTAGGATTGTTTGTATTTGTTGTTTTAACATCATTGTCAAAGAAACCATTAATGGTGAAACACCATCCATTCTTAAGCGAGAGTTTACATCATTCAACCTAGTAGATTTAATATTTTAGAAATAGAATTTGAAAATTAGAAATAGAAAATTAAAAATTAGAGATTAAAGATATAAAATGAATTTTTTAGTACTGTTAGCCATCGTTTTATTAATAATTGCCGGACATCAATTATTGAGAGTTATTGAGCTTAGCCGTGGGTTAAAAAAAACCAAAGAGTGGCAGCTAACCGACCATGACAATAATTTAATGGGAAAAGCAATGCTTGCTTTTATGTTTTTATTTTTTGCATTTTTCTTTTGGCAGGTAGATCGTTGGATTGACAGATCGTTACCTCCTGCATCATCTGTGCATGGTGTGAAGATTGATCAACTTTGGGATTACAACATGTATTTAATTACTGTGGTGTTTTTAATAACAAATGCGTTTTTGTTTTGGTTTGCATATAAATACCGAGGTAATTCAAAAACAAAAGCAACCTATTTCCCACACGATAACCGTTTAGAGATGGCGTGGACGGTTGTTCCAGCAATTGTGTTAGCGTTTGTTATTATTTTTGGACTTATTTATTGGAATGAAATTACGAGTGAAGCTACTTCAAAAGATAAAGTAACCGTTGAACTTTATGCGAAACAATTTTCATGGAACGCACGCTACGCTGGTAAAGATGGTAAATTAGGCGAGTCAAATTACCGTCATATTGGTGGAAGTAATGCAGTTGGTATGGATACAACAGATGCTGCAGGATTTGATGATATCGTGGTGAGTAATGAATTTCACGTACCTGTAAACAAAGAGATAGAGTTTTTTATGCGTAGCCGTGATGTATTGCATGGAGCCTATATGCCACATTTTCGTGCACAAATGAATTGTGTTCCGGGTATGGTAACTTCGTTTAAATTTATTCCTACCAAAACCACAGCTGAAATGCGTAAAGATAAATATGTAATTAAAATGATGGCTGGTATAAATGCACAACGTGCAAAAGCGAATAAAGAACCAGTTGAGTTTGATTACTTGCTTTTATGCAATAAAATCTGCGGGTCATCACATTACAACATGCAAATGAACTTAGTTGTTGATACTCAGGCTGATTATGAAGCCTGGTTAGCAAAACAAAAAGCAGTTAAAGTTGTTGCTAGTAAATAAGAGATTTCTAAACTAAAAAAAAATAAAAATGGCTACTGAAACTAAAACAGCACTAGAAAAAGATCACTTAGCACACCATAGTCATGTGCATGATCATGATGACGAACACCACGAAACGTTCGTTAGTAAATACATTTTTTCGATGGATCATAAGATGATTTCGCGACAGTTTTTAATAACGGCTGTTGTTATGGGCGTTGTTGCAATGACTATGTCGATCATTTTTCGTATGCAATTGGCGTGGCCTGGCGAAAAATTCGCCTTTATAAATGCAGTACTGGGAGATAAGTGGGGAAAAGACGGTATTTTAGATCCAAACATGTATCTAGCATTGGTTACAATACATGGTACCTTAATGGTTTTCTTTGTGCTTACTGGAGGTTTGAGTGGAACTTTCTCAAATTTACTTATTCCTTATCAAATAGGGGCTCGCGATATGGCATCTGGTTTTCTAAATATGTTGTCATTCTGGTTCTTTTTTGTTTCAAGTGCAATAATGTTGTCGTCTTGTTTTATTGACGATGGCCCTGCATCGGCCGGATGGACAATTTATCCGCCACTATCAGCGCTACCTGAAGCTATGCCTGGCTCTAAATTAGGTATGACAATGTGGTTAATTTCAATGACTCTTTTCGTAGTATCATCGTTATTAGGAAGCTTAAATTACATTGTTACAATTATAAACCTTCGTACGAAAGGAATGAAAATGACTCGTATGCCGCTTACAATTTGGGCATTTTTAATCACTGCAATTTTAGGTGTTTTATCTTTCCCTGTTTTAGTTTCTTGTGTTGCTTTACTAATTATGGATAGAAGTTTTGGTACTTCTTTCTACTTATCTGATATTTATATTGGCGGACATCCATTAGATAACGTAGGCGGTAGCCCAATTTTATTTGAACACTTATTCTGGTTCTTAGGTCACCCTGAGGTGTACATTGTATTACTGCCAGCTTTAGGTATTACATCTGAAATTATTGCTACCAACTCACGCAAACCAATTTTTGGTTATCGTGCCATGATTGGTTCGATGTTAGCAATTGGTTTCTTATCGTTTATCGTTTGGGGTCATCATATGTTTATGACGGGTATGAATCCGTTTTTAGGATCTGTATTCGTATTTACAACTTTATTGATTGCAATTCCTTCTGCGGTTAAAGCATTTAACTACATTACTACTTTATGGAAAGGTAATATCCAATATACGCCAGCGATGTTATTTTCTATAGGTTTAGTAAGTTCATTTATCACAGGTGGTGTTACTGGTATTATCCTTGCAGACTCTACTTTAGATATTAATGTTCACGATACTTATTTTGTGGTTGCTCACTTTCATATTGTAATGGGTTTAAGTGCCATTTTTGGTATGTTTGCTGGTGTTTATCACTGGTTCCCTAAATTGTTTTTACGCATGATGAATAAAAAATTAGGCTATGTACATTTTTGGTTAACTTTTATTACTGCGTATGGGGTATTCTTCCCAATGCACTTTTTAGGATTGGCTGGGGTTCCACGTCGTTATTACACCAACAGCAATTTCCCAATGTTTGACAACTTAGTTGACATTAATGAAATTGTGACGGTTTGTGCAATTATTGGTGCGCTAAGCCAAGGTATTTTCTTATTCAATTTCTTTTATAGTATGTTCCGTGGTGAGAGGGCTCCTCAAAATCCTTGGAATTCGAATACTTTAGAGTGGACTACACCTATGGCGAATATTCACGGTAACTGGCCAGGTGCATTACCAACTGTTGAACGTTGGGCATACGATTATAGTAAACCAGGAGCTGAAAAAGATTTTATTCCTCAAACAGTTGCCTTGCAAGAGGGCGAGCACGACGGAGGAGGTCATTAAACTAAAAAAGCTGCTAAATTTTAGCAGCTTTTTTTTATTTGATAGTTTTTGTTTTGTTAGAGAATAAAGATTTATCTAGCCTAAATAAGCTTTCAGTAATCTGCTTCTACTACCGTGTTTTAAACGGCGTACGGCTTTTTCTTTAATTTGGCGCACACGTTCTCTGGTTAATTCAAACTTTTCTCCAATCTCCTCTAAAGAATGAGCATGATAACCACTTAATCCAAAAAATAATTTTACTACGTCAGCTTCACGTTCTGTTAAGGTTGAAAGCGAACGTAAAATTTCCATTTGTAAACTTTCAGTAATTAGTTCTTTTTCAGGATTAAGTGTGGCATCGTTTTCTAATAAATCGTAGAGGCTACCGCCGTCATCCAAATTTGCGCTTAGTGGGGCATCCATGCTCATGTGACGATTATTATTGCGCATTGTATCTGTAATATCTTGCGGTAAAATATCTAATAAGTCGGCAATTTCATCATAGCTTGGTTCGCGCTCTAATTCTTGCTCTAACTTACTAAACGTTTTGTTAATTTTATTAATTGCTCCTATTTTATTCAGAGGCAAACGTACTATACGACTTTGTTCTGCTAAAGCTTGGAGAATACTCTGACGTATCCACCAAACGGCATAGGAGATAAATTTAAAACCTCGTGTTTCATCAAAACGCTGTGCCGCTTTAATCAAGCCTAAATTCCCTTCATTAATTAAATCTGGAAGACTTAAACCTTGGTTTTGATATTGTTTACTAACAGAAACTACAAAGCGTAAATTGGCTTTCACTAATTTATCTAAGGCGCGTTGGTCGCCGTTACGTATTTTTTGAGCCAGTATTACTTCTTCTTCTGCAGTAATAAGCTCTACACGACCAATATCAGCTAAATACATATCAAGCGAAGCTGTTTCGCGATTGGTAATTTGTTTGGTAATTTTAAGTTGTCTCATATACTATGCGTTTTTAACTTATACGCATGTTGTATTACGATTGGTTGGGTAGTTTGTTACCAATTTTAAGATATTTTAGAGAATTGTTGCTTGGACTGATTGTAGACTCTATTTGACTGAGTAAGAGATATTGCGGGTATACTCGAATTTACAAGACCTATAAATGAAGGTGTAATGAAGTTTACAAGGTTGTTGTTTAACCGCAAGAAGACAGATAGTTCGTCAATAACTCAACTTCTTCTATCTAATTGTGGTTAAAATTAATTCATATTTTGCTCTACAAAATTGGTTAACTCCTCAAATTCAAGTACGCTCAATTGTTCAGGGCGTTTAGTAAAAAAGGGATGTGTAATTTCTTTATTTTTTAATAGCGGTTGTACGCTGTTACGTATCATTTTTCTACGCTGATTAAAACATGTTTTTACAACTCTAAAAAATAATTCGTCGCTGCAATTTAATTTTTCGCGGTTATTTCTTGTTAATTTAATGACTGCGCTTTTTACTTTTGGCGGTGGAGTAAACACATTTTCGTGAACCGTAAATAAATACTCAATATCGAAATAAGCTTGCAATAAAACACTTAAAATGCCATAAGTTTTGCTTCCTGGTTTTTCAACCAAGCGCTCTGCCACTTCTTTTTGAAACATACCAACCACAACGTTTACATTGTTTTTATGTTCTAAAACTTTAAACATAATTTGACTTGAGATATTATAAGGAAAATTGCCAATTACATTAAACTTATCACCAACCAGCGCATTCAAGTCTATTTGCAAAAAATCTAAAAATTTTATTTTTTCTTTGTGTGTAGGATAAGCGTTTTTTAAATAATTTACCGATTCTTGATCAATATCTAAGGCAAAAAATTTAATAGGTTGTTCAAGAATATATTTTGTGAGTACACCAGTACCAGGACCAATTTCAATTAGCGGAGTAGCATTATCTGCCTGCAAGAGCGCATCCACAATGTTTTTTGCAATATTTTCATCGTTTAAAAAATGCTGACCTAAATGTTTTTTTGCTCTTACTTGGTGTTGCATGGTTGTAAAGTTTAGGTGCTATTTTTTTAAATTTTAATTTTTATGAGTTTTTTTATTAAGGAGCTTTATTTGTTTGTTTACCTCCTAAAGCCATTAAATAGGCTTTTATAAGTTCATCTAGTTTCCCATCCAGCACTGCTTCGGCATTTGTAATTTTTAATTCAGTTCTATGGTCGTTTACCATTTTGTATGGATGCAACACATAACTCCTTATTTGCGAACCCCATTCAATTTTCATTTTACCTTCTTCAACTGCATTTTTTGCTTCGTTACGTTTGCGCATTTCTAACTCATACAACTGCGAACGAAGCATTTGCATTGCGCGTTCGCGGTTTCCTAATTGCGAACGTTCTATTTGACAAACAACAACAATGCCTGTAGGTTTATGAAGTAACTGAACTTTAGATTCCACTTTGTTTACATTTTGTCCGCCAGCACCACCGCTTCGTGAGGTACTCATTTCTATATCGCTGGGGTGAATATTTATCTCAATCGTATCATCTACAATTGGGTAAACATAAACAGATGCAAAACTTGTGTGGCGCTTAGCGTTGCTATCAAAGGGACTAATACGCACTAAGCGATGAACACCGTTTTCGCCTTTTAAATAGCCGTAAGCAAAATCACCTTCAATTTGTAAGGATACAGATTTAATACCAGCTACATCGCCACCATTAAAATCGAGTTCACTAATTTTAAAACCTTGTGCATCGGTCCACATTGTGTACATCCGCATGAGCATACTTGTCCAATCGCAACTCTCGGTACCGCCTGCTCCGGCGTTTATTTGTAATATGCAACCCAAGCGGTCTTCTTCGCCACGAAGCATATTTTTAAACTCAATATTTTCTAAAATTGCTTCGGTTTTTTTATACTCAGCTTCAGTTTCTGTTTCGCTTGCATCGCCTGTTTTAAAAAATTCGTAGAGTGTGTTTAAATCATCTACCTGCCGGCTAAGCTCTTCGTATCCTGTTGTCCAGGCTTTTAATTGCTTAACTTCATTAAGTGTTTTTTCAGCTTTTTTTGAATCGTTCCAAAAATTAGGATCTAGTGTTTTTTCTTCTAGTAATTCTAAATCGTGTTTCTTTCTATCGTAGTCAAAGAAACCCCCTCAAAGCGCCGCTGCGATCGTTTAAATCTTTTAATTGCTCTTGTGTAAACATAATAATGCAAAGGTATTATTTTTTTGATAATGGTAATTTAATTTCGGTAAATAGTGTGTAGCAAATAATCATTATTAACCCAAAACTTACAAGACCCATAATTAATGCAATATAAAAATGCATTAGAATTCCTATAAACAGAATAAATTTTTTAACTGGCTTAAGCCATATTATTATAGGAAATGTGAGTTGATAAACCATAATTACATAGCATAAAATTTGGCTAAGTAATAAATTATTTATTTGGAATAGACTATAATGATTGCATTTAGAAATTTGAATAATGGCGGTACCTGAAGCCCAGTCTGTATCTATTACTTTAGAGTATCCCGAAAGAAGATACACCAAAAATATTTGTGCAAAGATTGCTAAAACACCAAAATTATAAATGGCTGTTTTTGTTTCGGTAAAAATAATTTTAGATGTTGACGGTATAAAACATAAAAATAACAACAGTTGATTTAGTAGATAATCCCCACCTGTATTCGCGCTGTAAACAGCAGTTGAGAGGTTTTGAAAAATAAACCAAATAATAATACCAATGAGAAAATAATAATTTGATTTTAGTAATGAAAAAATACAAAGTACAATACATAAAGTGATAAAGTACTTTGCCAAATAGGGTTGATTGTAAACGGTGAAAGCTAAATCTTTAAAAAATTCTATTGAGCGAAACTGTTTAAAAACAATGCTGTTTGCACCAAATAGTAAATCGTAATTAATTAAAAAATAAACGCATTTTAGAATAACAAATAATAAAACAAGTTTTTTAAAAAGTATTAGTCGTTTTAATAAAATTTGTTGCGAAAAAAAATATGTGAGTAGGTGGTTTATAATTTTTAAATTTACCTAATTGATGAAGAAAAACAAATATATTTTATATACGCTTATTGCGCTCTTTACATTGGTATTTTGCTTGATTGAATGCACTGGGAAAGGCGATTTTTTTATTTTCTTTACTGCCTCTGGTGATATTTTAAAAGGAGAAGATGTTTATCAAAAAAGTTATGTTGATGGGTATCATTATTATTACTCTGTTTTTTTTGGATTAATACTTCAGATGCTTGCAATCTTTAAATTCGAGCTTGCTAAATTTTTGTGGTTGCTGCTAAATTGTGTTTTATTTTGGCATTTGTTTTATTTATTGAGCCAACATAAATTAGTTAGAAATTTGGAGCTAAAAAAACAAACTATTTTTTTGAGCTTAGCCTTTGTTTTTTGTTTTCAATTTTTTAGAGATAATATTCACACTTCACAAATTACTATTTTAATTTTATGGACTTGCGTGTATGGTTTAATTTGTGTTTTTAGAGGCCACGGCTTAAAAGGCGCATTTTTATTAGCCTTGGGAATAAATATAAAATTAATGCCAATTGTTTTTATCCCATATTTAATTTACAGAGGTTATTTTAAAGAAGTGTTTTATGTTGTGTTATTTTTGTTGGTGCTTTTGTTTTTTCCATCACTTGTTATTTCAAACCAACAAAATATTTTGCTTTTAAAATCGTATTGGCACATTATTAATCCGTCTAACACCAATCATGTGTTAGATGTGGATGAGAGAAGCTTTCATAGTTTAACTACCTTGCTTTCTACCTTGTTTGTAGAAAATGTGCCAGATAAGTTCGCTTTGCCTTTGAAAAGAAACATTGCAGATGTAAGTTTGGAAACGCTTTCAAAAATAATTTTAGGCGTTCGTTTATTTTTGGTTGCACTTACACTTTACTTTTTAAAGTTTTCTACTTTGTTTAAAAAACAAATTAATAATAATAGTTATTTGGTTGAAGTAAGTTATTTATTGTTATTGATTCCATTGATATTTCCGCATCAACAATTTTATGCCTTTTTATTTGCTTTGCCGGCAATGCTTTTAGGACTTTGGTTTGTATTCACAAAAAAAATTACAAATTATTTTTTTATTGGTTCACTTGTATTTAGTATACTTACTTTTAACATAAAATTTTGGTTAGGGCAGTTTAACCCTTATTACGAACATTACAAACTAATTACCTACGGTGCACTTCTGCTTATTCCTCAGTTAATTTATCTAAGAAGAATTTTTAACTCCAACGCTATTTTAGAATAAACGTAGTGGTAATTTTTACTGCCACTTATTCTGGTAAAATTCTGAATAATAAGCAATCCTTGTTATGGTGCTTAATGCACGCTCTTGATTAAAAAAAGCACTGCACTCAATAGTTGTTTTTACAATGATTGTATTTTGCGCCAACGAAAAACTTGCCTCGACCAAACCATGATTTTCTTCTAACAACATTTGCAACACCTCTGTGCGTGTGGTGTCAGTTAACTGATTTACTGGGCTTAATGCTTGAAAAAAAACACGTTGGTTTTCTTCCCAAACATCAATCATTATTTCTACTTTTTTATCTTTGCTAATATTATATTGTCCTTCGGCAATCTTTGCAGTTTCTGGCTCAAGACCAAGTGTTTTTAAGGAATTTTCGATTACGCTTACTATTTGTGTGTACATAATTACTGGGTAAGTTTATTTAATTTATCAATAAAAAGTTGAGCTGTGTTATTTGTGTAGTATTTTTGTTTGTATTGCCCAACCCATTGCACACCTTGTATAGCGTTGGTTAAAAAAACCTCGTCGGCGTTGTTGAAACTATAATCTGTTACAATACTTTCAAACACTAAAATTTTGTGTGCCGTAGCTAATGCCATAATTTGTTTACGCATAACACCAGCTAAACAACCTTCGTTTAAAGGCGGTGTATAAAGCGTTCCGTTTTTAACTACAAAAATATTACTGCTAATTGTCTCACAAATATTTCCATTTTCATTAATTAGCAAACACTCATCTAACTTCATGCTTTGTTTGGCAAGCCCGGCCATTACATAAAACAAAGCATTGGCTGTTTTTAAGTTTGAGAGTTTGTTTATGGGTTTTTTCATATCTCCATACAAATCTACCCACAGGCCTTTTTGGTTTAGCTCAAAAGTAGTTGGTAGCTCTTCACTTTCAATTAAAAAAGAAATATCATTTGTTTCTGGGGAGTAGTATCCTCCTTCGTTTCTAAATACAGTTAATCGTATACGTGCATTAGGTGCATGCGCATTGTGTTTTAAAAGTTGAATAATTAATGTTTGAATATTTTCGGTTAAAAACTCAGCAGGTACATTGTACCGCAAAACCGTCATGCCAAGCTTTAAGCGCATTACATGATCTTTTAAAAAAAGTAATTTGTTATTACAAACCCTAATGGTTTCAAACAAAGCATCGCCATACCTAAACGCGCGATTGCTAAAAGCAACAGCAGGCTCGTATACACTAATTAAGTGTCCGTTTAAAATACAATATTTAGAGTTTGACAAAATGGCTTATTACAAATTTGGCAATTAATTAGTTTTTAAATACTTACATAAAATAGAGTTAATAACAAGTTAAGGTTAATGGCGTATTATGACAAACTAGCGCTAAAAACTTATTTGCATACTTTTTGAAATGTAAATTACAACAACTACATTTGATAACCACTTAAAAATTAAAATTATGTTTGATAACAATGAATTTAAAAAATATGCTACCATGCACCGTGGCATTAACAGTTTAACTTACGAAAGTTATACGTCGCGCATACAATCCTCTTTAACTCCATATATTATAGAAGAACGCCAGCTTAACGTAGCGCAAATGGACGTTTTCTCTCGGTTAATGATGGATAGAATTATTTTTTTAGGAACAGGAATAAACGACCAAGTTGCCAATATAGTGCAAGCACAGCTTTTATTTTTGGAAAGTGTTGATGCTAAAAAGGATATTCAAATTTATGTAAACTCGCCAGGTGGTAGTGTTTATGCAGGATTAGGAATTTATGATACCATGCAAATTGTAAAACCAGATGTGGCAACTATTTGTACAGGTATGGCAGCAAGTATGGGTGCCGTATTGCAATGTGCTGGCGCTAAAGGAAAACGCACAGCTTTAAAACATGCGCGTGTTATGATTCACCAACCATTGGGGGGGGCAGAAGGGCAAGCAAGCGATATTGAAATTACTGCGCGCGAAATTCAAAAATTGAAAAAAGAATTGTACGAAATTATTGCCTTACACAGTGGCCAAACCTACGAAAAAGTATGGGCAGATAGCGACCGTGATTATTGGATGATAGCGCAAGAAGCTAAAGAGTATGGTATGATTGATGAAGTATTAGAGAGAAAACCATAAACACTTGATTTTTTAAAGCCCTCAAAAATGAGGGCTTTTTTATTTAGCCTTTTTTAACCGAAATTAGACAGTAGAAGTCGATTTTATTGACGAACTATCTGTTTTATTGCGGGTAATTCCCGACATAAAGTCGGGACAAGCTCCGGTTTAGAAACTCTAAGGATTTCTTAACAGAGGTTAATAAGGAAATCCTTACAGTTGCTTAATCGCAGACAGTTCTTTTTTTGAACTGTCTGTTTAGGGTTTAATTTACTAAAATTAACGGCATAGATTTTGTAAGTTGCCCAACAATAAATATATTTGGAAGTCTTTTAAACAAGACGTAATTAAATTTTGAATTTTATGAAGAAACTAGTTTTAATGTTATTCACTGTTGCAAGCATTGCAGCAATTGCACAACCAAAAGGTAAAGAACCAAAAATGGCAGCAGTATTTACAAAAGGCTATTATGTTGGTCTTAAAGGCGACACTGTTAAAGGCGAAGTTGCTGTTAATACTGAAGATATAACCCAAATGTATAAAGGCTTTTCTTTCAGAACAAATCCAGCGGGCAAGGCTATGCCAATATCTACAAAAAAGGCAAAATCGTATGGATATGATGGAAAACATTTCACAATTATTCCGTTTGATGGAGGCGAAGTATACATTGAATACTTAGCAAAAGGTAGGTTAAATTTAATGGAGTATAAATACAATGGTAAAGTAGATGGTTATCCAGGTATCGAGAGTGCCTATTTTATTAGAGATACACGACCAACTGATGAGAAAAATGCTTCTGAATTAAAAGAGTTTAAACAATTTGGTACTAAATTCTATAAAAAAGAAATAAAGGATTATTTTAAAGACCAGCCTGGCATACATAGCGATTTAGATAAGTACACGTTTAACCTAAGCGCATTAATTAAAGCAGTAAATGAGTTTAACAAGTTTTACGAGGTAACGGAATAAATAAAAAGCGGTTAATAAATTAACCGCTTTTTTTGTTGGAGATTAGTTAGGGTTCACTCAAAAACTCAAATTTGCCAATTAACAAAAGATTTGATGGTTAATTTCCTTTTTACGTGAAACGCATTTTGTCTTCTTTGAGAAAAACAAAGTACCAAAAAATAGAGTTTTTTTATTTCTCCTAGCTTGATAAAAATTAACTGACTCTTTGTTAGCCTTACTTGGCGCAAGTAGGTCAGTTCGAAGTATTGTTATACATCTTCACTTCGCTGCCCGTGCCCCAGTATTCAGGTCGATTCAGTTAATTTTATAAATTTTGAGTGAGCCCAAATGAAAATAACTTCGTAAATTTAGACTACCTAATAATTACATAAGTATAAAACGGACGATCGCCTAAATCGCCCTATTATCAGAGGGTTTGGTAGAAATAAAAAACCGAACTTCTCAAATTTTAAAGAAAAGTCCGGTTTAGTACCCTACGGATCGGACTTATCGAACCTTATGACTGATTTTCAATCACTCCGAGAACTTATGAATTCGACCCGTAGCTACTTTAGGCTCTAAAGGTAGTAGTTTTTTTGTTTTCTTGAATTCTTTTGATTTTAGTCGTTTAATTAATTTCTATAAATATTGAAATATTTGTTGTAATTTCGTATAATAACCTAATTTTAACACGTCTTAATATCCTAATTTAAACACAACTCCTAAACCTAATTATCACACGGCTTTAAAAGCTAATTTACGCAATTGAGAATCTTTAAAAACATGAATAATGGCAACACCAAGTGAAAAACTAGCAGAATCCCTTGAGGCGTTAAAGGAACTTCAGGATAAAGGTATTATGGCAATTAAAGCATCTGAATTAAGCCGAGTATATAGAGAACGTTTGTTTAAAAATGGTTTTTTAAGCGAAGTAATGAAGGGTTGGTATTTGTCGGTGCCTTCAAGCGAACAGCAAGGAGATAGCACATCTTGGTATGCTTCTTATTGGCATTTTTGTGCAAGGTATTTAGCCGATCGATACGGCAAAACATATTGTATTTCACCTGAGCAATCATTACAAATACACTCCGGAAATTGGACAGTTCCTCAACAATTAATTATCAGATCAACGCAAGGAGTTAATTCTCAAACGCCATTACCACACAATACTTCGTTGTTTAGCATAAAATCTCCTTTAGTCAAGAGTGCCGAAATTCAAGAAATAAATGGCATACGAATGTTAACGCTTCCTTCTTCTCTTGTACATTGTTCGCCTACAATGTTTATTAAAAGTGCAACGGATGTAAGAACTGCACTCACAATGATTAGTAATTCATCTGAAATATTAAAAACACTTCTTGATGGAGGTCATAGTACCGTAGCAGGAAGGTTAGCCGGTGCATTCAGAAATGTTGGTCAGGATCGGGTTGCTGACGATATTGTAAGAACGATGAAGACTGCCGGATATGATATTAGAGAAACTGATCCCTTTGAAACAAAAACTCAAATCGCCTTATCTTCAAGAGAAAAATCTCCATATGTAAACAGAATAAAATTAATGTGGCATACAATGAGAGAAATTATCGTAAAGCATTTTCCTAAAGCTCCGGGTCTGCCTGAAGATCATGCGAGATACATGAAAATGGTAGAAGATATTTATGTAACTGACGCTTATCACTCATTATCAATTGAGCAATACAAAGTTACGCCCGAATTAATAGAGCGTGTTAAAATTGGGAAATGGGATACGCAAAAAAATAAAGAAGATAAACAACAAAGAGATGCTATGGCTGCAAGAGGTTATTGGCAAGCAACACAAAAAGTTAGAGGTAGCATAAAAAAAATACTTAAAGGAGAGAATTCAGGTAAGGTTACCGATTTTGAACACGGAATATGGTATGAAGAATTATTTGCTCCAAGTGTTGCTGTTGGTTTATTAAAACCATCTGATTTAGCAGGATATAGAAATGGACAAGTTTACATCAGCCAATCAAAGCACGTTCCACTTAATGTAGATGCGGTTCGTGATGCTATGCCCTTATTATTTGAATTGTTAAGCAATGAAACAGAGGCTTCTGTTAGAGCTGTTTTGGGGCATTTTATTTTTGTTTATATACATCCATATATGGATGGTAATGGGCGTATGGGGAGGTTTTTATTGAATGTTATGTTGGCTTCAGGTGGTTATCCGTGGACAGTTATTCCTGTTGAAGAACGTAAAGCCTATATGCAGGCATTAGAAAAAGCGAGTGTCGAACAAAACATAGAACCATTCGCTAAATTTTTAGCCCACCTTGTAAATCAGGGATTGAAAGGGAAACCTGTGGCAAAAATTTCGGTTAATCGAAAATTTTAAAAACGCATCAAATTATCTACAAAACAAATCCTCCATTTATTATTGCCTAAATTTTAATTGGTCATTTTTTCGCATTTTATCTAAGTGATAAACAACGTGTTATGATTTTATTTTGTCTTTTATGGTTACCTGATCATGAGTTGATTATCAATTGATGAAACCAATTAAAAACAAATAAAATGAAAAAAATGATTTTAACCTTAGCAATGACACTGATAGGAGTTGTTGTTTTCTCGCAAAATGTAACTCACGTAAATGGTTACTACAAATCAAACGGAACATACGTTCAGGGACATTATCGAACAGTTCAGAATAACACTGTAAGAGATAATTTTAGTACTTATCCAAATGTCAATCCATATACTGGCACAGTTGGAACAAAACATTACAACTATAATTATAACACTTCTTATAATTATAATTCAAACAAAAGTTATAACTACAATTACAACAGCTCAGGAAGTTATAATCGCAGAAGAAGATAAGTATCGAAATAATAATTCAATTAAAATATTCACCTCAAAACGTAAAAAAATGAACACAGTAACAAGAACAGCAATAAAAATTGTTTTAACAATCGTGATAATCCTAGTGATAACCTTAATTAACACAGCGATAATGGAAGCAAGAGGCAGGCATGCAACTTCAGGAATCGGATTCATTATTTTTCCTGCCGGTATAGCTGCTATTATAGCTGTATGGAAATACAAATCAGGTAATAATTCGGACGATCAAAATTTGAAAAAGGATTAAAGCCATGTTTGTAGATTATTATAAAATACTTGAAGCTGATATTTCAGCAACTCCAACAGAAATCAAATCTGCGTTCAAGATGCAAGCTTTAAAATGGCATCCGGATAAAAATCCGGGTGCCAATACCAACGATCGGATGCGATTAATTATAGAAGCGCATTTGATTTTAAAGGATTCTGAAGCGAGAAAAAGATATGATGAGGAATATAGAAAACACAATGCTTTTAAAAATGCTCAAAAAGAAAAGAGGGCAGAAAATAAATTCGAGCAGGCATCCGACTATAAAAATAAGTACGATACATATCAAAGCAGAGATTATAATGTAACGGATGATGTGTTAAATAAATGGATGGAAAATGCCGCAAAGCAAGCTTCGGATTATTTAGCTCAAACAATTGAAGACTTCAAGGGTATCGCAAGCATTGGTGCAAAAACCTTTGTAAATGAATTAATACCTCGCTTGATTGGAGGTGCGTTGATTTTAATTATCCTTGCACTTTTTGCTAAGGGTTGTAATTAAATCATTTATTAATCAAAATTACTAATCACATAAAACAATTAACATGAAAAAAACTGTAATAATAATCTGCCTACTGTTAATT
The DNA here is from genome assembly GCA_013298715.1 of Bacteroidota bacterium. GTDB lineage: Bacteria > Bacteroidota > Bacteroidia > B-17B0 > Aurantibacillaceae > Aurantibacillus. The sequence goes on along the minus strand of JAAFIQ010000009.1, from coordinate 62,403 downwards.
AAATTTAACGTTAACGCTCAATATTTCCAAAAGACAATCCTTGCATTTGATATTATTGAAGCCGATCATAATGGACAAGATTACTCTAAATTCTATAGAGAAAAGGGGAACTATGTAACTTTTTATCAAAACACAAAAGACAGTGTAATGAGTTTAGCGGTGGTATGGCCTCACGATTCTTCTATGAGTTACGGGCCACTTACCGTTAACTCCGTGAAAATAAATAATGAATTATACGAAGGAAATAAAACAGAAAAAAGTTATTACAAATGGTATTATATAAACTCTTATGATGGTAAGCAAGGTTGGGCTAACATTGAATTTTCAATAGTCTATGATAAAAACCAAGCATTTTATATTCTACGAATGTTTATAGATAATGATTTTCAAATTAATACCTACAAAGGCTATCTGAATGAAAAATTAACCGGCACAGTTACAGAAATAAAATAAATGAGTTGCTTATTTCACTTTATCTCACAAAAACAAAACCCGCCCATTTCTTTGGTTCGGTTAGATATTTGTTTCTCATTGCCTTTTGTGCCGTTTCAAATGCAGATACCGGCAGTTTTGTTTTTGCAAGTTCTTTATAAAAAAGTGTCATCATTTCCATTGTTGCATCGTCAGGCACTTTCCAAAGACTTACAATCATATTATCCACTCCTGCCAGTTTTAAGGCACGTTTCAGTCCGAACGTTCCTTCCGAGCCTTGTATTGCCCCCTTGCCAGTTTCACAAGCCGAAAGAACTACGAGCTTTGTATTACTAAAATCCAATTGCGATAGTTCATACGCAGTTAAAACCGCATCTTCATTTGTTATTTTTAGAAGACTATCTCCTTTCCCTTGCCAAGTCATGTTAGCTCCGCTAAATAATAAACCGCTACGGATCATTGGATTGTTGGAAATTTTATATTTCTCATTTCCATTTTGTGTTTCAAAAGTTTCTTTCTTTTGTTTTTCTGATTTATCAGAGAAAGCAAATCCATGAGTTGCAATATGCAATATACTTTTGCTGCTTTTTCCACAAAAACTTTTCATTTTTTCCTCCGAAGCATTTTTCCCTTCTGATACAATTACATCCCAATTGTTTAATTTTAGTAATCCTGCAATACCTTCTACCTCTTGTTTTGTACCCGGTAAATAAGATGCGCCTGATCGGGTCTCGTCCAAATCTCTGCTTGCAATCAAGTTCTTATATAAAAATGCGGCTTCTGAGGCTAAGTAATTTGAAGTATCTGATATTGTTTCCGGAAAATCATTGTAATTCACCCCTCCAAATAAAGCAATGTTAGTTTCAATTGGTTCTTGAGCCCTCTTCTTTAATCCTAGTGCAAGATAACGTGTGGATGTTAATTGATTTAAAGAATATTTATCTATAAGGTATTCCCTTCCTTCCGTTTTATCCTCATAAAGCGCTTGAAACGATACATTATTCATTAAACCAGCGGGCGTATAATAAATTGTTTTGATACCGGCTAATTGGCTGGAGATTGGTTTCCATAACAAAGAATACAATTCACTTAATTCTTTCTCCGGTGACAATTGTTTTAATTCATCTTCACTACATAACTTTATAAGCAAAGGGTATTTATCATTGGCTCTAACTATTAACGCCATATAATGATAGGTGCTATCTTTTTCATCATAGTACCGTGCAAATTCAATTGAGGCTTCATCATTGAGTAAATTCGCCTGCACATCTTTCCAAGTTAAAGAAAAATTCTTCTTGTAATTTGCGTAAAAACTCATTTTCCTAGAAAGAATTTGATCCAAAGAATCTGCTTGCCGATCTAAAGTTGAAGTCAAAGTTTGTTTGTCAGATCCTTCAGATGACAATTTTGCACTATATTTTCGTAATGATTTTAAATCTTGGTATAAATTAATAAATGTTGAGTCTTTGGAATTATTAACTGCGTCATTAAAACCTCTAGATGTCTCCATCAAAATAGCCTTTGAAATTAAAGAGCTATTATATGCTAAAGCAGAACTAGATTGAATATCATTGTAAATTTTTGAACTATATTCAATTAATTGAGAATAATAATAATCCTTTTCATTCCAGGTTAGTTCTCTTTCCTTCTCACTTAAAAAGCTAAAATTATCAGTGATTTCTTTGTTTTTTTGGAAATAATTTTGCTCGAATATTTTATATGATGAAGCGTAATCCCCCTTTTGAAATTTTATTCTTGCTAAAAGATATTGTGATTGATTGTAATTATTGTTTCTTGTGCCATAGTATTTTTTCTTCAATGCCAATGCTTGATTGAGGGTAGTTTCTGCATCATCATATTTCGACATATTTAAATAAACTAAACTCAAGTTATGTAGACATTTTGCCAATAGCTTATTATCTCTTATGTCATTTTTTTTCTTATAGCTTGTGATTGCGATTTTATATATAGATTCGGACTCCTTATATTTATCTAATGTAAAAAGAAAATAAGCCAATTCCCCTGCAATCTCAGGATTATCATTAATAATACTTGGATTAATAACCTTTTCCGCTTCTGTTAAATATTTATCACTTGATTTAAAATCATTCAAATTATAATATGCTTTACTTAATTGAATCGAAGCTTTTAAATATGAGACAGTGTCATTTTCAATGCTTTTTAAATTAGAATTATATACTTCAAGAAAACAATTCTTTGCTGCATAATAATTTGATAAATTTGAGTAAACCCCTCCTAAATTAAAAAGAGTTAATAAATAATCTTTGTTATCCCTCCCATAGGTTTGTTTATAAATATCCAGCGCTTCTAAACAATATTTTTCAGATGCTTGGTAATTTTCATGGCTTAAATAAAATCCTCCGAGGTTGTAAAGTGATCTAGCATATCTTGGATGAACAATGCCTAAGCTATTTTTTATTGATTGGGAAGCCTCTAAGTATAGATTTTCTGCCTTCTCATCTTGACCAATACTTTCATAAAATCCTCCGAGATCCAATAAGGTATTATTATACTTGGGGCTGTTAATGCCTAATGAATATTTTTCAACCTTTAATCCCTCCTTATAGAAACTTTCTGCTAAATCAAAATTTCCTTTATCTTCATTTAGAAATGCCATCCTAAGAGTTGTACTTGCTAAAATGCTCGGATTGTTCGGGAAATATTTTTTAGCTTTTCCATACGCCTCATAAATATATTTCTCCGCTTCTAAATAATTTCCACTATTTAATTTTATTAAAGCTAAATTATTCAGAGACTCAATATAACTAAGGGAGTTTGCTCCATCCTTTTCTAAATGAATTTTTACTGCTACAACGTACAATGATTCCGCTTTACTATATAGAGATTGTTCAGCATAAAGGTTTGCGAGTCCATTAATATATGATGCGTAGTCGTTTGAATATTCTTGTTTAATTTTTTTCATTATTGAAATTGCCGTCTCAATATTTGACTCTGCAAGGGAATATTTACCCATGTCGCCATAAAGTGTACCAATTCTGAATAATGAGCGAATGTAATACGAGTTTTCATTACCTAAGGAATTTTTAAAAATACTAGAAGCCTCCTTAAATTTTATTTCTGCTTCTGTATAATTGAGTCCTTTCCAATGAACTAGAGCTATATTCTCAAGTGACCTTGCATATTCAGGATGATTAGAACCATATTTTTTTATTATTATATCACTGGATTTCGAATACAATTCTTCTGCATTTAGAAACTCACCATTATCGAAATAGGATATCGCAATTGAATTAAGGGCAGAAGAATATTCGATACTAAGTGTGTCATAATTTTTACTATAAATGTTAAGTACATTTTTAAAAGTTTTTTTAGCATCCTTACTCTCTCCAAGAGAATATTGAACAATACCGAGACCAATTAATGTTACAGCGTAATTTAAATTGTTAGAACCTAGCTGATCTTTCTTGATTTTCAACGCCTCAATAAATAGATCTTTTGCAAGTGTATTATTATTTGTCTCATGATATAATGCTCCCAAATTGTGAAGTGACTTCGCGTAATCTACATTTGATTCTCCGTATATGGTTTTGTATAATTTTGAAGCCTCTTGATATAGCGGATCCGCTGCGGAATAATTATCTTCATTAAAGTACATATTCGCTAATGCAGTTATCGCTGTTGCATATTCAGCACTATAATTCCCCTTATATTTTGAAGTAATTTCAACTATCTGTTTATACAAAACTTCCGCTTTTTCAAATTCACCTCCTGAAAAATATATCTGTGCTTTTAAATTTAAAGGCCATGTACAAAAAGGATACTCCGGAAAATTTAGATAGGTTAAAACTTGAATTGAACTTTCTGCCTCTCTTAAACTAAGTTCCCTGTTGCTTAGGGAGTTATATCTATTTGATTTATTGTAGTAGATTTTAGAGGACTGAATGTGATTTTCTCGCTTTTGCTTTTTTAAAATATTTAAAGCGATATCATAATATGCAATGGCTGAATCATTATTGATGAATGCATTGCCAATATATTTTAAACTCATCGGTAAATGAATACAAGTATCACTTTCATTTTTTTTAACCCAGTTGTACATTTCTTTAGCTTTATTTACAGCTAAATCATTCTCTTTATTTTTTAATAAATTATTGTATTCATTTTCCATTTGATTCCAAGACTGAGCATGGATAATACAAGGAATTATGGTGCAAAATAGTATAATAAAAACATAATGAAATATATTTGAATTTTTATTACTCATTACTACTTTTTTATTTCTTCTTATAAGTATTTAATTCCCTAAACTAATTGCACTGAAATGGCTAAATGAAATTGGCATTTTTCTTAACTTGATTTACAATTTTGGATAAAGACTCAGAAATACTTCCGTAGAAAAAAGTATGATCGAATTTTTTAAACCATTTTCCGTTCTCATTATAAACTCCCTGCAATCCTGATAAAACAAAGGGCACTTCCTGTGGCGTACAATACTTTTTTATAATGTCCGCTTTGCATTCAGGCGTTATAACAATTTTAGTCAATCTGTCTTTAAAACAAGCTTGATTTTCCATAATCTCGCAATTACCATCTAATGAGCTTATGAAAAAACGCCCACATTGATAGTCCATTCTTTTTGTCGCTAAACATCCTTTCACTCCGAGTTCGAAACTTAGATTTATAATCCTAGGTTGCCCCCTGTAATCAAACGGATTGGTAGAGTATATACTCTTCATGTCTAATTGATCATCATTATATGTAAATGTACTCGTATCAAAACACCATAACAAACCTGATTTTCTTTCATTACGAGAATCAAAAGTTGAAAAAAATAATGCCTTTTTCCAATCGGCACTCCAATCCATTAACATAGTAGGAATCCCTAAATGTGGTGATTGGCAAAGTAAATACCATTCATTTTTATAATTCGGTTTTTCAAAAGGAAAATCATCTTTATAAATTTCATTTGTCAAACCGCTTATATCCAACAAGTTTTTGAAAGATTCAATCATTTCCTTGACGTAATCATTGGCTTTAAATTTATCTTTTAGTTTATCTTCTATTCTAGTTTGTAACGAGTAAGAAATGTTCGGAAGCCCCCTAAAGACAAACCCCATTCCGGGGCATCTTATTTTACTTATAGCATTTTCGACATCCGCATAAGAATTACATATAATAGAATCCATTTTCATTTTGGAGATTTTGCTTGGCTGAGAAATAATACCTAATGAAAAATGGAATAAAAAAACAATTATCCAAACTTCCTGAACAAATCTTCTATAATTTATTTTAGAAGGTTATTTTTTAACTGAAATAGGCTTATCCGGAGCCTCATATTTCGACAATGCTTTCTGAACCGTTTCAAAATCACTTACAGGTTTTTCTTTAGTGGGTAATGATTTGATTAATTGATCCAAATTTTCTTTTACTTTTTTGTCACTTTCCGATTGGGCAAAGCCGAAAGTTTTTTCGGAATATTCAGTTAATACATCATTTTGATAATAGGTACTGTAGAATTTTTGATTAGGTACGTCATAAAGCAAGCCCCAGCCGTGTTTTCTGCCCTTATTCCAACCTCCAACATAAAAAGATCCGTTGCCATATAACATGGATCCATAAATATCAAGCTCGGTATTTTTTATTACCCCTTCATAAATATCACCATTGTTAAATTTGAATCTAGAGTATGTATTTAAGCAATCACCAAAGGAACAGTTACCTGTTTTGTAGGTAGTGGTTTTCATCACATAGGCTTCTCCAACTAGGTTTGCAAAATCTTTATAAGGAATCCATACAAAACCCTTATCTCCATAATCTGCACCATAACTATTCATTACTTCAAAAGCTCCACCATTCTTGTTGTTGTCATAGCCAATTACACACATTGCATGACCACCCAGCATTTTTTCACCGGCCTGTGGTGTCCATACACCATTTCCTAACGCAGTACCATTCATAAACGATTCTGTAAGGTAAACCCCAATTAACACAGGGAGTTTATAATAAAGCGCCATCTTTGTGTTTTCAACTATGTCATCATTTGCAACTGCCTTCCACTCTTCGATTTTATATTGTGATGCTAGTTGTAAAGTAAATTCATTGAAGGTGGTATTATCATTGCATTTTAACCATGGCTCCCATATCATAGGCTTGCAGCCATATTGCTCTAAAACAGCCAAAGCACTAGCTAATGAAGTTCCGTTCTGGCACCATTGATCATCATCCTTTTTGATAAAACTGTAAATAAAATGCGGATCAAATGCTCTTGCCCACTTATGAGTATAATTTGTAATACCCATTTGAATGTTTAGCTGCGTTGACAAGGCTCCATAGGCCGCAGCCCAACCAACACAGGTAGAAACATCACCTTGATAATTGGGAGTAGGGCAATATTGACGGTAAGAGATCTTAGCCGGCAATGAAGCTGCTGAGAAACCCTTTTCTTTCGGAGCAACATATTGTTCAGCTGATTTATATTTTGCCGGATCAAGCTTTAAACCCTGCGCAAAAGAAATACTTACAGTTATTAGTAAGTAAGAAAATAAAACAATTTTTTTCATAGACTTTTTATTATTTGATATTTTATATTGTTTTGAGAATCAATTATCAGAATCACATCCCCGAAGCTTAAGTAAGTATAGTTTGATGCTTCAAAGACTGAATGACAGTATAAAAATAAACTATTTTTTTCATTTTCAGCTATGGGCTTATTAACAGCGGATTTGAAGAGATATTGAATAGCAATGTAAGACTCTTCGCCAATGTATTTCCACTTTCTGTATGTAATATTTCCATCAACTTCCTTACATGTTAGTGTCCTATATTTATCTTTCTGAAAGGTAGAATCTAATATATTTCTCGAATCCTGAAAATTTTCTGGCAGCTTAGTTTTGGAAATTTCAATAATCCAATCGGGAACTATCTTATTGATGTTGCTGTTTGATTTATTTATTAAATTCAAATTTGCCTTCGCTAACGAGTATCCTTCAATATCCAGTTTTTTTAAAGTTAACAATCCTTCTTCTTTATCTTTGCTTTCTGACAAATGTAATTTTATAACAGCTTCAAAAAGTTTTATTTTATTTTGCTGATCTAGAGGCATTTTATTTTTTGCCTTGTCAAGAAAATATTCAGCGTCTTTTTGTTCTTTATGAAGCCAATACGCCATACTCAAATTAAAATAACCAATTGCATATTCAGGATCTATCGTGGTAGCTTGCTTAAACAAATCAATAGACCTATTAATCAACTCTTCAATTTCATCATCATTGTTCAAACCTCTTTCTCCATCTTGTTGCATTCGGGTATCCATGTCAATTTGAAGAGGAAGGATAAAATCAATCTTGGCAGTATCCATTAAACTAATTGCTTTTAACAAATAAGCGGTTCCTAAATTTGAAACAATTTCTCTGCTTTTGAATCCTTCTTGTATTATAGCATTATAAATTTCTATTGAAAGATTATAATCTCCATGTATTGTTGCAATGTTTGCAAAGTCAAATGCCTCGCACATACTTTTCATTTTTACACTTGCAGAGCCAGCATATTTTTTTCTTTCCGTTAGTGGAGGGTATTTATTTAAAATCTTATCGTTTAAATTATAATACTTGTATATTGTGTCTAACAAAATAGGAGCAATGCGATTTGTGTTGTATCCTGCAATATAAGCGTAGAAAGACGCCCATTGATCTGCTTCCATTTCCCCTAGCTTATCTTCTAAAGCTTCTTTTGTTTTTTTAAATTCTTTATTAAATTCTTTTGACGCAAATCCGGTTCCTATTACTGAAACGTAACCATGATTTAAAAACAAATGAGCTAATTCATGGCTTAAAACATGGGCTCTTGCATTGGTCGAATCTTTTCCAAATTTTCTAGTTAATTCAATAAAACTTAAACCAATTGTAATTGTTTTATTGTATGGAGAGTACGTTGCAACTTCTTTCGCAGAAGTTTCGAGATTTAAATCATCTTTTATTTTGATTTGCGGTTTGATTACAGTTCCATTTGACATAGACGTGTATAAGCGATTATACAGCTCGCTAATATACTTTGGAACCTCCTGACCTTCAGAACAGATCGAAAGCAGAGAATAACTTAGTGTCAAAAATAATTTTCTCATGATTATTTATTTTAATTAACTATCTAACAAATACAAAGCCCGCCCATTTTTGGGGTTCGGACGAATATTTGTTTCGCATTGCTTTTTGTGCCGTTTCAAATGCAGAAACCGGCAGTTTTGTTTTTGCAAGTTCTTTATAAAAAAGTGTCATCATTTCCATTGTTGCATCGTCAGGCACTTTCCAAAGACTTACAATCATATTATCCACTCCTGCCAGTTTTAAGGCACGTTTCAAGCCGAACGTTCCTTCCGAGCCTTGTATTGCCCCCTTGCCAGTTTCACAAGCCGAAAGAACTACGAGCTTAGTATTACTGAGATCTAATTGCGATAGTTCATATGCAGTTAAAACCGCATCTTCATTGGTAGTTTTAAGAAGAGAATCTCCTTTTCCCTGCCAAGTCATATTAGCACCGCTAAATAAAAGACCACAGCGAATCATCGGATTGTCTGAAACTTTATACTTCTCATTTCCATTTTCTATTCCGAATAATTCTTTCCTTTTTCTTTCTTCTTTATCTGGAAAAGCAAAACCGTGTGTAGCAATGTGCAATATACTTTTACTGTTTATTCCTGAAAACGCTTTAAATTTATTTTCAGAGGCGTTTTTACCTTCCGTTGTTGTTACTTCCCATTTATTTGACTTTAATAAATCTGCAATATTTTCTACCTCTTTTTTTGTACCCGGTAAATAAGATGCTCCTGAACGGGTATCGTCCAAATTTCTGCTTGCAATCAAGTTCTTGTATAAAAATGCGGCTTCCGAGGCTACGTAATTTGAAGTATCCGATTTTGTTTCCGGAAAGTCATTGTAATTCACGCCTCCAAACAAAGCAATATTAGTTTCAATTGGCTCTTGACTTTTCTTTTTTAACCCCAATGCAAGGTAACGTGTTGATGTTAATTGATTTAAGGAATACTTATCTAAAAGGTATTCTCTTCCTTCGGCTTTATCTCCATAAAGTGCTTGAAAGGGTATGTTATTCATTAAACCCGCTGGCGTATAATAAATTGTATTAATGCCAATTAATTCATTAGTAATTGGTTTCCATATCAATGAATAAATTTCACCTAATTCTTTTTCGGGCGATAATTTTTTCAATTTGTCTTCACTACAAATTTTTACTAAAGCAGGATATTTATCTCCGGATTTTACAATTAGTGCCATATAATTAAAAGCACTATCCTTATCATCATAATATCTTGCGAACTCTATTGAAGCTTCACTGTTACTCAGATTTGATTGAACATCTTTCCATGTTAACGAAAAATTCTTTTTGTAAGCAGTGTAAGCAGAAATTTTTCGGGATAGTAGTTGGTCTAATGAGTCGGCTCGGTGTTCTAGTTTTTTTATGTAATCTTTTTGTTGCCCTCCTTCTGAAGACAGCTTCGCGACTATTGATTTGATTGACCTAAGATAATTATAAGGAATCGTTATACTCGAATCACCTAGTGATTTTATTAGATTTTGAACTTTAATGTCCGATTCAAGAAGTATTGCTTTGGTTAATAAGGAAGTATTATATGCTAATTCTGTGGTTGTTGGATTAGATGTATGTGTATTGCATATTACTTCGTAGTTGTCTTCTAATTTTAAAATGTAAATGGCACTCTCGTTTTTTTTCTCTCGACCACTTCCGATACTAAAAATTTGTATTAGCGCACTTAAATAATTCTTATAAGAAATGTTTATGTACGGAATGCATTGTTCCCACCTACTTAATTTTTCGAGTGTCATCAGTTTTATATTGACACTTAATATATAATTCGATGACTCTTCTTTTCCACTGAGTTCTGCAATAAGTCGGTCTGATATTATTTCAGCATCCTTATAGTTTTTGCTTCTAAAATTGCATTCAGCCAAAAATATATCTGTGTTAATTTGATTTTTTTTGTCAAAACTTTTTTCCTTTTTTAAAATATCTACTTCTTTATTAATTGCTTCTAATGCTATTTTATAATTTTCCATTCCCATATAAGCATCTGCTAAATAATGAAGTAGTTTTCCTGATTGATAAATTTCAGATTTCGGTTCTTTTTTTAGCGCAGCGAGTGCGTTTTCATAATTTATTGCAGATTCGGAAAAATTATTTATTTGGCGGTTTAAAAAGGCTAAATTGTAATAATAATCAACAGAATAGTCTGCAAAAATATTTTTGTTTTTTATCAGATAAATCTGATTGTCTATCAGTTTTCTTTTAGTTTCATCATCTTGGAATCTTTTGTATGGCTCTAATAATTCGTATATTAATTTATCTGGAAGATTTAAACTAAAATATTGATTCAACAAATCATTAGCGAGCAAGGCGTTACTTAAATTGTTGTTTAATAAATAATAATTTTGAATTAGGCTAATGTAATTTATGTTCTCACCAATAAGTTGGAATTTAAGCTTTTCGTATTGCTTGTCGTCTTTTATTTTTTCTATAACATTATTATTAATGCCAATTGAATTAAACATAAGTTTGACTCCTTTCTCCTCTTCAGATGGAATATTTAGACATATTTGAGCATAGACATCAACGGCTAATTTATATTCATAATTACCTAATTCCCTGCACTTGTTCTCGAGTTCGATTAATTCAAAGGAGATTTTATAAGCATTCTCATAGTCGTAATTATAAAAAAAACAAAATGCAAGTTTGTCTAAAATTAGGTGATAGAAACCACATTTTTTTTGGCTTTCTTTTGCATAATATTTCTTTGCTATACCAAAGTGACTAATTGCTGGCTTGTAATCCCCTTCTACTAAATCAATTAAACCTTCGTAGTATATTGATTTTGAGTACTGAATTGAGGTATCTCCGTAATGTTTTTCTGCATCAGTTATTAATTTCTTGCTCAGAATTTTGGCTTCAGGAATCATATTTGTACCTAAATAATTCAAAAATAAATTTTCGGAATCATTCCAATTTTGTGCGTAACAAAAATTTGCAACCAATAGCAAAAATCCATTTAATAATATTTTCCTGGTCTTTCTACTCATTTTGATTTTCAATTAATTTTAATTGATCAATAAGTTCCTCATCTGTTTCTTGACTAAGAAGGTTGTTAATGCCTTTATCTTTTATTAAATAATAATTTATATCCGTTTTCAGGTAAATTATATTTTCATTTTTCTTATCAAATGATATTATTATCATTTGTGAAATCAATTTTTTATTCGCCTTCCATTTTTTAGTATAAATAGATAACGTATTTACTTTTTTGTCAAATGTATATGTTTCTGTTATTGAAATTAACGAGTCATAACTGGCACAATATTGTTTAGCTACTGTCCCAAAACCGGCATTTGAATTCCCTATTGAAGCAATTTTACATTGATGTTCTAAAGCATCTATTTGATTTGAAATATTAATAACGGATATTTTAACTTTGGTTATCAGGCTTGGTTTAAATCCGAAATTCTTCGATTTCAATACTTCATTGTCAATCGAATATAATTCAGCCGCAGGCAATTTAAAGGTATCTAATTGTTGCTTCTTTTTATTTGCGGCTGTATCTACTTTATTCGGCTTCTTGTTGTCGGCTAATTCTTGCCCATTATTGCTTTCAATATGATTTAAACGATTAATGAAAAATATGGCCGGGCTAAGAATCAAGATTATTATCGCAGCATATTTTAAAACTGTTTTAAAATTAATGGAAATAATTTTTGCTTCTTTCTTTTCACTACTGGCTATTTCATTTAAACGGCTCTTTATTTTTTGTCTTTCTAAAATATTTATTGCAGATTTTATTTCGTTTTCCGTTAAGTCGAAAGCATCTAGTTTTTCAAGTTGCTGAAACTTTTTTTTTAATTCAGATCGTTGATTGATCTTTATAGCTTTATTTGTGTTTTTTAAGAATTCAAGCTGATTCAAAAATATTGCATTTTCACCGCTTTGTAAAAAATTTGTACTATTTGAATTATGCCCATTGAAATTAAGATCTGCCAATTCTTCAATTAGATCAGTCGCTTTATGTTTAAAAGAGGCGAACTTTGAAGCTATATTATTAAATTCTAAAAAAGCCATAAGAGAAATGGATTGATCCATCCCGATCGCTATTTCAATGTATTTACTTAGAAAATGTTGAAAATTATCTTCTGTCTGCAAGCTCTGTTTGAGTTGTGCAATCTCCTCCGTACTTAAAATACTTTCAATAATTGAATTAGCTATTTCTATTTCTTTAGTATTCATCCTTTTTTATTAAGCAATTCAAAAACAAGTTCTTTTAATTTTTTCTGACATCTTGACTTTTGATTTTTAACATTGTCTGCATTTGTGTACCCTAATTCGTATGCGATTTTATCCATCGTTTGATTTTCGTAAAAGAATCTTCGCATTATTTCATAGCATTTACCACCAAGTTCCTTTAGGGAGTCCAACGCCTTAACTGTAGCTTGAACCTTTTCTGTTCTTTCACTTTCATCTTCTTCAAACCAATCATCTATTCTGTTGTCGTATTCTTCCGAATATTCCGAATGTTTCGATGTTTTTTTAAACCGTACTAGAATCTGATTTCTGCATATCGAGTTCAAATAAGTTTGTATTGAGCAGTTTAAAGTGAAATCATTCTTATTTACCTTTTCATAAAATACAATCAACGCATCATGAAAAATATCTTGATTAAGTTCTTGGTTATTATTTATTCCTTTCATAAAGTTCATACAATAATCCCGGTGTCTTTTGTATAGTATATCCAGATTCGCGCTACTTTCCTTTAATAAAAGAACAATTTCATTATCCGGTATTGAAGTGCTAATTGCCATATTGCCATTGGTATAATAGTAGCGTAAATTAACACTTTTTTTTGTTTTTTCAGGTGTAAAATCATGTGCTTTTATTTTTCTTGTTGAGCCATTAGCTGATTATTGAATAATCTTAAAGTTTCTTTTTTCTTATTGTTAGGCAAGCAATACAAGGCTTTTATGGATATAACCGGTTGCTGTTCTGTAACCATAATACTCATCATAATAAGAGTATTTAATTTTTACCCAATTTGTACCCACCTCTACAACATCAAAAGAAGAATACGCAGAAGCCTGACCTAAAATATCTGCGCTTGTTGAAGGATAGCTTCTAACATTACATTTTGAAAGAGTTGTAGCGCTAGTGTAATAGTTGTTATAGCTGTTATAATCATAAGAGGAATAAGTGTTTGTAGAATAACTTGTATTTTCTCTGCCCCATCTTGCACCACAATGAGGGCAAGTCATACCGGAACGAGAATTTATTGAAACTTCTTTATGACATGCTCCGCAACTCTTGCTCTCTGTTGTATAGCTTTGAGCACTTGTAACATTAGAAACTAAGTTTAATAGTGTAATTGCGATTGTTAAGATTAATGTTTTCATGATTTCTTTTTTATTGGTTTCATCAATTGATAATCCAACAATAAAAAGGTAACCATAAATGCTAAAAATAATTACAACGTATTGATCATCAATATATTAAAATGTGTGTTTAATGTTTATTCCGGCAAAGAAAACACATATCCATTCTGACCTTTTTGTTTTGTGCCGATAATTCGACCGTATTTTAATGCCTTTGTTAAATGAGCCGATAACCCTTTTTGATGATCGGTGAGAGTGCGAAAGGTCATATCGTTCTTTAAAAGCACTTGTATAATTTCAGCAGATCGCATCGGTCTTCCGGCAGCTTTTAAAACAAAAACAATCTTATCAATCCATGTAGCATTTATGTTATAGGTGTTACCCAGTTTTAAATCAACCAAACGTTTGTATTCTTCAGTTATTACTTGCCCCTGTGCGTGCATTTTAAACACCTCTTCCATTCGATCCGCATATTCTTTGATACGTTCTTCTAATCGCTTCTCGCTTTCTTTCTTGGATTTGTAGAGGTTAGAGTATTTATCAAACCATTCTTTATCACGTTCCTGTAATTCCATTATCTTATTTATCAATTCACTCTTGGATTGTGAATCCAAAACGAATCTTTCGAGGTATTTCATTACTAAATCTTTCATTTTACTACCAGTTTATTGTTGTTTTGAGCTAAAACCAATGTGCTTTCAATTGCTCCGCAATAGGTTTCTTACGGAGTTCTTAATGTTACACTACATTGTTCTAACACTTCTCTTATAATGTTCTTAATGTCGTATTATAGAGTTCTTACGGCAAATGTAATCATCCCCAATTAATCCCACAATAGTTTTGGTCGTTCCGGCATCAATTTTTGATTATTGTTGACTTATATACTTGATTATCAATATAAATATTTAACTCCGTGATTTACTGATTTTTAGCAATTATTTGCCCATTTGGATAAAAATATTGAAACTTTTGCTTTGAATCATCGTTTTAATTGTCTTACATTTGTGTATAATAAAACAAAACACTAAAATAAAAGGAGGAAGCATGATTTCGGTAAAATTAGAAGAGTTTATAGACACCAAAAGCTTGGATAAACTCGCAGAGTTATATGAATTGCTGTGCGAAGAAAAATTAAGCGCAAAAGATACCGGAGTAAACTACCGTGTGCTTAATCATTGGGATGAAAAGGGGATCATCCGTTTTTCACGAGAAAAAAAAGAAAGTAATCGCAAATTTAGTTTTGTAGATTTTATTTGGATTAAAGTAGTTAATGAATTGCGATCCTTTGGTATTCAACTTCCGGTTATAAAAAAGATAGCCGATGATATTTACGAACCATTGCCTTTGAAGGAGTTGTTCGAGAATTTTGTTAACCACATGGATGTATTAAAAAACTACGAAGGCGAAGAAAAAGAAGAGTTTATGAACTTCTTTAAATCGGGAGAATACAAAACTGCGGATTACGATTCACTTCCTTTCAATTTTAATTACCTACAAATTTTAATCACAGAAGCAATCGCAACACGAAAATCGGTTTCGCTTATTGTATTTAATGATGGCGAGTGGTTTCCTTTTATTAAAGAGAACGAACATCATTATCCCAAAGAGTTACTTTATAAAAAAGAATTTCATTCTCAAGTAAGAGTAAACATCACCGATTTAATTTTCAAATTTATTATTGAAGACTATTTAATTGAATACTTAAATGGTTTGCACTTATTTACTGTAAAGGAAAGAAAGCTGTTGTATTATATTAAAGAAGGTGATTATAAAAAAGTATTTGTCCTTTTCAAATCTAAAAAACAAGAACCACTTGAAATAACAAAAAGCAAAACATCACAAGAAGACATCATACGAATACTTCGCGAAAAAGAATACCGAGAGTTTATTTTGATTGACAAAAAAAATAATGAGTTCCGAATAACTGATAAGGAAGACGAACCTAAGAAACTTGTTGAGAAGAAAATTTTGGTAGA
Source organism: Bacteroidota bacterium (assembly GCA_013298715.1). Lineage (GTDB taxonomy): Bacteria > Bacteroidota > Bacteroidia > B-17B0 > Aurantibacillaceae > Aurantibacillus. The sequence continues at coordinate 46,580 of JAAFIQ010000009.1, read as the reverse complement.
AAATGATGATCCAAGAAGCAAAAGGAAATTTAAAGTAATAACTGTTTAGGAGTAAGGAGGCACAATGGCTGAGAAGAAGGAGAAAGTACACAAGCGATTGACCATTGCCGAATTAAAAAATTGCAAGGGTTTTGAAAACTATTCAGACGAACACGCTGAAGAAACAATTAAATCGTTAGAAAAATTGTCTATTCTGTTTTATGAACTTTACATGAAGCAGAAGCAACAACAACAAAAAATAAAACAAATACAAGGAGGTGAAATATATGAAGAAGGAAAACGAGATGTTGCTTAAACAATTTGCCAAAGGCAAAAACAACGAAGTAAAAGATTTAGGCATACAAAATTGTGTGATCTATACAAGGGTAAGTTCTAAAGAACAAATGGATACCAATCAAAGTTTGGAATGGCAGAAAAAATATTGTGTAGAATACGCTGTTAAAAACAAATTGGATGTTAAAGGTTTTTTTGGTGGAACTTACGAAAGTGCAAAAAGCGATGAACGGAAAGAGTTTAGCCGGATGCTCAAATTTGTAAAAGCGAGTAAAGAAAAAGTTTCATTCATTTTAGTTTATAGTCTTGACCGTTTTAGCAGAACCGGAGATAGTGCTATTTATATAGCAGGAGAATTAAAAAAGACCGGAGTAAATATTATAGCTGTTACTCAGCCTATTGATACCAACTCCCATGCAGGAGTATTGCAACAAAACATTCAATTCATTTTTGGTAAATACGATAACGATTTACGAAGGCAAAAAACAATTGACGGAATGCGTGAGAAATTACTGCGAGGCGATTGGATTGGAAATGCACCAACTGGATATTCATTTGTAAAAGGAATGGAATCGCAAACCATTGTTATCAATGAAAAAGGAGAGCTAATTAAACAAGCGTTTATTTGGAGAGCCAATGCAATGACCTACGAACAGATTATTGAAAAATTAAAACACTTGGGTTTAAACGTACCAAAACAAACGCTTGGTGGGATTTTCAAAAATCCATTTTATTGCGGATTTATGTCGCACAATTTATTGAACGGTGAAGTAATAAAAGGAAGGCATCCGGCTTTAATAGATGAGGATTTATTTTTACGAGCAAATGAAATAAAGAAAACGGAGGGCTATACAACCAACAAAGCCAATGATAATCTGCCATTAAAGGTATTTGTAAAAGATGCTGAAAGCGGTGCGCCATTTACAGGCTACTTGGTAAAAAAGAAAGGGCTGTATTATTACAAGGTAAATAAAATCGGAATTAGGATAAACCGCAGCACCAATATTATGCACGATAAGTTCAAAGAACTATTGGCGACTTATTCGGTAGATTCCGACCAAATTGAGCCTTTATCCATCCAACTGCGCTATACTTGGGAAAACCTAACAGAAACCAACACAGGGGAGAAAAAAGCCCTTTCGTTGAAACTTAACGAGGTTGAGGAAGAGTTTTATAATCTTCGCAAAAGACACGCAATTGGGTCGGTAAGTTTGGATATTTACGAAGAATTTTCGACTGAAATGAAGGTTCGAAAAGAGAAGCTTTTGGGTGACCTTGAAAAGCTAAACCAAAAATTATCGAACCCTAAAGAATTGATCCAATTTACCTGCAAGCTATCCGCCAATCTCGCACCTGTTTGGGCTTTGGGCGATTATTACCAAAAACAAATTTTTCAAAATACGGTGTTTCCTAAAGGTTTGGTCTATGATTCAAAAATAGAGCATTATCGAACCCCCGATTGTAAATGATGTGATTGGCTGTGTTGCCCACACATCAAAGGTTTTGGGAGAAATAAAAAAGCCGGACTCTCTAAATTTATTAGAAAAGTCCGGTTTAGTACAGGTGAAGGGACTCGAACCCCCACGCCTTTCGGCACCAGATCCTAAGTCTGGCGCGGCTGCCAATTACGCCACACCTGCAAAGCGACTGCAAATATACTAATTTTTGAGAATTATTACTCGCTTACTACAATTTTTTTAATTTCAATACTGCCCTCAGATATGCATTTTAGTAAGTATGTTCCTGTAGTGATAGCACCTAAATCTATACTTATAAAGTTTTGGGTATTTGTATGTTCTTGGCTAAACACCGTTTTTCCCAATAAATCTAAAACTTCAATATGTTTAAATTTATTTAAACTGGTTACATAAAATTTTCCATTACTTGGATTTGGGAAAACAGAAACCAATTTATTTTTATATAAAAATTCTCCAACACCAACTACCTCTGCATTTGCTGTTAGTTTTGTTTTTGCAACGTTTATAATATTTCTAAAATTTGCCTCATAACTGTTTTCTGCTAAATAGGCTACAATGTAAATGTTATCTGCAATAAATTTATTTACGTTTACAGTTGTTGTAGGTAAAGTATAAGAATAGGTTTTTGTAATGCTTGTACCTGCTAAAACAGGTGCATTTGCAGGAGTTCCTGTAACTCCGTAGGGCGAATCAAATGTATGGATTAGCGTGTTTTGATGTTTATATAAATTGCTATTTAAAATGTGCGCATTTATTTGTGTGTTATAATAACCTTTCTGATAGTAGGCGCTCCAACTTACATTGTAAAATCCCGACACTTGATTAAAGCCATTTAAGGAGGTATCAGGCATAAAACCAGTAACTAAATTTTCTGTTAAGTAAGCATTCAAACGGTAATCTCCAATCACACTTCCTATAAAATCTGCCTTAACAGTAAAGCTCAATTCTCTTGTACCCGTGTTATAATTTTTATTAATAATACTTACCGAGGCAGGACTAACTGAGCCAAGGCGAGAATTTATCTGCGCTTGATAATTTTGAGGTAAGGTGGCGTAGGTTTCTAAACTTGGTAAGTACTGCCTATCAATTAAAGCTGTTGTTGTGTTTTTTTTGTAATCAGAAACAATAAGATTAAGGCCTGGAGTTTTTATAGAATCGTTGCAATGCAAATTAACAACAACAACCGAATCATTTTGTAATGTTTCTAGTTTATTTTGTCCTTCAGGAGTTTGAGGATCAAAGGCGCTTACAAACTGCTCTACCAAAACAGATTTACGTGGTTTGCTTGATTGAAAAGATATAAATGAGCTTGTACTATCGTTACTACTATTATTATCTACCTGCCCATTTACATTACTCACCCAACATTTTAGCGGATACAAACTTGCCGTGGTTAAGGCAATTAAACCTGTAAAGGATTGTGATCTTACCTCTGAATAGGTGAGAGGTGGCGAAAACGAAACCGACTGCGATTGAATAGAAGAATTACCAACCTTGTAATTAATAAAACAATTAGTAATTGGGGTTGAACCCAAATTTTCAATTACTATACCTACTGGCGATGAACCTGTGGTTAAATTAAATTTATTAAAGTTACTTGCTATGACTTTGGCATCAAGGCTTGTGTTTACTTGCAAAATTTTAATGTCATCGATCCAAAGTTGGTATTTATCGAGCGATATATTTCTAAAAGCAAAACGTATGGTTTGACCAGAAAAAGATGAAAGATTAACCGCTCTACTTGTCCAGTAAGGATTTTCGCCACCTTGTAAATTCAAGTTTAATGCTGCGGTTTCAAAAAATCTATCGGCGGTTGTAAAATCATTTGGCGTAAGCGAACCAGTTTTATTTGTTACATATACTTCGTATTTTTCAGGATACACATAGTCTGCACTTTTTGCTAACCAAGTAAGCATATTATTTGTTGTAACAGCTATTGGTGGAGAAATTATCCATCTATTTGCAGGATTCGTAATAGTATCAAACCAACTTGTGCTTACCAAAAAGGTATCGTTTTCTGAATTATTTTTTACAAGTGCCCATCCTGTTTTTTTAAATCCTGCCACATTAAAAGGCGCATTGGGATTGTAAATAGTGCCTATGTTGTTATTTCTGCCATCGTTAATTAAACTGTAGTTTTGCGGAATGGTTGAATACGTTGTAGTAACAGAGCCATTGTTAAAGGCATTCAATGTGTAGGTACTAAATCTATCTGAAAAAATTGTTTGCGAAGATACGAGTTGCACCACTAAAAGCGCACTTACTAAAAATATATTCTTTTTTGTCATAACTTAATCTATAAAAATTCTATCGGTTCCATCAAAAAAAGGAGCTTGTGTGCTAATAACTTTTAGCGGCTTATCTCCTATAACTTTAACTGAGTGCTTTGTCTTTTTTGGTACAAAAATTACATCGCCTTTTTTTATTTTACTTTCAATTCCATTAAGTTTCATTATACCTTGCCCGCTAAGCACAACAATACTCTCGCTATGTAGTTGGTGGTAATGCGTTTTAACTTCATTTTTAATAACAATACAAAAAGTGCTCGATAAACTATCGCCACTAATTTTTTTTATGTATAAATTGCTTTTGCTTGTATTGCCAACAGTATCAACAGTTACAACTTGTGCAGAAAAAGTATTGCTGCAAAATTGCAGCAATACATAAGTAAAAATTATTTTAAAACCCAAGTTCAAATTAAACCCCGTTTTTAGGCGCTTTCAATGGTACGCTAACATTTGGTTGTTGCCCGAGCATAGCTGGTGTAATGCGCGAAAGGTTAGCCTTTGCATCGTTGTAATTAGGGTTAATTTGAACAGCACGTTCCCAACAATATTTAGCTTGCAAAAACTTTTGACGGTTAAAGTAAGCACCTCCCATATTGTACCAAGCCTCGGCATTGTATGGGTCTAAAATTGTTGCCATGTTGTAGTGATAAGCCGCACTATCCATTCTTCCTCTGTTAAAACATTGCGCACCACGGTTTTTTAAATCGTTAGAATATACCTGGTAGTAGCTACGCAGGTAAGGATTATTAGGATACAAACGCTCGGCATTTTTCCAATAGTATAAAGCTTCAAAATCTTTACGTAATTTAAAATGGGCTAAACCTAAATTTAAATAACCATTAACGTAACGTGGGTGTAACTCAACCGCATGTTTTAAAAACGCAACGCCTTTGTAAAGGGCAGCCTCGCGTTTATTAGTTGTTTTATACATTTTTAAATCTTCGTCGGTAATTTTTAAAGTACCATTGTAATCGTTGTAAGGTTTGTTTTCTTGCCCAGCTAAAGGAATACCAGTAACTTCTTTAGTATCTGCTAAATCAACCCAACGTGCGCCCGCATTACCAAGCACCAGCACGGAGTGTGGCATTGTTTTTACGTCTTTTAAAAATAAGGTTACATCATTTTTCCAGTCTAAGCTACGTTCCCAGCATTTGCAGCCGTAGCCAACACCAATTGCTAAAACTAAAATGCTGATAACAGCTCTTCGAACTCCTAAAGATATGTTTTGTAATTTCTCAAATCCTTTTAAAATAAACCAAGCCATAGCAATACAGAAACCAATGTTTGAATGGAATATTAAACGTTCGCCCATGGTGGCACCTACATCCATTAACACATTACCAATTAGTAAAGCAAATAAAATGTATACCATAATACAGAAACCAAGCACATGGCGACGTAATGATAAGACAATGCCCGAGAACAATAATCCTAAATGAATAATAAAGGCCAATAAGAAATCCCAATCTTTAAAGTGACGGTAGTGAATGGTGTTATATGAATAATCAGATGATAACGGGTGCGGGAATACTTGTAAAATTAAATACTTCATTAACACAAAGGCTTTAGTACAAAAGCGTTCTTGCTCATTCGCCAATAAGTAAGGATTATTTAAAATTTCAGTATCTGGTACACCAGGTTTTAATTTTACAGCTACCCAACGCATACCCACATAAAACAACATTATAAAACCAAACCAAGCCATTAGTGATAAAAATTTATTTTCTTTAATGGTGCGGTTTATACCAATTAAAATTACAAATATGTAAACAAAAGGAAATAGCCAATAAGCGTTTGTAGCTTTAGCAGGCGGTGGCACTTTAATATCGTGTTTGTATTTGATTAAGGTCATAAAAGCAACGCAGGCAATAAATCCTAACAAAATAACAAGTACTGCTACAATGTTACTATCTACTTTAAATTTACTCATACCTGAAAACTTTTTTGAAGTATTAATAAAGTTAATGGCTACATAACATAAGCCACAGAAAATCAGGAAGCTTACACCACGCGTTAATAACTTACCTTTTGTTTCGCCACCAAATAAAGGATTCACAATTCCCTTGTGTATAAAGGCTACAACAATTGCCGCTATAATAATTCCTGCAATATAGTATACTACATTTGTATTAATGTATTTTTTATAAACATCGTTATCAGTAAATGTGTAAACTGAAAGTGGCACAAGTATTAACAACATAATAGCATATTCTTTAGAAAGCAATGCTAATAAGAACATGATACAAGCCACAACGAGGTGTTGTAACTTTTTACTTTCTAAGTATTTAAAGGAGAAGAGGAAGGTGAGCGAGACAAAAATGAGTGAAAAAATTTCATCGCGACTTTTTACGTTGGCAATAGCCTCACTGTGTATAGGGTGCATTGTAAATAGCAAGGCCGCTAAGAAAGCTAAATCTTGATTAAAACGGAAAAAATAGCGGGCAAAAACTAAGTAGAGAAAAATACAACCTAAAGCATAGGTCCAAATATTATTAAAGTGGCGAATATTAGCCTTATACACTTGGCAGTCTACCTCGTTAAAAACACCGTCCACGTTTAAATCCTCATCGGTTTGATTTTTAAAATCTTTGTTTAAATCCCAGCAAGGATAACATTCGTTCCCTTCAGCTTTTCCGTTATTATTAAGATCAACAAAATCGTTGTATTCGTATTGCGATTCGGGTCTTCCACATTCGGTGGTCCAATTTACTTTTCCAGGATCTAATACCCCGTTATTATTCAAATCTCGTGTTTGGTTATATAAGCCGCTTCGGTATGAGCCAATAAATTCTTGTTCAATAGCAAAACTAACAACAGATAAAGGACGGTAGCGGCCCCCAGCCAACTGATCGGTAGCGCACATGCGGCGGTAAAAACTTTCATACGCATCTTTGGTCAAAATTCCCCAAATACCGGCAGTTCCTTTAATTACGTGATCGTTTTGATGAATAATAATCCCGTCATCTAAGGCATACTCTCCATTGTAAGAACCTATATAAAACGAAAAACCAATTAAGCCAATTAGTATCATGGCTATTTTTTGATTTAAATAAGGGAAAAGTTTGAACTTTTGCGTAAGCTCAGGAAATTCAGGGTTTTTAAAAGATGTTTGTTCCGTACTCATAATGTGTAAAAAGGTTTTAAAAAACTATGCAAAATACTAATTAATTACCAATTAATACACCTCTTTTTTAAATAAGTTCAATTAAAATACTATAAATTTGAAAAATTAGTACATTTTTGTGAAACGCCTAAAAATTACTTGGTTATTACTGGGCCTGGCGGTTATTTCGCTAGTACTTACTTTGGTTTATTACCAAACTAACAAATTTACGTTGCCACAAATTGCTTCAAATTTGTGTAAGGATATTCAGGCATTAAAAACAAATTGTGTTTCTCAAAATCTCTTGCTTCTGGATGACACTGAAGCGACAAAAAATTTTCGTAATTCTAATTACAGTTCATATTTATTTAAAAACGATAGCTTAGTTGAGTGGTTTGGAAGTGAACCTGAATCTATCTTCAACCATAAAGTATTCAATAAAAATCAAGGCATACTTACATTAAAAAGTGGTTTTTACATTTATTTTAAAAATACTTCAAAAAATTTATGCGCTGTTAGTATTTCAAAAATCAAATCAAATTATAGTTTACAAAATAATTATTTACAAAACCAGTTTGCTGCTTGGCTTAATGTTCCAGCTCAAATTGAGATTGAGTTTAAAAATAACGAACAAACAAAAGTAGTTTTAGACGGTATTACACTTTTCAGCCTAAAAGGAACCGAAAGGAATTATCTGAGTGAATCAGTCTCATCATGGTGTTCAGTTTTTTTTTATTTGAGCTTAATTTTATTTCTGGCCGCAGGTTTGCTCTATTTTCAAAAAAATTATTCTAAATTAGGCTTACTTTTAAGTTTAATTCTGCCAATTGTTTTAAAATTTGTCTTAACTTTTTACACACCTGGCTTTCTTTTGCAAACACAGTTGTACAATGTGCAATTGTTTAGTAATGCTCAATCGCAGCTTAATTATTATTTGAATGATATTTTTTTAAATAGCATTTTTTTAATCTATTTCGCCTTACTTGCAACACTTTTAATTTCTCTTACACTTACTAAAAACGCAACTTGGTTCTTTCATATTCTAGTAATTTTTATTGCAACTTTCCAGTTTAATCATAGCGTAAAAAGTTTAATTACCAACTCTACCTTAAATTTTGATTTCTTAAGTGTGTTTAATATCAAGGCAACGGCATGGCTTGCTTTGGCGACACTTATACTAAATATGTTGGCCGTGATTGTACTAAGCAATAATTTGTTAAAACTTGTATTAATAAATTTTAAAAATACGGCTATAAATTTTATTTCATTAGCAGGTTTATGTTTCTTTGTTTACTTTTTTGATACGAACCTAAAATGGTATATAGTGTTGTGGCCTCTCATTTTACTCTCTTTAATTTATGCATTTCATTTTTTAGCAATTAAAAATAATGCATTTGTTATTGGTGCGCAATTGATGTTGGCAAGTGCGCTTTTAACAGGAATACTTAATTTTTACATTTCAAAAAACAAGGTATTAGATTTTGAATTTTTAAGTTACAAACTTAACGAACGCCAGGATATAAGTTTGCCAAGTGAATACGAACCTTTGATTGATAAATTTAAAGCAGATGAAAAATTAAAAAATTTAATCAACGTGCTACCTATGAGTGGTGAGGCACTAAAACAATATTTAAAGCAAACGTATTTTGGTGGCTATTTTAATAAATACGACGTTGAGTTTAGTATGTTTGATAAAGATTGCACCCCACTTTTAGAAACAACCCAAAGTATTTTTTTGAACGAAGGATTTTTTTTAGATCAAATGCAGTACCAATCTGACACTAGCTTTTCTAAAAAAATATTTTTTATTGAAAAACATAAAGAAAATGCAAGGTACATAGCACAAGTAAACATTGACGATAAAAAGTTATTTGTTTTATTAGAACCCAAACAATTTGAGGATTTAGGGAGTTTTCCGGATTTGTTTTTAGATCAATCACAACAGCGGCCCGAAAAACAAAAGTACATAACTTACGCCGTATACCGTAACAAGCAAACTACAACTAGGTACGGCGATTTTAATTATCCATTTTTACTTTCAGACTCTTCTACACTCGCATCAACTAACAAAAGCTACAATCATTATTACTTTTATCCAGAAGAATCAACAACCGTGATTATTAGCGAAAAAACAAGCGATTGGAAATATTTTTTCACATACAATTCCTACATTCTTCTTCTGTTTTCATTACTCAGTTTCTTATTGTTTGGATTTTACCTTGTTGTTTATACTTCGGTATTTAAAACAACATCGCTTACGCGGAGAATTCAAAGCATTATTATTGTTTTACTATTACTTGCTTTAAGTTCGGTTGCGTTTATATCTGGTTCTCTTGTTAGTAAGCAGTTTGAAACAGATAATAAAAAACAGTTGTCAGAAAAATCGGTAACAATTACAAACGAGTTACAAGCTATTTTTAAACCCGATGCACTTTTTAATCCAATTCAAAAAGAATTAATTAACACCAAGTTAAAAGAGTATGCGCATTTATTTAATACAGACATCAGTTTGTACGATGCTAAAGGTTTTTTATTTAATACAAGTCAAAGTAGATTGTATGAATTAGGTTTAGCCTCAAATCTTGTAAATAAAGCTGCTTTTACGGATTTAATGAATAATCAAAGTTCTGGTATTTGTGCAAACGAAAAAGCCGGGAATTTAAATTACTTATCTTACTATAGTCCGCTTTACAACGCCAACAAACAAATTATTGGTTTTTTAAACCTGCCTTACTTTGCAAAACAAAACGATTTAACAAATGAGTTATCAAATATTATAAGTGCCTTAATAAATATTTACGTAATACTTTTTGTGATAAGTATTTTTGTAGGTTTAGTGTTGGCGAGCTATATTACAAGGCCGTTGCGCCTTATTCAACAACAATTATCACGTATAAATTTAGGCGGCAAAAACGAAACCATAGTTTGGCAAAGTAACGATGAAATTGGTAAATTAATAAGCGAATACAATCAAATGCTTTTAAAATTAGAACAAAGCGCTAATTTATTGGCGCAAAGCGAACGAGAAAGTGCATGGCGTGAAATGGCCAAACAAGTAGCGCACGAAATTAAAAACCCGCTAACCCCCATGAAGCTGAATTTACAATACTTACAACACGTTATAAAAAGCGATGATGAAAATTTTAAAGAAAGATTTGAGAAGGCAAGCAACAGTATTATTGAACAAATTGATACACTTGCTAATATTGCAACCGAGTTTAGCAACTTTGCAAAATTGCCAACGCCCGAGTTAGGGTCTATTAATATAACTGAAGTTATAAATTCTGCCGTTTTATTATTTCAAAATAACAATGAAGTTACAATTATAAATCATACGGCAGGCCCTCCACTATTTGTAAAAGGTGATAAAGACCAAGCTTTACGTGTGTTTAACAACCTTATTAAAAATGCAGTACAAGCACTCGAAACTATTTCAGATGCTAAAATTGAAATTTCAAAAACTGAAATGGATAATAGTGTTGTATTTACAATTACCGATAATGGAATTGGTATAAGCCCGGAAATAGAACAAAGACTATTTACTCCTAATTTCACCACTAAAAATACAGGAAGTGGCTTGGGCTTAGCAATTGTAAAAAGCAGTATGCAAAGTTTTGGGGGCAAGGTATGGTTTAATAAGAAAAATAAAACTGGCGCAAGCTTCTGTTTGGAGTTTATTAAACTATAAATTATTAAATTTGCTACTTTCGATGGAGAACTTTAGAGAAACACTTTTACTTTTAATTTCCGTACCAATTTATGCCCTCATCATTGGCGGAGAATTAATTTATTCGCACCTAAAAAACAAGCAACTTTACACTACAAAAGGACTTATATCTAATATATACTTAACCGCTTTAAACATGGGTTTAGATATATTAATAAGGGTTACTGTGCTTACTGTATTAAATTATTTTTATCAATTTAAAGTTACCGATTTTACATCAAGTATTATTCTTTACTGGGTACTTTTAATTCTACTAGAAGATTTTATGTATTATTGGTTGCACCGCATAGATCATTATTGCAGATTTTTTTGGGCTGTGCATGTTACCCATCATAATAGCGAAGAGTTTAATTTTACTGTGGGCTTCCGTTCATCCGTATTTCAACCACTTTACCGTTTTATATATTTTATTCCACTTGCTATTTTAGGCTTTTCAGCTTTAGATATTATGTTTGCGTACAGTGCCACTCAAATTGTTGGAATTTTAGTACATACACAAACCGTAAAAAAATTGGGAGTCTTAGAACATATATTTGTTACACCTTCGCACCACCGTGTTCACCACGCAAGCAATGTAAAGTACTTAGATAAAAACATGGGAATGTTATTAATAATTTGGGATAAATTATTTGGAACATTTGAAGCTGAAGATGAGAAGGAACCCGTTAAATACGGACTAACAACAAACATTAACACTTATCACCCTCTAAAAATGGTTTTTCATGAGTGGCAACAAATTGTAAAGGACGTGTTTACTAAAGGAAATTTTAAAGAAAAGTTATTATATATTTTCGGTCCTCCCGGGTGGAGCCACGATGGTAGCAGAAAAACAAGTAGCCAGTTAAGGCGAGAACTCAAAGCAAAACAAACCAATTAATCACTCTAAAAAAAATGAGTGATTCTATTTCATTACAACGTTTAAAAAATTTAAAACAACTTTTATTGGTTGAACGTGAAGAAGATTATTTGCAATACAAAGAAGAATTTTTAAAAGCAAGTATTGAAAAGCGCCGCCAAAAGGGCGTTACATGGTTTCCAATAAAAATTAATAGCGAAGAATTAGGTTACGCAGATTTAATACAACTCGAAGTGGAACGCACAACGCACTTAGATTTCGCACACCAGTTTAGCAGTGGAAAGAATGTTACTATTTTCTCTAATCAGGCTAATAACGAAGTGTTTGAATTACAGGGCACGATAAAAGCTTCACAAAAAAACAAACTAAAAATTATTGCACATACGGATGAGCTACCAGATTGGTGTTACGAAGGAAAATTAGGTTTAAATATTCAATTTGATGATAATAGTTACAACGAAATGCAAAAAGCGTTAGATACTGTTATTACATCCACAAGTGGCAGAATAAAAGAATTAAGAGAAAAATTGGAAGGAGCTGAATCATTTGCGTTTGAAAAAGAGGAAGATTCAGTTTTATTTCCTAATTTAAATTTGTCGCAAAACAAAGCTATTAGAAAAGCTTTAAGCGCTAAAGATGTTGCTGTTATTCATGGTCCACCTGGAACAGGCAAGACTACAACGTTAGTTCATGCCATTTTAAAATGTGTGCAAACCGAAAATCAAGTATTGGTTTGTGCGCCAACAAATACTGCTGTAGACTTGTTAAGCGAAAAGTTAAATGAATTAGGATTAAATGTTTTACGTTTAGGACATCCAGCTCGCATTTCAGAGGAGTTGATGAATACAAGTGTTGACGGAAAACTGTTGAATCATAAAAATTACTATGAAATTAAAAACCTTCGCAAAACTGCCGAGGAGTATTTTAAAATGGCAAGTAAATACAAGCGCGTATTTGGGAAACAAGATGCCCAACAACGTGCCGCATTTTACTCCGAGGCCAGAAATTGTTTGAAGGAAGCACGAGTTATTGAAGATTATATTTTAGATGATTTATTTTCTACGGCGCACGTTATTTGTTGTACGCCTGTAACATCAAGCAATAGGCAATTGAATAAGAAAAAATTTAACACCTTGTTTTTTGATGAAGCTTCGCAAGCGCTAGAACCAATGGTGTGGATACCTTTACTAAAATGTAACCGATTAATTTTAGCTGGAGACAATCACCAATTACCACCTGTGGTAAAAAGTTTAATTGCACAAAAAGATGGTCTGCAAGTTACCATGTTGGATAGATGTATTGAACGAAATGAAGCAGTAAGTTTATTGAACAAACAATATAGGATGAATGTGCCAATTATGCATTTTAGTAATGTTTATTTTTACAACCATCAATTAGAGGCAGATAAAAGTGTTGCGAACAGTGTTTTAGTGAATGATGAAGAGGATGGTTTTTATAATTTACCAATTGAGTTTATTGATACTGCTGGTTGTAGTTTTGATGAAGAGCAGAATCCAGAAACATTGAGTAGTTATAACAGAGGAGAGGGTAATATTTTATTTAATCATTTAAAGCAATTATTAGCTTGGTACAAACAACACGCTATAACAGTTAAAATTGAAATTGGAATTATTTCGCCATACAAAGAGCAAGTAGGATGGTTAAAGGAAAACTATACTCATTATGAAATTGATTTAGAAACTATTTCTGAATTACGAATAAAAACAATAGATGGTTTTCAAGGAGAGGAGTGTGATGTAATCTATATCTCTTTAGTGCGCAGTAATGAGCAACAAATTATTGGTTTTTTAAATGATATAAGAAGAATGAATGTTGCAATTACCCGTGCTAAAAAAAAGTTAGTGGTTATTGGCGATAGCGCTACTGTTGGAAATCACCCATTTTACAAAGCTTTTATTGATTACTGTGAGAAAAATAAGTATTACAGGAGTGCTTGGGAATTTGTTGAGTAAGGATAAAAAATCCGGCTTGGGATATAGAAGTTTATCAGGGACTATGTAAAAATTTTAATACCAAATTTCTATAGAGGTAGTATAAAAATCTGAGTAAAACTTTCAATTATCCTAGAGATTATAAACTCCTTTTTGATATTGTAGCGAAGCCGAAAGGTGGCAAAAGTATGAGTGAACGCTACGTTAATTTTTACGTATGTTTCCGCTTTGCATTTATAAGCGACACAATAAAAACAATTAAAGAAGCTATTAATAAAAGTGGCCCAAGAAAAATATAGATAAAACTGTTTCCACCAAGAGCACCAGTATCTGGCGCACTTGCATTTGTTATTACAATTATCAATCGATAAATATTTAATGAGAAAAGAATTCCGAAAACTACAAGAAAGAAATGAGTAATTACTAACGATCTGTTTAAAATGCGGCTTGAGTAAAATTTAAAATGATAGATAAGTGCAGTTAGAAGTGAAACAATTGCTAAAGGAATAAAGAATGGCCACATCCCTCTTATAATCGTCATATTATGCGATGAAGCAAATATAACAACGTCTTTGGTTAAGATTCCAAATACCAATAGTAAAACTGCTAACAGGTAAAAAAGGTAAAATGATTGCAACTTCATAAGAGCGAATTTTTTCAGATACTACTATTCAACTATTAACTTTTTGATAATTGTACTGTTAGCCCCAATAATAGTGATAAAATAAACCCCTGTCCCTATACTAGATATACTGATTTCGTTTGAGGGATTCTCTAGTGATAAAACATTTTGCCCTAAGGTATTTGATAGAAATATATTTTTTATAGGCTCGTTAAAATTATAGATTTGAATTGTAAATGAACCAATAGTGGGATTAGGAAATACTTTTATATCAGAATTAGGAGTTTGTTCATTACTTCTAATTCCAGTAACACAGCCGTTTCCTGCATAAGGGTAGGTATAATAATTTCTTGAAAAACATGTTAAAAAAATATTATAAGGTGCGGGATAAGAAATGCAAACTGACCAAGGTCTCGCATTTAAATTGTACAATAAACCACTTGTGCTTCCAACTCCTTCAATCCATTTTACTATGCCATTACATAATGTTCCATTATGAGAAAAATTATACATTTTATGGTTTGAAGAATTTACATTTATAGTTGTTGTGCTCGTTAAAATGATTTTTGGTTGACTTGAAATAGTACCAAATTGACCTATCCAATTAGCTGGAACTTTCACAACAAAGGTATCACCAATATTTATGTTAAAATCGTACAAAACAAACTCTGCTCTATCGCCAGAAAAAACTGATCCTAAAGGATATTTCTAGTAGATTTTTTTATTGAACTCTCTGTAAAAACTATGTAATTGATTATTTAGTTTATTGTAGAGTTTATGATAAATTTTCCGTTCATAGTTGTATCACCTTTTTGAATAATTTTAAATGGGGATACCAAGTTACTAGAAGGACAAAAAGAAACCTGACATGTAAAGTCTATGCCCCATTCAGCGCTATCTGTTGGGAATGGAAAATAATTTTGAGAATGAAGAGTTGTAAATAGTAAAATTAATACAAGTATAAAGGAGGATTTTTTCATTTTATATTTTACAATAAATTTAGAAATTTTTTCACGAAATTGAAAATTTAATCTTGAAGTTGAAACACAATCTATATTAAAGAACGCTCTACCTTATCAAATTCACTTGCCCCGAGTACTCTTTGTATTTCGTAATCTCATTTTCGGCAGTAATTTTCCAAACATACACATCGCTCTCGCAATCAACTCCTTTTAGTTTCCCATCCCAACCTTTTTCAAATTCACTGGTTTCAAATACTAACTGACCCCATCTATTAAAAATTTTCATATTGTATTTTTCAACTGCTTTGCCTTTTGGTAAAAACTCCTCATTCAAACCATCACCATTTGGTGTGAACGAGTTTGGTATATAAAGTGCAAACTCTTCATAAATACGAACAGATTTTGTTATAGTATCTGTGCAGCCCCATTTGTTTGCAACTACCATTGCTACTGGATATACGCCAGCTTTTTCAAATATTAATGCTGGATTTTTGAGCTCACTAGTAGCACCGTTATTATTAACGAAGTACCAATTCCATGTTTTTACAGAATCGCCAGAAGAAAGATTCATAAAGTTTACTTCATCAATTCCTTCAACAGGTTTTGTTGGGTAACTTTCAAAATTGGCAATTGGCGCACCATATGCCGTTATTGCAAAAGTGTTGGTGTTTGAGCAACCGTTGCCGTCTGTAAAGATTGCTTTTACAGAAATATTTCCTGGGTTATTAAAACAATAGTTAAATTGTGGCGTATTAAATGTCTGCCCTTCAACTTGCCACAGCGCATTTACAATTGCAGAAGACCCAGATTGTGTTTGTAAATTAAAGTTTGCACAAAACGGTGCACAGCTATTTTTTCCATCACTACTTAAAATTGCTTCTGGCAAAGGGTTTACAATTACAGGTATACTGATTGAACTAACGCACCCACCGTTATTAACAGCAGTTAAGGTATAATTTCCGCCAGACGACAAACTCGGTAATGGAATTGTAACGTTCTGTGTATTTGCAGCAAAGCCTCCTGGTCCGGTCCAACTGTAGGTTAGTCCGCCGCTACCTTGTAAAGCCACAGTACCAAATAGGCAAGCCTTTGCAATCCCATTAATAGTAGGGCTCGGAATTGGATTTGCAGAAACTAAGACAGAGGTACTGGCTGAGCAAATACCGTTATTTGTAACTACAACCGTATACATTCCGCTAGCAGCAGCATCTACTGATGGAATAGTTGCATTGGCGCTAGTTGATGTAAAACCATTAGGCCCACTCCAAACATAACTATTACCACCACTAGCTGATAAAGTGGCAGAGTAACCAAAACAAACACTTGCTCCAGTGGCATTTGGCGTAGGATTGGCGTTTATTACTAGTGCAGTTGTATTGGTTGAGGTACAGTTATTTGCGTTTGTAGCAACTACGGTATAAGTACCAGAATTACCAATTGAAGTTGAATTAATGATTGGGTTTTGAGAGGTACTTGTAAATCCATTTGGCCCAATCCATTGGTAGGTGGTTGCTCCGCCTCCTGTTAATTGAACACTAGTGGTAGCACATGCGGGACCACTGTTAGCCGCGGTTACAACAGGTAACGCATTTATGGCAACAACACTGCTCGTTAATGCAGAACAAGTTCCTACCGAAGCAATTAAACTATAGTTTCCACTTGCCAAGGCTATAACGTTTGCTATAATTGGATTTTGGAGGTTACTTGTAAATCCATTTGGCCCTAGCCAAGTATATGTTGCACCACCGCTAGCACCTAAGTTTAATGAACTACCTATACAAGGCGTGTTGCTTGTTATGGCTGGTGTTGGCAAGGATAAAACAGTTACATTTGAAATTGCTGAATTAGTACAACCCGCAGCACTTGTAACAATTACGCTATATGCTCCACTCATTGCCAAACTCGCATTGGTTAAATTTGGATTTTGTAAAAGCGAGGTAAAGCCCAATGGTCCGCTCCAAGCATAAGCATTACCACCGTTGGCATTAAGGTTAATTGTTGTATTTAAACACACTGTTGGGTTAGTTAATGGTGCAATTACAGGTAAAGGATTAATTGCAACCGCTGTTGTAGAAAATCCAGTGCATCCATTCGCACCTGTTATTGTTAGGCTATACGTTCCTGCATTTGCGGCACTTGCACTTACAATTGTTGGATTTTGTGAGGCCGATGTAAACCCATTTGGACCTGACCAAGAATAAGAAACGCCACCGTTCCCGCTAAAATTAATAGGTTTGTTAATACACACAGGGCTATTACTAGATAATGTTGGTACTGGCGAAGGGTTAATAACCACAGCAGCAGTAATATTTGCAGTGCATGTACCAGCAGAAACTAATAAAGTGTATGTACCATTAGCTAAAGCACTTACATTTAAAATTGATGGATTACTGACCGCACTGGCAAAACCGTTAGGTCCAGTTAAATTTATTGTACCCCCACTTGCGGTAAAAGATAAAACAGAACCAATACACACCGGTGAGTTACTGAGCAAATTAGCTGTAGGTGTATTTAGCACTGTAACGTTAGCAACAGCAGAATTTGAACAGCCAAGTGCGCTTGTTACAACTACAGTATAAGCACCGCTCATAGGAATACTTGCATTTGTTAAACTTGGATTTTGTAGGGGTGAAGTAAATCCTAGAGGACCATTCCAAGAATACGATGTGCCTCCGTTTGAAGCAAGATTAATTGTTGTGTTTAAACATACTGTTGGGTTTGTTAATGGCGCAATTACTGGCAATGGATTTACATTTACTGCTGTTGTTGAAAAGCTAGTGCATCCATTAGGTCCGGTTACCGTTAAGCTATATGTACCACCATTTGCCGCACTTGCACTTACTATTGTTGGATTTTGAGCTGATGATGTAAATCCGCTTGGTCCCGTCCAGGAATAGGAAACACCTCCGCCACCTGAAAATACGATTGGTTTATTTACACAAACGGGACTATTGCTTGATAAAGTTGGTACTGGTAATGTATTAATAACTACAGGAGTTGTTGTACTGGCTGTGCAAGTACCTGCCGAAACCAGTAAACTATATGTTCCATTAGCTAATGCGCTTACATTTATAACTGATGGATTACTTGCTGCACTCGAAAAACCATTAGGTCCAGTTAAATTAATTACACCCCCACTTGCTGTAAAAGTTAAAGTTGAACCAATACAAACAGGTGAATTGCTTACTAAGTTCGCAATTGGTGTATTAATAACAGTCACATTAGAAACTGCCGTATTGGAGCAACCAGCTGCTGTTGTTACAGTAACTGTATAAGCACCAGACATTGGGTTTGTAGCGTTAACAATTGTAGGGTTTTGAGCCGATGAAGAATAACCTAAAGGACCAGACCAATTATAAGTGGAACCACCACTAGAAGTTAGGTTAATGGCTGATCCAGCACAAACAGAAGGATTAGTGGCCGGAACTAAAGGAGGGGCAGAAATAGCGATTAAAATAGTCGTACTAGCAGTACAAGTACTACCGTTGGAGCCTGAAACAGTATAGGTAGTATTTGTTGTAGGGGTAACTACAATGTTGTTTGCATTAGAACCTGTGTTCCAAGTATACGTTAAGGTTCCGTTAGCTGTTAGCGTTACAGATGTTCCAGCGCACACTTGGGTATTGGTTGCAACAACAGCTACTGATGCGGTTGCTAAATATGAGATTGTAACTACACCATTTCCTAATTGAACACTAGGAGTTGTTACCGCCGAAGTCAGAGTTCCAAGAAATGATGAACCGCCACCACCGCCACCGCCACCAACACCACTTCCACTGCTAGCGCCACCGCCACCGCCACCACCGTAGTATCCACCGCCACCGCCGCCACCCGCTACATCATAAGTTCCACCTGCACCTGTGCCTCCAGTTCCTAAAGTTCCAGCAAGGCCAGAAGGACCACCGCCATCGCCAATACCGCCATTTCCGCCAGCAACTTGTGTTCCGCCTAGTCCACCGTTTACATTAGTGCCTGGGTAACTAAAGCCACAATTGTTTGCTGCATTTCCTGCCACACCTGTTAATAAACCGCCAGAACCTCCGTTCCCGCCGCATCCACATGGTTGGCAGGTACCATTACAATAATCTCTTCCCGATCCACCACCACCACCGGCAACCACAATTCTATTTCCTAAAGCAACACCACCAAAACGTATATCACTAGCGCCACCACCGCCTGCTGCTGGTCCACCAAAACAGCTACTACCAGCACTCGAAACGCCACCTGTTCCTCCACCATTAAATCCGCCAGCGCCTGTTATATTGCCTGTTCCTCCAACAAAAATATTATAAACCTGACCAGGAGTTACAGCTAAAACACCTGTAACCCTACCTCCTCTACCGCCAGTGGCATTTGTAATTAATTTATCCTGAGAATTAGCACCTTGAGCACCTCTAACATCTACCGTAATTGAGGTGATGCAAGGAGGAACAGTGAAGGTTTGCATACCACCAGTAAAATTAAAGGTTTGAGTAGTTTGCGCTTTTAGAGTTGTTAAAGCAAGGGTAAGAGCAAGTGCGATAAGATTTAGTTTCATATTCGTTTTGTGATTGAAAATCGTAATTGTGTTTTTTAAGAAAATGTTAAAGTTACATGAAACTAAAACGGTTGAGAAATTATTAACTAACTGTAAAAGTAAGTTCACTCATTTTTTGTGAGCTAATTAGTTTAGATAGTTTTAGGATGATTATTTTTTGTGAAAATAGAAAAGGATAAGTCGAGAATAAAACATTAAAAGAAAAGTTTACTATTTCGTTTCATTACCCTTTTCATCAAATAGTAAATCGGTTTTTTTCTTATTTATTTTTACTTCAATTTCAAAAAGTAATGAGTTTGTTGAAATCATCTCAATTTTTTCGACTTCTAAAATTTTTACG
Organism: Bacteroidota bacterium; assembly: GCA_013298715.1. Classification (GTDB taxonomy): domain Bacteria; phylum Bacteroidota; class Bacteroidia; order B-17B0; family Aurantibacillaceae; genus Aurantibacillus. Next base: position 26,442 of record JAAFIQ010000009.1, on the reverse strand, counting down.
TTTGAGTACTTATTGTTAAACGCATCTTTTACAGCTTGAGGTAATTCTGAAGTAGAAATTTCTGTTTCAATTTCTTTTAACCCTCCTTCTGAATTATAAACTGCTGAAACTTCTTTTTTATCTAACATAAATGATGCTTCAAATTCATTTGTATTTTCTTTTTCCCACTTTATTTTTTTTGCAGTTGGAAATTTTTGTTGAAACGCTCTCTTTACAGCATCAGGAACTGTTGTTGCTTTTGCTAAAGATGAAACTATTAAAGCCAAGAAGACTAAGATTAAGTTTTTCATTACAATAAATTTAAGATTTAAAAAAAATTATAACAAATATATAACAGTTTCATACAAAGCAAAATTTAGAAGCTCATATTTTTATACACTTTTATTGAACTGTATATTTCTTAAGAATTACTTTCCTTTTTTTGTTTGGTTGCTTTTTGAGTCTGTTTTTGCCTGTAAAAATCCTGTTACTTTAAATTCGCTTCTTCTGTTTTGGGCATGTTCATCTTCGCTACACGTACTTGGTTTTTTTCCTTCGCAAGCGCACGCGTTCAATAGTTTACCTTCGCCATAACCTTTTCCTTTAATACGATTTTTGGCTATTCCTTTGCTTACAATGTATGCTGCACTGCTTTTAGCACGTTTATCACTTAAGGATAAATTAGCGGACGCAGAACCTCTGCAATCAGTATGTGAACTCAACTCAATAATTATATCAGGATTATCTTTCATTAATTGAACAAGCTTATCTAATTCTAAAGCTGCATCGGCTCGTACATTAAATTTACCCAAATCAAAGTAGATGTTATCTACTTTAATAGCTTTACCAATTACAATTTTTTGTGTGTAAATATTTTTCACCAAATCTGAATCCTGTTTTATTCTGAACTTTTCTGTGTTGCTGAAATAATCAGGTCTTTTTTCAGAACCTATAAAAAGTGGTTTATCAAGAGGAAGATTTACTGCTTTATAATCACCTGTACTATCAGTAATTGTATTTAAGTAATTATTACCAAACTCATCGTAAATAGCAACTTTTACGCCAGCCAAGGGTAAATTTGTTTCTTTATCAATTACTTTTCCTTTTATGCTTTTTTCAGATTTTGAAGGCAAGCTCAATGCTATAACTGTGTCTTCTTTGGTTATTTTACGAGTAATAAATCTATCCTTATAGTTTGGTGCGCTTAAATTAATCTGTAAATCTTTACCCGGTTTTAAACGTATACTTATAAACTTTCCACTATCAACCTTGTCAAAAGCATCGGGTTTAGGAAGCGAAATGGTATAGTTTGCAGTAATAGGTAATTGTGTTACAGAATCAATAATTTTAATTTTTGAATCAAACCATTTTGGTTTATTATTTACAAAATAAAACAAGTCATCATCTCTAAAATTATTTTTTCTATTACTGGATAAATAACCTGTTTTCTCTCCATTCTTCACAAATACACCAAAGTCGTCAAACTGGGTATTTATGGATGCTCCCAGGTTTTCTGCCTCTCTAAATTTTTCATTTTTATTTATTGGGTCTGCGGTAAAAACATCTAGGCCACCTAGTCCAGGTTTGTAATCACTAGCAAAATAAAGTATGCTCTCTTTTGTTATAAACGGAAATACTTCATTTCCAATTGTATTTACCTCTGGCCCACAATTTACGGGTTTACTCCAAGCTCCCTTATCCCAGGTGCATACCCAAATATCAAATCCTCCTTGTCCTCCACTCATATTACTTGCAAAATAAAGGTGTGCCCCATCTTTACTAATAGTAGGATGCATACAATCATAATCGATAGAGTTATAGGCAAAAGGCATAATTTCAGGATGTGCATCTCCAAATTGATTCATTCGTGTGTAGAACAATTGCATACGGTAGGTAAGTCCTTTTACTTTTTTTAATTCTTTTTTAGGAGCAGATTTTGAGAAATAAATAACTGAATCATTTGGTGTGAAACATACTGGACCATTCATTTTTTTACTTTGTATGTGCTTGTTGAATGTTGTAGAATTCTTTAGCGACAAGCTGTCCAATCTATCAGCCGCTGAAATGGTGTAGAATTTTTCGTTTGTCCAAGAGCTTAAAATTTTTATTATACTATTTTTTTTAGGTTCGTTTACATAAATTAATTTGTTACTGTACATGTAAGGACTATATTCTGGCTTAGGCGTATTGATTCCGCTTAACTCTGTAACTTTTGTTAGGGCAGAGTCTTCATAAAATTGTTCTACATTCTCAAAGGCTTTGCCCCATGCTGCAATGTTTTTATCTGAACTTGATTTTAATGAGATGAAAACTTTTTTAGCTTCATCTATCCTATAATTTGCTAATAAACATTTTGCATAAGCAAGTTTATCTTTTTCGCTCGCTTGCGAATTATCGGCAACGTTTGGCCAATGGTCAATAGCCTTGCTATGCTCATTTATTTTTGTATAACAGAGTGCAGCCTGACGTGAAGCGTAAAAATCTTTAGGATTTTTTTTCAAGAAAGCTTCGTATTTTTCCACAGCTTCGGCGTAAGCCATTTTGATAAATAGTTTATCTGCGCTTAGCAAACGCTTATCAGTACTTTGCGAGTAAGCAAGCGTGTTTATTAATAAAAGAAGGATTAAAAGTTTTGTTTGAATGACTGACTTCATAAATTATTTTTTAGAAAAAACGTGGGCTACTAAAGTTTTTATTTTTGTATTTAAAAATGTAATTAAGCATTATTTCATGGCTGCCAGTATTAAATTGCTGTAGTTTACTTAACGTGTAATCGTAAGAATAACCAATTCTAAATTGTGGTGTGGCTTGATAACCGATTATGGCAGCAACTGCATCGTTTAATCTATATGTAGCACCAATCCAAAAAACATCTTTCATTATTACGTGTGCATTTACTTCTGGCTGAATTGGCGCACCAGCTGCTAGTTTTAACATGGCGCTTGTTTTAAGTTTATAATCATTATTCAAAGTAAAAACATAGCCTCCTGTTAAATAGTAACTTAAGCTTGGTGCGATAAATGCCGTGGAAACACTTGTGCCAGCTGTAGTGTTAATTAACATGCGAGGTGTTGAAAATCCTACATACCAATTTTTAGTATAATAATACATTCCTGCTCCAACGTTAGGCGCAAAGGCCAAAGTTGTATTTTGCAAAAATTGATTGTCGTTTGTTTGAATAGTGTTTACGTTTGTAAGATTTTCGCTAAAACCATTAACACCACCTTGAATACCAAAACAAAATTTACCAGTTTTAAGTTTTAAGCGATAAGCACAGTTTACTAAAATATAATTTCGTTTCATTACGCCAATGCTTTCATTCATAAAATTTAGGCCTATACCTAGCTTATCATTTGCTACTGGAGCATGACCACTAAATGTAACATTTGTTGGGGCACCATTAAATCCAACCCATTGTTTTCGGCCAAGCGCAGTAAGGCTCAAGGCATCGTGGCTTCCTGCGTAAGCTGGGTTTATAAAACTTTCGTTATACATGTACTGTGTAAAATGTGGATCGAATTGTGCTTTACTTAAAAAGCAAACAGTTACGAATAGAAGTAAAATTATTTTTTTCATGGCTATTAATATTTTATAGTGAGGTAACCGGTTTTAGGTTTATCTGACGCATTTAATTTCAAAATATAGTAATACGTTCCTAATGGAACTTTGTTTCCAGGGAAATTAATCCCGCTGTTTGGTGCGCCATTCCAATAGTCTAAACTGCTGTAAGCTTTTTTAGAATAAACTAAGTTACCCCAACGATTAAAAATTTGTAATTCATTATCTGGGTAAGCTTCTATACCTCTAATTTCAAATAAATCATTTGTGTTGTCAGCGTTTGGTGAAAATCCATCTGGGATAACTAATTCGCTAAAGAGTTCTATATCTGTTGTTACACTTTCATCAGGAATCCCATTTCCGTTTACGTCTGGGTTATTGCCATTAGTAGATACATCCGTTAATGTTCCACCAGTGTAGGTGGCAGTGCCTGTTACGCTATTCATAAATTTAGTTTGTGAACCTGGATTTACAATTAAGTCTAATTGAAAAATTGCACTATCGTTAGGATTTATTGTATTACTTGGAGTTACAACTAAAGAAGTGTTTGAAACGCCATTAAACAAAGGATTTGCAGTAAGGTTGCCATATAATGCAACTAAATTTTGAATTGTAAATGTGGCTGGGCTTGGGAAGGTGGCAGTTAAGTTTTCTATTAATGACACATCTGTTATTGTTGTGCTACCATAATTAATTGCTTTTATTCTGTACCTCACGTTATAATTTGTGCCGTTGCGTTCAACAAACACTGAAGCTTTGCTAATTCCTAAATAGCTGGTGCAGTTGATTAAATTAACACGCAAAGTATCACTGGTTCCCGAACAACCATTAGCATCCACCATATTGAAAAAATATTTACCAGGAACATTTACTAACAGTGTGGAGCTTGACGTTGATGTTAAGCTAGGAATTGCGTTCCAAGTAAAACTAGAACTAGTATTTGCATTAATTGTAATTGAACTACCTAGACAAATGCTTAAAGTTCCTGTTGGGCTTACTGTGCCTGTTGGCAATGGATTTACGGTTACAGTAATTGCAGAAGAGTCTCTGCAACCAAAATCGTTTGTAGCATAAAGTTTTAATGTATATGTGCCAGCTGCAGAGTAGGAGTAGGGTGCAAGTGTTGGGTTATTTACTGGGAAAGGTGCTGTAAAACTTCCTGTTTGAACAATTTGAGGCGAACCATTTCCAAAATTCCAAGTATAATTTGTAATGGTAGTTGTAGGCGCTGCAGTTGTAGTATTTATGGGATTGATGCTGCTACCCAAACAAACACTTGTTGACATTGTAAAACTTGGTTTAGTACAAACTTCTATTGGAGCAATTGCAAAAGCGCCCATGTTTGTAAACTTTGCATTTTGCGAAATTGAACTATTAACCGTGCCAGTAGTGGCAACAAATGTTGGTGTTAAATCTTTTATGTATTCCCAAGCAATGCTTGGAGATGTAACACGTTTCGCCACAGTATGCGCCGTGGCCGTTGGATAGTCATTTGTTCCATAGTTTAAAGTGATTTCTGGATTGGTAAAATTTGCCGCTCCCCCATCATCTATAAACCAATAAGATTGAGGATTCCACGTTGAGGTAATTGGAGAATTGATAGTAATTGTTGGCGCACCGGTACTTAAATACTGTGCTTGATAAGTAGTTAAGCTAGAGTTTGTTTGATTAAGTGTTAGTTTAATATGTCTGTTACCAATGGTTGCATAGCCAGTTGGAAGATTTAAAGTAAAATTACCAGTTGACAAGTTTTCTGCTCTAATAGGTCCGTGTACAAATGAGTTTATAGTTCCTAAATCACTTTTGCAATTAGATTTAAGTAAAATGGTATTAAGTGTTGTTGTTTTAATTACACCAAGATTGCAGATGAGTGAATCTCGAATCTCAAAGCCACCATCAACATATAGCGTATCACTTAAGCCTTGCATGTCTAAAACGTTTATTGTTGGACTTGAGACGCCAATATAATGTACAGTTTTATTCAGCTTATTTCTTTCATTATAAAACCCAGGTGAAATTTCTACTGTTAAAATTGGCCCACCACTTACTGTATCATGTCCTTCCTGCACATAATCAATTAAATTAGCTTTTGGTGAGCGTTCATCAACTATTAAATAACTTATATCACCTTGATAACCAATTGCCGGGGCATCTGTGTTGTTTTTAACCCAAGGACTAAAGTCAATTAAACCTGTTGGTTTTGACGCATTAAGAGCATTAAAATGCGGATTGATTGCTGGGAAGGGAGCAATTGGCGCGCCTGGAAGCGTTAGAACTTTGTTCGAGATAAGTGTAAATGTATTAACAGTTTGAAAAGAATTAGAAGCATCAATTGAAGTGGAAAGATTGACCGCACGAATATTTCTTTTGCAATTATAATAGCCATTTTGTTGTAAAGTTAAACTTGCTGTGGTGCCTGGAAAAACACGGTTTGCATCAAAATAATCTGAAATGGGCGCAAAGGTGCCACTAAACGCAGGCAGTTGTTGTGCTTGTATCCCAATTTCACAATTAATAAATTTATTACGTGTAGCAATATGTCCTGTACCTTCTAATACAATCCCAAACGCATCAAATAGAGTATCTGGCACTTCACCGTTATAAGGCGCTGCTGACCAATTCGTAACATCCTGTGCAGTAAATGGAGGATTAGTAACATTTGTGTTTAATACTTGAAACCCTGAAATTTCATTTTCTATTAGAACAATTCCTTTAGTAGTAAGTGTTCCATTAGAACCTGCAATGTTTGCATCCCTATTCATGATAGCAATTGCCGCAATATCTCTTCGTTGAATGGATGGTGCTGTTAGGGAAATACTATTTGTTCTAATTACGAAACTACCCGGCCCACTTGTCAAACCATTGCCTTCACAGGTTTTTATTTCAATTGAGCAAAATTGATTGTCTCTTAAAATATTATCTTTAATAAGTGCACCTTTAAAACCAACAAGTGCTAAGCCAGGAGCGGTTCCACCAACAAAGGTGCAAGTTTGTATACTTGCGTACCTGCTACTTGCACTAGCGGGACTAGGTGTATTAAAATCTATACCAACAAAAGAGTTACCAGTTACAAGCGTGTTTGAAATAAAACACGAATCATTAGATGGTCCTATTACAAAAACTGCTCTAGATATGGCTGTACCATTGTTTAATGTTAAATCAGAATTTCTAATTCTGAACTGTCTGATTTTACATTGCCCTTGGTAATTGAACCCATTACCAAAATTATTGTTTACGTTCAAACTATCAAAAAAACACCTTAGGGTATCTGAGGGACCAGAAGATACCATTTGTAAACCGCTGTTATAATTTTGTATGGCGAGGCTTCTAATATCAATACGTGTGTTTGGAAAAACTCTAAAACCAATTCCTCCACCAGCACTTTTATTCAGACCATCAAAAAAAGTTGTGTTTTTTCCTGCACCAAAAATAAAAATGTTTTTAGTTACTAGTACGAATTCGGTAAAAACACCAGCATCAACACAAATAGTATCAAAGGGCGCTGCAACTCCTATGGCAAAATTTACAGTAGCAAAAGGCGAATTAGGTGTACCAGCATTAGCGTTATTGCCTGGAATTGAAAGTGGCGTGTAGTAATCGCCAGCGTTTGAGCCTTCATCAACATACCATCGGGTAGCGCTTAGTTTAAAAGTTGTAATAAAAAAAAATAGAAATAGATATTTTAGTTTCATAAAGGGGTAAGGTTGGAAATTGTTAATAACCTGTTAGTTTCTCTAAAAGTAAAAATAAGGAATTTTTTAATATCGAACTATAAATTCATCGAATTGGTCGTTATTTGGGTGGATTTAGTAAATCTAAAATTGGAAATAAGCTAAATGGCTGTAACCTTTCACAACTTAAATACAAAACTCGAGTAAAACTAAATAGTAATAACAAACAAAATAAAATAATGAAAACAACATTTAACCCTCTAAAAATTTACGGTCATGAAAACACATGTATTAACTTTTGCACTGTTTGGCCTAGGCGCTCAAATAGTTGTGGCACAGCATTCCGTTTCAACGAATTCTCAAGTACCGTTTAATTATTCCTATTGGTCAGCATTGGCCGATAAACAACAACTGAGTGCAGCAGATAAATTAGAGTTTGTAAACGCTCACAAAAAACTGCACAATCATCCAAAAGCTAACAGTTCTGTTGCTTTTAAGCCCAATTCACAAAACAACAATTACATACAGGCCGCAGGTTGCGTTAATATTGATTTTGAAGGCGGCAACACAAATGGCTGGGTTTTAACTTCTGGTTTTCATCCTTTGTTTAATGCTGCAGGATGTTGTTTAAATCCTGGTGGTCAGCAATTAGTTGTTGGTGGTGGCGTTGATGCTGCTGGTGGATTTAATAGAGTGGCTCCTGGAGGAAATTTTTCATTATTACTTGGGGATAACCAAAATGGAGGAGAGGCAGATAGAATTGAACAAACCTTTATGGTAAATGCAAATAATGCAAATTTTACTTACCGCTATGCTGTTGTGTTTCAAGACCCTGGCCATGTGGCTACTCAGCAACCAGCTTTTCAAATAGAAATGTTAGACAGTAATAATGTTCAAATTCCATGTACGTTTTATAACGTAGCTGCTGGAGGAAATATTCCAGGTTTTTTAAGTTCAACTACACAAAACGGAGTAATATATAAACCTTGGACAAATGTAGCAGTGGATTTAACTAACTATATTGGACAAAATGTTACAATTAGATTTACAACTTTTGATTGTTCTTTAGGCGGACATTTTGGTTATGCTTATATTGACGGTATATGCGCGGCATTTGTAAAAGGTACTAGTGACACAGTATGTGTTGGAGATGTGAAAAACTTTTGTGCACCTAATGGTTTCGCAAATTATGTTTGGAATGGCCCAAACGTTTCGAATCAAGTAGGGCAATGTATTAATGCAAGTTCGGTGGGTATTTATACATGCCAAACTACATTGGTAACGGGTTGTGCCGGACCTGACTTCACCTATACATTAAGTAATTTTCCTTTACCAACGGTAGCATTCAATTACCAAAACGTTACACCTTGCAATCCGATGCTAAGTTTTGTAAATGCAAGTTCAATAAGCGTAGGTAGCATTCAATCTTACACTTGGAATTTTGGAAATTCAACAAGTAACTTATTTCAGCCAATTAATAATTTTACAAATGCTGGAAACTATAATGTTAGCTTAAACGCTTTATCTGATAAAGGTTGCCTAGGCAATGCAGTACAAACTGTTACAATTTTTCCTTTGCCTACTTTAAATTTTAATGTTAATAATGTTTGTTTAAATACTTTATCAACTTTCACCAACTCTAGTTCTATTGGAGTTGGGAGTATTAGCTCCTATACATGGAATTTTGGGAATTCTTCTACATCTTCTTTAGTTCAACCAACAGTGGTTTACAGCAATCCTTCAATTTATACTGTACAATTAAGTGTAACTTCTGATGTAGGTTGCGTAACTGCAATTACAAAAACACTTCAAATATTTCCGTTACCTCAAATTGCCATAACAACTACAAATGTTTGTTTAGGCAACGCAAGTAATTTCGCAAACAATAGTAGTATTTTAGGTGGAAACATTTCAAATTATTTTTGGGATTTTAATATGGATGCCATTGTTGATGCTAATTCTTTAAACCCCAGCTATAATTACACAGCTTCAGGAAATTACATAGTAAATGTGCAGGCTGTTAGTAATAATAATTGCCTAAGTACACAAACACTACTAGCACAAGTTTATAACAATCCAGTTCCATCTTTTTCATTTACCAACAAATGTTTTGGAAATGCTATTAATTTTGTGAATACTTCTACCATTGCTTTAAACAATTCTATCAATTCCTATATGTGGAATTTTGGAAATAATCAAATTTCAAATTTAGCTCAGCCTAATCAACAATATACACAAGCTGGGAATTACGTTGTTACATTGGTTGCCACTTCCAATAATAATTGTAGTAGCAGTACTTCGCAAATTGTTAGTGTACATGCGTTGCCAAATACCAATTTTAGCAGCAATACTGCTTGTTTAAATCAAAGCACACAGTTTAATAATACAACATTAATTAGCAATGGAAGTATAGTAAAATGGCGTTGGGATTTTGAGAATGATGGTATTTGGGACGATACACTAACTGTGAATCCAGTGAAAATGTATGCGAATCATGGTAATTATAACTGTAGATTGCAAGCCGTTAGTAATTATAATTGCATTAATACAAAAATTAATCCGGTTGTGGTTCGTGCAAACCCAGTAGCAAAATTTTCAGTAAAATCTGTTTGTTTGGGCGATGTTACCACCTTCTCAAATCAAACTACAAGTGTTGATGGTGGCATTGCAAGTTATAGTTGGGATTTTAATGGAGATAATATCACTGACAATATTTTCCCAAATCCTAGTTACACATACGCAGCCAATGGAACATATTTAGTAAAATTAGAGGTGCAAACCGTTTATGGTTGTACCAATATTTATTCGCGTTCGTTAAATGTAAATCCTAAGCCACAACCAGCTTTTGCAGCACCAAACCCTAATGGTTGCCCAATGCATTGTGTGAAATTTACTAATAGTTCAATGATTGCAACTGGAAATATTGTTACTCAACAATGGAATTTCGGAGATGGAAGTTTGCCGAATTATGAATTAAATCCAACACATTGTTACGATAAAGGAAATTATTCTATAACACTTAAACTTGTTAGCGATAGCGGCTGTATTAGCACAATAGTAAAAAATAATTATGTAAATGTATTTCCTAAACCAAATGCTGGTTTTGTAACCTCGCCAGCAGAGGTAGATGAGAACGAACCAAATGTTACCGTAAGCTCAACGGCAAGTGGGGCAGGAAGTACTAATTATTTTATTAATGATGGTGGCACGTATCTTTCTCAAAGTTTTAATCATACATTCTCAAATACTGCAACAACTCCTGTAATTTTTCAGGTTGTAAAAAATGAATTTGGTTGTGCTGATACAACAAGCCAAGTAATAAAATTTAAACCATCGTTTGTAATTTATATACCAAATGCTTTTACACCAAATGGCGATGGTGTGAATGATGATTTTTTTGCTAAAGGAGTGGGTATATCTAAATTTACTATTCAAATTTACGATAGATGGGGACACAAAATTTTTGTAGGAAATAGTTTGGATGAAACATGGGATGGAACGATGAAAAATAGTATAGAGCCTATTAAGCAAGATGTTTATGTATGGAAAGCGCAAGTGGTGGATGTATTTAATAAATACCACGATTTAACTGGGCATGTGAGTTTGATAAAATAACGATTTTCTTAAATCATTAGCTGAACCCAACGTATAGTTTCTTTTTTCGAAAAGATAGGTTGGGTTTTACTTTTGTAATCTCTTCTTATTTTTTTGAATTTAAAATGTAAACTACAAATTCCATTAAATTTAAAAACCCTCAGCGAAAGCCGAGGGTTTGTTAGTAGCGGGAGGGTGATTCGAACACCCGTCCGCCGAATAGGCGGATATGAGCCCAACGAGCTAGTGTGGTAATGCTTTTATAAATTCTCTGCCAACACCACTTTTTAAATACTTTTCTCGTTGTAGAGCTTCTGTTTTTGTTTTAAAACTTTCTGTGTATAGCAAACGCCACGGACGGTATTTTACAGTAAAACCTTTAGTTGCAAGTTCATTATGAGATTTAAAACGGGCTTCTAAATCAGATGTATAACCAACATAATGTTTTTTGTGTAATTCAGAATAAAGTATGTAAACTACAAATTCCATTAAATTTAAAAACCCTCAGCGAAAGCCGAGGGTTTGTTAGTAGCGGGAGGGTGATTCGAACACCCGACCTTTGGGTTATGAGCCCAACGAGCTACCCCTGCTCTATCCCGCAATATATCTTAATTTGCGCTTTTAGGGTATTTATAATTTTTCCGAAAAAAGCTATAACAATGCGTTTGTTTAACTTATTTTTTTCGAGGTGCAAATATACAACTTTTTTAGATTCTGAGCAAATAGTTATTAACATAACTAAAGTTCATTCCTCAAAGGCTTTAAAGTTCTAATTTTAATCACAACTACTGTTACTAATACAATTCAACTAAAAGTTGCTATTTTTTTGAGTATATAAACAAAGAATCAACTAGTATTACAAAAAATAAGTACCTTAATTTCAAATTTAAGTTAGCTATTAAATGATTATGTTGAACCAGAAAAAAACTAAGAAACTCATTTTGTGCTTTTTAGTAATAGTTTGTGTTAACGTATTCAATGCCCAACTTAATTATTACAAACTTTCAAAAAGAAACATTCCGAAAGATTTAGATTCTGCAACTGTATACAATGATTTAGCAATTAAAAGCGCCATTGCCAATAATGATTTATCAGTATTACAGTTGGTTTACATCCAAAAGGGCAATATTAATTTTTACAAGAATAAATTTGAAAAGGCAATAGAATGCTACCTCGAATCATCAAAAATAAACGAACAATTGAATAACAAAGATGGTTTGGTTAAAAACTATACCGATATTGCTTTTGTTTATTCTACCATAAGTACTGAGTTTACGAAATACTCGCTTTCATGGCTAAATAAAGCAAAGAAATTAACTACCGAACAAGCCGATTCTACAGTAGTATATTATAAAAACAGATCTGGTGTTATTTTACTCCGCCTGGGGAAATATAAAGAGGCTAGAGAGAATTTTAATTATGTTTTAAAAAGTAAATTCATAACCAGCAAGTCTGAAATAGCAGCGTTATACAATAACATAGGTATAACTTTTCAAAAAGAAGGAAATTATAATTTAGCTCAAGATTATTTTGAAATTTGTGTAGATACATGCCAGAGGTATAAAGAGACAAGACTGTTGGGAATTTGTTATAGCAATCTATCACGAAATTTTTTTTTAGACCAGAAGCATAAGCAAGCCCTAGATTATGGCTTCAAGGCCAAATCTATTTTAATTTCCACTTCAACCTATCCAAAACTCATTGAAACCTATAAAACACTTTTCGAAATATATCAGACCTTAGGCAAACAAGATTCTGCACTATTTTATCATAAAAAACATTTCCAACTCAAAGATTCTTTATTTAGTGAAAATGTAAAACAGCAAATTTCAAACATTGAAAATAAGTTAGAGGTTGATTTAAAAAATCTTCAACTAGAAAGTAAAAACAAAGAAATAGCCTACAATAAAAATCAAAAAAGGGCTATTTTGTATATAACTGTATCATTGGCTGTAATTGTACTCATATTAATAGTCTTTTTTGTTTTACTAAGAAATCGAAACAAAGAATTGATAGCGCAACGAAAAATTGTAAAAGAAAGTTTAACTGAAAAAGAACTTTTACTTGGCGAGATACATCATAGAGTTAAAAATAATTTACAATTAGTTGCTGGCTTATTGGAATTGCAGCTTAAAAATGTAAAGGATTCTAATGCGCAAGGTGCGCTTGAAGAGAGCAGAAATAGAATAAACACCATGCTGTTATTGCACCGTAATTTATATCACGACGATAAGTTTGCTTACATTGAGGCTGCTGCTTTTTTCGATAATATAATTGCTATGATTAAATCTGGATATAGTTTCGGTAATCAGATCCAATTCTTACAAGAAGTTCAAGCACTGAAGTTAATAGTAGATGCGTCTGTGCCTATAGGTTTAATATTGAATGAATTAATTACAAACTCAATTAAGTATGCATTTAAAAAAAATGAGAACCCTAGCATTACAATAAAATTTTTTCTTTCAAATAATCTGCTCCATTTTTATTATCTGGATAATGGTATTGGATTTAATTATAACGAAATACAAAAAGGATTTGGATTAAAATTAATAAATTCCCTTTGCAGGCAGCTAGATGCGGAAGTAATTACTGAAGGAGGTAATGGCTGTTCAATTAAACTAATTATTAAAAACTTTATGCTGTATGAAAAAAATTAGTGTGTTAATAGTTGAAGATGAAGCAATTATAGCTGATTTTATTTATGAAATTTTGACTGAATTAAATTATGACGTAATTGGCGTAGCAGATAGATATGAAAATGCTATAAGTTTAATTTCTAAAACTAAACCCGATATTGCCTTGGTTGATATCAACTTAAAAGGTAATTTAAATGGGATTGATTTAGGACATTTTTTGAATAACAACGCTATTAAATTTATTTATTTAACCTCAAAGTCTGATAGTATTACAATCGATAAAGCTAAACTCACTTTCCCTGAAACTTATATAATTAAACCGTTTACGAAATCTGATATTAAGTCGAACCTTGAAATTGTTAGCCATAAAATTAATAGTAAAACAACAAATTCTCCGGCCGCAGAAGTTGGAGATTTCTTTTTTATTAAAGAAAAGGAGACGTATATAAAAATATTTTATAAAAACATTACTCACATTGAGGCGTGTGATAATTACTCTATTATATATACACAAAACTCAAAACATGTTATTAGCCAAACATTGAAAGTAATAGAACAAAAATTAGAACCACATAATTTCTTTAGAACGCATCGCAGTTTCTTGGCAAATCTCAATCTTATTGAAAAAATTTCTACCAAACATGTTATTATCAGCGGTAAAGAAATTCCAGTAAGTGAAGCAAATCGAGTACAGCTTATTAATAAGCTAGGAACAATTTAGTTTCTAAAAATTTCACCACTTTTTTACCCCAGCTCGCTCAAATTTTAACCCATTTGGCCATCTTTTAGTTTTTACTGATATTCTATTTACGATTTTTGAAAAAAAACTTATGAAAAAATTAACGGTTTTAATTTTAACTGCCCTATCATTTTTCTTTAGTGTTTCTAAAGCTCAAGAGAAATGCGCAGCTCAAATTCTATTAAATAGTGATAGACAAAAAAATCCGAAAATTGATTTAGGGCAACAGCTCATTACAAATCTTAGTACCTATTTAAAGGCTAACGCCAGCCCTAGTGTAAGCACTTACTCTGTACCAATTGTTGTACATGTAGAGCACGACTATGGTGCCGAGAATATACCAAACTCACAAATTTATAATACCATACAACAATTAAACGAAGATTTTAATTCGTATAACAGCGATACAGCAAATGTAATTTTACCGTTTAAAAATATAATCGGTAATGCTAGCATACGCTTTATACTTGCTCGTTTTGATCCATTAGGTAATTGTACCAATGGCATCGTTCGGATACCTGACGAAACAACTTATAACGGTTATGGGCATTCTAACTTCTGGCCGCAAAGTAAATACATTAATATATTTGTTGTGAACAATATTACTGGAGGATCGGGAGGGTATGCAAGCTTTTCCTTTGGTAATCCACCTTTTACAAGCCATGGTATTACTGTTCAGTACAATTCTTTTAATCCTTGGAGTAGAACTCTTACACATGAAGCCGGACATTACTTTGGTCTATTACATATTTGGGATGGTAGTAATCCTTGTGGAGTTAGTTGTTTAGGAGGTGACTTAGTAGGAGATACTCCAGATACAAAGGGCTTTTTTAATTGCCCCAATCCAAGTACTGTTGATGTGTGCAATCCTGGAATAAAAGAAAACTATCAAAATTTTATGGACTACACTACCTGCGGCGTTATGTTTACTAATGGACAAGTTAACCGAATGCATAATCAAATTGCGCTAAACAATGGGTTAAGAGGAAATTTGGTAACGAATAGCACAGCTATTGCAACTGGGATATTATTACCTATGCAACAATGCAAGCCTAATGTTGATTTTATGCCTGGTTATGGTGTATACAGATGCCAAGGTGATTCTGTTTTTTATAAAGATTTATCGTATGGTAGCGATGCAACTGCTTGGCAATGGACTTTTCCAGGCGGAACTCCATCAACATCAACTCTTCAAAATGTTTGGGTAAAATACAACGCCCCTGGCACCTATTCAGCAACTTTAATGGCAAGCAACGCTGCTGGTTCAACAAGCCTAACAAAAGCAAATATTGTAACTATATCAAATGCCTCGCTAACTAAAAATTTACCTTATTTTGAAGGATTTGAAACAAGCGCAACATTTACTAATGATTGGACAGTACAAAGTAAATTGAATAATGTTTGGCAACAATCTACGCTTACTGCCTTAAGCGGAACGGGCGCGGCACTCATTCAAAACTTTACTTCTAATAATAATGAAACAGATGGATTAATATCTCCTGCAATTAATTTAGTTGGTGCCGTTATGCCTAAATTGATTTTTGCCCGTTCTTTCTGCCGAGTTAATAATTCAAATGATAAACTTAGTGTATTATTTTCTACTGATTGCGGAAAGACATGGACAAGTACCTCTTATAATAAATCTGGATTAGCCTTAGCCACAACAAGTTCGTTAAGCTCTAATTTCATTCCAAACGCGAGCAACCAATGGGATAACGATACTATAGATTTATCACCATTAGTGAACGAAAGTAGTGTAAGATTTATGTTTAAAATAGAGTGCGATAAAGGCAACAATTTATTTATCGATAATGTAAATATAACGGCACAAAACGTTTCTATAACAGAAAATACAAAATTCGCTGAGTTATTTAACGTTTTCCCAAACCCAGCAAAATCAGTAATTAATGTACAACTTTTAAAAGATAATTCGTCGCAAATACAAGTGTTAGATGTTGTTGGAAGAGTAATTAAAAACGAAAGAGTAGCAACCACCAGTAGTATAAATCACCTATTAAATGTAAACGAGTTAGCAAGTGGCACTTATTTTATAAAAGTAACCAACGGAAGCTTAAGTCAAACCAAAAAAATAATTATTTATAAGTAAAACATTTAAAAACTTTTATTATGCAAAAATTAACTAAACTCCTTTTTATTGTTGCTTTAGCTGTAACCGCAAATACCTATGCGCAATTAAATTTAGATTTTGCCGGCGCTTTTGTTGGTGCGAATCAATCTGAAACTCAATGCAGTGCAGTAGATGCAAATGGAAATATTTATGTAGCTGGTGTCTATGATACCGCAGTTGATTTTGATCCTTCTTCCTCAACCGCAACTTACACGAATACGGGAAATAACCAAGGTTACATCTGTAAGTTTAGCAGTACCGGAACTTTAGTGTGGGCTAAAACATTGCAAGGTACTGGTAGCTCAGATATCAAACGAATAAGTATAAATTCTAATAATGAAATAATCTTAGGCGGAACCTTTCAAGGAACGGTGGATCTTGATCCATCAAATGCTACCTACAGTGTTTCTGCCTTTATAAATTCAGTCGATTTTTTTATGCTTAAGCTTACGTCAAACGGCAGTTTTATCTCAGCCGCAATTATAGCTGGACCAGCGAATGATGAACTTAGGGATATGCATATTGATAATTCTGGAAATATCTTCGTATCTGGAACAGCCGGAAACAATTGTGATTTTGATCCTAGCCCAGCCGTTAGTTCATCAACCGTAAGTAACGCCGCTTTTTTAGCTAAATACGATGCAAACTTTAATTTACTATTCGTGCAAAAAAATCTAGGCACCTTCGCCGTTCAGGTACTAACAAATGCAGCAAACGAAATTTACCTTGCAGGTATCTATCAAGGTACTGTTGATGTAGATTCATCGCCTGCACTAAATGTGCTTAGTTCTAATGGATTAAGAGATTCGTATGTGGTTAAGTACAGCGCCACGGGTTCATTTATTTGGGCATATAGTTATGGAGGAACCGCCAGTGATGAATTATTTGATATGAATTTAAGTGGAAACGATGTAATTATTTCTGGATCGTTTAGAAATACTGTAGACTTTGATAATAGTGCTAGTACGTTTACTTTGTCAACATCAGGAGTTTATAACGGTGTTCTAATTAAGCTCAATCAAAATGGTAATTTAATTTTCGCAAAACAGTTTCAAAGTAATAATAATAGTTCAGCCGAAAGTTTATTTGTTGATGCAAATGGTGAAATAAACACCTTGGTTTATTACGTCTCAAGTGTAGATTTAGACCCAGGTATGGCAGTTTCTAACTTAACGTGTGCTTTAAGTTCGTGTTGTTTAGTAAAATTATCTTCTAGCGGCAATTTAATAAGCTATCAGAACATAGCAGAAAACAACCCAATGATTTACACCACTTCATTAACTAAATCCAATCAAGATTATATCGTTACTGGTTGGATTGATGGTACCGTTGGTTATACAATTGATTTTGATCACAATGTAGGTGTTACATCCTATTCCGTTAATCCTTACAATGGTTTTTTTGTAAAATATTCTCCAATCACAACCAATATAAATTCTCAAAATGAAGTAGAGCCTATTTCGATTTTTCCTAACCCAAGTGAAAATTATATACACGTTAAAAACAATATACCTGCTAATAGTAGTTACAAGATTTATGATAGCAACGGTAGCATGAAACAAGCTGGCACCTTGGATTCTCAAAATCAAATCATCACATTAGGCGGTTTAGTAAAAGGCGTTTATTTTTTGAGAATAAATAATTCAGAAACCATAAAATTTGTAAAACACTAATTCCATAAAAAATATGAAATTGTTAATCTCCAACTGTTTTATGCTTTTCATCGGCATAAAAGCTTATTCACAAACTATACCAGATCCAAGTAATGCCTCAGCTTTAGCGCTATTAAAAGCAAGTCCAGAATTAAAAGCAAAACTTAACGCTTTTAAGTTAAATGCAAACGAAGTAGATTTTAAATTTGCTGGGAATCAACACATGTATAGTGCGCAATGTGAGTATATTAAAAATGTATTACCTCATGATTATTATGTTGTAGAATTTTTAGGTACGTGTAAAAAAAATAACCAACATGATGAACTCACAATTAGGAGCACCGTAGAATACAGAAGGTCAAATTCTGCAAACAGTTGTAAATTAGATAATGTCTGGAAACACGCAATTACTCAAGTATGGGATCCCAAAAGTGTAAATGGTACAAAAAGTATTGCTAATGCAAATAAATTACTTATTGATTTTTTTAGTGTAAATAGCGATAATTTTAAAGTAAAACTCAACTACGGTTATAATGATGTAGTATCTATTAAAAACTTTGAAACACAAGATATTGTTAAATGTCCAAATGGTTACGATATTCTTGCAAGCGATGATGGTGCTGACAAAAAAACGAATATTGTGATTGCTGATGTATTAGAAATGAAAATGAACTCCGAAAAAAATGGGATAAGGGCATTGCGTTGGAATAAGCATGTTTTTTATGTAAAAACACAAACTACAAGTGGAGTAAGCAAAATTGTAAGTGTAAGTAATGAAGATCTTGGATCTTGTAACACCTATCCTCCAAAAATGCTCTATGAATCACAAACCGATTACGATACCCTTTATGCAGGCGCAAAAGATGTCGGATTTTCCAATGTTTACAATAAAATAAATAAGAAAACTAAATCAAAAACAAGTGCAGAGGGAATAAAAAATTCGTACAATGAATTTCACAACTTATTGATTGATGTGCTAAGTGGTGAAACTAAATTAAAAGACCCAGAAAGATTAAAAAAATACTTAGGTACTAAATTCGATACTGGCTACGATAGTTTTATTAATCACTTTTTAGCTCTATCTGAAAAAGGATTTGCTTGGAGTAATGCAAGAACCATTGATAATAATACAATGAAATACGATTACAGGGGTGTGAAATTACTTAACAAAAAATTATCTGGCGATAAAAACATTAGCATAGGTGAAGCAGGTCAAGAAAATGGTGAAATTAAATTCACAATAATGCCTTAGATGTACCCTTCACCAATTAGTTAATTTACTGTTAATTATTATGGAATAAAATTCAATTTTTTAATGCCCCATTATTTTTAAAAGTCTTACAAATTCTCCTAACTTATTAATTCAATTTTGTTAGTTGCAAATCTCATCTTTAATTTGTTTATTTACGAAACAAAAAATTAATTATTTAGTAATATGTCAATTTGGAGATTAAAACCTGTATCGGCCTTTGAGGCAGATATGAAGAAAAATGATTTAAAACGCGTTTTAACAAAATGGGGACTAACTTCTTTAGGAATTGGAGCCATTATTGGTGGTGGTATTTTTACCTTAACGGGGATAGCTGCAAATGAACAAGCCGGACCCGCTTTAGCGCTCTCATTTATTATTGCTGGTATTGGTTGTATGTTTGCCGCACTATGTTATGCAGAATTTGCTTCAGTGTTGCCCGTAGAAGGGAGTGCCTATGCCTATTCTTATGGAACTATTGGTGAAATTTTTGCTTGGTTTATTGGCTGGAATTTAATTTTGGAATACATGATGGGAGCTACAACAGTTGCAGTTGCTTGGAGTGGTTATTTCGAAAAATTAATGCACCTATTTAATGTTCATTTGCCTTTGTATCTCTCAATGGACTATAGCTCTGCCAAAGAAATGCTTGCTAATTCACACGCAATTACATCTATACAAGATTACTTACATAATAATTTGCATGTAAATTTTGAAAGTTTTAAAAGTGCCGCCGATATTCTTAACACCCAAAATCTTCCTGCAGTTAGTGAAGTTATTGCAGCTTTATCAAACACACCTGCTAAAGATATTATTGAGAGCATAAGTGTGGATGCAGATAAAAAAGTGTTAGAGGCTTCTAAATTTTACCCACTTTTAGCAGAAAAAGCGAGTCAAGCAAATTTTACCCAATTTAGCTCAAATTATTCTTCGGTAGATTTACCAGGCTTTTCTTTCAACCTCCTTGCGTTTATAATTACTTGGATTGTAACTGGTGTGCTTATTAAAGGAATTAAGGAAGCAGCTAGTACAAATAATATTATTGTAATAATTAAAATTGCTGTTGTTTTATTTGTAATAATTGCTGGTGCATTTTATATAAATACTGAGAATTGGTCGCCTTTTATTCCTAATAAAATAATAGATTTTAAAGGAGAAAGTCATTTTGGCTTGCGAGGTGTGTTTACAGCAGCTTCAATTGTATTCTTTGCTTACATTGGTTTTGATGCGGTTAGCACACAAGCCGGTGAAGCTATAAATCCCAAGAAAGATGTGCCATTTGCTATTATATCTTCGTTAGTAATTTGTACTGTGCTATATATTTTAGTTTCATTAGTACTAACTGGTATGGTAAAATATGATCAATTAGATTTAAGAGCCCCTGTAGCCTCTGCCTTTGAAGCGGCAGGAAATCCTATTGCGAAATACCTAGTTGTTATTGCTGCAACCGCTGGATTAATCTCAGTTATGTTAGTAATGATGCTAGGTCAAACTAGGATATTTTTAGGTATGGCTAAAGATGGTTTGTTGCCTAAATTTTTTAAAGAAGTACACCCTAAATTTCAAACACCGCATAAGAGTACAATATTAGTTGGTGCACTTATTTCTATAGTTGCCGCACTTACACCTATAAAAAAAGTGAGTGAAATGTGCAGTATGGGTACATTATTGGCATTTTCTATGGTATGTTTGGCTGTTATGATTTTAAGGTATAAAAAACCTGAACTTGATAGACCTTACCGCACGCCTGCCGTTTACTTGATTGGAACCTTAGGAGCAGCTTTCAACATTGCTTTAATGTTTTTTGTAAGAAAAGACACTTGGTTTACATTTATTATTTGGGGTACATTAGGTATAATTGTTTATTTCTTGTATAGTAAAAGAAATAGTAATTTGAATAATTCGGAAGCTCAAGAAAAATAGTATCTCATTGAACTATAGAGAAACACACAATTCCTGGAATAAATTAGCTGAGGTGTATGAACAAAAATTCATGCACCTTACTATTTATAAACCTTCGTATAATTTTTTATTGGAGCAACTAAAGCACACACAAACGGCTGTGCTTGAAGTAGGTTGTGGTCCTGCAAATATCTCCTATTATTTGAATACAAAAAACAACAACTTACAGTTTACTTTATCAGATGTTGCGCCAAACATGCTTGCTTTGGCTAAAAAAAATATTCCAGAAGCAGAAACTATTTTATTAGACACAACAAAAATAAATTCGCTCAATAAAAAATTTGATGTGCTTATCTCAGGCTTCTGTATTCCTTATCTCGCTTGGAATGACGTAGAACAATTTTTTCTTCAAGCTTATTCCGTTCTAAATAAAAATGGCTTTTTTTACTTAAGTTTTGTTGATGGTGATTACGAAAATTCTTCTCGAATTACCGGAAGCACAGGTTTAGGTGTGCATTTTTATTATTTTGATAAAGCTGAAATTAAAACGTCATTACAACAAATTGGATTTGATTTTGTAAAAGAATTTTCATTTCCATATCAAAAAGGTGATGGCACAATGGAAACTCACATTGTGTATATTTTCAAACATAGGAATATTAAATATACTTGAATTGTTTTACCTTTTGATTCATTGGTAAAAGGATAACGTAACAAAATTGAATCTTATAATGCATTTAAGGTCATATAATCTTAAAATACTGTCATCTTTTATGTCCGTTTATGGTTCAAAAAAAGACTTGAGTTTTTGAGCAAGCCCTAACTAAGCTAGCGATGAGTTAGTTAATTTTTATCAAGCAAAAAGAAAGAAAAAAACCTTTTTTTTGTGCATTGATTTTCTAAAAAGAAGGAAAAAGCTTTGCACGCATCTTATTACTTAGCAAATTTGTACTTTTGAGTGAACCCTAACTAAAATGCTGAATCAAAAAATCTTCAGCCGTAAAAACACCAATTTCTGAAAAATAATAATCTTTTAAATTGTTTGTTATTATTGCCTCGCATCCACTTCGTAAGGCAGAGTAATATTGTAAGCCATTCTCAAAATCGCGAATTTTTTTATTTAATGATACTTTTTTGGTTTCTATTTCACCAACATCGGTAACTAAAATTTTTTCTAACAACAAATCTATTTTTTTTCGTGCCATTTCTGTACCGTGCTTTTTTTCGGCATAATAATAAGCAATCGATAAACAAATAGGCGACGTGTATAATTTAAAAAAATCTATTTCGGTTATGCTTAGTACCCTGGCGCATGCATTAAAATCAGGATATTCCTTGTTTACAACGGTTACTAAAACATTTGCATCTAAAAATAATTTCATTTTCTGTTGCGAAATTCTTCTTTTAAATTGCGTTTCTTTTTAGAGTTTGGTGTTATATATTCAGCTTCACCTTCAGCAACCATGTTTACCCAATTAGAAACAGGCAACTCATAAACCTTTGCGGTTGGCTTATCTGTAACTTGTTTAAGCAAAAATTCCATAAGGCGCGAAAGGCTCATGTTTTGAGATTCGGCATATTTTTTTGCTTTTTCTATTACGGCTTTATCAAACGATAATGTTACTTTGGTATCCATACCTCAAATATACGACCTTTTTTTTAATTTTATACGTACAACTTCATTTTTTAACAATTCTATCTTTTTAACACCTTGTTAAAATAATTATTTTATTGATTTTCAGGGGTATAAAAAAGCCTATAAATAGCCAATCACCCCTAATTTTGTAGTATATTTGTAACCCAATTTAATTAAGGCTAAATTGTTAATTATAAAGTTTAACCCCTTAGGTATGTCTTAAAGCCTAATACAATTATTAAAAAAATGGCAAATAACGCCTTAGTAGGAAACGCAGATTTCGATTGGAATTCAATTGGAAAAAAAACCGACAGTTACACCAAAGAAGAAAAAGTTCAGTTGGATGAATTGTATGGAAAATCATTAAACACTATTACTGATCTTCAAATTTTAGAAGGTAAAGTGGTAGCAAAAAATAGCCGCGAGGTTATTGTAAACATTGGTTACAAATCTGATGGAGTTGTAGCTTTATCAGAGTTTAGATACAACCCTGATTTAAAAGTTGGCGATATGGTTGAAGTATTCGTTGAGAGTGCTGAAAACGAACAAGGTCAATTAATTTTATCGCACAAAAAAGCACGTGCTAATAAAAGCTGGGATAGAGTAAACGAAGCATTAACAAGCGAAGAAATTGTGAAAGGCCATGTTAAATGCCGCACAAAAGGTGGATTAATTGTTGATGTGTTTGGTATCGAAGCATTTTTACCAGGTTCGCAAATTGATGTAAAACCAATTCGCGATTACGATATTTACGTTGGTAAAACAATGGAATTTAAAGTTGTAAAAATTAACAACGAATTTAAAAACGTAGTTGTTTCTCACAAAGCCTTAATTGAAGCTGAAATGGAAACACAAAAACGCGATATCATTTCTAAATTAGAAAAAGGACAAGTATTAGAAGGTACTGTTAAAAACATTACTTCTTATGGAGTGTTTATTGATTTAGGTGGTGTTGATGGCTTAATCCACATTACAGATTTATCATGGGGTCGTATCAATCACCCAGAAGAAATTGTGAAATTAGACGAGAAAATTCAAGTTGTAATTTTAGAGTTTGATGATGATAAAAAACGTATTGCTTTAGGTTTAAAACAACTAAGCAAACATCCTTGGGAAAATCTTAATGCTGAATTAAACGTAGGTGATAAAGTAAAAGGTAAAGTAGTTGTAATTAATGATTATGGTGCATTTATTGAAATTGCGGCTGGTGTTGAAGGTTTAGTTCACGTAAGTGAAATGAGTTGGAGCCAACATTTACGCAGTGCGCAAGAGTTTGTTAAAGTTGGTGATGAAGTAGAAGCGTTGGTTTTAACGTTAGATAGAGAAGAGCGCAAAATGAGTTTAGGCATGAAACAATTAACACCTGATCCTTGGGCTATGATTGTTGACAAATACTCAAAAGGCAGCAAACATTCTGGTACTGTGCGTAATTTTACAAACTTTGGTGTATTTGTTGAGTTAGAAGAAGGAGTTGATGGATTAGTTCATATCTCTGATTTAAGCTGGAGCAAAAAAATTAAACACCCAAGTGAGTTCTGCAAAGTAGGAGAAAAATTGGATGTTGTTGTGTTAGAAATTGATGGCGAAAACCGTCGTTTATCTTTAGGCCACAAACAATTAGAAGAAAATCCATGGGATGTTTTTGAAACAATTTTCACTATTGATTCAGTGCACAAAGGAACTGTTATGACAGTTAACGACAAAGGTGCTACTGTTGGCTTACCTTATGGTGTTGAAGGTTTTTGTCCTGCGCGCCACTTAGCTAAAGCTGAAGGTGGTAATGTGAAAATGGAGGAGATTGCTGATTTTAAAGTAATTGAATTTAGTAAAGATGCTAAGCGTATAGTTGTTTCTCACGCTCGTTTACACGAAGAAGTGAAAGAAGAAGCTAAGAAAACTGAAAAAGCTAACAAAAAAGCTGAAGCAGAAGATGCTAAAAAAGCAGTTAAAAAAGTAAAAGAAAACGTTGAGCGTTCAACGTTAGGTGATATCTCCGCTTTATCTGATTTAAGAGATAAAATGGATGGTAAAAAATAATAAACACCAAACATACTCCCATTACTACGAGTTAGTAAAGGGCAACTAAATCCTGCCAAGGTTTTAGTTTTTTGAGAGCCAATATACCCCGAGTAATACTCGGGGTTTTTGGTTTTTATGAAGCCTAAGTTTTGGGTTTAATAAAAGAGCACTTCATTTTAACTAATGTCAGCTTTAAATAAATCTACCAAACTAACTGCCAATTATACTAAATCCCTTGTGTTTTACGTTAATTATCTTATTTTTGCCACACATTTAAAATGAAACTTCTTAAACTATTTATAATTACAACTTCGTTTGCGTTTTTATTTTCGTCGGCAAAAAAATTACCAGATTATACTTGCAAAGAAATTGTGCATAAAAGTCTTAAAGCAATTAAAGAAGTTAAAAGTTTAAAGTACCATTTAAAAATTACCGAGCGCAGTAAAAAAGGGAGTAAGTTTAATTTTTACGAGAGCGCAGTAAAATTTCAAAAAAAACCTAGACAAATTTATTTATATATCAAAGGAATTGAGCTACTTTGGTTGGAAGGCAAAAACAATGGAAAGGCTTATGTAAAACCAAATTCGTTCCCTTACATAAATTTGAATTTAGATCCAATGGGTGATTTAATGCGTCAAGATCAACACCATACACTTAACGAAATGGGCTACGATTATTTAGCAAGTGTTATTGAATATGCTGCTAATAAAATGGGCGATAAATTTGATGAAACGTTTAGTCTTGATGGTGAAGAATCTAAAAATAACCGCCAGTGTTATAAAGTTAGTATTAACAATAAAGATTTTGGCTACACAAATTACACAGTTGGTGAAAATGAAAGCATTACTTCAATAGCTCGTAAACTCTATGTTTCAGAGTATATGATTGTAGAAAAAAATAAAAAATTTAAAGATTATTTTGATATACTAAAAAAGGGGCAAGTAATTCAGGTGCCAACTTGGTATTGCAAAACTGTTACAATGTACATTGATAAATTTTATATGTTGCCGATAAGCGTAAAAATTACAGATGATGTTGGCTTATTTGAAGAATACAATTATTTTTTCTTGCAAGTAAACCCAAAGTTTGATGAGGCTGAGTTTACAAAGGATTATAAAGACTATAAATTTTAAGTAATAGTTGATTTGAATTACCTAACAAACTAATCTTTTAAGTAAAGTAGATTATTTAAAATTAAACTTAACTGAAAAATTTACAAGTAGCAATTATAAATTACCCCAAAATTTAAAAATTTTAGAAATTGCTTTGTGATTTGTTTTAGCTCATTTTTTTAGTTGCTTTGTTTGTATTCGCTGAATGCAAAGCATTTCAAAATAGCTTGTCCGCTTTTTCAGCGGATATCTTTGACTTATTGATAAACACCTATTCAGAATTACCAAGCATTAACGAGGTTGTTGTGATTTGCTCCCGCCTGCCACGCAAATGATTGTTATCGGCGGGCAGGTTCAAAATAGCCTGTCCGCTTTTTCAGCGGATATCTTTGACTTATTGATAAACACCGTTATGTTAGCCTTAACAGGAGAGCAAGGTGTTGTGATTTGCTCCCGCCTGCCACGCAAATGATTGTTATCGGCGGGCAGGTTCAAAATAGCCTGTCCGCTTTTTCAGCGGATATCTTTGACTTATTGATAAACACCTTTAATTACATAAATATCTAC
>JAAFIQ010000008.1 GCA_013298715.1 Bacteroidota bacterium | reverse complement strand
GACTAATTTTATTTCTGTATTTTTACCCATAATGTTTTTTTATGTCTTAGTAAACACAAATTTACATTATTAAAAAAGGGTAACAAAAGTTACCCTTTTAGTTAAAAGATTAGTCGGTTAGTAGTGAAATTTAAAGTAATTATGGATCAAGAAGATCTTACAAAAATTTTAGACATATTGAAAAAAAATTAGAAATTTCAGATGCTTTTAGCTTGAACGAAATTATTGCAGATGGTGGCTTAGGGGAAATAAATGGTTTCGAAAAATCGAAGGGTATAAAGTTGGCGGTTAAGAAGTTTAGAATTGTTACTGAAAAAAGAGGAAATGATTATTTAATTTCCAAGAATGAATTGTTCTGTGAAAAAGAAGCAAAATCCAATCCAACTGAAAAAAATATTGCAATCCTCTTTGCAATAATTGTCATCGGAGCTTTTATTGTTAAATTAGTTCTCAGGCTTTGGGCCACTAACTAAAAAAAACGCTTTAGGTATTTTTAGTAATTTAGAATGAAATATTGCAATAAATAGGCATGCAAGCACTTGTTTGCTTTTTATACCATGTTGAAATTTATTTTAAACTGAAGATATAATTAATCCAAGTATTATAGCTCGTTCTTATTTTTTAAGATTTCTCTTGTGCCAAATTTATAGGCAAAACCTATTAAAACATTGGTAGAGTTTATTTTTATTGTGCCATTATTAAATACTGGCACATCACTTATGTTGTAAAGCCCAAGGTTATTTCTTATCTCATAAGATAAATAAAATTTTTCTTTAATTGGAATAGTAATCCCTAGTCCTCCTGTTAATCCAAAATCAAATGGTTTGTATAAGAACGTGTTATTTCCTAAAGTTGGGACAATGTTAATGCCTTGATTTATTAGCGTGTGCCTAATTAAATAACTAAAAAAGGGTCCAGCACAAACAAAGAATTTTACTTTTTTCCCAACTGAAGTGGTAATGAGAATTGGTGTTGTAACATAATCAAAATTTGAATTAAGTTTAAAGTTGCCAGTAATATTGCCATTTGCATCTAAAAACGTAGCTTCTGCAACTGCTCCTTTTCTTTCAAATGCAATGCCTGTTTTAATAGATATAGTTTTCGGAAAATGGTATTTGAAAAAAAGTCCGCCAGAAAGGCTAATCATTGGTCTATTAAACTCCTTAAGTATTTCGTTCCCACGCAAGAACGTTAAACTTGGCCCTGCTTCTGCGCCAATATCAAACTTATTTTGTTGACCAAAAGTAAGAGTTGTGTAAAAAATGATGAACAGAAGAAATACAAATTTTTTCATTGTTGGAGAGTTTTTGGTTATTCCGTTAACGTCAAATTGTATGTTTTAGTATTGATTGGAAATCACAAGTAAATACTTCGTACACCTAACCTGAACTTTTAAAAATTAGTAACCTAAAATAAAAAAGCAGAAAAATATTTTTCTGCTTTAATGTGATAAGAGCTCAAAAAAATCTAATTTCCTAAATCTTCAAAATTAACATCATTAGCGCTGTTGCCCGTATTTACCGGAGAATTCTCGTTAATGTGAGCAATGGTTTCATTTAAGCCTTCTACAAATTTTTCAAAATCTTCTTTATATAAAAAGATTTTATGTTTTTCATAAAAAAACTTTCCATCATCTCCAAAGCGCTTCTTGCTCTCGGTTATGGTTAAGTAATAATCATTACCCTTGGTGCTTTTAACATCAAAAAAGTAAGTTCTTTTTCCTGCTCTAACCGGCTTCGAGAACATATCCCCACGGTCGTTTTTGTCAAAATCTTCGTTCATAAGTAAACTGTTGTAGCAAATATCTTAAAAAGTTGCTTCATTTTGCAACCTGTTAATAAATTCGTTGTTATTGTTAATAGCACCTTTTTAAATTGCTTTTTTGCAAAATAACAATTAATATTAGCAATTATATTTTATGGAAATAAAACGCGTTTTCGATATTCAAAATAAATTAAAAGTCATTGCAGCATCCAAGGATGATATTGTATGCGCTAAAGAAAATAAAAAATGGGTAAAACACAGTGTTACTAATTTTATCGATATTAGTAACTACGTTGCATCTGGCCTACTACAGCTTGGCTTGCAAAAAAACGACATCGTAGGTATAATGGCTAACAATCGCCCTGAGTGGAATTTTGTAGATTACGGTGCTCAAAAAGCGGGTATTATTACCGCGCCTATTTATCCAACGGTGAGTAACGATGACCTAAAATTTATATTGAATCACAGCGAAGCCAAAGCAATTTTTATTTCTGATAAAGGAATTTTTCAAAAATTAGCTACACTTGAAGCTGAATTGCCGCATTTAAAATTTGTAATTAGTTTTAATGAAATAAATGGTGTAATTAATTTTAAAGAGTTTTTAGAAAAAGGCAAATCAAATTTTGATCAAAATATATTAACGCAAATTCAAAGCACCATTACCGAAAATGATTTGCTTTCAATTCTATATACTTCAGGAACAACAGGTAGCCCTAAAGGTGCTATGATTACACATAAAAATATGTTAAGTAATGTTGCTGCTTGCCAAAATATAGCCCCCTTTGAAACAAGCTGGCGTGCGCTGAGTTTTTTACCACTTAATCATGTATACGAACGGTTCGTAAACACACTTTACTTTTTTCATGGGGTTAGCATTTATTATGCCGAAAACTTTGAAACAATTGGTGATAATTGTAAAGAAATTCATCCTCAGGTATTTGTTGCCGTTCCTCGAATTTTTGAACGTGTGTTTGAAAAAATCTGTAACGCCGGCGAAAAACTAACTGGCTTTAAACGAAAAATCTTCGATTTGAGCGTGCATCTTGCTGAAAAATACGAATTAGAAGGAGCAAATGGAATTTGGTACGAAGCGCAAAGAAAGTTATGCGATATTTTAGTTTACTCAAAATGGCGTGCTGCAATTGGTGGAAATATTTCTTGTATTGTAAGTGGCGGGGCAGCCCTTAATCCCAGATTAGAACGAATTTTTACATGCGCTAATATACGAATGCTGCAAGGTTATGGCCTAACCGAAACATGCGTAGTAATATCTGTAAATAGGTATGATAAAGGTGCCTTGAAATTCGGAACGGTTGGTCTTCCTATTAGTAACGTAGAAGTAAAAATTGCTGAAGATGACGGAGAGATTTTAATGAAAGGCCCTAGTTTAATGAAGGGATATTTTAAGAATCCAGAGGCAACCTCAGAGTCAATTGATAGTGATGGTTGGTTTCATACAGGCGATGTAGGCGAATTTATTGAAGGAAAATTTTTAAAAATAACCGATAGAAAAAAAGAAATTTTTAAGAACAGTGCTGGTAAATATATTTCTCCAGTAAAACTCGAAAACAAAATTAAAGAATCTAAATTTGTAGAAAACTGCATGGTTGTTGGCGAAGGACAAAAATTTGCATCGGCAATAATTATTCCTGCAATTCAAAACTACAAAGAATATTGTGCAACAAATAACATTGAGTGGAAAAGCACCGATGAAATGCTGAAAAGCGACGAGCTAAAACAACTCATATCCACTCACGTAAAAAATATAAATACTGGCTTGGCGCAATATGAACAGTTAAAACGTTGCGAAATTATTAATGCAAACTGGACAGTAGATGGTGGCGAAGTAACACCAAAACTTACTCTAAAAAGAAAAATTATTGCTGAAAAAAACAAAGCAACCATCAATAAAATATTTTCGGTAGATTAGATTTATATCTGTGTTAAATTTAAGGTAGAAAAATGCCGCATTAATGAAGGCATTAAATCTAAACTTAGTCAACTTTTATCTTTAGATTTATTTTAATTTTGTAAATATCTTAAGTGGAATAGTTTATTACAATTTTTAGTTTCTTAAATTGACTAAATTTACTTTATTGCAAATAGTTACTTACTGTAATTTAAAAGTACCAAGAACTTTTATGTTGAAACATTGGTTAAAAAACACATTTCTTTTGGTACTCCTAATTAGTACTTTAAATTCTTTGGGTCAGCATAATCTTTATAATGATACTTCAACTATAAATTCATTATTAGAGCGTGCTAAGTTTGTACGTGTAAAAAATGTTGATTCTGCAAAGGTTCTATTATTATCCTTAAAAAAACAATGCAGCTTTGCGCTTTTAAATTCGAAAACAGTAAAGAAAAATACTCAAATAGAAACTGTTTATTTGAAAAAATTAGCGAAGATTGTTTATCTATTGGCAGAAACAAATAACATTGGAAATAATAAAAAATCAGCGCTTGGTTATTTTAAAGAAGCTGAAAATACATTTTTGCTATTAAACGACAGCTTAAACATTGCCCACTGTTTATACGAAAAAGCAGCTATAAATAGTGAACTAGGTAATATTCCCGAAGCCTTAAACGATTACACTGTAGGCTTAAAAATTTTTGAAAAATTTAATGATAAGAAACTCATCGCAAAATCATTAAATGGAATGGCTGTTATTTTTAAAAACAAAAGTCAAATAAAAGAAGCCCTAAGTTATTACGAACGTAGTTTAAAAATTTTCGAACAAATTAATGATAAAAATGGAATGGCAGGAACACTATGCAACATGGGTGTAATTTGTAAAGGGCAAGATCAATTAAAAGAGGCGCTAGATTATTATGCCCGGAGTTTAAGCACTTACAAAGCAATTAACAATAAAAAAGGGCAAGGTAAGGTGCTAAGTAATATTGGCTCGATTTATTTTTTACAGAAAAAAATGGATACAGCGCTGGTTTATTTTGATTTGAGCTTAAAGATAAATGAAGAAATAGACGACAGAATTAGTACCGCATCATCGCTAAACAATATTGGAGCTGTGTTTTTCGAAAAAGGTCAATTTGATAAGGCTTTAGAGCACTTTAAAAAAAGTTTAACAATTAGCCAATCAATTAACAACAAAAGTGGCGTTGCAAAATCTTGTACCTCTATTTCAGATATTTATTTACGTAAAAATAATTTAAATGAAGCTTTAAAATATAGTTTAACAAGTTTAAAACTATCACAAGAACTGGGTTATCCTTTTATTATAAAAGCATCGGC
Source organism: Bacteroidota bacterium (assembly GCA_013298715.1). GTDB lineage: Bacteria > Bacteroidota > Bacteroidia > B-17B0 > Aurantibacillaceae > Aurantibacillus. The sequence continues at coordinate 144,672 of JAAFIQ010000008.1, read as the reverse complement.
ATTAAATCTAAAAAAAATTTATCAAGCACAAAACAATTCTAAAAAGGCTTTAGAGATGTTTGAGATTTACGTTTCAATGAGTGATAGTTTAAACAGTCAAGAAGCTAAAGAGCTAAGTTATAAATCAAAATTAAATTACGACTATTCTAGAAAAATTTTAACCGATAGCTTAAATTTAGCAAGTAAAATAAATCTTCAAAAAACGCAACTTTTACTTGAACTTAAAGAGCAAAAACAACTACAGCAACTTTACATGTTTGGAATTATACTCATCGTGGTGTTTTTTTTAATTCTATTTATTTATAAAAATTACGTTTACACTAAAAAGTCCTTAGTAACAGAAAAAAAGTTTAGTACACAGCTACTTGATGAAATGGAAAAAGAACGAAATAGAATTGCGCGAGAGCTACATGATGGAATTAACCAAAACTTAATAGTTGCTAAAAGATTTTCAATTAATAATGAGAATAAAGCGGCGGCCAATATAATTGATACTTGCATTGAGGAAATAAGGCAAATAAGCCGAGAAATGTTGCCTGTATATATTAAAGAAGAATCTTTAAAATTTAGTTTAATTATGTTGATTAATAAAGTTGAAGTAAACACTAATATGCTTGTGTCTTATTATATTGAGGATATAAATTTTAGTGATGAGGTAAAATTGCAATTATACCGAATAACTCAGGAATGTATTAGTAATAGTTTAAAACATTCAAAAGCCAACGCCATTAATATTCAATTAAAAAAAGACAAATTTGTAACTTTGAATATTGAAGATGATGGAGAAGGATTTAATATTGATGAAACCAATACCAATCATTTTGGGTTAATCACAATTAGGCAGAGAGCCAAAGCAATTGGTGCAAAAATGGAGATTAAATCAAAAATTAAAGAAGGTGTACAAATAACTATCACATTATAAATGAATTCTAATAATAGCCCATTAAAAATTATTCTTGCAGATGACCATCCAATAGTTTTGAAGGGGCTAGAACTTTATTTAGTGCAAAACAACTTTTCAATCTTAAAAACTGTAACTAATGGTATTGAATGTTATAACTCGATTTTAAATTTAAAACCTGATATAGCCATTATTGATTATGAAATGCCAGGAATGAATGCCATTGAAATTGTAAAAAAAATTAAACAAGTAAATTGTAATACAAATATTATAATAATAACTACACATAAAGATGAGGCCATTTATGAACAGGCTAATTTATACAACGTTAAAGGATACATTTTAAAAGAATTTGCAATAGAGGAAATAATTAATTGCATAAACAGTGTTGCAAATGGCGAAAGATATATTAGTAAGGGCATATACAATTATCTTCTAAAAAATGTAAATAGTAATTCTGTTCTTAATCAACTTACTTTATCAGAACAAAAAGTTGTTAAGTTAATTGCTCAAAACAAAACCTCAACGCAAATAGCAGAAATACTTTTCGTGTCAGTAAAAACAATAGAAAATCAACGTTCCAACATTACCAAGAAATTAGAGTTACAGAAACAAAAGATTTCTTTACTCGATTGGGTTTCGAAAAACAAATCATTTTTTTAAACTACATCCCGAATCACCCCTATTTTAGTTAACTAAGTGTATTAACTCTTTAAAAATTTTATTGTACCACACTTACATCATAGTTTTGTTGTATAAATTTTTTAAAGCAAAAACTATGAAAAAAACAATTACAATCAGCTTATTAATTCTGCTTGGTTATAATGGCCAAACGCAAACATCAGCCGGACCATTAAAACCTACAGTGTTTGCAAACAATACCTCAACAAACACAACCGCATGGACAATCCCATCGTTTACCGCAACTGGTATGGCAGGTATTGTAAATCCGCCTGTTAATTCAACAAGCAAAGGTTTAAATCTCACAAATTTTGGCTTTTCTATACCAAACAATGCTACAATACTTGGTATTGAGGCCACAACTACTTATTCTTACAATAATAGCGCAAACGTTAGTATGTTTTACAAGGATACCATTGTTCGTTTATTAAAAGGTGGTGTTGAAGCTGGAAACAATCTAGGAACAATTTATTCTACAACACCATCAACTTGCTTGCCATTATTTACTTATGGATCGAATACTAATTTGTGGGGTACGTCGCTCACCGCGGCAGACATTAATTCTCCCAATTTTGGATTTGTAATATATATTAAACGATTATCAAACGACAACGCCTCTTTAGTTTTGCATTCTGAATTAAATGGAGGTGGTGTTTGTTCAACTAAAAAAACAACTTTAACAGTTTATTATACAATTTCTACCGGGGTAATTGAAAGTCAAAGCTCAGCGCCTAAACAAATTTATAGTTCAGGTAAAAGCTTATGCATTAAAGAATTAGTGGCTGAAAATGCTACTCTAGAAGTTTACAATCTTTTAGGTCAAAAAGTCCATCAACTAGATTTAGCAAAAGGTACCAGTTTTATTCCTTTGGATTTTTTATCGGGTGGTACTTATCTCTATAAAATAAAATTTGCAGGTAAAGAAATTTGCAAAAAATTCTTTATTGAATAATCTAGTTTTAACACAAAAATTTAAAATAAATTTTAATTGAAAAGTAAAATCAAATAATAAACTAAATAAACTTTAACAAATGAAAAGAATAAACATTAAAACAATAATAATAGCAAGCTTTTTTGCTACAAATTTATTATCACAAAGCGGAGTCACAAATTTAGATTTCGAAACATTAACATCTAACTCAATAACTAATATGTGCGGTGCTACAGGAGGAGGATCGGTTATGCCAACAGGTTTTTCAGGCCAAGTTAGTAAATCAAATGGCCCAATAAATTTCAATAATTATACACTAACGCCAATTGCTCAAAGCGGAAACAATTATGTAACAGTATCCAACTATTTGTCAACCTGCGGAATGATTGATTTGGGTAATAAAACTGGCATTGTAAATCCTGCAGCTTCTGGCTGGGGTGCACCATATAACCTTAAGCCTAATTCGTTTTGTGGCTATTATAGAACACAAGGCTTAACAGCTATTGATAGTGCTTTCATTGTTGTTTATTTATCTAAAAACGGCACTAACATTGGTTATGGTAAATTTATTATTACGAGTAATCAAAGTAACTGGACAAATTTTTGCGCCAATATAACCTATAGTTCAGTTGCAATGCCCGATACGATTAAAATAAGATGTACAGCAGGTAAATTATTTTCTGGTATTAGTAATGGCAATGCAGGCTATGGGCTAACTTCTATCCTAGATATAGATAATTGTTCGTTAAATTTTGCCACAACAAGTATAACTAATAACACAAATCTTTTAAATGGCTTGCAAATCAGCCCTAACCCAAACCAAGGTATTTTTGAAATAAGTTCAGAAAATTTGCAACCGTATAATTATTTAATTTACAATGAACTAGGTAAATTGGTTTTACAAGGCAATGGAATTGGCGTAACAAAAATAAATTCAACGCAACTCGCACAAGGGGTTTATACTATAAAAGTCAACACTAGTTCACAACAAACCTGCAAGAAATTTATTCTAACGAACTAGTTTTAACCGCAATTAGACAGTAGAAGTCAAGTTGTTGACTCACTGCCTGTCTTATTGAGGGTTATTCCGATTAAGGAACTGTTCGGATTTCTTAAAGGAAATTACACCGGAAATCCTTACAGTTATTTAATCGCAGACAGCTCTTTTTTTGAACTGTGTGTTTAGGATTTAAGTAATTTGGTTTGCTGATAAAGCATAGCAATTACATAGCGGTAATGATAAAAGACGGTACAGTAGTAACACACAATTGAAAAAATTAATAGGAAATGTATAAAGAAATACAAACGGAAAGATTACTAATTAGACCCATAAACCTTGGAGATAAAAATTTTATTTATTCACTAGTTAACACGAACGGATGGCTAAAATATATTGGCGACAGAAATATTAAAAATATTGCTGATGCCGAAAATTATATTCAAAAAATTCTGGCAAATAAAAATTATTATTATAACGTTTTTGAAATTAAAGATACGAAAGAATCTATCGGAATAATAACATTCTTAAATAGAGATAGTCAAGAATTTCCAGATATTGGTTTTGCACTATTACCTCAGTTTGAGAAAAAAGGCTATACATTTGAAGCAAGTAAAAAGTATCTTGCCGAACTCATAAGTTTAAATCAATACAAAAAAATAATCGGTATAACTGTTCCAGAAAATTATCATTCAATTAAATTGCTTCAACGACTAGGACTAGAGTTTGAAAGTAACTTTAAAAAAGATAATGAAATTTTATTACTATATTCTATAACAATTTAATAAATTAGCCTAAACTGATAAAAGCAATTTACCAATATAAAATATGTGGACAACAGAATCATTATGGTTTGAAATAGGAATAGTAAGTATAATTTACGCATTGGGGAATATACTTATGGGGCACTTTGAAGAACGAACACCAAAAATTCGTAGGGTGGGAAAATATTTATTGACACTTGTTTTAGTTTCTTGTATTTCAATTTACTTTGGTAGACTTGCATCAATGATATTTATATCACTATTTATTATTCCTTTGTTGTATGTTCACGGTTATTATTTACCAAAGAAAAAAGGTATAAATGGTTGGACAGGAGAACCGAAAAGTAAGTATTACGAATTTCGTAAGTGGGACAAAAATATATTTTCAAATAATAAAAAGTAATAAATAATAACGACAAAAAATGCTTGAATTAAGGCCAATTTGTGAAAACTGTGCAAAGCCATTGCCTAATAATAGTAATGAAGCAATGATTTGTACTTATGAATGCACGTTTTGTACAGAATGTGTAAATCAAATTCTTAAAAATGTTTGTCCAAACTGTGGAGGTGGTTTTGAAAACAGACCAACAAGACCGAAACTGCAATTATTAAAACATCCAGCAACAACAAAAGAACATTTCAGACCAATTGACAACGAAACATTTAAAAATAAGCTTGAAAGTTATAAAAATATTGAGCCTCGAGAACGCTAAAATGCCCAAAACGTTAACCCAGATTCACCAAATACAATTCAGCGTTTTAAATTGAACGGTACAAAGTCTAAAACTCCAATTTTAGAATATTATTTATTACAGGCGGTTTGTTTTTAAATTAAAAGGGAATTACCTTTACTAGTCTAAAGAACTCATAAAATGAAAAAACTGCTTTTAACCTTAGGCTTCGTTGCCTCAACCATCTTTAGTTACTCACAAAAATGGACAGAGATGATGCAAGACCCCAACGCTAATTTTTACGACATCGTTGCAGAATTTGATAATTATTGGAAAGATAAACCATACGAACGCGGGCATGGTTACAAGGCTTTTAAACGCTGGCAATGGTATAACGAGCCACGTGTTTACCCTAGCGGAAATTTAAAATTTGGCGCTCGTGGTTTTGCCTTTGAGCAATATCAAGAATTTTTAAACAACAATCCTCAGGCCAAGTTATCTTCTGCTGCTGCTATATCAGCTACCACAGCTAATTGGATACCACTCGGCCCTTTCGGCTCTCCAGTTGGTGGCGATGCTGGTCGTGTTCAAGTTGTAGAAGTTCATCCTACTAACCCAAATATGATTTACTGTGGTACCGCAGCAGGCGGCTTTTGGATGAGCAATAATGGTGGGGTTTCTTACACAACAACTACTGATAATTTTGCTTCGTGCGGAGTTTCAGATATTGCAATTGACCCTACAAATCCATCAAACATATACATAAGCACTGGTGATAAAGATGCTGGCGATACCTATGCAACTGGTGTTATGAAATCTACAGATGGAGGAAACACTTGGGCTCCAACAGGCTTAGCATGGGGAGTTTCTCAGCAAAGACGAATCTACAGACTTCTAATTAACCCTACAAATCCTAACATTTTAATTGTAGCATCGAATAACGGAATTCATAGAACAACTGATGGAGGCACCACTTGGACACAAGTGATCGCCGGAACTTATGTTGACGCAGAATTTAAACCAGGCGATCCTACAATCGTTTACGCCGTTTCTAACGGTCAAAGTTTTAAATCAATAAACTCTGGGGCAAGCTTTTCAGCAGTTAACATTGCTTCTAACCTAAACAGCAATCGTTTATCAATGTGCGTTACCGCTGCAAACCCGAACGTAGTTTATATTTTAGTTAGTAACACCAGCAATGGCTTTGGCGGATTGTACCGCTCTACTAATGAAGGAGCTAGCTATAGCTTAATGAGTTCAACACCAAACATTTTTGATTGGAGTACGAATGGCTCTGGTGCAGGCGGTCAAGGTTGGTACGATATTGCCATCGATGCTTCTCCTACAAATTCAAACGAGATTATTGCTGGTGGCGTTAATACTTGGAAATCTACAAACGGTGGCACTAGTTGGGTTTTAAATACACATTGGTTTGGCGGAGGTGGCAAACCTTATGTGCATGCAGATTTGCACAGTGTGCATTATACAAGTGGCACCACTTGCTATCTTGGCACAGACGGTGGTGTGGCCAGAACCACTAATAGTGGCGCAGCATGGACGACCATAAATGGCAACATGAACATTGCACAAATATACAAACTTGGCAACTCGGCTAATAATCCTTTGCGAATTGTTACAGGGCATCAAGATAATGGAACCAATTTATCAAACGGCACCAACTGGAACGAAATTTATGGTGGCGATGGTGCAGCAAATTTTATAGATTGGGGTAATAACAACACCATTGTAGCAAGTTATGTAGAAGGAGATTTTCAACGAAGCACAAACGGTGGCGGTGGTTGGGTATCTATTTCTAATGGAATAACAGGTACAGCTGCTTGGGTAGCTCCTATTATTCAACATCCTACGCAACAACAAACCTTTTATGCAGGTTACCAAAGTGTTTGGCGTTCTACAAACCAAGGTACAAGTTGGACTCAACTAGGCAACATTGGGGCAGTACTGGATGAAATTAGAATTGCACCCTCAAACACAAACATAATTTTTGCAACAGCGCCTAATGGTGTTTATAAAACCACAAATGGTGGCACTTCTTGGTCAAATGTAACTGGATCTATACCTGTAGGAAGTGCTCAAATTACAGATTTGGCAGTAGATAATCTAAATGCCAACAATGTTTATGTAACGCTTTCAGGTTACTCAAACGGAAACAAAGTATACTTTTCAAGCAATGGAGGTACCACTTGGACCAATTATTCAACTGGCTTACCTAATTTGCCTGTAAACTGTATTGCGTATACCAAGAATTCAGCGCAAGCAATTTATGTAGGTACAGATATTGGTGTATATTACCGAGAAGCTAGTATGTCTTCATGGCTCTTATACAATAGTGGAATGCCAAACATAAATGTAAGCGATTTACAAATCTATTATCCTACAAATAAATTGCGTGCTGCAACTTACGCACGCGGTGTTTGGGAAACCGATTTATACAGCAATCCGCTGGCTCCACCAAATGCGGCATTTGGTTTAGCTTTCTCTAATGGATGTCAATCTATTCCTTTGCAATTCACGGATCAATCAGCTAATACACCAACATCATGGAATTGGTCTTTCCCTGGTGGTTCACCTGCAACCTCAAGTTCTCAAAATCCTTTAGTAACTTATGCCAGCACAGGAATTTATTCAGTTACACTTACTTCAATAAACGCCAATGGTAGCAGTAATCCTTACACAACTACTATCTCAGTTGTGTCAGCACCAACCATTGCAGTAAATAATCCTTCTATCTGTGGCGGACAATCAGCTATTCTAACTGCCTCAACCAATGCACAATCAGTAATTTGGCAAAATGGACAACAAGGTTTAATGCACAATGTAGTAGCTAATAATAATATGAGCTACTCTTATACCGCCTCTTTAGGGGCGTGTAACGTGAGTGGAACTAGCTCTATAACGGTAAGTCCAGCCCCTCAAATACCGGTAATTGGTTTCGATAATAATGGTGCTTTAACCACAACCGTTGTTGCTCAAAGTTACCAGTGGTATTTAAATGGAAGCCCAATAAATGGCGAAACAAATAACACAATTAACCCAACAACAAATGGTTGGTATTCTATTTGGGTTGCCAATGGAAGTTGCGTTGCCTCTTCAAACGCTATTGAATATTTATTGGTAGGCATTACTGAAAAAACTAACATCTTTAATGGGTTGAATATATCTCCCGTGCCTGCAACAGATGAAATTACCGTAAATTACCCTTACGCATCTCCAAAACAAAAGTTAAGTTTTGAAATTGTAAACGCTTTGGGGCAGGTTGTTTTAGCTTCTGATTTAAAAATAGATTCAGTAGATAATTCAGCAAAAATTAATATCCAAAGTTTAAGTTCAGGTGCCTACATTATTAATTTTAAAACCGAGAACAAAAAAGGCAGTTATAAATTAATAAAATCATAGTTTAGACTTGTTCTAAATAACCTTTTCGGCTCGAATCTGTTATAATTTTAGGGTGTATTGTTTGATGATTTGTATAAAAATCGTTAATCTTACACTCTAAAGTTTTAACAGATTTTTTATGAATTCAGTTTCCTCTCCTTTAGATTTTTTGCCTATCCTACTAATGTTTTTAGTGGCTTTAGGTTTCGTGGTTACAACTATGGTTGCTTCGCACGCCTTAGGGCCAAAAAAGAAATCTAAAACCAAGCTCGATGTTTTTGAATGTGGAATCGAAGCACAAGGCAACGCGCGTGTACCATTTGCTATCAAATACTTTTTGGTTGCCATTATTTTTGTTTTGTTCGATGTGGAGGTGATATTTATGTACCCTTGGGCTGTAAACTTTAAAGAGCTTGGTGTGTTAGGTGTAGTAGAAGTGTTCACCTTTGTAATCCTTCTATTAGTAGGTTTTTACTATATGTTGGCTAAAAAAGCAATTAAACACGAAGAATAAAATTTTGATTGACAATTTAATAATTGCAATCGTAAATTGTAAGTAGTTAAATAAAAAAGTTTATTATGAGCAAAGAAATTGTAAAACGCACCAAACTCGAAATGGCTAAAAGTCCGCAAGGTATTGAAGGGCCAGGGTTTTTTGCAACTAAGCTAGAAGACGTTATTGGTCTTGCACGCGCAAACTCTTTATGGCCATTGCCTTTTGCCACATCATGTTGTGGTATTGAATTTATGGCTACAATGGCAAGTAATTACGATTTAGCACGCTTTGGTAGCGAACGTCTGAGTTTTAGTCCGCGCCAAGCAGACATGTTAATGGTTATGGGAACTATTGCGAAAAAGATGGGGCCAACATTAAGACAAGTTTACGAACAAATGGCTGAACCAAAATGGGTACTCAGTGTTGGCGCTTGTGCTAGTAGCGGCGGAATTTTTGATACTTACTCTGTTCTGCAAGGGATTGATAGAATTATTCCTGTTGATGTTTATGTGCCCGGTTGCCCTCCGCGCCCCGAACAAATAATAGATGGTGTAATAAAAATTCAAGAGCTTGCCAAAAATGAATCTTTACGTCGCCGTGATTCGCCTGAATACAAAAAATTATTGAACAGTTACGGAATTGAGTAAAATAACAAAAGGTATAAAATTAATTATATGGTAAACTATTGGAAAACATGTTTTTTGCATAAGTATGCAACATTTAGAGGAAGAGCCCGTAGGAGCGAGTATTGGTTTTTTGTATTAGCTAATATTATTATAACTGTGTCGTTATTAGTGTTGTCTACCTTCAGCGGCTTTATTACGCGTTCAGTTTATTTAGGAGGATTCTTCTATCTTTTAATGATTTTATATGCTCTTGCATCAATTGTACCACACATTTCGGTAACAGTTCGAAGGTTACACGATATTGGTAAAGGTGGCGAATGGTACTTTATTTCCTTTGTTCCGTTCATTGGTGGTATTTGGATGCTGATTTTAATGTGTACGGATGGTAATCCTGATAGCAATGAGTTTGGGCCTAATCCAAAAGATGGCGGTTTAGATGAGAAAATTAATAATTTGTAATAAGCTACAATAATGAGTAAAGAATTATTAGATAAAGTGAACCAAAAACTAACGGTAAACGTTGATTCAGCAATTGTTTCTGCTGAGATGAGTTATGATTTCCCTGTACTTACAATACATTCAAACAAAATACACGAAACCTTAAAGTTTTTAAAAGAAGATACCGAATTAAATTTTCATTTCTTAACCGATTTAACTGGCATACAAACAGCCGATGAAAAACAATTAGGCGTAATTTATCATTTACACAATTTGCCAAAAAATTTAAGAATAAGAGTAAAAACTTTTTTTGATATTAATAAACCTGAAATACCTACCGCAACGGATTTGTGGCCTGCCGCAAACTGGATGGAGAGGGAAACCTATGATTTTTTTGGTGTAAGATTTAAAGGACATCCAAATTTAAAACGTATTTTAAATGTAGATGAAATGGATATTTTTCCTTTAAGAAAAGAGTATCCATTAGAAGATCAAACCCGCGATGACAAATCTGATAAGATGTTTGGACGCTAAATTTTTTTAAAATGAGTAAAAACGCTAATATAAATAACGACACTGTTACAGAAGAAAAAGAATATTCAATTCTTAATCTTGGCCCAACACACCCTGCTACACATGGTATTTTTCAAAACATTTTAAAAATGGATGGAGAAATTATTCATGAAGCAGAACCAACAGTTGGATACATTCATCGCGCTTTCGAAAAATTATCAGAGCGTCGTCCTTACAATCAAATAAAACCAATTACCGATAGATTAAACTATTGCTCATCGCCTATTAATAATTTTGGTTGGGACATGACCGTAGAAAAATTGATTGGCTGTAAGGTTCCAAAACGTGTAGATTACATGCGTGTAATTGTAATGGAATTGGCACGTATTGCAGATCATTTAATTTGTAATTCTGTAATTGGTGTTGATACAGGAGCCATGACCGGCTTTTTGTATATTTTTCAATGGCGAGAAAAAATTTATGAAATTTATGAAAGCATTTGTGGCGCTCGCTTAACTACTAACATTGGTCGTATTGGAGGTTTTGATAAAGAGTGGAGCAAGGAAACATGGGATAAGATAAATCACTTTCTAGAAAATTATCCTAAAGCATTAAAAGAATTTTCAAATCTATTAGAGCGCAATAAAATTTTTATGGACCGCACTATTAATTGTGGGCCAATTAGCGCAGAAATGGCTTTAAGTTATAGTTTTACAGGACCTAATTTACGTGCAGCTGGTGTTGATTACGATGTACGTGTAATGAACCCTTACTCATCCTACGAAGACTTTAAATTTGATGTTCCAATTGGACAAAGCGGAGACACTTATGATCGCTTTATGGTGCGCCAATACGAAATGTGGAACTCAATAGAAATTATAAGACAGGCAATTAAGAATATGCCAAAAGATGAGCCAGTTAAGGCCGATGTTCCTGAATTTTTTCTTCCACCAAAAGAAGATGTTTATAACAACATGGAAGCATTAATTTATCATTTTAAAATTATTATGGGTGAGATGGATGTGCCTAAAGGCGAGGTGTACCATTGCGTTGAAGGTGGAAACGGAGAACTTGGTTTTTATTTAGTGAGCGATGGAGGTCGTACACCGTTTAGGTTGCACTACCGCCGCCCTTGTTTTATTTATTATCAAGCCTATCCAGAAATGGTAAAGGGAATTATGTTAAGCGATGCTATTATTACAATGAGCAGTATGAACGTAATTGCAGGAGAATTAGACGCGTAAAAAAATTAGAAATTAATTATAAGTGAAAATATTTTAGATGAGAAATCGATAATTGAAAATTGAGCATTTAAAATTTAAAATTTCAAAACAATGGGAAGTCAAGTACACGGAACACAAGAGTTTAATAAAGCAAAACGTGCCGAAATAAAATTTAGCGATGAAGCCATGAAAACGGTTGAAACCATTATTTCACGCTATCCACAAGGCAAACAAAAATCTGCGCTGTTGCCAGTATTACACGTTGCACAAGCCGAGTTTGGCGGCTGGTTAAGTCCAGAGGTAATGGATTATGTAGCATCTATTTTAAAAATTAAACCAATTGAAGTTTTTGAAGTAGCCTCTTTTTACACCATGTACAATTTAAAACCTATGGGTAAATGTGTGTTAGAAGTTTGTCAAACAAGCTCGTGTTGGTTAAATGGCGCAGAAGATATTGTAAAATATATTGAAAAAAAATTAAATATTAAAGTTGGCGAAACTACTAAAGATGGTATGTTTTCATTAAAAGTAGCAGAATGTTTAGGTTCTTGTGGAACGGCGCCAATGCTGCAATGTGGGGCAAGTTACCACGAAAACTTAACTTACGAAAAAGTAGATCAAATTATTCAAGAGTACAAAACAGCAGGTAAACTAAGAAGTTATACAGATTTAGATTATAAAAATACATTGTAACTTAAAAATGATTAAAATAGTACATATAACTCCCTTACCAAATTATAAATTGCACATCAAATATAATGATGGAGTAGAAGGTAATTTAGATTTAAGTGATTTAGTGGGTAAGGGTGTGTTTGAAAAATTTAATGATGTTAACTATTTTAATAGTGTAAAAATAGGTGAGTTTGGAGAACCGTGTTGGAATAATGAGTTGGATATAGACCCACTTAATACCTACTTAACTATCACAGGAAAAACGTTCGAAGAGTACAAAAAATTAGAAATAAATTAATGCCAACAATAAGTATATTTTACGGAATAATAATTCAAATGTACTGGAATGAACACAATCCACCTCACTTTCATGCCAAGTACGGTGAGTTTGAAGCATTAATTGGAATTAGAGATTTTTCGCTTATTCAGGGTAAATTACCCTCTAAAGCATTAGCATTAGTTATAGAATGGGCATCAATACATCAAGAAGAATTATTACAAAATTGGGAATTAGGAAAAAATGACAATTCATTTAATAAAATAGAGCCGTTACAATAATAAATTATGGGACGAAAATTATTAATACATAACGACAAAGTACCAAACATACACACCTTAGAAGTGTATCGTGCGCATGGTGGCTATGCTTCGGTTGAAAAGGCTTTAAAAACAATGCAGCCAGATCAAGTTACCGAAGAAGTTAAGAAATCCGGCTTACGTGGCCGTGGTGGTGCAGGTTTCCCTACAGGGATGAAATGGAGCTTTTTAGCAAAACCAGAAGGAATTCCACGCTACTTAGTATGTAACGCCGATGAAAGTGAGCCTGGAACCTTTAAAGATCGCTACTTAATGGAAAAAATTCCTCATGCCTTAATAGAAGGTATGATAACCTCTTCTTATGCTCTGGGCGCAAAAACTTCTTACATCTACATACGTGGCGAATATTTTTATGTAGCCCGTATTTTAGAAGCAGCTTTAGAAGAGGCTTACGCAGCTGGTTGGTTAGGAAAAAACATTTTAGGAACTGATTTCTCACATGATTGTTATATACAAGTTGGTGGTGGTGCTTACATTTGTGGTGAAGAAACTGCATTATTAGAATCCTTAGAAGGCAAACGAGGTAACCCTCGTATTAAGCCACCATTCCCAGCCGTAGCGGGGTTGTGGGGCTGCCCAACGGTTGTTAATAATGTTGAAACCATTGCAGCAGTTTGTCCAATTGTTATGATGGGTGGCGAAGAATATGCAAAAATTGGCATAGGAAAATCTACAGGAACAAAACTAATTTCTGCATCTGGACATATTAATAAACCAGGCGTTTACGAAATTGAATTAGGAATTCCGGTCGAAGAATTTATTTATAGCGAAGAATATTGTGGTGGCATTCGTAACGGAAAAAAATTAAAAGCGGTTGTAGCAGGTGGATCCTCGGTTCCAATTCTTCCAACAGAATTAATTTTAAAAACTGCTAAAGGTGAGCCACGTTTAATGACTTATGAAAGTCTTGCAGATGGTGGCTTTGCAACTGGCACCATGCTTGGTTCTGGGGGTTTTATTGCTATGGATGAAGACACAAGCATCGTAAAAAATTTATTTACGTTTACACGTTTTTACCATCACGAAAGTTGTGGCCAATGCAGCCCTTGTCGCGAAGGAACTGGGTGGATGGAAAAAATATTAAAGAAATTTTTGAATGGAACCGCGAATGAAAGCGATGTGGATTTATTGTGGGACATACAAAGTAAAATTGAAGGAAAAACTATTTGTCCGTTAGGTGAAGCAGCGGCATGGCCTGTAGCGGCAGCCATACGCCACTTTAAACACGAGTTTTTAGAAATAGCACAAAAGAAAAAGTTTGTGGATATTTCTCATTACGATAGATTAAATTTAATTAGAGCTTAATTGAAGGTATTGTGCTTACTGCAACTGACATAGAAAATAAGTTATTAGAAGCGAAACCAATTTTGCATCAAAAATACTTTGTGTCAAAAATTGGTTATTTTGGTTCATTCTCTAATAACACTGCAACTGAAAATAGCGACTTAGATATATTAGTTGAGCTTGAAAAACCTTTAGGTTGGGCTTTTTTCGATTTACAGTTTTATTTGCAATCTATATTTAATAAAAAAGTTGATTTAGTTACCACAGAAGCAATCAAAGCACAGTTAAAAAATAAAATTTTAAGCCAAGTTAAATACGTTTGAAAGTTGATAGAGAATATATATTGTTTTTAGAAGATATGGTCATTTCAATAAATAGAATTTTTAATTATACCGAAGGGTTAAGTTATAATACGTTTGTTGAGGATCAAAAAACAGTTGATGCTGTAACGCGTAACTTTGAAATTATTGGCGAAGCAGCAAACAATCTGCCAAAAGAATTAAAACAAAACTATCCAAATGTTCCTTGGCAACAAATGTATGGATTAAGGAATTATGCTTCTCATGAGTACTTTGGAATTAGTTTAGTTACTTTATGGGAGATTATTCAAAACAATTTATTAGATAATAAAAAAGATTTAGAGTTAATAATTACTGAATTAAGAAAATAAAATAGCTAGTGCTAATAAAAAACATACATACCAAAATTCACGAAATACGTAACCAAAAAGTTATGTTAGATTTTGATTTAGCAGCATTGTATGAAGTTGAAACTAAGGTTCTGAATCAGGCGGTAAAAAGGAATATTGAAAGATTCCCTGAAGATTTTATGTTTCAACTAACTAAAATAGAATTTGACAACTTAAGGTCACAAATTGTGACCTCAAGTTGGGGAGGACAAAGATATTTACCCTATGCCTTTACTGAAGAAGGCGTAGCAATGCTTTCTTCCGTTTTAAAAAGTAAAAAGGCTATTCAGGTAAATATTTCCATTATGCGCGCTTTTGTTGTGATGAAACAATACATTGTAGATTACACAGAGTTGAATAAAAAAATTCAAGATATTGAAACGAAATATAACAAACAATTTGCCGATGTTTATGAAGCACTAAATTATTTAATGGGAATAAAAACACAAGAGGAAAAAGTAAAAAAACGCATTAAAATTGGGTATAAAAAGTAAAAATGCTCGCATCAGTAATAACAAATAATCAGTTAAAAATTAATGAAATATGTAACACCTATTCTGTTAATAGCTTGTTTGCATTTGGCTCGGTAACACGGTTTGATTATCAGTTTTATAGCGACGTGGATTTGTTGGTAGATTTTAAAAACGAAGAAGATAATAACGAACTTACACAAAATTATTTTTGGTTACGCGAAGAATTAATACACGCACTAAAAAAGCCAATTGATTTATTGTTTTATAAAAAAGCAATTAATAGTAGATTAAAGGATTCAATAATGAAAGAAAAGGTATTATTGTATGGGCGAGAAATTAATTAAAGAATATTTAAAAGACATACTAATATATATAAACGAAATTGAACAAATACAATTTGATGCAAACAATATAACAGGCTTTAAAACAAACTTTTATTACAAACGAACTGCTGAAAGAAATTTTTTAATTATAGGTGAAATTATAAAAAAACTATCAACTTTAAATCCTGAAATAATAATTAAAATAAGAAATAGAGAAAGTATAATAGGTTTGAGGAATTTTTTAGCACGCGCCTACGATACAATAGACGAAGAACAAATGTGGTTTTTTATTATTAAAAAAACACCCGAATTAAAAGAGGATGTGTTAAATTTATTGAGTAAATAACTATGAAAGTAACAATAGACGGAATAGATATCGAAGTAAGATTATAAGAAAAAGTTAAAAAACGTATTAAAATTGGTTATAAAAAGTAATGAAAGTAACAATAGACGGAATAGAAATTGATGTGCCAAAGGGTACCACCATTCTTCAGGCTGCCCGTATGATTGGCCCAGAAGTAGCACCACCAGCAATGTGCTATTATACCAAACTAAAAACCAGTGGTGGTTATTGCCGCACTTGTATTGTTAGAGTGGCACAAGGTAGCACCGCCAACCCAAACCCAATGCCAAAGCCAGTTGCAAGCTGCCGAACAGAGGTAATGGACGGAATGGTGGTTGAAAATTACACCAATAAAGATATTGTTGAAGCACGAAAAGGTGTAGTAGAATTTTTATTAATGAACCACCCCCTCGATTGCCCTGTGTGCGACCAAGCCGGCGAGTGTAAGTTACAAGACCTTGGTTACGAAAACGGTTCAGAAAAAACACGTTATGAATTTAAACGTCGCGAATACGAAGTAATTGATATTGGTGATAAAATAAAATTACACATGACGCGTTGTATCCTTTGTTACCGCTGTGTTAAAACAGCTGAGCAAATTACTGATGGGCGTGTGCATGGCGTTATTCACCGTGGCGATGCAGCAGAAATTAGCACGTATATTGAAAATGTAATTGATAACGATTTTAGCGGAAATGTAATTGATGTTTGCCCAGTTGGAGCGTTAACGGATAGAACTTTCCGATTTAAACAACGTGTTTGGTTTACAAAACCAGTAGATGCGCATCGTAAATGTGATAAGTGCTGTGGCAAAACCCGTGTTTGGCTTAAAGGTGATGAGGTAGTGCGTGTTACAGCCCGCAAAGACCAATGGGATGAGGTTGAAGAATTTATTTGTAACTCGTGCCGTTACGATCACAAAAAAACAAGCGATTGGGTTATAGAAGGTCCTTCGCCAATTCAAAGAAATTCGGTAATATCGCAAAACCATTACCAAAATTTAAACGAACTTAAATTAAAATTATTAAAACAACAAAACGCTTTAGGATTTATGCCTATTGATAAAAAACCATAAACGTATGCTGTCAGTTATCTTAGTAAAATTATTAACCTGCGTTATTGTATTTGCAATATCGTTGGGCGTTGCTGCTTACGCTACCTTGTGGGAGCGCAAGTTTTCGGCCTTGTTGCAAGATCGTGTGGGGCCAGATAGAGCTGGGCCAAAAGGCTTATTGCAACCATTAGCCGATGGTGGAAAAATGTTCTTTAAAGAAGAAATAATTCCAAACGTATCAAATAAATTTTTATTTATTCTTGGCCCAAGCTTGTTTATGGTTACCGCGTTAATGACAGGTAGCGTAATTCCTTGGGGGAAAGATTTTTCAACAGCAAGCGGCAATGTTTATTCATTTCAAATTACAGATATAAACATTGGCGTACTTTATTTATTTGGAGTAGTTTCTATAGGTGTTTATGGTATTATGATTGGTGGCTGGGCTTCTAATAACAAATATGCGTTGTTAGGCGCTATTCGCGCATCAAGTCAAATGATTAGTTACGAAATTGCCATGGGAATTTCAGTTATTGCTTTAATTATTACAGCAGGTGGTACATTAAGTTTACGCGAAATTGTGGCGCAGCAAGATGCTGGCGTTGCAAATGTTTGTTATCAACCCTTAGGTTTTCTAATATTTTTTGTTTGTGCTTTGGCCGAAACCAATCGTGCGCCTTTTGATTTGCCAGAGTGTGAGGCAGAGTTAGTTGGCGGTTACCATACAGAATACTCATCCATGAAATTAGGATTGTTTTTGTTTGCAGAATACATTAACATGTTTATTTCATCTGCGGTAATGAGCGCATTTTATTTTGGAGGGTATAATTTTCCGTTTGCGCAAGAATTGTACAACGCAATGGGTTTACATGAGGGTAGTATTTGGATTTCAATTATAGGCTTTGGTGCCTTCTTTACAAAGATTGTTATTTTTATTTGTGTGTTTATGTGGATTCGTTGGACTTTACCACGTTTCCGCTACGATCAATTAATGAACCTAGGTTGGAAAATTTTATTACCACTATCGTTGTTAAACCTTGCAATTACAGTAGGGGTAGAATTTTTAAGAGGTAATTTACATTTTTAAGTTAAAAGCAGTTTAAAATGAAACTTACAAATAGAAGTAAAGTAGTATCAAACAAAGAGCAAAGTGCAATGGAAAAAATGTACTTGCCAGGAATACTAAAAGGCATGATGATTACAGGAAGCCATTTGTTTAAGCGCAGAGCCACTGTAAAATATCCTGATGAGTTACGGCCAATAGCAGCAGTTTACCGAGGGCAACATGTTTTAAAGCGCGATGAGAATGGCGCTGAACGATGCACTGCTTGTGGCTTATGCGCTGTAGCTTGCCCGGCTGAGGCAATAACTATGGAGAGTGCTGAAAGAAAGAAAGGCGAAGAAGGATTATACAGAGAAGAAAAATACGCAAGCACCTATGAAATTAATATGTTACGTTGTATTTTTTGTGGCCTATGCGAGGAAGCTTGCCCTAAAGAAGCAATATTTTTAACCGACAGAATTGTAGATGTAGAATTTGAACGAGAAGATTTTGTTTATGGAAAAGATAAATTAGTAGAAAAAGTTGATAAGCGTGTTGATGTTACAAAACGCCAAACTATTGAAGTAGCAGAGTTTAAAAAATTACCGGGCCTAAAACACAATCAAGTTTTTGAAGGAAAGAAATTAAAACATTAAAATTGACGATTTAAGAATTACAATTGACGATTTTTTCAATTGTAATTTGTAAATTTCTCAAATTGTAAATAAATAAAAATATGTTAGGATACACAATTACACAATGGATTTTTGGAATACTCTCCTTCCTTGCTATAATGTTGGCATTAATGGTAGTATTTAGTCGCAATCCAGTAAACAGCGTTCTTTATTTAGTAATGACGTTTTTTTGCATCGCCGGCCATTATCTTTTAATGAATGCACAATTTTTAGCAATCGTTCACATTGTAGTTTACGCAGGAGCAATAATGGTTCTCTTTTTATTTGTTATCATGCTTATGAATTTGAACGAAGATACTGAACCGCAACGCACATGGCTAACTAAAATAATTGCAGGTGTTGCAGGTGGTATGCTTTTATTTGTTTTAGTTGGTTCATTAAAAGGAGCAGAACAAATGCAACTAAGTAGTTATGGCGCAAGTCAAATTGGGTTGGTAAAAAATTTAGGTAAAGTATTATTCAGCGAATTTTTGTTCCCTTTCGAAATTGCAAGTATTCTTTTACTCGCAGCTTTAGTTGGAGCAATAATGATTGGTAAAAAAGAAATTAAATAAAACACAAATGATAAACGGAATTTCAATAAACTATTATTTACTTTTAAGCACGGTATTATTTATTATTGGTGCTATAGGCGTTATGGCGCGTCGTAATTCAATCATAATTTTTATGTGTATTGAGTTAATGTTAAATGCAGTAAATCTTTTGCTTGTTTCATTTAGCACGTTACACAACGATTCAAGTGGGCAAGTATTTGTGTTTTTTATTATGGCTGTTGCCGCCGCTGAAGTTGCCGTTGGCTTAGCTATTTTAAGCATGATATATAGAAACGTGAAAAGTATTGACACAGATCTTTTAAGTAATTTAAAAAATTAAAAATAATTTATACTTCAATCAAAACTTGTAGGTAAAAAAATTGAAAATAAAAATATGATTAAGTTAATCCCATTAGTACCCCTCTTTCCTTTAATTGGTTTTTTAATTAATGGTTTTTTTGGTAAAAAATTAAGCAAAGGTTTAAGCGGAAGCATAGCTTCTGTTTCGGTGTTGGCATCGTTTATTGTAGCTGTATTAGCATTTATTGAATTGAATGGAAATGCTACCAAAAGCCATGTAATTGACGTATTTTCTTGGATAAACTCTGGGGATTTAAAAATCCCATTTCAATTTTTATACGATAATCTATCATCGTTGTTCTTATTAATCATTACAGGAATTGGATTTTTAATTCATGTTTATTCAACAGGTTACATGCATGAAGATGAAGGCTTCTCTCGTTTTTTTACGTACTTAAATTTATTTGTGTTTTTTATGTTGTTGTTGGTTTTAGGCAATAACTACATTATTACTTTTGTTGGTTGGGAAGGCGTAGGTTTATGTTCTTATTTATTGATAGGATTTTGGTATAAAAACACTGCCTACAATAAAGCTGCTAACAAAGCCTTTATTATGAACCGAATTGGTGATTTAGGTTTTTTAATGGGAATTATATTAATCTTTATCACGTTTGGTAGCGTTTCATATACCGAAATTTTTGATAAAGCTGGAACAGTTCCAACATCAACACTCACAACAATTGCCTTGTTATTATTTGTTGGAGCAATGGGTAAATCAGCACAATTGCCTTTATATACGTGGTTACCTGATGCTATGGCTGGCCCAACTCCAGTATCTGCGTTAATACATGCTGCAACAATGGTTACGGCAGGTATTTTTATGGTGGTGCGTTCAAATGTGTTCTATGCTAGTAGCGAAGTAGCTTCTGAAACCGTTGCTGTGGTTGGTGCTATTACCGCATTGTTTGCTGCCACCATCGGTTTATTGCAAAATGATATTAAAAAAATTCTTGCTTACTCTACTGTTTCACAATTAGGCTTAATGTTTTTAGCTCTTGGTGTTGGCGCTTACAGTAGTGCTGTATTTCATGTTACAACACACGCATTTTTTAAGGCGCTATTGTTTTTAGGCGCTGGTTCGGTTATTCATGCAATGGGCGGTGAGCAAGATATTCGCAACATGGGTGGTTTAAAAGGGAAAATCAAAATCACGTTTTTTACTATGTTTGTTGCAACCCTTGCCATAAGCGGTGTGCCGGGCCTATCAGGTTTTTTTAGTAAAGATGAAATTTTAGCGCATGTTTACGAACACAATAAAGTGTTGTGGGGAGTTGGCATGTTAACTTCTATCTTAACGGCTTTCTATATGTTTCGTATGTTGTTTTTAACCTTTTTCGGTAAATTCAGAGGAACCCATGATCAAGAACATCACTTACACGAATCGCCACCTAGCATGACATTTCCTTTAATTGTGCTAGCTATATTGTCAGTACTTGGTGGCTTTTTAGGCTTACCCGAATTTTGGGGAACTCCAAATTGGATGCACCATCAAATAGGAGAAGTGCTTCAACGGAAAGGACATTCTATTTCAATGCTTAGTCATGAGGTAGAATGGATATTAATGGCCTTGGCTGTTGTAGCAGCTGGAGCAAGTATCTATTTTACATATATGATGTTTATTAAACACAAAGTATTGCCAGTTGCAAAAGAAGAGGAATTAAAACCTTGGCAAAAAGTAATTTACAACAAATTTTATGTAGATGAAATTTACGATGCGCTCGTTCGCAAACCGTTAGATGCCGTTTCGGGTGTATTACATAAAATTGTTGACGTACAAATTATTGATGGGTTGGTAAATGGTGTTGGTAGTGGTGTAAAAGGCTTAGGTTCAGTAATTCGTTTGGCACAGCAAGGTAATATTGGCTTTTATGTTATTAGTATGATAATGGGTGTTGTGTTTATTATTTTAGCTACTTTTTTGATGAAATAATTTTATACAGTACAAAAAAATTTAAACAATTGAAAAACATAAAATAAGATACAAATAAAATTTAAAGATATATGTTAACACTTTTATTAATAGCATTTCCGTTCTTAGGCGCACTTATATTATTTTTTAGCAAAACATCGGCGGCTAAAACAATTGCTTTGGGAATAACGCTTGTAGAATTTATTATTTCACTAGGATTATTTTTTCTTTACAAACATAATCCAGACAATTGTCAATTATCTTTTGAAAAAGATTGGGTGAGTAATTTAGGTATTCGTTTTGATATTGGAATTGATGGGATAGGTTTGCTATTATGCTTGTTAACTACATTCTTATTACCACTTATAGTTTTATCTTCTTTTAAAAATGAATACGAAAAACCTTTTAATTTTTATGGATTAATGTTAGTTATGCAAAGTGCGCTATTGGGTGTATTTACAGCTAACGATGGCTTTTTATTTTATGTGTTTTGGGAATTAGCATTAATACCAATTTATTTTATTTGTTTGTTATGGGGTGGCGAAGACAGAGGCAGAATTACATTTAAATTTTTTGTGTACACCTTGTTCGGTTCTTTATTTATGTTGGTGGGTTTAATTTATTTGTACAACCATACTAACGTAAACGGTTTAAAATCGTGGAACATAATTGATTTGTATAACGCAGGACATGCGTTAAATGCAACGCAACAAAGCGCTGTATTTTGGTTAATTTTTATTGCGTTTGCGATTAAAATGCCTATTTTTCCTTTCCATACTTGGCAACCAAATACTTATGTTAATGCGCCAACACAAGGTACCATGCTACTTTCGGGCATTATGCTAAAAATGGGAACCTTTGGTGTAATAAAATGGTTATTGCCTGTTGTGCCTTTAGGAGTTGAAGAGTGGGGAGG
The DNA here is from genome assembly GCA_013298715.1 of Bacteroidota bacterium. GTDB lineage: Bacteria > Bacteroidota > Bacteroidia > B-17B0 > Aurantibacillaceae > Aurantibacillus. Next base: position 122,149 of record JAAFIQ010000008.1, on the reverse strand, counting down.
TACCGCAATTATATTATCAGTAATAGGAATTATTTATGCTTCTTGTATTGCTATAGTTCAAAAAGACTATAAACGATTAATTGCTTATTCATCAATAGCCCACGTTGGTTTAATTTCTGCTGGTATGTTAGCTATGAATCAACAAGGAATACAAGGTGCTGTAATGCAAATGTTAGCGCATGGTGTTAGTGTAATTGGTTTGTTTTTAATAGCAGATATTTTATTACGTCATACAGGCACAAGAGATATTGATAAATTAGGTGGCATCAGAAGCATGAATGGTAACTTCGCTGTTTTGTTTTTAATAATTGTTATGGGCGCTGTTGCCCTTCCCTTAACCAATGGTTTTGTGGGCGAATTTCTTTTAATTAATGGGGTGTATCAATTTAGTCCTACACTAGCTTTATTTGCGGGTTTAACAATAATATTAGGTGCAGTGTATATGTTACGTAGCTATCAAAAAATTATGTTGGGAGAAAGAACGGATTCTAACGTTGCCTTTGGGGCACTTGCAGGAAGCGATAAAGCCGTATTAATAATTGTGTGCATAGTAATTGTGACTTTTGGTGTTTATCCAAAACCATTAAACGACATTGCTGAAGAGGGCGTGAAACAATTATTAACGTATATAAAATAGAACTAATTACTGAAATTATAAAATTGTAAATAAGAATATGAAGGGTCTTTTAATATTAAGCGGATTAGGAATTATAGCCATGTTGGCCGAGATTTTTAAATTCAAAAAATTACTATTGCCAATTGTACTGTTGGGTATTGTAGCAGCGTATGCTACAAACTTTATGGATTGGAATAAAAATTTTGGCATTAGTTATTTTAATAACATGATTGCTTTTGATAACCTTGCGTTGGCTTTTTCGGGCATTATTTTAGTTACAGCATTTTTTTGGTTTATTTTAGCTAATGATTATTTTGAAGAAGATAGCAATACGGTTGATCATTTTGCCTTGGTTCTATTTGCCTTAGTTGGCGCTTTAATGCTCACGTCTTTTAAAAATATGACAACCTTATTTTTAGGAATTGAAATTATGAGTATTCCATTATATGTTTTAGCGGCAAGTAAAAAGAATGATGTAAAAAGTAACGAAGCGGGCTTTAAGTATTTAATAATGGGTTCGTTAGCAAGCGGGTTTTTATTATTCGGGATTGCGTTAATATACGGAGCAAGTGGCAGTTTTGATTTGTTAGAAATTAAAAGTTATATAACCAACAATGTAGCAAGTATGCCAGCATTTTTTTATGTGGGAGTTGTAATGTTATTAATTGCAATGTGTTTTAAAGTAAGCGCTGCACCTTTTCATTTTTGGGCGCCAGATGTTTACCAAGGATCGCCTACTTTAATTACTGCTTTAATGAGTACAATTGTAAAAACAGCAGCGTTTGTGGCAATATTAAAATTATTCATGGTGAGCTTTAGTAATATTAGTCAATTGTGGTCGGCAACATTAGCTGTTATTATTGCGCTTTCATTAATCATTTCTAATTTTTCTGCAGCCATGCAAAGCAATGTAAAACGTATGTTGGCATACTCAAGCATTAGCCACGCAGCGTTTATGTTAATGGTTGTTTTAGCAAATGTGCGAAGTAGTTTATCGGTTAACGCACTCGTGTTTTATTCTTTAGCGTATAGCATAGGAAGTATTGTTGCTTTTGGAGTTTTGTACAATGTGTCTCGTAAAGGAAATGAAGGAATAGAAGCGTTTAATGGCTTAGGAAAAAGAAATCCTTTACTAGCAATGTGTATGAGTGTAGCTATGCTTTCGTTGGCTGGTATTCCTGTTACTTCTGGCTTCTTTGCAAAGTATTTTGTGTTTACCACAATGATTGGAACAGGTTATAAATGGTTATTAATTTTAGCGGTTACAACATCTGCTATAGGCGTATATTACTATTTAAAAATAATTATTGCCATGTATTTTAAATCTTCAGATGGAGAAGAGGTTGTGGTTGTTGAAAAATCTCAAACGCTTGTAATTGTTTTAACTACTGTTATTACTCTGGTAATTGGGATTCTTCCTAATTTAATTGGAAACATGTTTGAGTTTTAAGGCATCGCAAAAGTTTTACTGTCTGTCTAAAAAATCCTTTACCTTAAATTTTTTTTGCAAGCAAATAAATCAAACAAACTATAACACCCAAAATAAAACCTGCTAAAACAAAATAACTTAGTTTTGGAGCAATTGGTTTTTTACTTACTACGCAAGGTTTAATGTTTTCGAAACTTTTTTGTTTTTGTAATTTACTTCTAAGCCCCAACTGATCTTTATATCTGTAATAACTAATGTCATATCCTTTATAAGGATCTATGGGCACATTGTAAACAAGTTGAGCGCCTTTATAATCTCCATTTGGGCTAATATTATTAACTACGATTTTCTTTATACTATCGATTTCTTCGATTTCTTGTTGCGATTTTTTTATCAAACTATCTAAAAATTTAAATCGTTGCGCTTTTACCTCTTTATAATGTTCGCTCTCGTTCAAATAATCCAAAACAGCTTTTTCGAAAACATGAAAATTTTCTATACTTGTCATAACAGGCGTAACAATAAGTGCAGTGCTTGAATCGGACCCACTAGATTTATTTATTGCTAAAAATTTAACGCTCGAAATTTCTTGTGCAACTTCCTTCGTTACTTTTAAATTACTCATCAATCCATCAACATCCTTATCTTTCGCCAAGCTTTCAATATCTACAACCATGTTAATGAAATATTTATCGGCATACTCATTAGATTTGATTATGAAAGTAGATTCGTACTTTCTAGGTACAATAAAAAATAATCCAACAGAAATAAACAGAAAGAGTGAAACAAATAAAACAGAAATTTTTAGGTATTTGAGTAATAATTTAAAAGGATAAAAAAGTTTGTTAAATAAATTGGATACATCTATTAAATCTTCATTGAGGTTACTCATAATTTTAGTTTATAAAACACATAAAAGTAATAAAATTCTCTATATTTAATCCACAATTCCTTTAATAAAACTAGAATAGAATGGGATTAACGAAATAAATGTTTCAACTTATTAAAAACTCTTTTTTCACAATTTTAGATTTGATTGTTTATCCTTTGTTAATGGTACTAATAACTCCATTTTTGATTGATAGATTAGGCAGCGTATTGTTTGGCATTTGGATGTCTGCTGGCATTGTTGTTCAGTATATTTATGTTTTAAATTTTGGTTTTGCAGAAAGTACTATCAAAGCTACTTCCAACTCCAAACCAAGTGCAGAAGATTTTGTTACATTAAAACAATTATTTACTATATCTACACTATTTGCAATTATAGCAATAGGTTTAGGGGGTTTATTAATTTATTGCGATGCTTTTGTAAACTGGTTTTCAATATCTGTTGAACAACAAACGGAGGCGAATCTAATTGCGTTTTTATACCTAGCGAGCACTGCCCTTAAACTACCTGAACTTGTCATTTTATCGGGCTTTAAAGGTTTGCTGCGTTTTGATATTGCTTCAGGTTTTTCAGTTCTTTCTAAAAATTTACCATTAGTAGTTATCCTTATAGGTGTAGGATGTAAGCTCTCGTTATCCTTAGCAATGCTTATTTCTTTTTTTGTTTTCTTTGCAATTGTAATAATTGAGTTTGTTTGTTTTAATTGGTATAGCCAACATTTTAAACTAAAAGTGAATTTTAAAAACTTCAAACTCGTAAAAAATCAACTTTGGTTTTGGGCACAAAACATACTCGGTTTATTTGGTTTTTTAGCAGATAAAATGTTAGTTGGTTATGTTGCAAATGTTGTAGTAGCGGGTTATTATGCAATAGCCTCTATGGTGGCTAGCCAATTATACAATGGAATTAACGCCTTTGGAAGTTTTGTATTTCCGAAAGCGCAAAAACAACAACAAAATTTTAGAGAATTAATAAGGCTGTATAACAAATCCAGGCTTTATTTAAGCTTGTTTTCCGTTTGTGTTGTTGGTGTATTATTGCTACTAAAGGAATACTTATTTTTGTACTGGCTCAAAAGCGACATTTACGCTAAGACAATAGACTATATTGCTTTTTATTTGTTATATATACTTTTGTTTTCGCATAATATAATTCCTAATTATTTTATTAGTGCCTCTAAAAAGCCTTGGCACAATACTTATAATGAATTGGTCTATCGTTCTTTTCAACTAACAGCGATTTTTGTTGGTTATAATATGTCTCAGCTAAATGGTATTTTAATTGCATTATGTTTTAGCGCAAGTATATACATCGCTTATCAACATTATGTTCTTGAGTCAAAAATATTTAAAATAAAAAGTTGGCAACCTTTATTGGCTTTGTTGCTAGGACTATTATGTTTTATTTTAATTACCTTCTCTCTAAGTTTAGTTTTAAATATTATTAGTTGTTTGGCACTCTGTTTCTTGTATTACTTAGTTTATGTAAAGCCTGTTAGTTATAAAAATTATGAAAACTAACACAGAAAATACCGCTAATAAAAAATTGGTTTCGTTGCAACACGTGTTGGCAAACATTTACTTTTTTTTTAATTCTGTTGGTTTGTCAGGTGGCTTGCTTTACACCAATATTTTATCGCCTTATTTTATTTACAAAATTTATAAGCAAAACCTACTTTACAGTTTTCTTAAGTGTTCGTTTTTATTTTTTACAATATCTATTTTTCATTTTTATTTCTTTGAAGCAGATGCTATTAGTTTGCTCATTTCAACCACACTTGTTATTAGCACAATTAGTTTTTTATATCTTGTAACAAATTATATAAACCACAATCAAACCTCAGATAAACTGTTTTTACAAATTCTTAAATTTAATTTTGTTTTAAACCTCATTGCCTTACCTTTTTATTTTGCACCACAACCTATCAAGGCTCTTTTTTGGTACACTAATTTATTTACTACACAAAAAGAATTTACACGGCTGTCGTTATTCACTTTTGAGGCATCTTATTACGCATTAATTTTTACCCCACTCGTTTTTTATTTTTTATGCAAAATAATAGTAAATAAAAAAATTATTAAATCGTATCAAATTATTATTATGTTGTTGCTTCCCCTATTACTTTCTTTTTCGTTTGGTGTAATTGGTTGCATTGTTATCGTTATTCTGCTTCTTTTGCTTAGAAATATTAACGTAATTATCTCTAGCAAAACCTATTTGAAATTGTTAGTAGGGTTATCATTTATTCTTTTAATAATAGGCTTAATTGCAATTGTTTTTTTTAGCGAAAATCTTTTGGTTAAAAGGGTGTTTAATATTTTTGAAGGGAGCGATACCTCAGCAAATGGAAGAATCTCAGAATCATTTCAATTAGGGTATTTAGTAGCTAAAACAAAATCTTTATGGTTTGGTGTAGGACTTGGGCAGCCAAAATTAATTTTGCCAGATATTATTAGATCGCAATTTCAACATTGGGGGCATTATCAAATTTACCGAATCCCTAACGCCACAGCCGAAACGCTTGCTATGTTCGGTATTGTTGGATTAATAATTCGATTTTTTGTACTTGCGTATTTATTTTTTAAAACAAAAGTTAGTTCAAATTATTTTAGACTATCTTTATTTTTATTCATGTTCATTTATCAATTTACAGGTAGTTTTTTCACCAACGTGGTTGAATATGTAATTTGGATTTTTGCTTTTGTAAATTGTTTTCCTGAATTTGATAAACAAAATGATAAACAAAAATAATATCAGAGTTGCGTTAATTGCAAGGCCAAATTTATTTACCATAATTGGCGGCGATACCATTCAGGTTAAAGAAACGGCTGAAGCACTTAAAAAATTTGGTGTTACAACTGAAATTATTTTAGAAAAAGAAATAGACTATTCAAAATTTGATTTACTGCACTTTTTTAATGTAATAACCCCCGAAGACATTATTGGTCATGTTTTAAAATCGAAAACCCCATACGTAATTTCTACAATCTACGTAAGTTATAGAGAGTATGATCGGTATCACAGAAAAGGATTACTCGGACTAATTAGCAAACTGCTTCCGCGCGATACAATTGAATATTTAAAAACGCTAGCAAAGTTTATCCTAAGAAAAGAAGATGTGAGCACCGTTAAATTTTTTTTCATTGGCCATAAACGCGCAATTAATAAAATTATTTCAAAAGCTCAATTACTTTTGCCTAATTCTAATAGTGAATATAATAGGTTAGGTAAAGATTATGGTATTTCTAAAAAATTTATAGTTATACCAAACGCCATAAAAAAGAATTTGTTTGTAGAGAATCCTTCAGTAGAAAGAGACATCGTGTTATGCGTTGCACGAATTGAAGGGCAAAAAAATCAGCTAAATGTAATTAGGGCACTAAATAATACTAATTATCGTGTTTATTTTATTGGCTCTCCGGCTCCAAACCAACTTGATTACTACAATGAGTGTGTTGCTACTGCTGAAAAGAATATCTCCTTCATAAAATTTATTCCTCAAACCGATCTTATAAACTACTACAATCGTGCAAAGGTTCATATACTTGCTAGTTGGTTTGAAACAACCGGCTTAAGTAATTTAGAAGCCGCAGCCATGGGTTGTAATTTGGTAGTTGGCGATAGAGGTGATGTACGGGATTACCTTGGCGATGAAGCGTTTTATTGTGAACCAGGAGATTTGAATACTATTAAATTAGCAGTAGACAAAGCATGGCATAGCCCAAAAAATTTAGCGTTGCAGAATAGGGTTCTCACCAATTATGTTTGGGAAAAAACAGCAGAAAAAACATTGGAAGCGTATAAATCAGTATTGAATTTTTAAGAATATGAACGTAGCAATTATAGGCACACGCGGCATACCAAACAATTATGGAGGATTTGAGCAACTGGCTGAAATACTCTCAGTACGTTTGGTTAAATTAGGTTGCAGTGTTACTGTTTATAATTCTGAGCATCATCCTTACAAACAAAGTAATTTTAACGGAGTAACACTTATTAAATGCGCAGATCCTGAAAATTGGATGGGTACAGTTGGGCAATTTTTTTATGATTTTAATTGTATTGTAAATACAAGAAAACATAATTTTGATGTTATTCTTCAACTAGGCTACACAAGCAGTTCTATTTGGTATTGGCTTTTTAAGAGGAAAGCAACGGTTATTACCAACATGGATGGTTTGGAGTGGAAGCGCAGTAAGTATGGAAAATTTACAAAAATATTTCTAAAGTTTGCTGAAAAACTTGCTGTTAAACATTCACACTGTTTGGTGGCAGACTCTACAGGTATTCAAGATTACGTGAGAGAAACTTATAAAAAAAATTCACACTTCATTGCCTATGGATCAGAAATACAAAATTCCTATGAAGAAGAAACTCTAACTGAATTTGGTATTTTAAAAAACAATTACTTTTTAATAATTGCAAGACTTGAATCAGAAAATAATATTGAAACCATTTTAAATGGTTACCTGCTTTCTAAATCTAATTTACCAATTTTAGTCATAGGAGGTTTAACAACAAAACATGCACTTTACTTAAAACAAAAATTTTATTCTCCTCAAATTATTTTTATTGGCCCTTTATATAACCAAACCAAACTAAACGATTTACGTTATTTTTCTAAACTTTATTTCCACGGTCATTCTGTTGGAGGTACCAATCCTTCGTTAATTGAGGCAATGGCAGCCCAAGCACCCATTTGTGCTTACAATTGTGTTTTTAACAGAAGTGTTTTAAACAACGAGGCAACTTACTTTAATTCGCCAAAAGATATTGCTGAAAAAATCACCAATAGTTTTTCTGAATATCAAGAAACTAACAAACAAATTAATCTTCAAAAAGTGAAAGATATTTATAATTGGGAAAAAATTACAACTGCCTATTATCAATTAATTACAAATCATGTTAATTAAGCAAGAAAATAGTTATTCCACATTCTATTCCATAAGCATAATGCTTGTGGCGTTTACAATGCCTTTAAGTGTAAAACTTAACTCCTACTGTTTTATACTTAGTGGTTTAATTTTTTTATTCGATAAACAAATTATTTTAAAACTAAAGACGGTTTTTTCTAACAAATTAGCAGTCCTGTTTTTTGTATTTTATTTATTGTATGTGTTTAGTTTTTTTATGAGTAGCAATAAGACTGAAGGGGCAAGTATATTAGAGCGACGGGCTGCTTTAATTGCAATCCCATTATTGTTACTATCTAATAATTATTGGAAAGAGTATTTCAATAAAATTTTGTTTTCGTTTGTGTTGGGAGTATTTGTTGCAATCATTTTTTGCATAATTGTTGCTATAAAAAATTTTAATGGCGATTATTCAAGTTTTTTTTATCACAAACTTATGCTACCACTTTTGTTTAATGCAGTTTATATGTCGGCTTATGTTTTTATTTCTATTGTTTTAATTGTTCATTATTACAAGCCAATACGCGTTTTTTATAAGCAATTGCTATTAGTTAGTTTGCTTTTATTTTTGCTTTTACTTAATTCTAAATTATTTATAACATTATGCTTTGTCTATTTTATTTTTATTCTTTTTAAAAACACCTCACGTTTAAAAAAAGTAATTGCAATTGTATCAGCGTTAATGGTATTTTTTTTAAGTGTAATTTTTATAAAACCAATAAACCAACGTTTTAAAACGGAGTTACAAACAAATTTCAATGTAATTAATCAACAAACATTTTCTTATGATACACCTCTTAGTGGCATTAGTCTGCGCTTACTACTTTGGAAACAATCCACCGAATTATTAACCAAAAACAATTCTTGGCTACTAGGCTTATATACTGGAGATTTTCAAGACGCTTTAAACAAACGTTATAAAGAAATTAATTTATTTACTGGCGACCAAATTTCAGGAGGTACAGGGTATATTGGTTACGGCCCTCACAATCAGTTTGTGGAAATAGCGATTAGCCTTGGCATAACGGGCCTTATGTTTTTTATTTATTTCCTTTTTTATCAGATACGCTTGGCTTTATTTTATGGCAATGTAGTCCTTTTACAAATACTGGTTACATTTTGTTTGTTTTTTATGAGTGAATCAGTATTAAGTGTTAGTAAAGGTGTAATTGCATTTGCTTTTTTTTCAATATTATTGCAAGCCCAAAACTTTAATGAGAAGCACTCGCACTAATATATTTTATAAAACAATTTTAAAACGAGTTATTGATTTTAGTTTAGCCTTAATTATCTGTATTTTATTTCTTAGTTGGCTAATCCCCTTACTTGCATTTTTAATTAAACTAAGCTCAAAAGGTTCTGTGTTTTTTTTGCAAGAACGAACTGGGTTAAACAACTCCGCTTTTAAAATTATAAAGTTCCGAACGATGCTAGTAAATGCCGATAGTGATAAAAAACAAGCATGCTATAAAGATGAGAGAATTACAAACCTAGGAAGCATTTTACGAAAATACAGTATTGACGAGCTACCGCAAATAATCAATGTTTTAAAAGGTGATATGAGCTTTGTAGGGCCAAGACCGCACATGTTATTTCACACAGACAAATACACTAAGTTAAATAAAAATTTTGCGCTTAGAGGCGCTGTATTACCAGGCATAACAGGTTTGGCTCAAGTAATGGGCTTTCGGGGCGAAATTAAAAACGAGTTTATGCTTAACAACCGTATTAGGTACGATTTGTATTATAACAAAAACCTCAGCTTTAAGTTAGATGTGTTTATTTTATTAAAAACAGTGCAAATATTAATTATGGGGGATAGTAAGGCAAAAGTAGTTGCCGAAGTTAATAGCGGCAAACAAATCGTTTAATGCCGTTAAAACCATATCATAAACCCAATCATAAAATTTTCTACTTTCTTAAAAATAAATTTTAAATCACTAAAAAACGTTAATTCATACTAAATTCGTATCTTGGCACGTTTTATGATTTAATTTTAAACGTTAAAACTATGAAGAAGATTTTTTTATTACTTGCAGTTTGTTTTGTAACAATACTTTCAGCGCAAAATCAAGCAGCAAAATTTGGTTATGTTGATACCGATTACATTATGAGCCAAATACCAGAGTACAAAGCAGCGCAAACAGAACTTGATAAAACGAGCGTGCAATGGCAAAAAGAAATTGAAACAAAATATTTGGAAATTGATAAATTATACAAAGCCTTTCAAGCAGATGCAATTTTACTAACAGATGACATGAAAAGAAAGCGCGAAAATGAAATTATTAATAAAGAAAAAGAAGTAAAAGATTTACAAAAACAGCGTTTTGGCGTTGACGGCGAATTGTTTAAAAAACGCCAAGAACTTGTAAAACCTTTACAAGATAAAGTGTATAACGCAATTAAATCTGTAGCCGAAAAAAGTGGCTTAGGCTTTATTTTAGATAAAAGCGGACAAGTTGCAATACTTTATGCCAACAGCAAGTACGATAAAAGTGATGATGTACTTACACTTTTAGGTTACAAAAAATAAATTAATAATCCAGAAAAACCAAACAACAAAAAATGAACACAACTATTAAAAAAGTAGCTCTAGTATTTGCAAGTGTTGCATTATTTACTTTTGCTAATGCGCAAAAAATTGCACACGTAAATTTAGATTCTTTAATTGCTACAATGCCCGAAGCAAAAACTGCTAAAGATGTTGCTCAAAGTTATTACAAAGGAATTGAAAATGAAATTTTAGCAATGCAACAAGAGTTAGAAACCAAGTACCAAAAGTATTTAGAAGAAGATGGAAAAGGAACTATGAGTAACTTAGTAAAAGAAAAAAAACAAAAAGAACTTACCGATTTGCAAAAAAGCATTGAAGACTTTAGGATGCAGGCCCAAACAGATTATCAACGCAAAACATCGGAGTTAATGTTGCCTATTTATGAAAAAGCAAAAAAAGCCATTGAATTGGTTGCTAAAGAAGGTGGGTACAAATATGTGTTAGATACAACTCCAGGCCAAAGCAACGTGCTTTACAGCGAACCAACTGATGATATTTACGCTGCCGCCAAAAAGAAATTAGATAGTATGCCTGCGGCGGTTATCCCTGGAGGAGGAAATTCAAATGGAGTAAACAGCACGAACGGAGGAACAAAACCTAAAACTGCCCCAGCTCCAAAAAAATAACTGACTAGTTATCAATAACTTAAAAAGTTTTTAACCCCAACTTTTCGCTATTGGCGGGGTTTTCATTTATTTTGTAAACAATTACCTGTTTCCTTTGTTCGGTAAATATGGATACTAGACTTTCAATTAAGGAATTAGAGCTTCTCTCGGGCATAAAGGCTCATACATTGCGTATTTGGGAGCAGCGCTACGATATTCTTAAACCAGAAAGAACAGAGAGTAACGTACGCTGGTATACCAACAACGACCTTAAAAAAATTCTAAACATTTCACTCCTCAATGTAAATGGCTATAAAATTTCTAAAATAGCTAAAATGACAGATGAGGAATTAATTACTGAAGTTGAACAGTTTTTAAACACCTACGAAAGCGAGAACACACAAATAGAAAGTCTTTTGTTAAGTTTAATGGAATTAAACGAAGATAGGTTTGAAAACACAATAAATAATTCAATAATCCATTTTGGATTTGAAACTACAATTGAAAAAATTGTATTTCCTTTCTTCAAAAAATTGGGCGATATGTGGCAAATTGGTATGGTTAATGCGGCTCAAGAGCATTACCTATCAAACTTGGTTCGCCAAAAAATTATTGTTAATATTGATAAACTTACACCAAATTTTGTAAATACTAGAAAACGCGTTCTGCTTTTCCTGCCAAATCAGGAGCTACATGAAATGGGATTGCTTTATGTAAATTTTTTATGTAAAGCAAAAGGCTATAGAATTGTTTACCTTGGTCAAAGCGTTCCTTTAGAAGATTTAATAGAGATTAGCAAAGGGTTTAATCCAAATATTGTTATTACAATTATTACTGCCAGCCTACCAGATGTTAATCTAGAGGCTTATCTAAACCTTCTAAATCAAAGCGTTAAAACAGAAAAGTTTTATGTAAGCGGAAAACAATTTTTTGATGGTCATTCGGAGTATCAACTCCCAAACAATAAATTCAAATTGTTTAAAGACTACTCAGACCTTAAATTATTATTGTAAATCGCTAAAAAAATTTAGCCCAAATTTGGTCGGTAAAAAAAACTAATTTGTCTAATTATTTGATTTTTAGCCCCTTTTGTTGAAATTTATAGCCCTAGTACCCTTTCATTATTGAATTCTATTATTTAACTTAGATGTAACGTTGTAATACCATTAAGTTATGTTAAACAAATCTATACTTATACCTACCTTTATCTTTGCTTTTACGGTGCTTTCGGCGCAACAATCAGTAGCACAAACATGGGAGTTTGCGCCCAACACAAAGGATACTATCAACTATGTAGATGTGGTTGGTCGTAAACAAGGCAAATGGATTTTATTTGGAAAGCACAAACAAAACTCGTGCTTTACCCCAACACAAAAAGCTGAAGAAGGCGCCTATAAAGAAAATAGAAAAATAGGTTTGTGGATGGAGTATTATTGCAATGGTAACCTCAAGCATAAAGTAACGTTTGCAAACGGACGACCTGATGGCTATGCAATTATGTTTTACGATAACGGGAAAGTGCAAGAAGAAGGGCAATGGAAAAATAATAAATGGGTAGGTGCTTTAAAACAATACTACGAAAACGGACAAGTACAACACGAATTTAACTACAACGCACAAGGTAAAAGAGAAGGAGAACAAGTTTATAAATACGAAAACGGACAAGTTGCTGTTAAAGGAAATTTTGTAAATGGTAAAGAGGCTGGTGTTATTAAAGAGTTTCATGAGAATGGTGATATTAAAGCAGAAAAAGTATTTAATAATGGCGATGTAGATGTGAACAGTATTAAAATTTACGATCCTAAAAAAGAATTTGTAAAAAAGAACGATGCCCCTGCTGAAAATGCACCAAAGGTGAGCTTAAAAGCCGATGAAAAAGCAGTAACTGCATCTGGTAGCAAAGCACCAATCGTTTTAAACGGACATCATGTTTTATACAATGCAAGTAAGCAAGTTACTAAAGACGGAGAGTTTAAAAACAATTTATTTGTAACAGGCAAGGCCTATATTTACGATGATAACGGCATTTTACAACGTATTGCTATTTACAAAAATGGCCAATATGCCGGCGATGGTGTGGTTGAAAAATAACCTTTACATTTGCTACTTGTAATATAAATTTATGCAACTTGCCTATAGAAGTTACGGTAGCGGAACTCCCTTAATTATTTTACACGGATTATTTGGTCAGAGCGATAATTGGAATACGCTTGCAAAACAATTTTCAGAACATAATTTTGAAGTGTTTACCTTAGACCAACGCAACCATGGTTTATCGCCACACAGCAGTGAATGGAGCTATGAATTAATGGCCAGTGATTTAAAAGAATTTATTGACACACACAAATTGCAAAACCCAATAATTTTAGGGCATAGCATGGGTGGAAAAACTACCCTATTCTTTGAATTTATGTTTCCAAGAATTGCCAAAAAATTAGTAATAGTAGATATTGCGGTCCGATCTTATAAACCACAACACAATCCGGTTTTAGAAGGATTAAAGGCAGTAAATTTCTCAGAAATTAAAAGCCGGAAACAAGCCGAAGAAACTTTAGGAAAACACATCAGCGATTTTGGCACAAAACAGTTTTTATTAAAAAATATTTATTGGAAGGATACAGAGAATAATGTGATGGACTGGCGCTTTAATTTGAAAACAATAACCAAAAATTATGATAATATAAGCGCTGAAGTACCGCACTTTAAAAGCAATACACCTACCCTAGTTGTTGCAGGCCAAAAATCTGATTATATAAACGCTAGTGATATTATTGATTTTGAAAACAGATTTTCAAACATAAGGTTTGCAACAATCGCAAATGCAGGCCATTGGGTTCATTCAGAAAAACCACAAGATTTCTTTAACGAAGTAATTACCTTTATAAAAGATTAAGTTGTTTTAGCAGCTCATTAATTTCCATATTCTTTTCAAGTAAAAAGGCATTAATACCTAAGTTACCAGCTCCTTTAACGTGTTGTATACTATCGTCAATAAATACCGTTTCACTTGGCACTAATTTATTTTTGGTTAGCACATACTCAAAAATCTCTTCGTCGGGTTTGCGCATACCCATTCGGCAACTATAGTACAAACCATCAAAGTAATCACTAAAGTGTTTTACACCGTGCTCTTGGTATAAATTATTTTCAAAAACAGAAATATGTGTTTCGTTAGTATTGCTCAATAGAAAAGTGTTGTAATTTGATTTTGCTTCAACCAAAGTATCTAATCTTTCTTCCGGAAAATCAAGCAGCATAGCATTCCACGCATTTAATAAATGCTCGTGCTCACCTTTGTAATTCAGCTTACTTGCTAGTTCTCTAAAAAATTCCTTTTCTTCAATTTTCCCTTTATCAAACAAATCAAATAGTGTAGTTTGCTTGGCTTGTGTATAAATCTCTTCAAAACTAACCGTTGTTAGCGCATTAAATGAGGAAATAGTGGCTTTAATATCTAAATTAATGATTACACCGCCTAAATCAAAAATAATGTTTTTTATATTATTCATTTGATTAACTTTAAAACGCAAAGATAGTTTTTTAAAATGAAGATTGGATTACGCTTAACACTCACATTTTTTATAATAGCCTTTATTGCTATGGCCGTTGCTGGTTTAATCGCGTACACCAACGCACGTAAAACTTTGCAGGAAGAATCTTTCAAAAAACTTACTGCCGTGCGCGAAATGAAGGCTGGGCAAATAAGCGATTACTTCTTACAAATCAAAAATCAGCTATTGGCTTTTTCAGAAAATCCTGCTACCATAGAGGCTACAAAAGCATTTAAAGAAGACTTTAAAACAGTAACTGCTGAGCTACATTACAATACTACTAATTTTTATCAGCGCCATAATAAAATGGACGATTACATTGATACCGTATTTATAAAAGAACTTCGTAAAAACAGTATTAGTGTGGTAAACAAAAAAAATCTTGAGCCTAAAAATGCAAATGCGCTTTTGTTACAAGAACTTTTTATAGCAGATAATCCTAAAAGTCTGGGTCAAAAACATTTGTTAGATACCATACAACAAAACTGTCATTACAACAAAACACATAAAAAATACCATCCTGTTATTCGTACTTTTCTTGAACGATTTGGTTTTCATGATGTGTTTTTAATTGATAGTGAAACAGGCGACATTGTTTATACTGTTTACAAAGAAATTGATTTTGCATCATCGCTCCAAAATGGTGCCTATAGAAACACAAACCTAGCAAAAGCTTTTAACCAAGCCCTCAAAATTACAAATAAAGAAGATGTTGCTTTAGTTGATTATGATGAGTATTTACCTTCTTACAATGCACCCGCTTCATTTATAGCCTGCCCAATTTTTGATGGCGCAAAAGTAATTGGCGTACTTGCTTTTCAAATGCCGATTGATAATATTAATGAAATTATGACTAACCACAAACAATGGGAAAATGTGGGCTTAGGCAAAACAGGCGAAAGTTATATTGTTGGCGAAGATTTTACTTTGCGCAACCAAAGTAGGTTTTTAATTGAAGACAGTTTAAATTATTTTAAACTCTTAAAAGAAATTGGTGTAGGAAATATTACGATCAATAAAATTCGTAATTATAAAACTTCTGTAGGTTTGCAAAGTGTAAAAACCCTTGGTACTAAAGAAGCACTGGCTGGTAAAAATGGTAATTTAATTTTTGATGATTACCGCGGTGTATCCGTTTTATCAGCATTTAAGCCTTTACAAATTTTAGGAATGAAGTGGGTAATTATGAGCGAGATTGACGAAGCTGAAGCCTTTAGTCCTACTCAAAAATTAAAGTACAGCATTTTTACAGCTTCGCTTATAGTTTTACTTTTTATTTTGGTGTTATCTTATTTTGTTTCGCGCGAAGTTACAAAACCGCTAAAAGAACTAGAATACGATGCGCTTGAACTAGCAAAAGGGAATTTAGATGTTGAAATTATTACTGAACGCAAAGATGAAATTGGCTCCTTGGCAAACAGTTTTAAAAAAATGCAAACTTCTATAAATGGGCTCATACATGGCCTAGAAGACAAAGTTGCTGAGCGCACTCAAGAAGTTGTGAAACAAAAAGATATTATTGAGCACAAGCAAACCGAAATAATTGATAGTTTAAAATACGCCAAGCGCATACAAAACACACTTTTAGCTCAGGATAAATTTTTAAATAAATACTTACCAAATCATTTTTTACTATTTAAACCTAAAGATATTGTTAGCGGCGATTTTTACTGGGCAACTAAAAACAAAACGCATTTTTATATCGCTATTTGTGATAGCACAGGGCATGGCGTTCCGGGAGCTTTTATGAGTTTATTAAACATGGCTTTTTTAAATGAAGCTATTAACCAGCAACTAATTGTAGAACCACATACGGTACTAAATCATGTAAGAGACCGCTTAATAAAAAATTTATCGAAAGATGGTGGGCAAGATGGAATGGATGGAATTTTAATTTGTTACGATTTAGAAACAAACGAAGTTACTTATGCAGCATCTAACAATGCACCAGTGATTGTGCGCGATGGCGAGCTAATAGAACTAGATGCAGATAAAATGCCCATTGGTATTGGTATGAAAACCGAACCCTTTAGATTGTTTAAACCTGAGCTTAAACCAAATGATACGTTTATTGCATACACAGATGGCTACGCCGACCAATTTGGTGGGCCAAAAGGAAAAAAACTTATGTACAAACCATTAAAAGAACAGTTAAAAAGTATAAACAAACTTCCAATGCACGAACAAAAAGAAAAACTACTTGAATACTTTAATAGTTGGAAAGGCGAAATGGAGCAAGTAGATGATGTTTGTGTGTTAGGAATAAAATTTTAAAAAATATAATGAAAAAAATAATAACACTATTAGCATTGGCAATTGCTTTTATAGCTTGTAAAAAACCAAGCACAGAGCCTAAAATTACCACGCCAAACACAGCACCGCCTGTAAAAATTTTTGGAGCTGTGAATTATAATCAGTATTTGCTTTATGATGCGCTGGGTGGAGTTGCCACCTCTAGTTTGGGGTTTAATTGCAAATTTTTTGAAGCAGGAATAAGCGAAGTTGCAATAAACACCGCCTCAGCAAGCAATGTAGGAAGTGTTTATGTTAATAACAAACTTACACGAAGAACCAACACAAATACTTATATAGATAGCGGTTTTGTGTATGCGAGCTTTCCGCTAACCTACTCTATTTCTGGCGCAGGTAGTTTTAGCACTACAAGTTTTACTGATTCAGGAATTGGTTTCGCAAGCACAAACAATTTTTCTAGCTTCCCAAATACCATCTCTAAATCTGCTGGGCTAAGCTACACGCTCACTAACTTTAGTAATGTTTCATCTGGAACTTTTTATATTGGCACAACATCATTTAGTGTAAGCAACAATGTTATTTCAATAACGCCTAGCCAACTTTCCAGTTTATCTAGCACGCTTACTACAAGTATATCATTAGTGTTGTTAAGTAATAATCCTACCAATTTAAATTTTTCACAAAAAAATTATAGTTTTAACCATGGTGTAACCTACGTAAAACAAGGCATCTCGGTTACGCAATAATTTTTTAGTTTCAATTAATTTTTGGGAATCTAGTTAGAGAATTGCTAGCTCGCTCTATTTTTTTTGATTGTAAATTTATTTTTAATCCTACCCCATGAAAACTAAAAAGAGTGTTACATCTTATTCTGCAAAATTAGTGCTGCTTTGTGTATTTTCTTTAATATCCTATATTCCATTACAGGCTCAAGATAGTGTTAAGATTGGTTGGTTTAGTTTTAATATCTATAGTGCATTAGTAATTAACAAGAGTTTTAGAAGTTTATACGATTCTGAATTATACAGTAAGCCACTTGCTGCGATGTCATATTATAATTCAATAGAATATACTTCAATTAAAAATGACCCTGTTTGCTTTGGCTATTCGGGTGGAATAGAAGGCGTATTTGGAAGAAAAAAATTTAAGCAACTTTTAGGCTTTTATTTTGATATCACAAATTCGCACTATAGTGAGAAACGTTTCGAAAGTTATAGGCCACATTTTTATTATAGAAGTACCGAATATAATCTTGATGTAAAACGGCAGGTTCAGACCATAGGTGCAAATTATGGGGTACTTATAAATTGTAATAAGCATTTAGATTTTTCGCTTGTAGGATGCTTTAACCAAATTCTTAAAAAAACAGATCAAAAAACTGGCACGCAAACCAATAACACGAATGGAATTATAGAAACATCTGCGGTGAACTACAAAGAAATTTTATTTCACGATACTAATTTTGTGTCGCTTCGTGCAAGGCTCGGATATAACCTCGAAGTAAAACATCAAAAATTTTCTATATTTGTTTTACATAATGTAAGCATTCCTGTTTATCACAATAATACATTCGACGCTCCTTGGTGGATGTTGGGTTTACAATTTTCACCAATGTTTAATACTAAAATCAAAAAAGTAAATTATGAGATTAAATAACAGTAAATTTAAGTTTAGATCTAATAAAATAGTTCGGGGCTCAATTACAAAAGGTTGTTGGGTCGTTTTTTATCTTTTTATCTCATCTTGCCTCTTTGCACAAACCCCTTCAGATACTGCCAAAAAAACAAATAAGTTTAAAAAACAAGCCGGACTTTTTTTCTCTTTCTCAAAGGCGAATCCTTGGGGCTGGGAACTAGCTCAAAGCTTGAATTTTAGACCAGGAATTAATTTTGAATATGCAATCAACAATCGGTTAACCCTTACAACGGGAATTTTATGCAACATTTCAACACAAAAACGAGTATTCCAAAGTTATGGTTACTATAAAGTAGTAGGATACGATTTTCAGCTACCAGTACTTTTAAATTATAGATTTCAAGACAAAAAAATTTCACCATTGTTCCATTACGGAGTTATTGCCTCTAACAGAACACTCACAAAATATACGGTAAATTATAGCGACGGCATTAGTAATCTTAATTCTGTGAATCACTTTTGGGGTATAAGAAGCATTGACAATTACACCTTAAACCTCCGCTTAGGGTTTGGAATCGCTATAAAATTAAAGAGGTATTCTGTAAATCTTTTTCCCATTTTTGAAACAGCTGTTGACAGATTTTTAAGACACTCTAACTATTATGGTTTAGCTACAAGTTTTTCTTATTCATTTTAGTACTTCAAATTCGGAATGCCAAAAATAATAGTTAAGTCAAATTATTTATATTCGAAAATTAGACCTCAACATTTACTCTTATTATTAAGCCTTCTGTTAATGAATAAAATTCAGTATTAACTTTTCTTCTCTCTTCAATATAACTGGTATAGTTAGTGTCGTAGTTTGTTCTGCTATGTATTACTTCATCAAAATTTTTATTAATGCCTATCAACATTTCTGTAGCTTCACGAATAGCAAAATCGCCACTTTGCGCAGCAGTTATATAATCTACTAAATTATTTTGTATACAATAATTTTTAAAAAGTGGGTTGGCATTTCGGTTAATAAAAATTCTTAGTCCACAAACGTTCGCAATACTTAAATCTAAAACATCATCAAAAAAATATGCTACTTGATTTGGTAAAATATTTTGTTGTTTACATATTTCATCCAATGCTTTTATTTTGTCAGGAATTTTAAAAAACGAATAATTAAATCCTTCACGTTTGCAAAACCAAAATGCAGTTTCGTTTTTTTCGCCACTAATTACAGCGGTTACAGGCATGTTTCCGTTTTTTAAAAAGTAGGAGTAACGTAGCAAATTAGTTCCCATACTATCTACTTCGTTAAAATTACTGCTACCGCCAGCGCTTTTTTGTCCGTTATTAAACACGCCATCCCAATCAAAAATATAGGCTTTAATAGTTTGTGCTTTGTTAGAAAGTTGTGCTTCTGTTGAAACAAATTGAGCACCAATGCCAGTATATATTTTTTCTATGTTCATCCGCGATTAAAAATGTGCCAAAGTTCCTCTTCTGTAATATTAAAATCAGAATAGTAATCGTTCATCTCTTCTTGATAGTTTTCAATTATCACTTTAATGTATTTTGGATTTACTTCTATGTGTTCAATTTCATCTTTCAACTCCTCATTTTCAGAAATGGTAGCATTAAGCACTTCGTTAACATGATTCTGTAATGTTTCGGGTGTAAGTTTATTTACATTTAAATGTTGTAACAATGGATGATTGCTACATTTTTGAATAGCGGTTTGTTCTAATTCTTTAATTTTTTCGTTAATAACTTTTACAAAGCGTGTTAATGTAGAATCGTTAAAATTAATTTCGCTGTCGTTATCGGGTATTAGCTCATCTACCTTTAATTTTATTTCTAAAATTTCGGCAATGTTCATGTTGTCTCTTGCGTTTGATAAGGCAGTCATCAACACCGATTTTTTTGAGCGTAACTCTTCGTCCTGCTCTCTATCTGGGTGAATAAGTTTTGCTAAATCTTTAAATAATTTATTAATATCAGCGCCTAAAATTTTTTCGGCTTCGGCTAATTTTTTTTCTTTATCAAGTTGAGTTTTCGATTTAGTTTTTGCCCTCTGCCTTTGTTGGGTGTATTCAAAATCATTTTGCGACTCGGCATATTTTTCAAAAAATTCTTTGTACTTTTCTTCATGCGCTTCTCTTTCTTCTCTGCTTTCAAAATCTGTTTTGTTTAGCTCATCTAAATCAACATCCAAGCCAAACTTTTTCTTGAAATACTTTTCTGCTTTCTTTTTCTCTTTTAGCCTGTAATTGCGCTCTTCTGGTGTTTCAATTTTATAAAGTATGTTTAGGTAAAATGATCTATCTTCATCCATTCCCTCTTCACACGCTTCTAAAATCAACTCTCTTAAAGCTTCTTTTTGTTTTTTGCCAAGTTTAACCTTAGCGTTTAAAAATAAATCTACAAAAGATAGTAGTCTCTTTTTTTCTAACTCTTTACTTAGGTTTAGTTGAGGAACTATTTTAGTAACATAAGCTTGGTTTGCTATCTCAAGCAAATAATCTGTCTCCTTTAATTTAGCCATTGCTAACTTATGTTTTTGCAATGCTTTATTAAAATTAATTTGGGCTTTAGTAAAACTACTCGAATTTCCTTTCCAAACTAATTTACTTTGGTGTTCTGTCTCTAATTCAGGGAATAGAGTTTTGCTCATGTGTTGTTTAAAACAATTATGATTTTAAATCTTGAATATCTAACATCCCCACCGGTTTACCGTTATCTGTTACAACAATTGTATCTACACTCGTTTTTTTAAACAAGGTATTTGCTTCGTTTAACAACAAGTTTCCCTCAATTGTAATTGGCTCACGGTAAGTTAAATCACTTAATTTTTTTGAAAGTACGCCATGTCCTTGTTCTCCTAATAATTTGCGCAGGCTACCATCTGTAAATACACCTTTAATGCTGCCATCGGCTTTTGTTACAGTAATTGCACCAAAATTATATTCTGTCATTTTTACCAAAGCATCTGTAATGCTTGTAGTTTCTGGCACAATGGGGTTTACACCGTTTATTGCTTCTTTTACTTTTACCATCATAAGGCGTGTATCCATAATAAATTGGTCGGTACCAACGGTGGTAAAATTATTCTCGGTTAATTGTTTTAATATTTTTAATGGAACTGTAATCGTATGAACTCCAATATTTATAGCATTTCTTACATGTTCAGTGGTTCTAACAGAAGAGAACATTACCTTGGTATCATAACCATATAAATCAACAGCGTCAACAATTTGTTGTACTAAGGCTAAAGCATCGTGGCCTTGGTCTTGCAAACGACCAACTAAAGGGCAAACGTAAGTAGCGCCTGCTTGCATAGCCATATAAGCTTGTTGCAAGGTATAAACCAAATGAACGTTTACTAAGTAACCTTTATCGCGTAATAATTTACAAGCTCTAACGCCCTCTAAACTAACTGGAATTTTAAATACAGTTTTCTTAGGATCTAAGCCTAAGTTTATTTGTCTTTCTGCTTCTGCCAAAACTTCTTCGGCTGTATTTCCAAGCGCTTCAATTTGAAGAACTGGTACTATTTTACTAAGCTTTACAATTGTTCCATCAATATCCGTTATGCCTTCTTTTTGCATAAAGGTTGGTGTGGTTGTTAAGCCATTTAAAAATCCAAGTTTAAACCCTTCTTCAATTTCTTTAAGGTTAGCGCTGTCTAAATACAATTCCATAATTTAATTTTAAAGGCACAAAATAACAATTATTTATGAGATTGGTGTAATGAGTTTTTAACCGCTAATTGGCTTCAAAATAGTTGAATTTTACCTTGATTTATTCAAAAATTAACTTTTTTAAATACCTTTTATACAACGCTGTGCAAATTAAAAAACCACCAACTAGTAAAGCAAAAACACCCCAACAATTAATTATAACTAAAACTATTTCGCTAAGTATTTTTAAGCCATTGGTAAAGGCTGTTCCTAATTTTACGAAATAGTTTGGCTCATAAGGTTTTAAGTCTATTTGCACTGGCAGCAATTTTATAACATTGCTCATGCCTTGGTATAATTCCAAATTAATTTCGCTGTAATTCACCCTGTCAATTAATTCTAAATTTCTTATTTGTGTTTCATCTGCTAACTGTTGTTTTTGCGCAATGTTATCATTTGCAGCTTCACTGTCTTTAAACTTGTTTGATTTTTCTTTCTCGTTTTTTATTGTTTTGCTGATTGAGTTGTTTGCACGTTTAACAATAAATTTATTGGCCAACAACTGTAATTTTATATTATCTGCACTTGATCTTTTATAATCAACAAACTCAGCTAAATTAACTACTTTGCGCAGCACCGAATCTAGCAAGCGTGCTGGCACCTTGGCAGTAATATAGTTTTGAGGTGTAAAATAAGTTACCTGCGCTAAGGTATCTTTTCTAATTTTAATTTCGTTTGTGTAATTGTTCTCTGTTCTGTAATCATTTAAAATTACGTGTCCGCCATACTGTGCAACGATGTCTTCAATTTTAGTTCCAGTTTCTAACACATTTTTAACTTTACACTTTATGTTTGCTCTTCGTATAAAATTATAACCTACGCCATTTATGGTATCGGTTACTGGTGTTGCCTCCGCAGCGCTTACACTGTCTGCCAATGAGGCAGCTCTAGCTTCTTCTTCTAGTTTTTGTTTCGCATAACTTTCTTTATTTCTAATTTCTTCATTGCTAGATCCGCAACCTAACAGAATAATTGATAAAAAAATACTGCTAATAATTTTTGGCATAGCATTGCCAGCTTTGTTGCTACCAGCTGTTGCAACAAAACAATTTTTTAAACTGTTCATAGTGTGTGATTTTTATATTTATACCTCAGCTTAAAAAAGGTAACCTCATACGTAAATTTCTTTTCACTTCAACAAAAAATCCAATTTCACAAACCAAACTTTTATTTGTAACTTCAAGGTCTATATCTAACTAATTATGAAAAAAATTCTCTTAGCAACATTTCTATTTTTTAGTACACTTAACCATTCTCAAAACAAAATCACCCTACAAGATATTTGGGTAAACTATACATTTTACCCTAAAAGCGCAGCGGGTTTTAATGTTTTAAACGATGGTTTAAATTATGTAGATGTTGAAACTGTTGCAGGCGTTAACACACTCTGCCAGTACGAACTAAAATCAGGTAAAAAAATAAAAGAATTGGTAAATGGTAATGATTTAAAATTAGGGTCAAAATTTTTAGATTTGACGAGTTACGAATTTAGCCCCACGCAAACAAAATTGTTATTAAGTGAGAACACAGAGTATGTTTACCGCCGTTCACCTAAAGCCAACTACTATGTTTACGATATTGCAACAAAAAAAATTACGCCATTAAACGACAACGGAAAACAATTTTTTCCAACGTTTTCGCCAGATGGGAATAAAATTGCTTTTGTGCAAGATAACAACATGTTTATTAAAAATTTGATTGATAATTCTTTAACGCAAATTACTAAAGATGGCATTGAAAACAAAGTTAAAAACGGTTGGGGTGATTGGGTGTATGAAGAAGAATTTAGCCAAGCTGCTTACTTTGATTGGAGCGCCAACAGCCAGTTTGTGGCTTATATAAAATTTGACGAATCAAATGTAAAAGAATTTAGTATGGATATTTATAAAGGTGAATTATACCCTTCTAAATATACTTTTAAGTATCCAAAAGCAGGTGAAGACAACTCTATTATAAGTGTTCATGTTTATGATACAAAAACCAATAAAACTGTAACAGCAAATATTGGAGCTGATAAAGACATTTACATACCACGTATAAATTTTACAAATGATAATAATGTACTTTGTTTACAACGATTAAACCGCTTACAAAACAAATTAGATTATTTATTTGTAGATGCCACAACAGGTGATGGCAAAACTATTTTAACCAAAGAAGCAAAAACGTATATCGATATTACAGATGACTTGACCTTTGTAGCAAACAAAGGCTTTATTATTTCTAGTGAAGACGATAATTACAACCACTTGTATTATTACGATTTAAATGGGAAATTAATTAATCAAATTACAAAAGGCAACTGGGATGTAACAGAATTTAAAGGCTTTAATGAAAAATTAAACACGCTGTATTATGTAAGTACAGAGAATGGTTCCATTAACCGTGACGTGTATAGCATTTCTCTTGATGGAAAAATTAAAAAACGTATGAGTCCAAAAAATGGCTTTAATAATTTTGATTTTACAACTGGTTTTAAATATTACATATCGAGCAATAGCAATGCCAATACACCTGCCACCTATGAGTTGTGCGATATTTCAGGTAAAACAATTAAGGTGCTTGAAGATAATGCAGAATTAAAAACGAAAATGAAATCTTACACATTTAGTCAGCGCACATTTTTTAAATTCAAAACCACTGAAGGAATTGAGCTAAATGGCTGGATGATGAAGCCACATAATTTTGATTCAACTAAAAAATACCCTGTTTACATGTTTGCATACAATGGTCCTGGTAGTAATGAAGTTAATAATAATTACGATCCCTTTGAATATTGTTGGCATACGCTTTTAAATCAAGAAGGTTATATGGTTGTGTGTGTTGATGGAAGAGGAACTTTAGGGCGTGGCAGAGAATTTAAGCACAGTACTTACTTGCAATTAGGTAAATACGAAACCATTGATCAAATTGAAGTAGCAAAATATTTAGGAAATTTACCTTATGTTGATAAAACTCGCATAGGCTTTCAAGGATGGAGTTACGGTGGTTTTATGGCCTGTAACTTAATTACAAAAGGTGCGGATTATTTTAAAGCAGCCATTGCGGTAGCCCCTGTAACCAATTGGAAATTTTATGATAATATTTACACAGAGCGTTTTATGCGCAAACCAACAGATAACAAAAGTGGATATGAAGATAACTCACCAATCAACAACGTAAAAAACATTAAAGGAAAATTTTTACTCATTCATGGTAGTGCCGATGATAACGTGCACGTGCAAAACAGTATGGAGCTTGCTGCTGCATTAGTTAAAAACAATATTCCGTTTGATTATATGATTTATCCAAACAAAAATCATGGCATTTCAGGTGGATTAACGCGAATGCACATCTACTCAAAAATGCTAAAGTTTGTAAAAGAAAATTTATAGTCTCTGAAATTATTAGCTTACATATTCATTCTATTATCTTTTATTGGCAAGGCGCAAGGCTACTATAATAATTACGACTTTAAAAATAAATACGATACTACGCTTTTAAATTATACACTTAAAGCTATTGAAGAAATTGACGACGACAATTTAGCCGAAAACCTAAACAATCATATTTTAAATTATTGTTCGTTAATGCTAACAAAAGCCGACACTTCTTTCAGAATATCATTTCTGTTAGGTTTAGCCCAAGCATACAATAACAAAGGCTTTTTTTTAGATGCCAAGAAAAAATTCGAAGATGCTCTTTTAAGCTATTACAAAGCCATTGCAGTAATGAAAGAATACCATTTTAAAAAGAACCTTGGTGAGGTTTATATTAATATAGCAAATATTTACGAAGTAAATTATAATTACGAAACCAGCTCCGTTTATTATAAAGAGGCGTTTAAATTGTTGATTAAAACCAATAATAAATACAGTGCTGCGGTGGCTTTAAACAACTTAGCTCATAGTGCTTTTGAAAAGGGTTTGTATGATGAATCTATCAGTTATGCAAATAAGGCAATAAATATTAAAAAATCGTTAGGAAACAAAGTAAATTATGTGAATGAGTTAGACCGAATTTCTCACTGTTATTTAGTAAAAGGCGATTTTCAATTAGCAATGGAATATGCTATAAATGCAGAATCTCTTGCATACAAACTAAATGATGATATGTATATTGCGAGAGCTAAAATTTTTAAAACATATTTAAAAGTAAACAACAATGAACTTCCTGAAGCACAATCCGCTATTCTTGATTTAGAAACATTAGTTAAACAAATGAACAATACTTTTTTAAATCAAGAATTAGAAACTTTAAAAGACAATTATACTTCTGCTAAAGCTGATTTTGCCAAATACAAAACAAAAAAAGTAATAAAAGAAAACAAAAAAGTAAAGTCAACATTTAATACTGAAGTTGATTTTTTGGATAAAAGTTATGTGTTTTTAGATAGCTTAAAAAAATCTCTTAAATTTGACTAACTATCTGTTTCAATAATTTATGCCCTCTAAAAAAAAATTAGTTGTTTTTACCGGCGCTGGGGTGAGCGCTGATAGTGGTATAAAAACATTTCGCGATTCGGATGGCCTTTGGGAAAATCATCGTATTGAAGACGTAGCAACACCTGAAGCTTGGCAAAAAAATAAAGAACTCGTTTTAGAATTTTATAACCAACGCCGCAAGCAGTTGTTTGAAGTGAAACCGAATGCCATGCATTTGTATTTGGCTGATTTGCAAAAGCAATTTGATGTAACCGTTATAACACAAAATGTAGATGATTTACACGAAAGAGCGGGAAGCAAAAAAGTACTACACCTACATGGCGAATTAATGAAGGCCAGAAGCACTATAAATCCTGAATTAATTTATAAATTAAAAACACCCGAAATAAACATTGGCGACAAATGCGAGCGTGGCAGCCAATTACGCCCACATATTGTATGGTTTGGTGAAGCGGTACCCGAAATGGAAAACGCCTATAACATTGCCGAAACCGCTGATTTATTTATTGTAATTGGCACTTCGCTTAACGTATACCCTGCTGCGGGTTTACTAACTTACATAAGCAAATATACCCCAAAATGGTTTGTTGACCCTGGCAATTTTAATTTAGATTACATTAGTAATATAAAACATATACAAAAAAAGGCCGCTGATGGTGTTGAAGATTTAAGAGTAGAATTAAACAAACATTTAATTTAGAAATAAGTTATTTTATTATTTCTTAATAAACTGCGTATCCGTTAAGCTTAACAAAAAGTTTTCCAAATCTTTTTTTTCTTCTTTACTTAAGCCTAAAGGTTTATTTAAAAGCGTATCTCTATTAATACTGTTGGCAACAAATTTATCGGGTTCGTTATAATAATCAATTACTTCAGCCAAAGTTTTAAATCGTCCATCGTGCATATAAGGCGCAGTAACGGCAATGTTGCGTAAACCGGGTGTTTTAAAGGTTCCTAAATCTTTAGGCTGCATACTTATTTTGCTTCTACCCTCGTCTTTTAAATCCTTCCCATTGTACAAACCAATATTTTTAAATTTATCATTGCCTGTAAAATCGCCACCAAAGTGGCAATCAAAACATTTTCCTTTATTATTAAAAATGTTTAATCCACGTTTAGCGCTTTCGCTCATCAGAGTAGTGTCTTTTCCGTTCATCCATTTGTCAAAAGGCGTATTACTTGTTTCAAGCGTGCGTTGGTACTCGGCAAGTGCTTTTGCCATTAAATCAGAGCTTGGGGCTTTACCATAAATTCTGTAAAAAGTTTCTTTGTAAAAACTATTTCTTAATAAACGCTTTACTGCCAAACTAATAGGCAAATCCATTTCTACAGCGCTTTCAATTGGGCCTAGCGCTTGTTCCTCCAATGTTTCAGCCCTTCCATCCCAAAAGTAAGCATTTAGAGATGCCACATTCATACAGCTTGGGGTATTGCGCGTAGTGCGTTGTTTATAAATTCCTTTACTCAGCGCTTCATTATCTGCAAAGGCAAACTCTGGTTTGTGGCAACTGGCACAGCTTACACTGCTATCGCGCGATAATATTGGATCAAAAAATAAGTGCTCGCCAAGACTTGTCTCACTATTAATTTCTTTACTAACTGTTGTTTTACAAGATACAACAAAAAGAAAAAAAATTGAAATTAACAATAAGCGCTGTTTTTGTATCATTTTGCAAATTTTATAGGGTGTTATTCTAAACAAAGTTAATATTTTATTAAATTTATAAATTATAATTTTGCTCTAGTAGCATTAAATACTGTGTTTGATTTTAAAATGAGCGAAACAATAAATACTGAAGCAGAACAAAAAAATCCTCCATTTAATAATTTATTTTTGTTGTCGGCATTAACCACTGGCGTAAACAAAAGCTACCTCTACATCCTCGGATTTGGTTTTGTTATTTTAGCTTATTTAATTTTTAGTAGCCTTATTGCCTTGCCATTTTATATGAATGCGCTTAACACTGGTGTTTCTGCTCAACAAATGCAACAAAACCAAAATATGATGTTTGATGCTGATTTATTAGGCATAAATCGAAATATTGTTTTGGCTTCCTTAGTTTCAATCCACATATTCAGCCTTATAGGTTTACTAATTGTTATAAAAAGATTTCATAAAAAAAATATTCTTTCTGTTATTAATGGCTATACTAGATTTAGAAAAGACCGCTTTTTGTTTGGGTTTTTTATTTGGGCAAGTTTACTAATTTTTACGGTATTAATTGGATATATTTTAAGTCCTGATGTTTTTAAAATCACCTTTGAACCATTAAACTTTTTAATTAGTTTTCTTGTACTGGTATTATTACTTCCAGTTCAAACTTTATTTGAGGAACTTTTTTTTAGAGGCTATTTGTTGCAAGGCTTTGGTTTAGCTTTTAAAAGCGGTATCTTATCTGCTATTACAACCTCTGCCTTGTTTGCACTGGCACACATGTCTAACCCTGAAGCGAGGCATTTTGGTTGGCAAATTATGGTTTTTTACTATTTTTTAAATGCCTTCTTTTTTGCAATTATAACTTTGTTAGATGAAGGCCTAGAACTTTCTTATGGCATACACTTTGCAAATAACTTATTAAGTTGTTTGCTAATTACACAGCCGCACTCTGTAATTAAATCCTATTCCATCTTCTCTACCGATGTTGATAGTGCTGAAGCTGAAGTTTTATTATCAATGTGTATGATTGCTGTAACATTTGCTATTTTTTGGATTAAATATAAATGGAAAAACTTAAAGCTAATTTTAAAATAAACTCAATGCATAAACTTTTTTACCTGTTGTTTTGTACTTCTTTTATAGTTGCACAAAGCGAGTATAAATACAAAATTGATTTGGCTGCTATTCAAAACGATAAAGTTCAAATTACACTAACACCGCCTACATTTACCGAAACCGAAGTAGAATTTTGTTTCCCCGCCATGGTGCCTGGCACTTATGAAGTGTACGATTTTGGAAGATTTATCTCTAGCCTTAGCGTAACTGGAAAAAATAATGCAAGCATAAAAATTACCAAAGTAGATGTTAATACGTATAAGCTAAGTCCGGCTGCTAGTATCGAAAACATTATATACACTGTAGATGATACCTGGGATAAAACCGATTTACCCGGAACTTCTAAAAAAATTGTTTTTGAGCCAGGTGGTACAAATTTTGAATTAGGGGTAAACTTTTCTCTTAACACCCATAGCATGTTTGGCTATTTTAAAAATTACAAAAACAATACGTTTGAGTTGGAATTTACAAAACCACTTGGATTCTATCCTAGCACTGGACTAACAGACATCAAAATTGGAAAATCAAAAGATGTAATAAAAGTATTAGGCTATAACGATTTGGTAGACTCGCCAATAATGTATTGCATACCTGATACCACAAGCATTAATGTTGCAAATACACAAGTGCTTATTAGTTGTTATTCGCCAAATAAAAAAGTTACAAGTGGTTTTATTGCCCGCACACTCACACAATTGCTTGATGCGCAACGTGATTATTTGGGAGGCGAATTGCCTGTTAAAAAATATGCTTTTTTATTTTATTATACGGATAAGCTCACACTTTCGGGATCTAACGGTGCTTTAGAACATTCTTACTCTTCGTTTTACGTGATGCCAGAAATGGATAGTTTAGAAATCCAGCAAGAACTGAGAGACGTTGCCGCGCATGAATTTTTTCATATTGTTACACCTTTAAATATTCACGCAACTCAAATAGGTGATTTTGATTTTAATAATCCTAAAATGAGCGAACACCTTTGGTTGTATGAAGGGATGACAGAATATGCAGCACATCACGCCCAGGCTAAAGGAGGAATTATAACAATTGACCAGCTCATTGATGTGATGATGCGTAAATACGACCAAAGTTTAACAGCCTATAATGACACCATGAGTTTTACATGGATGAGTAGAAATGTGCTTTTGGATAAAGTTCACAACCAATACAGTAACGTGTACGAAAAAGGCGCTGTAATTGGGATGTGCTTAGATATTCTATTACGCGATTTAAGTAACGGCGATTACGGCACACAAAATTTAATGAAAGATTTAGCAACTAAATACGGCAAAAACAAATCGTTTAACGATGCAGATTTATTTGATGACATCGAAAAATTCACTTTTCCGAAAATTGGGACTTTTTTAAGAACTTACGTAGGTGGCAAAACCCCTTTACCAATGCAAGAAATTCTTGAAAAAATTGGCATTAATTTTGTGAAAGAAAGTGTAAGCGACGAGTTTACCCTTGGCGGAATGGATATTGGCTTTAATCCAACTACAAATAGATTAATGGTGTTATCCACAGATAATTTAGATGCCTTTGGAAAATCTTTAAAATTAAAAACTGGCGATGAGCTGGCTTCGCTTAATGGCAATGCTTTAGCAATGGATAAGGTAAGAACAATTTTTACAAATTATTACGATACCGTGAAAGAAGGCGATGTTGTTACAATAGAAGTGTATCGCCCAAAAGGAAACAAAGGAAAAATGAAATTAAAAAAATTAAGCGCAAAAGCACAAAAAGTTAAAGTAACACGCAAAAACCAAATCGAAGTAAATAAAAACATGAGTGCTAAACAAAAACAAACCTTAAAAACGTGGATAGGCTATAATTAATTTACTATGAAATTTTTTATCAAACATATTTTTATTTTTTTTCTTACGCTAAGTTCTGTTGCACAAAACAATTTACAACCTGGCGCATACACATCTACTAACAAAAAAGCAATTAAATATTTAGAAGAAAGTAAACAGCTTTACTCCATAGGCAAAATTGCAGATTCAGAAAAAAAAATATTGGCAGCCGTAAAAGAGGACCCAAATTTTGTTGAAGCCCTCTCTTTTGCCGGCGACTATTACAGAATAAATCATCAGCCTAAAGATGCAGTAAACAATTACAAAAAAGCAATTGATTTAGCTCCTAAATATTTTGTTGAGAATCATTTTTTTCTTGGCCTATCTTATATGGATTTAGCGGAATACGAAAACGCAAAAATTGCATTTCAAAATTTTTTAAAGTTCGAACGTATTAATCCGCAGTTAAAAGAAGACGCTGAAAAAAAAGTTAAGAATATGGATGTGGCAATTGCCTTAATGAAGAATCCAAAACCATTTAAACCAATTAACGTAGGAGCTGGAATTAACACTGCAAATGGCGAGTATTTTCCGGCAATTACTGCTGATGGTAAACGTTTTATGTTTACCCGTGGCTTGCCTCGCCCCGAAAGCCCTGGCGCATTTAACGAAGATTTTTTTGTAAGTACAAAATCAGCTACCAATGTTTGGCAAACTGCGTATCCACTGCAAGAAGTGAATGGGCCAGGAAATGAAGGCGCACCAACACTTTCGGCCGATGGCAACATTATGTTTTTTGCTAGTTGTTCTGATGAGTTTGGAGACTACGGAACACCCGACAGAAAAGGTTTTGGGAGTTGTGATATATTTTATTCTCAAAAAATTAATGGTAAGTGGACACGCCCAAGAAACGGCGGCAATGCAATTAACTCAACCAATTGGGAAACACAACCCAGTTTTAGTAGCGATGGAAAAAGTTTATACTTTATTAAAGGTTTCAGAGGTAGGGGTGGTATGAATAAAGATGTAGATATTTATATGAGTGAAATTGGTGAAGATGGAAAGTTTAAAACACCAATTAAATTAAATAGCAATGTAAATTCTACTGGTAACGAAGAGTCGGTATTTATTCACCCTGATAATATGACCTTGTATTTTGCAAGCGATGGACATCCGGGGTTAGGAGGAACCGATTTGTTTATGAGTAAGCGCCAAGCTAACGGTGATTGGGGGCCTGCTACTAATTTGGGTTATCCTATAAACACGTCAAAAGACGAGAATAGCTTATTGGTTGATCCTGCGGGCAACTTAGCATATTTTGCAAGCGATAGAGAAGGTGGCTTTGGTGATTTAGATATTTATCAGTTTGAATTACCAAACGATGTACGACCAGAAAAAATTACCTTTATAAAAGGTAAAATTTATAATGCAACTAACAAAGAACCATTGCAAGCAAATTTTGAAGTGTACGATTTAGAAACGCAACAAAAAACCACGCAATCGTTTTCGCAAGCCAATGGCGAATTTTTTGTAACACTTACCGCAAACAAAAATTATATGGTTAACGTAAGCAAAGAAGGTTTTGCTTTTTACAGCGATAATTTTAGTTTGAAAGGAAAAGAAACCGATTTTAATAAACCATACTTATTAGATATTCCTTTGCAACCATTAGATACAGGAAGTACTATTGAATTAAAAAATGTTTTTTTTGATGTAAATAAATGGGATTTAAAACCCGAAAGTAAAGCGGAGTTAGATAAATTAATTGCTTTTATATTAAAAAATCCTACTTTAAAAATTGAATTTGGTGGGCATACAGATAGCGATGGCGACAAAAAAGCAAACATAACCCTATCAAACAACCGCGCCAAAGCTGTAGTTGATTATTTAGTTGCAAAAGGAAATATACCTGCAGGACGTTTAACTTACAAAGGCTACGGCGACACTAAACCAAAAGTAAAAAACGATACACCAGAAAACAAAGCTAAGAACAGAAGAACGGAGTTTAAGGTAATTGCGAAATAAGTTGAAGCGTTATTTTTTTATTCAAGTTGTTTTTGTATATTTATTATACTATTTACCTTAAATCTGTTTAATGAAAAAAAATTTATTCCTCTCGCTTTTCTTAATAGGCGTTTTAAGTACATTCGCTCAAAATTCGTTTTACAAAAATGCGCTTGTTGTTGAAGCAAATGCAGGCATTGAAATTTATAGAACAACTTACCAATATAAAACGAAAAACGTTGCTTTGCCTGAATCGAAAACAGAAACAAACGCGGCAGGTAATTCAAACTTTAGCTTTGGCGCTGAGTATGGGTTACATAAGCGTTTTGGAGTTGGCGCTCGTTTTAAAACAAATTCCTTTTTTACCGAGCAAGATACCGCAACCAAAACAACACCAAGAGCCAGCTCCTTTGATATTAGTGCTTTAGCAAACTTTCATGCCGTTAGTAAAAAACACTTTGATTTGGTTTTAGGAACAGAATTTGGCTACTCTAAATTAACCTATAAACAAAATGATGCATCCAATTTAATTCTTACAGGCAAGGGCACTTTTTTTAGTTTATATGTAAACCCTCGTATTTATTTTGGTGACATTGGAATTAATTTTAAAGTGTATGCGCCATTCATCAATTATCCAAGTATGACAACCAACAACGAAACCTTAAACACCTATGTAATTTCAAAATGGAAAGGTTCAGGCTTTGGTTTAAGCTTTGGCATACAATACCGTTTTTTGGACTCTAAAGATTAGTTACCTTATTGTTTCTGCTGCTTTAGTAACTTTTACAAAAGCCTTAGCTATTTTAAATAAATTTCATCCCTTACATAAGTGTTGTTAAGCCAAAAACAATGTTTCGTATATTCTTTTGCTTTCGTTAATTTGTCTTTGGTCGGCAAAGGATAAGTGTCTGCTGCGTTTGTGGCGTGTGGTCGAACGTGTGATACTGAATTGAAAGATTTGTTTGGAAAGTTTGTATAACGAGTTGTTCCTATAACTTCCTTTACAATTTTGCCTTTTGAAACAATCTCCTTAGTTTTTGCCCAAACTTTTTCTACTTCCAAAATGTCAGCATACGGCATATTCCAAAACTTTACTTTTCTTAAAACCAATTGTTCGTTTTTGAATTGAAAAGACACAAATAAAAATTTATGCTCCAAAATGTCTTTGAAGTTAGAGTCGTCCCATTCTTCATTTACGATTTCCTCATATTTGAAATTCGGGAACGAAATATCTTCTTTTGGCAAATTATTTTCCTTTAGTCTTACTGTCTTTACAATGATTTCAGCTTTTTCAAATTCATAGATTTATTTTGGCACGGGTAAACCTAATTTTTGCAAAGGTATATACTCAAAATAGTAGCTACACCTTACGCTAATAATATAATTTAAAACATCCTTATATTCAGGCTTTTTGAACCATTCACTTAATAGATATATGAATTCTACCTCCATATTTAACTGAGACAATAATTTTTGATATTGCCTTTTCTTAAAATCACAAGTTTGTAATTTTTCATCAACAGAACCTGCACTTTGTTGAAATTTACATTCAATAATAAACATTGTATTATTGATAATCACATAAATACTATCGTCTGGTAGTAATCTTTTAGAAACTATGCTTTTCCAATCAACTCCTTCTTCTTCGAGAAATTTGTAAAAGCTATATTTCTTAAAAACTCTTGCAACAAGTATGTTTTTAAAATAAACATTAGACCTCTTCGGGAAATAGATTAACAATTAATTTTGGATAAGTTTTTGATTTTGTTTCGATTTCAGTGGAATTAAATCAAAGCTTGGTAGGATGTTATATAAAGATATAGGGTCCTTGCCAAAAGAAAAATTTAAACGACTAACAGGAGTAAAAAAAGATGTTTTCGTACTTATGTTAGAAGTCATCGATAATTATAAATTTTCTATTCGTAAGCATCCTAGCCGAGGAGCTCCACCCAAATTGAGTAATGCAGATAAACTATTGTTAATGCTTATGTATTATCGTGAGTATCGGAGTCAGTTTCATATAGGTATTACTTATGGTATATCGGAAAGTAGAGTTTGTGAAATTATTACAGAAACTGAATCTATTTTAATATCAGATAAACGCTTTCATTTGCCTGGTAAAAAAGAGCTTTTAAAGCCAGAAAACAATTTTGAAGTAGTACTTGTAGATGTTACGGAAAGCCCAGTGGAACGTCCAAAAAAAAGCAACGCCAAAATTACTCGGGTAAAAAGAAAAGACACACTCAAAAAGCACAATTAGTTGCTGTAAAACAAACTAAGAAAATTATTTGCACCGCTTTTGAGAAAGGACGTAAACATGATTTTAAACTTTTTAAACAAAGTAAAACCAACATTCATCCTAATACTAAATGCACCGTAGATACTGGTTATCAAGGCATTTCAAAACTTCACTCAAATGTTGAAATCCCTAAAAAACGAAGTAAGAAAAATCCTTTAACCAAGGAAGATAAACGTAATAATGCACGTATATCATCACAACGAGTTTTAATTGAAAATATAATAAGAGATCTTAAAATTTTTAGAATACTAGCAGAGAAGTATCGAAACAGAAGAAAAAAATATGGTTTGCGGTTTAACTTAATTGCAGCAATTTATAACCAAAATTTAGACGTAAAATGATTTATCGAAGAGGTCTATTATCTTCTTTAAGTTTGTAATTTTTTTGAGCGCTTAAAAACGTTGTCAAGTCTGATTTGCCTTCAAAAACTAATCCTGTTTTTGTGTTACTGCCTCCTTTTCCTCCTATTTTCATACAGTAAAAAGTTCTATTTTATTATTCAAATGCTCGTATTTCTTTTGTGTAAGTTCAAGATATTCTTTATTCATATCAATACCTATATATTGTCTCTTGCCTAATATTTTTGAAGCTATACCAGTTGTTCCTCCACCATTAAATGGGTCTAAAATTATTGCCTCCTCATTTGTTGATGCCGCTACAATTCTTTTAAGCAAAGCAAGCGGTTTTTGAGTTGGGTGTTTTCCAAATTCTTTCTCGCTTGGAGAAGGTGTTGGAATACTCCAAACAGACCTCATTTGTGTATCGCTCTTTTTCATTGGGTCTTCTGGGAATTTTCCGTTCTTCATAGCTTCATAGTTAAAAATATGCTTTGCTTTTTTGTCTTTTCTTGCCCAAATAAGAGTTTCGTGACTTGCAGTAAAAAATCTACAACTTAGATTTGGTGCCGCATTTGGTTTAAACCAAGCAACATCATTTAAAATATGATAACCTAATTTTTGAATTAAAAATCCACATTGATAAATTGAATGATAAGTTCCACTCACCCATAATGTCCCTGAGGGTTTTAAAATTCTATGACATTGTTTCAACCAGGTTTCGTGAAATGATAAATCGTCTTCAAATCCTTTGCTCTTATCCCACTTTCCTTTATTTACACTTACCATTTTTCCATTTTGGCAGGAAAATCCGTCATTTGAAAGCATATAGGGAGGGTCTGCAAAAATCATATCAATACAATTATCAGGAAGTCTTGACATAATTTCTAAACTATCTGCGTGATAAAGAGTAAAATCATCACTTTTATAGAACGGTAAAATACTTTGCTGAATACCATTTTTAGAAATATGACCTTGTAAAGTTTCTACTAAATCTTTTGAAATTTTCATAATTGTATTTTTATCTCATTGTGATTGATTTGCTCAATGTGAAAAAGAATATCTGTATAATCTTTTATTGAGCATTGTGAATTTTCCAGCCTGTGTAATAAATCTAAAATAAACTGATATGATTTATCTAAACCTTCCTCATCATCTTGATTCATAATATATTTATCGTATATTATATTTTCAGGATTAAATGTTTCTGCCCAGCTAAAAAGCTCAGGAAGTATTTTAGTTTTATTGCCTTCAATTTTTTCTTTAATATTCATTTGTATAAAAATAATTTTTATTATTCGATGACGCAGATTTTCCATTCCATCCTTCCAATCCAAGACGAAAGCCACCTACACCTGCAAATAATTCTACGACTTTAATTTCATTTTCCATTGTGAACAGTTTTTAGATATTTCACTTTTTCCTCAGCAACCTTTAAGATACTTAAATCTGCTTCCTCGTCAAGAATTTTGTAAGCGATTTGATCACTTAAAAAATCATTCTGCAATTCTTTTTCGTCAACATTAAAAAAGTCAGCAACTTGCTTAATAATTTGCTTTGTCGGTTGTCTTTCGTTGCGTTCAATCTTAGCTAGAAGTGAAGTGTCTATAGTAATTTTCTCAGAAACAAATTTCAAAGTCAAGCCGGCATCCTCTCTTAAATATCTGAGCTGTTCTCCAAATGATTTTGTTTTTTTTATCGTTGCCATATTGGTCAAATAATGTCCAAAAATACTAGCAAAAAAACAATGGACAAAAAAAGTCCAAAGAAGTTTTCAACAATGTTAGGGTGGTAGGTTGAGAAGCTAGTCAAAATAAACCCTTTTTAGTTAGTAGAAGTTGATTTTGTGGCTTGATAAAATGAACTGCCCGCAGTAACCCTCAAAAAAAAGCCTCCAAAATTTTATTTGAAGGCTTTTTCTGGTTGAATTAGTTATTCTTAAAAAACTCGTCGTAGCTTACTTCTTTGGTGTTAAGCGTACAATTTAGTTTTACTAAGTGTAATACTTTTTTAGAGTAAATGTTCTCAAATATTTTTTGGGCTTCTTTTTCCTTGCTTAATAAATCTTTAGCAATTTTTTCTACTTCTGCTTCGTCTGCCGCTTGGCCATAGCGCGCAAATTCACCCCTAATAAATGCTTTTGCTTCTTCGGTAGCTTCTTCAGCACTTACTTTAATTTCGTTATCCTTAATTATTTTATTTTCAATTAAGCGCCATTGCATTGCTTTGGTATAGTTGGGATAATCTTTTTCTAATTCTTCTTCGGTAATTGGTTTTTCGTTTACAACTTTTAACCAACGTTTTAAAAAGGTATCTGGTAATTGTAGATTTAATTTTTCAACTAAATTTTTCTCAACCTCTGTTCTTAAAAAACGCTCAGCATCGGCATTAAACATTAAGCCCAATTCGTTTTTAATTTTTTCTCTAAATTCTTCTTCACTTGTAATTGTGCCCGCTCCGTAAACTTTATCAAATAATTCTTGGTTTAGTTCCGCTTCATCTAAACGTGCAATGTTTTTTACAGTTAATTGTAAATTACACGCAATTGTTTCTGCCACCTCTTTATCAATTCCTAAACTTACGCTTTTATCAAGTGCTGTTTCGTAAAGCTCATTAATATCAATTACTACTTTATCCTCTTTTTTTACACCAATAATTTTAGATTTCGCATTGGCATTTGTTAATCTTTCTGCACTAACGCTTGAGCTTTTAAAAATTCCACCCGCTTTAATTGCGCCAGTTTCATCTAATTCATTAATATCTACAAACACAACATCTTTTTCGCCAGCTACCTCAGGGTTTACAGGCTTACCATAGTTTTTACGAATGTCTTTTAAATATTTTTCAATCAATTCATCATCTACTTTTACAGTTTTGTAGTTAAACGAATGGTTGTTATCCAAGGTAATATCAAATTTTGGAGCTAAACCTATTTCGTAAGTAAATTCAAAATCCTTTTGTTTTTCAAAATCAACTTGGGTTTGCTCTTTAGGTAAAGGATTACCTAAAATATCGATTTTATTTTCTTCAATGTATTTGTAAATACTGTCTTGCAACAACTTATTTATTTCATCCACCAAAATTTGTGTACCATATTGTTTTTTAATTAAACCCGATGGTACTTTACCTGGTCTAAAACCTGGCATAGAGGCTTGGCGCTGTACCTTTTTAATAGCTTCTGTTACTTTTTCTTCGTAATCTACTGGCGTTACTGCAATTTTAATTTCTGCATTTAAATTGTCAATATCTGTTTTAGTAATGTTCATCTCTTCAAAATTTTTTGGACGGCAAATATAGTGATTTTTTGATATATTTTTGGTAAAATACTTGGTTTTAAAAGTGTTAGCCTATTTATGAGAACTCTGAAAAATGAAGTTTCTTAGTCCTCAAACAGAATGGAGTAGCTGGTTTTAAAAACACCACCAATTTCTAGGCTTAAAATGCCTTTTTTAGTTGACAAATCTCCTTTGCTTTCAGCAGTGTCTGCAATGCCAAACCAAGGCTCTAGACACAAAAATTTGCTGCAATCTTTTTTTGTCCAGATGCCATAAAACGGCCAGTTTGGACTTACCAGCGTTACTTTTTTGGAACTATTTTTTTGGCAAAGACTTACTGAGTTTATTTGATTGTTTTCGAAAACCAAAGCGTCGTTATCGAAAAGTGCCGTGTTTAGGGCGAGTTTTTTATTATCAAGTTCCAAAATCCTTTTTTGTGAAGTAAGCAAACCGTCACTTAAAACGGTTGCCAATAGTTTGTTGTTTTCAAATTCTAAATAGGATGTGTTTAAATTGCAATTAAATGCAGGGTGTGCGCCCATGCTAAATAGCATTTCTGTTTGAGACAAATTTTTTATTTCGTAAGAAATTGTAAGTTGATTTTCATTCAATAGATAATGGATGAGAAACTCAAATTTGAAAGGGTAATTTTTTAATGTAGTTGCATTTTGGCTTAGTAAAAAAGTAGCTGTGTTTATGGTGTTCGATAAAAGTTGAAATTCGCAATCTCTTGCAAACCCATGCTGCGGCAATGTGTACGTATTATCTTGAAAACTATACGTGCTGTTTTTTAATTTACCAACGATAGGAAATAAAACTGGCGCTGTGCGTTGCCACTCGTTGCCAGCTTGCCACATAAACTCTGTGCCATTATGTGTGTGCGCACTTGTGAGTTCAGCCCCTAAAAGGTTTATAGCCACCGTTAAATTGTTTGATTGAAGTTGAATAAACTGCGGCATTGATTATAAAAAAATTATCCCTTTTATTTCGGTTGCTTTTTTGTAAACTTCAGTAATTTCATCAACCGTCATTACAACTTGTTTTGCAGTAATACTTGTGTATTTGCCGCTTGCACTCTCTTTGGTGTGTAAGTCTGCTTCTTCAGCAAATAAGTTTTCAACTAAGGCAATTAATCTGTTTTCGCTAGGAACAATAAATTTAAACATGTACACGGAAGGAAAAGTTGTAGTTTCAACTAACTTATTTCTAAAATTATTTAATTCTTCGGGCGTCATTAAAAATAGTGATTGTAAATTAAAATTAATCCAAAGGCCATAAGCAAACCACCCGTTATGTAATTTATGGTGTGCATGGCTTTATCTGTAAGTAATTGCTTTAATTTTAATGCGCCTTTAATTTTTGCAAACTCTACCAAAAGCACTAAGCCTAAGGTAATACCAAAGAAAATAATCATTTTTAGTACAGAGTAAGTTAAAGATTTACTAACCGCTGTAACATTTCCTAACCAGATAATCCAGACAGCAGGGTTTAATATATTTAAAAAAAAACCTTTAATCAGAGTAGTTAATGCCGATGGTTCTTTGATTTCAATAGTATCATCTGTTTTTGCAACTGGTTTCCGGAAGTATAATGCGCCAAACACAACCAAAAGTATTCCAGCCATAATACCCATAAAACGTTGGTTTTTTTCGTCTTGTATTAAATTCGTTGCCCCAAAATGAACCAAAAAAATTATCAAAATACACAGGAAAAAATCGCTAAGTATTATACCAGTTGCCAATAACGAACCGGTCCGGTATCCATGTTTTATACTGGTGTTTATTAACGCAAAAAAAGCTGGTCCAAACGAAAACGTTAAAAACAGCACTATAATTAGTGTTTGTGATATGAGGCTTAAAATCACGTTTTATTTTTAGTTTCTAAAAATGCTAGCCATTCGTTTAAATGTTTTCCTTTTAAAACGCGCGGAAATTTTGTTTGCCCACCTAATTTATTTTTGCTCGCCAAAAAATCTAAGAATGTTTGGTTAGGTAAAACGGTAATTAAAAGTTCTTTTAATGCATGTTTGCGTTCAACAGCATAATCATCATTCAAACGTTTTAAATGTTCGTCTAATTTTTCTTTTAATGGCTGAGCATCAACTATTTTATCGGCGCCAATATACCAATGGTGCGCAAATAAACCTTGGTAAGGAACGCCAACCACGCAATATTCGTTACTAAAGAAATTTAATTCTTCGCCTGTTAGCTTTAATGCTTGGTTCATATTATCAACACTTAAATGCTCACCACACAAACTTAAAAAGTGTTTTGTTCTGCCTGTAACAATAATTTCGCAGCGCTTGGTATTTGTAAATTTTACTGTATCGCCAATTAAATAGCGCCATGCCCCGGCACAATTACTCAATAAAAGCGCGTATTCTTTTCCTGCTTCAACCTCTGTTATGGTAAAAGCTTTGGCGCTTGGCTTAATGTTTCCGTCTGCATCAAAATTTTCTTCATTAAATGGCACAAACTCAAAAAACATTTTGTTGTCTGTCATTACCTTCATTGCCTGCTGCGGGTTTGGCCGTTCTTGGTAAGCAACAAAACCTTCGCTTGCCATGTAAGTATCTAAATAAATCAATGGTTTTGCGCAAAGGGCGTTGATGCTATTTTTGTATGGGTGTATTGCAACGCCACCATGCACATAAACGGCGAGGTTTGGCCATACATCGTGTATAGTTTTTACGTTGTATTTTTTAATAATGCGTTCAAACACAATTTGTATCCATGCCGGAACACCACATATAAATCCTACGTTCCAAGTTTTTGCATTATCTACAATTTCTTGTAATTTTTTTTCCCATTCCGAAATTGAGCGAATTTCTGGGCCAGGTAACGAAAAGTTTTGAAACCAACGGGGCTGCGTACCCGTGGTAATGCCACTTAAATCGCCACTAAAAAAAGTACCGTTAAAGTTTAAGTTAGTACTTCCGCCAACAAATAAAATTTCGCTTTCGTATTGTTCTTTACTAAAATTAAAATGGCGTGTGCTTAATACTTGTTTTAGTGTGCCTTTATGAATGGTTTTAATAAAATCTTTTGTTACTGGAATGTGTTTGCTGCTGCTTTCGCTAGTACCACTGCTTAAGGCAAAATATTTAATTTTTCCTGGCCAGCAAATATCGCGTTCGCCTTTTAAACTGCGGTGCCACCAAGCATCAAAAATACTTTGGTAATCAAAAATTGGAACTCTTTTTTGAAATTCTTTTATTGGGTCGGCTTGCATAACTAAATCGCTAAAACCAAACTGTTTTCCAAATTCGGTAAATTGCGCCTTACCTAGCAATTTTTGTAACTGTTTTATTTGTTGCTTTTGCACATTTCGCCTTGCAGGTATGCGCGAGCGAATGTTAATAGCACCTTTTATAATTGAGCCTAGAACAGCCATCTTACTTAATGTATCTAAAATCTTGGTTGTTTTTAATTTGTTTTACTGAATGATAAATCAGTTTAATAACTTCTTCTACATCTTGTTTGCTAACACTTTCTACCGTAGTGTGCATGTAACGCAACGGTAACGAAATTAGTGCCGACGCAATACCATCTGTACTATAAGCGAAGGCGTCTGTGTCAGTACCCGTGCTGCGTGCAGCTGCTAATCGTTGAAATGGAATTTTATTTTTATTAGCAGCATCTATAATTAATTTTAATAAATTGTTTTGTACTGCTGGCGCATAGCTCAAAACAGGTCCTTTGCCACAGGCTAAATCACCACTTGTTATTTTATTCATCATAGGCGTGTTGGTATCATGACACACGTCTGTAACTATGGCTACATTTGGTTTTATTCTTCTTGCAATCATAGTTGCGCCATTTAATCCTACCTCTTCTTGCACCGAGTTTACAATATATAAACCAAACGGTAATTTATCTTTGTTTTCTTTTAATAATCTTGCTACTTCTGCGATCATAAACCCACCAATTCTGTTGTCAAGCGCTCGTCCAGTGTAGTAGCGGTTGTTAAGCTCCATTAACTCATCTTCGTAGGTAATAACACAACCAACGTGAACTCCTAAATCATTGACTTCTTTATCAGATTTACAACCTAGGTCTAAAAAAATATTTTTTAAAGTTGGGGTTTCTTCTTTGCCTGGTTCGCGCACGTGTATTGCTGGCCAGCCAAATACGCCTTTTACA
Organism: Bacteroidota bacterium; assembly: GCA_013298715.1. Classification (GTDB taxonomy): domain Bacteria; phylum Bacteroidota; class Bacteroidia; order B-17B0; family Aurantibacillaceae; genus Aurantibacillus. The sequence goes on along the minus strand of JAAFIQ010000008.1, from coordinate 78,925 downwards.
ATTCCCTTTTCACCATGAATATTTACGCGTTTACTAGGTGCTATTTGATGGTCGCTGCCACCATTGCGGCAAACATAAACAAAACCTTCTTTTGTAATATAATGAACAAACCAACTAATTTCATCGGCGTGTGCTTCAATTACCACTTTATATTCTGCTTTAGGGTTTATAACGCCAACTGCGGTGCCATAAGTATCTACAAAATGCTCGTCAATAAAGGGTTTTAAATAATCTAACCAAACGCTTTGCCCTGGGCTTTCAAAGCCCGTTGGCGAAGCTGTGTTCAAGTAACTGTATAAAAACTTTGTTGAATCAGCGTTTAAAATAGATTTTACTTTTTTAGATTCTGTTTCTTTTTTCTTTGCCATATTTTCGTTCTATAATTGTCTAAATTAACAAAAAAATTTATTGAACCGCAATTTTAAGTGCAATATTTATGCTGATTTAATTTGACTTATATTTGTTTTATGTATAAATTTTTTGTTTCGCTTTTTTTGTTTTTCTTTTTTAAAAGTTTTTCGCAAACAACTGCCATTAAAGACAGTATTTATTTGCTAAACGGACAAATGGTTTCTGAAACAGTAATTGATACATTGCTTGGCGCCGTTACAATTGTTAATCCTGAGAAACCCGAAAAGAAAATACATTATGAGTTAGATGATATTTACATGGTGAGTTACAAAAATGGTTACAGGCGCTATTATTACTCACAAGATAGTTTAAAAAACAATTGGTTTACACGTAACGAAATGTGGTATTTTATGAAAGGTGAACGCGATGCGCGTAAAGGCTTTAAAGCAAGAGGCGCATTAATTGGTTCAGGTATTGCAGGATTAATAGGTGGTATGAGCGGTACTTTTTTTGGGCCAGTTTTACCTTATGGTTATTTAGCATTGGTAGGTTTACCAAAAGTAAGAATAAGGGCAAACACTATAAGCAACCCCGTGTATGTTGACTCCGATTCCTACATTTTGGGCTATGAAAGAAATGCACGTTCTAAACGAAGAATACAATCTATAATTGGCGGTACTGTTGGTTTAGCTATTGGATATGGACTTTATGGCTTATTGCACAATTACTATCCAGAAGAGGTTAATTTTGGATTTAATAAAAAGTAATTTGTTTGTATCACTTTATTCACAATAACAAAAAATTTATTCATTAAGTTTACATTTTCTTTAAGTTTATGCAACAAAAAAAAATAATGTTATTAGGCAGTGGTGAACTTGGTAAAGAAGTTGTAATTGCCTTACAGCGCCTCGGACAATATGTAATTGCTGTTGATAGTTATGCTGGAGCGCCTGCTATGCAGGTGGCTCATACATTTGAGGTGATAAATATGTTGGATGGAGAAGCCCTAGATAAAATTGTAGATAAACACAAACCAGACTTTATAGTACCAGAAATTGAAGCCATAAGAACCGAACGTTTTTATGATTACGAAAAACTAGGTGTTACGGTTGTGCCAAGTGCTAAGGCCGCAAACTTTACTATGAATAGAAAGGCTATTCGTGATTTGGCAGCGAAAGAACTTGGGTTACGCACAGCAAACTATTTGTACGCAACAACCTTGCAAGAATTTACAAAAGCTGTTGAAACGATTGGTATACCTTGTGTATTAAAGCCTTTAATGAGCAGCAGTGGTAAAGGTCAAAGTGTGTTGAAAGATAATTCTAAAGAGGCAATTGAAAAAGTTTGGAACTACGCGATGGAAGGTTCTCGTGGCGATTACAAAGAAGTTATTGTGGAGGCATTTATAAAATTTGATTCTGAAATTACATTACTTACGGTTACACAAAAAAACGGTAACACTCTGTTTTGCCCACCAATAGGGCATAGGCAAGAGCGTGGCGATTATCAAGAAAGTTGGCAACCGTGTGCAATTACTTCAGCGCATTTAGAAGAAGCAAAACAAATGGCGGCAAAGGTTACCAAAGCACTTACGGGTAATGGCATTTGGGGGGTAGAGTTTTTTTTAACACCAAATGGTGTTTATTTTTCTGAATTGTCGCCACGTCCGCACGATACTGGAATGGTAACGTTAGCAAATACTCAAAATTTTAATGAATTTGAGTTGCATGCACGCGCCATATTAGGATTACCAATTCCTGAAATACAATTGTTGTGTAATGGCGCATCTGCAGTAATTCTGGCAGATAGAGTTGGTGAGGTGAAAGAATTTATTGGCATTGAAGAAGTCTTACAAACTAATAATACTGACGTAAAATTATTTAACAAGCCTACAACACGCCCTTACAGGCGCATGGGAGTAGTGCTTACAAAAAGTGAATTAACTAACAAAGTGGATGATTGTAAGAATGCCGCTATAGAACTTGCTAAAAAAATTGAAATCAGTTACAAGTAATATTTTTTTTGGTTTATTGGTTGTTACTTTTTCTATAAAGGCACAAAGCACCTATAGCTTTGTTACAAAAGAAAGTTTATTACACAATTTATTACCTACAGATTCTGTTATTTATTACCAGTGTCATGTGGTTGAGGCCAAAGAACAAATACAAACAGTAGGCGGGCAAACACTTACAACGCAATCAAAAAAAATTACAATTACCGATAAGTTTGCGATTTATAAATTAGATAGCACTTATAAAATGAATTTCTACACCGCAAGTCTTACCGTTTTTCCTAATCGTAAATTTTCTGGTTTAAAAATTCGAGAAAAAAAATATTGGCAATTTGTAAAACAAAAAAGCAAAACCCTTACCGAGAAGGATGTAAAATATTTTATTGCTCTTGAAAAAACTGGCCAAGCCACAACTGAGTATGATTTTGCAATAACAAAATACACCACCAATCAATTAATAATAAAAGCAAAAAAAGATTTTAAGCAATTATTAATTAAAGGAGATTACCTATTAAGTAGTTTAACAGCCAAGAATTGAATCACTCTTTTTTAATTTAACGGTGAGTTTTCTTTAAAGGATTATTCCCGCATCTTTGAAGGTTTATGAATATCAAGTAAGCACGGAAAATTATGAGGGCAAACATAATTAATGTTTATCGTTTGTAGCTTTGTTGTTTTTCTTGTAACAATTAATGTATAAAGCGATTTTGTCCATTCTGTTTTCAAGCAGTTTTCATCATACTTAGAACTTATATCTCCGTCAGGTGTTTGCTTTAAAAGGCGCCAAGGTTCAATTAACAAATAAGTTCCAGATTTTAATACTTTACTTACTTCGCCCATTTGATTTGTGGTAACAGAATCTAGTTTATTTGTTTTAGCATTTATAAAATAAATTTTCTGACTTGTTAGCAATTGTGGTTTTTCTGATTGTGCAAGTATTTCAGGGGTTGGCTTTGCTCCTCCACAATAAGGCATAGTAAAGGTAAATTTAAAACTTACTTTCGTTTGGGCACAACCATTTAAACAAATTAAAACAGGTAACAGAAACAACAATTTTTTTAATGAATACAACATGATCTAAAATCTAAATTATTTAACTACCAAAAATAAACTTTTAAACTTACAAAACTTGATTTTTTTGTTTATTTATTATAACTTAGAGTGTTTTCTAAAAAAACTTAAAATGAAAAACAAAATAACCTTTAGCGTTTTAGCTTTATTAATTAGTATCAATTTTTCGTATGCTCAAAATTGGGCAGAAATGAAAAGCAATCCAAATGCTAATTTTTACGACATTAAAAATGCCTTTGATGAGTATTGGAAAGACAAGAATATTGATGAACCTGGTAAAGGCTACAAGGCGTTTAAACGATGGGAATATTTTGTAGAACAACGCGTTTACCCTTCAGGAAACCTTAGTTTATTAAATTTAACTACAAAGAATTACGAAGCGTTTTTAAAATCAAACGCCCCTTCGGCACAACGTGTAATTAATAGCGCTAACATGATAGCCTCTACAACTTGGACAGCAGTTGGCCCTATGGGAGCTATGACAGGCAGTGCAAATAATGGTTTACCGCGCAAAGCAGGTAGAGATAATTTTGTAACATTTCATCCAACAAACCTCAACACGTTTTGGGTAGGGGCTCCTGCTGGTGGCGTTTGGGAAACTACAAATAATGGCGCAAGTTGGACTATTTTAAACAGTTCCTTATCACATATTGGTTGTACAGATTTAGTTGTTGATCCAACCAATACAAATGTAATGTATTTGGCTACTGGCGATGGTTACGCAGGGGATACACCAAGTTTTGGGATTTTTAAATCAACTAATGCGGGAGCTAGTTGGGCCGCTACTGGTTTAACCTTTAATATAAATGCTAATGTAACCATTCGAAAAATAATTATTCACCCTACAAGTACTCAAACGCTTTTAGCCGCCACCAGTAATGGTATTTATCGTACAGTAAATGGAGGCACTAATTGGACACAAATAAATACCGTTAACACATACGATTTGGAATTTAAACCTGGCGATCCAAACACGGTATATGCAAGTGGGGCTTCTTTTTATTTATCTACAAACGGAGGTGTAACGTTTTCAATAATTAGCAATGGTATCACAACTTCAGGTGCTGTAAGAAAAAACATTGCTGTTACACCTGCAGATCCAACGGTTGTATACTGCGTTTCTGCACTAAGTTCTAACTTTGGCTTACAAGGTGTTTACAAATCAGTAAATAGTGGCGTGTCTTTTACTTTAATGGCAAGCACTCCCGATTTATTAGCAAACAATTGTACAGGCACCGGAACTGGTGGCCAAGGGTGGTACGATTTAGCAATTGCAGTATCACCTTTAAATGCAGACGAGGTAATGGTTGGCGGCATTAATCATTGGCGCTCAACTAATGGTGGAACGAACTGGACAAATATTGGTTGCTGGAATAGCACAAGTGCAAACCCGCCTTATGTTCATGCCGATGTACATGATATTGATTACCGTAGCGATGGTGTAATTTACTCGGCCAACGATGGAGGAATTTATTTTTACACAGGAAGTGCTTGGACGGATATTACGGCAAACAGAAACATTGCACAAATTTATAGAATTGGTTGTTCGTCTCTCTCCCCAAATCGTTGGATCACTGGGCATCAAGATAATGGATCAAACTTATATACGGGTTTAGCCTATCAAGCGAAATTAGCTGGAGACGGGATGGATTGCCAAATAGATAGAACAAATGATAATTATTTGATTGCAACCAACCCCAATGGAAACCACGCCTACTCTAGCAACGCTGGCACATCTTGGTCATACTCTACTTTTTCACCAGCACAAAACGGTGCGTGGGTTACACCTATTAAACAAGACCCAACTGTTGCTACACGTTATTATTCAGGCAGAACACAATTGTATGTTTCAAATAATTCAGCGGTTTCATTCTCTGCATTACCAGCTACTGGTGGTTCCGGAAGCATTGTTGAATTTGCAATTGCGCCATCTAACAATCAAATTATTTATGTTTTACATTCAGGTTCAATTAGAAAAACGATTGATGGAGGAACTACTTGGACAAACGTTACCGGTACTGTACCAGTTGGAAGCGGTGCGCCAACATATATTTGTGTGAAACCAACAGATCCAAACACAGCTTGGGTTACACTTACAGGCTATTCTGCCGGAAATAAAGTTTTTAAAACTACTAATGGAGGCACAAGTTGGACAAATGTGAGTACTAATCTTCCAAACATTCCTAACAATTGTATCGTTTACGAACCCGGCACCAGTGATAGAGTTTATGTAGGAATGGATGTTGGTGTTTACTATTTAGATAACAGTAATGCCAACTGGACATTGTATAATATTGGTTTGCCAAACACGGTTATTTCTGAATTAGAAATTTCGCCAGCAGCGCCAACAAAATTAAGAGCGGCAACTTATGGTAGAGGTGTATATGAGGTTGACGTTGTTCCTTCCTCATTACCACCGGTAAGTAATTTTACTAACGGAGCAAGTGCGTGTATTAATCAACCTGTTACTTTTAACGATCAATCTTCAAACACACCAACAACTTGGAGTTGGTCTGTAACTCCTACAGCTACAATAAATACAAACACATCTCAAAACCCACAATTTGTTTTTGGAGCAGTTGGCGTTTATACAATTTCTATGCAAGCCAATAATGGCAATGGTTTAGGGAATGTGGTTACAAAAACGGTGCAGGTGAGTAGTTTTCAAAATGTTGTAATTACTAACAGTGTACAAACTATATGTTCGGGCTCATCAGCAACAATTACGGCAAGCGGTGCTACAAGTTATAGTTGGAACACAGGTGCCACAAGTGCACAAATCGTTGTTAGCCCTTTAAACAACACAAACTACATAGTAACTAATAATAATGGAGGATGTATAACTACAAAAACAGCGGTTATAACAGTAAACCAACTTCCTACACTAAATCTAACTGCGGTAAATAATACGATTTGTGCTGGGGAGATTGCACAACTAGGAGCCAGCGGAAGCGCAAGCACTTTTACTTGGCAGCCAGGTAATTTAAATGGCGCAAACGTGTCAGGCTCACCAAGCCTTACTACAACCTATAGTTGCGAAGGTACAAGTGCTGCAGGATGTAAAAATACTAGCACAGTAGAAATTGTTGTTTTAAATTGTACATCAATTAACGCTAACAATGGATTAACAAATGGTTTATTAGAAATATACCCAAATCCTGTAAGCGATAATTTGACGATTAAAAATAAATCTGTAGAAACGAAACAAGTTGAGATAAAATGTTTTGATATTCAAGGAAAATTAGTGTTGAGTAAAACCACAACGTTAGAAAAAAATAGCGAACACGTTATTATTGTTTCAACTCTTTCAAAAGGAAAATATATTTTGGTTGTTTTTCAAAATGAGAAAGAGATTAGTAAAGGAAGTTTTTTAAAGAATTAGTATACTAGCACGTGCTTTCAGTTCAATTTATTGTATTGCAAGCCACTATCGGCTTGGCTTTAGTCCTTCTTGCCCTTCTGTTTGTTTTAGTAGCTATTGTATTTCCTGTAATTTGGATTTTTATTACAAGAAGGGAAATTCGAAAACATAAGCAGGGGAATGAAGAATTAAATCGTGATGATTATTTCTTTTCAATTATTAAAGGTTTAGGAATCGCTTTATTGAGCATAATAGTTTTGGCAGTGTCAGTATTTTTATTGATTTATTTTTGTGTTGATTTAACAATTAGTTAGCTAGCAAATTTAAAGCTGAGGTAATCTGTGATTCTCAACTTTACTCTTATCCCAACAAATTAGATTCAAAAAGTTTAATTTCATTCTCTTCAACCCTAATCAAATTTAAAAACGCTGTGCCAACCCTAATACTACCAAATTTTTCTTCAATGCCTAAAGCCTTAGCACCATTGTAAGTGAGGGCAGACAGAATCTCTTCAATACCAAAAACGGAAGAATTATTTAAAATTGTATTTGCTTCTTCAATTAAATTTAAATTGTTATTGCTTGCCAAGCTATCGGTTCCTAAACAAATAGTTTTGTTTTTAAATAGTTCGTAATTCGGCAATTTATTTTCTATATACAAATTTGCTTTAGGGCAAAAACACCAGTAATGGTATGGGTTTTCAAACAATTCAACGTCTTCCTTCGCAGAAAAAGTGTTGTGTACAAAAATACTTTTTGTGTTTTTTAAATAGCTGTAATAATGCTGAAAACTGCTCGTATTAGGTGCTTTAAAAAAATCAATAGGAATGTTTAAGAAACTATATAAGTTTAAAAAATTAGTTGGTAAACCTTTAAAAAATCTATCTTCTTCCAAACTCTCTTGGTTATGAATGCTTGTAACCAAGTTGTTTGATGAGTTATAACGCCCAATTAAATCGATTAATTCTAAAGAAGTTGAATAGGGTGCATGAGGAGCAAAACTGGCGCTAAGATTAAACGCCTTTGCTTTATTAATCAATTCTAAACCCGAGTTAAATTGTTTTTCTGCATAAGCTGGATTCAATCCAATTAATTCAATAAAACTGTGATAATGTATTTTACTTTTTGCTTTAATTTCAAATGTGTCATCGGTGTTGCAAATATCGCCCACGGCAGCAATTCCGTTAGCAACAAAGAGTCCGTCTTGAATCTTTGCTAACTCTATTTTTTGCTCTTTTGTAAAATTATTTCTGTTCGTTACAATTTGTTTAGCAAATTCTGGCAGGCCTGTTTGTTGAGGTATTTTGCCCATAAGGTGACTTAACTCAAGATGGCAGTGCGCGTTTACAAAGCCTGGGCAGATAATGCCTTTGTGCTTTCTTATGGTATTGGCGCCAATTAATTTGCCGGAGATTACTTCCTTAACACTATTGTTATTTATTACCAAAACTGAGTCTTCTGGTAGAAATTTAGTGCCATCAAAAATTTTATCTGCGCTAATAAATTGCATGGCTAAAAGTAATTAATTATTAGCGAAGATGTAGGGCTATAACAGAATTCTTTAGTAACTTTACTCCTAACTTTGACAACAAAAAAAGACATACGATCCTTAGAGCTATCGCAACTAACAGAATTGTTTTCTACCATTAATGAGCCAAGCTTTAGAGCCAAACAAGTTTACGATTGGTTATGGGCAAAGCGCGCCACTTCGTTTCATGAAATGAGCAACCTCTCTAAAAACCTGAGAGAGTATTTAGAAACAAATTTTGTTATCAATGCGGTTGAAATAAGTGAAAAACAAATCAGCAATGACGGAACAATAAAGTGCGCTATGAAATTGCACGATAATTATGTGGTTGAGAGTGTTTTAATTCCAAAGGAAGAGCGTATGACAGCTTGTATCTCTTCCCAAGTTGGGTGCAGCCTTACATGTAAGTTTTGTGCAACGGGTAAATTAAAACGCATGCGCAACTTAAATGCCGATGAAATTTTTGACCAAATTGTACTAGTTAAAAACACTGCCTTGCAACAATATAACACTAATCTTACCAATATTGTGTATATGGGTATGGGCGAACCGCTGTTAAACTACAATGAAGTTTTACTTTCGGTAGATAAAATTACTTCGCCTAACGGTTTGGGAATGTCCGCTAAGCGTATAACTGTAAGTACAGCAGGCGTTTCAAAGATGATAGCTAAATTAGGGGATGATGAGGTGAAATTTAATTTAGCCCTTTCTTTACATGCAGCTAATGATGCTAAACGAAACCACATTATGCCAATTAACGAAACAAACACCTTAGATAATTTGGCTGATGCTATGCTTTATTTTTATACCAAAACCGGCACACGCCCTACCTTTGAATACATTGTGTTTAATGATTTTAATGATAGTATAGAAGATGCGCAAGAGTTGGCAGATTATTGCAAACGAGTAAAGAGCAAAGTAAATATTATTGAATACAACCCAATTGATGACGGAGAATTTAAGCAAACAAGTCCTGCTCGTTTACGGGAATTTACCAACCACCTTGCAAATAATGGTATTATTTGTAATGTAAGAAAAAGTAGGGGAAAGGATATTGATGCCGCCTGTGGACAATTGGCAAACAAAAATAAATTAGCGCAACAGTTAATTAAGTAGTTAAAATAAATTATATTTATCCCTCTTGAGCAAAGCGGTAAACGAAATAAAGCAACCAATAATAGAGCATCTTAATACTTTTGAAGGGAAGTTTAAAGGTGCTATGAAAAGTAGTGTACCGTTGCTTGAAAAAATAACAGCCTATATTGTAAAACGCAAGGGCAAACAAGTACGCCCTATGTTTACGTTTTTAAGCGCTCAAAGTTTTGGAGAAGTTAATGAGAGTACACACCGTGCAGCGGCGTTAATTGAACTACTGCACACAGCAACTTTGGTGCATGATGATGTGGTAGATGACAGCAACGAGCGAAGAAGTTTTTTTAGTGTAAATGCTTTATGGAAAAATAAAATTGCTGTTTTGATAGGTGATTTTTTATTGTCAAAAGGACTTTTACTTTCTATTGAAAACGAAGATTTTCACTTACTCAAAATTGTTACCAATGCGGTAAAGGAAATGAGTGAAGGGGAATTATTACAAATTGAAAAAGCCAGAAGGTTAGACATTAGCGAAGAAATTTACTTTGAAATAATTACAAAAAAAACAGCAACGCTAATAGCAGCATGTTGTGCGGCAGGTGTAGCATCTGTTTCAACAAACGCACAAGACATTGCAATTGCCAAAGAGTTTGGCACACTTACCGGAATTGCTTTTCAGATAAAAGATGATTTGTTTGATTTTGGTGGCGATGATAGCATAGGAAAGCCAACTGGTATTGATATTAAAGAAAAGAAAATGACCTTGCCTTTAATTTACGCATTAAATAATTGTAGCTGGTTAGAAAAACGTAAAATTATTAATTATGTAAAAAATCATAATGAGGAAAGTGAAAAGGTAAATGAAGTTATTAAATTTGTGATTGATAAAGGTGGTGTGGCATACACACACAAGGTAATGTTAGAGTACAAACAAAAAGCACTAAGTGTTTTAGAAAAGTTTCCTAATAATGCCGCAAAACAAAGTCTAGAAAAATTAGTTATTTATGCAATTGAACGAAAAAAATAGAAATTTAAAAGGCATATTTATTAAAGTTTGTATTTGCTTTTTAATCAGTTTATTGACTAACTGTAATCCTGATGACGAGAAAACATTGAAAGCAAAAGAAAAAATTATTGCCGATTCCATTTCAAAGGTTCAACAAAAAATAACAGTTGACTCTTTAAAAAGATTAAATCCGTTATTGATTATGCCACCAGATAGTACCTACACAGGCGATTATGTGGATAAATATAAAAACGGCATTACTAAATTTACTGGTCAGTTTAGATTTGGTAAACGTCACGGACAATGGATGAGTTTTTATAACAATGGTTTGCCTTGGAGCGAATTGCATTATGACAAGGGTTTGCGTGATGGTATAAACAAAGTGTACTATGAGGACGGGAAACTACGCTATACAGGTTTTTATAAACAAGATCAAAGAGACAGTATTTGGCAATTTTTTGATTCTATTGGAACCTTGCAAAAAACAATTATATACAACCGCGATAAAGAAGTTTTAAATAAATAATATACAATGTTACAAAATAGATTGTTGATTGATGCCGCGCTAGGCAAACCTGTTGAAAGAGTTCCTGTATGGTTAATGCGACAAGCAGGCAGAGTTTTGCCAGAATACAGAGCGGTGCGCGCGCAAGCAAAAAATTTTATTGAGTTTGTAAAAAACCCAGAGTTAGCTGCCGAAGTTACTATACAACCCGTAGATATTTTAGGGGTTGATGCTGCAATTATTTTTAGCGATATACTTGTAATACCAGAAGCTATGGGTTTACCTTACGAAATGATTGAAGCGCGAGGCCCATTTTTTAGAAACACCATAAAAACTAAAAGTGATATTGATAATTTAAAAATTGCCGAAGCGCAAGATTTGAATTATGTAATGCAAGCCTTACAACTCTCGAAAAAGAATTTAAATAACCGCGTGCCTTTAATTGGTTTTGCTGGCGCACCATTCACAATTTTAGCTTATATGGTTGAGGGTGGTGGTAGCAAAACTTTTAGTAAGGCAAAACAATTTTTATACACACAACCTGAATTAGCACACGCACTTTTAGAAAAAATAACCCAAAGCACCATTAACTATTTAAAAGGACAAATAGAATGTGGCGTAAACTTAATTCAGTTGTTTGACTCGTGGGCGGGCGTTTTGAGTGAAAGTATGTTTTACGAATTTTCTTTACGTTACATGAGTAAAATTGTAGACGCATTAGATGGAAAAGTTCCAACAACCATTTTTGCTAAAGATGCGCATTACGCTATAAAGAAAATAAGTGAAACAAATTGCAACACCATAGGTTTAGATTGGACTATTAGTGCTAACGCTGCGCGCACTGCTGCTGGAAATAAAACGCTGCAAGGCAACGCCGACCCTTGTTTGCTTTACGCTAATGAAGAGGTAATTGTAAAAGAAACACACGCCATGCTAAAACAATTTGATAAACAAAATTATATTTGTAACCTTGGGCACGGCCTCTATCCCGACTTAGAAAAGAGCAAAGTAAAATTGTTTGTAGATACGGTTAAGGGGTTTAGCTATTGATTGGGCTTAGCGCTCAATTAATAAGGTTCAATTATTATTTTGGGTTCACTCAAAATGTATAAAAATTAACTGTATCGAACTGACTACGGCGGGCACGGGCAGCAAAGTGAAGATGTATATAAATACTTCGAACTGTCCTACCAGCAGCAAGCGGGGCTAACTACGAGTCAGTTAATTTTTATCAAGCCAGACGAAATAAAAAAAACTCTATTTTTTGTGTATAGATTTTCTCAAATGAGTTCAAAAACCTTTTCACAAAAAAGGAGTTTAAGCCTTAAATCTCTTATTATTAACAAATTTGCAATTCTGAGTAAACCTTACTCAATTTTTCGGGCAAGAGTTTATTCATTAAACCTTTAAAGAAAGAGATTTTTGATAATTCTTCATGCTTTGTATTAAATTATTTAACCCCAAGCTTCCCGCTCTTGTAATCAATTATTAAAATATTATTTTTAAAATAAGAATTGCCAATAATGCCCCAAAATTTATCTCTTTCAAACCACCAATCAAACTGCTCTGTTTTATCGTAGTAAACAATGTCATTTGGCAGTTCTTTATTTCCAAGTTTTAATGTTTTGTTTATTTTATTCCCAAACACAAAATAATTTTTCCCCCAGGTAGTTACATCAATAGAGTCCTGAATGGCTGACTGAGCTATTGCTAGCGCATTTTTTTGAGTGGTAAGCAAAGGAAACATAGCTATACCTGTATCGAAAAGAAGATATTCAACTTTTCCATTAATTTCTACAGGAACAAAAATTCTTCCATTCTCATTTTTTATTGAAGTAAAATTAACCTCTTTAAATTGAGCCGGTAATTTGCTTGCACAGGCTATTCTATTGTTTGGATAATCAATTATTAAAAATTTATCCTTAAATAAATCTGGAGCAATTGTACCTATTGTTATTGGTCTTGAAAAATCAATTGAATCCAAAACTTGTTTATAACCAAAATCACTATACTTACCAATTGACACTTTTTTAAACCTAACATTACCTAAACTTAAATCGATGGATTTATAAACAGGATACTGTTTCCCATTGTACCAAAACTTTTTAAGCGTGTCGAGTTTGTTTTCATAAATTGCAAATTCGTTTTGGAACGATTGAAATGTTTTGCCATAGATTACTGTTTTGGTTGCACCCAAATCAAACTGCATTTTAAAAGAATAGTTTAATGTATCAATTTTACAATTAATCATTATTGCAGATTTATTAAAATATCTTGTTTTTGCTTGATAACCGCTCCATTCAAAAGGTATCCAATTTAGTTTTTGTGCTTGGCAAGGAAGCACCCAAAAAACTAAAATTTTAAAAACTGTAATTTGTATGGTTTTTTTATTTCTATCCATAAACACGTTGATTTAATTATCTTTCATTAAACTGGTTATTGTTAACTCCTGTCTCTATCCTTCACTAATTTTTTAAACACTATAAAATGTAGAAATAATATTGTGGCTGGTGCAAAACCCGGAATTAAACAGAAAGGAAATTTTGTAATTTCTAAAACGTCTTGTGACCCTGTTTCTATTGAAAGTTTTGTGGTAACAATTGCGGCTGTTAAGACTGAAACGATATCTAAAATTCCGAATATATTCCAAGCCAAGGTTAATTTTTTTGCATACCGCTTTTTACTTTTAATAGCCTTTGCCACAAAAATACTGGTAACAGCAGTAGCAATATCTCCAAACCCAGCAATGTAAGCGAATTTTGTAGGAATTGCGCCGTAGGCATTCAGTATTAAAAAGAAAATCCCTATAAACCTAAATACATGTACCAATACAATCGCATCTAAACTAAGGCTTTCGATAATTTTTTTGTAAACCTTTAAATTAGAAACTATCAACGTAAAAAAAATGAGCAAAGGCAATGTAGTGAGCAGTACAATCAGTGGTGGCAATGTGTTTTGTTGAAAAAGCCCAGTAAAACTCATTGTGGATACATAACAAAAATAAATAGCAAAAAATAATAGGACGTATAAAAACACCTGCTTTGGTTTTTGGAGTTCAAAGCCTGCGTTTATTGCGACTTGCCTTGCAATATTAGCAATCATTAAAACTGGTATTGGGATAATCAATAAAAACAGAATTGAAACCCATTGCGGTACTGTGCTTGTAAAAATTTCCATTGTATAAATTATTAAGTGAAACAATGGTACAAAGTTGAGAGATTAATAGTAAATACAACTTGTCATTTGGCAAGAAATTACTTTAAAATTGTTTCTTTGCGTATTCTGCTCAATGAAGTGTCTGTGATTCCTAAATAGGATGCTATAATTTTTAATGGAATATTTTGAAAAATTTCTGGGTGTTGTTTAAGCATTTTTAAATAACGTTCTTCGGCAGTGTCCTTTATCATTGCCAACATTCTACTTTGCAGCGCTGAATAATTGGTTACCAGCATTATCCGCCCAAACTCTCTAAATTCAGGGTGTGTGTGAAAATTTGTTTGCACCAACTCGTAACTCATTTTTTGAAGCACGCACTGGGTAAGTGTTTGAAAATTTTCATTTGCTGGCTGCTGTTTAAAAAATGCCAAAAAATCATTTACAAAACATGGTGCTGAAAAAATGTTGGTTGTTACTTCGTTGCCATTATTATCGCGTATATAAGACCGAATAAATCCACTTTCTAAAAAATAAGTCTCCTTGCACAGTTTACTTTCTTTTATTAGCAGCTCGTTTTTAGGCAACTCATATTCCTTGAACTGATTTGCAATTAGCATAGTTTTATTTGCCGGCATTGGCAACAGATTGTTGATGTAGCTTTGCAATGATAATTTGTTCATTAGAATTATAGTTCAGTGTTACTAAAAAATTGCCTTGGCTCTTATACCAAATATACTAAATCATAGTGAGGTTTTGTTTCACTCAAGGAAAACTTTTTTATAATAAGTTGAGTTATGCTTTTAACTAAATATAAAAAAATTTCATCATCATGGCTATGCATTTATCTAGAAGGTGTTTTTTTAGTTTGTGGGCTAGCAAAAGGAACGGCGAAAAATACGTCTATCATTTTATATCAAAAAATATTAAAAATTTAATGATAAATCGAGTCTAAACATACTTTATCTCAACCTTAAGTATTAATCTGTTTTGTGAGAATAATTAAGTTTACTAAATTTTTAATCCTATAATTAACATGTCATCAATTTGTGTGTTGTTGCCTTTCCAAGCCTCCATCGTAGATGAGATAATTTCCTTTTGTTGTGCTGAGCTTTTCTCTACAATTTGAATTAGTAATTGCTTAAATTTCGCCGACATAAATTTACGTTTATCTTGTCCTCCTTTTTGATCTACATATCCATCAGAAAAAAGATATATGCAATCTCCTGATTGTAGTTGAAATTCTCCCCCGGTTACAGATTGATTTTGTAAAGAACCCACGGAAAAACTATTGGCTTTTAATTCAATTAATTCACCTGCTTGAATAATATAAATAGGTTGTTTAGCGCTTGAATAATTTATTTTTTTTGCGTCTTTAAGCAGTTCAATAATGCTGATTGCCATTCCGTCTACATTTGCAGACGCATTGCCTTCACCAATTGTTTTGTTTTTAATAAATTTATCAAGATAACTAATAACGTTCGGAGGACTACAATTTTCTAATTCCCGGTAAGCAGAATCTAGGGCATTATGGCCCATTACACTCATCAACGCACCAGGAACGCCATGTCCAGTACAATCTGCGGCGGCAATCACAACTCTATTTTCGTTTTTGTACATCCAATAAAAATCACCACTAATTATATCTTTAGGCTTATAATAAATAAAAAAATCGGAAACAAATCCTTGTAAAACGTTTGTGTTTGGTAACATACTGTCTTGAGTTTTTTTCGCATACTCAATACTATCGTTTATTAAATCGGCTTGATTTTGTAGTAATACATTTTTTTGTTCAATAAGTTGTTTTTGTTCATTTAGTTGAATATTGGCATTCAACTTTTTCTTGTAATTGTGATATAATATAGCTGCTATTAATAATAAAAACACTGCTATAGCAATAATAAAAAATTTTATCTGTTGCTCCTTTTTAGATTCGCTTTTTGCAATTAGTTTATCTTTATTAAGTAACTGTATTTCTGCATCTTTTTTTTCTGTCTCGTATTTAGTAGAAACATCTAAAATTTGTTGTTTATTAATTTTGATGTTAACGCTATCCGTATACTGAACATTAATTTTAAAAAAATTGTATGCGTTTTTAAAGTCTTGCTTTTTTGCGTAAATAGATGCTAATATCTCGCTCGAACGTCTTAACCCTTCCTCATCATCATTTTTAGAAACAATTGTATAAACATCTAACGCAAGGGTTTCGGCCGCCGAAATTTTATCACAATTAAAGTAATAGTTAGCTAAGGTTATTTTAGTATCACTTAAAACATCTACAAAATTTAATTTTTCATAAATTTTTAGCGCTTTTAACGTATTCATAATAGCCGAATCGCAAGAATTCTTCATCATATAAAATGTGCCTAACTCATTAAATAAAGATGCTCTTTCAATTAAATTTTGTGTTTTTAAGTTTTGGTTTAATGCAAAACGGCCATATTTTAACGAAGAGTCAACGTTCTCGCTTCTGTAATATATAGCTTTAAAGCTATAAGCCTTAATTAAGCCTAAGGTATCCTTAAACCTAAATTTTAAAGCAATTGCTTTATCAATATACTCTAATTGCCTTTTTTTATCAGTATTAGAATAAACAATGGATAGACCCATTAGAGCGTTGGAAATGCCTAAAGAATCTTTTAAATCCTCGTTGAGTTTAAGTGATTTTAAATAATAAACCAATGAACTATCAGCATAACCTTTATAATACATCATTCCGCCTTGTAACTGAAACAACTCTTTTTTAAAATAATTATTGTTAGTCTCATTACAAAGATTTATAGCTAACCTACAAAGTAAATCGCAACTATCGGTTTGTTTAGAGATGTTGTAGTATACGATTAAATTTAACAAAGCCTTGAACTTTCCTTTTTTATAATTTAATTTTTCAGATAATAAAATAGCCCGCTTGCTCAGTTGATAAGATGCTATAGGTTTACTAGATTTTAATACCGTAGCCTCTCGATTTAATTTATTTACTAGGTTGGTGTCTTCACTCAAACTACCTAAATCGCCCGTTTGACTTATTGAAGGGATAGTAACCAGAATTAGGATTATTATAAATATGTGTTTCATGCCTCTAAAATTATCATTTTGTTGCCATACAGATTTACGCGCTTAAGTCTTTTGTGATTTATAAACTAGCTTGTTTTAAAATAAATCATTGATTTAAAATTAATATTTATTTAGTAATTGCTAACTCCTCATTTAAACAATTAATAATTTAATATTGTAAAAATACATTATCTCTTTTCTGGAACTTTATTCTTTTGGAAGGTTAATTCCTTAACTTTTTTAAGGGGTTTAGGAAAATTAAACTGTACTTGCAGCCACATGAATATAGGCAAATTTACTATATTCCAACATATTAAAAAACTCTTGCAATTTTAATAAAGGGTATATTTTTGAAAGCAACTTTTTTAAAGCATAAACCTTGGAGAGATAAAACTTAGTTTTGCTCCAAATTAATATTATTCGATGTATAAACTCGAAAAAACAAATTGCATTATTTTATTTCGAACTAGCAGAGCTTTGAATAAACAGATATTGATTCTTAATAATTCGTTTTCATCTCCACATATTTTAAGAACTCTTGGCGTGTGCTTTCTTGACTAAATTTGCCTCCATAAAACGATGTTACTGTTGCTGAGTTGTTATCTTGCACTCCCCTACTCGACACACATAAATGTTTGGCATCAATTACTACCGCCACATCTTCTGTTTCTAAAATGCTTTGTAACTCTTTTGCTATTTGCACGGTAAGGCGCTCTTGCACTTGTGGGCGCTTGCTAAAGTATTGTACAATTCTGTTTAACTTGCTTAACCCAATTACTTTTCCGTTTGAAATATAGGCCACGTGCGCTTTTCCAAAAATGGGTACAAAATGGTGCTCGCAGTTGCTATAAAACGTAATGTCTTTTTCTACCAACATTTGGTTGTATTGGTACTTGTTTTCAAACAAAGCAATCTTTGGTTTATTGTCTGGATTTAATCCGCTAAAAATTTCTTTAATATACATTTTAGCAACGCGGTGAGGTGTACCATTTAGGCTATCATCTGTTAAATCCAATCCTAAAGTTTCCATAATTTCTCTAAAGTGGAACTCTATTTTCTTTTGCTTTTCTTCATCGCTCAAAACAAAAGCATCTGGTTTCATTGGCGTATCAACACTTGTGCTTATGTGTTCGTTACCAATTTCATCATCGGTAAACGAAATTTTGTTGTTGTTATGCTGGGTATTTAACGTAATTTCTTTCGGTTTCATATAAAGTAATTCTAAGTTCAAGGCTTGGCGCCAATTTTGGTTTTAGTAAATTGTAAATTACTACTGCAATATTTTCGGCAGTAGGATTAAGGTTTTTAAACTCTTCTGTATCTAAATTCAAATTTTTGTGATCAAACTTTTCAAGCACATTTTCTTTTATCAACTCGCTCAAAATCTTCATATCAATAACATAGCCTGTTTTAGGATTTATCTCTCCAATTACTTTTACAACAAGCTCATAGTTATGCCCGTGATAATTTGGATAGTTACACTTTCCAAAAATAGTGGCGTTTTCTTCGTTACTCAATAACGGATTGTGCAAGCGGTGTGCTGCATTAAAATGTTCTTTTCTATAAACGGCAATTTTGTTGCTCATATTTTTAAATTTATCAAATACAGGGTTGTTAAGCGTGTGTTTGATTTTTACTTTTAGTTAAGCACTGTGTCGGAAGTTTGCCGACCAAGTGGCTTTTGAATAAACAATAGTTTATAGTTAAAGTTTAAATAAAGATAAGAAAATTTACATTAAATAATTTGTAAAATGCGTTAATTAAAATTAGTATATTAATAATTAGTTGTTAAACACCCTAAACGTAGCCCTTCTGTTTTGATTGTATTCCTCGGGGCTGCAGTTGTTACAATCTACTGCCAATTTATTAGAACCTAATCCTTTTGCCAGCGTTACACGCTTATTGTTTATTTTATTTTTTACTAAATAGTTTTTAGTTGCATTGGCGCGGCTTGCAGAAAGTGCGGTATTATGAGCCACTGTACCTCGTTGATCAGCATGACCATAAATTTCAACCGTTAGGCTTGGATATTTTTTTAATACCTCCAAATTCGTATTTAAAATTGTTAGTGCCTTTGTAGTTAAATTACTTTTGTCGAAATCAAATAAAATTGGTGTTGTATTAAAACCCAATTGTTTTAATTGTTCATCACTCAGTTCGCCTTTAAAGGTGCTTAAATCTATATCGCTAGGTGTTTTTACAACGCTATCTTTTTCTGTTTCGGTTTTAAAAGTTGTGTTTAAACAAACAACGCTGTGCTCAAGGCACGTATCGCAAATGAAAATAGTTTTGTTTTTTATACTGTAGCTGGTATTTGGTGTAGTTGGTATATTAATTTTAGTTGTGCTTCCGCTTACAACTTCGCCGTTCACCATCCACTGAGAAAAAAGTACTTTTGCATTGGTTTCAGAAATTGTATTCTCTGTAACATACTCGTTCGCAGAGACTGATTTTGTGGCTAACGCAAGCGTGTTTAAGTTTGATTTGCAAGCGGTATCAATTTTATTCAGATAAATAATTTTATAAATATCCATGTCTCCATAACCCCCTTTTTTTGAAGAGGCGTAATAAGCACAACTATTGTCTTTCGTTTCAATATAAAAAATATCTTGTCCGCTTGAGTTTATTGGTTGACCAAGGTTTAGAGGCTCACTCCATTTTCCATTTTCTAATTGGCTTTTATACACATCAAAATTTCCAAACCCTTTATGGCCTTTACTTGCAAAATACAATGTTTTTCCGTCGTTGCTTAAGTACGGTGCGTCCTCATCGTACTCCGTATTAATTGGTGCGCCAATATTTTCTGCATTGCCCCAATCTCCGCTTGTGGTTTTTGTTGCAATGTAAATATCGTTATCGCCTTTCCCAGTTTTAGATTCGCTTGTAAAAAACAATTGCGTGCCGTCTGCGCTCATGTATGCATGGTTTTGGTAATAATCAAAATTTATTAGATTACTCAGTTTTTTTGGTTCAATATTAGGGCGCTTGTCAGCATCTACCTCGTAAATTTTGTTGTTGCGGTAAACATATAATATTTTTCCATCTGCACTCACAGAAACAATGGATTCGTTCCCCTTTTTGTATTTTGATTTCATGTAAGCATCTGGTAAGGTATAGCGCCTAGGCGTTGAATATCTTCCGTTTTCGGTTTTTGAAATGTACATGCTCTCAAAATATTTTCCATCTTGGTAATTAATTTGTTCCTGTTTATCATCTTTTCTTTTTGATGTAAAAATTAATTCGTTGCCGTTTGTTATTACAGGCACATACTCGGGACTTTCAGTATTTATTGATTTTCCGAGGTTAATAGCGTGCGCATTCGCATCAATATTTTTATTAAAATTTTGAATTGCATAATCGCAGTCTGCTTTGCGTTTTTTTAAATCTTTTTGAAAATACGCATCGTCGTCGTAAGAAACAAAGCGAGACAATCTATTAAAATAACTTTGGGCTTTTTCAAACTCATTCGAGTATTGGTAGCATTTTCCTAAAGCAAAAATTAAATCTGCAACGGTATCTTTTTTACTCTCATTTTCTGCTTTTGTTAAATAAGGTAGCGCCCCACCAAAATCTTCAACACTCTCGCTTAATAATATTCCTAAACCAAGGTTTGCTTTGTAGTTGTTTGGTTCTTTTGCTAAAACCTTATTGTAAGTTTCTTTTGCACCATTAATGTTGCCGGCCTCAGTTTGGCGTGCTGCCTTTTTTAGTTGTTGTTTGGTTGAGTTACAGCTAAGTAGTAATAAAATTATAGTGCCTAAAGACCAAGTTTTTATTATTAGATTTATAGACACGTTGTTGGTTGTAAAATTATATTGTAAAGTTAAAATTTTTTATCTATGAAACTTATTTGTTGTGTAATGTTTTTTTTGGTACCGCTATTTTATATTGGTCAAACTAAAAAATCCGATTCGTTAAAAACCCACATATTAAATTGGAAAAACCAAACCGGTTTAAAAGCAGACACAATGTTACACAAGGCCTACAAAGATTATGGCTTATTATTTATGCCCGATAATCCTGATAGCAGTAATTTTTTTTACTAAAAGCAATTAACGTTTTGGTAAAATACGATAATCAAAACATAAAGATATCTGATTGCCTCATTTTAATAGGTTGGAATTTTTACAAGAAAGGTGATTTTTATTCTGCCAAGGCAAAATATATTGATGCAATAAAAATACTAAACCAAGAGTTTGATCGTGCTAATAAAAATGAAATAGTTGAATTAACCGCAAAAGGATTATACAACCTAGGCATTTTGTTAAGCAACGAAGGTAATTATAATTTCGCCATTCGCGCCTACAATGTGTCTGAAAGAATTTACTCATTAACCGGCAATGAAAAAAATTGTGCTCGGTCAAAAGTTGCAAAAGCAATTGTTTATAGTTTAAAAAACATAAATTCAAAGGCGCTGAGTGAATATTTTAATGAGTTAAAGATTTACGAAAAACTTGATAACATTAGCGTGCAAACAAGCATACTCGGAAATATAGGCTTTACTTATTATAATTTAAAAGAATACGATAAGGCACTAGATTATTATCACAGAGCGCTTACGCTCGCACAAAAACAAAAAAATTTAATTTATGAAGCACAGCTTCATGAAAATATTGGTTCCGTTTATGACGAACAATTAAATATATCAGAAGCAGAAAAAAGTTATAATAAAGCTATGCAAATTTTAGAGAAAACAAATGACCTTTCAGGTATTTGGGCAAACACAATAAATAGAGCGAGTATTAACTTAAAGAAAAACAACTATGATACAGCGCTATACCAATACAAAGCGGCGTATGATTATTTTTTTCAATCGAATGATTTAAGGGGCCGGTTAGTTTGTTTAGTTGAATTGGGTAGAATATATATTATTAAGAACAAGCTTCCTTAGGCACAAAAAGAATTTGACAAAGCGATTAAAATCTCAAAAAAAAATAGATGACAAACCGCTATTAATTTCACTTTATCAAAACTTAAGTGATTTAACTATGCGTCAAAAGAAATTTGAGGCAGCTCTTGATTTCTACAAGTTATCGGTAGTGTATAAAGATTCGTTAAACAGTGCTGAGAACAGAAAGGCTTCTGTTCAAAAAGAAATGCAATATGAGTTTGATAAAAAACAAACTGCCGATAGTCTAAAGGTAGTTGAAGAAAGAAAAACAACTTCTTTAAAATTAAAACACGAAGCTTACCGACGTAATTTTTTGTACGTTGGTCTTGTAGGAGTTTTAGTTTTTGTAGGATTTATTTTTAACCGGTTTAGAATAACCCAAAAACAAAAACAAATTATTGAAGAGCAGAAACGCATAGTTGACGACAAACAAAAAGAAATTTTAGATAGCATACGTTACGCCAAACGCATACAGCAAGCCTTATTGCCCAACCAAAAGTACATTAGCAAATTTTTGAAGAAATAACTCAGGTATTAAAAACATTAAATCATAATACATCCGCTAAATCTGCGTCATCTGCGTTTAATTAATATTAAGTAATAAAATGGCCTTTATTAAACACTTTTCTATAAAAATTTAACTCTATATTTCACTAATTCATTATCTCCATTTCCATAAAAAATACTTAAATTTAAATATGTTTCACATTTATAGATATTTAATTACCCTTTTGTTTTTTTCAATAAACATTAGAGCACAAAATTTTAATTTAGATAGCCTTAAAGGACGCCTAACTAAAACATCAAACAAAATAGATGCCCTTAAAATCAAATACGCAATTGCTAATGGCACAAAGTACACTCTTCCCGACACAGCAACCAATTACATCAACGATTGTATTAACGAAGCAAAAATTATTAAATTCGACTCTATTTTAGGCGATGCTTATAAACTCAAAGGAATACTTTTTGATGAGCAACATCTTTCTGATGCATCAATCAACGCCTATTTCGAATCTATCAAGTATTACGAAAAACTAAATGATGTATTAGGGTCAGCAAAATCTAGTGCTAACCTAGGTATTATTTACCGAAAAATTAAAAACTACAAACAAGCAATTAGTTTCTTTCATAAATCAAACTCAGTATTTACTTCAAAAGATTTTTTTAAGGGAAATTTAATCGTGTACCAAAATTTAATTATTTGTTACACCGAAACGAAACTAAACGATAGTGTTGAATTTTATGCTGAAAAGTGTTTAAATTTAGCAAACAAAATGGGTTATGAAGACCCTTTCACTTATGGCAATTGTGCAATAGTGTTACTAGACAAAAATCCTAAATTAGCAGAGTACTACTTACAAAAAACAATTGCTTTAATTGGGCAAGACGATACTCGTGGAAACAAAGATGTTGCTTTATGGAAATCTAATTTAGCTACACTAAAGTTACAGAACGGAAACACAACACTTGCATTAAACCTTGCCAACGAAGCACTTAGTGCTTATGTTAACGATATTTATTGTAAAGAATCATTTAGTATTCATTTGCTTTTAAAAGAGATTTATAAGACAAACAACAATTACAAATTAGCCTTATATCATGATGAAATGGCTCTCAAAATTTCTGACACTATATATTCTGCTTCCACCAGCTCTGCCATGCAAGAACTTTACGAAAAATACAATGCTGAAAAAAAAGAAATAGAAATAAAAAATCTAACACAACTTAATAACGAAAAAACAACCGCTAGCAAACGAAAAAATATTTTTTTAATTATTCTTGCTTTTATTTTAATTATCGTAGCTGTTTTACTGGTTGTAGTGTTTAAAAATTTTAAAGTAAAAAACGAGCAATCAAAACAGTTACAGTATCAAAATAAATTAATTGAACAAAAACAAAAAGAAATTTTAGATAGCATACGCTACGCCAAACGCATACAGCAAGCGTTATTGCCTAACCAAAAATATATTAGCAAATTTTTGAAAAAATAACGCAGTTTTTAAAAACATTAAATCATTATACATCAGCTAAATCTGTGTCATCAGCGTTCCATTAAACAAATCCACACTTCCTCAACACATCATAATACATCCGCTAAATCTGCGTCATCTACGTTCCGTTTAAAATTACATTAATATTTCTTTTTCCTTACCTTTGCACCCAAAATGCAAACTCAATACGATGTTATAGTTGTTGGTGCTGGCCACGCCGGTTGCGAAGCCGCAGCCGCAGCCGCCAATATGGGTAGTAAAGTTTTACTACTCACCATGAACATGCAAACCATTGCCCAAATGAGCTGCAACCCAGCAATGGGCGGTATTGCCAAAGGCCAAATTGTGCGCGAAATTGATGCTATGGGTGGCTACAGCGGCATTATTTCTGATAAATCTGCCATACAATTTCGAATGCTTAACCGTAGCAAAGGCCCCGCTATGTGGAGCCCTCGCACGCAAAACGACCGCATGTTATTTGCGCAATTATGGCGTGAAATGTTGGAACAAACCACCAATGTTGATTTTTGGCAAGACATGTGTAAAAGCCTATTAATTAGTAAAGATGGAAAACGGGTGCAGGGCGTGATAACGGGCATGGGAATTGAATTTAAAGCTAAAGCTGTTGTGCTTACAAACGGTACTTTTTTAAATGGTTTAATTCATATTGGCGAAAAACAATTAGGTGGTGGCCGTAGCGGTGAAAGCGCTAGTTATGGAATAACGGAGCAATTAGTCCAATTGGGGTTTGAAAGCGGCCGCATGAAAACAGGCACACCGCCCCGCATTGATGGCCGTAGCCTCGATTATACCAAAATGGAAGTACAAGAAGGCGACGAGATTCTTGATAAATTTTCTTATTTAGATGATACTTCTCCTTTTTTTAAACAAGGAGTCTCCCTCTCTTTCGAAGAGGGACGGAAGGGTGAGGTTAGTAAAAAACAACTCCCTTGCCATGTTACTTATACCAACCCAACCGTTCATGAAATCCTAAAAACTGGTTTTGAAAAATCGCCAATGTTTCAAGGGCGCATACAAGGGCTTGGTCCGCGCTATTGCCCAAGCATTGAGGATAAAATTAACCGCTTTAGCGAAAGAGAGCGCCACCAGTTGTTCGTGGAACCAGAAGGTTGGAATACGGTAGAAATTTATTTAAATGGATTTTCTTCGTCATTACCAGAAGATGTTCAGTACAAAGCTTTGCAACAAATCCCGGGTTTTGAAAAAGCAAAAATGTTCCGTCCAGGCTATGCTATTGAATACGATTATTTCCCTCCTACTCAACTTAAATTAACACTCGAAACACAATTAGTAGAGAATTTATATTTTGCAGGACAAATTAATGGCACCACAGGCTATGAAGAAGCCGCTTGCCAAGGCTTAATGGCTGGTATTAATGCACACTTAAAGGTTTTTGAAAAAGAACCACTCGTTTTAAACCGTTATGAAGCATACATTGGCGTTTTGATAGATGATTTAGTAACAAAAGGAACGGATGAGCCATACCGTATGTTCACCAGCCGTGCCGAATACCGCTTGTTGTTAAGACAAGATAATGCCGATGTGCGTTTAACTGAATTATCTTACAAATTAGGCCTCGCAAGCGAAGAACGCTATACAACAGTAAAACAAAAAATAGCCAACTACGAAAAAATAATTTCACATTTTAATAATAACAGCGCAGAACCAAATGTCTTAAACCCTTTTTTACAAAGCGTTGGCTCTGCCCCACTCTCTCAAAAATGGCGTTATTCAAACATAATCACGCGCCCTAATATTTCTATTTTTGATTTAGCAAAGAATGATGAAAATTTAAATAATTTTTTGAAAGATTTTAATAAAGAAACGCTGGAACAGGCAGAAATACTGATGAAGTACGAAGGCTACATTGAACGAGAAAAAGAAAATGCTGACAAACTAAAGCGCTTAGAAGAATACAAAATCCCTGCTGACTATAATTACGATGCCATTGCAAGCCTTGGTTTAGAAGCCACCGAAAAATTCAAAAAATTTAAGCCCCTCACCATCGGCCAAGCCAGCAGAATAAGCGGCATTAACCCTGCGGACGTAAATGTTCTTTTGATTCATTTGGGGCGGTGAATATCCATTTCGACGAATTAATTTAAACCATTTTTAAGAATTTTTATCTTAATTTAAAAAATAATTCTCATAAAAAAATTAATTACTACATTATTCGCTGGTTTAGTAGCAACCACAACTGTTGCACAAACACCTAAACTGTATTTTACATTAACGTCGCATAATGAACCTACACCCATGGAGACGTATACTGGTGCCTCGGTTTACAACCCGGTAAAAGACACACTAAAACGCATTGTTGAAATTGTTCAGGCAAAAAATGCCAAATACAACATGCAACTCATGCCTAATTTTGTTCAAGGAGCGCTCACTCATCAATCCGCAGCCTCAACTAATACCGATATAATTGAATACGCTTACAAAATTGGCGGCGTACCAGGCGCAGTAGTTGAAATAGATCCTCGTTATAAAACCACCAACTTATACAACATTGCTGATGTTAGCTACTCCATTAACCTAACAGGCGCCAGCTCTAGTAGTAATGTAGGTGGGTTTGTCTACTTACAAACAAATCCTGGTCCAGCTAACTATTCAGCAGGAGATTGGCTAAACTACACCAATCCTATCACATCGCTTAGCGCCCCCTCTTATACGTGGAAGGCCAATATTATTTGGGGCGCAGGAAGTTTACCACCTCACACTAACGATGCTAATAATTTTGGTGTTTGGAAACCAAGAGGAAAAACAGACTCTGTAGATTTTTATTGTCATAATCCTTCGCAAACCGTTTGGCTACAAGGCAACGGCTGTGGCTGGGTTATTACACCAACAACCAACATTAACAATATGATTTCTGAAATTAGAAGTGAGGCTACAAAAATTATTAATGGCACTTATCCATCAAATAAATTTTATAATGGCCATGTAATGATAAATTTTAAAGATTTTGGAACAAGCACCATTACACCTTCGTTTCAAATGCCCATAGTTGTTTCTAGAGTAATAGATTCCATCAACGTAATGGTTGCTCAGGGCAAAATAGAATGGAAAACTATTACACAAAAACACAACACTTTTCTTAATTGGAGTTCTAACACAGGCATTGCTTATTCTCAATGGCGTTGTGGTCAAACCAACAGCTTATCTGCCACGTGCAACATGACTGGGCTTGAAGAAAGAAATAAAGAATCCTTTGTTTTATATCCAAATCCAGCTTCTAACTCAATAGTAATTAAGGGCTTACAAAACAACACCACTTACACAATTGAAATTATTGACGCTTTGGGGCGAATACTGAAAACACAAAAAATTCTGTTTTTAAACGAAGAGCTTGTTGACGTAACAGATTTAAATAGTGGTATTTACTATCTTAAAATTGGAAGTAACACAAGGAAAATAATAAAAAATTAAGCGTATTTTTATACACAGATGTATCTTCAAAAAACCACTAAACCATTAGTGGTTTTTTGTTTTATCTGCTTCGTTAACATGAATAAAAACCTAACGATATACTTAAAAATTCTTATTTATACCTCTTTATGTTTTTTACTTTTACCACGGTAACAAAAACCCTATTTAACATAATTATTTTTTGCTTCTACTATTAAATATCTGATAAGTTAATCTCAAATCGGCAAAATGTGCCACGTGGAGGTGAGCTTTTACACTTCCGCCAATAGCTATATTTTTTGTGAGGTTATAATTTAGTCCCCAACGGTGATACCAGTTTATAAACCGCTCATCGGGCTGTATATAGTAATAACCAATTTGCTGCCAAAAAGTAAATTTGCCCATTAAAAATTCATGGCCAATGGCAAAAGATGCAAACTGAAAACGTTGAACCTCTGCGTTTCGCCTTTGTTTTTCGGCGAGCGAATAATCTAAATGAAAATCGGAAACTAAACCAACGCTGTGTAAATTATTTAACTGTCTAAAGTAGCTAACAAAAACACCAGGTACAAAATAACGTTGTTTATCTCCCTTAGCAACAATTTTACTTGATGAATAAATACCTATGTCAAAACGGTTAAATGATTTAGTGATTTTTGAATTATGATAGCTTTGTTTTTTGAATTCTGCATTGTTTAATTGATAATTTAAACCCAAACTTGCCGTAGGCCAGTTTATACCTTTGTTTGGATCTTTGATACCGCCATTAGAAATATGCATATAATTGGATGTTAGCATAAGATTAAAACGCCTGTTTAGTTTACAATTAAATGTTAAGCCAACTTGCAAAAAAACACTTACTGGCAAACTATAACTATTATTCTTCGGGTTTTTTGTTGGGTGGTAAGGATTTGTAAGAAACGATAACCCGAAAGCGCCACGGGGTGCAAAAAATAATTTTTTAGATAAGGCAAAGGTTGGTTCTAAAAAATAGGAGCAAGTGGCAGAATGTCCAAGAACTTTGTTATCGTAATTAAAGTATATTAAACTAAAGCCAGTATTCGGGTAGCATCGTGCCAAATTAAATGAAGCAGAATCAAACTTTAATTTAGAATACTCTAGCGCTAATCCAATTGGCCGCGAACCCGACGTGTTTTCTACATCTTTACTATGAGCAAAAATAAAACCATAATGAGAGCTTAAACCTAAGTTTGCTAAATTTTGACTTTTGCCAAGGTTTCTACTTACAAGTAAAAGTAAAAAAAAGAATGATTTAATTATGCCCTTATTAAACAACATTTCTAATTAAGAAGACAAATAATGCCTAAAATTGTTTTAAATACCTATTCTACAATTAGCCTATAAACATTCGCTTATTAATAATATTTTATTTTTATTGCAATAGTGCCTTAAAACTATAATAACTTTGTGGTTATTCCAAAGCAAGCCACCTCCGTTTAAAAACACCTTATACGTTCCACGTGAAACAATTTCAAATTCCTAGCTCAAACTATTATCACTTCAAGTTAATTACTAGCTCTGATTTTGAATTATTAGCCAGCTTCAGGCAGAACAAAGAACTCATGCAGGCATTGGATAAAGAGGTAGAGTCAGATGAAAAAGTAAACAATATGCTTCAAACAATGCCTCCAAAAAACACCTTAAGTAACAACTTGTGGTGGCTTATTTACAGTAATGAAGACATTTTGTTAGGCAACTTTGGAATTAAAATTGACTTAAAAAACAAACGTGGTGAAATAGGCTATGTGCTTTATAAAGAACATTGGAGTAAAAAAATAATGAGTACAGCATTAGGCTCTTTGTTAAACTTCGCCATTGAATTGCTAAACTTACATTCATTAGAGGCTAAATTAAGTCCACACAATATCGCCTCTAAGAAGCTATTACTAAACCATAATTTTATAAAAGAAGGTCATATTAAAGAAGACTATTACTTTAATGGTTACTTTTTAGATACAGAAATATACTCCCTATTAAAACATAATTATGTTCCACGTGAAACAAAATAAACTACAATGAAAGAAATAGTAAATTGCCCCGCGTGCAAAAACACAAACTTTAAAACACATTTAGTCTGCAAAGATTATACGGTTAGCCAATCGAATTTTACGTTGGTTAAATGCCAAGGCTGTGATTTTGTATTTACAAACCCTCGACCTGAAGATCAGAAATTAGGAGATTACTACAAATCTGAAGACTATATTTCTCATTCAAACACCAGTAAGGGTGTAATTTCAAAACTATATAAAGTTGTTAGAAACTATACGTTAAAGGGCAAATTAAAGCTAATACAGAAACATGTTTCACGTGGAACCATTTTAGACTATGGTTGTGGAACTGGAATGTTTTTAAAAGTTTGTCAAGACGCCGGTTGGAAAGCGTTTGGTATGGAGCCAGATGAAGGGGCGCGTAAAATAGCCTTAGAAATGGGCTTAAACGTGTTTTCTGATAAGGATAGGGTGAAAACCTATACCAACAACCAAACGTTTGATATAATAACACTATGGCATGTATTGGAGCATGTAACAGACTTAGAACAAACCCTTACTTTTTTTAAGGAAAGTTTAAACGATAGCGGAGCTTTAATAATTGCAGTGCCAAACCACACCAGCTACGATGCTCAACACTTTAAAGAATGCTGGGCGGCTTATGATGTGCCGCGACACCTATATCATTTTGAGGAAAAGACCATAAAAGAATTACTAAAACCCTATGGCTTTTCATTAAAAGAAACTCACCCAATGAAATTTGATAGCTTTTATGTGAGCATGCTTAGCACCAAATACCAAAGCGGTTCCATAAACTACGTTAAAGCCTTTTTAACGGGGTTAAAATCTAATCTTAAAGCAAAACAAGCCAAAGATTACTCAAGTGTTATTTATGTGTTTAAAAAGGCTTAGATTAATCCCTATGCACAAAAAACCCAAGCGACTTGCTTGGGTTTTTTTGTTTTGTTATCAAAATAAACATTCAAGAATTCAACCGCACTTTATCTGAAAAATCAAAACCCTGCTAGTATAACTAACAGGGTTTTTAAACAAATAGGATATTTACCAGAAAACCTGCTTATTGCTTTACAAATTTTTTAATAGCTGAATTGGTTTTGCTTTCAACTTTTATGAAGTAAATACCATTACTAAAATTTTCGGTTTGCAAATTAGTGCTATTTTGCAAGGCTTGTTGTGTTAACACTGTTTTACCTAGCGCGTTAATTACACTTAGTTTTGTTGCTTCTGTAGGCTCATAACCTAAACTTACTGTTATAAAATTACTGGCAGGGTTAGGGTAAATGCTAAGTAAACGAGTTGCGTTTAACTCATTAATACCAACCGGACCACAGTTTTCTACAATTTGATTATAAAAAAAGAATTTTGTACACGTTCCGCTTTGATTAACTAAAATTTGTTGAAATGTATTTACTGTTGGCGTAATTACATAAAAACCACTTAACGCTGGTGCACCGC
The DNA here is from genome assembly GCA_013298715.1 of Bacteroidota bacterium. Lineage (GTDB taxonomy): Bacteria > Bacteroidota > Bacteroidia > B-17B0 > Aurantibacillaceae > Aurantibacillus. The sequence goes on along the minus strand of JAAFIQ010000008.1, from coordinate 47,995 downwards.
CTGGTATGGCTGGAGAGGTATTATTTACATTGCCTGTGAAAGTTGTAGGTACAGAGCCTGTAATTGTTATTGTTGCAGACTGACCAACACATAATGTAGGCGAAGAGCTTGTAATTGTAACACTTGGGTTTGGTAAAACTGTAACTGTAACTGCTGCTGAGTTTGATTTACACCCAACTACATCTGTTAATGCAACAGTATAAGTTGTTGTAACGCTTGGACTAACTGCCGGATTGGAATTGTTGCTCCCGTTACTCCAAGTATAAGTATATGAACTTAAATTACCCGTGCCTCCGGCTACACCCCCAATAGAGAGGCCTGTTGTAGTACCTGCACAAAAATTATTGTTTATGCTATTTACGGCCGTAATAGTTGGCGAAGTAGCAATAGAAACCGTTGCAACAGCGCTTCCTATGCAACCTAAAGAACTTGTTCCTGTAACAGAATAACTAGTACTACCCGAAAATGCTGTTGGTGTAACAACAGCGCTGCCTCCACTATAAGTGTAGGTGCTAGCACCGCTTGGTGTAAGGGTAAATGATTTACCAGAACAAATTGTGCCGCTGCTAACTGAAATAATCGCGGCACACGGTGATGTTAATTTTAACACAAAAGTACTCGCGGAATAAGTGTTTGCCATTGTATAAGTGCCAGCTGTTGGATTAAAATCAGCTGTACCATTAAATTCACCTGTAACATAAACGCCATATGAATTTGTAACCGCAATACCTCTGCCAATATCATTACTAGTACTACCAACTTTTAACGCATAAATAGCATTTCCAGCCGAATCTAATTTTGATATAAACACATCTTTTAAACCGTTTGTACTAAGCAATACTGATGTTGAACCAAAATTTGAAACCGTACCATTAAAATCACCCGTTGAATATACATTACCAATAGCATCGGTTGTAATGGCATTAATTATACAAAAATTGTAGCTTGAACTCCAAATAATATTCCCTAATGGGGTTAATTTAATTATTTTTTGGCTAGCTGTTCCTTCGAAACCAGCAAGTAATATTGAACCAAAAGCATCTAACGTAAGTGCTGTTACATAATTACTTTGCCCTACAACTCCAATTTTTTTTGCCCAAATAAAACCTCCTGCATTATTTAATTTAGTAACATTCATATCAGATATACCTGTACTTGCTAATGTAAACGTTGAAGCGCTTGCATCAAAATCTTCAATACCACTAAATTTCCCACCAAAATACAATTCACCAGCTGAATTTAAACCCAATGCATTAATTGTTAAATGCTGAGTTCCACCTCCATAAGCTTGTGCCCAAACAAAATTTCCTAATGCATCTAATTTTGTCACGTATGATTTGAAAGCACTAGCATTTAAATTGAGTGTATACGTACCTAAAAGACTAGGGTCAAAATCAGGGATATTTTGCGCACCATATCCTGCAGTGAAAATATTATTTGCATTATCAACTCCAATGCTCGTAGGTAAAAAAGTGCCAGTTGCGGAATTTGCAGATCCAGCAAATTCTTTTCCCCAAACAAAATTACCAGTGGTGGCATCCAGTTTTAGAACAAACACACTTCTGCCTGATATGGTTCCTGCTATTGGATTATAGCCAGAATTAAATGTATGCGTATTTATTGGGCTTGGGTCAACGTCTATAATCCCAATAAACCAACCAGTAATTAAAACATTGCCTGCACCATCTAAACAAATGGCTGTGCCTTTATTAGTTCCTTGAGGTGATGTAGGCTGTTGTTGTATATTTTTTGCCCAAACAAAGTTGCCGTTTGCATCTAATTTTTGGATGAATGTGCCAGAAGTGAGCGTAAATGTTGAAAATGGACTTGGATCAAAATCTCCACCATTAAATTGTGCCTCACCAAGCGTGTAAACACTACCCGCTGCATCAGTTACAACATTAACTGGTTTATCGCCGAAGCTTTCAATTTTATTTGCCCAATTATATGTTACTTGAGCTTTTGTTTCTGATGCCCATAAAAAGCATGCTATACCTAATGCGTAAATTATTTTTTTCATATTTTATTTTTTTAAAATTATAGTGCAAACAAACAACACTAAAAAGTGTCTACCAAAACAACCTTGTGAAACGTGGAATTAAACTTGTGAAATGGAAATTCGACTCCGCTCAGTTACCAAAAAGGGATGGAAGGGGACTTAAATGACGAAAGAGATTTAAGGGACAGGGATAAAATAAATATTTTGAAACTTTAAATAAATGTAATAACTTTGTAATTACATTAAATAAATTGCATTATGGATATATCACTAATATCAATAGGAAATTCTAAAGGAATAAGGCTTTCAAAAACATTACTTGAAAAATATAATATTCAAGATACCATGGAATTAATACTTGAAAATGGGTATATGATACTTAAACCTAAAAGCACAGCGCGCAAAGGATGGGATAAAGCCTTTAAGAAAATGCGCCAAAATGGAGATGATAAATTATTAGTATCAGATGTGTTTGACGATGAAAATTTTGAATAATGGAAATAAAACAATATCAAATTGTGTTGGTTAACCTAGATCCAACAGTAGGTAGTGAAATGAAAAAAACACGACCCTGTGTAATTATATCGCCAAATGAAATGAATTTATTTTTACAAACTATTGTTATTGCACCAATAACTAGCCATTCTAAAACCTATCCAACTCGAGTTGAAATTAAAAATAAAAAAGCGTTAGGTTGGATAGTGTTAGACCAACCAAGGTCAATAGATAAAAATAGAATTATAAAAGTTATTGATGTTATTTCCGAAAAAGAAATTGTAAAAGTGAAACAAATTATAAAGGAAGCGTATGTTGACTAACGAAATTTATAAAACAAAAAAGCCCATTAACACTGCTAATAGGGCTTTTTTTTATATATAACTATAACTAGTTTACAACTTGTGTAGAGCCATCTAACGCTTTAGTAGCTGTTAAAATCAAAGGCCCTTTGCTACCTTTTACATTATAAAACAAACTACAACCTACTCCAATTTTTAAATCAGAGCTTTGGCCTTTTTGTACTCTAAACGAAGTTAAATCTTTTGAGCCTGGCGATTTTTGGTAATACATTTCTGCAACATCATTGCCTGTGTTTTTTACTTTTATTTTTACTTCTTCTGTCTCAGCTTTAACTTGAGTAGTTTGAGTTGTTGTATTGTTTTGCGTTGTTGTTTCTGATGATGTACCACTCATTAAATTATTATAAAATTTTTCAGCCGCTTCTTTATTTGGAAAAAAATTATAACATCTCATGTATTGTGAGTTATAAGTATCTACCATTTTTTCAGTATATTGACGTTCTATTTTGCTACTATTATCACCATTTTTGGCTTCTAGTATTACACGATATTCTCCTCTCATATATTCTTCTGGTTTTTCTATACTTATATTTTGATGTTGATATTTTATACGAAAAACATCTACTTGACTTATAACTCCTTTTTTATAAACAATGTGAGTAGCTAGTAAGGTGTCATTAACAATTTTTGAATAGTAATATACACTATCACCAGGAGTTGGAAAAGCCGATGCCCCTAAGGAACACTTGCCTGTATATTTTCCTAAAATTGGATAGGTGTTTTTACCAATAGTTCCTGTTGTTTGTGCTATTGCTAACTGTGAGCAACACACAGTTGCGATGCATAAAAAAGTTTTTTTAACTGTTTTCATTGTTATTTTTTTAATTAATTTATATGCTGCAAATAAATAGCTATAAAACAGGCTTACCAAAACAACATTGTGAAATGCAGGATTAACCTTGTGAAATGTGATTTCGACTTCCTTCAGCCTAAAAAAAGGATTAGAGGGATTAAAGATTTGGAAAAGATTTATTTGAGCGTTTAAGTGTTTTTGTGATAGAGAATGAAACAAAAAAGCCCAATTAGCAGAGCTAACAGGGCCTTTAAGAAAATAGGAAATTTACCAGAAAACCTATTTATTGTTTTACAAATTTTTTAATGGCCGAATTGGTTTTGCTATCAACTTTTATAAAGTAAACACCCGTTCCTAATTTACCTGTTTTTAGGGTTGTGGTTGCTAACTTGCTTTCTTCAATAATAATAACCTGCCCCAAAGTATTAAGTAAACTTATTTGTAATTGTTCATTATTACTATTATCAACAGTAACATTAACAAAATCATTGGCTGGATTAGGGAAAACAGAAATAGTTAGTTGGTTTTTATTTTGTGTTTTAATATTGGTTGTATTTGACTGCCCAGGGTTAGGAAGATTTTTTAAACTATCTATTTGAGTTTGGGTTAAGGCTCTATTCACAACAAAAATATCGTCATAATCTGTTTGCCATTGTAAGTTAGTTTGAAATGAACCGCCCAAAATTAACGGTGAATTATTTATTGCTGGAACACCTACAATATTTGAGTTTGGTGTAGCGGAACCAACTAATACCCCGTCAATATATGCCTTTAAGGTGCCTCCAGATGTAGCTTCGACAACATGAGCATAATGAAACCACGTTCCAACAGGCATTGCTGTATAATTTGCTATTGTTGGTGTAGTATACTTTGTGCTTGTGTTGTATGAAAACGGCGCATTTTGAAATCCGCCCCCACCGGCATAAACCCTCGAATAAAACCCTCCAAAATTAAACATTGCATAATCTGAATTAAGTGCGGGCTTTTTAAACCAACCAGCTACCGTTAACTCACTAGCGTTTGAATAACTTGGCACAGATCCACAATCAATATTAGCAGAATTATAAGCCTGACCTACATTACCAAATCTATCGTTAGTTAGGGTTCCACTAGATAATGTACCTGTATTATTAGCGCCTAAATCATTTATAGTTGTACCAAGATTAAAAGTATATTTTAACCAAAGTGCTGGAGGTATTGTATTAATAGCAACAGTTTTAGTATTTGTTACAGAACACGTATTTAGGCTAGATACAAGGCTAACAGTATACGCACCAGCGGTATTTGCAGCATTTACTGAAATACTATTAGTATTAGTAGCAGAGGTAATTGTACCAGAACCAGCAATAGACCAATTAAACGATAGTGGCGAGGCATTAATTACAGAAAAGGTATTAGTTGAACCGACTTGTGTACTAGAAACCCCTAGTATGCCTTGGTTACCAATAGTTGTAAACGTCACGGCGGTGCTGGTTGCGTTTCCGCATGGGCTAACTGTAGCTAACTGATAATTACCTGCATCGGCTAGTACTGGATTGGTAAAAGTTAAAGTACTCATTGTAGCCCCAGGAACTGCATTACCGCCTTTATACCACTGCATACTTGTAGCGCCTGTAACCGTAGCTGTAATAGCCGTAGAGAAAGAAGGACAAAATAGTTTTATAGAAGGCACAACAACGTTAGCAGACGTGATTCCGGTTACGTTAACTGTAATACCAGAACATTGACCAGTGGTGCCACAGGCGCCACCTGTAACTTTTAATTTAAACTGATTTAAGCCTCCCACAATTTGTGGTGAATTCACATTGCTAGGAACAATGTTTGATGAAGCTCCAAAAGGACTGCCAGTAAGGCAATTGGCGCCAGTAACATTTATCCATTGCCAAGCCGTGCCACCTCCTAAACTTGGCGATCCACCAGTGGCATTTAGCGTTACTACTCCATTACCACAAACAGTGGATGAGCTAGCTGTTAAAGAAGTTGGAAATACTGGGTTACACTGCCCTTTAGCCATTGAGTTTAATAACCCAAAGTAACAAACTAGGTAAATTGTTTTTTTCATATTGTATAAGTTTTTATTGATTGTGTTGCAAAGTAACACCCACAAAAAACGCTTACCAAAACAACCTTGTGAAGTGTAAGAACTACCTTGTGAAATGTAATTTAGGAAATAGTATTTACATAACACCAATTATAGCGACTAACCCGTTCAATGTAATGTCGAGTAAATTTTGCCTTGGTAACTGAGCTTGCCGAAGTTGCCTCTGGCAAAATTGTATCGAGACAATTAAAGTTTATTATCCTCATTTGTTATTGCGTAGGTGTCTCGATACGCTTTTGCCAAAGAATCATTTCCAAGCAAAAACTACTCGACAAGACTAATCAAATAATAGGACTATTTATCATTTAGATTTGGTATAATCTGCAAACAAAAACGCCCTATTAGCCTTGCTAACAGGGCGTTTACAAATAAAGCACAAAAAAATTAATCTTCTGGCACAGTTTCGCCACTAATATCATCTACTTTGTAATTACCAAAAGCTTGATCGGTAATATTATTTTTTGTAAATTGTGAATAGCAATAAAACCTTAACCGTGTTGATATTTTTACCAAGCAATCTTTTTTAGTTATTCCTTTGCTTTGAGTAAATATTACAGGTGTTTCGGGCTGAATATCAAAAATGCTTTTTTGCAACATCACGCTTTTTGCATGGTTATGGTAAATTACAAGCAACACATCGTTATCTATCGTGTTATCCGGATTGGTGAACTCAACAGCACACACAACACCACGCATAAGTTCGTTTAAGCCAATATCGTAACGTGCCCAAACTTTTACAGATGTAACGGTTTTACCATTTTTGTTTTTACCTGGATTAAAGCCTGTTAGTGCTCTCCAATATGCTGTTGGCACGGCTTGCCAATCGTTTACATCAGCTGTTTTAAGGCCGTGTTTTTTATCTATTTTTACTTCTTTGGTAAACTGCCCATCTTTTAAGCTTACAACGTATTGGTGTAAAGAATCGGTTTTTGACTGTGAAATAGCTTTTTTATTGATGACAAAAAAGGTTAAGCAAACCAGTACTACACCTTTTAAATTTATTTTTTTCATTGCTTTAATTTTTAAACACCATAAATAATTCCTTTAACCATTTATCTGCCTCTTTTTTATCGCTATATTTTATATCAAAATTATCAATCGAGGTAGGACTTGGATTTTGCTCCTCTTTAATATCAGCATATTCATAATAAGTAAATTTTTTACCTTCTTTACTTGCAATGGTAATAGAGTAAAAGTCTTTAAAAATGGAAAAGGAACCTAAGGTTTTTTCTGTTACTACTAAAATACTGCTATCGGGCACAATATCATTCAAATTAATAAAATTAGTATAAAACGATTCTATCTTATTTTTGCTATCAAATGTAATTTCTGAAATGGTGATATTAGCAGAATCTTTTTTAAGTAGATAAAAATCCTTATTCCCCAAATTTTTTTTAGTAGCATCGGTTAGTTTTATAGAGGCCGTTTTTTGACCAACGTCAAATGTTTGTAAGCCAACAGTAATTTTAGTTTGGGTGAAAATTAAACCGTGCAATAAGCAAAATCCTATTATTAAAATTATTTTCTTCATTATTGTAAAAAATATAAAAAAACCATTCTGCTCAATTTCAGAATGGTTTTTTAGGTTAACTAATTTGATTATTTTAAAACATCTTTATATTGAAATGCATTTTCTTTGGTAATACGCCCTATGTATGCACTACTTGAAGCTTTAAGTTCACCATTAAATTTACTTCCATCCCATACATCAAAAGCGTGTTCCTCTTGTATCACTATACCCATGTGGTTATATACACCGTCTTTTATGTTTTCTTCGGTTTGGTAAACACAAATAGCCCATATTTCTCTTTTGGTAATAAAATCATCATAAGTCCCATTTACAGTCTTCTTTTCCTTTCTCATCTTCCATTCGTTAGTTGAGTTGTTAGTCGTTTTATTATAGTAATCAGGAATTCCAAAATAGCAATAGGCGATTTTATCATTACCAACGCGCTTCTGACATAACTCTTGAAGTTTAGCTTGGTTGCAAGGGTTAGTTTTGGTTGGTGCTGGTAACTTTACTTTAGCTACACGTTCTGCTTCCGCTTTATCGCCTTCTGCCTTTTTAGCAGCATTTACAGCGTCATTGGCTTTAATAAAATCTGCCAAAGCTGTTTCCAGCTTCTTGTAATTTTCGCATTTATCATCTTTTTGAATTTCTTTAATAAATTCTTTGTTAGTTGAAAAAACTTCAATAGTACTTATGGTTTTCATTTCGCAAGTCTGACCTTGGAAATATATTTTAAAAAACACATCGTCTTGAATTTTAATAATGGTATTGTGAAAATCACCATCGTTAAAAACAGCTTGTTTCATTCCAGCTAAATCAATTTTTTTATAGGTTTTGTCTGGGTCTCCTCCATACTTAGAAGTTCCTTTCCAAGCTAAACCGTTTTCATCCACTACCGAAAAACTTTGGTTAACAAGTACTTCTTTTGCTTTCTCCTGTTTACCAATATTTTCATAATAATAGTAATAAGCTCCTTTTGGTACTGAGGCATTTTCTAATTTTTCTTTCATTTTGCTAAACACACCTTGTGCTTGTGCTGCTTGCGGTGCCAAACCAATTAAGGTTGCCAGGGCTAATGCTTTAATTGTCTTTTTCATTTTTAGTCTATTTTTATAATTTTCAAATTTATTTGTACAAAGTTGTTCCTCTAAAAATTATTTACCAAAACAACCTTGTGAAACGTAAGATCTACCTTGTGAAGTGTTGTTTGGGTTTGGTTGAGCTATGCCTAACCAACTATTATTTATAAAATAAATAAAAGAACTTAAATGCTTTGATAGAAGAAAATAAATGCCCTGCCAGTTGACAAAAACTTTAATTAATTATTCGAAAAAAGAAGTTGAATTTCTTTTTTAACGTTGCGCGAAACAGGTACTGGCTCTTTGTAGTGCTTAAGATATATCAGTAAATCTGCTTTTACAAATCGTTCGATATAATTACAATTAATGATGTAAGAGCGGTGAGGTTTAATAAAATTGGGGTAATTAAGCATGCTTGCCACTTCGCTAAGGGTGTTAGATACAAACAATGTTTCTTGGTTGGTTAAGTAAACGTGGCAGTTTATATTTTCGGCCTTTATGTAAATAATATCAAACGGATTGATAAGCTGCAAGCTTCTACCTACCTTTAAAGAAATTTTACCCAACTGATTCATACTGGTTCAAATCACTTATTTTTTAAAGAAAAAACAAAAAATAACTTGTGAAGTGTAGCTTTGAACTTGTGAAATGTTTTTATATTAGTCCCGAGAAAATACTTTGAAAAAGTTACAAATACTATTATTTATTATATGTTGTTCGTTTAAACTACTGGCTCAAAACGAGAAGGATAGTTTACTAACATTACTTAACAATCATAAACAAAAGGATACCGTGCGTTGTATGCTTTTGATTAGCTACTACGAAGAAAACAGGGTAGATAAGGACGTACAAGCAATTAATATAGAGCTAAAAAACACCTTGCTTGAAATTTTAGAAAAACCCGAATTACAGCAAACAAAAAAAGAATGGTATATAAAACTATTAACAAGTTCTTTACTATACGAAGGGCAAGATATTTTAAAACATACAGCTAATTATGCACGAGCTCTAAAATCCTATTTTTCGATGTTAAAATATGCAGAATCTATTAACTATGATGAAGCAAAAGCCGCAGCTTATAATGATATTTCGACAACTTACTTTAAACAAAAATATTATAAAGAAAGCATTTCCTACTGCTTAAAATTTATTGATCTCTCAAAAAAAATGAAAGACAGTATATTTATTAGTTCGGGCCTCAGTAATCTAGCTCACACGTATTTGGCTATTAACGAAATTGATAAATCAGAAGCCTGTTATAAAGAAGCGATTACTATAAAAAATAGAGTAGAACCAAAGCGTTTGGGTATTTTATACAATGGGTTGGGAAATATATGGCGCAAACGAAAAAATACCGATAGCGCTTTATTCTATTACAACAAAGCTTTAGTAATTAACGAATCGCTTAAGTTAAAGCGCTTCTATGTACGCAATTACGAAAATATTGCTTTAACCTATATTGACAAAAATGAACCAATACTAGCCGAAAAAAACGCACTTAAAAGTTTGAGAATTGCACAAGAAATAAATGAACCTGACCATATTAAATCGGCAGCATTTATTTTAAGTAACTTGTATAAAAAAAGTGGGAAGCTTAAAGAAGCATTTGAGATGTTACAACTATCGTCGGTCATGAAAGACAGCATTGTGAATGATGAAAATAAACAATCATTATTAAAAGCCGAAATGGACTACCAATCTCAGTTAAAAGAATCGGAGATAAAACAATTAGAACAACAAAACGAAATTACCCAACTTCAATCGCAACGCAAAAATACCATCATTTATAGTATTCTGGGACTAATCATTGCTTTTGCTTTAATCTTATATTTCTTCTTTGCACGTTACAAGTCAAAACGTCAAAATGAATTATTAAAACAACAATTACAAGCGGCAGAGTCTTTGCGTGAATCAGAACGTAAAGCATCAGATAGCGAAATTAAAGCCATTAAAAGTCAAATGAATCCACACTTTTTTTATAATGCGCTTAACTCCATACAAGGTTTTATTTATAGCGGGGAAAAAGAAAAAGCGGCTCAATCTTTAGGTTTATTTAGCGATTTAAGCCGCTCTGTTTTAGAAAGTAGTCGTAATACCGAAATTAGCTTACATGATGAAATGGAACTACTTGAAAATTATTTAAAATTGGAAACCATGCGTTTACCAAAAATAAAATACACGATTACTGCTTCTGAATCAATTAACTTACACGATACTTATTTGCCTGCCATGATATTGCAACCATTAGTCGAAAACTCGGTTAAACATGGTTTAGCTAATAAACAAGGGGAAGGATTATTAAATATAACATTTGAAGAAAAAAATAATAAATTAGTTATAGTAATTGATGATGATGGTATTGGACGAGATGCTGCTGCGGAGATTGGCAAACGTATGATTAAAAAATCGGCTTCCTTTAGTACCGATGCCAATATGAGTCGCATTGAATTATTGAACGCTAATAAAAAAGAAAAAATTACACAAGACATTATTGATAAAAAAGATGCAAGCGGTAATGCCGCCGGAACCATTGTTAAACTTGTAATCCCAATTGAACTATATGATTAAATGTGTTATTATTGAAGATGAACCTCAAGCAGTTATTCTACTTAAAACTATTTTAGCTGCAAAATTCCCCAACATTGAAGTACTAGCTGACTTTGATAAAATAAGTGTGGCTGCGCTATACATTAAACAAAACAAACCAAATTTTATTTTATTAGATGTTCAACTTAACGGCGAGTTAGGAATTGATATTGCCAACCATCTTTCAAAAGAAGAGTTAGATTTTGAAATTATTTTTACTACCGCATACGGGGGCTTTGCGCTTGAAGCCTTTGCGCTAAGTGCTGTTGATTATGTGCTTAAACCAATTAACGAAGAACGATTGGTAGAAGCCATAAATCGGGTGTTAAAAAAACATCAAGTATCTTTAGAACAATTAAAAATATTACAAGCAGTATCTACAACAGATAAAATAGAAAAAATTGTTTTATCAATGAACGAAAAAAAAATTATTGTACCAGTAACTGATATTGTATACTTAAAAGCAGATAATGTATACACCGAATTTTATTTAAACAATAATATAAAACAAGTTGTAAGTAAACCTTTAAAAGAATATGAGCTTTTACTGAGCCAAGAAAATTTTTATAAGCCACACCGTTCTTACATAATAAACAAGCAATTTATTAAAGCCTATAAAAACTCGAGTTTACAAATAGAAATGTTAAATGGTAGCCTTGTAAGCTTGGCAAGAGATAAGAAGAAAGAGTTTGAAGAAATGTTTTTGTTGTGATTCCGTTTTTGATTTAAGATATAAACTTTAAAATTCAACTTAAAACCATAAACTGAAGGCGTTAAAAATAAATTTTTAAAAATTTACTAAGTCAAATACTAGTTGTAAAAAGTGTACTCGTAAGTAACTTTTCCACCACTAGAATAATTTATTTCGCTTACAAGCCCCTGGTCATTGTAGTAATAAATAACATCGTTGCTTACTACCCTAAAATTGTAATGAGCTAAAGATTTACTAAGCTTGCCGTTTTTATAGGTATGTTTAAAGCTATAATAATCTTCACAGTAATCAAACCAGTTTTCATAATAACTCTTTCTAGAAATAAGAACTAAATTATTATAACTATCGTATTTGAATTTATAACAACTGTATTCGTGAAGATAATCCTTAGAATAAAAACAACTTTCTTTTATTTTTAAATGTCTATTAAAAACTATTTTATTTTTGTAATCACAAATTGTATCGTCCATAATATTTTGTTTCTTTAACGAAACTATTGCTTTTCGTTTATTGGGATAATAAAACTTTAGATTATAAAAATTATTTGGCATGTTATTATGCAGAATTTGTTTAATTCTATTTTGCACATCAAAATAATAATAAGTTGGTACAAGCTTATACCCATCGTATTTACTAGATAGAAATGCATTTGTTGAGTCGGAAACAAAAATGTAGGAATTGTCTTTTTTGATATTATAAATCACATTATTGAGGTATGCAGATGTTTCTTCAAGCGCACCTCTTTTGTATTGAAATGTTTTAAGCGTATCACCAATTTGAGTTGACTTAAGTTTCATATAGTTGCAGCTTAGTGAGTCTTGTTTATTAAGAAAATTGCAGATAGGATAACTATCGCTAGAAATAAGAAATCCATTCCTATCAAAATTAGTTATTATAACTATTGGGCTACTGTGAACGCCCCACCACTTAATAAGAAAATTAAACTTTTCCTTATCGCTTAAAAATAAACTGTCTAATGAAAGGCCGTTATGCCTTATTATAATGGATTTTATTTTAAGTTCCTTTCTCTTTAAGAAATATTTGCTCTCGCTTAAATTAACAAAGGGTAAAGAATTATCAATGAAATCATAATAGAATTCTGATTCAAAATCCCTCCCAAATTCAAAAATGGCTCTACTGTTTTGAGAAAGAATATGAAGTGAAAAAGTTGAAAGAAATACTAAAATAATTTTTTTCATAAAACGATTATAAATACTATTATTAAAGTATACCCTTTACTTCTCCAAAATCATTTTTATGCTACCACAAATTGCACCATCGCAAATAAGGTTTGCAATGTAAACACCATTTACTAAGTTGTATGATTCGAAATTTACATTGGTATTGCCACGCTCCAAAACGTAAACCGTTTTTAGTTGTTTACCCTCAAGGTTGGTAATTACCACTTGTGCATTTTTTACGGTAGATAAAATAGACATATTTATGCTTGTGTTTTGCGCAAATGGGTTCGGTACATTGTTTATAATACTCGATTTTTCGGCCGCTATTCCTGATTCCTTTGTTTTATTTACTTGATAAAGGTTATCGTTTCCTAATAATTTTATTTCTACTCTTCTATTAAGTGTTTTGCCCTTTTCGCTTGTGTTATCAAAAGATGGTTGGGTTTCGCCTTTGCAATCCACAATCAACCTTTTTTCTGCGATACCTCTAGAAATAAAATAATTTTTAATTTGCGTTGCTCTATCGCAACTTAAATTTTTGTTCAATTCTTCATCTCCTTCATTATCTGTATGTCCAATTATGCTAATATTACTATTTGTTTTTTCTTTGTACTCTTTTACCAGCGCATTAAGCATGTTTTTGTACTCTTCATTTAGCTCCGTCTTATTTTTATCAAACAGCACATTGTAACTTTTTTCGTAACTCACAATGCTCTTGCCCTCAAGCAATACACCGCTATCCATAATATTATCAGCCACATCGGCAATGGTGAGAATTATATGATACGTTTCGTAAGGTACTACTGCTTTTTTTATTTCCATCAACTTGGTTAATCCATCGTACTCAATTCCAAACTCTCCATTTTTATTTGACACATAAAACGTTTCGTTACTAGAGCGCTTTCTATTGGTTTGAGACCCTCCGTTAATGCTGTTGACAGAAACCGGATCGTTTGTGCCGGGCACCACAGCTAGGTTTTCTTGGCCTGTAATATTTTTACCAGAAATAAAAAAGGCAAAAGCATCATTGTAGGCTGTACCAACATATTCATCATATTCTTCGCTACCAAACACGTATTTAAAATTTAAAGTGTCTGCTGTAGGAATAACATCCATCTCAATAGATACAGCATCATACGTTTTTTGTTTTTTAAGCAAAAGATTTTCTAAACTTGGGCTGGTGAATTTTGATGAACCCGTTACTGCGTGTGTTCTTTCGTTTGAGTGTGCATAATTACTCATGCCTGTTTGTGTGTTTTTTCCGCAAAGACCGCTAATGCCGCCTGTTGTCATAATTAAACCCTTTTTCATTCCAAGGCTACTTTTGCTATCTTCAAAATAGCCATAAGCTTCGTCGCTCCATGTTTTAGAGACACTGTAATTTTTTAAAATTATACCATCACCAATGAGGTTTTGTAAAATATTTTGCAAAGCGTACGGACCACTGGCTTGTGGGGTGTAAACTTTAAAGTTGGATTGTGAGAACACACTAAAACAAAAAGCACAACCAAGCGTAAATGTAAAAATAGATTTAATCATGTTGGTATAATTAATTTGTACTTTAAATTTACACGAATTTTTAATTGAGATGAAAATAAGTTAGTTAAATATTCTAAACTAACCTAACTCTTGACAATTAGGTAATTTTTACTTAATTTAGTAGTCATAATAACGCAAAGCACATGAAAAAACTCACACTCCTTTTTTGCTCGCTTGTTTTATTGTCTAAAAGCCAAGACACCTATTTTATAATGCAAAATCAAAGTTTACTCAACTTAAACGCTGCATACGCTGGTAGTAATGGGGGTTTTAGAACACAATCTATTTTTTCTAATTATTTATTTAATACTAACACCACTAACTATTATTTATTTAACAGTGCCGATGTTTATTTGCCAAAAGCAAAAGGTGCAATAGGCGCAACATTTACCTACGCAAATAAAGCAGACGGACTATTTAAAAACTATAATACTGGTTTAAGTTACGCTCAATACATTAAGTTGACAGAAGGTTTGAAACTAATTCCAGCAATTACAATTGGTTTTTTGAATTACACAGTAGATGCTTCAAAACTAACCTTTGGCGATATGATTGATGCGCGCAGAGGCTTTATTGCACCTAGCCCAGAACCATTAACAAATACAAGTAAAAGCAATGTTTTTATTAATACATCTTTTTTATTACATCATAAACTATTCAATGTTGGTTTTGTTGCCAATCAACTTAATCAACCAGATGTTGGAATACTTGGTCCGTATAGGCTGCCAGTACGTTACACGCTTCATGCTGCAACGCAGTTCAATATTGTTAAAGACATGGCACTGCAACTAACTGCGCGAGGCGACAAGCAACTCGATTTTTATTTCTACCAGTTTTCTACAAATCTTTTATTGTACAATAAATTTACTATAGGTGGGGGCTTTAGGTATTATAATACGCTCTTTGCAAATTTTGGATTTAGAAATGACTGGTTTGGAATATATGCCTTGGCTGGCGCCAGAGTAAATTCGAGTATAACTAGTTTAACTATTTTAGAGATTGCAGCTACGTTTAACGTGCAAAAAAAAATAAACCGCAAAACAAAATTAAATTATGAAGAAATGTAGTTTTATATTTTATGTAACGTTCATGTGTTTTGAATTACATAGCCAAGATGTGATATTTAATATGCCTAACTCAGCTGCAATTTATGCAAACGCAGCAAATGCAGGTTCTGTGGGTAATCCAAAGTTATAGCTTGCCTATTTTAATCAATATCCTAATTTAAGCACCACAATGGCTAAACATTACGCTGGAGCAGATTTTTATGTAAAGAACATAAAAAGTGGTTTTGGTGTATTTTATTTAAATGATAACCAAGCGCGCGATATGTTGAAAAATAACCAAATTGGTTTTATTTATAATTATGCTGTCTCTTTAAAAAAAGACCTTGTATTGGTTCCTGCATTGCAATATGTTTATAGCAGTTATGTTTTGAACCCAACTAAATTTAATTATAATAATGTAATAAATTTAAGAACAAACGAATTTTGCGGTAACGCAACACCGCTGCCATCTTATACAAAACAAGTAAATAATTTTGGAAGTGGTTTATTACTTAAGGCCACAAATTTTAATGTGGGTTGTATGGTTAATAATATTAACAAAGCAAACGTTGGTTTAGCAAGCGATGTGTATTTAAAAACACGTGTAACCGCACATGGTGATGCTACATTTTATAATGCAAAAAAAACATATACCACAAATTTATTTTTTAGATACGACGGACAAGATAATTTTAATAGATTACAGTTAGGTTTAAACAACCAGCTGTATAAACATCTTCAGCTAGGATTAGCGGCAGCCACTGATGGTTATGGCTTTGCATCAATTGGTTATGGCACAAAATGTGTTAATCTATCTTTGGCTTATATTGCAAATTACCGCGATGTACTTTCTGGCTCTGCAGAATTAAACTTAAACTTTAATTTTGTTCGAAAATCATCAGCAGTAAATAAAACAGATTTTTTTAGGTAGTTATGCATTTTTCTTTACTAGTTGTATTTACCAAACTTGGTTTATTAACCCCATCATATTGTATAATAACAGGTAATTCACGTTTTTTATGAGATTCAACGTTTATAAAAATCGGCAACACCACATACCTAAATTTATGATGATTCAACTTTAACTCATCTAACAATTCGAACTTTTGCTTTTTATCAATTTCGTTAATTAATAAAGGCTTGGGTTTTACCT
Organism: Bacteroidota bacterium; assembly: GCA_013298715.1. Lineage (GTDB taxonomy): Bacteria > Bacteroidota > Bacteroidia > B-17B0 > Aurantibacillaceae > Aurantibacillus. Next base: position 31,439 of record JAAFIQ010000008.1, on the reverse strand, counting down.
TGTGGTGCAAATAATAATCAATCGCTATTAATTCTTGCAAAATACTATCGCTAGGGTAGTTTGTTTTACAGTATTCTGCGGCAATTAAATAAACATCTTCTAAACTATATTTATGGAAATCTTTTTTTGTGCCAAAAAATTTACCTAAGCCTAATAAGAAATCGAATGAACTGAATTTTTTATTTACATACTTTAGAAAATTAATCCCTTTTTTTCCATTCCAGTATATTTCTAAAGCGTTTTCTAGTTTTACAATATCTTCTAATTGTTCTTCATTCAAATACTTACTTTTAATTAATTGGTAGGGTGGGTTAGGGTCGAACACAAACTCGTGTTGGGCTTTATCGCGCATGGTGGTTCCTTTTAAAAACTTTAAAAAACCCAATTGTAATTCTGGCGCTTCGAGTTTAAATACTTCCTCAAAACTATATTTTATGTCCTCCCAATAATCAAGTGGCAAACCAACAATTAAATCTAAATGTAATTCTACTTTATCTTGAACCTGAAGAATAATACTTTTTGTTTTTTCAAAATTTTGTTTGCGACTAACTTCTAAATTCGCTTTATGATTTACTGTTTGAATTCCTATTTCAAAACGGAATAAACCTTTAGGAACTTTTTCATTTATAAATTTTATAATATCTGGGTGCAATATATCTGCTGTAATCTCAAACTGAAAAACGTTCTCTGGTTTATGATGTTTTAAAATAAACTCAAAAATTTCAATTGTAAAATCGCGTTTAATATTAAACGTTCTATCTAAAAACTTAATTACACGCCCGTGCTGCATTAAAAATAATAAATGCTCTTTTATTGTATTGGTGGGTAAATAACGTACTTTGTTATCCAAACTAGCTAAACAAAACTCACATTTATACGGGCAGCCGCGGCTTGTTTCAATATAACACACTTTGTTATAAAGTTCTTGTGGCAGATCGATTAAATAAGGATTTAAATTTTGGTAATTAGTCAAATCAAAGTTTTTAGCATCGGGGTTTTTTACAACTTCGTTATTAATTTTATAAACCAGATTACTAACGGTTTGCAGATTTCCGTTACAGCTCAAAAACTGCTCAAATGCTGTTTCTCCTTCGCCTACAATAATGTAGTCAATATAATATTGTGAAATTATATCGTTGTATTCGTAGCTAACTTCTGGGCCACCTAATAAAATTTTTGTATTCGGATTAAATTCTTTTATCTGTTTACAAACTTTTAGTGTTTGTGTTATGTTCCAAATGTAACAACTAAACGCAACCACATCAAAACCCTTGCAGTATAGTGCAATTGAAAGCGTATCTTCTTTTATTGTAAATTCTTTTAAGGTAAGGTTGCCTTTGTATTTATTCAAATCGTACAACAACCTAATAGCTAAATTAAGATGAATGTATTTTGCATTAAGCGTTGTAAGCAAAGTTTGCATAATATTGTAAAGATACGGTTTTTAGCCATTTTTAATTGTAAAATACTTTGAGTACATAATAAAAAATGCGGCGTGTTTTTCTTTTAAAGCCATATTACGTTATTAAAAACTAAGCGTTAGTAACTCTACCAGTTACCTAAGTTGCACTATTAATTAAGATTTTATTTTAGTAGAATGAATAAAAAACTAATTGCTTTATTATTCCTACTAATTTATTGTGGATTACAGGCCCAAGATGTAGAGTCTACAAAATGGCCAAAGCAACAACAAAAATATTTTGAAAGTGCTAATTCGTTTTACGAAGAAAAGCTCTACACCTTTGCTTATGAGCGTTACGACTCATTATTAAAATTACACCCTAATGATTTATACTTAAAATACGTTACTGGTATTAGTGCAATCTATATTTCTGATAAACATAAAATAGCTGAAAAATATCTCACAGAAGTAAAAGAAAAAAACAAAAAAGCTGCGGATTTAGATTTTTATTTTGCTTTGCTTTACCACAAAACATATCAATTTGAAAAATCGTTAGCGCTTATTGAAACGTTATTAAAAACAAAAAAGTTAAATGCTGCACAAGAAAAAGAATTAAATAAAGTTGCACGCTACTGCCGTAACGCCATTCCTTTAATTGAAAAACCTATTGTTGCCAACATTAAAAACATTAGCTCCCCTCCAAACACCAAGGGGGCTGAATACTCACCCGTTGTTACTGCAGATGAGGAAACTATATTTTTTACATACAGGGGTACAAAAAGTTTAGGTGGTTTGCGTGATTTATATGGTAAACAAAATCCTTTAGGAATTTATTTTGAAGATGTTTTTTTAAGTCAAAAAAAAGACGGAAAATGGCAAGAGCCGCGAGGCTTAATAACTGCAAATACAGTTGCTAACGATGCTGTTATAGCAATTAGCAACGACGGACAAAAATTATTTTTATTCAGATCTAACGAAACAGATGGCGGTGATATTTACGAAAGTAAATTAACAGGTAGTGAATTTTCTGAACCAGAAAAATTAAAAGGTGATATTAATTCAACAAGCTGGGAGGGTAGTGTTTCTTTATCATCCAACCAAAATAAAATAATTTTTGCAAGCGAGCGCCCAGGCGGATTTGGAGGTAAGGACTTGTACGTGGCTACTAAAGCCGACGATGGATCTTGGGGTAAGGTAAAAAATTTAGGAAAAAATATTAATACAGAGTTTGATGACGATGCACCTTTTTTACACCCAGATGGCAGAACCTTGGTTTTTAGTTCTGAAGGGCACAACAGCATGGGCGGTTATGATATTTTTTTAAGCGATCTTGATGAAATTGACAGCACTTGGAAAAAACCAACTAACATAGGCCATCCTATTAATACCACTGATGATGATATTTTTTATGTGTTATCTGCTGATGGTAAACGCGGTTATTTTGCAAGTGCGCGCGAAGGTGGAAGCGGTGATAAAGATATTTATGTTGTAGAACCAGCAGTGGCATCAAAAAAATCAGTGCTTACCGTTGTGAAAGGAAAATTAACAGAAAACTTAAAGCCATACGAGGGCAGGGTAGAGGTGTTTTTAGAAAATGGTAAAATGTTTGGTGGTTTTTATGCAAACTCAAGTACAGGTAATTATTTAATAAGTGTTCCTTCGGGATACAATTATAAGTTTAACTATTACCACCCAATTTTTGGTGATAGACCTTATGAAATAAGAATAAGCGCGGTAGATGGTTATGCCGAAAAAATTATAAATATAAATTTTGGTGATGCGGATACAATACCTAAATTAAAAATGGTTGACGTTGTTCCGGGAGATTCTGTCAAAAAATTTGTTGATCCAAGTATGTATGATAATACTTCTATTGCTAACACTCAAACAAATAAAACTACTGAAATGACTACTGCAACAACTACAACTAAGTCAAATGAAAATAATTCGAATGGAAATACAATTATATCTAATTTGTCTGTAAATTCTGTTGCCGAAGAACGTATAGCACTATTAAATAATTTTGGAAATAAAACATTACCAAATTTGAATTTTTATGTTCAAGTTGGTGCTTACCGTAAACCACAAAATTTTCCTAACTCTAAATTAGCTCAATTAGGCGGAAGTAAACAGGCAGAAACAATAATGGGTGATGTACAATTAATTGTTGTTAATAAATTATTTGGTACATGGAACGAAGCCGAAACGTATTGTAAAAAAATAAAATCTGTTGGTTATTCAGATGCGTTTATAACTGCAAATTATAATGGTAAACGTTATTACCTTACTGATTTAATTAAAGAAAAAATATTAGAGCAAGCTGATTTAAAATAATTTTTAATCGCCGGCAGCATCTTCAATTTTATCTACTTTATCTTCTTTAAAATTACCGCTTTGCATTTCAGTAATTTTGCCGTCCTTATCGACCACAAAAATATAAGGTATTTTGTTATCTGCTACACCTAAAGCTTTTTGGTGTGCTTTAATATCGCTTTTTTCAGTATCCATTACATACGGATAAAATTCTTTTTGGGTGCCCGATTTAAAATCTTCTTTAATTTTTTTAAACCCACTTATCATAGGTATAAAAACAAAATTTACATCATAAACTTCAGCCATATCAAAATTATTTTTTTTATCGCTCTTTTTAATAAATGTGTAGTAAAGTGGATTTAACCATTTTTTTAATTCATCTTCGGCACCTCTATGAAAAGCAATAGCTACAATTGTAGTTTTACCATTTTTAAAAGGTAAACTCATTGCTTTATCATTTAGATCGCTACCAACAATTTCAGGAAACTGTTTTCCTTTTTGTGCATTTGTGTGTAAATAAATCACGCTTAAAATAATTAATGCTATATTTTTCATAATATATTTTTATAAATCTATTTTTTCAATTCTATCGGCATGTCTGCCACCTTCAAATGTTTCTGTTAAAAATGCATTTACACATTTTATAGCCTCATCAACAGAAATGTATCTGCCAGGTAAAGTTAGTATATTGGCATCATTATGTTGTTTAGCTAGTTTAGCAATTTCTTCATTCCAACACAATGCAGCTCTAATACCATTGTGTTTGTTTGCACTCATATTAATACCATTACCGCTACCGCAAACTAAAATACCTAAATCAGTTTCTTTATTCAAAATACTTATTGCAACGGCATGTCCAAAATCTGGATAATCGGCTCGTTCTAAACTATAACAACCTTTATCTTTAAATGCAATTTTCTTATCGTTCAAATAATTAATAATATGTTGTTTTAATTCAAAGCCAGCATGGTCGCTCCCTAAGGAAATAGTAATACTCATAATTTTTAATTACTGAAACTAATTTTAATCTTTGTGTAAAAATAGTAATCAACGTTAATTAACACTAATAAACTAACTAACTGATAATGAACAAAAATTTAGGGTATTAATAAACACTTTTTATGTTAATAAGAAATAACCTTGTTAATAAATACATAATACAATTTTAAGCCAATGTTAGCAATAATTTACTCTTAGTAAATTTTACATTAATTACAAGTAAACTTATAAATTTCATTAAGAATTTATCAGACTAATAATTCATTTACTAACACAAAAAACTGCTTACTAATTATACACACTAATAACTATTAACAGTTGTTAATTTATATTAGCACATCTCATTTTCAAGTACTTAATTGATTAACTTTGTGTATTAAGTGTTAATTACCTGTAACAAGTTAAAAATGCAACTAAAAAAGTGCCAATTAATTAACAGTATTAACACCCTATATATAATACAACATAATTAAATTTTTAAAAAAGAAGGTATATATGTTAGATAAAGGATACTTAGAAGTTGAAATAGATTCAGCACTTGATTTAGTAAAAGAAATAAACTATCTTAAAAAAGAGAAGAATGCCGTGCTGCTCGCACACTACTATCAAAACCCTGATATTCAGGATATTGCTGATTATATTGGCGATAGTTTAGGCCTAGCCCAACAAGCAGAAAAAACGCAAGCGGATATTATTTTATTTGCTGGCGTTCATTTTATGGCCGAAACAGCAAAAATTTTAAATCCAACCAAAAAAGTTTTAATACCAGATTTAAAAGCAGGTTGCAGTTTGGCCGATTCGTGTCCACCAGATAAATTTGCTGCCTTTAAAGCCAGTTATCCTAATCATATTGTACTTACTTATATTAATTGCACTGCCGATATTAAAGCTTTAAGTGATGTTATTGTTACAAGTACAAATGCGGTTCAAATTGTAGAGTCGTTTCCAAAAGATCAACCAATAATTTTTGCTCCTGATAAAAATTTAGGTGCATACATTAATAAAAAAACAGGTCGTAATATGGTATTGTGGGATGGTGCTTGTATGGTGCATGAAATTTTTAGTTTAGAAAAATTACTAAAATTAAAATTACAAAATCCATTAGCAAAAATAATTGCTCATCCTGAATGCGAAGCACCTTTGCTTGAACATGCTGATTTTATTGGTAGTACAACTGCTTTATTAAATTATACAAAAAAAGCAGAAAATGGAAATGAATTTATTGTAGTAACTGAAACGGGTATATTACATCAAATGCAAAAAGCCAGCCCTACAAAAACATTTATACCTGCGCCGCCAAATAACAATTGTGCTTGTAACGATTGTCCATACATGAAATTAAATACCTTAGAAAAAATTTACGTCGCATTAAAATACGAGAAACCTGAATTATTAATGAATGAAGATTTAATTAAAAAAGCCAAATTACCAATAGCAAAAATGCTTGATTTAAGCGCAAAGTTTGGCTTATAAATTCAATTAAATTTGTTATATTTGGGTTATGAGATTGATTTATACAGATATTATTTTGTCTAATCCAATGGAGCAAAATTTAAAACCAATGGAAGTAAAATCATTGGTTGATACAGGAAGTAATTTTTTATGTATTCCGCAGCATATAGCAAATCAATTAAAATTAAAAGTACACGATAAAAGAGAGGTTATTATTGCTGATGGTTCTACAAAAAACGTTGATTACGTAGGTCCAATTAAAATAAATTTTGATAATAGAATGTGTTTAGTTGGGGCATTGGTTTTAGGGGAACAAGTTTTATTAGGTGCTATACCTATTGAAGATATGGATTTAGTAATACATCCAGCACAATTAAAAATTACTGTAAATCCACAAAATCCTAATATGGCCGTTGCCATTGTTATGTAATTTTTATGAAATCAAAATTTAAAATTATAGTTTTTTTTATTTGCTGTAATGTGGTTTTATTTTCGCAAACTACTAATAAAAATGGTTATAATAAATTTTATTACGATAATGGCGCCATTAGTAGCGAAGGAAACATGGTAGATGGAAAACCAGAAGGCTATTGGAAAAATTATCATAAAAACGGAAAAATAAAAATAGAAGGTAATCGTAAAAATTTTCAGTTAGATAGTATTTGGAAATTTTACGATGAAAAAGGTCGCTTACAAAAAACTGTAAATTATAAAGAAGGCAAAAAAAACGGAGAAACACGTTTGTACGATACCTTACAAAAACTAACCAGTATTGAAACATTAGCCAATGATGTATTGGAAGGAAAAAAATGTACCTATCATAAAAATGGAAGAACAAAAACATTTGTAAATTATATAAAAGGAAAACCAGAAGGCGTTGGTTATGAGTATAGCAATGATTCTTTAATTACGGGCATTACCACTTATAAAGGCGGTATAATTCAGAGTTACGAAAAAATTAATCAGCGCGATGCTGCAAATAAAAAACAAGGCATTTGGAAAGATTTTTACGAAGACTTATCTGTAAAAAAAGAACAAAAATTTAACGATGATAGTTTAGATGGTTATGTAAAAGAATTTGACAAAAAAGGAAATTTACTATCAACCAAAAAATTTAATAATGGCAAACAAATTTTAAAAGCCCCCGAAATTGCTAATGTAGAGGTTTATAGAGATGTTTATGAAGATGGTACACTTAAGTACGAAGGCGTATATTCTGAAGGAGTTGCAATAGGAACACATTTTAAGTACATTCAAAAACGCCGATGTGATAGTAGTTTAATTTTGGTAGATGATACAACTTTAATAGAACCTGTATATAAAAATAAATTGATATGTAGGAATGTTGCAATACCTGATAGCTGCATAGAATATTTTGATGGAACAGTCGTAGCTCGAGGCGCTGTAGATAGTGTTAGAAATAGAAAAGGTATTTGGACGGAATTTCATAACACCGGCGAGTTTAAAGGAAAAGGAAGTTACAAAGAAGGTAATAGAGTAGGGGATTGGGAATTTTATTACCCTAATGGAAAAATAGAACAGAAAGGAAAGTATGATAAGAAAGGTCGTGCCCAAGGCGTATGGAAATGGTTTTACGAAAGTGGTAATTTATACAGAGAAGAAAATTACGTAAACGGTAAGCGAGAAGGACAATTAAAAGATGTAGATGAAAACGGAAAAACAACAATGATAGGAAACTACGTAGATAATTTGCAAGATGGGAAATGGATGTTAGAAACTGCAAATTATAAAGAACAAGGCAATTACGTAAATGGTGAACCGGATAGCACTTGGCAAAGTTTTTACATGCCTAGTAAAATAAAACGATTTGAAGGAAAATTCCAAAATGGTGAACCAATTGGCGTTCACACCTATTACCATCCAAACGGAAAGCGTATGGTTATTGGCTCATACTCAGGTGGCGCTAAAACTGGCGATTGGGTGTTTTATGATAACTTAGGTTTTGCTTACTTAACAATAAATTACGAAAATGATATTGAAATAAAATGGCAAGGTGTAAAAATTATTCCTACTTATGAGCAAGGTTTGCGAACATATAATATTAAAATTGACGATAATAAAACGCAAACAATAAGAAAATAAAATGTCAATTAAAATTAAAAGTAGTATAAATGAAAGCACGCTAAACGCGCTTCCCGTTGCACTTATTATTTTTGATAGTAATGAAATTTACTTTGCAAATAATCTAGCCAAAAATTTATTACAAATTCCTAAAAATAATACTAAACAAAAATTCACCTTATCTAATTTAATTAGTAAAACTCAACATCAAAAACTAATTGCGCATATTAACCTTGTAATTAGAGGAAAAACGATTCAAACAGTAGAACTTAGTTTATCAGATTCAAAAAATAGTAATGTTAGTATTGAATTAAAATCCAACAAAATTAAACACACTAATAAATGGGTACTACAAAGCACAATTACTCTAGTTAATAAAGAAAATAAAGAACCTAATAATTTTAAAGCAAAACAGTTACTCGAAAATTTAGGAAAAATTCCTGATGAATTAATATATGAATTACGATTTTTACCAAAACCACATTTTAGTTACATTAGCGAAGGGGTTAAACAACTCGCCGGAATACCATCGAATGAAGCGTATGATAATTTCGAAATCTTTAAAAATTCCTTGCATGAGGAAGATAAAAAAAATTACATCACAAGTATAAAAGATTATAATAGAGTACGTAAAAATAAATCGTTTAACGGAACCATTGTTTACAGATATCAAAAATCAAAAACAGAACTTATTTATTTAGAAAGTAAAATTCAACCATTACTTAATGAAAATAAAAAAGTTATTGGCATCGTAGGAAGAGTAAAAAATATTACTGATAGAAAAAAAACGGAACTAGAATTACAAGAAATCAAAGAAAAATTTAATTTAATTACAAATAACTCAAACGATATAATTTCGTTATATACGTATTACCCTCAAGAAAAGTATTTATACGTTAGTCCAAATATTACAAACATTCTCGGAAATAAACCTGAAGATTTATATAACGATAGTAATTTTTTCGAGAAGAGAAGTATGGATTTTTCATCAGAATTTAAACGCATTGATAATGAATTAAAGCGCAATCAAAAAAAAGGTGTTGTAAAAAATTATTCATACCGTTATAAAACAAAACATAAAAACGGAACAATATTATGGCTAGAAAATAGTTTAACCCCCATTCTTGATGCCAATAATAAAATAATTTACTATTTAAACATTTATCGAAATATTACCGAACAACAAATAAAAGAATCTGAGTTAGAGCAAGAAAAAAAGAACTATCAAAATTTATTAGATATTACACCACTAGCCTATTTGATACACGATAAAGGTAAATTTTTGTTTGGAAATATTTCCCTCATAAAAATGTTAGGAATAAAAAATCAAAATGAATTAATTGGAAAATCAATGGTTGATTTTTTGATTCCTGAAAGTAAATCAATTGCAGAACAGCGCGCAAAACAAATTCAAAAATCTGAAAAAAATTTAGCAGGTGTAAATTATTACACCTTAATTAATAAAAACAATAAAAAAATTCAAGTTGAAACGGTTACTACAAAAATTGAATTTAACCATCAAAATTGTTACCTCACATTAATTAAAAACATTACTCTCGAAAAAGAACTAGAGCAGGCGCGCATTAAAACAGAAGCCGCTCTATTATCTAACCAAAATTTACAGGCCGAAATTGCTAAGAGAAACCAAACCCAATTACAGCTTAGTAAAACTACAGCCCAACTCACTTCTATTTTTGAAAGCACTAACCACCTAATGTGGACCGTAAATAAAAATTTACAAATTACGTCGTTCAATAACAATTATTCAACGCTTGTAAAAAAATTATATAATCACAAAGTTAAAGTTGGCGATGTAATTACGCATGCTATTAAAGAAGAAGAAAGAAAAAAAGAGTTTTTAAGGATATGGACCATACATCTAAACAAAGCATTTAATGGTGAAAAAGTAGAGTTTACACGAATAAATAAGCTAATAAATTTAGCTCACAAAATATATTTATTTCCAATATACGACGCACAAAAAAACGTATCAGAAATAAGTTGCTTAGGAATAGATATTACCAAAGAAATAAGTATACAAGAAGAATTAGTAAAACAGTCCTCTAAACTAAATGCAATTTTTGAAAGCGGTCAACAATCCATGTGGACCATCAATAAAAAATTTGAAATTACATCACACAATAAAAATTACATCGCCGCAATAAAACTTTCGCATAATTTTGATATTGACTCTAAGAGTAAAAAAACGTATATCGATCCTATTATTAATGAACCAGAAAGTAAATCAAAAAGTATTTGGCTAAGTAATTACGAAAAAGCCTTTAGCGGAAAATCGCTTGAGTTTATTAGTGAGCGTATTACGCAAGATAGTCGCCAATTAATTAGGCAAATCTATTTACATCCAATTTTTGATAATAACGGACAAGTGGTTGAGGTAAGCGGTATTTGCTACGATATTACAGATAGAAAAAAAGCCGATCAAAAACTATTAAATCAAGCTGCAAAATTAAATTCAATTTTTGATAGCAGCCACCATTACGTTTGGACAATAGATCAAGATCATAAACTAACATCATTCAATAAAAATTATTTTGATTTAATTGAAAACATGTACAATACGCTACCTTATGTAGGTTTAAAACTAGATAGAGGCGTTTTGAATAACGATATGCACTATACACATTTGTTAAACGAACATTATAGCCGCGCCTTCTCGGGCAATAGCACCACGTTTGAAGTAGAAAGTATCGATAAAAAGCTGAACAGAATTTATTTACAAGTATTTTTAAATCCAATTTACAGCGAAGAACAGAACACCATTAAAGAGGTTAGTGGTATAGCACACAACATAACCGAAAAAAAATTAATACAACAAAATATAGAACAATCGCTTAAAGAAAAAGAAATATTATTAAAAGAAGTGCACCACCGAGTAAAAAATAATATGCAGGTTATTAGTAGTATACTAAACCTGCAATCCTCTTACAGCACAGATCCTAACACAATTTCAATTTTAAAGGAAAGCCAAAACCGAATAAAAACTATGGCGTACATACACGAAAGTTTATATCAAAACAAAACCTTTACAAGTGTAAACTTTTCAGAATACATTAATACCCTTGCAAATAACATCATACAATCGTATTCAATTAAAGAAAACGAAATAAAATTGAATTTAGAAATAGAAAAAATAAACCTTACACTTGATAATTCTATACCCGCAGGCCTTATTATTAACGAATTACTATCCAACGCAATTAAACACGCTTTTTTACCAAATACCAAAGGAGAGATTTTAGTGAGCTTAAAAACATTAAATAAAATGGTTTATTTATCGGTAATAGATACTGGGCAAGGTTTTTCAAGCATGGTAGATTTTTACAATAGTCCTTCTTTAGGTTTGCAATTGGTAAACACTTTAGTCGAACAATTGGATGGTCAAATAAAATTTGAATCAAAACAAGGACAAGGAACCAAAATTTTTATTAGTTTTAGCATGTAGATTAAAAAAATGGAAAAACTAAATATTTTCATAGTTGAAGACGAAAGCATTGTTGCTAGAGATATACAAAATAGCCTTATTAAATTGGGATATAATGTAGTTGGTATGGCCAACAACGGTAAAGATGCTATTGAGAAAATTTCGCAAACTATACCCGATTTAATTTTAATGGACATTATGATTAAAGGAGATATGACTGGAATTGATGTGAGCGAAAAATTAAAACAAAAACTAAAAATACCAGTTGTTTTTTTAACTGCTTATGCCGACGAAGGAACGCTTGCCAAAGCAAAGGTTACGGAGCCTTACGGCTACATTTTAAAGCCATTTAAAGAAGTTGATTTACACTCAACCATTGAAATGGCTTATTACAAATACCAAAAAGATTCGGCCCTACAAAAGGAGCGCGATTTTTTGTACTCGCTCGTTGAAAGCAAAGAAGAAACAAATAAAGACATCCTGTTTGTAAAAGCCAATAGCAGATTGGTAAAAGTTTTACTTAAAGATATATATTACGTAGAAGCCCTAAAAGATTACGTAATCATAAATACACAATACGCCCGCTACACCATACACAGTACGATGAAGGACATAGAAAAAAAATTGGGTAACGGAGAGTTTGCGCGTGTACACCGTTCGTTTATTGCCAGGCTAGATAAAATTGCAAGCATAGACTCACAAAACGTAATTTTAGAAAACGATAAAAAAACCATTCCTGTTGGTGGTAGCTACCGCGAAGAGTTAATGCAGAAGCTAAATTTGTTGTAGAACAGAGTAAAGTAAGTTTAAGAAACTGTAATCTTAATTTGAGGGTTAAATATTTGCGCCCTTAATGTCGTAATTTCTAAATGTTTATAACCCTCAATTTTCCATTTTGATATCTCAACGGAGTTCTTTCCACACACAAACGCCATATAAAACTTTTCGATTACACAAACCGAAAGATTATACCAAATTAGCGTTAGAAAAAATAAAACCTTAGCTACCCCCTCATCACCTTCTCCGCAGCTACTTTTCCAACTATACTGCTAATAGCCACACCCATGCCACCCATGCGCACTTCGGATTAATTTGTTCGATACAGATTTAATAGCGGTTTGTTCGTGAGGTTGCTCATTGCAGATAGTTGTGTTTTTGAAAAGAAAAATAAGCCGTACACGATAAAAAAAACCAACGTAAATAAACACAACCGCCTGATAATCAATCACTTTTTTTTGATGACCTTTTCGTATTTTTCCTATTAATATATAAAAGCTACAAAATGACAGATTTTGAAATAATAGAATTAATCCAACAAAATAAAACATCAAAAGCAATTAAGGCTTTGTATAGTTATTTTAAAGTAATTAAAAAGTATATACTCGCCAATAGCGGAACTAAACAAGATGCCGAAGATGTTTTTCAAGAAGCCTTGTTGCTTACACTCGAAAAAATAAAAAATCCATCATTTAACCTAACAGCCTCATTAAATACATTTTTATTTTCAGTAAGTAAGAATATGTGGCTTGAAGTATTGAAAACTAAAAAACACACGCATGAATTTAAACCAAAAAATAATTTTGTGTTGAATGATGAAAACGAATTACAAAAAGCAAATGATAAAAAATTAGAAACTGCAGAAACCGCCTTTTTAAAATTAGGAAAACAATGCAAAGACTTATTAGTAAATTTTTATTACAAACAACTCTCCATGCAAGAAATTGCAAGGCTTATGGGTTTTAGTACAGAGGCTGTTGCTAAAAACCAAAAATACCGATGCTTAGAAAAAGCCAAGGGATTTTACTTACAATTAACTCAAAAACATTCACATGAATAACTCCGAATTAATAGAGCTTCACCTACAAAATAAGTTAAGCGAAAAAGATAAAATTGCTTTTGAAGCAAATTTGAAAAATAATAAAATACTTCAAGAACAAGTTCTCGCACAAAAACAAATTTTAGAAACAATTACGAAAATGGGTTTAAGAGAAGAAATTAAAAGTGAAGTAAAAAAAATAAAAACACAACAAAAAATTAAATGGGCAAGTATTATAATTGCAGGTATAGCAGCCCTTTCAGCCATTGTATGGATTAGTGCGAATGCATTTAATAAAAAACAAGATGCTGAAAATCATACTAAACTATATGAAGTAAACGAGCAAGGCAACAACAATTGGAGCGATGCAGACACTAAATTGCCGTCTACACTTTTTAAAATCAATAATTTGCACGATACTATTATTGAATCGCCTAACGGCATTATTTTTCAAATTCCGGCAAATGCGTTTAAAACAAATAATAAAGCAGATGTTGTTTTAGAGGTAAAAGAAGCCCTAAACCCCTTTGACATTGTAAAAGCTGGATTAACAACACTTAGTAATAACGAATTATTACAAACAGGCGGTATGTTTTATTTAAATGCCAGAAATGGAAACACAACATTAGAAATTGATTCAGCAAATCCTATAACTGTTATGATGCCAAGCACAAGCACTATTAATATGAGTTTATTTGATGGAGAAAGAAAACCAAATGGTGAAATTAATTGGGTAAAACCAAAGCAAATGTTGCGCAGGCTAAGCACAACGGAAATTACCAAACTAAATTTTTACCCGCCACATTTTATAGATACCATTAGCAAACTAGGATTTAATATAAAAAATAAAAAAGTAGTAGATAGTATTTTTTATTCTTATATCAACATTAATAATTGCGATTCAGAAGATTTTGCGAATTTAGATTCAGTGGCAAGAAAAGAAGATACAACCAAAATAGCCATCTCCGAAAATCGCATCTTTGTTACTCATCTCACTGTTAGTTCCACCTCAACCCTATTATCATTTGGTAAAATATTGTTTGAAAAAAATTGCAGCACGTGTCATTCACTAGAAAAAGAAGTGATGCTAACAGGACCCAGTATGTACAATGTGTTTAACCGTGTACCAAATAAAAATTGGTTTAAACAATTTACCATTAATAACGAAAAAATGATAAAAAGTGGCGACAAATATGCGAACGATATTTATAAAAAATATAACAAAGCTGCTATGACAGTATTTGAAGGCCAACTCACGGATAGGGATTTAGAGGCAATAGCAAACTACCTCCAAGAATTTAAAGATGTAAAAATTACAGACGAAACGCAAAGCTGTATTCAAGAAATAAATCCTTCGCGCATAAAAGCCATTTGGGATAAAAAATTTAATAATACCATTTTAGCAAGTAAAGCGTTTGAAAAGCGCCTACAAGTAATTTATAAAACGTGCAACCCAAACCTATTAAATCTTTATATAAACAATTTAAACAAACCATTATGTGAATTAGATAGCGTTGCCGCCACACTATGCTCAGGGCAAGAGAAAAACGAATTTATAAACTTCGCAAATGAAAAACTAGGCGGTGTAAAAATTGATACCGAAAGAAGTTTTGCCCTTCAAAATTATGTTACCGAAAAAAGAAAATTATACGATAGCCTCAATAAATCTGTTTTAGAAAAAATGTATCAAAACGAATACAAACAAACAATGGATTTTTTGGCCGCAAGTAATAAACTATCCTCTGAAATTATTATAAAGCAAGTTGGAGTAATAGAAGAAGAGCGCGAAAAAAATTTAACGGAGGCTTATAGGCAATTGGGCAAGGGGTTTAAAAGCAATACAACAAATGCAGGTGATTTCTTTGTTAGCACAATTACTAGCCCAGGTTGGAAAAACGTAGATGCTTATGTTGCAGAATCTACCTACAATAGAACCACACTAAATTATACTGACCCTCAATCCAATAAAAAAGCCATTATTGAATATAAACCAATAAGTATTGAAGTAATAAATGAAAAAAATTACGAAGACATTAAAGTTTATCTTGTTCCTGATAAATTAAGCAGTTTCCAGAAAGTAAATAAAAACAAAACTATTTTTTCAGAAAAATTAAATACAACGTTTTCTTACAATCTACTTTGTTATGCAACAAAAGGAAATCAAAACTTTTATTACTTAGCAACAGCTTTGCAACCAAGCACGTATAAAATTGAATTAAAACCCATTACCGAAACAGATTTAAAAAACATGGTAAACGCCAAGTTTAATTTTAACTCCACTGCCGAACTAATAAAAGAATTAGACCTACAATTCTTAATTAAAAAAGATGTTGTGCGCCAACAAAAAATAAACAACAGAGATTATTTACGCAACAGAATTTTTAAAACCGTTTATCCCTGTGGGAATTTTTTACAACAACAGATGCCAACAAATCCAATGCCTAAATAGAGTCAGCTCAAACACCAAAAAGGTTTAGATTGAAAAGACTAAAACTATTAACAAGGGCAAATATTATAAAAGAAAGGAAATCCATTAAAAAGGTATGCATAACAACTAACAAATACGACACCTCTTTTTTTTGTGTTTTGCTTGATGACGGATTTTGTGCGCAGGCCTGTCGCCGCGCGGAGTCAGGAAGGCAAGAATTAATTTTTATTAGAAAATTCATCGAGGGCGCCTGCCTGCCTGCTAAGGCAGGCTTGTCGTTTTTTTATTTTGCTTTCGAGAATTTTCTTGGCAAAATAAAATTTACGTCGATTGAATTTTCAAGAAAAATTAAGTGCGGGTTGGCGTTCGCGGCGACTTGATTTTTTGGTTACTTTTTTTATCAAGAAAAAAAGTAAATAAAAATAAATATTTAGTTACGTCTTAGCTACCCCCTCACCACCTTCTCCGCCGCAATCTTTCCAACCATACTACCAATAGCAACACCCATGCCACCCATGCGTACTGCGGCTAATACGTTGTTAGATACAAATTCAATAATTGGTTTTTTTTCTTTCCCTACACCCATTATACCACACCACCTATGCGCCACCTCTAAATTTTGATTCGGACTAACAACCTCAATTAAAAATTTGCTGAGGTAATTTTGTATTTTGGTATTTAATTCAAAAGCAGAGCTCGTTTCTGTTTCCATGTCCAAATTTCTGCCGCCACCTAGCAAAATTCTATTATCAATATTTCTAAAGTAATTGTAGCCTTTATTAAAATGAAAAGCCCCTTTTAATTTCAAATTTTGAACTGGCTTTGTAATAAGCACTTGCGCCCTAGCAGGCAGCACATCTTTAATTTTTAGTAATTCTCTTGCAAATCCGTTTGTTGCAATAATTACTTTCTTTGCTTCAAAATCACCATTAGAGGTTGCTATTGTAACATGGTTTGTGTTATCACTAATTTTTTTTACGTTTATATTGTTCAAAAAAACAACACCGCTTTTTATAGCAATCAGGCTCAAATCACGCATCATGGCGGCTGTATCAAGCTGTCCTTCAAAGTTGTTTTTAATGCATCCAACAATTTTAGCACCATAAAACGTTTTACTTTTTGTATAAACATTTTTTAAGCGCAATACCTCATGCATGCTTTTATTCAGTGTTTGTAGTTTATCTAAACAAAATTCGTAATCTTCTTTTTTATCAAACCATTCAAAACCACCGTAATTCTTATAGTCCATTGCTTTATCGCCCAATCGGTTTCGCAAAAGCGCTAAGCCATCGTACCTCATTTTTACAGTTTGCCAAACCGTATCTGCGTTCATCAAACTTAAATCATCTAACAATTCTGTGGCGCTTCCAAAGCAAGCAAAGCCAGCGTTTTTTGTGCTTGCCCCATGTGGTAAAACCCCTCTCTCTATTAAAAGTAAATTACACGTTGGTTTTTTTAACTTTATTTCTATTGCCGTGCTTAAGCCAACAATACCACCACCTACAACTATATAATCAAATTTTTTAAAGTATGTTTTTAGTTCCCAATAACTGTATTTAGGCGAAGCGCTGTTGAATTCAGAAAATTTTGGCATAAGATTTGGAAATTTTATGTAAATTTAAGGCACTATCCCTTATGGATTTACTTTTTAGAAAAATACTTTTAAGCAGTTTTTTTGCTTTTTATTTTGTGTTAGCATCACCATTATTTTCTCAAGATAAAACCGTACGCTTTGAAACAAAGATAGAAAAAGATGGAAAAGGTTGTGGAGGCGCTAACTTAACCGTTTTACAAAACGGCAAACCCTTTCAAACCTTTGTTACTAACGAAGATGGCAAAGTAAAATTAGATTTGCCACAAGGATTTAACTATAATATAACAATTAGTAAACCGCAATTATGTTCCAAAAAATTTGAAATTTCTACAATTGGAATACCACCTGAAGAAAGAGAAATGCAGTTTAAAGTGGAAGGGATTACGCTTTTTGAATTACAAAAAGGAATTGATTATTCTGTTTTAAATCAAACGCTACTAAAAGTAAATTATAATCCAACAATTAAAAACATGGATTACGATGAGGCATATTTCGACCAAATACAAGAGGCCTTAACAAAATTAAAAGATTTAGAAAAAGCGGCAATTACAAAGGCTAAGGAAGCTGAAAGTGGCTATGCAGGTGCGATAAAAGATGGCGATAAGTCGTTTCAAAAAAAAGAATGGGATGCTGCTATGGCAAGCTACCAGAAGGCCTTAACGTATAAGCCCTCTGAGAATTATCCTAAAGATCAAATAGCTAACATAACTAAAATTAAAGCAGATGCTGATGCCGCCGCTAAAGCTGAGGCCGACGCGAAAGCTAAAGCCGCCGCCGAAGCCGCCGCAAAGGCCAAGGCAGAAGCAGATGCCAAGGCGAAAGCAGAGGCGGACGCGAAGAAAAAAGCGGAAGAAGAGGCTGCTGCAAAAGCTAAAGCAGAGGCCGACGCAAAAGCGGCTAAAGCTAAAGCAGACGCAGACGCCAAAGCGGCTAAAGAAAAAGCAGATGCTGAAGCAAAAGCCAAGGCAGAAGCAGATGCCAAGAAAAAAGCGGAAGAAGAGGCTGCTGCAAAAGCTAAAGCAGAGGCCGACGCAAAAGCGGCTAAAGATAAAGCAGACGCTGAAGCAAAGGCTAAGGCAGAAGCAGATGCCAAGGCGAAAGCAGAGGCGGACGCGAAGAAAAAAGCGGAAGAAGAGGCTGCTGCAAAAGCTAAAGCAGAGGCCGACGTAAAAGCGGCTAAAGATAAAGCAGACGCTGAAGCAAAGGCTAAGGCAGAATCAGACGCTAAGAAAAAAGCAGAAGAAGAGGCTGCCGCAAAAGCTAAAGCAGACGCAGACGCCAAAGCGGCTAAAGAAAAAGCAGATGCTGAAGCAAAAGCCAAGGCAGAAGCAGATGTCAAGAAAAAAGCCGAAGAGGAAGCGAAAAAGAAAGCAGATGAAGCTGCGGCAAAAGCTAAATCAGAGGCCGACGTAAAAGCGGCTAAAGAAAAAGCAGATGCTGAGGCGAAAGCTAAGGCAGAAGCAGATGCTAAGAAAAAAGCCGAAGAAGAAGCCGTTGCAAAAGCCAAATTAGAAAACGATTCAAAAGCTAAAGCGGAGGCAGATGCTAAGAAGAAAGCCGAAGAAGCCGCTGCAAAAGCTAAGGCAGACGCAGACGCCAAAGCTGCTAAAGAAAAAGCAGATGCTGAAGGAAAGGCTAAGGCAGAAGCGGACGCTAAGAAAAAAGCCGAAGAAGAGGCGGCTGCAAAAGCTAAATTAGAAAACGATTCAAAAGCTAAAGCGGAGGCAGATGCTAAGAAGAAAGCCGAGGAAGCTGCTGCAAAAGCCAAGGCAGACGCAGACGCCAAAGCTGCTAAAGAAAAAGCAGATGCTGAAGCAAAAGCCAAGGCAGAAGCTGATGCTAAGAAAAAAGCCGAAGAAGAGGCGGCTGCAAAAGCTAAAGAGATTAAAGATAAATCAAACGGAACTATTATGCCTGTGTTAGGAGGTACCGAGCAAAAATACAAGGACGCTATAAAAATAGCCGATGGTTATTTTAATACTAAGCGTTATAAAGACGCTAAAAAATCTTATGAAGATGCGTTAACGTTTAAAGGTGGCGATACCTATGCAAAAAACAAATTAATAGAGTGTGAAAAATTAATTAATTCGGATGCAAACCAAAATTCTGACAGAATAAAACAGTTGCTTGCTAAATACCCACCAGGCGTTACCGAAGAAACTATTAATGGTACTGGCGTAGTTATTATACAACGTGTTGTAGTTAAAGAAAACAACGCTTGGATTTATCAAAAGAAAATTTTTAACTGGGGAGGTATTTCTTATTTTAGAGATGCCAACGCCATAACCGAAAGTACTTTTGAAATAGAAACAAAACCTTAGTCTTAATGCCTACTTTACCTGAATTTATGAAAGAAAATATTCTTTGTTGTGTGTGTAATAACACAAACGAAAATGAATTTTCTCTAAAATATCAAAAACCAAACTCAAATTATGCTGTAGTTACTTGCAATACGTGCAATCACCATTTTATTCCGCACTATTACCGCAAACAAATAAAATACGAACAATACAAAAACGAAGCAGTAACTAACGCCGTTAGGCAAGGTAACAATTGGGTAAAAATACAACGCCACAAATTACGCTTTCAGTTTATAAAAAAATTCATTAAGTCAGGCTATTTGTTCGATTTGGGAGCTGGTTGGGGGCATTTTATGCTAGCTGCTAAAGAACTGGGATACAAAATTTATGGTGTTGAAATTTCAGAACAACCCTACCTTTATTGTAAAAATGATTTAAAGCTGCCTGTGGACCATATAGATTTTTTTGAACTAAAAAATACTGACCACCAATTTGATGTTATAACTATGTGGGATGTTTTAGAACACATTGATAAAGCAGATGTGTTTTTAAAAAAGTGCAACGAACTCACAAAACCAGGTGGATACTTGTTTTTGCAGGTTCCGCAAATAGACAGTTACATTGCTAAAAAACACAAAGACGATTGGAAAATGATGGGCTTAGATCATGTAAACTATTTTGGGAAAGAAACGATTACAAAAATTTTAGAACGAAATGGGTATCAGGTTCAAAAAATAAAATCGTCATTCGAAATAAAATTGTTTTTAATGTATACCGTACTTCCGTTTATTAAGCGTTTTAAATCTAAAAAGAAAGAAAGCTTGCGCCAAACCAACGTAACCATTAACGCCGCGCAACGCCAAGAATATTTTAATAAGTTTACCAATAAACCATTGTGGCAACTTAAAATAGCAGTGTTTTTTCACAATTGCCTCTACAACACCTTATCTTTTTTTAACATTGGCGAGGAAATGATGGTAGCAGCAAAAAAAATTAATTAAACACGTTTAAATACCATTTTAATTAAAATTATTGTTACTTTTAGGTTGCGCTAAATTAATGGCACGTTAGTTGTAAACAATTTAAAAAAATAATAGTATGAAAAAAATAATCGCTTTAGCATTTGTTTTAATAGGATTTACGGTCTTGGCACAAACCAAAATAAAAAAATTACCCGATACTTTTTTTGCTAATTGGGTTTCGAGTTATGAAGAAAATGACCCCGCAAAACCTGAACAAATTTATCGAACTGCTGGTAGCAAAGAATTTCCAATGTCAAGGTTTCGTCCTTCGTTTGAGTTTATGAAAGATGGTAAATGTAAATGGTTAAAATTAGAACCAAACGATATGCAATCAATGGCAGATGCTACTTGGTCTTATTCTAAACGAAAACAAATTTTAAGTATTACTGATAGTCAAGGTAAATTAGTTTATAAATTCAAACTTAATTCTATTGATGGCCAAGTTTTAAAAATGGAAATGAGAAATTTGGATTAACTCCTTTTTTTAAAAACCACAAAGCCATTTTTTTCAAACACCGTTTCCCAAGAGTTAGATTTTTTTAAAGAATCTATTTGTGTAGTTATTTCTCCTCCAGTTACTGTATATGAGTATTCTGTTGCCGCAATGTATAAATATTCTGCATCGTTAATTGCTGGAAACAAGTAAATACATTTTCTGTTTGCCAACTGAGGCACAAAATTATCTAAGGCGCTAAGCTTTGCTTCTGGCGGAATAAAGGAGCTTCCCTCCAAAAAAGTTTTTCTATCAAATCGGTTTTGATAATGCTCTTTACAAAATATATTTCCATTCTGTGTATCATACCAAAGCGATTTTCTCTCAACCATTTTTGAGAACGTAACAAATAATGTTGTTAGTGTAAACAAACCTACTGTTACATACTTTATTTGAGGTTGTTTTATGTATTTACTAATCACTACAAACAAAGAAATTACAACAATAGCCACAAACTCTACGGAATAATGGTAGCATATACCCCACTTTGTAATTTCATTGTGATACATTTTTTGAATAAAAATTGGTACCAACATAATTAAGTAGTGATAATTTATTAGCAACGATAATCCGCCAGCAAAAGCTAAACACAAATACGTTTCAATTTTTATGGCGCTGTAATTTTCGAGATAAGTAGTATCAACAAACAATGCCAAAAATAAATTCTTTACACTCTCAAAACTAATAGTGGTGTTTTGCGAAATAATATCGTATTTAAAATGTCCAAAATTATTTGCATTAGAAAAAGAAGGCATAAAATACGCAACAACTAACCAAAAATAAATGGCAGAAAAAAGAGAAATAAAAATTAAACTAAATTTAAGTGTTTGATTCTGATTCTCCTTTAATAATAGTAATCCAATACAAATAAAAACCAACCACAAGGCCATGTTTTCTTTTCCTATTAGAATTAAAAATGCAAAAAGAATTGTTTTTTTTATGTGTTGAATTTTTACAAAATAAAAAAACCATGGCAACAATGCTGCTGCAATAACATTATCGTGGTAATCGTAACTTAAAGCACTCTGAACCCGAAGAAAAAATAAAATTGAAGCATCGCTAACTCAGCCATATATTTTAAAGGACAAATTATTTTTACGAGTTTATAAATACCATATCCTCCAAAAACAATTGCTACTATTTGAAACAACAACGTAGTATAGTTGCCAAATAAATAATAAAACGGCGAAAATAAAATGGTATAAAAAGCAAAGTGATCGCCTAAAAAGTTTGTTACGCTGCCATTTGCCAATGGGTGTTGGTTATTAAATAAATGGCTGTATTGATAAACGGAGTTATTGTAAATTCCTAAATCAAAGGCAAAAGTGCGTAAATGATAATGGTTAGGTAATGAAATCAAACAAAAAAATAGTAGCGCCACCAGCGCAACAGCATTTTTTAAAGAAAACAGACTTCTTAGCCAGGGATTATTTATGCTCAAAAACGTATTCAATAAATTCAAATTACTTCAAAAACTTCATCAGACTCTATTAATCCTAAACTAATTGCTTTATCAAACAATAATTTAACGGCCTTTTTTCCATCATTTCCTAATCCAACACTAAATTCATTTACGTACAACTGAATGTGTTTTTGCATTACTGCTTCGCTCATGCTTTGCGCGTGTTGCTTAACATATTCTTTGCTTTCTGTAGGGTTAGCAAAAGCAAATTTTACGCTTTCCGAAATTAAACGCGAAATGTCTTTTCTAACTTTCAAATCCAATTTTTTACTTGCAACAATGCCCCCCAACGGAATTGGAGCCTTAATCAAACCATCCCAATACTCACCCAAATCAATAATTTTTTTTAATCCTCGGTCTTGGTAGGTAAATCTATTCTCATGAATAATTAAACCGGCATCAACTTTTCCTTGTAAAACGGCTTCTTCAATCTCACTAAAAACAAGTTCTGTTTTATTTTTTAATTGAGGCAAGGCTAAGCTCAATAATAAATTTGCGGTTGTGTTTTTTCCGGGAATAGCAACGCTTTTAATATCATTAATTGAAGCAAAATTATTTTTACTAATTAGTAAGGGACCACAATTAAAACCCAAGGCACTTCCGCTATCCAGTAAACTGTAAAATTTAGTAACATAAATAAACGCATGATAGCTTAATTTTGTTACTTCTAACTTCTCCTCAAAGGCCCATTTATTAAGAGTTTCAACATCCTCTAAAATAGGATTAAAAACATAATGGCCAGTATCAATTTTATTATGCACCAAAGCATCAAAAATAAAACAATCGTTTGGGCAAGGGGAGTAACCAATATTTATCTTTGTTTTCATTCCTCTAGTTTTTACTCGGCACTTTCTTACTAATAATTAATTGCTTTGACTCATCTTTGTAAGTTCTGTTATTAATTTTTCTAGCTCTTTAGTTAAATTACCTATCGCCAATGGTATTTGCCATTTACTTTTATCGCGCTTTTCAACATAATTGGAGATACTTCTTATTTGAAAAAACTCTGCGTTACTTATTGAACAACACTTTAAAAAAGAAGCGCCTTCCATACTTTCAACATCCGCGTAAAATAATTCTTTTATTGCCTTAATTGAATTCTCATTACCATGAACTTTGTTTACAGTTATGCCGCTTACTTTTTTGTGATATAAAATTAAATCTTTGTAAGTATTTATTTCTTGAGTAAATGTACTTTTCTCTCCTAATTTTAAATCATCAATGGTAATAAACGTATTGTCATCTTCCGCACCTAGTTCGCTAAACGTATCCTTTTCTACAACAACTGTTTCACCTAGTTTTAGATTATAATCCAAAGCCCCAGCAATGCCCGCATTAATAATTAAATTGTAATTGTTTAAATTGGTATTTCCTAATGCAAAGGCGGTGTTTACCATGCCAACACCAGTTATTAACACATCAACATTATTTTGCAAGCTCGTAAAATTACTTTGGCTCGAGATACTTCTATTCGTAAACAAAGTTCCAACCTCAAAAAAAGTAGCACTAACTATTAAAATTTTAGGTTGAAACATGGCTTAAATTTACACTATTCTAATTACATTTGTAGCATGATTTACTTAACGCGCCACGAACATTTTAATGCGGCACATAAATTATTTAATCCAAACTGGACAGAGGAAAAAAACCAAGAAGTTTTTGGAAAATGCGCCAACCATAACTGGCACGGACATAATTACGATTTAATAATTACTATCAAAGGCGATGTAAATCCTGATACTGGTTTTTTAATGGATGCAAAGCATTTAAGTAAGCTAATTAATGATTGCGTGTGCGATAAACTGGATCATAAAAATTTAAACTTAGATGTTGATTTTATGCAAGGTGTTTTGGCAAGTACCGAAAATTTGGCAATAGCAATTTGGAACCAGCTCGCCACTCATTTACCAGCTAATGTAAAATTGCATTGCGTTAAATTGTATGAAACACCACGTATTTGTGTAGAGTATTTTGGTGAGTAGTTTTAAAAACTCTTTTTTGTATTTCTTAAATAATTTTAATTTGTTTTTAAGAAAACCATTCGTTTAGTTCAACACCAATTAGCCAAAATTCCTTAAAAAGTAACCAAAAATTATTACTGGCACTTGCTTTGATTTAGTTAAAAACGTTACTTTTAAACTTTAAATAAATAATGAAAAAGATACCTTTTACCTCCATTTTAATTTCGGCGAGCTTAGTTTCTGTTGCACAAACTTTGCCTGAAGCCATAAAAAAAACCGATAACGAACTGTTTGAAAACGCCAGCGCCGATTACCGAGCTTTAATAAATAAAGAAGCTGCTAAGGGCGAAAATTACTTTTATTATGGCGAAAACTTTTTTAAGAACGGAATTTTAGATTCGCGCGTTGAATTAATTGATAGCGCTAATTTTTATTTTAAAAAAGGGTCGGAAGTTAATGCTACCAACGCTTTAAACTATGTGGGATTAGGTAAAGTATTGCTTTATAAGAATAATGTAAACGATGCCAAAGCCCAATTCTTTAAAGCAACTAGCATTAGTCAAAGCAAAAACGCTGAGGTTATGCGCCGTTTATCGGAAGCATGGTTAAGCACCGATAATAAAAATGCAGATGAGGCGATTAAATGTGCAGAGCTTGCAATAAAATTAGACGCAAAAAACCCTGAAGGCTTTATCTACTTAGGCGATGCACAATTAGAAAAAACACCTGCCGATGGCGGACCAGCCATTAAAAGTTACAAAGCCGCAACCGTTTTAAATCCTAAAAACACACGTGGTATCTTGCGCGAAGGCAGCTTGTACCAACGTGGCCGCAATTACCAACTAGCCTTAGATAAATACAAAGAAGCCATTGCAATAGATCCTTCGTTTGCGCCTGCTTACCGCGAAATTGCTTGGTTGTATTACTTGGCTGGTCAGCAAAACAAATCTATAGAAAACTGGAAAAAATATTTAGAATTAAACAACAGTGATTTTGCACGCTACCGTTTTGTAAGCGCTTTGTTTAAAGGCAAGCAATATGCCGAGGCTGTAACAGAGTACGAAAGTTTAAAAAAGAATAACTTTAAAAACCTTTACCTAGAGCGTGTTGCGGCCTATTGTTATTACGAGATGGGGGATAAAACCGATAAAGAAGCTTATAACAAAGGACAAAAAGCGTTAAGTGACTTTTTTAATACTGCTGGCCCTAACTTTAAATACATTGCTGATGATTACAAATATAAAGGATTATTGTTAGTTAAAACCGGAAAAGATTCTTTAGGCGTTATTGAAATGGAAAAAGCTGCAACGCTTGATCCTGCGGCGGCTAAAGATATTTATAGCGAAATAGCTGCTTCTTATTACAAAGGCAAAAAGTACGATAAAGTAATTGAGTACCTTGATAAAAAAACTGCATCAGATGCAAATTCATTAAACATTAACGATTATTTTAATTTGGGTAGAGCTTATTACAACAAAGCAACACCAGCCTTTAATGAAGCGGTTACAACAAAAGACGCTAAAATTAAATCGGCTAAAGAGGCAGAAGCAATTCCACTATTAATTAAAGCCGATTCTGCATTTAGCGGCTTGGTGCGTAAAAACGAAAAATGGGCGGTTGCTCCTATGTGGCGAGGAAGAAGCAATTCTTTGTTAGAGATTTTAACCAAAAAAGAAAAAGATGGTTTGGCAAAACCATATTATGAAAAAGTAATTGCAATTGTAAAACCGGAAGAACGCACCGGTTCGTATAAAAAAGAGTACACAGAAGCACTCGAATATTTAGGTGCCTATTATGTAAACATTGCTGATAAAGCAAAAGCAGATGAAATGTGGAATGCAGTAAAAGCAATAGACCCTAACAACCAAAAACAATTGAATTACTTTAATCCTAAACCACAAGGCGGCGCGAAGCCAGGAGCGGGAACTAAAAAACCATAATACTAAAAAAGTCAGAGAAAAACACTCTGGCTTTTTTTAATTCTTTTGGTAACGATTTAATATCAGGTTAAAATATGTTTTAGACTAAATATATAGCTCAAAATTTTTGTTATTCAAGGCGAAAAACGCAGACATAAATAAAAGTAAGTAGTAATTTAAAAACAACAAAATGAAAAAATTTTACACAATAATTTTGATGATATGTTTCACAACGATATCATTTGGACAAAGCTCAACCGAAACCGACACATCACGCATAAAAGAATTAATTATTAAATCTTTCGACGAAGTGTGGGCTGAATTAAATTCTAAAAACATTAATAAATACTATACAAAAAATTTCCTACTATTGGAAAACGGAGAAGTTTGGAATAACGATTCTATTGCAAATTATTTGGATAAAGCCATACTTCGGAAACCGAATCCAACACGAGTGAATACAATTGAATTTATAGAAATTAAAGTAGCAAACGGAATGGCGTGGGTTGCCTACCAAAATTATGCTACATTCTCAACAGATAATAAAATTATTAGAAAGGCTCATTGGCTAGAAAGCGCAACGGCAATTTTAACAAAGAGTGGGTGGAAATTAGAAATGCTTCACTCTACTCGAATTAAAACCTAAAACGCAATTGTAATAGCGTATCTAGTAGCAATACAAGAGGCTCCTCCAATCTGTTTTTGATATAATTTTTAAGGTTCAAACTAAGCAAATATGTTTCTAAAAAAATTTATCGAAGTGTGATAGGATTAGAAACTATATATAGTTGGCATAAACTACAATTTATAGCAACTAACCGCCTCTTTTTGTAGTAAATTTGTTGTGTGGTAGAAATTAGTGTAACATCAAAATTTCATAAAGATTCTGAAAAGTTTTTTTTAATCTATCCTTACAATGCCCAAATAAATGCTATTGTAAGAAGCTACGAGCATAGCAATTATAGCAATAGCCAAAGAGCTTGGTACATACCAGCAAACAGCATTTATTTAAATGAGTTATCAAATTTATTATACGGAATCGCCTTTATTAAAAAAGAGAAATTAGTGCAATTAGTTAAAACCAATACACATTCTTTGCGCACCAACTATACTTACAGTTATGCTGAGTTGTGCACGTATTATGAGGATTATTTTATTTTGCCACCCATTGTTCCTGTTGAGTTTGGCTCAATAATTAATTACCAACAAAATGAACCAATTAAGCGTGAAACAAAAAATACATTTGATTTAGAGCAGACACACTTTCAGGCTATTAACAAGCTTAAATACCACATGCAATCAAAGCGTTACAGTTTTAATACTGTAAATACATATACCGATGCGTTAAGTATATTTTTTAATTTTTTTAAGCACAAAACAATTGAGGAGTTAAGCAATGAGGATTTGATAGTATTTAACAACGAGTATATTTTAAGACATAGTTTATCGAGCAGTTATCAAAACCAAATAATAAACGCAGTAAAACTTTACTTTAACATCAACTTTAACACAAAAATTAAGTTAGATCTTATACACAGGCCAAAACGTGAAAAATTGTTACCAAATGTACTAAGTAAAGAGGAGGTAAAAGCCATACTTAGCGCTTTAAAAAACTTGAAGCACAAAACAGCCTTAAGCTTAATTTATAGTTGCGGTTTAAGGCGAAGCGAATTATTAAATCTAAAACCTAACGATATTGATTCAAAACGATGTTTAGTTATAGTGCGACAAGCCAAAGGAAAAAAGGATAGAATAATTCCGCTATCGATTAAAATACTTGCTTTACTTAGAGAATATTACGCGGCGTATAAACCAACGGTTTACCTTTTTGAAGGGCAGGTAAAAGGACAGCCTTACGATGAGCGAAGTTTGGCCAATGTGCTGAGCCTTGCTGTTGAAAAAGCAGGAATACAAAAATCTGTAACACTTCATTGGTTAAGACACAGTTACGCAACACATTTACTAGAAGCCGGAACAGATTTGCGTTACATACAAACGTTGTTAGGGCATAGTAGCAGCAGAACCACTGAAATTTATACACATGTAAGTAATAAAGAGTTGCAAAAAATTAGTAGTCCGTTTGATAGTTTGTAATTTTTTTTATATTTTTGATATAACTGCTTCAATAGAAAAACGTGGGGACTGGTTTTTTTTAATTGGAATCGGTAAATTTAAATTACTTGTATTAAATTTTTTCTAGAAGCGGTAGATGTGTGGTTAAAGCAGGTGTTTGTTGGGAAGGATTTTGGTTGGCAGAACAAAAATTGTATGTGAGTGAGGTGGCGAAGCATTAAAGAAAATAGAGTTTTTTTAATAGAATAAGAACAAAGGGTACAAATAAATTAATAAATAACAAATAAAAATGCACACTAACAAGTACCATAAACATGCACAAAGCCAACCAAAAAGCTTATGCTATGCGAAAGAAAGTTGCACATACAAGTAAGTTATCGGCAACCTTAGACAGCGACAGTGCTGACAGGTTGCTACAAAAAACGTAACGGGAAAATGAAGCAACAACAGCAATTCTACTTTGACAGTTCATAATTGAGCAACGACTTGACTATGAACAGACCTTCCGAAAAGTCAATAAAAGGCGGACAGATAAATTTCAATTAACAGTTTAATTAAAAATCAAAATGACAATAATAAACGTAACCAATTTTTTAGCGACAATAGTTTTCGCTACATTTCTTACTTCCTGCGGTAGCTCAATAAAAGAAAAAACTATCAAGGCAAGTAACATTTCAGTAACAGGTGAAGGCAGTGACTACATAAAAGTAGTTGACGGTGATTACACACTCAAAGTCGTTGACGACAAAATTGTAATTGCTATCAAACTTGAACTAACCAAAAAGTATGAAGGTGCAAATCCAGAGATGGGAAATTTAAGTTTTATTCCGCTTGACAAAACAGGTGCAGCAGTTCCAGACATTGGTTTGGATATGAGCCCTGCAACAATGAGTGATTGGGATAAAATTAAAGACTTACTAAAAGGTGATGCTGGCAAATCTGCTACAATCAGTTTTGAATGGAATTACTTTTCAAAGAAGGATGTTCAAGAAAGAATTATGAAAGAAACCGAAAACTTTGAAATTGCTCGTGCTGACTTCACTGGTGGTTCTTCATCTGACGTAAGTTCAAGTGAGAGTAACAGCGATAATTCAAGTGATGATGGACTTTCAGAAACTGGTAGCGAAGATTGGGACAAAATGCTTGACGACTATGATGAGTATGTAACTGAATACATCAAATTCTACAAAAAAGCAATGAAAGGCGACAACAGTGCATTAGCCGAGTATCCAGCTATGATGGAAAAAGCTACAAAATTATCTGAAAGTATGACAGCAGCACAAAACGATAACAAGTTAAGTGCAGAACAGATTGGACGAATGATGAAAATTCAAACCAAGATGTTGCAAGCAGCTTCGGGGAATTAAAAAAAAGAGAATAAGGGGGCTTCGCCCCCTTATTTTTTATGACAAGTATTTTAGTTATACTTCTATCTTTGTTTTTAAATTTTCGCTTAACAAATCACACTAAAAATAAATTGATTATGCAATATAAAGTAACATCAAAAATTGTAAGACTTGAACAGACTGTTAGAAGCACAACAATTATTCACGACCATAATTCGCCAAGGACAGTTGAGTGGTTAAAAGACACGGAAGACGGAGAATTTTTTACTCTCAATGAAGCAACTGCGTTGAAAAATTATCTTGACACTAAAAACAACTTTGCTGACAATCAAATTGTAAAAGTTACAGAAGACGACCTTGAACCATCTGCGGCTGACTTGATGATTTACGCAAAAGATTTAGCAGACGGAAATATCGAAACAAGCGACCCAATACGAATTTCTCAATGCTCCGACTTGAGAGATTACAACCTAAAATTTCCAGTAGAAGGACACCTAAACACAATTGACTTGACCTAATGGACAGAAGAAAGGCAGCCGATAACAGCACCTACAAGAAATTGGCGGTTCAGTGGTTAAATGAAGCTTTGTGCTTCGTATCAAGTTTTGTGGTGGCAGACAGTTTAGTGCTTCGAAATCGCCAACTTCTTGTAGCTGCAAACCGTTATGCGTCACCAAGCCGGTGGACATCAATAAAACAAATCGACACACACGGCGACCGCTTCTCACAAAAAACAAACCCCTACTCGGACACCAGAACTGCTCAAATACTTTGTGTTAACATTTTCCAGTTTGTTTTTCGTGCCGACCACACATCGACCGCACAAGCTTAATGACAAAAAAGTTTTCGTTTCTAATTGGCAGACGCTCATGCAAGTTTCATTTCGGTTCGACATTTTTCGGTACTTCACCCTTTCGTATCGAACTGTGTTTAGCGGACACTCGTAAAATTTATGGTGACAACAATTCGTTTAAACTTGCTCGGACGCTTTTATTTTGGGTTTTTGTTTTGGGTCGACATAAAACTACGGGTTGACTCCAATTAAATTTATTTTATTTTTAAAAACTGGTGACGTCTGGACGTCACCAAAACAAGGCTTGGCGATCGCATAACAGCGCATAAAAGTTATGCCGCTTTTCTTCTTATTTTGGCATCTCGTTGGACATTCGTAAATTTAGCAATGCGGACGGCGGCACAACTTCTATGCGCAAAACGTTAGCTCTCATTGCGTGGTGCATTAAGACATTTTTACTAAAAGGTTTTTTCATTTAATGGCTGACACACGGCAAGCACGTTATGCTAATCTCGTCCTCGACCACTGCGTATCGACCTTAG
>JAAFIQ010000007.1 GCA_013298715.1 Bacteroidota bacterium | reverse complement strand
CCCCCCCCCATATGGATAAGGACTCTCGGGAAGAGAGTATTGCCTTGTCTTTAAAATACACCATAAACTATCTCCAGCAATTGAAGGATTTAAAATGTTGTTGAAATGAACTAAAACATACGCCGTGTAATCACTAGAGTTTAGAATTAAGTTATGATTGCCAAGTTTGACTTCACTATTCTCGGTAACATTACAATTGTAAAAATCATCTTTACCATAACTGTATTTAATTTTTGCCGCATACTGCACTTTTTTATTTTTCTTTAATTTTACATCGTTAAAAATACAATTGCCATTTTGGTCGGTGGTGGCGTGTGCCACCTCTTTACAATTAGTGCCTGCATTAAATAAACCGCCGTGGTATTCTACTTCAAAAATACCTACTTCCGCATTGGCAATAGGCTCGCCCATGGAGTAGTTCCAAGCGGTAATACTTATGTCGCTTTTTTTGCGGCAAGTGCATAATAAAATTATTACTGGTATTAAAAAAATTAATTTTTTCATTCTAAAATAATTCTATCGGTTTGGGTGTAGGTAGTGTTTTTTATAGTAATTAAATACACCTCTTTAGGTAAAGTTAGTAAAATTATTTTATTTAGGCTAAGCAATCAACTCTCATCACTTACCACTAATACGCTACCAATTTATCTCAATTGTTTTAGTTTCGTATGGGTATATTTTTACTGTATCTATTGTTTGACTTACAATACCCATTTTCTTTTTATATATTTTTAGAACATGCTTGCCAGCGTTTGATTTTTTTATCTCATCAATTTGAAATTGTATTGGAAAAGGAAACCCGTTACAACCATAATAAGGCGATGCACCAAATACCCCCCCCCCCCCAAAGGGATAAGGTTGACCTGGCACTTCGTATTTGGGTGTGGATAATGACACAATCAAACTATCACCAAGTTGCGAAGGGGTTAATAAATTATTGTATTGCACTTTAAAAAAACAACTGAAGTCGCTTGAGTTTAGAATTAAATTGTTGTTACCTAACTTTACTTCGCTGTTCTTAGTTACATTACAATTATAAAATTGCTCTTTACCATAAGCATATTTAATTTTGGCAGCGTGTTGTAGTTTTTTATTTTTTTTCAATTTTAAATCGTTAAAAATGCATTTACCATTATTGTCGGTTGTAGCGTGTGCAATTTCTTTACAGTTAATACCAGGATTGAACAAACCACCTTGATATTCTACCTCAAAAATTGCAATTTCTGCACCAGCTATAGGTTCGGCTAAGGCATAATTCCAGGCAGTAATGCTAATATCACTTTTTTTACGACACGCAGTAAGAATAATTAATATTGGCAAAAGTATTAAAATTAATTTTTTCATTCTAAAATTATTCTATCGGTTTGTTTGTAAGTACTATTTTTTATAGTAATAAGGTAAAGTCCTTTTGGTAATTGTTCTAAATTTATTTTATTTATTTGAGTATTTAATTTACCGCTTTGTAAAGTTTGCCCCAAAATGCTGGTAATTTCATAATCATATTCTACATTATCGCTCAATACATAAATTAGCTCGCCATTAGTTGGGTTAGGGTATAGCATGATATTTATTTTGGTAATTGGCTCACCTATTTTTAAAGCATTACCGCGTTTGGTATAAATTGGTCTGCTTTGTTTTTTTGGCTCAAATACTTGCGGATTATTTGATGCTAGCTTTGCATTATCGTAAAAAAAAGGTTCACATAAATTTGGATCAGTAAATAAATAAGCCCTAAAAATACTACCATGTTTGCTACTAAAACCTGCGCCCAAAGTAATTTTACTTGTGCTATTGTAATTATTTGCATGAAATGTTACCACAGCCCCATCACCAACTACAAAATCTCCTTGTGAAGATCGTTTTCTTAAATATTTATTCGTAGGGTCATTCTCATAAATACTTTGGTCTCCTGCTAAAATGGAGTTACGGGCTTCAAAATCGGCATAGTATTTTTGGCGTATAGCATCTTCGCCACAATAAATTAATTGATCCTGTATTAGGCGGTTGCTTAAATACAAGGTATGCGGCGCTAATTCTTCGGTTAAAAAAGAACCTATAAGAGGGTTTGGGTCTTCCACATGCATGGTGTTATCGTCGTAATTAGCATCATTTGTGGTATTGGCCCATATAGCATCGTAAGGTGTGTAATCGTAATGGTTGTTGGGGAAAGTTAAATGTGGGTAGCCAAAATCATTATTTGGTGGTGTGTTATTTCCATTATTATAATTATTTTGTTGCATCAAGTGCAAGCCACCGCTTACATTACCAGGCACTATACTAAGGTTAGGAAAACGGGGTAGGGCATTTTGGCCTGGGAGATGCAAATCTAAACCACTGCCTGTTGGGCTAAAACCAATATGATTTTTTGGGAATTGAATAAGGTTACAAAACGTAAACGCAGCAGCACCTGGCGTGTTTGCAACTAAAGGCAAATTATTTGCAAAAATTAAATTTGATGGTATTGAACTACCTGCTGCCAAATCGTAATGCTTTGCAATACCACCAAGCCACCAATCATTACTTGGGTTTTGCGTGTAATATTTCCAATGTCCAAAATTTACATGCCAACTCGTAAACAAAGTTTTAAAGCTAATACCAACCTTACAATCAAAAGCATCATTATTCCAACTACTAATTATTCTTGCTGTTGCTTCTCTAAACGGTGTAACTTTTAATGCCCAATTACCAACTCCAAATGATGTTCCAAGGGGGCTAACACACCAAAAGCTTGGCGACTGGTTATATACTAAATCTGTGCTATAATTAATCGTCTGTTCAATTCCATTTGCATTGCCTTGAGATACAGAAATTCTGTAAGGAAAGGTTGGGTAACCTTTTAAATTTTGAGGTGTACTTGTTAAAGTAACATTTGCTAAATCAGTAAAGTATTTCACAAAATCTTGATGCGGTTTTAATGCCCAACTGCCTCCTTGATCGAAAGACGAGGAAATATTATAAAGTGTGTTTTGAGTTGCTACTCCACCAGTATTTAATAACTCTAAAGCTTTTTTACTGATTAATGAATTGGTTATATCAACAAAATTTGCTGGAATTAATTGTAAACTTTCTTGAAAATCCCAAAACATTTGCATACCAATTGGGGTATTACTTCCTTGACATTCATGGTCAATCCCCACCCAAATTTTTGTGCGATGGTGCGTACTTTTCCAAGCTGTTTCAAAGGTACATTGGTTACGCATTTTATGTTCATATTCCATTAACGTAAGTGCTAATCTTCCACTTAAGGCTCCTGCGCTGTAACCACCAACCACCAACTCGTGTTTAGCCCTTTTAATTTTTGTTGAGTTAGGATAACCAGGTGCTTCAGGGTCAAGCGCGGCGCCAGCATCAATTATGTTATAACCATATGCATCATTAAGTATTTTATAATTAATTTCTTTAATTACTAAACTAGCCAAATAAGCGTTTGTTTGCAAATAGCCAATTCCTTCTTTAAATCTAACAATGCAAATATCATAGCCTTCCCTTCTCAATTTGTCAAGAAGTCTTGCACCATTATCGCCAAAACTTTGACCAGGGGCATTCTTTGAAAAATCAGTAAAAAATCCATTATACGTTTCGTATAAAGGGCCACGCCATCCTTCTAGCCAATTAAACGGGTTTAAGGCCCCAAAAGTTTGATTAATCCAAGAGGAAACTCCGCTAGGTTCTAGTGCTTTACCGTTCTTGGGATTGTACCCAGCAAATATAATATACGGCTTTCTTAAACCGTTTGTATTATTGCCGCAACCATACCATACACCTACTTGAGCGTAAATATCGTTTTGAACATTATCATAAGTTAATCCAGTAAATTCAACAACTGGGTAATCGCCAAAACCGTTAGAATGATTATTCCCATTACCATAAACATTATATGTATAGTCGTAATAATTCCAATTGTTACTTAAAACTTCTATAATATTTGGATTATTTACTTTTAATTCGCTTCTGCTATAAAGCGTATCTCCGTTACTATAAATAACCCTTGTTGTAAATATTTTAAATCCGTCTGTGTTATAACTTGCTTGAAATGGAACATTAATTTGTATAGTTTTATAACCCATGCCATCGTCAAGATTTATTTGGATAGCATTAATAGAAAAAGTTGAATTTGAAAACATTTCATTTGGTTTTAAAATAAATTGCGGATTTAGTGTATTAACTTCCATGTTTAATGGGGCAACACAGAAAAGTCTTTTGTTTTCATATATTATGCTTGCATCGCTTGTATTTTCTATTAATCTATGATTTACAACGCTAATATTTCTATTGGCAAAAGCGGAATATTTGATCGCCTGCCCCTTAATATCAATTAAACCCAATGGAAGAATATTGTTTGTTTCGATGTAAACATTTTTTAGACTATCTAATTTTATGTAACTTAAAATACTATCATGTTTATTATAACTCATTTTTATAAAATTTAGTAAATAATAAAATTCTGTCATATTAAATGAGCTGTCATTTAACATTCCATTTGCATAATCAATTTTTGGTAATGGATTAGCTTTGTTAAATAAATAACCGCTAGGAAAATTTGATTTATTCAATAATCCAAAGGTTAGTTCCATTGCATCTTCCCATCTATTAACAGTAATTGTATCGTTTACAGGGGCATAATTTGGGGTTTGTGCTTTGCTAAAACATGAGACTAACAAAAGCAATAGCAGAAAAAGAGGTAATTTTTTCATTTTATTAAATGTTAAATTATTAGTGTTTAGACTCTAACTTTTGTAAGCGCAATTTTAGCTCCTCGTTTTCTTTTTTCAATTGTATAATATATAAAAATGCTTCTTCAATTTTTTCCATTTGTTTTACTTGCATTTCGGCAACATTAATGCCGTTTGCTTCTACTTCTTTGGCAGACGGTATGTTTGGTAAATGTTTGTTTGTTTGAATGTAATTTTCGAGTTCGCTGATTGTTTTTAGATTATAGTTCTTATTAAAAACATAATCGGGAAAAGTAATCGTAGTAGGCATTACATTAATTTCTCGAGCATATACATAGCCATTAGCTTTTACTCTAAAGTTAATTTTATTGTTAGATTTATCTTGCACATCAATTACATTTTTATTAGGATTAGTTAAAATTAACAAGGCATTATCAGCCCATGCATCAATAGTAAGCCTTGAACTTGGATTATCTGTTCCAATACCGATTTTATTATTATCATGCAAAAATAAAATATTGTTGTTGCTATTTGCGCTTCCAAAAGGTTTCCAAAAGTTAATGCCTGGTTGTGGTGCACTTGTTCCTCCAGTATACTCCATACCCCAATCGCCATAAGGGCTTATTGGTCCATCAAACACAAGTTGTGGCCCACCAAATGCATTGTTGCCTTTTGTTCTTAAAATCCCACTATCAAAAATATATTGCACAGGGTCGCCACTGTTGCTTGTAAAATTTGCGCCAAAGCCAATAGAACCACTGGGTTTAATAAAAACAGAAGGTAGGTTATTTGCTTTTAATATAAAATCGTAGTTGTTGCAAGTTCCAGCATCAAAGCCCAATGAGTTTAATATATTACCGCCAGTGAACCATGGTAAGGCACCGTTTATACAAGGGGCGTTTATTCCGTTAGGCCCTCCACTACCTGAGCCTGGACCTTTAAAAAGATTTCCAGCCGCATCTGCATAAACTAACCCAATAGTGTTATCAGATAAGTTACTACTTCTAAGTGTACCGGCACTTAGCGTAGTTGTGTTGGGCAGCGCAAGACTACTCCCATTTACTGTAAAAATTGTGGCCGCAGCAGGTAGGGCTCCCCACGTGCCATTTCCGTAGAGTACTTGATTAGAATTACCCATAATAAACGGACTTATTACACCAAGGGCATCTGTTTGTAAAAGTCTAGAGCCAGTTCCTAAAAAGCTATTAATTTTAATACTGCCGTTGGCATCAATAAAAACGCGTTGTGTATTATTGGTTTTAATATCTAAGCCAGTGTTATTGGTTGTTCCTAAAAATTCATTTGTAGCTGGCGTGTTGCCACTAGTACGCCACCAGTTTTGCGATTGCGCTTTAATGGCATTAATACTTAATAAACTAACGCAAACTAATACAATAATTTTTTGAGCTTTTAGTAAGGTTAAAAATCTTTTTGGTTTTGTTGTTTTCATGTATCGATTATGTGGTTATATAATTTTAATATTTAAATAAGCATTTACATCAATAGATGTTAGTTTGTATACAAACTTTTTGTGAGAGGCTTTTTCATGGGGGTTAATTTTGTTTTTATAAGAGACTTTGCAAAGTAAATTTAAAAAAATAAAATTGGAAATACAAATTTATTTTTGTGTTTGTTTAATGTTTACACTATTAAATATAAACAAAACTTAAAATTCAACATTTAGCGTGCGAGAAATATTACTAATCCTAACCAAATTGTTACGATAATACTATTCTACTAATAGTGTTGCTTAAAAATTTGCTTATCAAAGAATAGAATTTGGATTTTTCGGATTATCAGATTCTTTACTAAGGCGACACCAAATTAATACTCACATTAAAATAAGGCGCACCGCTTACAGAGTTGTTCATTAAATAAGGCGGCTCGTCTCCAAAGGCTCTGTAGTATTCCCCGTCATCAATATTAAACCTGTAATTTAAACGGTAGCCAACTTGCACACTTGCCCAAATAAATTTGTAAACGCTAAATTCGTAAGTAAGGCGTGGACGAATTTCGCTGCGCCTTAGTTGAACGTTATTGTATAAACCGAAGTTGTAATTTTTTTCGATGTTTTTTAAGAAATAAGAATTTCCTTCTAACTCAAAACCTGCAAATAACATGTTTCTTGAATTAATTGTATATCTGAAATTTGCACGCGCAGGTAGTAACATTTCAAAGCCCATTTTACGGTTTTGAAACGTGTAATTATATAAAAATACCGGAATGTAATTTACTTCGCCAGCTCTATACGTTCTCGTAACACCAAATCCGTATTGCCTTCTATCATGGGGTTTAAAACCATAAATTGCTGCGCCAGAAATTTTTAAAGAATTCCCTGCAGGTAGTTCGTTCATTTTAAAATCGCCATTCCAATCGCCTTGTGCCTGTATTATTAAAAATTGTTTTTCGTTTAATGGTTTAAATAAGGTGCCGTTTAATCCATAACTTCTTAAACCATAAGTTGCCAAATTGTAATTAAGCGGATGCACGTTATTAATTGGCCGTTCAAAACTGTATTTAAAATCTAAATAATTTACGCCTAAGTTTAAAATGAGTTTGTTGTTTGATATTACTGGGAAGTTTGCAGCAAACCTAACACCATAATTGTTGTAAATGGTATCTACATTTCCTAAAAAATTACCAAGTGTATCGGCGGTTAATTTATTTTTAAAAACAAAATCGTAACCAGCAGATATTAATTTTGCTGGGCTTAAACCAATAATTTTTTGAGAGCAATATTTTTTAACAACTATTGTTGATGTGGCAACTTCAACATCTGCATACTGCGAAAAGTCTTCTTCGGCAGGAATACTATCTTTTTGTTGAGAAAATAATTGAACCGAAAATAAAAACAAGAAAACGAATCCACTAATTCTCATAAAACTACTTGGCTTTAAGTATTACACGTTTCCAAGTATCTGTTCTGCCAAATAATTGTACGCCAATGTAACCCCTTACTTTTAAAGTATTATCGTCTTCTAATGTAATTACACAATTGTAGGTGCTTCCATTTTCAGGGTCGTAAATGGTTCCTCCGCTGTATTCGCCTTTTTCCTTATAAGAAAAACCTAATAAATTATTTAAGCCCAAGGTAGGGTTGGTTCGTTTACTTTCATCAGGATTGTTTTTATCTACTTTTTTTGTACCATCTTCATAATTTGGTTCTTTTAACCAAACAATTTTTCCTCCAAATTTATCGCCGTATTTGGTAATTTTTATACGGGCTTTACCGCTACCAACTTCCCAAAGCCCTATAATTTTATCGGCTTCTTCGGTGGTTTGTGCTTTGCTAGTAAAAAGAATTAATAATAAGCTGAATAATAATGTTATTTTTTTCATACGTAGATTTATAGATTTTAAATTTATTAAAAAGTTGCTTGTAATGCAATTATTTTATTTTCTCTTAACACTTTTAAACTACATGCGTCGCCTTTTTTGTAGTTAGAAAGTTGTTTCATGTAATCTTGTACATTTTTAATTTTTTCTATTCCCATTTCTACAATTATATCTCCTTTTAAAATTCCGGCTTTAAATGCAGGCTTGTTATCTGTAACCCCATCTATCCTCAATCCCTCGCCATCAAAGGCATAATCGGGCATAATGCCTAGAGTAACCTTAAAACTGCTTTTTCCAGTATCAGGATTCCGGGTTTTTAGAAAATCAAATTTTGGAAGCAAAAATGTTTTTTCAATGAGGGTTATCATATAATTTAATACTGCAACTTCACCTTTTATATTTATTTTTTCAATATCATCGCTAGGTTTATGATAATCGCTGTGTTGTCCGGTAAAAAAGTGTAATACAGGAATATCTTTCAAGTAAAAAGATGTTTGGTCGCTTGGCCCAATGCCACTGCTATCTTTTTTAATACTGAATTGTGATTTAGTTTCATCCACTAATTTTACCCAATTGCTTGAGGTGCCAACACCATAAACTAATAGTTTTTTAGTAGAATCATTTAATCTTCCAATCATATCCATATTGAGCATGTAATTTATTTTGCTTAAAGGAATGTCAGAATCTTCAACGTATTTTTTTGAACCGAGTAAACCTAGTTCTTCACCACTAAAACAAATAAACAAAAAATTAAATGGCTCGTTTTTTTTATTTGTAGCAAAATACCTTGCTAATTCTATAACACCAGCTGTTCCACTGGCATTATCATCGGCGCCATTATGAATTTTATTTTCAGGGTTAGCATCTAAGCTATTATGGTCGTGCCCCAAACCTAAATGATCGTAATGCGCACCAATTACAATGGTGTTTTCGGCTTTATTATCAATAAATCCAACCACATTGTTAGCCTTTTCTTCAATTAAATTTGCTGTGGAAGTATCGTGTGGATTTTTAGCTCGTTTAAATGTAAACGGCTTTAAATAATTAGGAGTAAATGATTTTAGGTTATACAATTTGAATTGTTTAGCAATGTAATTAGCAGCAAGTAATTCTTCCTTACTACTGGTTCCTCTCCCTTTAAGACTATCACTAGCAAGGTATTTTATATGCGCCTGAATTAACTTTTGATTGCTTTGACTAAATAGGCTAATATGTGCAATTAAAAATAGTAGAACTAATTGTGTTTTTTTCATCCTCCAAATTTACTGTTAAAGTGTGAAAGTACTTCATGTTTAAAATTATTTTTACTATGTTTAAGAGTAATAATTATATTCGTATTTCTGTTAGTTGAGGATTTCAAATTCAATTTTAAAAAATGAAAAAATACAATTTATTTACTTGCTTGCTGGTTTTATTTTCTTTAATGAGTGTAGCTCAGAATACAGTAAAAGTAAAGGAACTAAAACTGAAATACACGTTACCTTCAAATTGGACCGCTAAAGTTTTTTCATCTGAATTTCCTTGGGAAAAGGGAACAAATGAATTTTGTAATT
Organism: Bacteroidota bacterium; assembly: GCA_013298715.1. Lineage (GTDB taxonomy): Bacteria > Bacteroidota > Bacteroidia > B-17B0 > Aurantibacillaceae > Aurantibacillus. Next base: position 145,098 of record JAAFIQ010000007.1, on the reverse strand, counting down.
GTGGTGCCATTTATTTTTTTAAGCAACATACAAACGGAAAAATGAATATTGTTGTTTACCCTACAACAAAAGGTGGTTTGGATTCGAACAAAAGAAATATGGTTGGAAATTTACGATTTGAACCCGTTGTAAAATATGATAGAGCTAAGAATGCTTTTTTTCAATTTGATAAAAAAGACTCTTATTTTACAGATATAAAAACAAAAAGTAAGTCGTTTGAAGTACTGCGTTATATTGCAAAAAAAGACGATTTGTACTTTATAATTTATGCTTGGCAGGAAAGCAAAGAAGTGCTTAACCCAAATGTTGAGAAGGAATTGTTTGAAATGGTAAATGGGTTGGAGGCATTTTAAATATCAAAGTAATGATGCAATTCTAATTATTACTAAATTTTTTTTGTATGTTAATTTCCGCTCCAAGATTAACCCTAAATTTTAATTACATTTGAAATTATGATAAATCTTCTAAAAAATATTTACAGAAAATACTATGTAAAACGACAAGAAGAAAAAATAATTTCGTCTCAGATAGATGCTGATAGTAAGAGCTATATTTCGAATTATGAGTCCATTAGAAAGAATATTTCAGACCCTGAATTAGTTGGGTTATTAAACAAATGTGTGCTTTTATCTCAGCGATATTCTAAGATTGTTATTTGGGGCTTAAAAAATGAATTACACACCCATCGTTATATTCATAAATCTTTTTTCGAAACCCTTCAAAAACTAAAAATACCAAGCGTTTGGTTAGATGATACAGTTGAAAATAACAAACTAATAAACAAAAGCGATTTGGTGTTTGCAATGAATCATGCTGTTGCTAATATAATTTACAGGCACGATGTATTTTATTGTTTACATAACGTTGCCAATAGGCCAAATAATGGCAGTTATCTCAACCTCCAGGTATTTAATAACGATGCTTTTAAAATAACAAATTTAGAAGAACTTGAAGCCAGCACTTTTTTTCATAGGGAGGATAGAACGCTTTACCAGTCGTGGGGGACAGATCTTTTGCCAGGTGAGTTTTTAGAACCAGTTTTCAATTCGGCGAGTGAAAAAGTATATTGGGTTGGAAGTATTTGGGACACGGAACATAAGCATGGGAATGCAGAAATTATTGAGGTATTAAAAGCAATTTTAAGAAAACATGATTTAGAATTTATACATAAAGAAAATGTTTCATTAAGTGATAATATACAGTATATGCGTGAATCGAGAATCGCACCTGCTATTGGCGGTGGATACCAAGTAAAAGTGGATTATCTACCTTGCAGATTTTACAAAAACATTTCTTATGGTTGTCTAGGGATTTCAAATATTGAATACTTTAATCGGTACAATTTTATGCTAAAAAACGCAACTAATATTAGTGCACTTGTTGGTCAGTCTTTAACTCTTGACAAAGAAACGTACCTAAGCTGTGTAAGGGAGCAGCAACGCTACGTGGAGTTAAATCACACCTACGTAAGTAAACTAATTATGATTTTTGAAAGTTTGAATAAACTTTACTAATTATCATTTAGTCAATTATTAAATTTTGTAAAAGTAAGTTGAACTTGGTATATCTTACATTCTTTCAGGTACAATAATACCAAGCATTCCCATAGCGTTTGAAATAATAGATGCACAGGTTTTACTTAAACTCAGTCTAAAGTTTTTCACATCCTTATTTTCTTCTTTTAAAATATTATGGTCGTGATAAAATCTGTTATAAAGCTTTGTTAATTCGTAAACATAATTTGCTATTATGCCTGGGTTATACAATTTACCTGCTTCTTCAACCACGGCGTCAAAATCGTAAATTAATTTAATAAGTTCAGTTTCAATTTTATTTAATTCAATTTTTGAGTTATCAAACGAATTAGTTGTTTCAGCTTTTCGTATCAGCGATTTTATACGCGCGTGCGTATACTGTATGAAAGGTCCTGTATGACCATTAAAATCTATGCTTTCGGCCGGATTAAACAACATTTTCTTTTTAGGATCTACCTTTAAAATAAAATATTTTAGGGCGCCTAAACTAATTGTTTTGTAAAGGTGTTTTAATTCATCTTCAGTAAATCCATCAACCTTTCCTAGTTCGGCGGTAGTTTTTGCGGCGGTATTATACATCTCGTTTAATAAATCATCGGCATCCACCACAGTGCCTTCGCGGCTTTTCATTTTCCCTTCTGGTAATTCTACCATTCCGTAGCTTAAATGATAACACTCTTTAGCCCAGACATGCCCTAGTTTTTCTAAAATTTTAAATAATACTTTAAAGTGGTAATCTTGCTCATTCCCTACGGTATAAATTAATTGTTTCAATTCAGGAAATTCTTTAAAACGCTCAATAGCTGTGCCAATATCCTGCGTTATATAAACACTGGTTCCATCACCGCGCATAACAATTTTTTCATCCAAACCTTCACTACTTAAATCAATAGCAATGCTGTTATTTTCTTTTTTGTAAAAAATAGTTTTATTTAATCCTTCCTTAATAATTTCTTTTCCAAGCAAATAGGTATTGCTTTCGTAGTACATTTTATCAAAGCTTACACCTAAGTTGTTATACGTTTCTTTAAAGCCATCATACACCCAGCCATTCATGGTTTTCCATAAATCAATCACTTCTTTATTACCGGCTTCCCACTGTTGAAGCATAGTTTGCGCTTCTATAATAATATCTGCTTTTTTTTCAGCTTCGTCTTTTGGAATGCCTTTTTCTAGTAATTCGTTTATTTGCGCCTTGTAAATTTTATCAAACTCAACATAATACTTTCCTACCAAATGGTCGCCTTTTAAGCCACTAGTTGCAGGTGTTTCGCCATTACCAAATTTTTTCCATGCAAGCATACTTTTGCAAATATGTATGCCTCTATCATTTACTAAATTTGCTTTTATTACTTTGTGCCCGTTTGCTTCGAGTATTTTTGCAACAGAAAAACCAAGCAAATTATTACGAACATGGCCTAAATGTAAAGGCTTGTTGGTGTTTGGCGAGGAGTATTCTAGCATTATTGTTCTGCCAGAACTGCCAAATTCTTTAATTCCAATGTTTGTGTTATTACAAGTTGCTACAAAATAATCCAACCAAAATGTATTTGTGAAACTAATATTTAAAAATCCCTTAACAACATTGTAGCTTTTCACAAGTGGTTCGTTTTGTACAATAAAGTCGCCAATAGCTTTGCCAATAGCATCAGGGCTAAGTTTGGTTTCTTTAGTAAGGTTAAATGTAACTAAGGTAAGGTCGCCTTCAAAATCGGGTTTTGTTTTTTGAAAAGAAGGTTGAAAATTATCGATTGCATATAATTCCTTTAAAGCTTTATTTACAGAAATGGTGAGTATATTATTGGTATTCATAGTGTGCAAAATTACAATTATTTATGGTTAAAAAATTGCTTTAAAAGTGTATATTTAAGGCTTAATAAAATGAAAACTGTAATTACCAGTGAGGATAAGAGTTTTATAAATTTTAAGGAGCTGCAAGGTTTTTTTGGATTATTAAAATATTTATCACTTCGTGATATCTTGGTGCGGTATAAACAAACCTGGATGGGTTTTGCTTGGTCTATTGTTCGCCCGCTAATTAATATTTTCATTTTTGGTACTTTATCAATGTTAATTATTAAAAATTCAAGTATAGAAAATTTTGTTCGCGTTGGTTGTGGTATAATTTTTTGGCAATTGATTTCTACAGTAATATCCGATTCAAGTAATTCGCTTTCAGCTAATGCTAATATTCTTACAAAAGTTTATTTTCCTAAACTAATTTTACCGCTATCTACTTTATTTCCATGTTTGGTTGATTTTTTAATTTCGTTTATACTATTTTTTATTTGTGTATTATTTTATCAAGGAATTAGCTGGCATATTATTTTTTTACCACTTATTATTTTACATTCTATAATATTCAGTTTAGGAATCGGATTAATTTTTTCTGTTGCCTCTGTAAAATATAGGGATGTGAAATTTATTTTACCATTCATTATCCAAATATTATTTTACGCTTCTCCCGTTTTTTTATCAAGTTCTGATGTACTTCAACTAAATATACCAGAGTGGTTAAAAATTGTTTATCAACTTAATCCATTACTTCACATTATTGATGCCTATAAATTTTGTATGTTAGGTAATAATGCCGCTCACATAAATTTAGTTTACTATGCAGGTAGTATTTTTGTTACTTTGATACTATGTTTTTTAGCCGTACGCTATTTTTTAAAATTCGAAAAAACGTTTGCTGATTATATATAACCATGAGTGAAGTTGTAATTAAAGTTGAGAATTTAAGCAAATGCTATAAGCTAGGTCATAAAACAAATGATACAGAAGAATCATTTGTAAAAGCTATTAGCAAAAAAATAAAAAACGGATTATCGCCTCAAAGTAACCGCGCAATTGAAGATTTTTGGGCGTTAAAAAATATCAACTTTGAAATTACTAAAGGAGAAAGGGTTGGAATAATTGGCAGAAATGGTGCAGGAAAATCAACTTTACTAAAAATTTTAAGTAGAATTGTAAAGCCAACTACGGGTAGAATTGAATATTATGGCAGGATGGCAAGTCTTTTGGAAGTAGGAACAGGTTTTCATGGCGACTTAACTGGCAGAGAGAACATATACTTAAACGGGTCATTAATTGGCATGAAAAAAGCAGAAATTGACGCTAAGTTTGATGCTATTGTAGATTTTAGTGAAATAGAACAGTTTTTGGATACACCCGTTAAGCGATACAGTAGTGGCATGTATGTTAGACTGGGTTTTGCAATTGCAGCCTATTTAGAGCCTGAAATATTAATCGTAGATGAAGTTTTAGCAGTGGGGGACTCTGTATTTCAAAAAAAATGTATTGATAGAATGACGGATATTTCAAGACTTGGAAATACCATCTTATTTGTATCGCACAATTTTTCTACCATCAATTCGCTGTGTAATACTGGTATCTTGTTGGAGAAAGGGCAAGTAAAAACGCAGGGAATTGTTACTGATGTATTTAATCATTACTATCAAACTCAAAAGATAACCGAAACTTCTTTTGACTTAGAAAATTTGGCACGATACGAGCATAAACAAGAGCTTATATTTAAAGAAATTACATTTAATAAAGTACCCATACCTTATGGTGAACAAATTAAATTTAAAATAAAACTTAAAAATAAAATAAATGCCAAACAATTTAGCGACTTGGATTTCGGTATTAATTTTTGTGATAATAATTACAATTGTATTTATCACGTTAGTAACAGATTTATAAATAAAAATTTTACGCATTGTACTGACGACAGTGTTTATGAATTTAATTTAGATAACAATTTGAAGCCAGGTTTCTATAATTTGATATTATTTTTAAGAACTGCCGATCAAATACAAGATTTTTTAATTAATAGAGTTGGAGTAGAAATTTTAGATGGTAATCCTTATGAATTTAACGATACCAATCAAATACAAGGAAGCGTGCTGCCTAATTTTAAAATTACTCAAACTTAAAGAATGAATACTCCTGTTTTATATATTGTGTTTAATAGGCCTGATGTAACAGGCGAATCGTTTAAAGTGCTAGAACAAATTAAACCAAAAAAATTATACATTGCCGCTGATGGTCCGCGCGCCTATAAACCAAACGACGACGCATTATGTAATGCAGTAAAAAAAATAGTAGAAAACATTTCTTGGGAGTGTGCAGTAAATAAACTTTATCAACCAATTAACCTAGGCTGTGGCAAAGCTGTGAGCAAAGCCATAAGCTGGTTTTTTGAACATGAAGAACAAGGAATTATTTTAGAAGATGATATAATTGCAGACCTAAGTTTTTTTACGTTTGCTGAAGAAATGCTTGAGAAGTATAAAACCAATAGTAATGTAATGCACATAAATGGTTGTAATTTTCAAAATGGCGTAAAGCGAGGCAATGGAAGTTATTATTTTAGCGCATTACCACATGTATGGGGCTGGGCATCTTGGCGAAGAGCTTGGATAAATTATGACTTCAATTTATCAGACTTAAATTATTTTTATAACCTTAAAAAAATAAATAACTATTTCCAGCAAAAAAATATTCAACAACATTGGTTAGAAATATTTTTTAAAATGAATAGGAAATGGATTGATACATGGGATTATCAATGGAATTATGCCATTTGGAATAGCAATGGCTCAGTAATAACTCCAAATACAAACTTAATTAGAAACATAGGATTTAATGGTAATGCCACCCATACAACAGACGCAAATAGTAAGTTTTCTAATTTAGTTACATATAAAATTGAAAATATTATACATCCCACTGAATTAAAAATTGATGCCGAGGCAGATTTAACATCACATGAATACTGTAATTAAATAATGAATTGTAAAATTTGTAATAGCCAAACAGAAATAATTTTTAAGAAAGTTATTCTCAATAAATATGGGGCTTCATATTACAAGTGCAGCAATTGTAATTTTATGCAAACCAGCAACCCTATTTGGTTAAAAGAGGCTTATGCAAATGCCATAACCAACCTTGATATAGGCTTGGCAAGCAGAAATATTTATTTGGTTGAAGAGGTATCTAAACTTATTGAAAAGCATTTTACTGACAGTAAAATTATGTTAGACTTTGCAGGTGGCTATGGTTTATTTGTGAGGTTAATGAGGGACAAAGGGTATAATTTTTATAGACAAGATGATTATTGTGATAACATTTTTGCAAATTATTTTGATATAAATAACATAAAAGAAAAAAAATTTGATGTAGCTACTGCCTTTGAAGTATTTGAGCATTTTCCTAATCCCCTTGTGGGAATTGAAAGACTCTTTGATTTTTCAAACACTATTATTTTTAGTACTGAATTAACGGATAATGCAGAAAATTTAGAAGACTGGTGGTACATTTCTGAAGAAACAGGGCAACACATTGCCTTCTATTCTAAAAAAACATTAGAATTTATTGCAAAAAAACATTCAACTAATTTCTACACTAATAATTATAATTTGCACTTATTTACTAAGAAAAGTATTTCACAAAATGAAATTTTTGAAACTGAAAAATATATTAGTAGAAAAAAAAGAATAATGAACATTTTACTTGGCAAAGATGAATCAAAAAACAAAGCAAATAAAACCTCATTATTACAGCAAGATTATCATTATATAAAAAGTATGCTCCATAAAAAATGATTAATGACATAAAAAAAATATTATGGAATTGGAGGTACAGATTCAAAGTTTATAAAAGGCGTAGGGTATTTTATAAATTGAGTAATACACCGCAAGCTGTAAAAAAAATATTAATAGTTAAATTAGACTCCATTGGAGACTACATTTTATTTAGAAATTTTATTTCCGAAATTATTAGTAGTACTAAATATAAAGGATACAGCCTAAGCATTTGTGGTAATATTATTTGGAAAGAATTAAGTGAGTATTTAGATAAGGATTTAGTCCATGATTTTATATGGCTTGATGTAAATAAATTAGATGATATAGACTATGAAATTGAAACGTGTCAAAAACTACACGATTTAGGCTTTGATACTGCTATTAGTCCAAGTTATTCTATATGCAACAAGACTTGTAGACTGATTATTCAAAGTGGTGCAAAAAATAAAGTTGTTCAAGTTGGGGATTCCGTTAATTTAACTGAAAAAATTAATTATAAATTATTCACAAAAATTATTACAATAAACAACAGTCTAGATTTTGAATTTGAAAGAAATAGGAGGTTTTTCGAAAACTTACTTGAAATATCTATTTCATCAAATAAATTTCCGAGTATCGAATTAAAAAATGATAAAATAAATCAAGTTGTAATTTGCCCTGGCGCCAAGGTTGAATTTAGACGCTGGGCACCTGAAAACTTCGCCAAGCTTATAAAATTTATTTATTCAAAACATCCATCGTATCAATTTATAATTTGTGGAAACAAAGCAGAAAAAGTATTAGCTGAAAAAATTATTCATGAATTAAATCCAGAAATTAAAACAATTAATTTATGTGGTGAGATAAATTTACTTGAATTATTAAATCTTATTTCCAAATCCCAACTGGTATTGTGTAACGATTCTGGGCCTTACCATATTGCCGCCGCAATAAATGTGCCAACCGTCTGTATCTCCAATGGCAACCACTATAAAAGATTTTGCCCATATCCTAAAGAATACAATAAAAAAACGTTGGAAATTTTTCCAAATTCATTTTACAGTAAGCCGATTAACAATAATGAATTACGACTTTTACAAATTGAAGGTTCTAAAATTAATATCAATAATATTTCTTCAGAAAATGTAATAAATGAAATAAATAAAACTAATTTTTTTAATGATTTGCGTTAGTATAATTACTATAAATCTAAATAATTCACCAGGATTAGTAAAAACAATCAAAAGTGTAGTTGAACAGACGGTTTTTGGCTCATTTGAGTTTATTGTAATAGACGGCGCCTCAACTGATGATAGCCTAAAAGTTATTGAATCATATAAAGAAAAAATTAATTGCTTTGTTTCAGAATTAGATAATGGGATTTATGATGCTATGAATAAGGGCGTAAAATTAAGTCATGGAAAATATTTATTATTTCTAAATTCGGGAGATGAACTTGCAAATGAGGAAGTGATTTCGGAAATAATTAAAAAAATAGATACTAACTATGATATTATTTATGGTAACATGATTATTGTAAATAAAGATCTAACCTCATATTTAGGTACTATGCCTGAAAAATTAACTTTCGAACACATGATGAATGATACCTTGTGGCATCCTGTTTCTTTTATTAGTAGAACATTGTTTTTAAAAGTAGGTTTTTATGATACAAACTATAAAATTGTTGCAGATTATGATTGGTTTTTGAAGGCCATTTTTAAATATAATGCTAAATTATTTCATACTGATATAACTATCTCAAAATTTTATTTAGATGGCTTAAGTTCTTTAGCAAAAAATGCACACACCATTAAAATTGAAAGAAAAAAATCACAATTAGCAGTATTTGGTGAGGAACTCGTGAAAAATTATGAAATAAAGAATGAAAAGAATAAGGAAAATTCAAACAACAAACTAAACTTTTTTAAACGGCTATTGAAATTTTTTTATGCAAAAGGTTAGTGTTATTATACCTACTTATAATTATGGTCATTTTATTAAAGATGCCATTGATTCTGTATTTAATCAAACGTATAAAAATATTGAGTGCATAATAATTGATAATGGTTCAACTGACAATACAAAGGAAATGATAAAACCGTTTCTGGAACTAACTAATTTTAAATATTTTGAAACAGAAAACAAAGGCGTTTCCAATGCACGTAACTTTGGCGTTCAACAATCAACAGGAGACTTAATATTATTTTTAGATGCAGACGATTTAATACAAATTAATAAATTAGAAAGTGCTGTAAATTTATTTAGTTTTAACCATAAAATAGATTTAGTCTATTCTGAAGCGCGCTATTTTAAAGAGGCTAGTAGAAGTAAACTATATTTTAACATCAACTGTGATGATTTTAATGATAAGCCTTGGATGAAAACGATTTCAGGTTATGGTACCGAATTAGTTAAAATGCAATTAGGCGGTAATAACTTTGTTATATCATCTCCAATTTTTAAGAAAAGTATTTTAAATAAGGCTATGCCTTTTGATAATACCTTATCGCACAATGAAGATTGGGACTTTTGGTTAAGATTAACATTACAAAATAACAACTATATTTTTGATGGAAACGAAAATGCACTTTCATTAATAAGGGTTCATAAAACCAGTGCCAGTAATAATTTATTTAAAATGCAAATAAATGGGTTACGTGTATTGCTAAAAAATAAAGAAGCTATTCATAAATTTAATTTGAACGAACAATTAAAAGTTAGAATTTCTGAACACATCAAGGCAATAAAGAAAACACTCTCAAAACTCAGTAGAAATGACTTTATTGAAAAAATAGATGAATTAGAAAAATACAATTTGTGTTATTTACTTTTTAATAAAAAAAAGGTTAATAAAACCATGCTAAAAATTAAATTAAAACTTCAATATTTGTTTAAATAATGTTGCCTTTGGTTAGTATATGCATTCCCACCTATAATAGCACAAACTATTTTAAATGCCTATTAGATTCTATTTTTGAGCAAACTTATACAAATTATGAAATTATAATTACAGATGATTCGAATAATAATTTTGTTTTAAAAACTGTTGAAGAATACGAAAAAAAAGGAAAAAAAATTATTTATCGAAAAAATTTAAAACAATTAGGTACTCCATCAAACTGGAATGAGTGTTTACAATACGCAAATGGCGAACTTATTAAGTTCATGCACCACGATGATTGGTTTAATTCTAGTACAGCATTAGAAATTTTTGTAGGCGAATTTATAAAAGATAGAAAGTTGAATTTTGTATTTTGTACTAGTAAAATATTAAACGTTAAAACCGATACTTTCACCTTTAATTTACCAAACAATGATTTTATTTCAACTATACAGCAAAAACCTGAAGAATGTTTTTTAAATAACTTAATAGGCTCGCCAAGCGCAGTTATGTTCAAAAAACCAACTATTTTATTTGACACTAAAATAAAATATTTGGTAGACGTTGATTTTTATATTCGGCTATTAAATTTGAATAATAGCTTTATTTTTATTAAAAATGATTTAATAGTGAATACCTCAAATCAAGAAACGCAAGTAACCGCTGAATCTCTTGATATTAAAACCCAAGTAGGCGAATATGTTTATATGAGTAATAAATTATTTAAAGGAAAAATCCCTCCAATTAATGTTGTAAGGTTTCTGCGCTGGCGTTTTATTAGTTATAAAATTTAATCACTTAAAGAAGTTGAGGAGCTTGGATTTGGTATTCCTCAACCAAAATTCCTTTTCAATTTCATCCTAAAATTTACAGTTTAATTGAATACAAATCCGGAAATATCTGTCATACTACCAGTATATAATGGCGAACCTTATTTAAAAGCGGCAATTGATTCTATTTTGAATCAAACATTTAAAAATTTTGAATTTATTATTATTAATGATGGCTCGATTGACGCATCAGAAGCTATTATAAAATCTTATAAAGACGAACGAATAAAGTATCTTTATCAAAACAATTTAGGATTAGGAGCAACTCTTAACAAAGCGATTTCCTTAAGTAAATCAAGTTTTATTGCCCGCCAAGATCAAGATGATATTTCTTTACCTGATAGATTTGAAAAACAAATTAGTTATTTAAAGCAAAATCCAAGAGTAGCTCTAATCGGAACAAGAGGTAAAATAATTGATGAAAATAACAAACACATTGGAATTCATAATCACCCTACATCATATCCTGAAATAAAATATCATTTAATTTTTGATAACCCTTTTATACATTCCTCTGTTATCTTTCAGAAAGAAATATATATGAGTTGTGGCGGCTATGATTCTAATATTAATAAATTTGAAGACTATGATTTGTGGTCTAAAATTGCTATCAAAAAAGAGGTAGTTAACTTAGAAAACCAGTTGGTTTTATACAGACATCATGAGCAGGGATTATCGAAAAAAACCAACCAATTTAATGCCATCCACCTAGCAAAAAATGGCGCAAACAATATAGAAAATTTTTTAGCATTAGATAGCGCAAATTACACTGATTTATTGAAAATCTACCACGGAATAGAAATCACTAATTATCCTAAATATAAATACATAAATTCTAAATTAAAAGAAATAACTGCCACACTCATTAATTTATACCCCGAATCGAAAGAGACTCTAAATTCGGCAGAGAAAAATTTTAAAGAGTTCCTTTATTATCGCTTGTATTTACTTAAATTAGCTAAGCGTAGTTACCTAATGAAACTATTTATCAACATTCAATATTACTTTATTAAATTAACTGGTTTAATATGAAAATTATTCATTGTGTTGAATCGTATTACCCATCTATTGGTGGCATGCAAGAGGTTGTGAAGCAACTTTCCGAGCGATTAGTTAAACTTGGGCATTCTGTAATAGTTCTAACAAGGTTTCATACTGCCAGAGATTTTGAAACTTATAATGGTGTTGAAGTAATACAGTTTAAAATAATAGGTAATGAAATTACTCCAACTAAAGAAGAAGATTTCCGCTATCAAAACTACTTGCTAAACTTGAAGTGTGACGTTATAACTTTTTTTGCCGCACAACAATGGGCTACTAATTTTGCGTTACCTATTTTGAAAAATATTAAAGCAAAAAAGATATCTGTACCTACTGGCTACTCTGGCTTAAATTGGCCAGAATTTGAGCAATATTATAGAGAAATGAAAACCAACATTTTAAATTATGATATGAATGTATATTTGAGCAATGATTATAGAGATATAAATTTTGCCAGAGCTAATAAGGTGCAAAACATTACCCTAATTCCTAATGGCGCTGCTCAAGATGAGTTTGAAGCAGAAAGTGAAATATCAATCAGAAGCGAATTAAAACTTAACTCAAATGCGTTTATAATTTTACATGTAGGGAGCTACACAGGAAGAAAAGGACATAAAGAAGTTTTAGATATTTTTTTGCATTCAAAAGTAAAGAATGCTGTGCTGCTATGCGTTAGCAATATTAAATTAGATTTTGCTCGAATCTTTATAAAAAATCCACGCTTAGCAATTCTTTATCTGACAAATACATTTATTGGGGATAAAAAAATTATTTTTAAAAATACTAATAGAGAGTTTACTGTTGCTGCTTACAAACAATCAAATCTATTTTTATTCCCATCAAATATAGAGTGTTCGCCAATAGTTTTATTTGAATGTGCTGCTGCCAAGTTACCTTTTTTGGCTACAGATGTCGGCAATTCCTTTGAAATTGCCAGCTGGACAATGGGTGGTAAAATTTTACCAACTACTTTTGATGCCAACGGATTTTCTCATGCCAAAATAAAAGAATCAGTAAAATTATTAAACGACTTTTATTTAAACGAAAAAGAGCGTTTACAAATGGCAGAAACGGCTCATAAAATTTGGAAAGAAAAATACAGTTGGGAAAAAATAACGTTGCAATACGAACAGCTATATAAAAGCTTGATTTCAAAATGATAGTTACTAAATTAATAGGTGGTTTGGGGAACCAAATGTTTCAATACGCTGCGGGGAAAGCCTTAGCGGCTAAGCGGAACGTGCCTTTAAAGGTTGATACTTTTGATTTAAATAAAAATCCAAACGGCGCTTATACAAAAAGAAATTTGGAATTATCTATTTTTAATCTGAATCTAGAAATTGCCAATCAACAAGATATTGAGGCGTTTAATAAAAATAAATTTCAAAATTTTTTAATTCAAAAATTAAATTTGCCAAGTAATAAGCTCGTTGCCAACGAAAGAGGTTCTGCTTACAACAAAGGTTTCTCAAATTTTCCTGCACGCACCTATTTAAATGGCTTTTGGCAAAGCGAATTGTACTTTAAAGATATATCCAATATTTTGCTAAAAGCGTTTACAATAAAAGAAGAATTCATTAAGAATACGTTTACTCATTTAGATGAGCTAAAACAAAATAGCGTTTCAATGCATATTAGGCGTGGCGATTATGTAAATTTGAAATCAGCAAACGATTTCCATGGTATTTGTTCATTGGATTATTATCAAGCAGCAATTGATTTATTAAAAAGTAAAATAGGTGAGAGCAAGATATATGTTTTTTCAGATGACATTGATTGGTGCAAGAAAAACTTCACTTCTGAGTATTTTATTTTTTTGGACACAAAATCTGCTGCTGAAGATTTATTTTTAATGAGTAAATGTAAACACAACATTATTGCTAATAGTAGCTTCAGTTGGTGGGGTGCATGGTTAAATCAAAACCCACAAAAAATTGTTATTGCACCAAAATATTGGTTCACTAATGTGGAATCAAAAAGTATAGATATTTTACCACAAAATTGGATAGCGCTTTAAATGAAATTAGGTTTTTTAATACTTGCTCATCGTTACCCCAAACAATTAAAAAATTTAATAGAATCATTATTGCTTGTTAATAGTAGTAAAATTTATATACACATAGATTTAAAGGCACTAAACAATTTTAATGAGTTAATTAAATTTTATTCAACTAACAACCGTGTTGTGTTTATTGAAAAAAAGTACAAAGTTTTTTGGGGAAGCTATAGTCAAATTTTAGCTACTTATGAGTTAATTAAAACAGCAGTAAAAAATAATTCTGAAAATTATTTTATGTTATTAAGCGGTCAGGATTTTTTAATAAAAAAGCCAATCGACTTAATGAATTTTTTTGAAGCGAATATAACTGAATTGTTCTTACTAAATTTTAAGCTACCTAACCAATCATGGAAGTATAATGGGTTAAATAGATTAGGACACTACAGAATTCTTTTAGAGAATCACCCCTGGCTAAGCAACAAATTAACTAATTTAATTTCCTGTATTCAAAGTAAACTTGGGTTTGTACGTAAAGTTAAGTTTCAGCAATACGGTGGTTCAAATTGGTTTAATCTGCCACTTGATGCGCTTAAACTTATTGTAAATTACGTTGAAAAAAATCCTTCCTATTTAAAATCTTTCAAGCATTCGTTATGCGCCGATGAAATTTTTATTCAATCAATAATTCTCAATTCCGAGTTTAAAAATAAAGTTATTTCTGAAGATTTACGTTACATTAATTGGAGCGATGGACCTGAATACCCTAAAATATTAAGACTAGAAGATTATGAGAAAATGATTAACTCTGAAAATAAATTTTTTGGAAGAAAATTTGATGAAGCGGTTGATAATGAAGTTATTTTAAAACTTAAAAATTATTGTGGAAGCTAAACCAAATATATCTGTAGTAATGGCGGCTTATAATGCCGAAAAATATTTAGCTGAAGCAATTCAAAGTATTTTAAGTCAAACATACACTGATTTTGAATTCATTATTGTAAACGATGGTTCTAAAGATGAAACAGAAAAAATTATTTTGAGTTTTAATGATAAACGAATTGTTTACTTAAAAAATAGCACTAACAAAGGGTTAATTTTTTCTTTAAACGAAGGTATTAGCAAAAGCAAAGGCCAATATATTGCTCGTATGGATGCGGATGATATTAGTTTACCCACAAGATTACAAGAGCAATATAACGCATTTCAATCTAATACAAGCTCTATTGTAGTAAGCAGTAATTATTTTTTGTTAACCGATTCAAAACTTCAACTTATTAAGTCAAGCTATTCAAATTCCCAGTTAAAAACACTTTTGTTATTCGCTACTTGTTTTTGTCACCCTACAGTTATGTTTAAAAAGCAGAGCAACCGTAGTTATTATAATTCTGAGTTCTTACACGCCGAGGATTATAAGTTATGGACAGAATTAGCCTTTGAGGGTGAATTTGTATATCTAGCTAAGCCGTTGTTAAAATACAGGCATCATACTAACCAAGTATCCGTGAAACATCGTCTAAATCAACTTGAGATTAACAATAAAATTAGATTAGACTATTTATCTAAAGCTAATTTTGATTTAAATGCAGAGGATATAAACACACTTAATAAACTAGGTAACAATGATTTTATAAACTCAATTGAATTATTAAATCAAATAGAAAAACTTTTAATGAAGTTAGTTTCGCAAAATAGAAAATTAAATTTTGCTCCTGAAAAAGACTTGGATGCAATAGTTTACAAGTTTTGGATAGATAGTTGCGGTTATAATAATCTTGGTTTTTCAGCTTTCAAGGTTTATAAAAGTTCTACCTTAAGTAAACTCATGCGTACAAGTTTGAACATAAAGATAAAACTTTTATTAAAGATTATTCTAAGAAAATACTTTAAATAAAATATATACTTATTTGGTGATACATTAAAATTTTCACTACTCTTTAACTATCTTCAAACAATCTACTTTAGTAGTGGATAGAATTTTTAAATAGTAAATCCCACTTTGTAAGTTAGAAATGTTTAACGTACTCGTATCATCCGCTACCGAAGTTTCTAAAACAATTCTACCACTGATATCCAAAATTTGTAAATTTTTGGTTGAGCCGCTTAGATAATTAATATTTAAAATACCAGATGTTGGATTTGGATAAATAGAAATCAAACTTGAATTACTAAAATTAGCTTCAATACCTGTACACAATGAAACGGATTGTGTTAACGTTGTCATTCCCGAACAACCAAGCAAACTCGTTCCCATAATTGTATAGGTGGTGGTAGCCGATGGCGAAATAACTCCAGACAATGGAATAGCAGGAGAGTAAGAGTAAGTGCTTGCACCCGATGAGCTTATGGTTGCTGATTGACCCACACAAATTAAACTTGTATTGCTTGTGGCTATAACCGTTGGGTTTGGATTGACGGTTATTGCTTGCGTTGTATTGCCAACACAACCAGTTACCGTATTGGTGCCGCTTGCAGTATAAGTAATATTTATAGTAGGTGTTACACTAATAGAAGCAGTAGTTGCCCCTGTATTCCAAGTATAAGTACTAGCACCACTCGCCGTTAAACTTAACGAATTACCACTACAAACAACACTTAAGCTACTAATCGAAATTACTGGGTTTGAGTTCACTGTGATAGACTTCGTTGTATTGCCAACACAACCAGTTACTGTATTGGTGCCGCTTGCAGTATAAGTAATATTTGCAGTAGGCGTTGCACTAATAGAAGCAGTAGTTGCTCCTGTATTCCAAGTATAAGTGCTAGCACCACTCGCCGTTAAACTTAACGAATTACCACTACAAATAGCACTTGGGCTACTAATCGAAATTACTGGGTTTGGATTGACAGTAACAACCTTGGTTGCCATTGCAAAACAACCACTAGCAGTTAAAGTTCCAACGGCTGTGTAGGTGGTACTTACTGCGGGTGCAGGCGCAATCGTTGAACCGCTTGCACCTGTGCTCCAGCTATAGGTATCGGCTCCTGAAACTGTTAAGTTAACCGTACCCCCAGCGCAAATAGGAGACGAACCACCAACAATGCTTACCGTTGGGTTTGGATTTATATTAACCGTATAAGCAGTTAATGAATTTAAACAACCTAAAGTGGTATATAATTCAACTCTTGAAATACTTCCTGAAGCCTCTGCCCATAATTGTTGCGGCACAGTTGATGGAAGCGGAAATTGCATACCTAAACGATTTAATATAAGCGTATTACTGCCTAAACTTTGAGTTGTAGGCCCCGAAGCATAAGAATTGATACTGCCTCTGTCTCCTAAAACACCAATTACCTCGCCTGCATATACAGGAATGTTAACGGCAATTGTACCAGTACCACTCGTATTATTTTGGGTTAGATACAAAATATCGAACGAGTTGGTTGTGGCCGCAAATAAAGGCGGTGGCACATTACCTTGAAACTTAACAATAGCAATGTTTGAATTACCCGAACTAGCATCTGTTGGAACCCTAACACCTGTAATAACAAAAGATACAGGAGCAGTAAAATAGTACCCTCTACTATTTCCTGAGAAGGTGCTACTCTGTGAGGGTAATGTTAACGATGCGTTAGATGTTGCTGATAATTGCGCAGCATAAAATACTGTAGCCGCAGTTAAACTTGGTGTTGCATAAGTGCTACCAGTTCCAACAGCATTTCCACCAAAGGAATTAGCATACCAGCTTGTTTGTAAAGTTGAAGCACCTGTAGCGGTTAAAGTTGGCGTTATTGGGAAATTGTTGCCACAGGCCCCAGTTGCTGTAACTGTTGGTGTTGGAGGCACAGCACACTGTGCATTTATAGAATTTTGACTACTAAATAAAGTAATTAAAACTAATAAAAATAGAGCGTAATTTTCTTTCATGTTTTTTTTACTAAGTTAGAATTAAAATTGATTGTTTATCAAATAATTTGAAATGCTAACAACGATTTAAAAGGAGAAGTTTCATCTTGTTTAGACTTCTAATTAAAACTTTAATCCACCGCTTAACTCAATCCATCTCAATCGGCATTTAATACCCTACTGCGTTTTATTTTTTTTCAAACAAGGTTTGCAAGGGCAGAGCGGTGCATCCATTTGTTTGGTTAATCTGAATAAGCTCGCAAACGGTTGGCGCAATTTGGGTTATGGTAATGTAATTATAATTCTCTCCTTTTGGAACGGAATTACCATAAAAAATTATGGGTACGTGCGTATCGTAATTATAGCCAGCCCCATGCGTTGTGCCTTTTTCAGCATAATCCATCCAAGCCGGATTTAGAATGTACGCTACATTACCGCTCATGTTATGTTTGTAACCATTCTGTAGTAAGGAAGCGTAATTTTTAGTATCGAAATTATTAAATTTTAAAACGGTACTTGGAAAGGCTTCTGCAATGCCGTTTTGGGTGATTAAAAATGAACATAATTTATTCTCTACATCATCCTTGTTTAATTTTAAATTATCTATTTTATCGGTGTCTAAAAAAATTTGTTCGTTACTAATATTCACCACCAAAGTAGAATCGTTGTAATTTTTTTGGAAGTAGGCTTTCACATTGGCTTGTAGTTTTTTTTCTTTAATATAGCCCGCCGGAATTTTATTGTCTAGTAAGTGCCTTGGTACATCTGCTCCACCATGATCGGCCGTTAAAAAAAGAGTAAAATTATTTTTTCCAACTTCTTTCTCTAAAAAATTAATTAACTCCTCTAAGTCTTTATCCAATCGTAAATAAATATCCTCAACCTCTACAGCCCTTGGTCCATAAGAATGCGCCACTATATCCGTACTCGAAAAACTTAAACACAATAAATCTGTAAAATCATCTTTCCCTAAATTTTCTGCTTTTATACACGCAAGGGCTAAGTCTTTGGTAATGCTATTGCCATAAGGTGTGGCGCGTATGATGCCTACATTGTTTTTTTCTAAATAATTTTTATAGTTGTAAGGAAAAATTGGTTTATCTTGTTTGTTGGGCACGCTTTCATAAGTATTCAAATCGGCAATAGAATTGGTGTAAGTACTAATCGGATAAATAGTTTCCCAACCTTTTTCTAAATATGTTTTTGCTATTTTTTTTTCGTTAAAAGCATTCACCCATGCTGGTAACTCGTTGCAATACCACGAGCTGCTTACAAAATTACCTGCTTGCTCATCCAACCAAAATGCACCTTGGGCAGCGTGGCCTGCGGGTAACACAGCACTTCTATCTTTTAAAGCAATGCCAAAAACTTTCGATTGTTTGTTCGAACTCATTAGTAACTCATCGCCAATAGTTGAACTTATTTGGTTTTTTGGTGATACTTGTCCAGATTTATTACTCGATCCAATTGTTTTCATGGCTGTATCTGTAACACAATAAACTTCTTTTTTGGTGTTTTTATCAAACCATTCGTTGGCAATTATTCCGTGTGTGCGGGGCGTGGTTCCTGTATAAATGCTGCTATGCCCAGGGCCAGTGTAAGTTGGTATGTAATTAAAATGCGCATTTTTAAAATAATAACCTTGCGTTACTAATTTTTTAAACCCGCCATTCCCGAATCTATTCCAGTAGCGGTAAATGTAATCGTTACGCATTTGGTCAACTACAATACCAATAACTAATTTTGGTTTTGTTACAATTTGTGTGCTTGGCTTTGATTGACCCGAGCCAGTAAGAGCTGAAATAAAAAAACACAAAGAAAATTTAAGTTTATTTATCATATAAATTTATAAAAATAAGAAATAAGTGATAATTGCATGTTAAGCTAATAGTTGATATACTAAAAAGGCGCTTAAGTAAGCAAGCGCTGTAAACGAAAAAAATTGTATCGCGGCCCACCGCCAGCTCTTGGTTTCGCGTTTGGTGGTAGCCACGGTGCTAATGCATTGCATAGCAAACGCATAAAAAATAAGTAGCGCCCAACAAGTAGCTGTGGAGTAAGTTGGGCTCCCATTTTCTCTTCTTTCAAATATTAATTTTTCTTTTATACTCATTAAATCTTCACTATCACCCGTTTGATAAATGGTTGACATGGTGCCAACAAAAACCTCTCGTGCTGCAAAAGAGGTAATTAACGCTATTCCAATTTTCCAATCAAAACCTAAAGGTTTAATTGCCGGCTCAATTGCTTTTCCAAAAACACCAATATAACTGTTTTCTAATTTTTGAGTTTGAATAACTTTTCTTAATGAATCATTCAAAGGATGCATTGGTCGCGCTTTTACTTCCAACTCTTGTTTTGCTAAATCTGAGTAATTATCTCCCGGACCATAACTCCCCAAAAACCAAAGAATTATTGACAGCGCAAAAATTATTTTCCCAGCGTCAATCACAAATACTTTTACTTTATTTAAAACAGTTAAAAAAATGCTTCGTGCCTGCGGAATTCTATATACAGGCATTTCCATTATGAAAAAACTTTTTTCACTAGGTTTGATGTACAAATGCATTATTAAAGCGATAAGCAAAGCCATAATAAAACCAACAAAATAAAGAGCCATTAAAGCAAGTCCTTTTAAATTAAAAATCCCTAAAAAATAATCGTTTGGGTAAAGAACTGCTATAAGGAGTGTATATACTGGCAGGCGAGCACTACAACTGATTAATGGGAGGATAAAAATTGTGATTAAGCGCTCTTTTAAATTGCTAATGCCTCTTGTTGCCATTATAGAGGGCACTGCACAAGCTGTTCCGCTAATTAACGGGATTACTGATTTACCATTTAAACCAAAACCGCGCATAAGTTTATCCATTATAAAACTTGCGCGTGCCATGTAACCGCTATCTTCTAAAACGGCAATAAATAAAAACAACAATGCAATTTGTGGAATGAACATAACTACACCGCTAATGCCAGCAATAATGCCATTTACAACCAAATCATTAATTTTTCCTTCGGGAAGATTATCGTGTACAAAATTTTGAAGTGCTAAAAAAGCATTTTCTATCCAACCCATTGGGTACTCTGCCACAAAAAATATTAATTGGAATACAGTAAATAAAACCGCCAGCAAAACAAGGTATCCTAACACCTTATGGGTTGTTATTTTATCAATTTTATTTGATAGTATTTTTAGTGATAACTCATTAGGACTTTTAACATGCTTTTTTGTTAGGTAGTTGAGCTGACTAAATCTAAAAATTTTATCCTTATTTTCTTCTGTGTTTAGTGCGGTTGAAAGCCCTTTACTAACAAATTCTTTGTAGGTTAAATTAGGAAACGAGGCCACGTCATAAAAAATGCTGGTACTAACTTTTGCTTTTAAAAGCGCAATATGTAGTTCGTTAAAACCAACTTTATTTCTTGAATCAATACAAACTATTGGTACGCCTAAGTCTTGCTCCAAGCCATTTACATCAATTTTTATATTTTGCAAATTGGTTTCATCTGTAAAATTTAAGGCTATAACTGTTCTAAATTTTAAATCGATTATTTGTGTGGCTAACAATAAATTTCGTTTTAAATTGGTAGCATCTACAACCACCAAAGCCACGTCAATATTTTCTAATAACAAATAACCACAGGTTACCCTTTCGTCTAAAGATTTAGGATACAAACTATAAGTGCCAGGCAAATCTGTAATCGTACATTCTGTTATTATGTTTTCTTGGTTAATTTTAAATTTCCCGTCAATCCTATCAACCGTTACACCAGCATAATTGCCAGTTTTTTGATTGAGACCAGTTAACGCATTAAACAAAGTAGATTTGCCAGCATTTGGATTGCCTAGTAAAGCAATTTTTAATTTATTTTCTTTAAGCGAATTCAATTATTTTTCTCTCTCAACTAGAACGTTTTCTGCCTCTGATTTTCTAATACTAAGTTGGTATCCTTGCACATCAATTGATATTGGGCAACCAAGCGGAGCAATATTTGTAATTGAAAAACGTTCGCCTGGAATACAGCCCATATCAATTAATTTTGTACTTAAATCGTTATTTAAGTAAGTTGATATAATACCCCTTTCACCTTTATTCAAAATTGCCAACGTGGTCATAATAAATCACTTCAAAGTTAAGTGTTTTTGAATTTTGAGCATACCTTAAATAGGGTATTTTAAGTTTAAACTTAATTTCAAAATTCTTTTGTTATATTTGTGCTAATTGGTGCTAATGGGAATAAGGTGAAAGTCCTTAACTGTCGCGCAACTGTAATTTGATATAAGTTTTTTGCAAATACCATTAAGTTCCCAAACTTGAGAAGGAGCATTAAACTAAGCAAAAAGTCAGGAAACCTGCCAATGAAAAAACAACACCCTCGCGATTGGGGTAGGTTTAAAATTATGGGAAAATTAAATTTATTTTTTTGTGTTGGCATTTTTTTGTGCGCACATTCTATTGCTCAGTTTGCTGGGCCAGTAGGTAGTATTAATACCACTGCTATGTATAAAGATAGTAGCGCTTTTAAGTCGTGGGCTAAAACATGCACCGTTATAAGAGGTTATAAAGATGTTATGTTGCCAGATAGTGGCTTTGTTACCGTTGGCCATGATACAAACGCCACAAAAAAAGCTGGATTTAATCCAGTAGTAAGTTTGGGCGACGGCGGCATTGCAGTGCTAACGTTTGATAAACCTATTAAAAATGGCCCTGGTTATGATTTTGCAGTTTTCGAAAATTCGTTCAGCGACGTTTTTTTAGAACTTGCTTTTGTTGAGGTAAGCAGCGATGGCTTAAATTACAAACGATTTCCTGCAACATCTAACACACAAACCATAACACAAATTGGTCCTTTCGACAATACAAGTGATGCAACAAAATTAAATAATTTGGCAGGCAAGTACCGTGGAAATTACGGCACACCATTTGACTTGCAGGAGCTGGCTTTGTTTTCTTCCTTAAATATAAACGCCATTACACACGTTAGAATTATTGATGTTGTTGGAAAAGTTACTGGCTCGAATGTAAGTTTTGATAATGACAACAAACCAATAAACGATCCATATCCAACCTTGTTTGCCAGTGGTGGTTTTGATTTGGATGCCGTTGGGGTAATTCACGAGGCGCCAACAGCAATTACTAAAAACGATTTATTTGCATCTATTACAATCTATCCTAATCCAGCAAAAGATAAAATTACAATACGTGGTGAGTTAGAAGTAATTAAATCTATAAAAATAATCTCATCAGACGGAAAAGAAATATTGAAAAGTGTTTCGGAAAATGTTGATATCTCAAGTCTTAGCAAAGGTTTCTATTTTTTAGAAATTGAAACGGAAAGTAACACAACTCTGCACAAAAAAATCACCAAACTTTAAATGATAAAAGAAAAAGATATTCAGAATAAAATAGATTCTAAAACAAAACCATTAGGAGCCTTGGGAATGCTTGAGGCAATTGCTCTTAAAATTTGTAAAGTTCAAAACACACTAAATCCAAAATTAATTGAACCACACATCTTGGTCGTTGCAGCAGATCATGGTATTGCTGAAGAAGGAGTTAGTGCTTATCCGCAAGATGTAACCTGGCAAATGGTTTATAATTTTTTAAAAGAAGGTGCAGCAATTAATGTATTTGCAAAACAACACAATATAAATGTTTTGGTTGTAGATGCAGGAGTGAAAAAGGAATTAAAAGCACACACTAAACTTATTGATGCCAGAGTAGCAAATGGTACAGCTAATTTTTTATACAAACCAGCAATTACAGAACCAGAATTAACTATTGCTAAAAACCACGCAGAAAAAATAATAAATGATATTTCTAGTAGTACAAGTTGCAATGTATTTGGCTTTGGTGAAATGGGGATTGGAAATACTTCATCTGCGGCTTTAATCATTCATTGCCTTACAGGTATTGCATTAAAAGATTGTATTGGACGTGGAACAGGATTAAACGATGAACAGTACTCAAAAAAAATAGATATACTCACTCACGCATTAAATAAGCACAAGTTAGACAAGCGAAATGTTTTAGAAGTACTACACTATTTTGGCGGTTTTGAAATTGCAACAATATGTTTTGCAATGATTGCCTGCTATAACCAAAATAAATTAATATTAGTGGATGGGTTTATTGCCAGTGCGGCATTTTTATGCGCTAACAAATTCGAACCAAAAATAATTGATAATGCAATTTTTTGTCATCAAAGCAATGAAAACGGACATAAATATCTTTTAGCATATTTTAAAGCGACTCCATTAATAAATTTGAATATGCGCCTGGGCGAAGGAACGGGCTGTGCAATAGCTTATCCTATAATAAAAAGTGCAGTTGAGTTTATAAATAATATGGCAAGTTTTGAGAGCGCTGGCGTATCAAACAAAGAAGTTGAATTAGCATGAAATTTTTGAAACACGAAATACAAGTGTTTTTAACAGCTGTAATGTTTTATACACGCATTCCTTGTCCAAATTGGGTTAATCATGATGCGATTCTTTTAAACAAGGCAACACGTTACTTTCCGCTTATAGGGTATATTGTTGGAGGCACTTGTGCCCTCGTATTTTATTTGCTTAGTTTCTATTTTACAAAAGAGATAGCATTAATTGCGTCAATGATTTGTGGTGTGTTTATTACAGGTGCTTTTCATGAAGATGGTTTTGCAGACGTATGCGACGGCTTTGGTGGAGGTTGGACAAAAGAAAAAATTTTAGACATAATGAAAGATAGTAGGGTAGGGGCTTACGGCGTTATTGGTATAGTTTCAATTTTATTATTTAAATTTTTTTGTTTAATGAGTATTGATTCTAAAATACTACCATTTGTAATTTTTAGTGCGCATTCAGTGAGCAGATTTATGGCATCAACAATAATTTTTACACACAACTACGTACGCGAAAACGAAGATAGTAAGGCGAAACCTGTTGCAAAAAGTATTTCAATAACAAATGTCGGTGTGACTTTGCTCTTTGGGCTTGCTGGGTTGTTAGTGTTTAAAAGTGCCTACATATTTGTTTTACTTGCGCCTTTATATTTAATCACAATTTTACTAGCTCGCTATTTTAAAAAGTGGATTGGCGGCTACACAGGTGATTGCCTAGGCGCAACGCAGCAAGTGGTTGAGGTTGCGTTTTATTTTTTTTATATTTTATTATGGAAATTACTATAGTAAGGCATATTGAACCAAACATTGCCAAAGGAATTTGTTATGGACAATTGGATGTTCCTTTGATTGATAATTACCATGAGCAACACGAAAAAATAAAACAACAATTAGTCAGTGCTAGTTTTGATAAAGTTTATAGCAGTCCTTTAATACGTTGCAGATTGTTGGCAGAAGTGTTTAATGAAAATTTTATTACCGATGATAGGATTAGTGAGCTTAATTTTGGTGATTGGGAAGGCAAAGCATGGAATGAAATTGATGAAACAGATCTTAATTTTTGGATGCAAAACTACATCAAAGTACCTGCAACAAACGGCGAAAGTTTATTAGATTTAATAAAACGCGTTACACATTTTTTTGAGGATTTAAAAAAGCAAAACCTAAAATCTGTTTTGCTTATAAGCCACGCTGGCGTTATAAAAGCCTGCTACAACATCATTAACAAAGTTCCTATGGAAGAAATTATGATGTTGGATGTTAAGTATGGTGAGGTTGTTAAATTTAAAGTTTAACCAAATCTTGGATTAGGTTAGAATTAATTTTAAACTTAACAAAAAGTTAATGTTTCCATATATTAATCAACATTTCATAATATTAAGTTTAATATTTTGTTATGGCACCTATTAAAGTTGAAGTAGATTTATTAAAGGAACTAGATAATGTTTCAAAGATTCATATTCTCGAGCGCTCAGACATTGATTTAATCATGACTGATATTTCTAAAAAGGTTGTACTTGCTTTAAAGATTGAGCGCTTAAGTGCTTGGTTATTTAATTCAGAAAAAACTGCTATGATTTCGATAGGTGAATACGATAAGCGTAGCAAAAAATTTTCTAAAGATAGCGTTTTGCAAAAGAAAGATTTTCCGAGTTATTTTAAAGGACTTTCAGAAAATAAAATTATTCACGCTGATAATATTCACACAAATCCACTTACAAAAGAGTTGAATGAACTTTATTCTAAACCAAACGATGTTTATTCGCTACTCGATATTCCATTAAGAATTGGAGGTGACTTAATGGGTGTTATGTGTTGCGAGAAAACAGGATCGTATAAAACTTTTTCGCAAGATGAAATTAGTTTTGCGTTTAGTGTGTCCTTCGTCTTAGCTTCTAATTTAGAGAGCAGGTATAGAAGAGCCGCTCAAAATGAATTAGAAAAAATGGTATCAGAAAAAAACAATTTAATTCAAGAAATAAAAAAACAAAAATCAAGAATTATTGAACAAAAAAATGAAGTTGATTTAAAAAATAAAGAGTTAAAAGATTCAGTTTACTATGCGAAAAAAATACAATCTACTATTTTAAGCAACCACGATATTATTGATAAGTTCAGCTCAGAACATTTTTTATTGTTTAAACCAAAGGATATTATAAGTGGCGATTTTTGTTTTTCTGTAAATAAAAATGGAAAATTAATACTTGCGATATGTGATAGTACTGGACACGGCGTGCCTGGGGCGTTTATAAGCATTTTAAACACTACCTATTTATTTCAAGCTATCAATGAAAAAAATATTGAACAGCCGAATTTAATTTTTGATTTTGTGAAAACTAAACTTCAAAAAACATTGAGTAAAGAGTTTTCTAGTCACGGAATGGATGGTTTGATTTTAAATTACGATGTTAGCAAGAAAAAAATAGAATATACTTCTGCCAATTCTTATGGCTTATTTATTAGTGATAATAAAGCACATACACTTAATAAAGATAAAATGCATGTAGGTATGGGCGAGTCTGAAGGAAAGCAATCAAAATTTTCGTTGCATAAGTTTAAAGTAAAAGCAGGTGATGTACTTTATATTTACACCGATGGTTACTTCGATCAGTTTGGTGGAAACGATTCTGAAAAAAGAAAAAATGGAGGAAAGAAGTTCAAACGCAAAAATTTAAATGACTTGCTAACTAAAATTCATAAAAAGTCAATGAAAGAACAATACGAAATACTTAACTCAACCTTAAAAGAATGGATCGGAAAATTAGATCAAACCGATGATATTACTGTTTTTGGTGTTAAATTTTAGTTAGCTAAATCGCTCAAAAAACAATCACTTAAATTAATTGGCTTAATATTTTTAAACTGTCCACCCATTTTTGTTTCAGCTTTTTTAGTTATGGTAACAGTTTTTTCTAATGCGTTTTGAAACTTATTTACACCAACTAAAACTAGGTCGTTGCTTTTTATTTTCTCAATCAATTGCAGCGCATCTTTTTCAATTAATTCTTGTATTAAGCCACTCTCAATACATTTTATAAATCCGCCTTTACTCTCTAATTCTTTAAATTTTTCCCAAGCTGTTTCGCACAGTTGTTCTGTTAAAGTTTCTATAAAATAAGAGCCAGCTGCTATATCCGCCACTTTGTCTAAATAACTCTCTTCTTTTAAAATGTGTTGCTGATTCCTCGCCATCCTTCTAGAAAATGGAGTGCTTGCCTCATAAGTTGAATTATAAGGGACTATTGTCAAACTATTACAACCACCAATTATAGCGCTCATCGCCTCTGTGCTGCTTCTTAAAATGTTAGTGTAAGCATCCAAATGACTTTTATTTAGTTGAGTGGTGTTGGCTTGTATAACCAATTCATGTTGCAATCCGTATTCATTAAACAAATTGGCAATTAAATTTCTGTAAGCTCTTAGTTTTGCTATCTCACCAAAAAAATCACTTCCAATTGCAGAATTTAAATGTATCAACTCGTGATTAAATTGTTTTGTTTCGGTTAAAAAATGTAAATACTCATTTAGTTGTGATAGGGCTATTGCCAGTTCATTTACAGCATTTGCACCAGCATTTTGATACAAATCGCTATTAATAGAAATATGTTTAAACTTTGTAATGGTGCTTAAATCTTCTTCTTTATTCTTATGCCATTCACCATAAAAGGCTAATAAACTAAGCACATCACAGTTTACAAAACATTTTACTTTCGCATCAAAGGCGTTTGGTTTAGCATACTCATTTTTTAAATCCTCTAACACATGCAAGGCATCGTTACTTATAAAAAATTGAGTGTAAATATGTTCTAATGAAATATCTTTTATTAAAGTTTCAGTTTTTATTTTTTTATGAATATAAAAACTCAATCCGCTTGATCCGCCTTTTAAGGCTTCTAAGGCCTGCGCATTGGCTTGAGTTTCATCATCAACGATAATATGTTCACAAATGTCCCATCCTTTATTGTTAAAAATTGGTTCTTTTTTTTCTAAATTTTCTCCTGTATAAAAAGGTAAAATTTCAATACCTGATTGATTAGTAGATTTTAAATCCTCAAAAGTTATTCCTTTTAAATCTTTTACTAGTTGCTGTTTCCATTGTTCAGCGCTTGTTGGTTCAAATTCAGTAAACAAACTCATTTTAAAATATTTGTGCTATTTCTTTTTTAATGTATTCAATTGCCATTTCGCTTGGCATTTTTTTATCCAAGTTGGCACTCACGTTTAGTATCATCATTGCCAATTCGTTGCTGTTATGATCAGGCGCAATTTTTGTTGAGCTAATATTAATTAACTTAATTATTTCTTCTTTGGCATTTTTAACCATTTCCCAAGCACCATAACTCATATAAATTTGTTGCGCTAAATTGTGTTCATATTCAGTTTTTATTGCTTTAATTAGTTCTTGATGCAATTGGTGTGATGTCATGCCATGCTTGTTTACTCGCACTATCATTGTGTTTGGATGAATCCGTTCTAAATAAATAATAATACGTTCATATGCTTGTATTTTTAAAGGAGTTATATTTTTTTGGGCTTCTTTTTTTAATTCATGTTCTCGTTTTTGTCGGTCACTTTCTAAAAAACGATTCACTAAAAAAAATGCAGCTAAAAAAACGGCGACAGCTGGTAAAATAATTTTTAAAATTTCTACAATTGCTTCCATAAATGTATAATGTTGTATCCAAAATTGGTTACTATATTAGCTTCTAATTTCGTAATTTATTTTAATTAATTACTCATAATTACACTATTTTCTTTTAAAATTCGTTTGTATTTTTAGTTTCACTTAGGTTAAAATCACTTTGTGGAAAACAACCCTAACAAGCATCTCATATAAAAAAACGTTATGATATTCAAAAAATCTATTCTATTATTCTTGCTAATTATAGCCAGTTCAGCCGTGGCTATTGGATTAGCGTACACAACTAAACCAAAAAAAGGTATGAAGTATTACGGCAATTACGATAATTACAAAAGCTATTGGGAGAAAATAGATGCTTTAGAGAAGAAAGGTTTAACCAAAGAAGCTTTTGCAATATTGGCAGAAATTTATACGAAGGCAAAAAAAGAAAATAATGCCCCTCAAATTGTAAAAACGGTTATCTATAAACTCAAGTACACACAGTTTACTGAAGATTTTAGTCAGGAGAAAAACATTGAAGAACTTAAAAAAGAAATTGAAGCTTCTCCTTTTCCTACAAACGCCATTTTGCACAGCCTATTGGCCGACGCCTACTGGCAATACTACCAAAACAACCGTTGGCAATTTAATAATAGAAGTACCACTGTTCAGTTTAAAAACAATGACGTGGCAACTTGGGATTTAAAAGCAATTGCTAATGCAGCTATTAAACACCACAAAGCCGCTTTAGAGAACCAACAAGAATTAATTGGTATTACTCTAAACGAATTTGATGCCATTATTATAAAAGGAACAAATGTAGCACGCCAATACCGACCAACATTATACCATTTTTTAGCACACAGAGCTTTAGAATTTTTTAAAAGTTCAGAGGTTGATGTAACCAAAGCCGCCGACCAATTTTCCTTGAACGATGAACGTTTTTTAAAACCGTATACCGTTTTCTCTAAACTAAAATTAGATAAGCCAAGTGATAGTTTAGAAACCAAATTTTACGCACTAGAGTTATACCAACAATTGTATAACCTAAACTCAAAACTTAAAGATACCGAGGCGTTGATTGATTTAGAACTGAAGCGTATAGCGTTTACCTATGCAAATAGTAATAATGAAATTAAGGATAGTATTTATTTGAACACACTAAGTACTCTTGAAAAAGATTTTTCATCTTCTAAACGTGTAGCAGAAATTAAATATTTAACTGCACACTATTATTTTGAGAAAGCGCCACTTTATAAACCGCTTGATAGTGATGAACACAAATGGGATTTGAAAAAAGCCAAAGACATTTCTAATCTTATTTTAGAAAAGCATGTAGGTACTGACGGAGAAAAATTAGCGAAAAATTTATTATTACGGTTAAATGAAAAGAAACTATCATTAACAACTGAATCAGTCTTAGAACCTAATCAACCCAACCGATGCCTGGTAAGTTATAAGAATGTTAAGCAAGTTTATTTTAAAATTTTTAAAACAAACTATTTTCAAAGCAATGAATTAGAAAGAAAACATTCCGAAAAGGAATTAAAGAACAAGATTTTGAATTTGCCACTAGAAGCTCAATTTAATCAAGCCTTGCCAGTTGATGAAGATTATAACTCGCACAATGTAGAAGTGAAATTACCTAATTTGAATTATGGATATTATTACCTTATTGCGTGCCACGATGAAACCTTCGATGAAAAAAAATGCACGTATCAAAAGTTTCATGTTTCTAACTTGTCATTAATAAATCAAAACAAAAAAAATAATAGTATAGATTGTTATGTGTTACACCGAACTACGGGAAAACCCATAAAAGAAGCCAAATTACAAGTATGGTTTAACCGCTACAATTATAATACAAATAGTTATGAGTTTGTAAAAGGCAAAGAATTTGTAACAGATGAAAATGGTTTTTCAAATATTAAAGGAGAAGTTGTGAATAATTACAACTCTAATTTTATGGTTGAAATAAAAAGCGGCAACGATGTTTTATTTAATGGAAGAAATTTTTATTCATACAATGATAATTACGATTATAATAATGCACGCAACGAAACTAAATTCTTTACCGATAGAGCTATATACAGACCAGGACAAACCGTTTACTTTAAAGCGCTTCTATTGAATATTAACAAAAAAGAATCTGCTAAAATTTTACCTAACAAATCGATTACAATTACACTTTACGATGTGAATGGTCAAAAAGTATCTGACTTAAAATTAACCAGTAATGATTACGGTACCGTAAATGGTGCGTTTACCTTGCCTCAAGGGTTATTAACCGGTCAAATGTATTTAAGTGATGGAGAAAATACACACTACTTTAGCGTTGAAGAATACAAGCGCCCAAAATTTGAAACGTATTTTGATACGCTTAGAGGTAGTTATAAAATTAACGAGGAAGTTATCGTAAAAGGTATTGCAAAAGCCTATGCAGGCAATGTGGTTGATGGCGCAAAGGTGAAATACAGAGTGGTGCGCTCCACCAGTTTTCCTACGTGGTGGTATTGGTGCAGACCTTATTACTACAACCAAGGTAGTGAGGTAGAAATTACAAATGGAGAATTAAAAACAAACGAAAAAGGAGAATACGAAATTAAGTTTAAAGCCTTGCCAAATCCTAAAGATAAAGCAAGCGATAATCCTACGTATGATTACAATCTAATAGCAGATGTTACAGATATTAATGGCGAAACGCAAAGCACCACTACCAATTTTAGAGTTGGGTATACAGCCATTACTTTAAACATAAGTGTAGAACAAATTTTAGAACAAAATAAAAAATTAAAATGCGGAATTACAGCAAGTAATTTGAATGGTGTTCCAGAAAATGCAAATGGGAAACTCATCATTTACAGCTTAAAGCAACCAAACAAAGTATTTAGAGATAGATTATGGGTACAGGCAGATAAGTATCTATACACAAAAGACGAGTATTATAAATTATTTCCGAATGATTTATATGCAGATGAAACCAACAAATACAAGTGGGAAAAAGATAAAGAAGTTTACTCAAAACCATTTGATACAAAATCACAAAAAGAAATTGATTTATCAGATTTAAAAAAATGTACGCCAGGAATTTATTTATTTGAAGCTACTTGTAAAGATAAATTTGGAAATGATATTAAAGACATACAATACGTTACTATTTACAACACTAATTTAAATCAATTGCCCGAAAAAACGGCGCAATGGAGCATGGGCTTAAAAACGTATTGCGAACCAAACGATACCGCTCAGTTTGTTTATGCTTCCTCTTACACCGATTTACATGTTTTTTATGACTTAACTGGCGAAAACGAAAATCAAAAAACTATATATAATCCAAGTTTAAAACTAAACCAGTTTGTTATAAACGAAAAGCACAGAGGCGGCTTGGCAGCAAATTTTTATTTTGTAAAAAATGGAAGATTTTACACACACCAAGAATATATAACAGTGCCTTTTAGCAATAAAGAATTGAACATAGAATATAGCACCTTTAGGAATAAATTATTGCCTGGCGAAAAAGAGAAATGGCGCTTAATAATTAAAAATAAAAAAGGAGATAAGGTAGCGGCCGAAATGCTTGCTGCCATGTACGATGCCAGCTTGGATAAATTTAAAGCCAACTATTGGGATTTAAGTTTGTACAATTCATACTACAATTACCAAGGCTGGGAAAATAATTTAGCTGAGGTACAAAATTCAAGAAACTTTGATTATGAAAATCCAAATTATATTTTAATAGATGATGTTAGATACGATGAATTAAACATGTTTGGTTTTGGTTCATTTTATTCTTATGGTTACCCAGGCGATGGCTATTCATTTAGAGGTGGTGATGTTCATACTGAGGAAGCTGAAAAAAAAGCAATGCCATCAAAAGAAATGGTGCAATTTTCAGCGCCAGTAATGAAGGATGAGGCTTTATATGCTGCATCATCAAATGGTAGCACTTTAACAAAGGCTTCAAATCAACTCCAGCAGTCGTTCTCTTGGAGCACAAACAAAGGCGATACTGACAAAACTGGTGGCGAATTAAAGAATGGAGAAGGCAAACCAAACAACCCTTCATCCGTTATTCCTCGCAAAAATTTTAACGAAACAGCTTTCTTTTTTCCAACCTTACAAACCAACGAAAATGGGGAATTAGTAATTAGTTTTACCATGCCCGAAAGTCTTACCAAATGGAAGTTTATGGCACTGGCTCATACTAAAGATTTAGTGGTTGGTAAAACAGAAAAAGATGTTATTACGCAAAAAGAATTAATGGTGCAACCCAATGCCCCGCGCTTTTTAAGAGAAAATGATGAGTTAATTTTTGTTTCAAAAATTTCAAACCTTTCAAAAAATGCAATTACGGGTGTTGCAGAATTGCAGTTGTTTGATGCGCTAACCGACAAACCAGTTTCAAATATTATTATAGATAATAGTACAAGAAACTTCTCTATCCCTGCTGGACAAAGTACACCAATAAGTTTTAAATTAGCAATTCCAGAAACGCTTCAAGCATTAAAATACAAAGTGGTTGCAAAGGCTGGTCAATTTAGTGATGGCGAAGAACAAGTTGTTCCAGTGCTTACTAACCGCATGTTGGTTACCGAGAGTTTACCGCTGCCAATTCGTTTTAATCAGACAAAGGAGTTTACATTTACTAAATTTATTAATCAAAATAACAAAAGCACTACTTTAAAAAATCATGCTTATACACTTGAATTTACTGCTAATCCAGTATGGTATGCCATTCAGAGTTTACCCTATTTAATGGAATACCCTTACGAGTGTAGTGAGCAAACATTTTCACGTTATTATGCAAACGCTTTAGCAAGTCATGTTGTAAATTCTAAACCAAAAATTAAACAAGTATTTGATTTGTGGAAACAAACAAATAGCGAATCGTTGCTATCGAACCTCGAAAAAAACCAAGAATTAAAGGCAGTGTTATTAGAAGAAACACCTTGGGTGTTATGTAGCAAAAATGAAACCGAAAATAAAAAACGTGTTGCCTTATTATTCGATTTAAACAAAATGAGCAACGAGTTGCAAAGTGCCTTTAATAAATTAAAACAAAACCAAACAGTAAACGGCGGGTGGCCTTGGTTTAAAAACTGTCCAGAGGACTGGTATATTACACAACACATCATTACTGGCTTTGCACATCTTAAAAAATTAGGAGTAATTAAAGAATCAGATAATTACGAGGTTGATGCGATGATTAACAACGGCATACGCTTTTGCGATAACCAATTAGCAAAACAATACCGCGACTTAAAAAAATACGATAAAGATTTCAAAAAAAATAATCATTTAGATTACATGGCTATTCAGTATTTGTATTTAAGAAGTTATTATCCCAACCAACCAATGAGTAAAGATTTAAAAGAGGCCATTGATTATTATTTGGCTCAAGCAAAAACATTTTGGTTAAGCAACACACGTTACATGCAAGCCATGCTATCGTTGGCATTAAACAGATTTAATGATAAAACTACCGCTAGCGGAATTTTAAAATCATTAAAACAAAATGCGATTGTAAGTGAAGAGATGGGAATGTATTGGAAAGATAACAATGGCGGTTACTACTGGTACCAAGCCCCAATAGAAACACAGGCATTAATGATAGAAGCATTTGATGAAATTGCAAACGATACAAAAACAGTTGATGATTTAAAAACCTGGTTAATTAAAAATAAACAAACTCAAAATTGGAGTACCACCAAAGCCACAACAGAAGCAGTTTATGCGCTCATGCTGCGCGGTACGGATTGGTTAAGCTCCGAACCCAATGTTGAAATTACAATGGGAGGCAACGTGTTAAATCCAGCAACAGATAAAAGCTTAAAAGCAGATGCAGGAACAGGTTACTTTAAAAAAACTTACACGGGTTCTGATATAAAAACAGACATGGGCAAAATAAAAGTTGTGAAAAAGGATGCTGGTGTAAGTTACGGCAGCGTTTATTGGCAATACTTTGAACAATTAGATAAAATTACACCAAGCGCTACTCCATTGCAATTAACTAAAAAATTATTTGTAGTAAAACCAAGTAAAAGCGGACCAGTAATGCAACCAATTGATGCTGGCGCGCCATTAAAAGTTGGCGACAAAGTAAGAATTAGAATTGAATTGCGATGCGATAGAAATTTAGAATACGTGCATTTAAAAGATATGCGTGCTAGCGGTTTTGAGCCAACAAATGTTTTAAGTTCTTACAAGTACCAAGATGGTTTGGGCTATTACGAAGCTACTAAAGATGCAAGCACTAACTTTTTTATTTCGTATTTACCTAAAGGCACTTTTGTTTTTGAGTACGATGTGTTCGTTAGCCACAGTGGTAATTTTAGCAATGGCATTACAAGTATACAATGTATGTATGCACCTGAATTTACAAGCAACAGCGAGGGTGTGAGGGTAAAAGTGGAGTAGAGTAGAGTAGAGAAAGAATGTAATTGTTGACCAGAATTTAGTTTAACTAACAACTTTCGCTACACAATTAATCGTTTGCAAAAAGTCGTTGTAAATTTCATCTACAATTTCTGCCGCGGGTTTTATTTCTTTAATACTTGCGCTAACTTGTCCTATTTCTAATTCGCCTTCTATAAGGTCGCCTTCAAACATGCCTTTTTTTGCGCGGCCTCGGCCTAATAAAATGCTTAGTTCTTCAGTTGAAGCACCTTGTTGCTCGAGGGCTGAAACCTTATTAAAAAAATCGTTTTTAATTAATCTTACGGGCGTTAATTGTTTTAAAGAAAGCTGTGTGCCGCCTTCAGGCGTTGTAATTACAGCATTTTTAAAATTAATGTGCGCACTACTTTCGGGTGTTGCAACAAATCGGCTGCCAATTTGCACACCTTCAGCGCCTAAGCAAAATGCAGCGGCCATTTGGCTTCCAAAACCTATTCCACCAGCAGCAATCAATGGTAAATTCACTGCTTTTCTTACTTCAGGAATTAAAACCATTGTCGTTGTTTCCTCTCGTCCATTATGGCCACCTGCTTCAAAACCTTCTGCAACAATGGCATCAACCCCAGCTTCGGCACATTTAACCGCAAATTTCACACCACTCACAACATGTACAACAGTTATTCCGTTTTCTTTTAAAAGTTTAGTATACGTTTTAGGATTCCCTGCACTTGTAAATACAATTTTCACCCCTTCGTCTAAAATAATTTTTATATGATCTTCAATATTTGGGTAAAGTAAAGGCACATTTACACCAAACGGCTTGTTGGTAGCAACTTGGCATTTTTTAATTTGCTCCCTTAAAATTTCAGGATACATGCTTCCGCTGCCAATTAAACCTAAGCCTCCAGCATTGCTTACAGCGCTCGCCAATTCCCAACCACTACACCAAATCATTCCTGCCTGAATAATGGGCTTTTCAATTTTAAACAGGTTACAAATTCTATTACTTTGCATGGTTTTTAAAGAGTTTTTTAACAAAAGCAAAAATAAGTGTTTATTTAGACAAATTTTTTATGACTATTAACAAAAATATACTAATTTTGAATCTATTAAACTAGAAATGAGAAACATATATATAATTTTACTGGTGTTAGTTATATCCTTCAGCTCAAAAGCGCAATGGCTTTGGGATTATGGGATTAGCGTTGGTGCCACGAACTACTTAGGTGACATTGGAGGTAAAGAAAAAACTCGTCGAGATTTTATTGCCGATATGAAATTATCTCAAACACGCTGGAATGTTGGCGGTTTTGTGCGCTATAAATTACGTCCTAAAGTTTCATTAAGATTAGCCTTTGATTATTTAAGAATTGAAGGGAAAGATGCTCTATCCTCTAATCCAGGCCGTAGGTTTAGAAATTTTAATTTTAGAAATGATGTTTTTGATTTAGGTTTTACAGGGCATTGGTTCTTTTTTGAAGATAATGATTTGGGCAATACTTACCGTTACAGAAATAGCTTTAGGGCTTATGTTTTTGCTGGTGTTGGCGGTTTTTATACCAATCCAAAATCTTTATACCAAGGTGAATGGGTAAAAATGAAAGATTACAACGTTGAGGGTTATGACTACAAAAGCATAGTTTTAAACTTGCCGAGTGGTTTTGGTTTCTATTTTACGTTTGATAAAAAACACCGCATAGGTTTTGAAGCGAACTGGCGTAAAACATTTACTGATTATATTGATGATATTAGCGGTAACTATCCCGATACTCCGCCAAGTGATGCTTACACGCAAGGTTTAGCTTTAAGAACCACAGAGTTGGATCAATCTACCATTGATGGGAATAAAGGCGCATTTTTATCGCATACATGGGGAATGAAACGTGGTGATAAAACAAATAAAGATAATTATATGACTTTGAGTTTATCTTATAGCTACGTTATTCGTGGTAAAAGCAGTTTTTACAGAACAAGATACAAAGGCAATTTCTTCTCAAAAAATAAAAAGAAGAGCCGGAAAATCAGAGCGAAATTCTGAAAAATAAATATTAAAAAAATCCCAATTATTTGGGATTTTTTGTTTTTAATAACCCCTAATTAAAATTATATTTGCAGCCTATTATGAAAAAAGTATTTGCGTTTATTTTTATAGTATTTTGTTTTTCTTGCCAAGAGAGTAAAGAAACAAATGAAATAGATTCTAATATTGTAAACAATACGGTGGGCGATAAAGATTTAAAAAATAAAGCCGAAATTAAATTTGAAGAAGAAGAGTTTGATTTTGGGAAAATAACTCAGGGAGAACAAGTAAGTCATGCCTTCAAATTTAAAAACATAGGTGGAAAAAGTTTAATTATCAGCGGCGCTAGCGGTAGTTGTGGTTGCACAGTTCCAGAGTGGCCTAAAGAGCCAATACTACCTGGTGCAGAAGGAAAAATTAATGTAGTATTTAATAGTGAGGGTAAAAGAGATTATCAAGAAAAAACAATAACAGTCATTACAAATTGTGAACCTGCAACACGAATACTAAGAATAAAAACAGAAATTATTGTGGCGGAAGTTGCACGGTAATAAACAACTTATTTAAAAACAAAACAAAAACAAAGCAAAAAACATGAATCAACTTTTTATTTTAATGGCTCCTCAGGGGCAAGGTGGTGGCGGAATGCAAAGCTTAATTATGATGGGGCTTATTGTGGTAGTATTTTATTTTTTTATGATTAGACCACAAATGAAAAAAGCTAAAGATCAAAAAAAATATATTGAAGAATTAAAAAAAGGAGATAAAGTGCTTACCATTGGTGGCATTTATGGAAAAATCGTGGAAGTTAGAGAAGATGCAACATTTATAATGGAAGTAGAAGATGGGACTAAAATGAAAATTGCTAAAACTGCAATTTCTAACGAGGGTTCTGCTGCATTAAACAAAAGCTAATCTTTATTGAATCAAATTTCAAATAATTCAACTAAAAAGCCGAGTAAAACCACGGCTTTTTTTATTTGTGTAATTATTGCAGCGCTGCTTTGGTTATTTAATGCGCTAAATTCAGCCTACACAGTTGCCATTAATTGTAATGTTAATTTTATAAATGTTCCAAAAAGTAAAATTCCTTTACAAGCCTTGCCAACTAAAATAAATTTGCAAGTTGCCAGCAATGGTTTAAAGTTGCTATTAATGCAAGTAACCAAGGAGAAAAACATTACAATAGACTTTAATAATTTATCATCAAATGCTAATGCAACCAAGTATGCAATTGGTACTAGTAATTTAAGTTTAGGTAATGCTTTAGGAAACAAAGTAAAGATAAATAGTATTAACCCAGACACTTTGGTTTTTATTGAACCAAAAGGATTTCAAAAAAATGTTATTGTAAAATTAGAAACACGAATAAATTGCAAACGAGGATATGGCTTTGAAATTGAAAATGTAAGCCCTAAATTTATTACCGTTTATGGCCAAAAAGAGTTAGTTGCCAGTATTGATACAATTTATTCTCAAGTATTAGCTATCAATCAAGTTTCTTTAGATTGCAATGGGGTTTTAAACTTAATTTCTCCAAATTCAAATTTAATTTTAAGTGAGTCGGTTTTAAATTATTCTATAAAAGTAAACAAGCTTATAGAGAAAAGTATTGAATTGCCTTTAAGTTTAATGAATGAAGAGGGTTATAAAAGTGTAAATATTTTTCCGAACAAAGTAAAATTAACCTATACTACCTTACAAAATCAAGTGGTTGATAATGATGAAAATTTGTTTAAAGCAAAAGTAAATATTGGAAAATCAAGCAAGCACCAAGTTGTATTGGTTACAAAACCTGGTTACGTTAATGTTATCAAAATCGATCCAGAACAGGTAGAACTAGTATTAATGAAAAAGTAATGGTAATTGGATTAACAGGAAATATAGGAAGCGGTAAAAGCACGGTTGCTAAAATTTTTGAAACATTGGGCTGCAAAGTGTTTGATAGTGATACTTGTGCCAAAAAAGTTTATTTTAATGAGTTAGTAAAAAAACAAATTTTAAATCTTTTGGGAAAAGAAGTTTACTTAACTGAATCTGAAATCGACAAAAAGTACATCAGCTCAAAAATATTTTCCAATAAAATTCTACTCGAAAAAATAAATTCAATTATTCATCCTGTAGTAAAAAGTGAATTTGAAAAATTTATTGATGTCAATCAAAATAAAATTATTATAAAAGAAAGCGCTTTACTTTTTGAGGTAAATCTTACAAACAATTTAGATAAACTAATTACTGTTGTGGCCGATGAAAACTTACGTTTAAGTAGAGTTATGAAGCGCGATGGAATTGATAGGGAAATGGCTTTAAAAAAAATCAATAGCCAAATGCCTCAAGAATTGAAAGCAAGTAAAAGCAATTTTGTAATTACAAATAACGAAGATGAGTTACTGATTCCTCAAGTAATTTCTGTTTACGAGAGTTTAATGAATAAAAAAAGTCTGCTTGTTTAACGAAGCAGACTTTTTAATAAATGCATTAAGAATTTTATTTATTCAATATAACACGTTTGGTAATTTTTTCTGAACCATTGTTTATGATTACAAAGTAAACGCCATTGCTATATTCACCTAAATTTAAGTTGAACACGTTGTTAGTAACTCCTGTAAATTTAGAACCATATAAAACTTGTCCCATTACATTTGTAACTTGTACATCAAGTGTTTGTTCATTTGGCAACGTTGCAATAATGCTAACATCACCGCTTGAAGGATTAGGGTACAAATTAATATTTGTGTTAAGTATAGATTTGTCTGAAATAGCAGTAACCGATGCACATTGAATAATAGGTAAAATAGCCATTGCATAATTAAAGTTGCTGCTCCAAGCAGTTTTAACTTCGTACCAAACATTATTACTCCATTTTTCAAACGAACGATTTGCTGCTGCACTTGGTCCGTTATTAAAGATAACTGCTGTATCTTGCGCCCCTGTTGGTAAAACAACCGATGCAAAGAATCCGCCAGATGCAGGTAAGTTAATAGGTGTAGCAAAAGTGTATTTAAAAGGTTTGATGATTGGCGTGCCGAAAGCTAGATTAGGACTTCCACAATAGGTTACATTACTTACTGAAGTTACCGCCAAAATATTTCCTATTGTTGTACTAGCACTTCCAATTGAGTTATTAGGTTTAATGCCGCTTGGTGTGCCTGTAAAGGTGTTTACTGTTTGGTCGTACAAGCGCATTGTTACGGCTGAACTTGCATTTCCGCCAGTACCACGACTACCATTTTTAAAGAATAGCACAATTACACCAGTAGCTTGAGCGGCTGTAACTTGTGTATAAGTTGATGCCGGAAAGTATTCAGCTTTTTCTAAATCATCGTAACAATTGTTACCAAGTATGTATCCGGCATTTGGTGAGCATCCGTTTACAGCCACATCGGCACCAGCTCTAAAAGCATTCAAGGTATCGTTACCGTCAAAATTTACTAATGTATCAAGACAAGTTGAAGCTACTGCACAGTTGTTTATAACTATTGCTTTACTATTATTGTTACTACCTAAACTATTAGTTGCTACCACTGTAATTGTGTACGAACCAGGATTTGCAAAATTAATAGTTGGTGCTTGTGCTGTGTTATTTGGATTAAAAGTAACACCAGTTGCAGGTATTGACGACCAAGCAAAAGTTGGTACTGGGTTACCAGAACTTAAATTGTTTACAGTAACTGCTGAATTAATACACCCATTGCTAGCCATATTAAAGCTTGCGGAAGGAGTTGCGGCAGGTATATTACATAAAGAGGCTGCGCTTGTGGTTAATAAACTTCTAAACGTACCATTTGCCATAGCAGTTTGCATACGTGTACGTTGATCGTTTGTAAACATATACATTGCAGCATCATCGGTATAATCCATAAAGTTCATAAACATATTGCCGTTTGGTGCACCAGCACAAGAGTTTGAACCTGTTGCATATAAAGGATAAGTAGGTGCACCATAATTTTGCCCATATTGCCCGCTCGCAAATCCACCTTTTTGTGGTGGAGTGTCTGCACAATAGTCAGTAGCATTGCAGTCTCCAGCGATGTTACCATTTCCATCTCCACCAATATGGATTAATCCTAGCCAGTGGCCAATTTCATGAGAAGCAGTTCTACCTTGATTGTATGGTGCTTGAAGTGTACCAACATTTCCAAATGCTCTACTCCAATTCCAAATGCCATCGGTTGATGCCGTGCCTAAAAAACTTGACACACCTGCAAGTCCTGTTCCTGCGGGGAACGTAGCGTAACCTAATAGACCAACGTTATTATTACAATCCGTAAGCCAGATGTTTAAATAGCGGGTAGGATCCCAAATTGAATTTGGCTTAATTGTACCATTTACGAATGTTTGAAATGCCGCAGGTGTAGTTGGTGTTGTTGGGTTAGCCCATCCTTTAGAAATATAGTTAATGCGTTCAATACCAGGTTCTAACAAAGTGGCGCCAGTAGGGTCTTTTTGAGCCAAACAAAAAGTTATATTACAATTAGCTTTTAATGGAGCAAAAGGAGCAGGGGCATTTCCGTTGTTTAATCCAATTCCGGCGTAGTCATTATTCAAAATTGCAATTTGAGAATTAATTTGCGCTTGACTAACGTTGGGGTAAGTTCCAACAGATTGCCCACCATGCACAACATGCACAATTACAGGAATTGTATAATTTGGTAGTTGGGTTTTATTTTGTTGTTGATTTTTTACAAATTCTTCAACTTTTTCGTTAAACCATTTATTCCATTCTTCTCCCGGAATAGCAGTTGCGCACCCTCTGCCGTTTATTAATTCTTTGGAGATAGTGGACACGTCGGCATTAGTAACGATTGCTTTTTTGCCGCTTTGAGCGTTTGCAAGCATTGTAAAAGCTAACGCAGATGTTAGTAGTAAGTTATTTTTCATTAGTTTGTGTTTTTATTAATGTAAATTTAATAAAACTAAAACCAAACACCAAACCGTTTAACAAAATTGTTTATCTAAAATTTTAGACCAACAATGAGTATATCGTCAATCTGTTCGAGCTTACCACACCAAGAGTTGATGAACTTTTCTAATTCAGATTTTTGTTCTCTTCCCTTCAAATAATTTAATTTTGCTAATAATTCTTTAAAGCGTTTTGTAGTTAATTTTTTATTTTTCTCGCTACCAAATTGGTCGGCATAGCCATCGCTGGTTAAGTAAACGCTATCACCTGATTCAAAAATAAATTCGCTTCGGTTAAAATCTTGGTTGTATTCAGTAAATCCTCCAATGGCAAATTTAGTGGCTTTAATTTCAGTGATTTCTGTATTTCCTTTTTTCAAAAGATACATTGGCCTATTAGCGCCAGCATAAGAAAGCGAAATTTTTCCATCTTGCAAAAAGTTGATTTTGCAAAGTGCTATGTCCATCCCATCTTTCGCGTTTTCTGGGTCGTTTTGTTTTAAAGTAGATTTAATTACATTGTTTGTTTGTTTTAAAATTTGGCACACATCGCTTTCTAATTCGGTTGCTCTATTTAAACTTTGTATAGCAATTAAACTTACTAAGGCTCCGGGTACGCCATGCCCGGTGCAATCTGCGGCGGCAATTAAAAATTCATTGTCGCTATTTTTCTTAAACCAATAAAAATCGCCGCTTACAATATCTTTTGGCTTAAAAAGTATAAAACTGTTGATAAAGTACTTTAGTATTTCACTTTCATCAGGTAACAAAGCATCTTGTATGTGCTTACTGTAAACTATACTATCTGTTATTTCAATATTTTTACATTCTAATTCTTTCTTTTGCTCTGTAATTTCTATTGTTCTGTTAATTACTTGTTCTTCTAAATGCTTATTTTGATTTGCCAAAATTTCTTGTTTTTCTTTTTCTTGTTGTAGTGATTTTTGAGCAAGTTCTTCATTTAATTTTAGTTCAGCTTTAAGCGATTTATTTATGGTTGCGAATTGTTTGCTTAAAAATGAACTCATAAAAAGAGGTAAGGCTAAAATACTTAGCGCAATAAATAGTATAGAAAATGCCATATTGTTTCCGTTTTTGGCAACAATTAATGCAATAAAAATAAACACGGTAAATGCAACTATACCAGCTCCTAGGTAGTTTGCTCCGTTTAATTTTTTGAGTAACGCTTTAATCGCAATAATTGTGATTCCAAAATATCCTAACAAAAAAAGTAAAATGAAAATAACGATGCTAAAATCGCTTTCTTTCATTAGTGATGAAATAAATAGTATTGCAAATAAAATAATCATCAAATAAAAATACCAGCTGCGTTTAATTTGAAATAATGAATAAACCATAAGTAGTAAGGCGCATAAGGATGCTGGAACAAAAAACCCCAATAGTCCTTCAATGATTAATAATGCTGTTGGATTACTTACTAAACAATACAGCTGAGGTGTTAAAAAACAAAAACTTAGGGCAAGTAAAAATAAAAAGTAGTACAAATTATATTTTAAGCCCCTATTAAATATAAATAAATGAAAGTAAACAGTGGATAATGCAAATAAGATACAACCGATTGATAATAGAAATTTTATAAATAATTCGTAAGATTTTTTTTCAGTAATAAAATTATCAACTTTATAAAATTTAAGTGCTAAGCCACTTGAATAAAATTCAGATTCTAATTTTTTTGAATTTGAATAATGAGCAACCAAAACATAAA
Organism: Bacteroidota bacterium; assembly: GCA_013298715.1. Taxonomy (GTDB): domain Bacteria; phylum Bacteroidota; class Bacteroidia; order B-17B0; family Aurantibacillaceae; genus Aurantibacillus. The sequence goes on along the minus strand of JAAFIQ010000007.1, from coordinate 101,346 downwards.
CGGAATCGTACATTAGGTTGAAATACAAAGGGTCTTGAATTGGTATTTCACACACCTCATGGTCTGAATTGTTTGAAGGTTTTCCAAATTTCTTTAGAGTGGTTCCATTCAAATATAAGGCAGATGCGCCAATATGATTTACTTCTGCTATTAGGTCATCAGTTTTAAACGATGGCTCTACTTTAAAATAAAAGCGTACCGTAAATTCTTTGTCCGAACTATTATTAAAACCAATCTCTTCATAAAAATTAATAGTTTGCCAAGTACTGTCGTTAAAATTTAAGTGGGTGTAATGCGGTGAAAAATTATTAATGTACTTTGCATATCCATTAAACTTAAGTCCGCCAGATAAACGAATTTTTGTACCATTAAAATTCAACGATAAGTCGTCATCATGATTTAATTTTTCATTAAATTTAAAAATCAAAGAATCATGAATTGCAAAAGCGCTGTTAAATAAAAAAACAAATACAAACAGCAATATTTTAAAACTATTTTTCAAATAATAGTTATTTATCCGCTTCTAAAAAGGCGTAACGGTAATCTGTTGGTGGCACCCAGGTTTCTTTAATAGTGCGAGGACTAACCCAACGTAATAAATTAACCTTGTGCCCTGCTTTATCATTAGTGCCGCTGCCACGTGCGCCACCAAATGGTTGCTGCCCAACAACCGCACCAGTACACTTATCGTTAATATAAAAATTACCAGCAGCGTTACTTAATTTTTTTGTTGCCAAATCAATCACATATCTATCATTAGCGATGATTGAACCGGTTAGCGCATAGATGCTTGTAGAATCAACTACGTCCAACAATTCTTCAAATTTGTTATCATCATAAACATAAATTGTAAGTACTGGTCCAAACAATTCTTCGCACATAGTTGTGTATTTCGGATCCTCTACCTTAATGGCTGTTGGCTCAATAAAATAACCAACAGATTTATCCGCATTACCTCCAACAACAATCTCTGTGCCCTTGTCGCTTTTAGCTTTATCTATTGCAGCTTTCAGTTTATCAAAACTTTTTTCGTCAATTACCGCATTTACAAAATTGGTAAAATCTTCAGTACCTCCCATTTTCATAGATTTTACATCCTTAACAAATTCTTCTTTAAATGAAGGCCACATACTTGCTGGGATGTAAGCTCTTGAGCATGCGCTGCATTTTTGTCCTTGGTATTCAAATGCTCCGCGGGCAACAGCCACAGCACTTGCTTTTACATCAGCCGAATTGTGAATTACAATAAAATCTTTTCCACCAGTTTCTCCTACAATTTTAGGATACGATTTATATTTGTGAATATTGTTTCCAATGCTTTTCCAAATATTTTGAAAAACCTCTGTACTGCCAGTAAAATGTATACCTGCAAAATCTTTATGGTTAAAAATAACTTCGGCAGCATCTGGCCCGCTTGGGTAAATTAAATTAATTACACCAGCTGGTACACCTGCTTTTTGAAAAACTTCCATCAACACACTTGCGCTATAAACTTGCGTATTGCTGGGCTTCCAAACAACTGTATTCCCCATCATAGCGCAACTTGTAGGTAAATTACCTGCAATTGCGGTAAAGTTAAATGGTGTAAGTGCATAAATAAATCCTTCTAATGGTCGCCATTCAATTCTGTTCCACATACCTGGCCCGCTTATTGGTTGTTCAGAATATATTTCGGTCATAAACGATACATTAAATCGTAAAAAGTCAATTATTTCGCAGGCACTATCAATTTCGGCTTGAAACGCATTTTTACTCTGTCCTAGCATGGTTGCTGCATTTAATTTGGCTCTGTAAGGACCAGCAATTAAATCAGCGGCTTTTAAAAATATACTTGCACGGTGTTCCCATGGTAAATTTGCCCATTTTTCTTTTGCTGCCAGCGCTGCTTCTATGGCTTGTTGCACGTGGTTTTTATCACTTTTATGAAAATGACCTAAGGTGTGTTTATGGTCGTGTGGTGGGTGCAAGCGAGCTATTACGTTACTTCTAACTTCATTTCCACCAATATACATAGGGATATCGAGCTCAATACCTCTTAATTTTGCAAGAGTGGCTTGTAATTCTTTACGTTCAGGGCTTCCAGCAGCGTATTGTTTTATTGGTTCGTTTATGGGTGTTGGTACTTTATAAATTCCTTTTGGCATAACTATTTTTTTAAGCACTAAATATAAGTTTTATTTCACGTTTTTTTAATCCTATTTAACAACAATAGTTGTTAATTTTGCGCACCATTAAAAATCAAAAAAGATATTATTTAATTGTACTTGTTTTTGTTGTACTTTTTTCGCTTCTCAGCGTTTTTCGATTATTTAATTTAAGTTTTAACTACGATTTTGAATCTTTTTTTCCTAATGAAGATCATGAGTTAGAGGTTTATAACAATTATCGAAAAACTTTTGAATACGACAACGAGTTTGCCCTAGTTGCAATTGAGAATAGCAAAGGTATTTTTAATAAGCCATTTTTATTAAAAGTTGATAGTTTTTGTAAACAGATTGAGCGTGTAAAGCATGTAGTTCGAGTTAATTCACCAACTAATTTAAAAAACATAAGTTTAGGTGGTTTAATTCCAGTTCAAACAAAAATTTTACACATTGATGACGAGTCGCTCTACAAAAGTGATAGCGCTACTATTTATAATTCGCATTACCTGGTTGGTTCATTTTTTCCTGAAAATGGAAAATCGCTTAGTGTGTTTATAAAAACCGAGGACGTGCTATCCAAAAGAGAGTGCGACGATTTAGCAAAAAATTTAAAAAAATTGATTAATGATTTTAAGTTTGATGAGGTGCATTATGTTGGAAGAATTTTCGCTCAAGACGTTTATTTAACCAACCTTTCAAAAGAATTTACTCTGTTTTTAATTCTTTCATTTGCCGTAGTAGTAATTTTTTTATGGTTTAGTTTTAAAAGTTTGTATGGTATACTTGTTCCAATTACCATTGTTTTGCTCTCAGTTTTATGGACTTTAGGTATAATGAGCTTAATTGGAAAACAAATAGATATAATGTGCACCATGTTGCCAACAATGGTTTTTATTGCAGGTATGAGCGATGTGGTGCATTTTTTTACAAAGTATTTTGAAGAGTTAGCCAAAGGAACTGCACGTGAAAAAATTTATCCCTTGATTTTAAAAGAAGTTGGATTTCCTACCTTTTTAACGTTGCTTACCACCGTGGTTGGATTTTTATCGCTACTATTTTCTTCTATCCAACCCATTCGCGATTTTGGAATATACACCTCAATTGGGGTGGTTATAGCATTTGTATTGAGTTACACCTTATTGCCAGCAATTTTATATTTCTTTACACCTAAAAAGTTAATTACAGTGCATCAAGGAAACAGCAAAACTACAAACCTTATGCGTGGTGGTTTATTTTGGATTTTTAGAAATCAAAAAACAATTTTACTTGCATCTATTGCCATTGTTGCATTGTCTGTATATGGTTTATCCAAAATTAAAGTAAACAATATTTTGTTGGAAGATTTAAGTGAGAAGGTTAAAATTAAACAAGACTTTAATTTTTTTGACAACTATTATAGCGGGGTTAGACCTTTTGAAATATTGGTAAATTGCAAAAAAGCCAATGTATTAGATACCTCTGTTTTAAAAGAAATTTATAAGGTTGAAACGTTTATTAAAAATGAGTACAAGGCTGGGTTTGTGCTCTCGCTTCCTAGTTTAATTAGTAATATTCATTTTAGTGCAAATGAAACAAAATCTATGAAGATGCCAATTGGCGATGATTTATTTGACATCACGGAACTGCTAAAGGAGAATAAAAAAAATAAAGAGATAAAAAGGTTACTCACACAGGATTTAAAACAAACACGCATCAGTTCTAAAATTCGCGATGAGGGAAGTCTTTTAATAAACCAACGAAACAAAAATTTAATGCAATTTATTGCAACCAAATGCGATACAAGCTTACTAGATTTTAAAATTACGGGAGCCGCTCATTTAATTGATAGAAACAACGAATACATGGTAGATAATATGGTGCAAGGATTTATTTTTTCCTTAATTATTATTGCAATTCTGACTTTTTTTCTGCATAAAAGTTGGCGTATGGTTTTGGTGTTTTTTATTCCAAATGTGTTTCCTTTACTTGTAATAGCAGGTTTTATGGGCTATGCGGGCATTGAGTTAAAGGCAGCAACATCTTTGGTATTTAGCATTGCTTTTGGTATTGCAACAGATGACACAATCCACTTTATTTCGCGTTTAAAAATAGAATTAGATTATGGTAAAAGTTTAATGTATGCCTTTAAACGCACTTATTTTGAAACCGGAAAACCAATTATTTTAACCACCTTTATTTTAATGGGAGGCTTTATGAGTCTTATGCTGAGCGATTTTCAAAGCACCTTTTATTTTGGCTTTTTAATTTGTATCACAGTTATTGTAGCAGTTTTAGCGGATATATTTTTACTGCCTGTACTACTATTTTTAATTTACAAAAAGAAGAAAAAAGAATAGTTAGCCCTACCAAAATGAACCTAGAAATTATAAGAACTGATGATGGTACATTAACGCTTCACGACTCTGATTTAAACACAACTTACCATTCTATTTACGGTGCCGCACAAGAAGGCAATTTGGTTTATGTAGAAAATGGTTTAAATTACGCCATAGCGAACTTTGGTAAAGCAATTAATTTACTTGAGGTTGGCTTTGGAACTGGCTTGCACGCCTATTTAACTTTACTTGAAGCAACAAAAAGAAATTATAAAGTTAGTTACACCAGTATTGATAAATTTCCAATACCTACCTCTATTTGTAAATTGTTAAAATATGATGAGCTTGCTCCAACAAAGGAATTAAGCCTAAATTACTTTGATTTAATTTATTCTCCTTGGAACGTTCCACTCCAAATTAATAGGCAATTTAATTTTAAAAAAATTGAAAAAGATATTTATGAGTTTAAATTGAGTAAACCTTACCACGTTGTTTATTACTCGGGCTTTTCGCACCAAGTTACACCCGAAATGTGGGAGAAGGTACTATTTGAGAAATTATTTAATAAACTACCAATTGGTGCTTGTATTGTTACCCAATGCTCAAAAGGTATTTATAAACGGATGCTAAAAGAAATTGGCTTTAGGGTTGATAAACTTTTAGGGCCTCCTGGAAAGGTTGAGGTTACAAGGGCTGTAAAAGTTTAGTTATTCTTTTACCAATCGCTTATTGGCAATTCCCTTATTTGTTTCTATCCTTAAATAATAAACACCAGCACTTAGCGCTTTAACAGAAATTTCTGATAACGAGGATGAATTAATATTTATCAGTTGGCCTAATTGATTGTAAATACTAATGTTTTTAATATCAATTGCTTGGCTGGTATTGAAAATGGTTACAATATCACTGGCAGGGTTAGGATAAGTGATAATTGCATTCGATACTTCTAAATTCTTTTCTTCAATTCCAACAAATGCGTTTGCCGTGTTACTTGTAATTTGGCCTGTAACGGTTGGTGTTAAAATAGCGATTGATGTATATGCAACAGAGAATACAGGGAATTTTATTCCTGCCGCATAATAATCGTAGTTGGTAAGTCTAACCGCTATAGGAACAATCGGAATAATACCACTTATTGTTGAATTCTGTCTTGATCTTACACGCAAAACGTTAGGAATAGTTTGTCCGCCAGGTAAAACGATTGTGCCAGTTCCATCTGCAGTTAGAGTGCTTGTTCCGTTAAATGTGCCGTTTGAAGTAAATGTAACTGAACCACTAAACGAATCCGTGAATGTGTTTGTACTTGTAAAGGGATATTTTGCTGTTATTACTGGGTTTGAAAAATTTAAGGCCGCAGTAAAACCTGTAAGTGAGTTTCCAACTAATTCAGTTTGAGCATTTGCCCCATTGGTATTTTTATAAAAGTTTGTTGTTCCTTCTACCACATTGCAAGTGGGGTAGGCGCTGGCGCTTGGCACAGCTGATGGTGCCTTGTAACGTGTTGTAATTAAAGAATTACTTAAAAGAGATAAACTTGAATAATTCCAGGTAACGTTTGTACCACTAATGTTGTTTATAGATGAGATATTAATTCCTAAGCTATCAACTAAATAATATTTTACACTGTCGCCAACCATCGGCATATTAGCTCCTTCGGTTAACGTAACAGATTGCGCTTGAATTTTAACTGTTCCTAGTAAAAATAAAATTCCTAGTATAATTTTTTTCATGTAAGTTATTTTAGATCAAATGTATTAAAAAAAAGCATATATAAGGTATTTATGTTTCAAATGGTTAGAATCGTGTTTTTAATGGCTACCAAAAAATATGTAACTTTGTTACAATGCTAATACAAATAGTTGAAGATGAGTTAGCGCTGGCTCAAACCATACAATTAAACCTTAATTTAGAAGGGTACAAAACACTTATTTCAAAAACCGGATCGCAGGCTATTAAAGAATTTGAGGCACAAAAGCACCATATTAATTTGGTTTTGTTAGATGTAATGTTACCCGAAATTAATGGATTTGATGTGTGTAGACAATTGAAAGCAATTAATCAAAAAGTACCTATTATTTTTTTAACGGCCAAAGCTCAAAGTATTGATAAGATTGAAGGTTTAAAACTTGGTGCAGATGATTACATTACCAAACCTTTTGAGTTAGAAGAATTGCTTTTGCGAATTAATAACCTCATAAAACGCAGCAACCCATCAGTAGACCAGAAAATTTTTGAATTTGAAAATAACAGTATCAATTTTGAAACATTTGAAATTATTACACCACAACAAAAACTCACTTTATCAAAACGCGAAATTGGTTTACTAAAATTACTTACAAATAGATGTAATAAAGTTGTTTCGCGGGAGGAAATTATTGACACACTCTGGACAGCGAACGAAAATGCGAGTAGCAGAACTATCGATAATTTTATATTAAATTTTCGTAAAATTTTTGAAGAAAACCCAAAAGAACCTAAATATTTTCAATCTATCCGCGGAGTAGGGTATAAATTCACACGTGATAACCAATAATTAATTATTTTTGTAAGTGTATGATTTTAAAGTAACCCTTTTAAATTATACCTTTTTTACAATTATGGACAAATATTATGGTATTATAATGGCTGGCGGCATTGGGTCGCGCTTTTGGCCTATGAGTACAAGTCAGCACCCTAAGCAGTTTTTAGATGTATTAGGAAGCGGAGAAACGTTAATTCAACAAACTTACAACCGACTAATTAAACTTTGTAAACCCAATAATATTTTTGTTGTAACGAGTAAAGAATATAAAAATTTAGTAAAAGAACAGTTATCAAATTTACCACCAGAAAATATTTTAACCGAACCTGCACGCAAAAACACAGGGCCCTGCGTAGCTTATGCAAGTTACAAAATCCATCAACTTAACCCAAATGCAATAACATTGGTTGCGCCAAGCGATCACCTAATAAAAAAGGAAGATACATTTGTAAAAGCGGTACAAAGTTGTTTTAAAAAGGCTGAAGCAGATCAATCGTTAATTACCTTGGGTATAAAACCAACAAGACCAGATACAGGTTACGGTTATATACAATTTGTTGATAACGACTTAAAAGATAAAGACAAACGTATTTTTAAAGTAAAAACATTTACCGAAAAACCAGATCATCAAATGGCCAAATTCTTTTTAGAAAGTGGCGATTTTTTATGGAACAGCGGAATTTTTATTTGGAGTACTAAAAGTATTATTAATGCTATTGAGACACATGACCCAGAATTAGGAAATATTTTTAAAGATGGAATTAAACATTACAATACCAGTACCGAGCAACAATTTATAGAAACTGCTTATGCAACTTGCAAAAATATTTCTATTGATTACAGTGTGATGGAGAAAGCTAAAAATGTTTACGTGCGTTCTAGTATAATTGGATGGAGTGATTTAGGAACTTGGGGAAGTTTGTACACACACATTGATAAAGATAAAAACCGAAATGCCTTGGTAGGAAAAAATGTAATGACCTACGATAGCAAAAATTGCATTGTACACGTACCAACCGATAAATTGGTTGTTTTACAAGGCTTAGAAGATTATATTGTAGTAGAAAGCGAAGGAGTTTTAATGATTTGCAAAAAAGAAGACGAACAGCAAATACGCAATTTTGTAAACGATGTTAAAGTAAACAAAGGTGAGAAGTTTGTTTAGTAGTGTTGGTAAAGCAAAGAATTAACCCAACAAAAAACCCCCGCAGATGCGAGGGTTTTTTTATTAAGCTTTGTCTTCTTTTTTGCCTTTTTTGGTTTTTGCTTTGTTAGCTGTTATTACAATTTCATCAGTATCTTTTTTGTAATCTACTTCTAACTCATCACCCTCGGCTAAATTATTTTTGATAATTTCTTCTGCCATAGGGTCTTCTAAATATTTCTGAATGGCGCGTTTTAATGGTCTTGCACCGTAATTAGCATCGTAGCCTTTGTCTACTATGTAATCTTTTGCAGCATCAGTAATTTTAATAGAGTAACCTAGGCCAGTAATTCGTCCAAATAAGTTTGCTAATTCAATATCAATAATTTTATGAATGCTTTCTTTAGCCAAGCTATTAAACATTATCACATCATCAATTCTATTCAAAAATTCCGGTGCAAAGGCTTTCTTAAGCGCATTTTCAATTACACCTTTCGAAGCCTCATCTTGGTTATCATTTCGGGCAGCTGTACCAAATCCTACACCTGTTCCAAAATCTTTTAACTGACGTACACCAATATTACTTGTCATAATAATAATGGTGTTTTTAAAATCAATTTTTCTTCCTAAACTATCGGTTAGCATGCCATCATCTAAAACTTGCAACAACATATTAAACACATCTGGATGTGCTTTTTCAATTTCATCTAACAATACAACCGCATAAGGTCGACGACGAACTTTCTCGGTTAACTGTCCACCTTCTTCGTAACCAACGTATCCAGGAGGCGCTCCAATTAAGCGTGTTACAGCAAATTTTTCCATGTATTCACTCATGTCAATTCGTATTAACGCATCATCGTTATCAAATAAATGACGAGCTAATACTTTTGCCAATTGCGTTTTACCTACACCAGTCGGGCCTAAGAATATAAACGAACCAATTGGTTTATTGGGGTCTTTTAATCCGGCGCGGTTACGTTGAATTGCTTTTACTACTTTTTCTAATGCTTTGTCTTGCCCAATTACCTTGCCTTTTAGTAAATCGTTCATTTTAACCAACTTCTCACTTTCGTTTTGATTAACACGTTGCACAGGCACACCGCTCATCATACTAACAACCTCCGCCACATTTTCATCGGTAACTGTTACACGATTTAATTTTGTGGCCTCTTCCCAAGATTTTTTAGCTGCTTCTAATTGCGCTTGTAACTGTTTTTCTGTATCACGCAGTCTGGCTGCTTCTTCGTATTTCTGACTTCTGACAACTTGGTTTTTTAACTCCTTAATGTCTTCCATCTTTTTTTCAAGTTCTAAAATTTCATCAGGCACCGTAATATTGGTGATATGAACCCTACTCCCAGCCTCATCTAACGCATCAATTGCTTTATCTGGCAAATGCCTATCTGTTATATACCTTGCTGTTAACGCCACGCAAGCTTTGATAGCTTCTGGGGTGTAAATTACATTATGATGGTCTTCGTACTTAGATTTTATGTTGTTTAAAATTTGTAACGATTCATCTTGTGTTGCTGGTTCAACAATTACTTTTTGGAAACGACGCTCCAAAGCACCATCTTTTTCAATATATTGGCGGTACTCATCTAACGTTGTTGCACCAATACATTGTATTTCGCCACGCGCTAAGGCTGGTTTAAACATGTTGCTTGCATCTAAACTTCCGCTAGCACCACCTGCGCCAATAATTGTATGAATCTCATCAATAAATAAAATCACATCAGGGCTTTTTTCAAGTTCATTCATTACAGCTTTCATGCGCTCTTCAAACTGACCACGGTATTTTGTTCCAGCCACAAGGCTTGCTAAATCTAGTGTTACAACACGTTTACCAAACAATACGCGACTCACTTTGCGCTGAACAATTCGTAAAGCTAAACCTTCGGCAATACTACTTTTACCAACTCCAGGCTCACCAATTAAAATTGGGTTGTTCTTTTTTCTGCGCGATAAAATTTGCGATACACGCTCAATTTCTTTTTCACGTCCAACAACAGGATCTAACTTCCCATCCTCAGCCATTTTGGTTAAATCTCTGCCAAAGTTATCAAGCACTGGCGTTTTGCTTTTGCTCTCACCAGGTTTTTTACTAGCATTTGGATCGTTTTTTTGTCCGCCAAAGTTATCATCTTCATCGCCATCGCTATCGCTAGGTGTGGCATTTTCAATTTTGCTTGGGTTATCTAAAAAGCCTTCTAATTCAGCACGCACAGCATCGTAATCTACGCCATAGCGCAACAATGTTTTTGTAACTACATTATCATTATCTTTTAAAATACATAACAGCAAATGTTCAGTACCTATTTGAATAGATTTAAAGGTTTTTGCTTCTAAATATGTTAATTTCAAAGTTTTTTCTGCCTGTTTTACCAACGGTATGTTTGCCAAATTGTTCGATTTGCGCATACCTGGTGTAAGGTTTTGCTCAATTGTCTTTCTAAACTCATTCACATCAATGCCTAAGTTTTTTAATAAACGCATACCAACACCATCGCCATCTCTAATCATTCCTAACATTAGGTGTTCTATGCCAATATAATCGTGCCCTAAACGTAATGCTTCTTCTCTACTGTAAGTGATTACATCTTTAACTCTGGGCGAAAATTTTGCTTCCATAAAGTATTATTATTTTTCGTGAATTTACATATATAATGCCAAATTCAAAAATAAGTCATTACAACAGGAATAAACAATTCCGTAAGTGGTTTTTTTAACAAAAATTTTGTTGATAAGTTTTAACTCTAATAGCTTATTTTTCGGTACTTTCAACCACTATTTTGTTTTTTAAGTTCAAACGAATTACAACATAAAAGTTAAATTACAGTACTGACAAAATTTCAAAATAGTAAGGTATTTAAAGTCAAATTAGCATTAAAACACATAGAAGAAAAAGATTATGGCAGACGGAGAAAAAATAATTCCAATTAATATTGAAGATGAAATGAAAACGGCTTACATTGATTATTCAATGTCAGTTATTGTGAGTCGTGCTTTACCAGATGTACGCGATGGCTTAAAGCCAGTGCATCGTAGGGTTTTGTACGGAATGTTAGATTTAGGTGTACTACACAATCGCCCGTATAAAAAAAGTGCCCGTATTGTTGGGGAGGTTTTAGGAAAATACCACCCACACGGCGATAGCAGTGTATATGACACTATGGTGCGTATGGCGCAAGAGTGGAGTTTGCGTTACATGTTGGTGGATGGGCAAGGAAATTATGGTAGCGTGGATGGAGATCCGCCTGCTGCAATGCGTTACACAGAGGCACGTTTAAGAAAAATAACGGAAGAAATGTTGAATGATATTGAAAAAGAAACGGTTGATTTTAGACCCAACTTTGACGATAGTTTAACAGAGCCTACTGTTTTACCCACAAAAATCCCAAATTTAATTGTTAACGGTGCATCAGGAATTGCTGTAGGTATGGCCACTAACATGGCACCACACAATTTAAAAGAAACCATTGATGCAACAATTGCTTACATTGATAACAGAGAAATTGATATTGATGGTTTAATGAAATTTATTAAGGCACCTGATTTTCCTACTGGAGGCATTATTTATGGTTACGAAGGTGTAAAAGAAGCCATGCACACAGGTCGTGGACGTGTTATTATGCGTGCCAAATATAACATTGAACCTGTTGGCGATAGAGAACGTATTATCATTACAGAAATTCCTTACCAAGTTAATAAGGCTGAAATGATTAAGCAACAAGCTGAATTATGCAACGAGAAAAAAATTGAAGGCGTACGCGAAATTCGTGATGAGAGTAACCGCGAAGGGATGCGTATAGTTTACGAATTATCAAAAGATGCCATTAGCAATGTTGTTATAAATAATTTATTCAAATATTCTGCCTTACAAACTTCCTTCTCAGTTAATAATGTGGCATTGGTTAATGGCCGCCCACAGATATTAAACATGAAAGAAATGATTCATTATTTTGTTGAGCACCGCCACGATGTGGTTGTGCGCCGTACAAAATTTGAATTAGCGCAAGCAGAAAAACGGGCGCACATTTTAGAGGGTTTAATTATTGCTCAAAAAAATATTGAAGAAGTAATTAAAATAATTCGTGAAAGTGAAAGCCCTGATACGGCGCGTGAAGAATTAATGACACGCTTTACCTTGTCTGAAATTCAGGCACGTGCTATTTTAGATATGCGTTTAAGAACATTAACCGGACTAGAGGTTGAAAAGTTAAATGCTGAGTACGATGAGTTAATGAAAACTATAGAAAACTTAAAAGAAATTTTAGGAAACGAAACTTTGCGTTACTCAATCATTAAAGATGAACTACTTGAGATTAAAGAAAAATTTGGAGACGAACGCCGAAGCGAAATTGTTTATGTTGGCGATGAGTTTAGAGTAGAAGATATGATTGCAGATGAAAATGTTGTAATCACCATCTCTCATTTGGGCTATATGAAACGTACCAACTTGGCTGAATACCGTGCACAAGCACGTGGTGGCAAAGGAAGTAAAGGTAGTAGCACCCGCGATGAAGATTTTATTGAACATATGTTTATTGCAAGCACACATAATTACTTGTTATTATTTACAGAAAAAGGACAAGTGTTTTGGTTACGTGTTTATGAGGTGCCAGAAGGTAATAAACAAAGCAAAGGCAGAGCCATTCAAAACTTAATTAGCATACCAACTGATGATAAAGTAAAAGCTTATATAAACGTAAAAACATTAAGCGACGAAGAGTTTATAAATAACAACTACATTGTTTTATGTACTAAAGAAGGTATTATTAAGAAAACAACTGTTGAGGCTTATTCTCGACCGCGTGCAAATGGCATAAGTGCAATTACAATTCGCGAGGGCGATGTATTATTAGAAGCAGCCTTAACCGATGGTAAAAACGAAATAATGTTGGCCACCAAACTAGGTAAAGTTTGTAGGTTCCCAGAAGAAAAAGTTAGACCAATGGGCAGAAACGCAAGCGGCGTTATTGGTATAGACTTGAATGACGAAGAGGGAGATAAAAACGAAGTAGTAGGTATGATTTGTATTGATAGCCCTGAAAATAATGTATTAGTTGTTTCAGAAAAAGGCTATGGTAAACGCAGTGATATTGATGAATACCGCATTACTAACCGTGGTGGAAAAGGAGTTAAAACCATTAATATTACTGATAAAACAGGAAGATTAATTGGTATTAAAAACGTAACAGATTCTGACGACTTAATGATTATCACCAAAAATGGTATTGCAATTAGAATGCATGTGAAAGATTTACGCGTTATGGGTAGGGCCACGCAAGGTGTAAGATTAATCAACATTGCTGATACAGATGAAATTGCGGCAGTAACAAAAGTAGATTACGAGGAAGATGAATCGGTAATTAAACCTGAAAATGCAATTGACTCAAATAACGATGAAGTAAAAAATGAAGGGGAAGCACCAGCAGAAAACGATGAAACGAAAGAGTAAAAAATGTTAATTTTTCGATTTTGGTATGTAAATTGAAAAAGTAAACGTCATTATAAAAGTACAATAATATAAAAATGAAAAAAGTAATAACTTACAGCATTGCCTTACTTCCAATGATATGTTTGGCACAAAAAACAAAAGTACAAACTGCTTGGCGCGCCTTAGGCGATTACGAGAGCACTGTAAAAGATGGTAAACCAGATTTAGTTTATCTTAATAAAGCTAAAGATGCAATAGATGCCGCCTTAGTGCACGAGGATACAAAAAACCAAGGTAAAACGCATGCTTACAAAGCACGTATTGCTTATGCTTATTACCAAAGCGAGCTAAACACCGAATTAAAAAAACTAGAGGCAACCGTTACCGATAAAAACGAAAGAGCTTTATTAGCTTATGGCAATGTACCTTTAACAAATTTTGTGTTAGCTAACGATGAATTAAATGCAATTAAAGAGGTAGATCCTAAATACATGGAAGTTATTCAGGAAAAGTTAATTGAAATGCAAAAAGGCAGAGTAAATCCAACAGATCCGGGAACTGAAGACGATATGAAAATTACTCAAATGGCTCAGCAAATCAAAATGGAAGCAGGAAATATTGCCCAAGGAAAGTACAAAGCAAAAAAGTATGATGAAGCTGCCGATTATTTTGCAAAGACGGGTTATTTGAATATGAGTTTAACTGGTAAAAAAGACACAAGTAGTTTTTATAATGCTTGCGTTGCCGCTAGTAAATCTAAAAATCCAGCGAAAATTTTAGAGCATAATAAAAAAATGGTTGATTTAAAAATATCAACGCCTTACAATTTTGAAAGTATGTACAGTGCTCAATTAATGAAGTTGGATACTAATGCTGCAATGGAGGTATTAAAAAAAGGTAGAGCCGTTCATCCAAATGATATTAATTTAATGAACCAAGAAACTAACCTTTATTTAGCACGTGGTAAGCAAGTTGAGGCATTAACCAACCTAAAAGCAAGTATAGAAAAAGATTCAAAAAACCCGTTATTCTATTTAGTTACAGGAAATATTTACGACAATATGGCCAACCCAAAAGATAAAGCAACAGGTAAAGATTTACCTAAACCAAAAGATTTTGATGAGAATTTTAAAAATGCTGAAACCAATTATCAAAACGCAATTCAAAACTCCGCTTCAAATAAAGATATGCAATACAACGCCGCATTTAATTTAGGAGCAATGTATAACAATTATGGGGGCTATCTTCAAAACAAGGTAGAGGGTACAATAACTGAACAAGCAAAAAATCAAAAAGCTAACGAAGCAAAAGCAAAAGAATTTTATAATAAAGCTATTCCTTTGTTAGAGCAAGCTTTAACCTTAAAAGCAGATGATAAACCAACAATGGTAGCACTTCGTAAGCTTTATTTGTTAACAGGAAATGAAGCAAAGGGAAAAGAAATGAACGATAAAATTAAAGCAGGAAAATAAAAATTAAAGCCCCTTCAAAAAAGGGGTTTTTTAATTTTACAAAGCTTAGTTATTAAAAAATTATTTATATTAGATTCCATGTTTAAATTCAAAATTAGTGCAGTATTTGTTTTGTTATCTCTTTTGTCTTTTTCTCAAGACATAAACATTAAAGCTTTGGCAAATCAAGCAGAACAAAAGCTAGCTGCTGAAAATTATGAAGATGCGTTGGAAGACTATTTGCAATTGGCAAAACAAGAATCGAAAAATGAATTATACAATTACAATGTTGCAGTCTGTTATTTGAATACAAACATAAACAAAGCTAAAGCTGTACCTTATTTAGAAAATGTCGTTCGTCTCCAAAACCACAATCCAAATTCGGATTTTTTGTTGGCCAGAGCATATCAATATGCCAACAGATTTGATGACGCCATTACCGCCTTCGAAAATTTTAAAAAGTCAGCCAAAGGAAAAGAAGAAAATTTAAAACAAGTTGATGCGCAAATTCAACATTGCATCAACGCAAAAGAATTAGTTAAATTTCCTATCGATGTAATTTTTCAAAATTTAGGAAAGAATATCAATTCAGAATACTCAGATTACTATCCTTTTATAACCGAAGATGAGGCTTACATAATTTATAACTCCAAACGACCTATTGATAAATCAACTGCAAAACAATCTAACGGACAATTTTTAAATTCAATTTATCTGTCAAAAGTAATTAACGGACAATATTCTGAAAGCGAAATTGTTGGCGCACCTTTAAGCAAAGGTAATAGCGGCGAAGAAGTAATTGGGATGAATGCAAAAGGAGACTTGGTGTTAATTAATAAAATCAATTTGCGTGGCGAAAGCAAAATTTACTTAAGTAAATTAAAAAATGGAGAATTTGGAAAGTTAGAAGAGTTGTCAAGCACAATTAATGGTAGCGGTGATGTAATAGCCGCATGTATTAATAACGATGCCAGTATAATTTATTTTGCAAGTAATCGTAAAGGTAGCTTAGGCGGAACAGATTTGTACTCGTGCAACAAACTCCCAAATGGTAAATGGAGTGAGGCTTTTAACCTTGGTAATACAATTAATACTTCTGCAGATGAAGATTTTCCTAATCTAAGCCCTGACGGTAAAACCCTTTATTTTAGTAGTAAAGGACACAGTAGTATGGGCGGATACGATATTTTTAAAGCAAGTTATAATGAAGAAAATAAATCGTTTACAAACGTAAAAAATATTGGCTACCCTGTAAACACAAGTTATGATGATTTAAATTTTAGAATAAGTAAAAACGGCCGTTTTGGTTATGTAAGTTCTTTACGTGGTGGTGGGCAAGGCGATTTTGATATCTATCGCGTTTCTTTTAATGAAGTTGAGGTTGATTATACAGTAGTTATAGGAAAATTAGAGTCATCAGATACAACAAAAACTATTGAATATTCTAATTCAATAATTTCTGTAAGCGATAATATTACAAACGAAATTGTAGGAAACTATTTACCCAACCCAAACACAGGGCGCTTCATAATTATTTTGCCTCCAGGTAAATATACCTTACAAGTGGAATCGCCAGGATTTAAGGATTATTCAAAGCCAATAGAAATTTTTGATAAAGTAAGTTACCAATCAGAAATGAGTTTGCCAATAACCTTAAAAAAGAACTAACATGATACACGATTTATCTAAAAGCAATTCTGTTTTTAATCAATTTATTGCTGAAATACGCGATACGAAAATTCAAAAAGACAGCATGCGCTTTAGGCGCAACCTCGAGCGCATGGGCGAGGTGTTTGCCTACGAAATAAGTAAAACAATGCATTTTGAAAACAAGATAGTTACAACACCATTAGGTGAAGCGGAGTGTAGTTTGATAAAAGAAGAACCAATAATTGCAACCATTTTGCGTGCTGGTTTGCCTTTGCATTTGGGGGTTTTAAACTATTTTGATAAAGCTCAAAATGCGTTTATTAGTGCTTATCGCCGTCATCACAAAGATAATAGTTTTGAAATTGCTTTAGAGTATGTGGCTTGTCCTGATCTGAACGGAAAAACAATTATTCTCTGCGATCCAATGTTAGCCACAGGTTCGAGTATGGTGCTTACTTACAAAGCATTATTAGAAAGAGGTACCCCAGCTCATACGCACATTGTTACAGCTATTGCAAGTAAAGAAGGTATTATGCACGTAAAAGCAAAAATGCCTAATAACGATTACACAATTTGGTGTGGAGCTATTGACGAGGAATTAACGGCGCATGCCTACATTGTCCCAGGTTTGGGTGATGCGGGCGATTTGGCCTTTGGAAGCAAATTGTAATTTTTCGCCACCTTTTTTGTTTTGATGAATTTTGGTAATCTACATTACTCAACTTTATCAAATCAAAATTATTATTTAAATATATTCTATGTTTCAAAAAGTAAACATTCCTTTTTCAACGTCAAACGTATTAGGCGCTTTGGTAAATGATTACATGGATGGTAAAGAAGAGATAAAGCAATTTTATGATTACGCTCCTTCTTTAGCTTCGTTTAAAAAAATAATTTCAGATAATAATTTTCAAAGTATTGATAGAGAATTATTAGTTAATGCACTTGTAAAGCAAACAGATTTGATTGAAAACACAAGTGAATTAACTAGAAGTAATATTGAATTACTTAAAAGTAAAACTACTTATACTGTTACTACTGGCCATCAATTATGCCTATTTACCGGACCGTTGTTCTTTTTTTATAAAATAATTTCGGTAATTAATTTATGCGAAACCTTAAAAAAAGAATATCCTGAAAATGATTTTGTGCCTGTATATTGGATGGCAAGCGAAGATCATGATTTTGAAGAAATAAATAATTTTGCAGTTTATGGTAAACAATTAAAATGGGAAACAACCCAAACTGGTGCGGTTGGGAAATTTAAAACAAAAGAACTCAACGTTGTTTTTGATGAATTCAAATCAATTCTCGGTCCTTCAGAAAATGCAAAACAACTTACTGATTTGTTTGAAAAATCATATTTACAACATGCTACTTTAACAGAAGCTACTCATTTTTTGGTAAATGAACAATTTGGTAAGTATGGTTTGGTAGTTATTAATGGCGATAATAAACAATTAAAATCTACCTTTATTTCAAACTTTAAAAAAGATATTTTTGAAAATAAGACGTTTGAATGCGTTACTAGTACAAACAATTTATTAGAAAGACTGGGATATAAAATTCAAGTAAATCCACGCACTATAAATTGTTTTTATATGCACAATGGTGTAAGAGGTAGAATAGAAAAAGTTGATGAAGATAATTTTAGAGTTGTGGATACAGATATTCGATTTTCTAAACTCGAATTGGAAAAAATTATTGAAAATGAAACCGAAAAAATTAGTCCTAATGTAGTTTTACGCCCGCTCTACCAACAAAGTATTTTGCCTAATTTGGCTTATGTTGGCGGACCGGGTGAGCTAAGTTATTGGTTACAATATTTAGCTGCATTTAGAAGTTATAATATAACCTATCCTTTATTGATGCCTAGAGCATTTGTTACCTTAATTGAGAAAGCTACTCAAAATAAGATTGATAAATTAAAATTGCACCACAGCGATTTGTATAAAACGGAGATTGATTTAATTAATCATTTTCAACACATAAATAATGCTGTTGTAAATTTTGACGAACAAAAAAATGAATTAGAATCTGTTTATTCTAAATTACTCTCAACAATTTCTATAATTGATAAATCGCTCGAAGGTACTGTCAAATCTGAGTTACAAAAGGCCTTATCTGGTATAAATAATTTAACGGCAAAAGTAAATAAAGCCTTAAAAATAAAATCAGAGGTTGAAATAAATCAAATTAAAACGATCAAATCAAAGCTATTTCCATCTAATTTGCCTCAGGAACGGGTGGCTAATTTTTCTGAGTTCTATATTAGTTTTGGATCTAACTTTATTGATGAACTTAAAAACAATTTGAATTTATTGGATTTTAAAAGTTGTTTGTTAATTGAAAAAAAATGAAACATTTATCTATCATACTTTCTGTAATCGGTTTATTTGCAACCATTATTCAGTATGTTAACACTCAAAATAGTTTTTCTAGTCCAAAACAATCAACCACAACTATTATAAGTAATGGAACAACTATAAAAACTCGATTTGCTACTCCAAAAAATTACCTTCGAGAAGCGTTTGGTGATAGCACTTTCGCTAGTTATTTAAGATTATTGCCTTTAAAAAAAGCGGGTAGTTTAGTAAAGATGTACGATGGAACGTCTAAAACAAATTATAATGTGTATGATGCAGTGATTGATTTGCCAATTGGTAATAAAGATTTACACCAATGTGCCGACGCAGTTATGAGACTGAGAGCAGAGTATTTATATAAATTCAAATATTACGATAAAATCTCTTTTAATTTTACAAATGGATTTAAAGCACAATACAAAGAATGGATGAAAGGAAAACGAATTTCTGTAAAAGGCAATTCGGTTAATTGGGTAAATGGAGGCAAGGCTTCAACTTCGTATTCGGATTTTTGGAATTATCTAGAAATGGTTTTTAGTTATGCTGGCACGCTTTCCCTTTCAAAACAATTAAAATCTGTTCCAATCAATGAAATGCAAATTGGCGATGTGCTAATTCAAGGTGGTAGTCCTGGGCATGCTGTAATTGTTGTAGATATGGCAGTTCATACTATATCAAAACAAAAAATTTATTTGTTAGCGCAAAGTTATATGCCTGCTCAAGAAATTCAAGTATTAAAAAATCCAAGTAATGAATTATTAAGCCCTTGGTATGCCTTAAGTGAAGTCGAAATTATTCACACGCCTGAGTGGCAGTTTACTAAAAATGATTTAAAGCGGTTCGAGTAAGATTTCTCGAGTTATTCTCTTGCAATTAATAGTGAAAAACTTCTTTTTCACCTATTTTTTATATTATATATAGTATAAAATGTAAATAAAATGTATTTTTGTACTTTAAATAGTATAATTTATTTATAAAATTATTTTTTTATACTATTAATAATATAATTTTTTAGTATATTTGTAGAATAAATTTTAGTATTTAATTGAATGAAAAAAACAAAAAAGCAAAAAGAAGCACCAAACATACTTGCAAGTTTTGTGAAGCAACGCCGCAAAATGACAAAAATTTCGCAAGTTGAATTGGCAAGTAAAGCTAATGTTGGTTTGCATTTTGTTAGAGATTTGGAGCAAAACAAACCCACTTTAAGAATGGATAAGGTGAATGATGTTTTAAAATTATTTGGTTACGAATTGGGTCCTGTGGCAGTAAATAGGTAATGAATAGAAAAGCAAAAATATTTTTTAATGATAAATTAGCAGGAGTACTAATGGAAACCGAACGCGGATATACATTTGAGTACAATGAAAAATATTTATTGAACCCAGAGGCAAGCGCTCTAAGTTTCACATTGCCACTTTCAAAAAAAATGTACGAAAGTTATGTACTGTTTGCTTTTTTTGATGGATTAATACCTGAGGGCTGGCTGTTAAACATAGCTGAACAAAATTGGAAATTAAATCATAAAGATAGAATGGGAATGTTACTCGCTTGTTGTAATGATTGTATAGGTGCAGTAAGTGTAGTTGAGGTTAAATAAATGAAAAATTACAAAAAAAAATATTTAAATAAAGAATATCTGGTGAATGAACCAATGGTTCAATATCAGGCGCACCGTTGCTTGTATTGTTATGAGCCTCTGGTAGATCCTAACGCACATTTTCATGAAACCTGTAATAAAAAGTTTTTTGGTCAATTGGAAACGCCTTTATTGGCGTATAATTTTAGCGATTTAAATAAACTGGCGCAAAAAATAATACATAGTCAAATGGCGGTAACTGGTGTACAACCTAAGTTATCATTAAGCATAGATAGAAAAAAAAGTGATAATCAAACCAAGCGTTTAACTTTGGTTGGCTTGTACGGAGATTATATACTTAAGCCACCATCTACTCACTATAAAGAATTACCGCAGCTAGAGGATGTTACTATGCACATGGCTAATGTTTGTGGGTTAAAAGTGGTGCCTCATAGTTTAGTTTATTTACAAGATAATACATTATGCTACATAACTAAGCGTGTTGATAGAACGAAGAAAGGCAAGGTGCACATGGAAGATATGTGTCAGCTAACCGAACGGCTTACAGAAGACAAATACAAAGGGAGTCATGAGCAAGTAGGAAAGGTACTATTAAAACATTCGCTAAATCCTTTGTTAGATGTAACAAATTTTTATGAGTACGTTTTGTTTAGTTTTTTTACTGGAAATGCTGATATGCATTTAAAAAATTTTTCTTTGTTGCAATTTGGTAATCAAGGCTACGTGCTTGCTCCGGCTTATGATTTAGTTCCCACTAAATTAGTGTTGAGTTCTGATAAAGAAGAGTTGGCGCTTACATTAAATGCAAAAAAAAGTAAGTTACAATACAATGATTTTTTAAAAGCCTTTGAAACTAATGGATTAAGTAAAAAAGTTTTAGATACTACTTTAGAAAATTTCTTTTATTGTAAAAATGAAATGTTGGCTGTACTAAACAAAAGTTTTGTGAGCGATAATTTAAAAAATGAATACGCTAATTTATTGGAGCAACGTTATAAGCGTTTAGGTTTGTAGTGTTTATGGTGCTAGGATGTGTTTAAAAAACAAAGGCTTTCTATAGTAAGAAAGCCTTTGTTGTTAGTGTGCAAGAACGAAATTATTTACCAATTACTTTTAAGTACAATTCGTTTACTTTATTCCAATTAATAACATTAAAAAATGCTGCCATATAATCTGGTCTGCGGTTTTGATAATTTAAATAGTAGGCGTGTTCCCATACATCCATTCCTAAAATAGGAGTGCCTTTGCATTCAGCAATATCCATTAATGGATTATCTTGATTTGGCGTACTGCAAACACAAAGTTTACCATCAGTTTTTACACAAAGCCAAGCCCAGCCGCTTCCAAAGCGGGTTGCACCAGCAGCGCAAAAATCAGTTTTAAATTTTTCAAAACCTCCTAATTCTGCTTCAATCGCTTTTCCAATTTCGTTGGTTGGCACGCCTCCAGCGTTAGGAGCCATTATTTCCCAAAACAAAGTATGGTTATAATGTCCGCCACCATTATTTCTTACAGCCATTGGGTATTTGCTTATATTTTTACAAATATCTTCAATACTCATTTTTTCTAATTCATTGCCAGTTGAAGCATTGTTTAAATTTGTTACATAAGTTTGGTGGTGTTTGCCGTGATGGATTTCCATTGTTTTTGCATCCACGTGTGGTTCTAGTGCGTTAAACGCATAATTTAATTTTGGTAATTCAAAAGCCATAAAATTTATTTTTAGTATGTTTCAAAAGTAGCATTAAAGTTTTGTTTTTCATTGTTATTTAATTAGGTTTTTTAAACTTTTTACATTCGTTTTTTTTCGTAATTTGGTACGTTTATATCAATTCATCAAAATGAAAAATTATTTTTTCTCGTTTATTCTGTTCGTTATCTCCTCAAGTTTTTTTGCTCAATCATGGGAATTAAAATTAACAAGTAATGTATATTTGCGTAAGTGGAAACTTACATCAAAGGCTGATAAGCAGGAGGATGTTATAGGTGGCGCTTCTGTAACTTTGTTTAAAGGAAATGGAACGCAGGTAAGTACAACCAAAACAAATCCTGAAGGAGAGTTTACAGTTATGGTTCCGGCAAATGGTGAATTTTATTTGGTAGTTTCTTATCCTGGATGTAATTCAAAACGAATGGGTATTAATACGTTAAATGTTCCTTCAAAAATGCAAGAAGATAATTTTAAACCATCTTTTGCAATAACAGGTGGATTTATCATGGTGAAACCTTATCCTGGAATTGATTATAGCGAGTTGAGTAGCGATTTAATTAAAGTTGAATACCTACAAAATAAAAAGGCATTTAAAGATACAGAAGCTGGTACTCAGCAAGGGTTAGCAATT
The DNA here is from genome assembly GCA_013298715.1 of Bacteroidota bacterium. Taxonomy (GTDB): domain Bacteria; phylum Bacteroidota; class Bacteroidia; order B-17B0; family Aurantibacillaceae; genus Aurantibacillus. The sequence continues at coordinate 78,370 of JAAFIQ010000007.1, read as the reverse complement.
GTATCGAAAATTTATGATGCCGAAGATGCTTTGTTTAAAAAGTTTTGCGGCTTAAATGCTGATGGAGATAAGGCTTTAGCAATTCCTGATTGCCCATTGGCTAAAAAACTTTATACTGAGGCTATTGCTTTAATTCCTGGCGAAGAGTATCCAGTAACACAGTTAGCAAAGGTTGGTGATTGTTTAAAGAAAACCGAAGATGCGGCAAAAAAAGCTGCAGAACTTGCTGAGAAAAAAGCGAAAGAAGAGGCTGATAAGGCTAAAGCGGCAGAGGAAAAATTAGCTAAGGAGAAAGCAGATAAAGAAAAAGTAGAGGCTGAAAAAATTGCAAAGGCCAAAGCAGATGAAGAAGCCGCTACAGCTAAAGCTAAATTAGATGCTGAAAAGGCAGAGGCTGAAAAAATTGCAAAAGCAAAAGCTGCAGAGGAAAAATTAGCCAAGGAGAAAGCGGATAAAGAAAAAGCAGAAGCAGATAAGGTTGCTAAAGCCAAAGCTGATGCAGAAGCCGCCGCCGCTAAAGCTAAATTAGACGCTGAAAAAGCAGAAGCCGATAAAATTGCAAAAGCAAAGGCAGCGGAAGAAAAACTAGCTAAGGAGAAAGCAGACAAAGAAAAAGCGGAAGCAGATAAAGTTGCAAAAGCTAAAGCTGATGCAGAAGCAGCAGCTGCCAAAGCTAAATTAGACGCTGAAAAAGCAGAAGCTGATAAACTTGCAAAACAAAAAGCAGCCGAGGAAAAAGCGTTAAAAGATAAAGAAGCTAAAGAAAAGGCATTGGCAGATAAAGCAAATAAAAAAGCCGAAAAAGAAAAACAAAAAGCAGAGCATGCACAAAAGGAAAAAGAGGCGCTCGAAAAAATAAGACAAGATGAAATTGCTGAAGACAAAGCTAAAGCGGAAAAGCGCGCTGCCGAAGAAGCTGAAAAGAAAAAATTAGAATACGAAACTAAAAATAAGTCAGATGAGCCTAAACAGGGGCAAGGTGATAGTAAATACAAAGTGCCAACAGTAATTGGTGGTAATAAATACAAAGAAAATATTACCAAAGCAGATGATTTATTCAAATTTAAACAATATACTGAAGCAAAAGCAGCCTACGAAGAAGCTTTAAAAGCAAAAGCAGATGACCCTTATGCTAAAAAAAGAATTGAAGAGTGTAACGCAAAAATTAATACACCAAAGTAATTATGTTAGATAAGCTTCCGCAACTTAATGCCCAAGAAATAAGAATTATTGGTTGCTTAATTGAAAAAAGTAAAACCACACCAGAGTATTACCCACTTTCTTTAAATGCGTTAACCAATGCTTGCAATCAAAAATCGGCACGCAAACCTGTTGTAAATTATATTGAAGAGGAAGTTTACAAGGCCGTTAATAATTTAAAAGCAATAAGTTTGGTAAGTTACGCAGTTGGAGGAACAAGTAGAACAAATAAGTACAAACATAATTTCGCAACTTTACTTTCTTTTACCGACGCACAACTGGCGGTTTTATGTTTATTGTTTTTACGAGGTCCATTAACTCCAGGCGAAATTAATTCTAACTCCGCTCGCTTGCACGAATTTTCTTCATTAGAATCTGTTGTAAATACACTGAACGATTTATCAGAACACAGCCCGCCTTTAGTGAAATTATTAGAGCGCAAACCCGGACAAAAAGAAGCACGTTATATTCATTTATTTGGAGAATATGAAGAGCAAGAAGAAGAAGAAATTACGTATCCTGCAAGTACTGATAAATCTACTGAATTAACCCAACAAATAAACAATTTAGAATCTGAAGTTGAAGAATTAAAAAGCAAAGTAAATTTTTTGTACGATAAGTTAAAGGATTTAATTTAATGCCTTCAATAGAATGTAGTTATTCATTAATTAAAAATTCGTGACAAAATTTAAACATAATGTAGATACCTATTTGGCGCAAGGCTGTGGAAGATGCGCCTTATTTGCAACGCCGGCATGCAAGGTAAATAATTGGAGAGAAGTATTAATTGAAGTACGCGAAATAATTCTACAACTTAATTTAAAAGAAGAAATTAAATGGGGAGTACCATGTTATACGCACAACGGAAAAAATATTTTACTACTATCCTGTTTAAAAGATTACACACTCTTAGCTTTTTTTAAAGGGTCGTTATTAAAGAATAAAGAAAATTTAGTTGTGGCGCAAACAGAAAATGTACAAGCTACAAGAATAATAAAGTTTACTAAAATTGAAGAAGTTCTTAAAGTAAAGCACTTACTTATTCAATACATTAAAGAAGCGATTGAACTAGAAAAAAGCAACAAAAAAGTTGAATTCAAAAAAACAGAAGAATACCCTATACCAGAGGAGTTAGAACTGAAATTTAAGCAAGATGCAGCTTTCAAAAAAGCATTTTATAATTTAACGCCTGGACGTCAACGCGGCTATTTGTTATTTTTTTCAGCCCCTAAAAATTCAAAAACTAAAGTAAGCAGAATTGAAGCTAGCGAAGAAAAAATTTATAAAGGTATTGGCTTAACAGATAGGAATTAGTTATTCGGAAGTGGTGGAATCTAGATGAATAATTTTTTTATCAGCAGAATTGAGAAGATCATCTAGGTTGCTCTTTGTTTTCGATAGTTGAAATCCAATGAATTCTGCTGGCGATATAATATTTTTATTTTTTCAATTCAACAAAAAAATAACAAATTACTTAGAGACATCTTCTGTTTCAGAAATAATCTCCAGTTTTTTTCTTTGGGTTGGTAAATATTCTAATTTTTCCAAAGTTCCAGCTAACATTAATTTAATAGCTTTTTTACCCATGTTTGTTTTGAAGTACATTTCCCTTTTTCTTGCATCTTCTTCAAAAAGATAGAATTCACAAAAGATTAATTTCAAGGGACGTCTATAAGCAGTGCTTTTATTTCCTCCTTCATTATGTCTTTTTACCCTTGCATCAATATTCGTTGTATAGCCAATATAAAGTAAAAAATCTTTTTCACTAAAAAGTATATAAACACAATATGGTAAAGGCATGTTCAAAAATACAGAATTCTTATGATTTTAAGTCTTTGTTAAGATATTCTAGTTGACCTGAAGTAGAACTCCCATAAAGTAAAATAAGTACACTTTATGGTCGTACACTTCAGGCCAATGAAGCGAAAAAGCCTTCCCGTATTTTCGGAAAGGCTTTTTCTGCTTCATTGGTGGAACTAGCGAGAAACGGGTCGAACCAATTTTTAGAGGATTTTTTTAGCGTAAAAAAGGACATTTTAAAGGGTTAATATTTTACGTAAAACCACGCTAAAATATCTCATAATTGCCTTTCAAATTTTCTCTTTTGCGAGAAAGGGCTTGAAGTCCTCAATAACTCTTTCATATAAAGAGCTTTGAAGTAGGTCTTTAGAATAAGACACAACTTTTTCTCTTATAATTACATCAAAACCTTCAAAAGCATTCTGAAGAGTTAATGGTGTTTTACTTATTTCATGTATTTTGATGCGTTCATTTTGCAATTCAAAATATAAGTTCAGAACGGAAACTAAATCCAAAGTCCCATTCCTGAAATTTTCATATTCCTCCATCAAAAAATCCAAAGACATTACTGCAAGTGGTTTTACATCAAAACCTCTATTACCAACTTCCTTATTTAATTCCGCTTCAAACAAATTGTTTAAATAGTGATTAATTCCAGTCATTCCAAAAGCATTGTCGGAATAAACTAAAATAGGAAAGACTACAATATCGTTTAACGTGATACCATCTTTTTCCAAATCATCAAAAACGGTATAATCTTGATTAAAGTTTTTAATTTGTCTAATAATTTGCTTTATCCCTTTTTTATTATCTACCAATTTTTTATCAATGGTATTCTTTATATCTTCATAAGATTCATTTATTGGGAACAAAATATCTTTAAACTCGAAGAAAAAGACATTATTTTTTATTCTGATATAAAAATCATAATCACAACGGTCATTCCTTTCTTTTTCCTTTAAACAAACAATTGGATGATGACTAAACATTTCTTTCATTAAATTCATAAAGAAAACATTGGTAAAATAATCCCCCATTTTCCCTTTATAATCTTCAAAACTCTTTAATTCCTTAATTTCTTTAATATTAGTTTTATTGTAAAAATCGAATACCAAGCCTTCATAAAATTTTTCGATTATAAAATTCCAATTACTTACATTATACTCTTCAGCTTTTGATTTCAAAATAGGGAAGGTTCGGATGCCCTTGAAATTCATCTGCATTTTTTTTGATAGAAATTCCTCTCTGGAAAAATTTTCAATCTCTAAAGTTAAATTTGCTACTATTTGATTTTGAGCAACGACATCCTTATTGAAATATGAATAAAAGAAATCTTGTTCTTTGTTGTACCCATTAGAATATAACTCAAATAATTTGATTGGGATTCTTTGGTAAACATCAACTTTATTTATCTCCAAATATTGATTTAAGTATTTGGGATAGTTGTCATTTAAAAACTTAAAAAAACTTATTGACTTATAGAGAGATAGAATTAAATCCTTTCTCAAGAGAATTGTAGAGTTTGGAAGTAATGATGCCCAGAATATTTTATAAATTGATTCATTATTTGAAATGTCAATCCCATCAAAAATTTGAATGGTTTTATCATTAGCTCCAGAATTAAGTATAAGTAAAATTTTTAAAATGTCTAAATCTTGTTCTGGAGTTGTTTTTACTTCATTAGGGATGTATTCTGAAAGATATGCCAGTTCAATTAATTTTAAAGTATGAGGCAGAGGGAAAATAGCTAAATCCTGTCCCTCAAGTTTTTTCTGAAATTTTATAAAATTATTATAGGGCGCATTTCTTATTTTATCGTCTTTAATTCTTTCTATTAGGTGTACAAAAATTTTAATTTCAGTTTTTAGTCGTTCTTTAGAAAAATAAAGCTGTGAGTTTATATGACAAGAAATTTTAATTAGCGTATCAGTTGGAATTGTTTTTATTATATCTTGAAGTATAGGTTGTTCTTCCTCTGGAAAAATATCTTTAAATACTGGTAATATTTGAGCTTTCATTATGACTATAAGAATAAATGGTAAAAAATTTAATTATTAAACATTTTTTTGAAATTCATTAGTATAGGGACTAAATAAAAAATCTATAATCATACATTCTACCTTCAAATCGAGATAATAAATTGCCAATTCTTGCTATTTCATTAGAAGAACTTATAGTAGCAGGTAATTTGGTGTATAAATCAAAAGAGTTCCAGTTCATTTTTGTTAATCCTAAAATTTCAGTAGCAATAGTATTTATATCACTTTCCCCATAATGTTTAATAATTTTTAGTGGGCTCGGAATACTTCTGCCTCCCAAATAAAATTTATAATTTGGATTCTTTACAGATGGAACTATACCATGTGTCCATAACAAAGCAGTCGTTTCGTCTGTAACTATACACGTACCTCGTGAAATTGGGAATCCATCAATCTGTAAACTGTTATTGTAAACTTTAGTCGCAAAATATTTAACGTCTTGTTCATGGTTTATTTCTATCAAATCAATTTTTTCAATTCCTGCTTTAAACAGACTATCCGTGATTCCTTGAATCTCATCTTTTTTAAATGGTGTTCGTTTATGAACTACAACTCGTTGTGGTAAAGTATTCATAGATTGCATAAACAGTTCTCTAATAGAAACACCAAATTGAAAAGCATCTTCATAAGATAAAAACGGATTTGATTTTTTGTCAAGTACAAAATCTTCAACCTTAGATAATTTATATTTTAATCCTTGACCTTGTGAATCGTAAATATGACTACAACCAAGTACAACTTCCGTTTTGTTTTTCTGCTTTTTAATACTATACCCAATTCCCGCAAATGCAGTTGTAGTATCTGTATTTGACAATATCCAAGGTGTACGAAGTGATTTTACATAAAATGATAATGAAAGCCACCAATATTTTTGACATTTCAGTTCTTCCGTTAATGTCTTTTCTTGAATCAACTGAGTGGCTACATTCTTTTGAGCAGCAAAAGCTTTAATGTAATCATGTAAATCAAATTTTTCTCCTTCCTCATCATAACTTTGATAAGCTTCCCACTCTTTTGGAATAAAAATAGCTACTGATATTTGCGTAAAATTATCTGAAAGTTGTTGGATTTTTGAAGTAATTGAACGAGCTAAACTGATAGCGTTTGCCTTTATTGAATCGCTTGTATGCGTAAATTTATTATCTGACCATCTATCACTATCTGTTGTAGGAATATCAATAGGGATATTATAAGCAGATAAAAATCCCGGATAATCAATCAGATAATCAACATTCTTGTCGGCTTTTGATTGCTGCTGCAAACCATTTAAAAAAGTACTAAATACTTGAGAATATTTTTCAGGGCAAATGATACCAATCTTTACCTCATTTGAAAACACTTTTCCGTTAAATAAATAGTCATAAGGTCTATGAGTAACTAATCCCCTCATAGGATGAAAATCTTTCGATTGCCTATCATCAAATTTATTAGTAAATAATAATTGCGGTTCGAGATACTGAACCCCTTTGTGCAAAACTAATTTTTGATTAAAATCATTAGGTTGATATGCTCTGAAATTTTCATCAAGAACTTGAATTGATGAGTAAGACGAATTATTGCTAATAATGAATTTTAAATCATTACCAGAATTAATAGGATAGTCGAATACTAATTTGTTACCACCGAAAATTACAGTATTCCAATTTTCTAAATACTCATCATACTTATTATTAAATAATTTTTCAAGATAAGGTTTGCTAATACTTTGTTTTATTTCCTTAGATAGTTCATTGTCGCTAACGAGATATACCGAAGGATTAAATACTAAATAGGAAAAACCTTTATCGAAAAATAGGGATACTTTAAGTGCCTCATGCACGCCAATTTTGTAATCGTTAATTTTCGTGTTATACTTTTCTGTTTTGTTCCAAATTCTCAGTCTCCCATCAGTATCTAAATTTGATTTTTTAGCTATTGAATTTGTAATTGCGTTAAGAACAAGATTTTGAAATGCGGATACCTTACGAATATCTTGTTTTGAAATTGGTACACGAACAATCTCTGTTTTTATTTTACTACCAAAAGCTGTATTTAGGTTTGTTAAAGTAGAAATAGCAAAAATTTTCCCCTTAAATGGAACTGCTACAATATCTAAATTGCCAATTAGAGTTTTTATAGTATTCCATTGAGTTACTCCTTCGGGGTAATCAATTTCAAATTGAAAAACCTCTTTAGGGAAACTAATAGGGTGCATATTACTCTTAATGTATTTATCATTACGAGTTGAGTTTAATGTAAAAGGTGTTGTTACAGTTTTTACGTCAGCAGATTTTAATATGTCATCTACTCTTTGTTGTTTTTCAGGTTCTGTTTCAAAACAAGCTCTACAAATTGATTTTATAGTTTTATCAAATCCTTCTGTGGGAATATAAAAGGCTTCTCGACCATTCAGTCTTGCAACCTCAATTAATTCTCTTACAGATGAATTTGGCTCATGCCCATAACCGCACCAGTATAGCCTGCCCGACCCTCGTTCTGAAAATGTGGCTTTTAGCGTATCCATTAGCGATTTATCCCTGCCACTATACCCAGAAACAATTAAGTTTTTATCATTAAAATACCTTATAAGTGTAGAAGTAAAAACATCACTTTGACTATCAAGTTCTTTGTTGGTGTTTTTTAAAGTAGAATATTTATAATCTCCATGTAATGCTACATATAGTAATTCATTTCTACTTTCATTTCTAAATATTCTATCTTCATTATCAAGATTAACAGCTATTGGTGTAAGATTCATTTTATGTGAAGCTCTTTCAACTAAACCATCGAAGTTTGTTGACCATACAGATTTTACAATTTCAGCGTCATTTAATAAGCATAGCAATTTGTAACCGATGAATGGTTCTTTTCCCTCCGATAATTTTTGAAAATATTTACGCCTGTCATCGGGAATTGGATAGGCTTTCTCTGCGTAAAAAGTATATTCTTCTGGGGCATCTTCTTTAGGATATATTCCCTCCTTATCAAGCCAGTTTTGAATACTCTTACGAACAGTATCAGATTTATAGTTATTAAATAAAATGTTAGAATTAATATTTTGTGAAGTGTATATATCTCTTTTCCACTCCCAAATACAATCTGCTGCTGATTGTATTCCCGAACTTAATGATGCTCCTGCCCCCAATAAAAAAGCGTGTGATACATCTTTATTTTGTTTTACAGAACGAATAAAAGCATCATATTCAAGAATTATATTTTCAGTCATTATAAATAATTTAATTCGATAAAATTACAACATTTGCTACCTTTTATAGATTTACCCCAATAAAAAAACGGGATTTACCCGTTTTTTAGCTTATTTGTCAATATTTATGCCAGATAATAGAAATATGAAGGTTATTGAATCTAACTAAATCTCAGGATAAGCCTCCAACAAAGCCCTCAATTTTTCTTTACCGGTGGAAGTTAATTGCCCACCTATGGCAAGCCATACATTTGGTGGTATTTCCTCCCGAATTACAGTATCGGAACTATACATAGCATAATCCATAGCTTCGGCATAATTCCCCTCATCGTAAAGTTTTTTTATACGCTTTAGTTTCTGCCAATCAGATGGGTTTAAATGGTTAGGTTCAGTCCAATCAGGGAATCTGGAAGCGTTATCTTTTATAGGCAGCGAATTGGATAAATGTTTTGAATCTACTACATCTATCTTTTTCTTTTTAACGCCATTCAGATCTGTGTTATCATTCAGCATACCTTCCTCAAATATCCTCATCTCCCCACCTTGATTAAATCTGCCATTCTGCACCGCTAAACCCTTTTCAGGAATTTGGATAACCACATCCACATCGTGCTGAAATTCATTAGCCCCTCTAAAATTGCCGTCTTTAGTGGTTTGAAACACATAAATAAAGGATTTATCGGGATAGTTGTTTTTAATGGTTTCAAGGTCGGTAGAAGATAAGCCGAGTTTGTTTACACTATCAAAAAACACGAACTCATAGGGTGTTAAATCGTTTGGTATATCCTCCGTAACAAATAAATTCGGGTGTGCTACATCTTTGGCTTTTAGCTTCTCTTGTAAAGTCATATCTAAACCCTCTTCTTTGGCAATGTAAAGCACTTTACCATGATTACGAGCCAAATACCCTGCAAAATCAACGCAAAGGTAAGATTTACCCATTTTAGGCTTACCGAATACCATTGTACTAAATCCTTTTGAGGGGTCGCCAATGAGTTTACGGTATTTACCTACAAAGCCTAATGTTTTAAACTGGACATTTCTAAAATCCATACTACTCATCACGCCAGGAATTTCTTGTGTAGGGGTTTCGTAGGTATCGGTTTCTATTATTTCGTCTAAGACGGCATCATCGTCATCAATACCATTCATTTCACAAGCGCAACCTAAGATACCGTTTAATCCATTTAATTCAGTTTGTTGAATGCTTAATATTTTTTGCGTTTTATTTTTAATGTAGTTGTTTAGGTTCACAAACATCGCATCTAAAATTTTGGCGTACTTATCCGTCTTAGATACTTTTTTCAATTTAGCGGCACGTTGCATCGCCTCCATTAATGATTTTGCTTTTTCCTTAACACTATACTTTCCATTTAAACTAATGTATCGTTTAATCAAATTAACAGAGGGCATTACTTTTTCATTAGCAATTAATCCTTTAAATTCTAAAATCGTTTTTTCTCCAATCTCTACGGTTATCGCTTTAGTCATAGCGTTATATGTTTTCACTAACTTATCTTGCATATACTCGATTTGTTTAGAGTAAGGCGAAGATTTACGAACTTTCTTTTCGATAATGGCACGATGCAAGGCATTTATAAAACGGAGTAAATCGTCCTTTGCTTTTTTCTTTCCGTTCATAGAAATATACCGTTTCATAAAACGGATTTCATCAGGAATACGCTCAACAAAATCTAAATCAAAATTTTCGGTTTCATTCTGTGGTGGAACATACGTGGTTTTTTGTTTAATTACTTTTTGTTTTTTTACAAGTGGTGTTACAATATTTGGCTTAATTGTTTTTTCCTCGTTAGAATTATCAATAACATTAGCCTTTGTTTTTTGTGGTGCAGGATTTTTTTGTAAATATTCGTCTAACTTTTCAAAATAAGCATCAATCACACGCTTAATGGTTTCGTTGGATTGATAAGCACTCCAATCTGTAAAATTGAGTGTTGATTTTTCAACGAACGTATGTCCTTTCCAAAACGTAGCGGGTAACTGCGAATAGTTAATATCTTTAACGGTGTCTTTATAATTATCAATGGTTATCATCTGTAAGAGTTTTTAGGTTATACTAATTCCAGTTCAAGTATTAAGGCTTCGGCTTCTAATTCTAAAATTCGTAAGCGTTCGTTCTCTGTTTCATTTTCATCAGGAGGCAATACAATTTTTTTACGAGTAGATATTTTTACTGTATCGTTTTTAATGAGCGATAATTGATTCATGCCGATAGAAACACTTACACCGAATTTCTTTTGTAGAATAACCGCAAAGGCTTCGATGTTTTTTTTTGGTAAATATCCCGCCATTTTATCCGATGCTTTTTCAAACATTCCTTTGGTAAGCAACGCTATTAAGTCTTTATCGGTATAAATATCGCCACCTCTCGAACGAGATAAAGGAACAATCACTCGGTACTTATCTCCTGCTTCAAAAAAAGCAATTTCATTAGAGGCATACATAGCAGAACCATTTGCCATTGATTTTAATAACGGCAATGCTTTAATAATGGGAACAGTTATTTTGCGTTGCCCCATTTCTTTGGGTTGCCATTCCTCTGGCATTAAAATCCCTTTCTTAGTTAATCCCTCGTGTGTAGTATAGCTTACTAATTTTCCACTCTCCGAACCAAAGGCTTGTAATAAATTTCCTGTAATGATGTACCGAATACCTCTGTCTTTGGTTTTTTGTTTTATTTCTGTTTCCCACTCGTTTAATAAATCTTCCTGAGCTATGTCTTTATTATCCATACTGGCTGCCATAATTTTAGAAATACCTTCATTAAAACTAGCAGGCATAGCGATATACTTGTTACTACTGGCAATAGCTAATCGCACTTTAATAGCACTTGGTGCATAAGGATTTTTCTTTTTCTTATCAATCATAATTCCCAAACTAACCGCCAAGATTGTTTCTTGTCCATTATCAAATGTGAAAACAGGATATGATAATTTTCTGCCTATCGTGAAGAAATTTAAAATACGTTGTAAATATTCTTGTTTGTATTTGTACGATTTATGTAAGCCCTCAACCGTTAATTTGTGTGCCGCTTTTAATTCGGCTTCACGCTCTCTAATAGCAAGTTCATAACCTCCCGAACCTACCAACTTCATTATTTTCTTTTCGTTCGGTATTTCTTTTATCAAATTTTCATACTTCGTGTTCGATGCCAAAACCTCTTGTTTTAAGCGTTCTTCCATTGCATTGGTAAAATCATCTAACAAGGCTCGTTTGTGTTCTTCGGGATATTTTCCGTTTAAACTTTCATTCAATAAATTTTCTAATTCTATTTTTGAAAATGGTTTGCGTAAAATATTGGCTTTTACTTTTTCTAAAATACTATCCTCGCCAAAAGCACTTTCGCCACCTTTGCCCATTTTAATAATGGTTTCTTCGATGGTTTCTGTTTTTAGGTCTAAGGCTTCTACTTCCAAATCGTATTCGCCAATTTGTTTTAAGTATTCTACATAGTCATTGTAACGCTCTGTGATGTCCGAATAAAAATCGGCTTGCATTTGAGTAGATAGCACCGCTACACGACCAGATACTTTATGAGCCGCATCTTCGTTATGCTCATCGCTTTCACTTCCCTTATCGCTTAAATGCAATGGGTCGTTTAACAAGGCATTGATTTCTAAATTTTCCGTGAGATATTCTTTAACCACTTTATCTCCGTATTTATTTAAAAAGTCTGGTACATCTAAAATTTTTGTGCTTTGTTTTTGGTTAGAGGTTGTATTGGCATCTAATGATTTTAATTTCTTTTGTAACATCATCATTAAACGCTTTTCAGCGGGGATAGCCGAAATCATATAATCGTAAATCGGTTTTAAAATTTGTCCTGTACGATTAATACGCCCACGTTTTTGCACTTCGGTATTAATATCCAACTCAGCCTGTAACACTATCATTACACGCTGCCTTACTTCTTCTTTTGGTACTTTCTGCGTTGGAATAGCATGAGCCGATGCTCCTGTACTACCTGATTGATTAATCATTAACACATCGGCTTCGTTGTTGTTAAACATTCTAAAGGCATCGTTCGTGTTTAATCGTTTACGACTTGTTACCAAACCTTTGTTTCCGCTCGCATTTAATTGTACACTGTATTTTCTACCTGTAACTTCGGCAACCACATAGCCTGCCTTTTCTAATTTTTGTATAATCACATCAATCGGACTAATGGAAATACCTGTACTAACGGTATTGATATTATTTAAAATACGGTTGTACTCATTTCTAGCATCTTCGCTTAATTGTGATAATTCAAATCGTTTAAAAATGGATTCGCCATTAATATCTTTTTCGGTATAACGTAAAATACCATCTAAGCCTTTGCGTAATACTTCGGCAAAATCGGTATCAATTAAATCGCCATCGCCAACATTCAATCCTTTGTCATTTTCTAATTGCTCAATAAAACTGCCCATTGTGGAAGCAAAAGCAATGATTGGCTTTTTGCCTTCTTTTAATCGTTCAATGGTTCGCTCGGCAACTGCTTCGGCTTTAATGCTAAATAGCATTTGATTAATCACATTAAATACTTTAGAGAAATAAGGAATATTATCAACGCCTGCTTGTGATGTTCCCTCACGCAACTCTACTTCTTTTCCCTCTGCTACGGCTATTTTATCGAGTTCTTCTATTTCTTTGTCTACAAAGGTTGTTTGGAAAGAAATAATATCACGTAAAATATGTGTGATACCGTCTGCCATTTTTCGGTGTGCTGTTTCATAAGCATCTAAGGATAAATAATTCACTTCTATTCCCTCAAACGAACGCTCACGCCTTATCATTTGTCCTTCGGCTACTAACTGACTGGCTAAAATTTCTTGTAATGCTACACCGCCTTTTGTAATGGCTTCTACTAATTCATCACGGGTTAAGTTCGCTTCACTAATAGATGTCTTCATGGCATAGATAGGCATATTATCAGGGCGTTTGGCAAAGGTGGCAGACAAGAACACAACGCCTTTTGTTTGGCTTACCACTCGTTGCATAAATTCGCCAGTATTACTTGAGCCACTTGAATTATGTGCTTCGTCCATAATCAATAAATTACCTTTTGCTATGTGCATGAGGTAGTTTGGCTTTTCAGGTTTTTTATCGGGCGAATTAAATTGCGAATATGTTCCGACCACAAAATTATAATTGGCGGGTAGTTGATTAGTTTCAAAAATACTTTGTTGTTCACTTGGAGCAAGTGCCTGATAAATCACATTGCCATCTTCGTCTTTAATATCTGTTTTAGGTTCTCTACCATTAATGATAAAGGGTTTTAAATGTGCCGAGCCAATAGCGGATAAATCCCGATAGATGTCAGAAAACAAATTGGCTTTCTCGGTTATGAAAATTGGTTTCATACCTTGTTGCACCGCATAACGTATCATTGCTGCTGCTATCCGTCCTTTACCAATGCCTGTTTGGTCGCCAATAATCATTCCTTGTCCTCTGGCCTCAATATTATAAATAGCCATTGCCACCGCATCAATTTGTTCGGCAGACAAGGCATGACATAAATCTTTATGACTATAATAACCTAAACGATGCCTCACAAAATTATCCATGTTGCCACCGATTTCGGATTTGACTTTTGATAAGGCTGCGTGTGTTTCAAATCCCATCGAATCGGGAACTTGCGTATTCAATACAACACAGGCATTAGAAGCAGGGGTGTAGGGCATTCCCAACTCATCTCCTAAAAATAAATCTTGTAATTCTACTGCCTCTCGTTCTAATGCTTCAATATCCATTGTTTGTTTTATTTGTTCAGTTGTACTAAAAGTTATTTCTGTATTTGTTTCGCCCATTACCCTATCGTATAAATCTGCAAAAGAATGTATGACATAATCAGTTGAGGCATTATAAACAGGTGCATTACCTTGAGGAATTTCTTTTCTACTGTCAATTAAAATCAGACGAACGGGGAAACCAGTCCCTTGTCTGGTATATAGTTTGTGTCCGTCAATTTGAATAACATCTACTACGTTATAATGCCGATACAGGTAATTAAAAAAGATGCGGTTCTTTCCTTTTTCCACTCTACCCAATGTGTCCCAACGTGTATGACCGCCAATGATAATAGCAGCTTTACCATCGAACGCCATTGTATCTAATGCACGTAACGCCATCAAATGGTCAAGCACCCGAATCGGAAACGTATTATAATCAATCGGTTTATCTAAAACCCCAAAGGGCGGATTGGTTAATACCGCTTGGAATGTTCCCTGTAAATCAATATAGGAAAATGGCGTTGTGGCATCACGATTAAATACATTAGCGTAACCTTGTGTTTGTAAATTACGATTACGAACTACATCTATTTCATTTACATAAACACGTTCGGCTTTTGCAGCTATCGTTAATAAACCATTTCCTGCACTTGGTTCAAAAGCGTAACCTCCTGTTTGATGTAAATTTGGTAAACCACAATACACGCCCATTAAATAGCCTATGGGAGCAGGTGTAGAATATTGTTGTAATAAAATACTTTGCGAGGTTCGGTGTGATAAAATCATTTGATTATTATACAAGCCCACAATACGCTCGTATTTTTCTCTCGTTGTTCCATTTCCGAGAGCAATTTCTCTTGCGATGTTTACAATGGCAAGTTCAGTTAATTCTTTAATTTCTGTTTTATCATCAATTTTTAATGAATACGCTAAGGCTTCCACACTTCGTTTATTGTGTTTATAACCTATGCGTAAATCCTTTTCCATAAAGGTTACAAACTCCAAAAGATGTGGAGACAATGATTTTTGCTCCACACCTAAAAGAGAATTTCTATTTATTTTTTGCAACATTAAAGGCTAACTAATTTTAAAGTTATTGTTGCTGCCCTGATGGAAACAAATTTGCTTGATGTTCCAGATACCCTGCGTAAAGCGATAGCGTAAGCTTTCCCTGCCTCTAATTCAAATACATTACTATTGATGCACGAATAAGTTGTGTTTTTAAATTGAGTAGTGGAATTAGCGACTATTTTATTGGTTGCAATATCAATTACACAGAACTCGCCAATTAAACCTGCATCGGCAAACGCATAAGCAAATAATTGTGTTCTGATTTTGGGTTTTCGGTTTGGAAAAAAGAAACCGTTGTTTGGAATTAGCCATACAAAATTGCTAACAACAAATAAGGCACTCTTGGTTTTAAATACCGAAGGTAACACCAGCGGAATGCTGGTGTTACAGAACAAATCGCTTTCTAATAAAGCCTTCGGTGTAACAATTAATTTATCAGAACTGCCTGTATTAATATCAGAGCCTTTAGCATTTCTGAAATGAAATAATTTTCCTGTTACGATGTCCAAAAAATAGTTCATATTATGAGTAAGATAGATTAGTGCGATTTTTCCAGACGTTATCAAAATTTTTGTTTCCGTCTGCCCATTGATAAGAGCATACATCGTTTGTATCACTAATTTTTTGAATCGCCCAAACTGGCTCGTCAGTATTTGCCGAAGGGTTAGCGAAACCTTTGTAAATAACATTCGGATTACTCTCATCTACTAAAACTGGTTCAAAGAAAATTTTACTATCTAAGGTGCTGACTGAACTTTGTATTTGCGAGATAGATGTATTAAGCACATTCAGTTTATTGATTTCCTCAATCTGTTTGGCTTCGGTTGCATTCCCTGCAATGTTAGCCGTCGCCATCATTTCATTAATAGCATCTTTTAAGGCTTCAGGGTCTGTAGTTAAAGGACTTGTTACATCCGCAAACGGAATGAAGATGTTGTGCAATGCGCCCTTGCCATTATCAATTTTAATGATGTTGGTTTTTACCACTACTATTTCCAGTATTTGATTTTTCATAATGTTACGGATGAGCGTACCATTTTTAATTTTAAGGCTTGCGCCATTGTTTGTGATTTCGATTGCCATAGTTATTTTATTTATTGGTTAGTATTATTTTTCGTCATCCTTTTTTCTGCCGAGAGTTACTTGTGCGATAAGTTCTCCTATCCATGCTCCTACAAAGCCACCAATCATTACATACGGAACAACATCTTTAAGATGAGTTTTGGCATAGTAATAAGAGGCGAGAGAACCTATTAGCGTGCAAGTGGACACCAATGTTTTTTCCTTCATCGTTTTATTTTAGAGTTTGGTTAATTAATAAGGCACTTGTAAATCCAGAAACTAAAATCAACGTTCCTGAAAGCAGTCTGCTTTTTAGAATGGTTTTCCGTTGCTGTTTGTAAGCAGTATTTAATTGTTCGGATAAGCGGAGTGCATTTAGTTCCTGTTGTTTTTGTAGTTCCATGAAATTGTCTTTCTCCCTATTTTGAATTACAATCACACTATCCTGTTTTGCAGCTATTATTTCCATTGCCCGAATACTCTGGTTGCAAGCAGAATCTCGTTCCTGCTGAATCGCAAAATAGGTTTCTGCTAATGGACGTATGCTATCTTTCAAAACTTTGGAACTATCGACCGTTGCGATAACTCTTATTAATTGCTGCTCCAATTCTTTGGATTTGTATCGGTAAGCAGCTAACGTTTTTTTCTTATCGGAGACAAGCTGCATCAAACTATCCTTTTCTCGTTGTAGAGTATAAAAGTGTTTTTTGTACGTGATGTTTAATTCAGTTTGTTTTTCTTTCAGAAAATTGATGTAACTGTTATCAGGTTGAATTATAGGTGGGCTTTCATTTTGCTTAAATGTGCAAGTACCTATTAATACAATGAGTGCAAAAATGCCAATGCCTATTCCTAAATTTTTAAATACTTTTCTCATAGATGTTTTTTTAGAGGTTATTAATCACTTGATTTTGGTTTTTCGATGCTATATCCGAAGCAACCTGCGGCAACTAAACTCACTATGGAATAAAACATAAACTCTGGCGTGCTTTTATTGAATAGTATTTGTGCAAACCAACTCACTACGATTAATATCATAGATAGTGCTATTACAAATTCTCTCAAGCTGTAATTGTGTGTTTTATCTTTTAGGAGTTCTTTTAGATACTTAATGATGTTCATGTTTTTTGTTTTTCGTTACTTAGCCTTTTGACGTTTATTTTGGATATAGAAATAACCTGCTATTCCCAAACCCATTAATGCACCTGCGAAATAAGATGCCCTTCTTATTGTTTGCCTACGCCATGTTCTAAAATCAATTAGGGTATAAGTAAATTGATTTTGATACAGGCTTTTGTGTTTTTCACAGAGCCTCATAAACACATCAAAGTCCGTTGCATTTTCAAAGACCTGACAACCTGCTGAATTTTTATTTACAGTTTTTGTTTTTCCTACTCGGTTGGCTCTATGAATATTAATACCATAATTGCCTGTTGTTTTTTTGCCGTTATAAAAATCCAGTATTGCATCTCGGTCGTAATCACGAATAATCGTTATCGGTTTATGTTGCACTAAGGCTTTGTATTGCCCACGATGTAAACCAATACCGTATGCGTTTTTGTACTGCCCTTCCGCTAATATGGCAGTACCTTGTTCCTGCATGGGGTTTTTTAACCAAAACGTGCCGGGATCTGTCGTGATTTTAAAAACATGGTACTCCCAATGCAAGACATTTGTTTTATAGAATACGTGCAACTCGTCATCAAAGCGATTTGGCAAAATGCTTTTACTTCTCAATCCGATAATATTTAACTCGTAGGGGCGAGTAGCAATATCGTAACGTTTGAATTTGAGTAATGCCTTAATGCGTTGCAACATATTACTTAGCGGATAGTTTCTATATCTGGTGTGTAATTAGCTAACCACTTTTTTACATCGAAGCTTGGACAAGCTTTTTTAACTCCTTCAAAATCTCTGTGTCCAACAACTTTAGCATTTTTGTATTTTTCGGTTAGTTTTACAATCAAATCGAACATGGCGTGTTCCTGTGATTTACTTCGTGTATCTTTCGGTTTACCATCTTTATCAATACCACCGATATAAGCAAGGCTTATACATTCGCTGTTATGAGCGTACACACCGTAACTATTTTTATTTTCAGGCAGCAATTGTATCACTTCCCCATCGGCTTTAATAATATAGTGATACCCTGCTACATCTCCCCATTTGCGAACATCTTTCCAATAGCGTTTAATACTTTCGATGGTTGTATTGCTTGGTGTGGCGGTACAATGCACTACTATATAATTTATGCTGCGTTTTTTATTTGTGTTACTCGTTACTGTATTCATACTTTTGGTTTTTTATGTTTAATTGTATTCTTTGATGTGTTGGGTTTGTACTAAAAAATATTGTTTTTCATTTTCAAAAAGGGTGTAAGCTCCACGAGTAGTAATCGCTTTTCCGAGTACCATATTTTTGGGTACAGAAACTCTTGCCCTCGGATTTTTCCAAACCTGTGTATTTTGAATAGTGATTAGTAATTTGGAATTGTTATCAATGCCACTTAACGACCATTTGTTACCATCGTACTTTAATCCCATATTAGAAAAGGCAAGTCGAATAGTATCTTTTTGTTTCGTATCGGAAAAGCTGTTTAGCATTCCATTTACTAAGGTTTGCCTTACGCCGCCAATACGGAAATTAACAAAGGTGTTGCTAACTGTTTTATAATCCTCTGCATTACGAAGTGTTTTTAATAGCCCAAGTGCTTTGTTAAAATCTTTACTCATAGCAGCGGTATATAAGTCTTTTGCTACTGCTGCATGGTCGGGGCTATTCCCTTTTACTAAAAGATTAAACGTTGTTTCGTTTATGGTTTCTGGTAAGCCTACTTTTTTTAATGCAGTAAGCATTTCCGAGCCAAAGTCACTATCCGCTCCATACTTAGGTAAAATAGCTTTACCATATTTTGTTATCAGGGCATCTTGTAACACTTTTACATTTGCACCCTTACTTCCTTTTTGAAGTGGGAATGTGTCTTTAGTAATTTTAACCGTTTGTGTTTTCGGTTTTATTTTTGGTGGAGAGTAGGTAGATTGTGAATCTTGATTACTTTCAGGAGTATCGTTATTGGTGTCGTCATTTGCCTGTTTGTTCTTTTTCCAATATTGAAAACCGAAATAACTTAATGCGCCTGTGGCTGCTACACTAAAACCTAACAACAACCATTTTTTACCACCTATTTTTTTAGTGTCGTTTGGTTTCGTTTGTTTATCTTTTACTTTATTGCTCATTACTTTTTTATTTATGCTTTTGGTTTAGAAGTAATAATTTTCATATAGTCGCCATACTCCCATACTTCCAATTCGCCCTTCAACGCCGTTATCAAATTTTCTCCGAACTCTTTGTTATATGATTTTCCGACTTGTATAAAAGCACTCTGTGTAGGGATTTCGCTGAATACGGCTTTAATGGCTTTTTCATCTGTTCCAGAAATAAATCCATAGGTTTTATCAAATGCAGCTTTCAATCGTTTTGCCCATGCGGTGTATTGATTTGTTGTAGAAACTTGCCCTTCTTTATCGGGTTTCGCAGCAATGATTTGTAGCATCTCATTATACTCACTCGTCTGTAACTCATCACTCATATCCTTGTATAAATTGTTATGATATTCTTTCGTATAAGCATCGAAGATTTTTTTTAATTGTGCTTTACTTTTTATTTCTATCATTACTTTACGCAAGGTTTCTATATCCGTTCCCCAATAACCATCGTTTTCAAAAGCCATTTTTATTTGCTTGGCGATGGTTTGCGGTGTCCCATCCTCAAAACTTTTTTCGTGCGCTTTATCTTCAACTTTTTTTATAATTAATTTTCTTCCAAACACAATTAAACCTGTTAATCCTGCTGCTGCCAATACAGACCAAATCAACTTTTCTTTGAGGCTCATGCCATCAGTTTCATTTTGATTACTATGTTTGTATGGAATTGGTTTTTGCATGGAATAAAAGATTATACGCCTAATGCCTGTTTCGCTAATGCTGTTTTTACAGGGTCGTTTTTCACAATGTGTGCGAGTTTTTCTAATTCGTTTGCATTGAGTTTGGAAGCTAAAATTGTTAAGGCTTTTATCTTTGTTTCGGCTTCGCTTTCTTTACTGGCTGTTATCTCCAGTTCGTAAGTGTATTTTGACATTTCTTATCTTAGTTTTTAGTGATTAATATTTAGGCTTCTGGTTCTTCTTCGCTCAACTCTTTTAAGAAGTCAAGTACCTCTTGTAAACGTGTTTTATCTTTTGCAAAGGCATCTAACACTTCCATAATTAAACCGAGTTCGTCTTCCGTAAATTGTTTCTCTAATTCTTTAAATAGATTCAGAAAGGCTTGTTCTTGTTCGTTTAATAAAGGTGGTGCAACGGTTGTTTCTTTCTTTTTAAAATTCACTTCGGATTCTTCAGTAGTTATAGGTGTTGGATTTTTTTCGAGACGTTGGTTGTCTTGTTCAATGATACCTGCTAATCCTGATGCTGCTGGAAACTTTGCAATGAGGTGTGTGTTTCTTCTTACCAATCCTTCAAATGCTACGGACAATACATCGCCAATGTGAACACCGCCAATTTTATTTCCATTCTTTTTGGCTTTCTCAATCAGTTCTTCTAATTGCTCGATGTACGTTTCTTTTTCTTCCAGTTCTTTTTTGTACTCATTTATCTCTCGCTTTAATCGGAGATTTTCTTGATACTGCTCGCCTTTAAATTTGTTTTCTTCTCGCCACTCGTTTACATTGTTGCGTGAAAACTTTTTAATTGGCATCCCACTTAATCCCAAGTTCATAGCTTCTTCTCGGTTTCGGGCTTTTACCAGAAATACAAATTGGTCGTTGCGTGGGGATAAAGCGGAGTTATAGATAATGAGTTTGATTTGCTCGGTGTCCGCATTCATGTAATCTTCGTAACTCTCAAAGTCGCTTACTTCGTCTGTTTTTGGAACTGCTTTTAATGTGTCCACAAAAATTTCATAGAATTTGGCTTTCCCTTTTTCTGCCATTGCAGTTAAATGATTTTTTAAGCGGTCAATCTTGTTCTGGTCGAAATTGTCGAATTGTATAGGCATTTATTTAGTGATTAAGGATTAGTAATTTGTACTTCGTTTTTAGTTATTGGTATTGGCTTGTGTTTTGGAATGACTTGTATAAATCGCACATGGTTAATCGTATTAGAATAGTTGGTGATTTTTATTTCGCCCTGATGCTCGTAGGTTTGCTCATTTACTTTTGTTTCTGCGATGTCGAATAGTCCAAATTCAGAAACCACACTTGCATCGTTTATTTCTTCTACTAGAATAAAAAATTGGTTATAGGCATCAATCTCTAACTTCTCGCTTGGTTGCATCACAAAGTGTCTAAAACGGATGTAATAATTAGTACCGTAACCGAGTTCATTCATTCTGCGTGGGATGTATTCTAAGGCTAATGCAATGTTCATGTGTTCGTTTTTTAGTTTGTTTTATTGCTCATACCATAGATATACCTTTACTATATAATTCACATCTGTTTGATACTGCTCTCCAATTCGGTCTTTGAATACACCCTGTATAATGGTACTTCCTGCATTCACAATAACAGTTTCTTCAAATGTCATGGCTTGATGTGTGAATGGTTTTACTTTCCAAAATTGATTTTCAGAAAAATCTCCATAACCCATGTTGTTATCAGATTGTAACTGCCCTGAGTAAAAAACATTAGCATTCTCACAACTTTGTAATTTCAATTCGCCAAAGAGTGTATTACGTTTAAAAGCGGTTTGACTTTCGGTTGGTCGTGGAGCAGTTAAATTTTTGGTATTGGTTATTAAACGACTACCTAATTCAACGCCAATAATTAGTTTGGCAGTTTTTGGTAATTTGATTTGAAAATGTTTTACCTGACCTGCTTTATTAATTACAAAGGTTGTAATGACTACTTTTTCTCGCATCATAACGCATCCTCCATTTCACAATCCACATAAAGTGATACACGGTAAGGTGTAAATACCGTTCTGCTATCATCGGTATCGGTGTAACTTAATTTAATGATGCCATTACCCGGACTAACACTACCAATATCATAATAGCGTTGTTTTGGCGAAACATTTATTCCTGACATTAATAATTTACTTTCGTAATTATCAGGAAAGAACTCTTCGTTATTGATTTCAATTTTTTGTGTTCCTCTGTAATACAGTAAATCATCTTTATCGGAAGTAACCAACACACCATTTACTTTTACGATATTTTTATCCAACTCAAATGGCTTACTCACACTTTTATTGGCTTCAAGCACCTGTATATCAAATCGCTTTTTTACTATCTTTAGCATGATTTTTTTCAGTTTAATTTTTTAGGTTTCAAAAGTCCGCTGTCATTCACAGCGGACTTTATTTTTTAATAGAAATTTTATGGCGTTGTAATGGTTCCATGTAAGCCAACGAAAATGTGTGTCTTCTGGTCTAAGCCATCCATCGTTCCTAACTCAATGGTCATTTCCATTAAGATGTCATCGTGAATTAAACGTGGATTCGCTAACTTGTAATAACCCAATGGCACGTTGTGCATATTACTTGTTTTGAAAACATTGTTGCTTGTTTCAGGAACGATTTGTTTTTTGTTGCTTTTTAACGAGAACTCGCCATTTACAATTGGGGCAAACTCCTCTAACGCTCCAAAGCGTGTTGCCATAATTTTATCTTTGGTTAATTCAGCAGCAACACCTGCTAATAAAACAATACCACTCACTAAAAAAGCTTGGTTCTTTGGTAACTTAGCGTTAGATACATTACGCAATCCGATTTCTTTATCATCTTGCGTTTCAAACATTTTAATTGTTTTTGAACTCACAGGTTTGATGCTATAAATCACAGTATCTGCTAAACGCAAATCGCCTTTTGCTAATCCTTCTTTAATGTGTGGTGGTAAATCGCCAAAATGTTTTTCCATTTCAGCTCTTGAGCCTCTGCTCGAACCACCTGTACTCGCTAATTTGTTAATCGCTCGTAAGCGTTTAATCGGACTCATTCTGCGTAATGCACCCAGTAGCTCATCGTTACCTTCCAAGCCTTCTAATCCAAGTAAGGCTCCTACGTTGTTGTATTCTTCTACTCCTTCTAATACGTCTAACATAATTTTTTGTTTTTTTAGTTTATACTTTTTTGATTTTCTTTTTTAAAAAAGGCGTAGCTTTCCTGTACCACTAATCCTATTCAATAGGGTTCACATTAACTGTGTCGATTTTATTAGGAACGTGAAGGCTTGCCGCCCTTTTAATGTTTGGCGATTAATAAATTTTTTCATCGCCAACGCCTGCCATATCATCGTATGCACCAGACATTTGTTTGCGTTCGTATTGTTCTCCTAATCGAGCCATCTCTTGCTCAATATCATCAAGCGAACCCATGTCGAGTTCTTGAGAATCGGATTTTGGGTATTTAAAATATTGAACGCTACCCATTCCATTTGTTGCTTCGCCTTTGGGCTTAATGATTTTATCGAGGTATAACCGTTGTTTAATATTTGTACTAAATGATTTAATACGTTCTTTCACTTCGTCAATACCTGATAAGCCATTCACGTTGGATGTGATTTGATAGCCTCCCGATGCCATCATCCCTAATCCAAAACTTGTTGCTAAAGGCATACCGCTGTAATGCCCGATAAGCGATGTTCCTAAACCAACCAACAAAGATGGTTTGCCAATGGCTGCTCCCGCTAAACCGCCACCAACAACTCCTACCGCCAAATCTTTCAACGCTTCAATGGCACTATGTTTAGCGTTGCCTTTGGTATCTAATTGTTTGGTTAATGCTAAAACACTTGCTTGTTTTGCTTTACTGGATTTTTTACTTTTCTTTTTACTCATGTTTTCTTTTTTTAAAGGGTTAATGTTTCCGTTTTACATCAAGGCGACATTTGATTTTTTTCCATGTTGCCCTCTGTGTTTTCCCTTTGTTCGTTTTCTGCGTTTACCAATACCGTTTAATGCAGGTGTTGGTTTTTTTGAAGCACCCTTATTTTCCTTGTTTCCTTTTATGGCTCTGTAACCAATGTATAAAACGGTGGCTGCTCCCAATCCAATACCCAAAGGCTTCATCCACTTTTTGTTGTTATCCCAAAATTCTTTAAAGCCTTTTTTAGGTTCGCCCTCCGTTTCATTTTTAGCAGCACCTTTATTGGCATTTCCATTTGTGCCATTGTTTTCAGGTTCTTCATTGCCATCTTCACTTTTCTGCATGGCATTGTTTGACTTAGCAGAAGGTGTGTTGTTTGATTCGGAGTTTTCGTTAGTTGAATTTTCGGAGTTGTTACTGCCACCGTTAGAACTCGTTTTTGCACTTGGCGTATCATCACCACCGCCACCGTTCTCCGAACTATCGGATGAGCCACCATCGCCGCCACCTTTTCCTTCTTCCTTAAAATCAGCATTGTTTTTTTTATTCGGAAATAAATTACCAACGCCTTTTAATAAGGCTGCGATAGCTGTCATAACAGTTGTTGCCGATGCAACGGCAGCTCCTGCTGCAACTGCTGAACCTAAACCTTCTGTTCCTTCTAAACCATTTACGAACTCGTCTTGATAAACTGTTGCTCCTAAAACGCTTGATAAACTGGAGTTTTCATCTATACCTAACATTTCAGTATCGTATCCATCCACAAAACCTAATCCATTCACTTCTTTGTTTCGGTTTCCTCTGCCTGTAAGAATTGCTTTTTTGAGATTTTCTGGTTTACCGCCTGCTGTAAAAAATATCTGTTCTATTTTATACAAGATATTTTTTAGCTTACCAAACTTGCTCATATCAGCACCTTTCTGTCTGGCTTCGTCTTCACTTAAATACGCCCACTTTAATTTTTGAGGTACTTTCATAATGTTGAGTTTCATGGATGCAAGAATACCTGCACGTAGCAAAGCGGTGGCTGGATTGGCTTTGTTTACAACATTAAGCGCCTTTTTTGCAAAAGTTTTAATTTTTTGGAATCCCTTTTTTTTACCTTTTCCGCCCTGATTTCCTTCGGGCATTGCAGAAGTATTTTGACGACGTTTAAAGAGTTTCCCTAAATCTCCCATATCGTTTTCCCAACCAAACAGATCCTGTGCGTCCACGCTTCCATTTAGTTTGTCATCTTCTATTCCATCTAAATATTGTAAATCCATTTTGTAGTCTTTTTTTTCTGTGTATGGTTCTTCGTAATTAAATTCATCTACTACACAATCCATTGTGATGTAGTTGCCATTCCCTAAAGGCACTATTGGATAGATGTGTTGAAAGAAGTTTTGTTTGTACTTTGTTATTCGGTTAATGATGGGAATGTTTAGTACACTTAAACACGTTCCTATAAATGTTGTAAAACAATCACAATCGCCAACGGCATCGTGTATCAATCGTCTGGCACTTCTCACTTGTTCAATACCTCGCTCATCTTTTTTATAGCGAATATGATTTTTTACAAAGTGCCATAATTTTTCACAGGCTTCATAAGTTGGTAGCCCTCGTAGTTCCTGGTTAACAAATTTCTCTACCTGCCATTGCGTTTTTTTAATAACCATCGGAATAAACTCAACGGTATCTGAAACAGTTGCACCCATTTTTACCGTGTTATCTATTGCCCTCGCTTTGGGGAATAAATGCCGATACGGTTCAAGGCTTTGTAGCGTTATGATAGTTGTTGACTCCATGTTATGCAGGTGGATTTAAAGTCATATCGTCCGATTTTTCATAGGGTAGTTTCTTCCAACCTAAATCAATGGTGCTGATTGTTTTTACCGAAACAACTGCTGCTTGTTTCTGAACCAATAGCTTGATTAACCCTGCCCCGATAGAAAAAATACTTGTTACAGGAATTTTAATCATAATGGCTTCAATGTTAGCTTCTCCGTATGCAGGTATTTTTATGCTTTTATCAATAACTTGTGATGTACCTACCACTTTGTCTTTATAAAGTATTTTTACAAACGGAAATTTAATGTTGAAAGAACTGCGACTTGGGTTTTTTAATTCTACATCTACTCTAATAGTTAAGCCATCTAATTTGAGTGAATGTATTTTGGCGGTGGCAATGGATTCTAACTGTGCGTTGGCTCTTTTTAATCGGGTTACATAGGCAACTAAACCAAAAACACCTGCACCAATGCCTGATACTATTCCTATTGTTTTCCAGTTAGCCATTTTTTAATCTTTTTGTTTTTAATTTATTTCTCGCTGCGTTTTTTTATGCGGTTTGAAAAATAGTCTCCTGCGAGTTTAAACGTCATCCAGATTGCACCACCTACCACCGCTTTTAAAGCATAATCCGCTAAGCCCGAATAATCCAAATTGGCGAAGAGAATTGCTCCTGTTAAAAAGTTTTGCGAAGTGCTATCGGTTACAGCTTCATTTGTTTTCATATTCTTAGTTTTTTAATTTGTTTGTTACTAATTCGGGTACAAAGATTAGCAAGGGTTTTGGCGTGCTGTCCAGATTTTGAATTGTATGCTATTCCGTGTAATTCTGTTTTGAATTATTTATTTTATTACATAGTTTCGTTTACAATTTGACCGGGAATGCCAAATGTTTCAACAATTAATTTTACTTGATTGATACTGTAAACACCCGCAATGGGCTTACCGATTTCCTTGCCCATACTTTTAATCCAAGTGGTTAATACATGAACGGATACATTCATTAATCCGCTTAATTCTTTATTGCTATAAGGCTTTATAACAAAGGGTTTTTCTAATACGATTGCTTTTGTCATTGTTTCGTTTTTTAATTTTACGATACAAATGTGCAATGGCTGTTTTGGTAGATGTCCCGAACTGTCCAGAGTTTAAATTCTATGAATTTTTATGCTATGATTTGTCCAGTTGCGATAGGATTTGTCCAGAAATATTTAATGTAATTAAGTGAAATAAGAGTGTTATTTTTGTTCATATTATTATTATATGGAACATCTTTATTTTTACATTGGACTCACTTTTATTTCCGCACACGAATTGGATGCTATTCGTTGTAGAGAATGGAAAATTTTCCCTGTGCTTTCATTACTCACAGATAAATTTGGGCAACTCATTTTTATATTCGCTCATATACCCTTGTTTTTCTTTGTTTTTTATAAACTATCGCATCCTGAATCTATTGCTTCGTTTATCAAATGGTTTGATATATTTATGATTATTCACATAGGTCTTCATTTACTTTTATTAAAAAACAAAAACAATGAATTTAAAGATTGGGTTTCATGGATATTAATTATTGGAGCGGGCTTTTTCGGTTTTATAGATTTAATAGTTTAAGATAAATCCAAAATAATTATAAGCTTACTGTTCAACAATCTCATAAGGTCGCCCCATGTGTGCAATGATTATTTCAATTTGTTTAATGCTGTAAAAATGCCCTCTGCGTTTACCTAATTGGGATTGAATGCCTGCAATGTTTCGCCTGAATGTTCGTGAACACATATTATACATTTTTGATAACTCTTGTATTGTGTAAGGCTTCACACAAAACGTAATCACTGTAACTGAATTATTTTTCATCCCCAATAGCATTATTATTTCTGCAAATAGAAATAATAGCATCTGTTAAAGAGGATTGCTAAGGTTGCGCAACCCCCTTTAAGCTATTGATAAACAGTATATTAATTAAAAAAAGTTTTTTGATTAGGCATTATAATTAAGGCTATTTCACAGTTTTTAATTATCTTTGGGTATATAAAATATTAAATAGCGAATAGTTATTTTTTAGTGTACAGAAAACGGCAGACTTCTACAAATCACACTCGAAAAATAAACTGGACGCTCACGAATGCGTGGGCTTTAGTTTATTGGTGTGATTGGTACTGCCGTACCTCTGTACTCAGTTTACTAATTGTCCACGCTACTTTTTTGTAGAAGGGCTTAAATAAAACGAGCGTGGATACAAATACTCCCAAAATAGAAGTACAGGACGAAATGGAACGATTTATGCGACTACATAAATTTAATAGTATAGAAGAGGTAATAAAAACACCGATTGAAATACTTTTAAAAATGGACGGCTTTGGCTATCGTATGTTGAAACATTACATACTTGATAAACAGCAAAATTAATGTTGCTTTATTTGATTTAAAATTTGAATTATTTTTTCCTTTAGCACTTCAATTACTGAATTATCAATGTTGTAATATCTATTCTTTATACTGTCTTGTGAAATATCAACGACTTTAGAGGTTTGATAATTTTCGGCAATGTGCCTAAAAATATCACGTTGAATTTTATGAGATATAATTCCTACATCGGCTTGTAACTTAAAGAAAAATGCTAATTGAGCAACTGTTAAACCTGATTGTAGTTTTACTTTTTCTATATCCGAAAATAGATTTACTTTTTGCTCTGGTTTATTAAGTGCTATTTTTTTGTTTAAGTAGCTAATTTCTTCTTCTATCCAAAAAATAAGTTGTTGTTTTAATGAGTTTAATTCTGGGCTAAAAGCTATGTGTAACTTACAATGTCTTTGATTCACAGTTTTGAGACAATGGTAATAGTAGTCTATTTTTTCAGAAATACTATCATATTGATTTGATGTTAATTGAATGGCTTGTATTTCAAAATTAAAAAAATCAATAGAATTAAAATTTACCTCATACAAAATTTCCTTAATTCTACTTTCTGTTATTGCCTGTTCGGAATTTTCTATTTCATCATAAAATGCAGTAAGATAGGTATTGAAGTAAATTAATTCTTTATATGAAATTCGTTCTTCTATTGTTATAGCACTTAATTTTAAAAAAGGCACGTAAATACATTTTAAAAGTATAGGCGAAATCTCACTATTAAGTAAAGTCGATTTTACAACCTCTAATTTCTCATCAATCTCATAAATCTTCACGAGTGCAGAACGGTATGGGATTTGAATATTTCCATCAATATATTTTAAATAATTTTTCTCAAAAAAACGAAGTAGCTCTTCTAAGCTAATAAACACATTATTCAGTATATCTATATCAGTAAAGCTGCTTGCAGGTTTATAGATGTCATTTTGTTTCTCCGAATCCAACACCTTCATTAGCTGAAAACAAAGGTTTATAAGGGCGTGCTGTTGTTTGTGAATGTATTGTTCTATATCTTCTGAACTTGCATAGCCGAATACCGACTCTTTAATTGTTTTTTTTATTCTTAAAACTTCTTCTTTTAGCAAATTATTGTAGTAATAATACTTTGCTTCATTATATGGAATCTCATCACAATTACGAGTTTCTTTAATAAAAATCACTGTTTTATTTGGTTGGCGTGAGTATGAGACACTAACAATATTTTGCTTTTTTAATTGGAGTATTTTGTAGGCATCTGGCGCTATAATTTCAAGGTCGGCAACTTTAAATAAATTTTGTTGAGGCGTGATTAATTTTTCTACAAGAGGGTGTAAGGAACTAACTACCTTTTTATCAAGTAATACAAACTTGTTTCCTGATTTTTTAAAACTACCAACAATATAATTAAAGCAACTTTCATTTTTTTCTTTAATGGCTTTATTAAATTTTAAAGGGTCGTCTAAACCATCAGCAAAAGGAGATAAATTGCCACTAATAATGCGGTCAAATATTTCAAGTTCATACTTCATATACCAATAGCTTGTGGATATAGGAAAAATTATTCGCCTAAAAACTCCATTTTAAACGTGTAAATACATAATTACCTATATTACCAAAGGTGCTGTTTGTTTTGCCTCCAAATAACTGTGATGCGATTAATAACTCTGTATTTGAGTTGATATTAAAGTTAAGTGTGGGATTTATAAAAAAAGATTCATCATCTATATACCAAATGCCGTTTACTGACGCTTTTATTAAAGGGTTAATGTCATAACCTACAGATGCAAAAACAGAGTAATGATTGAATGTTAATTGACTGGCCGTAACCGGTTGAAGAAAAAATAGAGCTGATTTTGGCTTTTGAGGATTACTGTTATATATTCCTTCTAAACGCAAGTTTAAGGTATTTGCAAACGCATAATCGAAAGAAGCTGCTGCGATAAATGTACCTGAAATTGTATCGGCTAAATAGGGTTGAAAATAACTTGCTTCTCCTTTAAAACCTGCACCTTTTATTTGCCCTGCCCAACCTGCGCCAGCCACAATATCTGTTTTGTATTTACCACCTAAAAACTGAAAATCATATTGGTATTTATTAATATTATATTTTGCCGCCATTGTTGTTTTATCAAATGTGCTGTCGATATTGCTTGCTATTTCAAATGAAGAAATGTTATTGATATTATACTTTACTAAAGCAGCATCTGTTCCCCTTCTCTCCTCGTAATCGAAATCGAAAAAGGAATAAGCATTAAAAATGTCATTTGGATTCCATACATAGGATTTACTCCAATTGATACGCTGTTTGCCGAGTATAATCTGCCACTTTTTATAATTCCAATCAATGTTAGCCCTGTCAATAAAAGAATTTAATAGATACGATTTGCTTTTTGCAACCTCTCCGCCTAATTTAAAATAATCTAAGGATGTATTTACTATCTCAGGGAATTGCGGATTGTTTTTAACACTCTCTCCAAAAAAGAAACGTGTTCGAGCTTCGATTTTAACTACCGTTGTTTTGTGAGCATACCATTTTAAGTTTATCCGATTATGGATAAAATTATCAAAACCCCAATTACCATTAAATGTTGGTATTGAGATAGTATTTAAATCTTTAAGGTAACCTGTTATTATTACTTTCTTTTCTTTTGCTACCGAATTAGAATCTATAACACTATTTGAGAGTGTATCTGTTTGCGAAAAAGCATTTAGTTTAAACAATAGAAAAAGTAAAATACAGGCGCTAAATTTTATGCTTTTCATTGTCATTTTTTGTGTAATCTTCTTTTACTTTTCCATCCTCAAATACAATTACCCTTTTTGCTTTGTCAACCACTCGCTGATCGTGTGTAGAAAATATAAATGTGACACCTTCTTTTTGATTTAGTTCCTGCATCATTTGTAAAAGGTCTTCGGTGGATTTACTATCAAGGTTAGCGGTAGGTTCATCTGCAATTACAAATTTTGGCTTATGTGCCAACGCTCGTGCAACTGCTACACGTTGTTGTTGCCCACCTGAAAGTTTTGAAGGACGTTCGTTTAACTTTTCGCCTAATCCAATAGCTATTAATAACTCTTTGGCTCTTGCTTCTCTTTCTGTTTTTGGCTTGCCTTGTAGTTCCATTATAAACTCAACATTTTCTGTTGCAGTTAAAACAGGCAGTAAATTATATTGTTGAAAAATGAACCCTATATTATCTCTTCTAAACTCGGTAAGTTTTCGTTCTGATAGCTGATTTATTTGTTTATTATTTACATATACTTCTCCGCTTGATGGTGTATCTATGCCACCAATTATATTCAATAAAGTTGTTTTGCCAGAGCCTGATGCGCCTACAATAGCAGTAAACTCACCTTGGCTAAATTCAATAGAAACATTATTTACTGCTTGTACTGCAATGCCTTTTGGATTGTATATTTTTGAAACATTTTTTAATTCTATAACCTTCATGTTTTTAATTTTTAAATTAATCTCTCAAAGCTTCTTGTGGTTTTATTTTTAAAGCCCTTCTTGCAGGTATGGCAGAGATAAGAAGGGTTAATGCTATTGCCATAATGCTAATCATACCTAAAAGTTCAGGATTTAGTTTAGGATATATTGTAGGGCGAATGCCTAAAAAGCCAAGCCCTTCACTAATGCTAATACCATGCTTTGAAGACATATAAACAAACAGTACGCCAAGAAGTATTCCTCCACTTGCTCCAATGCTCATCATTAAGCCTGCTTCTTTTAGCAACATACTAAAGACCGACCATTTTTTTTGTCCAATAGCACGAAGCATTCCTAATTCTTTAGTACGTTCCTGAACAATCATATTCATGGTATTCATTAGGCTAAACCCTAAACCTAATATGATAATAACTGTAAATAAAACACCAATCATATTGATAAATGAATCAAAAGCAAATAATTCAGGCAAAAGATACATCCAGTCGTTTACTTCGTATTCATTATTTAATACCGACTGAATTTTGCTTTGCACTTCTTTTAGTTTCGAGGGGTCTGCAATTTTAATAGCGAGTTCGTGGGGCAATTTTATTCCACTTAATAATTCTAAATCATTGTAACGTGCTATTGCTGTGCCTTCATCAAACGGTGTTGATGGGGTTGCAAATATACCTACCACTCTAAATGTACCGCCGGTTATTTCGCCATTTGCACTTTTTAGTGTTACAACTACTTTTGATTTTAATTTAAGTTTTAATTTATCGGCTGTTTTTTTACTTACCAAAATTGGTGTTTTTTGTAAATCATTCAGTTGTTCTCCTTCAATTATAAAATCTTTTAGAACACTAATTTTATTTTCCTGTTCAGGAACAACACCCTTTATTTCGCAAACAATATTGTTTTCGGGCGATGCCATTACAGCGTTTGATGATATGTGTTTTGAAATAGATTCTACTCCATTGATGCTTTTTACTTTTGAAATTACATTATCAGCATCGGGTATTGTAAATGTTATTTCTTTATCTTCTATAAAGCCTTTTTTATGAATTTGAATATAACTGGTTTGTATATTTATGGCATCATCCAATCTTTGTTGAGAGATTGATTTCATTGTGTTTAATGTGAATAATGCGATTGCAAAACCAAGGAAGGCAGCAGAAATAAAAACAAAACTTCGGGTTTTATTCCTCCATATATTTTTCCATGCTAATTTGTTTGTCATAGTATTGTTTTTTTACTTGAGTGCTTCACTTGTTTTAAGACGTTTTACAAATAGGATTGGGAATAAGGTTGCTAATAACATAATAGCAAATACAATTGACGCCATTAAACCAAAAAGATAGGGTTTTACACCTAACTGTAAAGAGGGTTCTACGCCCATTGCTTCAAATGATTTACCGCTATCGCCTGTAAGTGGAATGGGGTTTGCATTCATGTATAAAATAAATGGAATGGTTATGGTAAATGCTAGAATTATTCCAACTATACCGAGTAAAACAGATTCTATAAGTATTACAGTTTGTATTTGACTTTTTTGAAGTCCTATTGCCTGAAGAATAGCAAATTCCTTTTTTCGCTCAATAGCCATCATAAGTATTGTACCTATTAAGCCCATACCAATAATTAGATATAAGCAGGATGCGAGCATCGTAAATATGGTTGTATCAATTTTTTGTGAGTTTTTAATTTCGGGTAACATTTCTTCCCATGTCATTATTTCAAATTCATTTCCCAAGTTTATTTTAAGTTGCCCTGCAATTGTATTAATATTCTTATTATCGTTTAAATTAATGAGATAGGCACTTATCATGTTTTGTGCCGATGCAAATTCCTGTGCAATAGGTAAGGGCATATAAACATTCATTAAATTCATTTGAGGGTTAGGTAGCTTAACAATTCCTTCGATTGTGTATTTACCTGATGCAATAGTTGCGTGATAGCCTTGCCCAATTAAAACCAACGTATCGTTTACTTTTAGTTTTAAATGTTTTGCTAAACCTTCGGAAATAGCCACGCCTTTTGAATTATTTTTTATAAAAGAACCTTGTATAATTCTTTTATTAATGTTTGTAAAACTATTTTCTTCATTGGGCTGAATTCCATTTACTATAACAGCTTTGGAAGTATTTTCGCCAGCCGCTAACGCAAAATTTTGTAAACGTGGCATAATTTGGGTAATGCCGTTTATGGCACTGATTGTTGAGATAGTTTGAGGCGAATTCTCTATCAAATCATTGATTGATTTATCTTTCCAATAGTTTTTAAAATGAATTTGTATGTAACCTGAGTTTTTAACTCCTGCTTCTACCATCTTATCATAATTGCCTAACATTAAAGAGCGAAGGCTAATAGATATTATAACAGCAAAGGCTACGCTTACTATTGCAATAACTGACCTTCTGCGCTTACGCCAAATGTTTCTCCAAGCTAATTTAAAAAGTTGCTTCATTTTTATTATATTTATTAGGCTATTTAACTTTTTTCATATTTTCTTGTGTAAAGAAACTTTCGTTAACCGTTGCTTTAAAGTTTCCTCCTGAAATTGTCACAACTGTTGAATTGCCCTTTTTGTTTTTAGGTGTCATTGTAAGTGTTGTTGGAATTTTTTTTCCACCAATTTCTTTTATTTCAGTTTTTATTAAAGTGCTTATTAATGTGCCGTCCTCGTCATAGTTTTCAGTTTTACGTTCTAAAAAATCTTCTTTACCAATCCATATTATTTTTTTACCCCATATTACGGCTGCTCCTGCCTTTGGTGTTGCCTGTATTTTATAACAATTGGTGTTACCATAAATTTCTTCTGAAAGTAGTTTATGGTCGTAATCGTTTACTATGGATGCTTCTTTTAATAAATCTTCGTTTGAAAAATCGCTACCCATCCATGATTGGGACATTTGCGATGGAGAAATTTTAACTACTCTTTCGATATTGGGTAACCAGTTCCATCCCTCTGATTTAATTCTTAAAAAGCTAACTCCTTTTTCTTTAGCGGGATTTGTAATAAGCATTAAGCCGTAAGCTGAACCCATTGCCCATGTGCGAGAAAATAATTCACGGCTCCAATTTGGTCGAACTACTTTTATTGACATATCTAATGAATAAGCATTGCTTCTTTCATTATAATAAGCCTTATCAACTATTTCTTTTGGGGTTAATAGTTGTGTTTGTTTTGATAAAATCGGTTTAAATTCCATAAAACTTAATGCCGAAAGCATTATTATTACAATTGTTGTTTTCATATTATTTTTATTTTAGTTTTTCAACTATGCTATCAATTTCCCCTTTAGCTATTTTTATTGCTTTTTGCTTTGCTTCTTCTCCAAAAAATTGTACAGGGTGAACATTTACAAAACTTACATCCTTAATCCCCATAAAACCAAATATTGTAGTAATGTATGGCTGCAAGTGATCCATGTTTTTGAAGTAGTCCATACTGTAATCTGCTCCTCGTGTATTTACCACAATTACTTTTTTATTTAATAAGAGACCTTCAAAGCCATTTGCACCTTTTGTAAATGTTCGCCCAATACGAACGACATTATCTATAAACGCTTTAAAATTTGATGGAACAGAAAAATTATATAGAGGCATACCAATAACATATATCTCCGCATCAATCATTTTATCTACAAGAGTATTAGATTCTATTAAGGAATCTTTCATTTCCTGACTTTGCTCAGAAACTGGAGTGTAAATTGCTCTTGTAAAAATTTCTGTGGGATGCTTTGGTGTATTGATAGCAAGGTCGATAGTAGTGACCTGATTGTCTTTATACTTTTCATTTAATTTACTTATTACAAGTGATGATAATTCTCTTGAAAGTGAATTTGTTAGCCTAACGCTACAATTGATGTTTAAAATTTTCATATTGTTTATTTTTTTTATATTTGTGTACTTGTTATATGTTATTGAACACAATGTATGTTTACGGTACAAATGTATGGCTGAAAAAAAGGATAGACAAGCTACAAAAATTACGAAATGACAGTTACTGAACAATACTTAGAAAAAGTTCATTTACAATGAAAAAAGAAATAAAAAAAGTGCCTGTGGTTGACCGCAGAATTCAACGAACAAAAAAGCTACTATTTGATGCTTTTATGAATCTTATATTAGAAAAGGGCTATGAAGAAGTAACCATACAGGATATTATAGACAAGGCTAATGTTGGCAGGTCGACTTTTTATGCTCATTTTGAAAGTAAAGAGCAATTATTGAGCAATAGCCATCAAGACCTCGGTAAATTACTTTTTAGCGTAAATAACCATTCAAAGATTGAAGGGATAGATTTTCTTTCGCTATACAATCATGCAAAATCTCATAG
The DNA here is from genome assembly GCA_013298715.1 of Bacteroidota bacterium. Taxonomy (GTDB): domain Bacteria; phylum Bacteroidota; class Bacteroidia; order B-17B0; family Aurantibacillaceae; genus Aurantibacillus. Next base: position 42,486 of record JAAFIQ010000007.1, on the reverse strand, counting down.
TCATGTAGCAAAAGCTATGCTTGGTAAAAAAGGTGGCGACCTTGTTATTAATCATTTGAGGGATGCGATGGCATACAAAATATTAAATGAATTAAAGAAAAAATCGGGAAAGGGAAAAGCTGAACTTAAAATGTTAAGTTTTACAGCAGAAGCAACCGCAGCGGCTTTAACTCGATTACTTACTTGTTGGCTTGATGACGATATGCCCTTTGAACCTGAATTGATGACTGAACGAAGTAATCAAATACTGGCTACTATTTTATAGCAACTTCTTTTTTTGCGTTTCAATTCCTGAATACTGAACTATTATTCCAATCTGTTCAATAACTGTCATATATACATTTTAGTGCTTTGTGGATTTTAAATCTATGAATTAGTATTGCAAGCGTTTTGCAATACTTCAAATAAATTTAATACTCACTATTCAATCCATTCAACATGAATCACAAACTATTAATGATAGCATCTGTTTTATTTTTATCATATAATTCTTTTGCGCAAAAGCCTAACAACGGAAACATTAAAGGAAAAATTATTGACAAAGCTACTAAGCAAAGTGTACCCGGCGCAATTGTAAAAATAAACAATACACAAATTGCAGGCGCAACAGATACCGCTGGTGTATTTGTATTGAAAAATATTGATGAAGGTAACTATGCACTTACAATTACATTTATCGGCTATCAGGAAAAATTACTTAACGATGTACGTGTTACAAGAAATAAAACAAATTATATAGAAGTTGAGATTGAGGAATCGCAACAATCACTTGATGAAGTAGAAGTAACTTCATATAAATATGAGAATAGCGTTTTAACTCCTGTATCAATGTATAGTTTTTCTCGTGATGAAATTTCACGCAATCCGGGTGCGCAAGGTGATATTTTTAGAGCGATAGGAATGTTACCGGGTGTAACAAGTAGTGGCGGAGAATTTTCAGCTATATCTGTTAGAGGACAAGGTACAAGGGATAATATTTATATTGTTGATGATATACCTGTATTTTCATTAGCGCATTTAGATGGAAGCCCTAACGGTTTTGATGACCCAAATGGAGGACGCTTTAGTATTTTTGCTCCGAGAGTAATTGATAACGCACAATTTCAAGCAGGAGGCTATGCGGCACAATACGGAAGAAGAAGTGCTGCATATTTAGGATTAGGAATAAAAGAAGGAAATAAAGAAGGTGTTACGGTTGATGGGCAGTTAGATTTACTTGGAGGTACAATTAATTATGATGGGCCAAGTTACGTTCTAAAAAATACGAGCCTTTTTCTTTCAGCACGCTATCAAGATTTTACAAAGTTAGTGGAGATAGTAGATTTGAAACAAGTGGGTATTCCTAAATTTCAGGATTTTATTTTCAAATCCACTACGCAACTTGGCAGTAAAAATAAACTTTCGTTAATTGCTATTTATAGTCCCGAATCATTTGTAAGAGATACCTCAAATGTTAGAGCAGATAAAAAACTAAATAGTTTATTCTTGTTAGATAGAAAAAGCAGCCAGACTATTTTGGGATTAAATTTAAGAACGCTTACAGGGGAAAGAAGCTATTGGAAAAATGTCGTTTATTATTCTACAACAGATGCCAAAAACGCCTATGGTAAAGCATATCCGCTTGCAGATATTAATGGAACATTGTTAAGTGGCAGTTTGATTGGTGTTGAACAGGGTGTAAGGAAAATAAATCTTACTGAAACTAAAATGGGCTACCGTTCCATTTATACAGTTAATTTTAAAAATCATTCTCAACTTACAGCAGGAATTGATTTTGATATTTCTGAGGTTACTAATTATAGAAGACTTAGCAGACAAGATACTTCATTTGTTTTTGGTGCAAATGATTATAGACCTTCGCCAACTACATACTACTCAATCATTAATCCTATGATGTTTGATGCGGATTACTCGAACGATGCTGTTAACGGCGCAGCTTATATTGATTATTCTTTTACGCCAATAAAAAGGCTTACTTTAAATGTGGGCGCAAGGTATGATTATACAGGCTTTACAGACCAACATACGGTTTCACCACGTTTAAGTGGTAGTTATAAACTAAATGAATCAAACACTATTAATTTTGCTTCAGGAATTTATTACCAAGACCCATCTTATGCTTCTATTGCTGACCAGCCGAAAAATAAAAAATTAGAGAACCAACAAACCATACAATACATACTTGGCTATAAAAAGTATTTTACACCTAATTTGAAATTAACAGTAGAAAGTTGGTATAAGACGTTTGATAAATTAATTGTACGTCCTGTAAGCGGCACTTCAGAACAAACAAATTCAGGCACTGGCTATGCCTATGGATTAGATATAAACTTAACAAAACGATTATCAAAAAATTATCATGGACAAATTGGATATTCGTATATGGTCAGTAAACGAAATGATAATGATGGCATGGGAGAATATGATTTTACATTTAGTCAGCCTCATCAGTTCAATATGCTATTAAGCTACAAAAAAGGAAAGCATTGGGTTTTTTCGGGTAAATTTCGCTATGCAAGTGGAAAACCAACTGATAGTTATGTTATCCACGACGATGTATTAAATGACCCTAATAATCTAAAATTCTCTCAAGAGATAACTGGCAAAGGTGCAAAGCGATTACCAGATGTAATGAGTTTAGACCTTAGAACCGATTACCGCTTTCAAATAAAAAGATTGGGATTAACAGTATTTTTAGACATTGTAAACATTTTAAACCGAACGAATCCAAATCAGGAACAGTTTAATGCAATTACTGGCAAAACTTACTATGAGGGATTAACACTATTCCCTTCATTTGGATTGAAGTTTGAGTTTTAACTAAATAAATCTTATAAATTTATATAGTCTTATTGAGATTAAAACTGAACGAAACTGTTTTACTACTCAACTACTGCTACATTTGCCTCGATTGTTTCCTTTCTTCGCAATTTTACTGGTAGTCCCCCATATACATTTTCGGAAATCCCATTGTCGTATCCTACTCCATATAAGTAGTAATCACCTTTTTGTAGATTTTTAATTTCATAATAGCCGCTTGCATCTGCCTGTATATTTGAATCATATTTTGAGATATCTGAGCCGGGGAATTCCGTTGTTCCATATTTTATGTAAACTGTTGCATTAGCAATAAATACAGAATGATGCTTTACATAACCTTTTACAGTCGATTTACCTCCAATTCCTTCTTTTTTGCATGATATGATTGCAAATACTAATGCAATTGACATGATTGTTGTGATGATTTTTGTTTTCATAGTTTTTGTTTTTTTTAGTTATTTATTCTTCGGTATTTTTCATTTTCATTAGTAAATCATAAGCCCCTTTAGTAACTATACTTTTTGAACCGAGATTTACTTCACTTGATGAAATTTCTAATAGTCCATTTTCCGTATTACCTGTTTTTACTTCTGTTAATTCAAATGTAGTTTTGGATTTTTCTATAAATACAAATTGTTTTCCTTCAAAAGTTACAACTGCATTTTCGGGTATTACAAAACCATTATTACTTTTAATTTCAATCTCTCCATTCATAAACATTCCGGGTAATAGTGTTTTATCGTATTGGTCGAAATGACAATGTACAATTACACTTCTTTCTTGCGATAAATCCTGACCAATTAAAATAATCGTAGCATTGTATTTTTTATCAAAATTATTATTGGTATAAGCTATTACTTTTTGTTCGTTAAATAATTTATTAACGTCTTTCTCAAATACCGTTAAGGCAAGATGAATGTCAGTAGGGTTCACAATATTAAATAATACGTCTGTTGGACTAACGTATTTCCCAATATTTACATTTACTGTTGATACATACCCATCAATAGGCGAATAAATATTGATGCCTCTTGATAAACTATTTTCATTTAAAGTTTCGGGGCTAATGCCAATTAATTTTAATTTTTCATATAAAGACTTAATTAAAATTTGTTGGCTTTTATATTCTGCTTCTGTTTTTTGAAACATTTTATCGCTTGTTGCTTTACTTTGGTTTAACTCTTTTTGGCGATTGTATTCGCTTTCCGTAAATACTGAATTTGCTTTAGCTGTCAGGTACTCTTGTTGTATTTGAATATATTGTTGGTCTTCCATTACAGCAATTACCTCTCCTTTATTAATGTGCATACCGGGTAATAATTTTGAAGACTTTAAATAACCTCCTAATGGAACACTAATTGAAACCATATTTTGTGGTGGTACATCAATTACTCCGTTTACTTTTAGTAAAGATGAAATATTTTTTTGTTCTGCTTTACTTGTTGCAATTCCTGCACTTTTTAATTGTGCATCGTTCATCTCTACAATGTTCTCATTAGTAGTAGATTCTATTGCCGTTTCTTTTACTTCTTTATTACCGCAACTGATAGCAAAAAGTGTGATAGCAATTAAGATTATATAATTTTTCATACTGATTTTATTTATTTGTTAATGAATTTAATTGAATAGCACTTTGGTTTAAATTTTTAATAGCATCTACATAATCGCTTTTGATACTTACAGATTGATTGATGAGTAACACCCATTCTAAATAATTAATCTCTCCGTTACTAAACTGTTTATTGGCAGTAGTTAAAATAAGTTCTGCGTTTTTTAATGCCGTATTTTCAAAATAAGTGACTGTTTGCAGATGCTTATTGTAATTCAGTAATGATTGCTGATATTCTGATTGCAAGTTTTTAATGCCAGTTATGTAGTTATTTTCGGCTATTTCCTTATTAATGCGTAAAGCATTTATCTTAGATTTTTGAGAGCCAAAAAACAAGGGTAACCCAATGCCTGCCTGAACGGATTGAAAACGCCTTGATGCTGTATAGTATTTTTCATCTGAACCAAAGCCTCGCATACTCATATTATTATAAGCAATAAATAAATCGGGAAGTAGTTTTGACCTTTCTAATTTAAACTTTGAAACACCTATTTGTTGCTGTTGTTTTAATTGAGTAATTAAAGGGTGTTGCTTAATAACAGAAGTATCAACAATTGCAACACCTTCTATTTTTTTGTTTTTCTCAAAAGCCGTAAAATCGCTATTTGAATTAAGTAACAATTTTAATTGTAACTGAACAATAGAATAATCCAGTTCTAATTGCTTTAACTGTTGATTTACTTGCCCTCTTTGCGTTTCAGCTGTTGTTTTTTCAAGGATATTACTTTCTCCTTTGTTAAAGCGCATTTCTGTATTTTTAAGAAATACTACATAAACACTATCAATGTGTTGCAATAGGTTTTTCTTTTCTTGTAAATACATTAACTCGTAAAACACTATCGTTACATTCTTTTTTAAATCATTTTGCTTTACCGCAACACTTAACATACTGTTTTTCCACTCTTCATTTAAAACAGATTTTTGTTTGGCGTAAACAGTTGGAAATTTAATACTTTGAGCAACTCCAAATTTGGTGTCATTGTAAAAACTATTTATTTGTCCGTACTCTCCTGTAATAGTTGTTTGCGGAACATCAAAGCCCGAACTCATTAATTTTTTATGATATTCAGCGTTCAGCTTTTCATTTTTTAAAGACAAGTTATTTTTAAATGCGGTGTCGATTGCTGCTTGTAGAGAAATTGGAGCCTGAGCATTTACATTACTTGTCAAAATCAAAATAAGGATTGTAATCACTGTACCTTTATTTAAGTCTTTTGATTTAAAGCCTTTTTCAAACAATATATACAGTACTGGCAAAACAAACAATGTTAAAAATGTTGCAATTAATAAACCGCCAATTACAACTGTTGCTAATGGGCGTTGAACTTCCGCACCTGCGCCATTACTTAATGCCATTGGTAAAAAACCAAGTGATGCAACAAAGGCTGTCATTAATACAGGGCGTAAACGGTGTTTTGTGCCTTGCAATACAATTTGTTTTAAATCTGTTTCTCCATCTTTTTTAATGCGGTTATATTCGGATATTAAAACAATACCGTTGAGAACTGCAACGCCAAAGAGTGCAATAAAACCAATGCCCGCACTAATACTAAAAGGCATACCCCGAAGTGCTAACAGAAAAATACCACCAATAGCTGAGAGTGGAATAGCTGAATAAATAAGCAATCCTTGTTTAATAGAATTAAAAGCAAAATAGAGTAATAGAAATATTAATAATAATGAAACAGGAACTGCTAACGATAAGCGTTTTTTTGCAGCTACTAAGTTTTCAAACGCACCGCCATAGCTTACATAGTAGCCTGTTGGTAATTTAATATCTTTTTCAATTTGTGTTTGCAAATCATTTACAATGCTTTGCACGTCTCTATCGCCAACATTAAAGCCTACAATAATTCTGCGTTTGGCATCGTCTCTTTGAATTTGATTAACACTTTCCTCAATAGAAATATCTGCTACTTGATTTAAAGGTATTTGTGTTCCTTTTGGTGTTGGAATCAACAAGTTTTGTACGTCTTCTAAATTCTTTCTTTCTTCTCCTGCCAAACGCACTACTAAATCAAAACGCTTTTCATCTTCAAATATTAAACCGCTACTTTGTCCTGCAAATGCTGTATTTACGACTTTATTAATATCCTGAATGTTTAAACCGTACTGTGCAATTAAATTACGTTTGTATTTGATAATTAATTGAGGAAGTCCATCTATGGGTTCTACATAAATATTTTCTGCACCATCAATTTTACTTGCTACACTACCAATTAGTTTTGAATATTTTGAAAGCGTGTCTAAGTTCTCGCCAAATAATTTACAAACTACATCTTGTTTTGCACCTGTCATTAACTCATTAAATCGCATAGCAACAGGATATTGAAAACTGTATGTGACGCCAGGAATATCTTCTAATGCTTTACTCATTTTTTCAGAAAGTTCGCTCCAAGAGTCAGCCGATGTCCACTCTGATTTGTCTTTTAAAATAATCATCATATCTGATGCTTCCATTGGCATTGGGTCGGTTGGTATTTCTCCACTTCCCGTTTTACCAACTACTTTTTCAACCTCAGGAAATTTTTTGAGTAAGATGTGTGCTGATTTTAAAATAGCTTCTGATGAAGTTGTGATATTACTCCCTGTTAAAACTCTTGTTTCTACTGCAAAGTCTCCTTCGGGTAATTCAGGAATAAATTCGCCACCAAGTGTTGAGAGAACAAATAATGATACTGCGAATAATACAACAACAGAAGCAATAACTGTTTTAGGGATAGCTAAAACTTTGGTTAAATAGGTTTGATGTATTCGCTCTAATACTTCCATCATTTTATCTGAAATATTTTTTTTGTGAGAAATAGTTTTACTTAAAAACAATGCACTCATCATGGGAATATATGTCAATGATAAAATAAATGCTCCTAATAAAGCAAAAGCTACGGTTTGAGCCATAGGCTTAAACATTTTTCCTTCGATGCCTTGTAATGTAAAAATTGGTAAATACACCGCCAATATTATCAATTCGCCAAATACAGCGGCATTTCTCATTCGCGTGGATGTACTATAAACAATACCGTCCATTTGTAGCTGTGATACTTTGTTTTGATTAGAGATGTGTAATTGAAACATACAAGCCTCTACAATAATTACAGCTCCATCTACTATTAAACCAAAATCTAATGCACCTAAACTCATTAAGTTGCCGCTTACTCCAAAAATGTTCATCATAATAACAGCGAATAGCATTGCCAATGGAATTACAGAAGCAACAATAATTCCTGCTCTTAGATTTCCTAGAAATAAAACCAATATGAGGATTACGATTAATGCCCCTTCTAATAAGTTTTTTGTAACCGTACCAATAGCACTATTAACCATTTTTGTACGATCCAAAAATGGTTCGAGTTCTACACCTTCAGGTAATGTTTTTTGTATTTGCGTAATTTTCTCTTTTACATCTTTTATTACTCTACTACTATTATCTCCTTTAAGCATCATTACAACTGCTCCCGCTACTTCGCCCTCATCATTAAATGTAATTGCTCCGTAACGAGTGGCATTACCTACACGAACTTCGGCAACATCGTTTATTAATAAAGGTGTTCCATTGTCTAAGTTTTTGACAACGATATTTTTAATATCATCAATCGTTGCTATTAAACCCTCGGCACGGATATATAAAACAGTAGATGCTTTTTCGATGTATGCGCCCCCTGTATTTTCGTTATTTTTTTCTAATGCTGTAAAAACATCATTAATTGTAATGTTGTGTGATTTTAAATTGTTTGGATTAATGGCTATTTCATATTGTTTTACTCTACCTCCAAAGCTGCTGACATCGGCAACACCTTTTACACTTATAAGTTGTCGTTTTACAATCCAATCTTGAATCGTTCTTAATTCAGTTGCATTGTATTTTGATTCGTAGCCGGGTTTAGGTTTTAAAACGTATTGATATATTTCTCCTAATCCTGTTGTAACAGGTGCTAATTTTGGTTCACCCAAACCTTTTGGAATTTGAGATTGAGCAATCGTTAATCGTTCAGTAACTTGTTGCCTTGCCCAATAAATATCTACATCATCTTCAAAGACAATTGTAATTAATGATAAACCGAATCGAGAGAAACTGCGAATTTCTTTTAATCCCGGTATATTACTATTGGCTTGTTCGATAGGAAAGGTTATTAATCTTTCCACATCTGGAGCACCCAATGAAGGCGTAACTGTTATTACTTGCACTTGATTATCTGTAATGTCGGGTACAGCATCAATTGGCAATTGTGTAATTTGAAAAGCACCGTAACCAATAAGGGCTAAAATAAATAGACCTACAATGAGTTTGTTCTTGATTGAGAACGCAATTATATTATTAAGCATTTGTTTTTGATTTAATGAAATAGTAAAAATTGCCTTGCTAAAAGGCAAATAAATAAAAGGCGAGAGCCTATACTAAATCACAAGGGGGTGCGCGCAAGCCTTTAGTTGAAAGGCAATGCTGAACAAGGGGAATGCAGTTGCTAGAAAGCCTGACGACAGGCGGAGGGCTTTCGATAGCGTTTATTTTAAATTCAAAAAAAGAAATGATGTATGCTGTTGCAATTACATTATTAGCGATTTTAATATCAGGTTGTTGGTGTAAATCTTGTGTTTCTCCCGAATGAATGTAGTTCTCGAAATCATCTGCTAAACTTTCATCGTCGTTATCGTGGTGGTCATTATCATGGTCGCCATGATGGTGGTGTTCAGATTGTTCCGTTTCGTGATTATCATCGTGATGATGATGCGGAATAATGCTATGACCTAATACGATTGTATAGGCAAAAAGTAATATTGTTATAATACTGTACTTTTTTAACATTTTGATGTTCAAAGTTAACAATAATAATGAAAGTGAGTTAAAATCGAAAAAAAAACACTTGTTTAAAGTACTTTTTCATTATTAAATACTAATAAAACACATTTTTTAGTGTTTAATATTATTAGAAAAACCTAAAACTATAAGTTTTGCCAATCAGTTGCCAATTGCACCCCAATTGATTCACATGACTGAAAAAATGTCGCCAATGATTAGCCAATCTTAAGCACATTAAGTTTCAATATTTAAAATTTTGTTTTCAATCAAAACGCATTACTAAAAAATTGTAGTGCATTGCAAAAATATTGTATTCAATTATGCGTACTATGTTTTTAATTAAAATACAAAGTAATAATAGTTGCTATTAATCATAATAGCAATAATAAAACACGCATTACATTACAATCTAAATTCTGGACATCACGCATTTCATCCGCTACAACTTTGCATTATAAAAAATTAATGCAAAAACAAAATGAAAAAGAGGTGTTTGTATTGTGATACAGAGTTTGATTGTAAGCGGCCTACTAAAAAATATTGTAATGATAATTGCAAACAGCTTGCTTATTTCAAAAGAAATGGGTTACAACTATCCGAAAAAACAAAAGCAAAGTTTTTACCAACAATTTCCGTAATGGAAAAAATAAAAGATAGCAGAACCATTCAGGAAGAAATTATGAATGAGATTGCTACAAAAGTTGTTCAATTGATTGACCTACGTGAAATTGAAAAAACTAAATCAACCTCACTATGTTTAGTAGAACCTTTTAGTATAAAATCATTTACATCCCCATTAGATTAATTGCTATGGAAGATTGTGAAGACGATAAAATACTAAGTTTAGAGCAGGCTCGGAAATTAATAGAGAACACATCTTTATCAAATTTGAATGATGAGCAACTGCAAGAATTTTTGGAAAGTGTAAAAGTATTTTGTGAAATTAATTTTGAAATCTATTTGGATATACTAGGTAAAAGTAAAATGGAAGAGATGGATGATGAATTTGACACCGAAACAGTAAGCCCCATCCCTGAAAAATAATGACGAAAATTTAACAAATGAAGCGTAATTTACTTAAAACCAGAATGCCTCGCTGTATTCATAAGTATATTGATAATCAATTAGTTAAATTCAATTTTGGCGTAAAATTTGCTTAAATTTGACAAACAAACGTTATGAAAGAACTCGCTGTAAAATCACAAAAAAAAGCCTTTAAAGTGGCAGAAGATGAACTCACAGAAATTACCATTTTTGACCAATTTGGTAAGGGCAAAATATTAGCATCAAAGCGATTGACTAATAATTGTGTTATCTATACTCGTGTATCATCTAAAAAACAAGAAGCTGGTTATAGTCTTGATATACAATTAAAAGATAACATGGAATTTGCCAGAAAAAACGAATACAATGTATTAGGTTATTTTGGTGGTACATACGAAAGTGCATCAACCGATGAACGTAAAGAATTTAATAGGATGCTTACTTTCTGTAAAAAGAGCAAAGAGAAAGTAACTTACATTATCGTTCACATGGTAGATAGGTTTTCTCGTTCGGGCGCAAATGCCATTTACATTAAAGAAAATTTAAAGGCTAATGGTATTTACATCATGTCGGTAAGGCAGCCAGTTGATGTAATGACTGCAAGCGGAGATTTTCAACAAAACATACAATTTGTATTTTCTCACTATGATAATCAAGTAAGAAAAGAGAAGTGTGTATCAGGAATAAAAGAAGCATTAAATAGAGGTGAATGGTGTCATGGAGTAATGAAAGGCTACGATGCAGTTTATGAAGGAAGTAAACGCAGATTGGTTATAAATAGTGAAGGCAAGTTAATACGTAAAGCATTTTTATGGAAAGCTAATGATGGATTGAGTAATGAAGATTGTCGCAAACGTTTAGCGAAATTGGGTTTAAAAATAACATTTCAAATGATGCACCGCATTTTTAAAAATCCATTTTACTGCGGTTTAATTGCACATAATTTATTAGAGGGTAAAATAGTTGAGGGTGTACACGAAAAAATCATATCAAAAGAATTGTTTTTAAAAGTAAATGAAGTACAAAAACAAAACTCTCATGGCTTTAAATGGATACCCGAACAAGAGCGTGTGCCATTGAAAGTATTTTTACGTTGTGAGCATTGTAATGGAACAATGACTGGGTACGTTGTAAAAGCAAGAAATAAGTGGTATTACAAATGCAGAACTAAAGGTTGTGGAAATAATAAATCGGCTGAATCTTTAAATAAAACATTTGACGAGGTATTATCGTATTTTACGATAAAAGAGGAATTTGCTCCATTAATTCGTGAGCAAATGAAAATTACGATAAGCGGATTAACGAGAGAAGCAGAGGAAAATAAACTAAAAATGAAAGCTACTTTAAATGATATAGAAGGCAAATTAGAACGCTTGGAAGAGCGTTACGTAACTGAAGAATTGCGCCAAGATTTATACGTAAAATACGTTGAGAAATATAAGCATGAAAAGGTCGAAATATTGAAGGAAATGGGTAGGTTGGAGAGTAAGAGTTCGAACAATGAAGAAGTGATAGATTTAGCCCTTCAAAATGCTCTAAACTTCACTAATATGTGGGCTTCTGGAAGTTGGAAGCGAAAGGTAAGAATGCAATATTTACTGTTTCCTAAAGGTTTACACTACAATAAGAAAAATGACACAGTTCGAACAGAAAAAATAAATGAGGCGTTCCTCTGGATGGCTTACCAACAGCAGACTTTGAGTAAAATAAAAACAGGAATACCTCTTTTAAATTTGAGATATTCCTGCTTGGTGGATCCGGAGGGATTCGAACCCTCGTCCAAATAAGGAACAAGTAAGCTTTCTACATGTTTAAAATTAACTTAATTTTTGTGCTAAGCCAGACGTTAACTTAAATCAAACTTAACCTTAGTTACTAATATTGTTTTTGCTCGTAACCCAACAAAAACAAACTACACATTTATGATGCTCTTCTTTAATCGCAGTGCAGCTGAGCTACTAAAGGAGCAAAGGTTGCAAAATCCTAGATTAAGCAGCCATAGCGTAAGAATTCTCTTCGCCAAATAAAAATTTTGAAAGTTCAGTTTAAAGAGCTCGTCTTACAACGCTCTACATGCTTACTTATCTGCGCGCTTACTGTCAAAACCGGTCGGACCCAATATTTATGGAAATTAATTTATTCAACTAAAATTCCAACAAAGAACGTCTACAAAGATACCAATAAATTTAGCCTTTACTACCTAATTATTCATAAAAAATGTTTTATCTTGCCTTCAAATACCTTGTTGTGTTTGAAAATTGACTACCAACATATTTTTTCTATTACAAACGAAACTCAATTTAATAAACTTGCTTTAGAAATTTTTGAATTTCAGTACCACAACAATAAAGTTTATAATGCTTGGGCAAAGGCTTTAAAAATAAATGTTTCAACCATACATCATTATTCACAAATTCCTTTTTTGCCAATAGAATTTTTTAAAAACCACTATGTAATTTGTGGAGAAAAAACAGAAGAAGAAATTGTATTTACGAGCAGTGCTACAACTTCTGCTACACCTTCAAAACATTTAGTGAGTGATATTTTAATTTACGAAACAAGTTTTAAAAAGTGTTTTGAATTGCAATTTGGAAATGTAAGTAACTATTGTTTTTTAGCCCTCTTACCAAATTACCTGTCAAGGCAAGGCTCGTCGTTAGTGTATATGTGTAACCAACTAATCAACGATTCAAAACATGCAATGAGCGGTTTTTTTTTAGATGATATAGCTGAGTTAAAACGAAGAATAGAAGTATTAAAATTACAAAAGCAAAAAACCATTTTGATTGGTGTTACTTATGCATTGATTGATTTATGCAGCGAAATTACCTTAAATGATAATTTTAGAGTGATTGAAACAGGCGGCATGAAAGGAACTCGAAAAGAAATATTAAAAGAAGAACTACATGAACTATTAAAAGACGGATTTGAAATAAATTCTATTTCTAGCGAATACGGAATGACAGAATTACTAAGTCAAGCATATAGCAAGCAACACCAAGAATTTGAATGCCCACCATGGATGAAAATTTTAATTCGCGAAATTGATGATCCATTAAAACTTAGAAAAGAAAGTAGAGTAGGTGGCATAAACGTTATTGATTTGGCCAACATAAATTCATGCAGTTTTATTGCAACCAAAGATTTAGGAGTAATAACAAGTAACGGAAATTTAAAACTCATGGGGCGTTACGATAATAGCGACGTTAGAGGTTGTAATTTAATGTTTACCGGTTAAATATAGAGGTAAAATTTTTGAATTTATTTTTAACACAGTTTTGTTTTAAATTTATAGTAAATAAAATTAATTCATGTATAAAGAAATTAATAAGTACGTAAGCAAATGCATTTCAATTTCTGAACAAGAACTTGCTTATTTTAATTCATTACTTAAATATAAAAAAGTAAAAAAGAAAGTTATTTTATTAAAAGCTGGTGATGTATGCGACTTTGAAATATACATTATTAAAGGTTGCATAAGAGTTTTTTATATTGATGAGAATGGGATAGAGGTAGATTTGTTTTTTGCTGTTGAAGATTGGTGGGTAAGTGATTTGGCAAGCTTTTCTCAACGCACACCTGCAAAATTATTTATACAAACTTTAGAAGAAAGCGAATTGCTTTTTATCGACTTTAAATCAAAGGAAAAGTTGTTTGCTAAAATACCTTCGTTTGAAAAATTGTTTAGATTAATGCTACAACGAACAAACGAAACACTCATAAATCGATTGATTTCAAACATATCTAAGCCAGCCGAAGAACGTTACAAAGAATTTATAAAAAAATATCCTACTATCTCGCAGCGTGTGCCTCAGCATTTAATAGCGGCTTATCTGGGAATTTCTGCTGAATTTTTAAGCAAAATAAGAAAACGACTTTCAAAAAAATAAGAACGATTTCTTGAACTAGTTCAATGTTTTTTAGTTTGCAAGTGTTGTACATTTGTAGTGTAAATAAAATTAATTGAGATGGAAAGACAAGATTTTATTAAAAAGGGACTGCTGGGTACAGGTATGTTTGTGGCATCGGCAGCGTTTGGCAATGTTATTAAAAATAATGTTGACGAATTAAAAGAACTTGAACCCATTGGACTTAATCATTTACCAAACCCAAAAACAAAAATTATGGCAAATTCAGTATTGCATAAATCAAACACACGCGGGCACGCTAACCACGAATGGTTGGATAGCCACCATAGCTTTAGCTTTGCAAGTTATTACAACCCAGATAGAATGCACTTTGGTGTATTAAGAGTTTTAAACGACGATAGAGTTGATCCGGGCATGGGATTCGGCACGCATCCGCACGATAATATGGAAATTATTTCTATTCCATTAGAAGGAGATTTGGAACATAAAGACAGTATGGGTAATGTAGCTGTAATTAAAAAAGGCGATATTCAAGTAATGAGTGCTGGTACTGGAATTTCTCACAGCGAGTATAATAAAAATAAAGATCAACTTACTAAGTTTTTACAAATTTGGGTATTTCCAAACAAAAAAAATGTAACACCACGATACGATCAAATTACTTTAAACATAAACGATCGTCATAATAAATTACAACAAATAATTTCTCCAAGTCCTGATGATGCTGGTGCTTGGTTACATCAAGATGCTTGGTTTCATTTAGGGAAATTTGATAAAAATTTTTCTACCGATTACAGTATTAAGAAAAATGGAAATGGCGTTTATGCTTTTGTAATAAAAGGCGATGTAACTATTGACGGACAAATCCTAAACGAAAGAGATGGTTTAGGAATTTGGGATACCGATAAAATAAATATCACATCAAACACACAAGATGCCGAAATTTTAATAATGGATGTACCTATGACAGTTTAACACGAACCAAGTTTAACACGAACCAACAAATAAATAATTAATAACAATTAAAAACAAAAAAATCATGAATTGGAACATTGACCCTATGCACTCAGAAGTGCTATTTAAAGTGAAACACCTAGTAATATCAACAGTTACAGGTAATTTTAAAAATTATGAAGGTACTATTACAACTAAATCTGAAAACAATTTTGACGATGCTGATGTAGCATTTAGTTTAGATGTTAACAGTATCTCAACCAATCAAACGGATAGAGATAATCATTTAAAATCACCAGAGTTTTTTGATGCAGAAAAATTTTCAAAAATTAAATTTACTAATGGTAAATTGCTAAAAAAAGATGGAGATAATTACAGCTTAAATGGTCATTTAACAATAAAAGAAACAACACAACCAGTTTCTTTAGATGTTACTTTGGGTGGTATTTCTAAAGATTCATACGGCAACACCAAAGCAGGTTTTGAAATTAATGGAAAAATAAATCGTAAAGATTTTGGAATAACATGGAATACTTTAACTGAGGCAGGAGGATTAACAGTAAGCGAGGATGTAAAATTAGACATTAACATTCAAGTAGCAAAAGCATAAATTCTCGCTTCTCAATATTTATTAAGACTTGCCACATGGTGAGTCTTTTTTTTAACCGCAATTAGAAAGTAGAAGTCGGTTCAGGATTTCAAATTAAAGCAAATAGAAAATGAAAGTTTAAAAAAAAATTATATTTTTTACTGCACTCCAAAACTTACGGCAATAATTTGAATTTTCCTTTCTTGGGCTGCAAAAGGGCTGTAAACAGAATTACGTTTGTCTTTTAAATCATCACTCACCTTACTTACAGTTAGCTCACCAATATCCACATCTTCAAAAATAATTTTTCCCTTGCCCTCAGTTTTTTCATCAATGTAAGTTTTAAAATAACCATTTTTATACTCGCTAAAAAAATTGCGTAAACTGCTAATCCTGCGTTTTGCTAGATTCACATTGTAATCCGTACTAGCCAAAGGACTGCAATAGCCCTTCATCGTAATTTTTACTGTTTCATTTTTTAATAAAACTTTTTCAAGCAAGTCAGCAAATTTTAATAAGTCGTTCATACCAGCATCCACGCTATCTGCAAAGAAATTAACAACTCTGTTAATTGCTCCGGTTTTTTCCGAATTGAATAAACCACTTGGGTATTGATTCAAGTAATCAGGAACTAATTTTTTATAATCATTATATGTGGCTTCGTAATTTCTTGTAGTTGTAATGTTTTTTGTTTTAGGGTCAGGTTCATCGTTGTGGAAATAAAGCGTTAAAGGCACCAACAATGTCATTTGATTTTTTAGCAATTTCAAAGTATCTAGTGGTTGAACAGGTAGCGTTAAAGGTTCAATTTCAAAACTATAAATATCATTACAACAATTTAATTTTTCTTCAAAGTAAGAACCTACACGGTTACTGCTTAAATAGGCTTTATTGCGTGCTTTATTTACGGAGTAATAAACATCATTATAACTACTGTTTATAGGGTAGCCAGCGTTTTGTGGTACAAGAAAAGTAGTGTCGTTATACACAGATTTAAAAATGTCAAAGCCACCTAGTCCCTTGTGGTATGTGCTACTAAAGTACAAGGTTTTTCTTTCAGGAACGTACCAAGGTGTTATATCATCATCTGGCGTATTAATGTTTTTTCCACAATTTACAGGAGTTTCAAATTTTCCATTTTCATAAACACTGTACCAAATATCGTTCAATCCTTGTCCGCCGGGTCTATTACTTGTGAAAAACAAAACTACTTTATCACCTAATTTTCCAAAACAAGGTTGGGTTGTACTATAGTTTTTTAAATTGACTGGTTCGGGAAGTTTTACAAGTTCGCTAAATCTATTATTATCATACTTGCACGAAAACAATTCACAAATATATTCACTTGCATTTTTAGCTCGGCAGCGTGATACAATCATGAGTTTATAATCACTATTAAAACAAGTGTTTGCATTGTGTTGTAAGGCTGTATTTATTGTAGTATCAAGCATTTTAGGTTTTTGCCATTTACTATTTATTTGTTCCGATTTATAAATCTTATTCAAATTAACTTCATTTGCATCTTTTTTACCTGTACTTCTCAGCGATGAAAAGTACAACGAACTATCAAATTCAAAAGCTGCATATTCACTCACTTTGCTGTTAATATTTGTATCTAAATGTTTCGGTTTTGGTATTACAGGTGTCTTTATCAATACCAGCGCTAAATCGCAGGCTTCAATTTCTAATTTGCTTTTTGGATTATAATAATCGTAATCAAATTTTTTTGTACGTTTTATTTTACTTGCTTTCGTAAACCATTTTTTAGCCTCTTTATAATTTGCTTTTTGTTTGTAAAGTTGGCCTATCCAATAATAACACAAAGGATATTTTAAATCAGCATCTTCGGTTCTTAAAACTTTTTGATACAAGCGCAAAGCAACATCGTTATCAAAATTTAAACGACTTGCTTCGGCATAATTGTATTGTAACTCAAGTTCGCTACTATCTCGGAAGTAAAGACGGTAGTAGTATTGCGAAGCGCTAAACCAATCTTTTTGCAGCATAGCATTTTTTGCCTCTAATTTTAATTTTCGATCGCTTTGAGCAAAGCTAAAATCAAATAAAAGGCAAATAAAAAGAGTTACTATTAAAAATTTATGTTTACAAAAAAAATTCACAGCTTACAAGTTACATGAACACAGGGCATGCACGTTTTTTAGCAACATAGCCACGTTGTTTTTTAATTATATAATTTACAAAAATTTCAAATGCACCACGTCGGTTGGTGGCAGCAGTAAATTTGCTGGTGTTAATATCGTAAGCAATTCCGCTGTTTAATGTTTTATAATGGTAACCAACTCTAAAAACAAATGCGTCGCGTGCACGCAAACAAATACCTCCTAGTATAGCTTGATTCAAATCTCTGTTTAAATAATATTTTAAACTTGTGTGAGGAATCACTTCGTAATATTTGCCTTGCTTGTTAAATAATGCCTCCGCAATAATATCTAATTTAGGGTTAATAGATGTTGAATAGGATAAATAATTTGCCAATCTAAAATCTAATCGGCTTAGCGAATTTCCTTGGTAAGTAATAACTGGGTTGGTGAGGTGATGCAACCCAATGCCATAAGAAAATTTATGTTTATAATTTAAAATGTATTGTGCCGCAAAGCCAGCATTCATATCAGCATATACAATATTCGTCCAATCAAATTTTTCACCAGTAGGAACCGTTCTGTTATAATTTATCCCATCAAATTGATTGTCAAATGTCATTTTGCTATAATCAAATCCTGCTTGAATAATTCCAATATTTAGTCCGCCACTTATAAGTAAAGAGCTATCCGCTTTTCCTAAAAAAATGTAATTACCACTTGCGTAAAACTGCGTTGTGCCGTAGCGCGCATCACCAGCTCTATCGTTGTTGAATGTTATACCAACACCAATCATGTCTTTTTTAAGCGAGGTTGGTTTTAAGCGGGCTTCACCACTCATACTTATGGTAGAATAGGCTACAGGTACGCTTTGCCATTGGCTACGGTAAATTGCGCCAACACGAAAATCGCCATTAAAAAAACCTGTATATGCTGGCGAAAGATTAAGCAAGCTCCCATCAAATTGTGAGAAATGAATATCTTGTGCCAAAGAAGTTGCACAAAGAAATACAAAAAAATATTTAATTATATTTGTTATAAGATAAAGATAAGAAAATTATTAAATATTAGTTATTTTTTGCCTTGAACATTTTAAGTTATAATTCTTTGCAGGATTCATTATACTATAAATATGTTGTAAAAAAGATTTAATTATATTTTGTTGATTTAGATGATAAAACTGGTATATAATATTTGGCAAGTATCTTGTGGTTTTTTTAAAAAAAAGAGATAAATTCAATTGAAAATAAAAGACATCATAAGTAAAAATACCCTAGGGTATGGGAAACAAATCGGTTTCGAAAACTTTGCATAACTCTGGAATTGGGATATTAGCAATTCGTTTGCAACGTTAATTGATGAGCAACAACAATCAAAATAATCATGAGGATATTTTTTTTAATAATTTATTTATTATTTTTCTGTAGTTGTAAGTTAAATTACAATTTTGTTAGACGGCATAAAGAGAAATTTTTAACTCTAGCAGTTGATTTTTTACATCAGCCTTTAACAGAATATGAAATAAAAGGTGGAAAGAATAAATTACTTAATAAACGATTAAAGAAAATTAAAATGCAAAAGATTGGAATTAACTCTAATATAATAAAATATCCTCCCTATACCTCATATGCCAGCTTGGAGCCGAATGACAGTATTGTTATATTTTTCAATTCTGCCTGGTTTAGTGGTGCTTCAACGAAAGTAATTTATGATTTTTCAAAAAACAAAAGATTGTTTAAAGATACTAATGACTTAGGGATATATTTGTTTAAAAGCATTTCTGAAAGATTATACTATATTGAAAAAAAATACGCTGATAGGTAGGGCAGGGTTAGTATATTTAAATGCTAATGAATATAAATGAAAATAAAAAATGATATATAGAATTGGAAAGTTTTGAGATGCTCAGGGTTACAAACCAATTCACCAAAAGTTACTGCTGTGGAGTGCTTGGTCTAGAGCTTAGCAAGATCCTTTGGATGCATGAATTATTGTTCCCGAATGTACCTCAACCTTAATAACCAATTAAGAACGTTAAACTTACAATTAACTATTCCATGATAACAGATTTTTTTAAGAAACAGAAACAACTAATCATTACTACTGTCATCGTCTTGTTGGTCTTTGGAAGCATTGCTTACCTAGACAATAAAGAACTAAACGATTACGGAATAAAAGTAGATGGAACAATAATAGATTGCCAAATTGTAAAAACAAGCGGTGCTTGCATAGTTACAGTTGAGTTTATAACCGATCAGGGCGAGCGCAGAACTAGCACAAACACACTCTACAAAGAAACTAACTGTGCTGTAGGTAAAAAAGTTAAAATACAATATTCTGTAAAATCTAATTTAACTTATGTTTTAGAATAGTTAGTGTCTTTAAACATATAATATGGTTTATAATTGAGAGTATCTCAAAAAGTCTAATGAGTACAAATGAAAATGAAAGATTGAATTAGAATTTTTTTTGATTACAAATCCATGATATGAGAACCTGTGGAAAAGCGACTTTATAAAGCTCCTAGCGATTCCTTTGCAATCACCCTCTAAACCCTAATCCCAATCACTAATATGTCATCAATCTGTTCAGTGTCGGCGCACCAATCAATTATAAAATCGCGCAAATAGTTGTGCTGCTCTTGCATATTTTTATTTTGAATTGATACTAAAATTTCTTTAAACTTTTTTGTCATTAATTTTTTCTTGGTTACTCCTCCAAACTGGTCGGCATAGCCATCACTTGTTAAATACAAGGTATCGCCTTTACTCAATTCTAAGTCGTGTTGTATAAAATCTTGATTTTGTGGAGTGTGCCCACCAATTGCTTGTTTGGTTGATTTATATTCTTCAACTTCTTTTGCGTTATTTCTTATTAGCCACAAAGGCCTGTTAGCTCCAGCAAACGACACATTAACTTTATCCTTATATGAGTTTAAATTAGGCATAGTTACTAATCCTAAATCCATACCATCACGTGTACCCATTTCTCCTCCTTGCCTTAATGCAGATTTAATTCCGTTATTTAACTCAAAAAGTATTTCGCTTGGTTTTTCGCTAACATCGCAAGCGTCTTTTAATTTTTCGTTCCCAACCATACTCATAAATGCACCAGGAACACCATGTCCTGTGCAATCTACGGCGGCAATAATTACGTTTCCAGTATTAGTTTTTTTATCTACATACTGATCTGTAAAAAAATAAAAATCACCACTCACAATATCCTTAGGTATGTACAACACAAAGTAATTTTTTATATGCTCCTTAATCTCCGAGTCGGGTGGGAGTATGGCATATTGTATCCGTTTTGCGTACTGTATACTTTGTTCCGTTTCTTCTTTTTTCAGTTCAATTATTTTACTTTTTTCTTCAATTTCTGCTGCTTGTTTTGCAAGTAGTACATTTGCCCGTTTCTTTTGCTGAATATTTCTCACCAAATAAAAACTAAACACCGCAACCAAACAAAGCACACCAATTGTGATGTAAAGGAAAATAAGGTTTTGTTTTAACTCCTTGTCTTTAATAAGCTTTTCGCGGTTGGCCATTTCTAATTCTTTACTTTTAGCTTGGCTTTCTTTTGTTTGTTCATCCAGTGCACTCGTAGTTGAGTTGAGTTGTTGTTCTTTTTGACGCAACTCTAGTTCTTGTAATTTGCGTGCCATAGCAAGGTGTTCAAACTCTTTTGCTTTTTGCATGGCCTGCATTTCTTGCATGGCAATTTTTTCTTGTTGTTGTTTAATTTCTAAATCTTTAATTACTTTTTCTTTTGCTCTTAGTTCAGCTTCGTTTTCAGCTTCGGCTTTTTTCTTTTCTGCTTCAGCTTTTTGAACTATTATTTCTGCTTCGCGGCTTTTAAGTTCTGCCTCTTTTAATTGTTGGGCTTTGGTAAGTAATTCAATTTCTTTTTCTTTTTTTTCCGCCTCTATCCTTAAATTTTCTATTTCTAATTTTTTATTGTCTTCGGCGGCTTTTGCTAATAATAATTTTGTTGTTTCGCTTATACCTTTAAATTCTTTTTTAAATAAATTCAGGTAAGAGCCATCGGCATCAAAATTTTTGCGACGTTTATTATAATAAATTTTACCTGAAGGTTTGTTAAGCAAGAAACCAAACAAATCGCTGGTAGCCCCGGTTGCAATGTTATCGCTCAGTACCACTTTCCAATCAGAAACTTTATAAACTAATGTATCATAAATGTTTTCGGTATAGGCATTAATTAAAAGCGATTGGTTATTAAATCCTTGTTTCGAAAATCGGAGCGTGTACTCGAAATTTAATTCTAATTTTAATTTAAAAATTCCTTCAGAAGTAGTTGATGTTTCATAAATTTCAAAATCGTTCCGCTCAACGCTTACTTTAACCCCCTCAAGGGTTTTACCAAGTGTTTTTTGTACTTTGCCTGTAAAATCAATGTAACCATTTTTTGGGTCTGAATCAGCAATACGTTTGATTTTATTTCCTTGACTATCGTAAACATAATACTCTCCAACAAAATTTTTATCTGCCAACTCGCCCTCCATCATTATCTTTCCATCGGTGTTAAAAAATCGTGCTTTCCCAATTGGCTTATCGTCAATGTAGTTTACTTCGCTTTTTAATTTATTGGTGTGGTGGTAAGTTTTCCAGACCTTATTTTTTTTCCCATCCACATAAAAACCATCTTCCACAATTTGTTTACTGTTAAATAAACGGTGTGTCCAGCCACGTTTATCTCTTCCATAAAAAATCCAACGACCTTGTTTTAGTCCGTTTTTATCAATGCGATTGATAGTATCGCCTAAATGAATGTCGTATGATTTGTAATTTACTTTTTGTGAGAACGCTGTTCCGAATATAAAAAATAGATTAATTATGATTAGCAATTGTTTCACCTAAACCAAATATAAGAAATTTAATTTATGGTCTGTATTTGCTTTTACTTAAAATTTTTTGTGCGTCTTTTTCGTTGAACAGTTGTTCTAAAGTTACATTATCATTTTTTTCCATATAACTTTTTATAATTTGCCAACCCACCCACATAGCAATTCTTGGTGGGCAATCTTTGCTAATAGCTGCCGTAAATGGGCCTTCGGCAGTTAATTCTTGCACAGTGCGCATGTTTGTTTCGTACAAACGATTTTTTTCTGCAAAGTAACCCCATAAATTTTTCTCATACTTTTTGCAGTATGCCAGTTGATTTGTTGTGTAGCCAATTAATAAACTATCTGGTGTATTTGGCAACAATGCGTTTACACTATAATATATTTTACCATAAAAAATGGTGTAGTTAAGCAAATTGTTCACCGGGTCGGTGTTATCAAATTCAGTAAGCAGCCAACCGCGCATTAAATCTGGCAAAATATAATCTTCAGTCATACAGTGGGTTTGATAATCGGGGAGTTGCAGCATTTTATAAAAAACAGAAGTGTCTTTTAAGTACATATCTAATCCTACAACTAAGGCAGAATCGGTATTAGCTACATAAAAGTTAAAACCACTTGTGCAAGTAATAAAACGATTAGGCAATGACTTGTTTTTAAAATGGTATTTATGGCGCTTTAAGCATAAATTTAATTCACTTGTCAGTTGAGAAAGTTTTTCTTGAGAATAAATTTTGTTTACAGCAATATTTGCAGATGCCATTGTTTTATCATCAATAAAATGCAAAACAGAATCAACACTCGAGCTATCATTTACGCCTTTTGGATTTAAAAAACTTTTTACATAACTGGTATAAAAATTGCCAAATTTAACTTGCATAGCGTTGTTATTAGCTTCAAAATTTTGTTTGTTCAGGGCAAATAAATCTGTATTTAAACTCAATGGTTTAAGTGCGTTGATTTGAATGTTTGATACATCAACATCCAGTTTATTACCGTCGCACGAGATTAATAAGAGGGTAATAAAAATATAAAAGAGATAATGTTTGTACATAAAGTATTTTTTTATATTTGTAAAAGTA
The DNA here is from genome assembly GCA_013298715.1 of Bacteroidota bacterium. GTDB lineage: Bacteria > Bacteroidota > Bacteroidia > B-17B0 > Aurantibacillaceae > Aurantibacillus. The sequence continues at coordinate 18,764 of JAAFIQ010000007.1, read as the reverse complement.
TAATTTAAAACAAAAGTAATGAAGAAGTATTTTTACACAGCATTTTTGGCCTTAACGCTTACAAACGTAAATTTTGGTCAGAATACAAATACAACAACTCCTGCTGCTACGCCAGAGCAAGAAAATTTTGATAGAAATTGGCGATTTGGTCTAAGGGTAACTCCACAAATTTCATGGTTTTCGAGTAATGAAAAGAATAATTTGCCTGCTGGTGCAAAAGTTGGTTTTGGCTTTGGCCTAAATGTAGAAAGAAGATTATCGAATATTGTGAGCTTTTTGTTCGGAATTGGTGGTGATTTTGAAGGTGCTAAGTACAAATTTAGATTTGATGACACACCGAATAGTTTTTATGTTCCTACTTATTTTATTGATAAATCAACGGGGGAGTTTGTAACACCAAAAGAAAATGGGAAAGGTGATGGTAGTGAGCTGGCAAACGAAAAAAATACTGGTTACGTTCTAAAAGAACGCACAGTTAAAACAACGCATGTTACTATTCCGTTATTATTAAAATTAAATACAAGAGAATACAGTGGAATGCGTTATTTTGGTATGTTTGGTGTAGATTTAGGAATTCGAGTTAGGCATATTGCAACAGATTCATATCGTTCAGCAACAACCTTTTCTTCTAATGGTTTGCCAACCAAAAAAGATAATCCTGAGTCAATTGAAAATCTAAATTTAGGAAACTCTGAAGGATCTGCAGTGCCAATGCGTATTGGGTTAAATGTAGGTGCTGGTACCGAGTTTAGAATTGGTGGTTCGACGGCTGCTTTTGTTAGCGTAAATTATTTTAGAGCGTTTACTAATCAATTCGGTAAAAATTCGGACGTAATGTTTTATGGTTCAACAACTGAAAATGGAACAATCTCATACCAATACGTAAAACAAAACTATATTTTAAACGCTGTTCGCCTTAATATTGGAATAATGTTTTAATTTATTCAACGCTTTAGAAGCCGCTTTATTAAAGGCGGCTTTTTTTATGCTTAAGTTTTGGTATTAAAAGTTATAGCACCGTAAAATAGAGTAGGGGTTTAAGTTTAGATTGAACTCAGCACATCTTTAACAGTATTGATAGCATTAATTAATTCCTCATCAGGTATTACCAAAGGCGGAGCAATGCGCGTGGCGGTATTACAAAATAAAAACCAATCGCTAATAACGCCGTTTTGTATACACGCCTTTATTATTTTATAATTTAATTCTTCTACTCCAAAATCAATTGCTCCAAGCGCTCCGTGAATTCTTACTTCTTTTATTAATGGGTGTTTTAGTTCTTGTCTAATAATTTTTTCAATTTCTAAAGCACGCTTTGCTAATTTTTCTTCAATTATAATTTCTAATGATGCTTGAGCTGCGGCCACACAAACAGCGTTCCCACCAAAGGTATTAATATGCCCTAAAACAGGATTATTAGTTAAGCAGCTCATGAGTTGCTGACTAGCAACAAAAGCACCAATTGGTAAGCCACCACCCATGCCTTTGGCTATAACCAAAATGTCAGGCAGAATTGAGTAATGCTCGAAAGCAAATAATTTTCCAGTTCTACCAAAACCGGTTTGTATTTCATCAAAAACTAAAAGTACACAATGCTCATCGCATTTTTTTCTTAAAGCAGAAATAAAATCGTGGTTTGCTTTAACAACACCCGCTTCGCCTTGAATCAATTCAATTATAACAGCAGCTGTTTTACTTGTAATTTCGTTTAATACCAAAAAATTATTGTACTCTAAAATTTTAACATCTGGCAAAAGTGGACGGTAACTTTGTTTAAAAAACTCATCGCCCATTAAACTTAAAGCGCCGTGTGTACTACCGTGGTAAGCGTTTTTAAAGCTTATTACTTCGCTTCGGCCAGTAACACGCTTTGCCAATTTTATAGCACCTTCAACACTCTCGCTACCGCTTGTTGTAAAAAAAACAGAATCTAAGTTTTTTGGCAATAAGCTGGTTAATAATTGGGCATATTTTACCTGCGGACTTTGGTTAAACTCCCCATAAACCATAAGGTGCATGTATTTGCTGGCTTGTTCTGTTATTGCATTAACTACTTTTGGGTGGCAATGCCCAACATTACTAACAGAAATTCCACTTATTAAATCAATGTATTCTTTTCCGTTTACGTCAGTTAACTTACAACCTAACGCTTTGTAGATGTTCACATCTTCTCCCAACAAAGGATTATCGCTGGTTTGAGCTACGTGTCTTAAAAACAATTCGCGCTGATTCATTGCTTAGTTTTTTTGAAGTATGAAAAACAACTCTCGTGGATGACGCGGAGCAATGGAATTATAAGCATCTTGAAGTAGTTTAATGCTCAAATTTGTTTGAGCAATGTAGCCTCTGTATTCCTTTTCAGAACCCGGAAACGGTGGCTTTGTTGAATCCTTATGTGTAACATCTTTAAACCATAAACCAACAACTTTTCCGTTTTTAGCAATCAAACTTTCCATTTTTTGGAAGTATGCTAAACGTAAACTTTTATTTATAGCACATAAAAACGTTTGTTCAATTATTAAATCAAAGTTTGTTTCTTTTAACTCAAAAAAATTAGTGTGTAATAAATTTTGAGGTTTAATTTTTGGGCAGCGCTTTTGTAAATTTAGCAATGGTTGAATTGCATAATCGCAAACAAAAACGTTTTCAAATCCATTGTTTACAAGCCATTCGGCTTCGTAACTGTTTCCAGCGCCTGGTATTAAAATTTTAATTTCTTTATTTGTTAGTTGCTCAAAATAGGTTTTTAAAGGAGTAGTAACCTCGCCTACGTCCCAACCAAAATCATTTGTAAGGTAGCGGTTATTCCAGTATTCTGAATTTAAGTCAACCATTGTTAATTATCTTCACTTACTTTAAAACGAATGGTATCAACACTTTGGCGGCTTCTTTTTAATACGGTAATCTCGTAACCATCGCGGTAGCGTTTGTCGTTTACCGCTGGTATTCGTCCATAAATAAAGTTAATGTAGCCACTAACTGTTTCGTATTGCGGGTTTTCGGGCAAGGCAATAGGTAGCACCTCGTTTACGTCTGAAATTCGTGTTTGAGCATTTACGATGTATTCTGTTTCACTTTTTTTCTCAACGTTTGGTTTTTCTTCATCGTGTTCATCTTGGATTTCGCCAACTAGTTCCTCAATAATATCTTCCATGGTAATAATTCCAGCCGTTGCACCAAACTCATTAGTAACAATTGCCATTTGCACATGATTTTTTTGAAACTCGCGTAGCAACTCATTAATCTTCATACTCTCTGGTATAAAGCTTGCAGGGCGCATAATATCTTTTAACGATCGGAATTTATCTTCAATTAAAGCCTTTAACAAATCTTTTGTATGCACAATGCCAATTACATGGTCTATATCCCCTAAATAAATTGGAATACGGCTAAAGCCTTCTTCAATAACTTGGCGTGTAACCTCGTGTTTACCAAGTTCTACATCCAAGGCTACCACACGGTTTTGAGGCACCATAATTTGTTTTACAATGCGGTCATCAAAATCAAATACGTTTTGTATTAATTCGTTTTCGCTAGGCTTAATGGCGCCGCCTTCTTCACTTTCGGTGAGTATTAAACGAAGTTCTTCTTCTGTGTGAACCTCGTCATCACCCATTTTTTTGATACCAACTAAACGTAAAACAAGATTAGATGATTTGTTTAAAAACCAAATAAACGGACTAAAAATAAAATAGAAAATACGCATTGGCCAAGCTATGGCAAGGGTAGTTTCCATACTGTATTTTATACCAATCATTTTTGGAATTTGTTCACCAAGGGTTACGTGTAGGATTGTAAGAAGGGTTAGTGCTATAGGAAGCGAAATGCTGTGTAAGGTAACAGGATTTATTTCTATGTTCGATTTTTGAAATGCTGTGGTAACAATGTGAGAAATTACTTCTTCGCCCACAGCTCCAAGAGCAAGCGATGCTAAGGTTATACCAAGTTGTGTGGCGCTTAAATATGCATCTAATTTATCTAATAAAGATTTTGCCAGTTTTGCGCGTTTGCTACCTTTTTGTACTTTAATATCTAGCTGCGATGCACGCACCTTAACAAGCGCAAACTCTGCTGCTACAAAAAAACCGTTTAGTAAAATTAAAAGAAATGTAATTAAAAGATCGCCTACCATATATTCTAAAACAAAGATAATATTTTTTGCGAGATTGGGTGATTTTTTATCCTAACGTCATACAAATTAATATACTGAATAAAATACAATTTTTTAATTCATATAATTTTCTTTTTCATAAAAATTGAACGAATCAATTAAAAATTCACGAAATCAAATAAGAATTTTTAAAATATTGTGCATGCTTTGGCTTTAATTCATTTTCGTTTTTTATTCTTAAAATACCTTCATATTTACTATTCCAAAGGTGGCATTTATACAATTCTTCATCTTCAATTTGATTGTTGGCGTAAAATTTTATTTCTAAAAATTTTGTCATTGGCTTAGCTACTAAAAACGTTTTGTTTCTAACAAATACTACGCAGTTCTTGGTACCACTAATTTCTATTCCTTCCCAATCAGCAACTATTTGCAATAATCTATCAAATACTAAAACAATCTCATCGTTTTTTTTAATAAATAAATCATCAATTACTACCTCTTTACAATAATGATAACTGTTTAAACTTCGAATAGTTCTGTTGCAATTTGGGCAAATTATTTTTTTAATATTCATTTTTTTAATTGCGCTTTTTTGGTAGCCAACAAGTATAGCACCGCTAATGATTTATGATTCCCCCAATTGCTAGCAATATCAAGCATTTGCGCTTTTAATTTTGTTTTTGGATTTAATCCATATACATTTATCATTATTTGCTTAAGGTGAAAATCATCATAAGGAAAAATAGTTGGTCGTTGTAAAGTATAAAGTAATATCATATCTATTGTCCATTTTCCAATACCTTTAATAGAAGATAATTTTTCGATAACTTCTGAATCGCTTAATACTTGCCAATCTATTGTATCATCCTTAAAATATTCAATTGTTCTTAAAACCGTTTCGTACTTTGCTGTAGAGAGTTTTGCGTTAGTAAAAGCTTTTGCTTCAAACTCGGTAAAATTTTGTGGTGTTACTATTTCAATAGTTGATGATCGTAACATTTTTTGAAATATTTTTTTTGTGCTTCGGTAATGAATTTGTTGCTCTAAAATACAACTCATTAAATCATGAAAAACATTGTTAGTACTTTTAATAGGTGCTAACTGAATTGAACTAATAACAGTTTTTAAAACCTCATCGCTACCTGCCAACTGTTGTAATGCCTCCATTTTTAATGCCTCTTTATATCAAATACCTTTTAATCGTTTATAATTAAACAAAAGGAAGAGTAAATTGTTTGAAATTACGATTAATGTTAGAAAGCACTAAAATAGTAGAGGTAAAAAATCTAGTTAAAAATTACGGCAGTTTTTGTGCGGTTAAAAATGTAAGTTTTGATGTTTATGAGGGGGATGTGTTTGGCTTTTTAGGTCCCAATGGGGCTGGTAAAAGTACTACTATTCGCACCATTTTATCGCTTATTAAAGCAACAAGCGGGCATATTAAAATTTTCGACAAAGAGCTTAACACAAATCGTAATAGTATTCTTTCTAAAATTGGGTGTATTGTAGAAAAACCTGATTTTTACAAATTTTTATCAGCCGAAAAAAATTTAGAAGTATTTGCTCGCATTTCGGGGGCTAATGTTAGTAAAACAAAAATACATGAGCTAATTGAATTTGTGGGTTTAAAAGGACGAGAGAAAGATCGTATAAATGGCTTTTCGCACGGAATGAAACAGCGCTTGGGTATTGCACAAACCTTAATTCATAATCCTGATTTAATTATTTTGGATGAACCCACAACAGGATTAGATCCACAAGGTATTATTGATATTCGTAATTTGATTTTACAATTAAAAAATAAACAACATAAAACCGTTATTTTATCATCACATATTTTATCAGAAATTGAATTAATTGCCAACCGTATGATTATTATAAACAAAGGCGAAACCGTTGTGCAAGGCAGTGTATCAGAATTATTAAATGCGCAAGATTTAATTGTTTCGTTTACTGTAAATGATGTTGAGCAAGCAAAACAGATTTTGGCAGAATCACGTTTTACAAAAGATATAAATTCATTTTCAACTTCAAGTATTTTGTTTCATACCTCGCACGAACACATTGCACAAATTAATAAGTTATTATGTGCTAATAATATTTTAGTAAATGCGATTGAAACCAAACGTAAGCTTGAAGATTACTTTTTAAAATTAATTGCTAACTAATGTTTTTTAAAAGTACCTATAACGAATTATTAAAGATTGCCTATAAACCCCGTAGTTATATTGGTATTGGAGGTATTGTACTTATTATAAGTTTAATTTTAGTGGCTTTAAAAATAGATGGACAATTTTATATTTCGATTATAACAGGTCAATTTGAACAATCCTTAAGTTTTGAAGGCGAAATTTTAAATGGCAATTTAATTGCATTTATTATTTTACAAATGCTCATTATTCATGTTCCTTTATTAATTGCATTTGTTACAGGAGATTTGATTTCGGGCGAATCGGCTATGGGAACTATACGCCTAATGCTAACTAAACCTATTTCACGAAGTAGTATTTTATTATCCAAATTTTTAGCCAGTTGTGTTTATACATTAGTTGTTATTATTTGCTTGGTAATTATGTCGGTTGTATTTGGTAAATTACTATTTGGTACTGGCGATTTAATTGTACTTAAATCGGATGGATTAATTGTATTTCAAGAACACGATATAAATTGGCGTTTTTTTTATGGCTTTTTAATTGCCTTTTTATCGCTGGTAACCGTTGCTACCTTGGCATTAACTCTCTCTTGTTTTTCTGAAAACTCTATTGGACCAATTGTATCTACTATGGGAATTATTTTATTGTTTACCATCATTGGCACCTTAGAAGTGCCCGTGTTTGATGCTATTAAACCTTTTTTGTTTACTACGCACATGGCTGCTTGGCGTTATTTTTTTGATGATCCTTTATCTCTTTCTCAAATCATGTATTCGATATGCGTATTAGTTGGGCATATTGTTTTTTTATTACTAATTGCTTTGTATAAATTCAATAAAAAAGATATTTTATCATAATGACATATTTGAAAAAAATAATTGCATTCATTGTTTGCTTTATATTCTCGCAAACTAGTGAAGCACAAAATCCAAATAAAATACTAAGTTTAGTTTATGCCAAGCTAAATAAAGCCAATAATTACAGTGTTGATGTAAATATAAAAGTTGATTTACCTTTTATTAAAATGTTACCTATTAATGCTAAAATATACTTTAAGCAAAAAGATAAATTTAAGGTAGATTCAAAAAGTATAGCCATAATTCCTAAGCAAGGTTTTGTTCAATTAAATAAATTAATTAATGATACTAGTAGTTTTACTGCTGTATATCAAAGTAACGAATTAGTTAATGGAGTAAAAATAAGTTTAATTAATGTAATTCCTTTAAATGATACGGGTGATGTTGTATTGGGGAAACTTTGGATTGACGAGCAACAACAGCTTATTTTGAAATCTCAAATCACTACTAAATTAAACGGCACCATCTTAACAACGTATGAGTATAAAACTCAAAAAGCTTATGGATTACCCGACCTTATGGTGTTTGAAGTAGATATTAAAAAGTTTAAAATACCAAAGGCAGTTGCGGCAGATATTAATACTACACAAAAGAAAGAAGCTGAAAAAGCAGGAAAAAAAGGAAAGATATTTATAAAACTATCCAACTATATTGTAAATAGTGGAATAGATGATAAAGTGTTTGATAAGAAATAATACCAAATGTATATAATATATAGTCCAAAAATCTGATGAAAATTTTCAATTATACAAGGCGGAAAACGCAGGCATAGCTAGAAGCTACGTTGAGTATTTCCAACGAAGTAGAATTGGAAATTTTCGATGAGATTGGACTAGATATTATATATATTTGGTATAATCAAACAATCTCAAACGCTTTTATTTATAAGGTTATAAAACATTTGTAGAGGTTATAACATGATGGATATATTAAGAACTTAGTCTTTCACAAAACCAACGAGCGTTAACACATCTTCGCAATCTACACTTTCCCATTTTTGTTTGTCGTTGTTCCAAACGCCTAGGCCTTGTTGGTAGCTTTCGTTTCCTAAATTTATTTCTTTTACTATGGCGGCTATGTTTTTGCTTGTTTTAAAATTTTTTGTTTGAAAATGGTACTTGCCAATTTCTTTATCGTTCAGTTTTATTATGTGACCGTAACTGTTTGTTTTGCACTCGTAGCTAAAATTTTCGGTGGGTTTACTAAATTGTAAATCGCTAACGGTGTTGGCAGTTAAGTCAATTAAAATGTGTTTGGCTCCTAAAAAAATTAAGGCTTCCTTATTGCTTAATACTAAAAATTTTGCGCTCGTGGTCTCTGGTTTTATTACAATTTTACCAACCGTAGCAATTGCTTTGCTATCAATATTTACTTTATTAATTGTAAGTTCGGTATTTTCTTTGTTGTAATTCGCATAAACAAAATTAGCATTGTCTATCCACCAAAGTGTTGGGTCTGGTTTGCTCACATCGCTGGTGTTAATTTGCCCATAGCCTGCATCTGCCGCTAATAATACTTTTGGCTTGTTTTGTGGGTAATAATTTAATTTGTAGGGAAGAGCAGTTTTATCAAACTCCACATCGGCACCAACTTTTGCTTTAAAGGTTAAGCTTTTCACTTCGCCATAGGTATTGGTTTTAAAATTATATACCGAATAAAATTTTCCTTTAAAGGCATCGTTCGTATAATAAATGGCACTATCGTTGCTAAGCCATACAAGGTTGGCTCTTCCATCAAACAATACTTTTTTGTCTTTTAAATCAATGATATTACCAATACCTGTTATCAAATAACGCTCTTTATACAATTGGTTAATGCCTAAATCTGTGCGTATATAATCTTTTCCTTCCTTTTTTCCTTGCACCGTAAGCAACTCTTCTCTACTTTGGTAATGACCATTTAGGAAATTGTATTTGTATATTTTTTGTTTAAAATCGCCTTTACCACTGGGATCAACGTGTATCACAATTAAACCTTGTTTTACATCTTGCCCAAAAAAAGTAAGTTGTATCAAACAAAAAACTATAACTACAACAAAGCGCATTTACATGTTCTCAAAAAAATCAAACAACAAACGTACACCAACACCCGTGCCACCTTTTCCTCTATAACTATCTTTAACATTTAAAAAAGCAGGGCCAGCAATATCTAAATGAAAATAAGGGTAATCAGTAAATTTTTCTAAAAATTTGCCAGCTGTAATAGCACCACCATAAGGACCTCCAATATTTTTTTGATCTGCAATGTCGCTTTTCATCAATTCATTATAATCATCCCAAAACGGGAACTCAGCAATGCGCTCATTTACATTAAATGAGCTGGCAATTAATTTTTGCTTTTGGTCATTACTTACATTGCCCATGCCTACAATACCAAAGCTACCAATGGCTGCAGCGGCGGCACCTGTAAGTGTTGCTAAATCAATAGTTAATTCAGGTTTGTATTGTTTTGCAAAATGTAATGCATCTGCCAATATCATGCGTCCTTCAGCATCGGAGTTTAGCATTTCTACGGTGCTTCCATCCATCATGGTTATTATATCTCCAGGGGCAAATGCGTTAAATCCTGGTCGGTTATCCGTAGCTGGCACTAAACCAATAACGTGAACATTTAATTTTGCTTTTGCAATAGCATATAAAGCTGCGCCAACAGCGGCAGCACCAGCCATATCGCACTTCATGCTATCCATGCTATTTGGTGTTGGCTTTAAACTTAAGCCACCTGTATCGTACACTACGCCTTTGCCAATAAGCACATACGGTTTTTTATTTTTTGCATTTTTTGGTTTGTATTCCATCACCGTAAACGTTGGTTCATCAACGCTTCCGGCATTAACAGCCAACAAACCACCCATTTTTAATTTAGTAATTTTTGTTTTATTAAAAATTTCAACTTTAAAACCAGCTTCTCTTCCAAATTTTAAAAAAGTAGTTGCTAAATCAGTTGCATTTAATTTGTTGACAGGCTCGTTCACCAAATGGCGAGCTTTGCAGGTGGCATCAACTAAAATGTTTAATTTATTAACTTCATTTTCTTTTATAGAAGTGTTTGCTAAATAAATATCTTTTAAGGTATTTGTTTCTTTTTTTGCTGATGGTTTGTGGTGTATGAATTGGTAATTTGCTAAAGCCAATCCTTCTGCAGCTTGCAAGCTAAGGTTAGTTAATTTGGTTTGATTGTATATATAAACCTCTTTATGCTTGGCTGCATTTAATCCATCGGTTACCTTTGCAGCGTGTTTTCGCACCAGTTCTTTTAACTGATTAATCTCTTTTTTCTCATCTATAATTAAAATAGAGTAGTAACTACCAATGTAATTATAGCTTAACGATTTCGTATCTTCTTTTTTTAATTCTGCTTCAAAATACGCTGTAACTTTTTCTGGAAGTGGAAACTCGTTTTTAAACGAAGTACAAAGTAATAATACGTTTGTTGGATTAGATACTTTATTTTTTATTGAAATTTTTGCGCTCATAATTTGGCTAATATACACAAAGCAATTTAAAATAAAAATAGGGTGGAGGATTGATTTTTTTCAAAATAAAAAAAGCTAAAAATGCCTTAAACTATAAAATTTCAACTAATATTTTATTACATTTACTAACTATAAACTTAAATAAAAAATGAAAATTTTAATTACCGGAGGTGCTGGATTTATTGGTTCGCACGTTGTTAGATTGTTTGTAAACAAATACCCAAATTATACCATTCATAATTTAGATGCGTTAACTTATGCTGGCAATCTTGCCAATTTAAGTGATATTGAGGCAAAACCAAATTACAAATTTGTAAAAGGAAATATTGTAGATAATGATTTTATTAGCAATTTGTTTGAAACAGAAAAATACAATGCGGTAATTCACCTTGCTGCCGAAAGTCATGTAGATAGAAGTATTACCAATCCTATAGAGTTTGTAATGACCAACGTTATTGGTACTGTAAATTTATTAAATGCGGCTAAATCCTTATACAAAAAAGATAACACGGATTTTCAGAAATTTTATCACGTAAGTACCGATGAAGTTTATGGCGCCTTAGGTGATGAAGGCATGTTTACTGAAACAACCAGCTACGACCCACATAGCCCATACAGCGCCAGTAAAGCTAGTAGCGATCATTTTGTAAGAGCTTACCACGATACTTATGGTTTGCCAACTTTGATTAGTAATTGTAGCAATAATTACGGCCCTAATCATTTTCCTGAAAAATTAATTCCGTTGTGTATTAATAATATTAAACATAACAGGCCATTACCGATTTATGGCAAGGGCGAAAACGTGCGTGATTGGTTGTATGTGGTAGATCATGCCAGAGCAATTGATGTAATATTTCATACTGCTAAATATGGAAGCACTTATAATATTGGTGGCCACAACGAGTGGAAAAACATTGATGTAATACGTTTGTTGTGTAAAATAATGGACGAAAAACTAAACCGCCCTGCTGGTACTAATGAAAAATTAATAACCTTCGTTACCGATAGAGCTGGGCACGATATGCGCTACGCCATTGATGCAGCCAAATTACAAAACGATTTGGGCTGGGTGCCAAGCGTAACATTTGAAGAAGGTTTAGCCAGCACATTAGATTGGTATTTGCAAAACGATGAGTGGTTAACCAACGTAACCAGCGGCAACTACACCAAATATTACGATGGTCAGTATGCCAGTAGGTAGTCTCGAAAACTCTTCTAGAATTTAAATTTAGTTTTAGTATTTACACCTCTCGAATATAAAAAATGACGGTATGTTGACCTTTAAAGAAAAATTATTTGTTTTAATAGTCTTTATAATTAATTTTAATGTTCATGCTCTAAATTTTAAGGATAGTTTAAAAGTTAGAAAAAATCTCCTTCAGATGGATATTGGCGGCGGGGGTAATTTAGCTAAGTTAAGTTATAGCAGAAATATTTTTATAACTAAAAAAATTATTATTGCACCTCGTATTGGATTTAGTACTCTTGGTTTAGAGTTTAAACTCTTGGATAAAAAACACTTGGAGTTTGTATTAGGATCAAAAATTAATTTACTTAGATATGTTCCTTTTGGCTTACCAATCAGTCAAAAGAGAAATTTTTATGACAGATATCTTGATCGAGAATTTACTTGTATAATCTGTTCGGTTACATCCACCAATTATTTTGGATTAAATTATCACTTAGGATCATGGTATTTTGGAATTAATATTGCAACTCACACATTGCTTGTTGACAGGGATGATGCTTAAGGAAACAATGTTTTGAGCGGAGGTATAGGGATAGGGTACAAATTTTGATTCTGGAATTGAAGATTTAATTTGGTTAGATCGCTCTAAGGTTTATCATTTTTATTTAACGAGAGAAAATTTTAATGAACTACTTTCTATATAAAACTAAAAACTGCTAAACTTCCTTGCTTTTAAGACCGTTATTACTTCTTTTGCATAACTACGCGAAACAGGAATTTTTTCAGTTAAGTTTTTTAAAGTTAATTTGTAACCTGCGGCATTACCTTCTAAAGATTCTACTTTGCTTAAGTCAATTATAAATGAACGATGGCACCTTGTTATCAACTTAAAATTTATTTGCTGAAATAAACGCGATAAGCTGCTTCTAAACAGCACCCGTTTAATGCCTGAGTCATTTAAAAATACTATAGCGGTATAGTTATCTTGCGATTCCATGTAATAAAAATCTTCTGCCTTAATTTCTAATTTATCTTTCTCATTGTCTGCTGTAAAAATTAGAGTTGATGTTATCGTATCTTCAATTAAAACCTCAGTGGGTCTAATGTCGCTTATAGCCTCTGATTTATTTGTTTTTTCTGAACTTACAAGTTCTTCAATGTCATTTTTGTGAATCTCGTCGTTCTTATACTTTTCCTTCGCTGAATAATCACGTTCACTTTTTGTCGCTATATGATTGGAACCACTTTCAAAAAGTTCTTTATTTATTTCATTTGCTCTTGTTTGGTTTAGTTGTAAAAATTTGTCTAATTTTCGGTAAGTGATCCACCCAACAGGAAAGGCAGCTATAGCCAATACCATAAGTAAACAACTTACAAAAAGAGATAAACTAATTGAAAAGTTTGAAATTGAAGCAATATAAAATAAATTGGCGGTGGCTATTAACGTGAGTACAAAACAGTTTGAAAGAATTTCTTTCCAAACGGTCCAATTATCTTCAATACTTGTATTTAAAAATAAAACATTTTTGATTAACTGATAAATTAGAGGAACCAAACAAGAAATCACCCCAAAACCTGATAGTTTTAAAATTTTGTATTCTACTTCCCATACTGAAATACCAAAAGGTTGAAAAATAGCTAAGAATAAAAAAATAAAAACACCAATACAAATATTATTAAAAATAATTTTTCGTATGTCAATATCGATTGGGTAAGGTTTATTTAGAAACGCGAACATTTTTTTTAGGGGGCGGGTTAGGCTTCAAATTTTTTCTATCATTCATCTCCATCATTGCGGCCAATACCAATTGCGAATAATTTTGCGATGCGTTTTTAAACCTCGCAGTGCGCGCTTGCCAAATGTTGTAAATAATGTTGATATCACCTTTTTGTGGCATAAATGAATACAACGCCTTTTCAACGTTATAACTGCCAGCATGGTAAACGTGCATTACCAACAACTTAAACCACAATTCGTTTTCATTTTGATTTTCAATTCTTAAGGAATCTAAAATAGAATGCAATTTAGGGATACACACTTTTTTTATTAAACTGCTTGCTGCAAAGGCACTTCGTTCAAAATCTGCGCGCTCATCTTGCTTACGGTTTACTTTTAATCCAAACAAACGTGCAACATCTTTCATTAATTGAAAAGGGCCATAAGCACCAACATTACTTTTTTGTAATTTATTAGGACTTTCGATAAGTAATATCGCCTGAGCATACCACGGATCAACGCCATTCTCAATAAAACAATTAATTCCTTTATTAAAATTTTGCGATGTTTTATCGAAGTCATAAAAGAATTTTTTTCCAGTAGTTATCAATATCCGCTGGGTTGTATCTAAGCCGTAATTTTTTTTTACACTATCTCTGTAAACATTTTTTAAAGAATCTGATTTTATTGACCATTCTTTATTATGAATTTTTGCTATTATAATTCGGTTGTGCCCTATGTTTACTAAGGAGCTATCCGCTTGCAAATTCATAATTTTTCTCCAAAAAATAACTTGTTTTAGAGTATCTAATTTTAATGCATAAAGTTGTTTATCAAAAACAAAATTTTCGTTCTCGTTGGTTTCTTTGTTTATTAAGCCTATTACATTGGCACAAAAATCTTTCACTAAAAAGCTATCCGGAACTATTTTTTTGGACGTGATGGGTTTTGTTAACGTATCTTGTGTTTGCTCAGTAATAGCCTTGTTACTGCATGAGTAAAGCAGGATAGTTATGAATAATAGGTACTTCATGTTATTTTTTTGGCCTAATAAAAATATGCCAATCATCTTCTACAATATTATCTTCTAATGTATTAAAAGATATTACCCATTCTATAAATAATTTTTTAAATTCTTTAACCTCGTTGGTTAATAAGTTTAAGTATGATTTATCGAGCTTACTGTATAGGGATAAACTATGTCTACTTAATTCTAAATATATACCATGTTCTCTGATAATAGCAGCATTTCCCATACAAATTAGCCAGTCGTTTACACGTAAAGTAGCCATGGTTTTTACATACAAAATGCTGGCAGAATTTAATAAGCTTTGCCCTATGTGCTCTTTGCCTTTTTCATCCAAAACCTGATAAATGGTATGTGCCAAATCAAAAATTTCTTTTGCTTTTTTAGCTATTGGCGATTTGTTTGCTTTCGCTTCTCTTTGATGTTCTGATTCTGATTCGTCGGGATTAAGTTCAAATCTACTCAAATAAAGTTCATCATCTTCTTCATTATCAAAATCAAAGTCGTCAAAATTGTCGTTATTATCTTCTATGCTTGCCACATTACAAATATATAACGTAATAATTATTTTAATAAATTATCTTTAATAACTTTGCAAAACTTATGCCCACCAAACTCGAAAAATTTGACGAATACAAAACATTACCTAACTGTTTTACTTTTTTATTTAACGATTTACAGAATGGATTTGAATTAAAAGGTAACTGGAAAAAAACAGTTTTTAAAAACGAAAATCCCATTGTATTGGAGCTAGGCTGCGGTAAAGGCGAGTACAGTGTTGGTTTAGCAAAGCAGCATAAAGAAAAAAATTACATTGGAATTGACATTAAGAGTAATAGAATTTGGAGTGGAGCAACGGAAGCTGCTGATTTAAGACTTGAAAATATTGCATTTTTAAGAACGCGTATTGATTTCATTGATTATTGTTTTGCACAAAACGAGGTAGATGAAATTTGGATTACTTTTCCTGACCCTCAACCACAAAGCACACGCGCGCGTAAACGTTTAACACACCCACTTTTTTTGAATCGCTACAAAAAATTTTTAAAACCAAATGGCATTATTCAACTAAAAACAGATAGCACCAGTTTATACGAATTTACTTTAGAAACACTTACCGAACAGCAATTAAACTTACATTGGCACACAAATAACTTATACAAGAACTGCCCTACTAATAGAAAAGAATTAATTGAAATTAAAACCCATTACGAAGCCTTGTTCACAAGTAGGGGAGAGGATATTAAGTTTGTTGAGTTTGGGTTTTGATTAAAAGATAAAGTCCAAAATAAAGCTTTTTAAACCAATCTTTTTTTTAGTTACATCACTTTAAGAAATTGTAAGTTAAGCTAACTCTGTATAGACTCACATCCTCAAAATTAGTTCCACCAAATACGAAACTATAACCACCTCCAAAACTTAAATAATCCTTGTAACAAAAAAATATTTCTGGTACGAATCTTAAATCGTTTCTTGTGTCTCTCATATAATTAGGGTTCACTCAAAATGTATAAAAATTAACTGAATCAACCTGCCTACGGCGGGCACGGGCAGCGAAGTGAAGATGTATATAAATACTTCGAACTGAGCTAACGACGAGTCAGTTAATTTTTATCAAGCCAAAAGGAATAAAGCTACTCTATTTTGTAGTGCAAGGATTTTCTCAAAAAATTTCAAAAAGCTTTGCAAATAAAAAGGGATTTAAGCCTCAAATCTCTTGTTAATTGGCAAATTTGCGTTTTTGAGTGAACCCTAATTAATTAAGTTAGCCCTACCTCCTATCTTTTTTTCACGAAATTCTAAATAAACTCTTGGCGCCAAGGTTAATGCACATGCGTTTAATGAAACATCCATACAAATACCAGTACTTATATTTCTTAATAAGTTATTATCCGAAATAAAAAGTAATTTTCCTCCCATTGAAAAAAATTGAACTTCATGGTGAATATAGCTGACTGTTATGCCTTTTAAACACTTATTAGTTGCCTTTGAAGTAGAATCTTGTGCGTAAACACAATTAAACAAGTTTATAGAAAAAATAACTATAAAAAAATATTTAACCCTGATATTAATAAGTTTGGTTGATTTCTCCACACTCTAAAATAACATTTTTTTGTTATATATTCCATTTTTTTTGTTTTTACAATAGTTGACACTGCGGTAGACTTACTTTAAATTAAATAAATAAAAACCTACTTTTTGGGTTTCTAATAAAATTTTGACCAAAATTCTGAATCATTTAACACAACAAAAAAACCACCTTAAAATAAGGTGGTTTATCTTGTTTTCCGTGACCTCGAAGGGATTCAAACCCCTAACCTCCTGATCCGTAGTCAGGTGCTCTATTCAGTTGAGCTACGAAGCCATTTTTTGGGCTACAAATATACGTTTTTTATTTATATTGCACAAAATTTAATTATTATGCAACAAATTATCGAACAAGCCTGGGAAAATCGTGAGCTATTAAAAGAAACCTCAGTGGTAAAAACTATACACCAAGTAATTGCAAAATTAGATAAAGGCGAATTGCGTGTGGCGCAGCCCAATGCCGATGGTACTTGGCAAGTAAACGATTGGATTAAGAAAGCGGTTATACTTTACTTTCCCACTATGCCCATGAAAATTATGCAAGAAGGACCAGAACAGTACTACGATAAAATTCCTTTAAAAACGGGGATGGAGGCGGCAGGCATACGCTCGGTTCCAGGATCGGTGTTGCGTTACGGGGCCTACATTGCAAAAGGAGTAATTTGCATGCCAGGCTTTGTAAACATAGGCGCTTATTTAGATACTGGCACTATGGTAGATGCTTGGGCTACCGTGGGCAGTTGTGCACAAATTGGAAAAAACGTGCATTTAAGCGGTGGTGTGGGCATTGGGGGCGTGCTAGAGCCCGTTCAAGCAGCGCCAGTAATTATAGAAGATGACGCCTTTATAGGAAGTAGGTGCATTGTAGTAGAAGGGGTGAGAGTAGGGAAGGAGGCAGTTTTAGGAGCGAATGTCGTTTTAACACAAAGCACTAAAATAATTGATGTTACAGGAAGTGAGCCAGTTGAAACTAAGGGTTATGTGCCAGAGCGAAGTGTTGTAATTCCGGGTAGTTACACAAAAAAATTTGCAGCAGGCGACTACCAAGTACCTTGCGCACTGATAATAGGCAAACGTAAACCCAGCACGGATTTAAAAACCAGTTTAAACGAGGCGCTAAGAGAGCATAATGTAGCGGTTTAATTAAGAACGAGTTATATGAATATCCATTTTTTCAAAATTTTGATTCTCATTTTATTTGTTTCAAAATTCAATTCTACTAAAGCGCAAGATTTAATAGTAGATAAGGACAATCAAAAAATATTTTGCAAAATTTTAAAGCAAGATTCTGTGTCGTTTACAGTTAAGGTTATAAAAAACAATCAACCTTACATATATGAAATTAAAAAATCAGATGTGAGCAAATTTTATCTATCAAATAATACAGCAAATGAAGTAAATAAAAATTCAAGAGAATTGAAAAAAGAACATAAAACATTTGCTCTAGTTGGATTTAATATGGGCTTTTCTAATCCAATGAATGAGTTTGCCAGTCAGGATTTAAGCGATGACAAGGCAGGCTTAGCTAAACTAGGTAGGAGCATTCAAGGTAGTCTAATTATTAAACTCTCTAGCTATTTGGGTGTTTCAGCAGAATACAAATTTCAACAAAACAAGATTGATGGTCAATTACTTGCTAATGCTTTAAATACCGCTTACAACGTAACAAATTTCAAAGTTTCGGCTACACCTTGGCTACAAAGTGGTTTTTATGGAGGTTTAGATTTAGAAATTCCAATTAAATACTTTCCAGGTTTATCGCTAAATTTTAATCCTGCAATTGGTAATGCAAAAGTAACAACACCATCGTATGTTACTGATGGCGCACCATACGGAACTCTAATTAGAGTTATTCAATTTTCAGATGCGGGGCGCTTTAGAAGTTTTTCTTTGAAAGGAGGATTTAACTACAACATCAATTCGGCTATTGGCTTAAATGTTATACCAAATCCAAATATAATTTAGTCCAATTTTGTTAACTTAATTTTTTTTCTTATTTTTGGACTAAATTATAAATGTATTTATGTCAAAACCAAAACTTATTAGTGTTAAAGAAAGCTCAAAAGAGCTTAAAAAGCTTCAAACAGGTAAGCCTGCGCAAATTATCAAAAGGCTTAATATGCTCATAGAGCTTCGTAAACATG
>JAAFIQ010000006.1:81442-162610 GCA_013298715.1 Bacteroidota bacterium | reverse complement strand
AAACTTTCGGCTGTTTTTTTCTTTGGATTTGTTTCCATTTTCTTTCTGTTTTTACATTAGTTAAACTTAAGAAAATGTCTCTATTCTTTTATATTAAATCAGTACACTTTGGTTTGAAACGGAACATGTAATCAACACCAATAATCTTAGTGTTGGCGATTCGTTGTACGATTTTAATGGCGATTTTGCGAGCCCAACAGTAACTATTACTGCAATAATTGGTAACACCGTTGTATTGAGTAGCAATGCCCTTAATACGCAGGCTAATTATTTAGTCATATTTTATAGTGGTAGCATCCGTCAAACAAATTTAGGTATAACACCAAATAGAATATGTGAATTTGAGTATAGAAATTTTGCAAGAAATACTTCACTTAACGAAGGAGTAAGTTTTAAAATTAGACTTTACGAAACCAGTAATAAAATAGAAATTTTATATGGAGCAATGAATGCAGATAATGTGAATCAGCCACTTGAAGTTGGATTAAAGGGAAATACGCTTACAGATTTTAATATAAGAAAAGTAACAAGCACAAGCAATTGGAACAATTCAGCGAGCGGCGCACTTGTAACAGATGTGTGCGAGCTTACACCAGCGCAAACAGCATCGTTAGGATTAAGTTTTGTTTGGATCCCTTCCACGTGCTTAAATCCAACATTAACTATTGCACAAAGCAATTCAATTATTTGTGCAGGTAAAAGTGCTACATTAAATGCCTCAGGGGCTACAACATATAGCTGGGTAAACCAATCTAACCTGCCTCAAATTATAATTACCCCAAGCGCTAATACTACCTATACTCTATTTGGATTTTCAGGGGCATGCTCTTCTTCTTTAACACTAACACAGTTTGTAGCACCACTTCCAAATATTACTGCTAATGCCACACCAACATCAATTTGTAAAGGAAATTCTACCACTCTTACTGCAATTGGTGCAACAAGTTATTCATGGAGCAACGGCTCAAATCAAGCTAGTGCAATCGTGAGTCCTGCATTAACAACAACGTATACAGTGTCTGCTACAAACAACACATGTTCCGCAACAAGAACGCTTAGTGTAAAAGTTGACAATTGTACAAACATTGTTTCTAACACCTCTTCTAAAAGATCAATTGATAATTATCCTAACCCATTTGTAAACGAACTATATTTAAAAAACACATCCAATATGTTAACTACCGTAAGACTAATTAATAGTTTAGGAAAAGTTGTATTAGAGTTTAAATTACAAGAAAACGAAGAATATGTACTAAATACAACTCAACTTGAAGTAGGTTATTACATGCTTGAAACGCTAACGAATAATTTAAAGCATTCTAAAAAGCTAATAATACCAAATATATATAATATCTAGTCCAATCTCATCGAAAATTTCCAATTCTACTTCGTTGGAAATACTCGACGTAGCTTCTAGCTATGCCTGCGTTTTCCGCCTTGTATAATTGAAAATTTTCATCAGATTTTTGGACTATATATTATATACATTTGGTATAAAATTGTAAATTTGAAATTATTTTAAAAGAAGCCACTGATTTAAGATTAGTGGCTTTTTTATGCCAAATAACAATCCCTTAATTTTAAAAAAACTATTTTGAGTGTCATGAATAAGAGAAGTTAATTCTCTTCCATCAGTTTTTGGCGCTCGCTGCCAAATAATTTCACACCATCTTTATAAACAGAAATGAAAGCATCGAATATGCCAAGTTTTACAACTTCATCGCGTAGCGTTTTGGCACTTTTTGCATTCACAAAATTTCCAACATTGTATATGTATAAGCCATTAATTAATTTATTTTCTATTGGCCAATTTTGTATTGCTGAGAATTTTGCGGCCACATCATTTGGTACTTGTTTACTATACGCTCCAATTTGCACTTTAAAGCATACTCCTGTTTGATCAGCTTTGACGCCATTTTCTGGTGTGGCTTCAGGATAACTTGTAACGTTGTTTTTAAATGGTTCTGTTGTGTTTGTGTTTACTGCAACTGAATTAGTTGTTACTACTGGTGGAGGCGCATTGCTTGGAAAAATAATTGGATTTTCTTGCTCCATAATAATTGTGCTATCTGTGGCTTGCTTATTGCGGTATTCGTTAAAATCAACACGTTTTCCATTTAAGTAGGCACTTACAAATGGTTTATCAATTCCAAATTCGGCAGTGCGGCGTTTATCTAATATTACTTTTTCTCCATTATTATAAATACCAGCCGTGTAGCGGAACAAGCCATTACTTAATTTCTCTGTATAAATTGGTTTTAAATCTAATAATTGTTTCCAACTAATTTGGCGGCTATAAACACCAATCTGTACGGTGTATAAGAGGTTTTTAGTTTTTTCTAGTTCTTTTGTTACAACAATAGCATCATTTGGTGCAATTGTTGGTGGAGGCGTTACAACCGTATTTGCACGTGGCACGTTTGCATTAGCTGTAATACCAGCACTTTGTGGTACATTGTAATCTACTGTTTTTCCTTCGCGTTCTAAAATTGCTAAGGCTTCGTTCAATAAAATGCGCTTACCGTTATAATACACAACAACAAAGGCATCGTTATAACCTAAATTGCGTAAATCATTTTTTACAGCGTTTGCATTTTCTAATTTATTAAAATTACCAGCAGTGTATCTAATATAACCATTTGGTGTGGTTTCACCATTAAGCGGATTTAAACCTTTAAACGCATTGTTTGGAAGCGCAACTTTAAATGCACCAATTTGAACTCTAAACACCAAACCATCTGGAATTGGCGCATTCATTGGTATTGGTTTGGTTTCGTTGTAGGCATTACCACGAATAACCTCCAAGCCTTCTACCTTTACCTGAGCTGCTCCTCCATTGTTGCGAGGATTTGCTGCCACATTGTTAGTTGTGCCTCCATTATTTCTAGGATTGTTGCCAGCGTTATTTCCGTTATTTGTCGGATTGTTGTTCCTTGGATTGGTTCCAGCGCCAGCATTACTATTGGCAGGATTGTTATTTCTTGGGTTAGTTCCTCCGTTAGTTGCGTTGTTATTTTTTGGATTATTACCAACGTTTGTAGCAATACCTCCATTTGTTGTTCCTTTGTTATTTTTTTGTTTGTTCAAGCTACTTAATTGTAAAAGCGCTGCACTATTTAATTTTGCTGCCTTTGCAAGCATTTTATTTTTTTCAGTTTCGTTAGGAGCTTGTATAGATTGAATAAGTAATCGTTTTGCTTCTGAATTTAAATCATCTGCATTTTGTTTTACCGTTTTTTGATTCTCGTCTAAATTTTGTGGTGTATTAACTTTTTGAGCCTCGTATTCTAAACTATAACCGTTTACCAAATTAACTAAAGCTGTATTTTGTTTTGTAACAAGCTCGGTTTGTTTTTGTTGTTTTTGTTCGGGTGTTAAGTTAGCGTTAGTAGTTGAAACACCAACATTTGCAGGCATTACATAGTTTGGATATGTTTTTTTAAGTTCGTTAATTAAATTGCTTTGTTTTTGAATTAATTCTAATTCTTTTTCTTCAACATTACTAAGTGCTCCTAGTTTTGCTTTTCCATTTGGTATTGCATTTGCTTCTTCTCTTAAAGCAACTACCTGTTTTGCCAACGTTGCAATGTCATTATTTTTTTGTTCTAACACATTTGCTAAATCTGGATTATCTGTTTTTAAGGATTTAAGCATATCGCCAATTGCTTGGTTATTTGTAGTTGTAACTATTTTAATACTTTGTTCACTGAATACGGAGGCTTCCATTTTTTTGTTCATAGCATCTGTTTCTAGTTTTTCAGCTTCATCTAATAATTTTTGTTTTTCTTCTCCTTGTTTAGAATTTGCCTCCGTTTTTAAATCGAATGCTTTTACGCTTAACTCATCCGCTTTGCTAATTAAATCATTAGCTTTTGTTTTTAATTCTTCAGGATTTGAAGTGTTGTTATTAGCCACCTCATTTGGTGTATTACTTAAATTTGTAATATCTTTTTGTGTGGCTTCAATATCAGCAAGGGCATTGCTAATTGTGGCTTTAGCCCCTTGGTTTGTAAACATAACAGCATTCGTTTTCGCATAGCTTAAAGCTTGAGTGGCTGTGGTATCATTTTTTGCAACTTCTTTTACATCTATTAATGGAATTGTTGGCGTATTTATTGCGCTTCCTAAATTGTTATCATTAACTTTAGTTCCTTGTGTGCCATTGTTTCCGCCATTATTGGTTATAGAACCGTTATTATCAGTTGATCCTGAATTGCCTTTTGTTCCTTTCGTACCATTGTTTCCGTCATTATTGGTTGTAGAACCGTTATTATCAGTTGATCCAGAATTGCCTTTAGTTCCTTGTGTATCATTGTTTCCGCCATTATTGGTTACAGAACCGTTGTTATCGTTAGAACCTGTATTGCCCTTCGTACCTTGCGAGCCATTGTTTCCAACATTATTGTTAGCAGAACCGTTGTTATCGCTTGAACCTGAATTGCCTTTTGTTCCTTGCGAGCCATTATTTCCGCCGTTATTGTTAGCAGAACCATTGTTATCGTTTGAACCTAAGTTGCTTTTTGTTCCTTGAGAGCCATTGTTTGAAGCAATTGCATTTTTACTAGCTTGAGCAACCAGCTTCGCATTTAATTTATTCAATGCGTTAATAGCTTCAATTTCTTTTTTGGTAGCATTAATTAGGTTATTTACTTTTTCACTTTCGTTAGTTGCATTGTATGCATTTTGTTTTTGTGTTTTAGCGTTTTCTAATTTAGTGTTTGCAGTTACAAACTCTGATTTTAAGGCTGGATTATTATTGAGCACCGTCTGATTTGTACTAATTGTCTCAATTAAGCTCTGTGCCTCTGTTTGATTGGCATCCGATAATTTAGTGTAAGCGTCTTTTTTAGCAACGAGTAAATCTGTAAGCGATTTATTTACGTTGGCAATTTGTTCTTTACTTGTGTTGGCATTATCGGTTGCTCCATTGTTTGCACCGCTAGTTTTGTTTTTAGCAGTTACTGATGTTAGTGGCTCTTTTAATGTGAAATTTACATTTGCATTTTTTAATAAGTCAACTGCCTTTTTTTGCTTCGCTAATCCTTCAGCTTCCTTTTCTTCAGCGTTAGTATAGCCTCCTAATTTAGCTCCAATATTGGTTTGTGAATTTGCCTCTTCGCGCATGGCTTTGGCTTGTGTAAATGCTAACTTAGCCTCATCGTTTAGTGTTTTTGCAAGTGTTTTATCTGCCTCGGTTGCTTTATCATCTTTCAGTAAAGCATCAATATTTTCGTTATTAGTTTGGTAGATTGATTTGTTATCGCTTGCAATTACAATTGATGCTTGCAAACTTTTTTCGTTTGATTGTTTTTGCAAATCATCGCTCTCTTTTAATAATTTCTTTTTTTCTTCGCCTTCTTTTGTTTTAGCAGCATCCAATTTTTCTATAGACAGATTAGTTAAATCTTCTGCATCTTTGTTCAATTCATTTGGTGTTTTGTCAGAAACAGTGCTATTAGCTGAACTATTATTTTTTGCTAATTCATTTTTTGCTGAAGCAATCGTTTCTTTCAACTTATTTTGAATACCATTAACCTCTTCGACCTTAGCATCTGCTTGATTTTTTAATTCTTTTGCACTGGCGCTTTGGTAATTGTTGTATTCAAAATTTTTAGAGTCGTTGTAATTCAAGCCATTGTTTAATTTATCTAGTTCATTTATTGCACCTTTACTATCGGTTGCTGACACCTGAATTAACGTAATAGAAGCCGTGTTACTTGGTGTGGTTGAATTGCTGGTTACAGCGGTGTTATTGTTTAATTCAATAAGTGCCTTGTTATTGGCAATTATTTGTTGTTGATTATTAGATTTAGTTTCTTCTAATAATTTAATATTATCTGAAATAAACGTTTTATCATTTGACGATTTAGCCTTTCCTAATTCAATTTTGTTTTTTGCTATTGCGGCATCAATTTCTTTGTTGTAATTTTTGAATGCGGTGGTATTTTCGTTAATGCTTGTTTTGTTATTGATATCAATCGTATTAACTTTATATTGGTATTTGTTTTGAACTGAATATAGAGTAACCGTATTTTTTTCAACCGTAGGACTGACGCCATCTTTAGCAATTGCCGTTCCACTAGTGTTTGTTGAATTTGTAGATGCAATTGCAACCGTACTTGGTTTAGTAGAAATAGTTTCATTTTTAATTTTATTGGCCATCTCTAACTGATTATTGATACCTGCTAAATCTCCTTTTAGTATACTTAATTTATTTTCGTTTGTTGCAATTTGTTTTTCCTTTTCAATTTTGTCAGCTTTCAATTCATCTAACTTGGTTTGAATTTCTGCTTTATTCTTTTTCTTTGCTTTGCTTAATTCTTCTTCGGTTGTTTTAATCTCGTTATTTATCTCATTTAAGTTTTGCTTACCAACACTAATGTTTGTCTCAATTGCTGTAATTTCTTTTTCTTTTTCTTCTTGTTCGTTTTTAGCATCGCCAATAAAGTTTTCTGATTTGTTTTTTATTGCACTTACTTTTTCAATTTCTTTTTGCAAGCTTTCTAATTTAGTAAGTGATTCTTTTGATGGGTTTTTAGAGTTGATTACCTTCTCTAATTCATTGGCGTATTGGTTGTTTAAATCTGCTTCTTTAATTTTATTTCCTGCATCTTCTTTTAAATTATTAGCATAAGTAATTATTTTAGTTGCTGCTTCTAATTCTTTTTCGCCTTCGTTTTTAATAGCAATTGCATTTTGAGTAGCCTTGTTTTTTTCTTCTTCATTAGTTATGCTCTCAATCTTTTTTAATTCTTCGTTTGCATTTGCAATTTTTTTCTCAGCTTCAATTTTTTTGGTTTCCCCAAGTTCAAGGGCGTCGTTAGCATCTGACGTAAATTGTTCCGCTTCTTTTTTACTCTCCTCTGCATCTTTTTTAGCGAGCGTACTTAGCTCTTTATTATTTAAGCCAGCGCCTGATGCGGATACAGTATTAGAATTTGTTGTGCTATTTGTTTTTGTAGCTGTTGCAATGGTATTGCCAGAGGTAGTGTTCGTATTTGAGTTTGAAGCATTTGTAGAAGTTCCTCCGTTCTTATTAGCAACAGTTGCGGTATTGGTATTTGTATTTACGGGAACACCATTATTAGTTGATGTTAAATTATTTTTACCAGAATTTACATCTAACTTAGCTTTGTTCTCAATTAGTTTTAAGTACTGCAAATAGCTATCTTCGCTAGGCGCTTCTTCAAAATAATTAATAATTTTTAGTATTCCTTTTTCGTAACTAATTGCTTGCTTAAACGGACGGCTGGTTTGCACCATAGGCAAACTAATTCCTTGCGATTGGGTTTTTAAACCTGGTGTTTCAACTGTAAACAATAATTTTGCCCCATTAGGCAAATCCAATAAATAATCACCGTTATCTTCTGCGTTAAACGTTCCCAGCTCTGCACCATTATCAATATTTTTTATTAAAATTTTTGATAATAAACTTTGATCAGGATTTTCTTTTAAAACCGTGCCTTTTAAAACCATTAAATCAATTGGCTTGCGTTCGGTTTTTACTTTTAATACATCAATTTTGCCTGGCATACTTTGCCTGCCTGTGCTGAAGAATGCAATTTTTTCTAACGAATCGGTTACAAATAAGTAATCATCATCAGGCGAATTGATAGGAAATTCAAGGTTCTCAGGCATACTCCAACTATCACTTCCTTCGTTGTAAGTTGATTTAAAAATATCGTAACCACCCATGCTATTAAATCCTTTACTTGCAAAATAAAGCGTTTTACCATTGGGGTGTAAAAAGGGATAATCCTCATCAAACTCAGTATTGATACCTTTTACCTTAACAGCTTGGCTGTATGTTCCGTTTGGCAATCTTGTTTTATAAAAAATATCTCTTCCATTATCTGTATTGTCTCCGTAACTACTAAAGTAAACTCGGTCGCCTTTTCTTGGAACGTAAACTACTGATTTATCTTTTTTTCTTTTATCTGCGCCTGTTTTAAAATCGTCTGGTTTTACCAATAACTTCCCTCCTATTGATTTTAAATCATACGTTCTAAAATAATCGGCCTCGTTTAATTCTTTTTTACTTTGTACCTCAAGGTCTGAAAGATTGCTCAGTAACCGTTTTCCATTGCCACAGGCTTTAATTTCTCTATCTACTTGTAATTTTTTTTGATTACTTGAAGATCCAATTTTTTTATAATCGTTATAGGCTTTAATGGCTTCATCAAACAAATAATTTATGTGGTATGCCTTACCCAAATAAAACTTTGCTTCTTTTGGAGCCTCTCCAGAAGCAGCAGCGAACTTTAAATAGGGCAAGCATTTCTTTTTGTCGGGTTCGCTATAAATCATACAAACCCCAAGTCGGTAATTGAGTTCAATATCTTTAGAAAAGTTAGAAACTAATTGCGCATAAAGTTTGTAAGCAAGGTTGTATTCTTCTTCTTCAAAGTAGTTATTGGCTTGTTTTTTAGTATCTTCTACCGAGGTTTGGGCAAATAATGGAGAATAACTAACAAGGAATAGCAACAAACATGCAATTTTAACAAATTTGGCTTTGGATAATAGGATGTTAGTTAAGCGATTAAGCCCTACCATAAATTTAATGTTTAAATATACTAAATTTTATGTTTAGATGTTTAAAATTAGGGAATTGCATAATGGATTTAAAGATTTTTTAGAAAAAAATAGTAGAGTTTTTTATCACTATTCAGTATGAATTCTGTAATGAACTAACAAACCGTTATTAAAATATTCCAACTTTATTAAATTTCCTCTTTTTGAATAATTTTTCCATTCTTTGTCCTTCAAGTAATTAACTGATACTCCTCCAGAGCAGAAATAACCACCAGACTTGTTCTCTGGATAATCACAATAAGCATCATGAATGATATGAACTCCTTTATACTCTCCAATTGATTCAAGTGTCCCATTGTCATGATACGATTTCCAAATACCATAACGCGCGAATATTTTAAATGCAATTTTAATTGGCTTATCTAATTCTTCATCATAACAATTAGGGCATTCAATACTATCGAAAAATTTATAATTGCCTTCAATTTTTATATTACCAGACTCATAATACTCTTTATAAAGTCCACAAAAATTATCAAAGCCAGGAGTTTTTAATTCACAAAATAATTTTAGGTTTCCATTTAAATAATATTCTTTATAAAATCCTTCAACGGCTCCATTCACAAATTTATATTCTTGAATTAATTTTCTTTCTTTAATAATTTTATAATAGCCGTTTTTAACTTTATGATTAAAATTTAAATCATTTTTGCAATCAATTTGAATTGTATCAATTTGAGAAGTAAGTTTTAAATGAAATAAAATGAAAAATGTTACTATAATTATTTTCATTGGAATACAATTTCAATTAATTATTTTATTCAGTATTTGTCATACTTAAAGATCCAACCGAAAACCTTTTTGACAAACCGTCAGGCGTTTTTACAACATAGTTAGCTCTCCAAAAATAAACGCCAGAATTGTATTTTAACTCTACTTTTTTAGTACCCTTCCCTTTTTCAAACATATTAAAATCAAGTGGATTACTAAATTTGTCAGTTTCATAAATTGTCTTTCCCCATCTATCTAGTAACATAAATTTAAAGTCCATAAACTCACAATTCCAAGAAACAGTAAGGGCTGTGTTTGAATTAACTGATAACGCTTTAGGTAATTTTATACACGTATCTTTTATAGGTTCATTATTGGGTTGAGATAAAACTGCTCCTGAATAAAAAAAAATTAAGATGAAAGCACTGTTGAAAAAACGACTCATCAGGTTGATTTATTTTACTCGCAAAACTTGGCCTCTTTTTAATCCATTACTAGTAAGCTCGTTTAAAGTTTTTATACTTTCAGAAGTAACACTATATTTTTTTGCGATTCCAAAAATGGTTTCACCTTTTTTTACTTTGTGCCATTTTTTATCAACGCTTGCTAATTGCTGATTTTGCTGGTCGTTGGAATTAGAGGCAATGTTGCTTTCATTTTTAGATTCGGCTTTTATTTCAATTTTTGGTTTGGTAGTTTTGGTTTCAGGTACGTAAACAATTAATTTTTTTCCGGCTCTTACTCCTTTTTTGCCTATGTAATTCCAACTTTTTAAATCAGCCACAGTAACGCCGTATTTACGGGCAATAGTGCTTAGTTTTTCTCCACTTCTAACAGTATGAGTTTTTTTAACTTCGGCCACACTTTCAACAACTTCCGTTTGGTTTTGTGACTTAATTGCAGCATAAATATTTTGTTCGTTAGTAATAAAAATTCCAATTTTATTTTTTGGCAAACACATGGCGTTGCCTCCCGCAGGTATAATATTTTTACGGTATTGCGGATTAAAGTATAAAATTTCTTCGCTACTAATATCTAAGGCTTGCCCAATTTGGTCAAAACTCATTTGCTCTTTTACAATCACGGTATCTACTTCAAAATAGGTTTTGCGTGGTACAGAGGCGTAGATATTGTGTTCGTTATGGTAATTCATCACATAATTTGCAGCAATAAATGCTGGTACATAGCCTTGAGTTTCTATCGGTAAAAACGGACGGATTTCCCAATACGTTTTTTTGCCACCGCTTCTTCTTATGGCCTTGCTAATTGTGCCAGGCCCTGCATTATAGGCGGCTAGTACCATTTGCCAATCGCCAAACATACCATACAAGGCTTTTAAATATTCTGCTGCTGCAACAGTGGCTTTATAAGGGTCGCAGCGCTCATCAATGTAAGAACTTACATTTAAGCCATACATTTTACCAGTTGGGTACATAAATTGCCAAAGCCCCATTGCACCTGCTCTTGAGCGTGCGTAAGGAATTAAAGCACTCTCGATAACAGCCAAATGTTTTAACTCGAGAGGTAAATTGTACCTGTCTAGAATTTCTTCGAACATTGGGTAGTATAATTGCGAAACACCCATCATTCTGCTTACGCTTTCGCGCTTACGTATAGCATAAAGATTGATAAAGCCTTTTACATGCTCGTTATAAACTAAGTCAAAAGGCGATTGTGCATCCAATTTTGCCAAACGGGCTTGGTAAGTGTAATCATCGTACTTTGGAATACTATCAATACCAAATTTAAACTTATTATTTTTTGGAAAAATAGGCTTACTAAAGGCTGTTTCAAACATTTTTTGTGTTTGCAAGCTATCCAACATGGCTGCAATTGGATCGTCAATAGACACCGAGTTTATTTGTGAAAACCCTTTAATGCTTAGGAAAATTAAGCTAAGCGAAACTGTGTATTTATTGAGTAGATTCATTGCGTGGGTTATTAAATTATATTCTTAAACTAGTAAACGAAAAATTCTTAAAAACGTTACAAAATAGTAATTATAAAATAAGAAAAAAATACCACTTGTGTTTTTTAACATTTTTGCGCTTACACAATTATATTAAAAGACGTTTATATTTATTAGGGGTTCAAGTTTTAATTTTTAACTTTGCATTGTGAAAAAAGCTGAAGTAATTGAAATTCCGATAGTGAATATTGAACGCAATGTTGTATTTGTAATAGGTTACATCCTGTTATCAGTATTACTAATTTTTGTAACTTATTTAAACATCATATCAAAAGAAGCGTTTGATGTAAATCCTGCGGCATTTTTTTTGATAGTACCTACCTTACTTTTTTTATTTCAGGCGTTATGGATACTACTAAATCCTTACATTTTAATTTTTGAAGACAGGTTTGAAATAAAGAAAAATTTATTAAGTAATAAAGTTTTTTACCTTGTTGATTTTGATAAATTTTCGCTAACCAAAAATAATTCGCTTAAACTTATTTATAACGATGGCGATGTTGAAGTGATTAAGCTTACTGGAATTCGTGAAACGCATAAGCAAAAACTTTTAGAGGTTTTAAGCGACATGGTTGTAAAAAGTAAACTTGTTAGAACTTCTTTTTAACAAGTAACTTATAAAAACTAATCAATTTTAATTGATTTAATACTTTATTATGTATTAAAATTGTCGCATCATGCAAGTATTCAAATTTGGAGGCGCTTCGGTAAAAGATGCTTCATCAGTAAAAAACGTAGGCGAAATAATTAAAAATGTAGGCAATAAAAAAACAATTGTTGTAATCTCTGCCATGGGAAAAACAACAAACAAATTGGAAGAAATTGTAAAAACTTACTTCTACAAAAACGAAGATGCCTCGAGTTTAATTAACGAATTAAAAGATTTTCATCTTAAAATAATTAACGAATTATTTGAAGACAAAAACCATATAGTTTTTTCAGAACTAGAAAATGTTTTTACAGAAATAGAATGGGCTATTGAAGATGAGAAGACTGAAAATTACAATTACCATTACGACCAAGTTGTTGGTTTAGGAGAAATATTGGCAACAAAAATTGTGCACGCTTATTTGAATTATGTTGATGTAAATTCTAAATGGGTTGATGCAAGAGGCCTTATTCAAACAGATAATTCGTACCGCGAAGGAAAAGTAGATTACGCTTTAAGTGAAAATTTAATTAAAACGCAATTAAATTCTGATTTTGAATCAAATACACTTATAATTACACAGGGATTTATTGGTGGTACAAGCGAAAATTACACCACTACCTTAGGAAGAGAAGGCAGCGATTACACCGCGGCTTTGCTTGCCTACTTTACCAATGCAGAGCGTGTTATAATTTGGAAAGACGTTTCGGGTGTATTAAACGCCGATCCAAAATATTTTAAGAACACTAAAAAAATTGATGAGCTTACTTACCACGATGCTATTGAACTAACCTATTATGGCGCTTCGGTAATTCATCCAAAAACAATAAAACCTTTACAAAATAAAAACATTCCACTCTATGTAAAATCCTTTCTAAATCCTAGTGAAGAAGGCACTGTTATTAGAGATAGCGAAAAGCGTGTAGATGTTACGAGTTACATATTTAAAGAAAATCAAATTTTAATTTCTATACAGCCAAAAGATTTTAGTTTCATTGCAGAAGATAACTTAAGCGAAATTTTTAAAACATTTAGTAAATACAATGCACATGCCAACATGATACAAAATTCTGCCATTAGCTTTAGTGTATGCTTAGATTTTGACGAAATAAAAATTACACCTTTAGTAACAGAGTTGCAAAATTTATTTAAAGTACTATACAACCACCCTGTTCAATTAATGACTATAAGAAATTATAATGATGATATTGTTAGTAAATTGAGTGAAGGAAAAACAATTATTATTGAACAACGCACTAGAAATACGCATCAGATGGTATTGACAGAGTGATAACCTAATATTCACTTGAAATCAGCTAATAGTTTCAGTTCTCAGATTTGAACAAAGATTAAAAAAGTGGATGGTAGTTGAAATAATAACATAGAAATGAATAATGCAATCATACATGGAGAAGAACATAACTCATTCAAAAGTTTCAAATAATTAAATATCTTTCTTTAATAACATTTATATGATGCACCGCATGCCCTGGTAAAAAATATCCAATGGCTAAAGGGTTGTTATTTCCCATACCGGTTTTTCCAATAAAATTCAAATCAGAAGTATTAAAACTTTTAAATAAACTAATGGTATTATTTCTTGCAGCTTTAAAATCGTTTTCAATTTCAGTTAAGCTAAGATGGGATACATCTGCGTTAGTTGCGTAAGCATTTTCATCAAAAGATAGCAATGCATTTGTATCTCTTCTTGCAATATGCAAAGCGCGATACGTTAAAATGCGCTCACAATCTATAATATGTTGTAATACTTGTTTTATTGTCCACTTGCCTTCACTGTATGCAAAATCAGCTTTTGATGACGGAATTGAGCCAATAAAATTTTTTACATCGTGCAAATTTTCAGCTAAAGTTTCATGAACATCGTTCAATTTTATCAAAGTAAAATAGTAATCAAAATAAACCGGATAGCTATCTTTTATTGGTTGCATAATTATTTATCTAATAACGTTACTCTGTCCACTTTGTCCGTTTCCTTCCACTCCACCCTTACGTTTTGCGATTCAATGCTATCTATAGTAATCCCAGTATATTTAGGTTGAATTGGCACATGGCGTGATAACCGTCTATCAACCAAAACCATTAATTCCACATCTTTAGGTCGCCCAAAAGCAAGCATAGCATCCAAGCCTGCACGTATTGTTCTGCCTGTGTAAAGCACATCGTCTACTAATACAACATTTTTATCTTCAATAATAAAATCAATATTGGTTTTATTAGGAATTAACTCCTTTTTTCTAAAATCATCTCTATAAAAAGTAATATCTAAAGCACCGCAATCAACTGTTTTTTTATTAAGAATAGATTGTAATTCTGTTTTAATTCTATTTGCTAAATAAATCCCTCTAGGCTGTAATCCAATAATAACAGAGTTTTCAAAATCGTTGTGTACTTCAATTAATTGATAACACATGCGTTTTATTGTAACATCAAATTGCTTAGTTTGTAAAATTACTTTTGGTTGCACAATTAAATTTTTAAACCTTAAATGTAAGTAAACAGAACGAATTATAAAGCAGGTGTTTAAAAAAAAATGAATCTTTATAAAATTCTATTTGAAAAATTATTGTTTAATTTGTTTTGCTAATGCCTCAAAAAAAATACATAAAGAGTAGCTTTAAATTAATTGTGGGGATATAGTTTTGAATACGTGCACGAAGCTTAACACTAATTTTCTAAAAAAATAAATCATCAAAAATAACACCGAATAAATACATGAACTTTTTAGTACAAAAATTTGGAGGAACAAGCGTTGGCAGTGCGCAACGCATTAAAAATTTAGTAGCAATAACGGTAAACGAAACACCTAAAATTGTTGTGCTAAGTGCAATGAGTGGTACAACAAATGCGTTGGTAGAAATTAATAATGCGCTGTATAACAAAAACACAAATCAAGCGCAGGAATTAATTGAGAAGCTGAAACAGATTTATAAAACTGTTATAACAGAATTATTCTCAATGCCCAATAGTATTGCAAAGGCAGTAGGTTTAATTGATAATCATTTTCAATACATACATGCTTTTACCTTAGATATGTTTACTGCCAACGAGGAAAAAGCAATATTAGCACAAGGAGAATTATTAAGCACTGCCCTATTCCACTTCTATTTAGAAGAACAAAACGTTGATTCAGTTCTATTACCAGCCTTAAATTTTATGCGCGTGGATGATAACGAAGAACCTGATTTACCATACATTGAGGAGCATTTAAAACTAGAATTACAAAAGAACCCTAATGCAAAACTATTTATTACTCAAGGTTATATTTGTCGCAATTCATTTGGCGAGATTGACAATTTAAAACGTGGTGGTAGCGATTACACGGCATCTATTATTGGTGCAGCCATTTATAGCAGCGAAGTTCAAATTTGGACAGACATAGACGGCATGCATAACAACGATCCACGAATTGTTTCAAAAACGCACCCAATAAAAGAATTAAGTTTTGATGAAGCTGCTGAGTTAGCTTACTTTGGTGCAAAAATTTTACATCCAACTTGTATACTACCAGCTCAAAAACGCAACATTCCAGTGCGTTTAAAAAACACAATGGAACCAAATGCAACGGGAACATTAATTGCAAACATAGCTACAAGTAATGGAATTAAAGCTGTTGCCGCAAAAGATGGTATTACGGCTATTAATATTAAAAGTGATAGAATGTTGTTAGCGCATGGTTTTTTAAGAAGTGTGTTTGAGATTTTTGAACGTTATAAAACGCCAATAGATATGATTACTACAAGTGAAGTTGCCGTATCATTAACAATTGATAACAATAAAAACTTAAACGAAATTTTATCGGAATTAAAAGAAATAGCAAGTGTTGAAGTAGATGAAAACCAAACTATTATTTGTATTGTTGGCCAAATACCAAAGGATGCAGCGGGCTACGGATTTAAAGTGTTAGAAGCATTAAAAGATATACCATTGCGTATGGTGAGTTATGGCGGAAGTGCAAATAATGTTTCGGTTCTTGTAAATGGCGATTTAAAAAAACAAGCTCTACAAGCTTTAAATATAGGATTGTTTAACTATTAATTTAAATTTATGTTTACTCAAAATCACATAACTAATTTTAGTAGTATAGAAACGCCTTTTTATGCTTACGATATTAAATTACTAAGAAATACCTTAAAAGCTTTAATAAATGCGGCTTCTAAAGATTATCACATACATTATGCGCTAAAAGCAAATTCAAATCCACTTTTATTAAGCGAAATTAAAAATGCAGGCTTAGGTGCAGATTGTGTTAGTGGTAACGAAATTAAACGTGCCATAGAAAATGGTTTTGACGCCGAAAGTGTGGTGTTTGCTGGTGTTGGAAAAAGCGATAAAGAAATTGAATATGCATTAAGCCAAAACATTTTTTGTTTTAATGTTGAGAGTATTCACGAATTAAAAGTCATAAACGAGCTTGCCATAAAAAATAATAAAATTGCACAGGTGGCTTTGCGCATCAATCCTAATGTTGATGCTTACACACATAAATACATTACCACTGGCTTAGAGGAGAATAAATTCGGCATTAATCCTTATGAGTTTGAAGCCGTAATAGATGTAATAAAAATTTTAAGTCATGTAAAATTAATTGGTTTACATTTTCATATCGGCTCTCAAATTCAAGATTTAACACCTTACAAAAATTTATGCTTACGTGTAAACGAAATTAACAAATGGTTTTTACAAAAGGGATTTAAACTCAATCATATTAATTTAGGTGGTGGTTTAGGAATAAACTACAAAGAACCCGATACCCAAGCTATTGTTGACTTTGAGGCGTACTTTGCCATTTTTAAAAACTTTTTAGAAATTCGTCCAAGCCAAGAAATACATTTTGAATTGGGCAGATGTATTGTTGCGCAATGTGGAAGTTTAATTAGCAAGGTGTTATACATTAAAGAAGGCATTAACACTAACTTTTTAATTTTAGATGCTGGAATGACAGAGTTGATTCGCCCAGCCCTTTACCAAGCTTACCATAAAATAGAAAACATTAGTAAAAACAACTCAGAAATTGAAAAAATAAAATACGATGTTGTTGGTCCTATTTGCGAAAGCAGCGATTGCTTTGGTAAAGCAGTTTATTTACCCAAAACTAACCGTGGCGATTATATTGCGATACGCAGTGCAGGCGCTTACGGCGAGGTAATGAGCAGTAAGTATAATTTGAGGGATGATGTTAGAAGTGTTGTTGTTTGAAAATTATACTAATGAACATTGTAAATAAAAGGTTCGGGGATGGCGTGGTGTGAGTAATTTATTACAAATACAGTATATTCAGCTGAAAAATAAAATTAATTTTTACTTTCTACATAATTTTTAACTTCGTCTGTAATATTCCCATCTGCCACATGTGTTGCGACTAGAACCGTTTTTAAAGTGTTGACAAATGAATTTTTATACAATCCTTTGTTTTCAATTTCTTTTGGATAAAGAACTACAGCATTATCAATTACTATTTTATTAAAATCTATTTGAAAATGGCGTGCTAATTCAGCTAAAGCAATTTCCAATCCGTCAATCCTAAAATTAAGACTCAAAAAGTATTTTTCTAATTTTTTATCAATCAGCAATAAAAAGTCGCTGTCTTCATCTCCATCCATTTTATTTATTTTTCCAATCACACTAATATCGTTAAGATAAAGTTCCCAAGATTTATCTCGATTTGGGAATTCACTACTCATGTCAAAATAAATGGTCTTGTTCTTAATTTTTATTACGTTCATAATCTATATTTTTAAATCAAATATCAGTAGTTAAACTTACAATAATGGATTTATAGCTAAATTCTTAGCATAACCAATAGGTAGAAAAAAAATTGTGAAAAATGGAATTTTTTTACTAAAAGTTAAGTATAAATATACACCAAGCTACGATTTCTTCCTTGTATTCAGTTCATCTCGAATCTTTGAGGCAACTTCGTATTGTTCCTCGTCTAAGGCGGTTTGTAGCATGTTTTTTAATTCTTCGGTGCTTTTACCTTTGTATTCGCCAGGTTCAGCTTTTACATTCTCCTCGGTAACTTCTTGTAAATCTTTATTTTCAGTTTTTTCAGCGCCTGCCACATTTTCATCATCCAACACTATACCAGCGCTTTTTAAAATAAATTCGTAAGTAAATATTGGGCAAGCAAAACGCACGGCAATTGCAATGGCATCGCTGGTGCGTGCATCTATTTCAACTTCTTTATCGCCACTAATACAAATTAGTTTGGCGTAAAAAATTCCTTCTACTAAATTGTAAATTAAAACCTCGGTAACATTAATCTCAAACTTATCTGCAAAAGCTCTAAATAAATCGTGTGTTAGCGGCCTACTCGGACTCATTTTTTCGAGCTCAATTGCAATGGCTTGCGCCTCAAATCCGCCAATAATTATTGGTAAACGCCTTGATCCGGCACTTTCTCCGAGCACAAGCGCATAGGCACCACTTTGGGTTTGGCTGTATGATAAACCTACGATTTCTAAACGAACTTTCTTCATTAAGGGGACTTAAATATAATAAAAAAAGTTTAGTTTTGGTTGGCTTTGAATTTTTTAACCGCCTCGGTAAGTTTTGGAACTATGGTAAACGCATCGCCAATAATGCCATAATCTGCCGATTTAAAGAAAGGCGCTTCTTTGTCGTTATTAATAACAACAATAGTTTTACTTCCATTTACTCCAGCTAAGTGCTGAATTGCTCCGCTTATGCCAACTGCAATATATAAATTAGGACGTATAGCAACACCAGTTTGACCAACGTGCTCATGATGCGGACGCCAGTGCATATCTGCCACAGGACGAGAGCATGCTGTAGTTGCGTTTAATGATTTTGCTAAATCTTCGATAATACCCCAATGCTCTGGACCTTTTAAGCCACGACCAGCACTTACAACCAATTCTGCTTCAGGTAACGGTACCATACCACCGTCTGAATTTGTTTTTAATTCTTTAACCACAATTTTTGATTGAACTGCACCTAAATCAACACTAAAATCAACCACATTGGCTGCGTTGGCTCCAAACACAACAGGAAAACTATTTGGTAGTAAAGAAATAACTTTTACATCCGTATGAATTGTGTAAACTGCTGTTGCTTTTCCTGAGAATACATTTTTTTTAACTTCTAACGTATTGCCATTTACAACTGGGTAATCTACTGCGCCTGCAACCAAACCAGCTTTTAATTTCGCTGATAAGCGTGGGGCAACTGATTTTCCAGTAATGTCAAATGCAAAAATTATTGTTTTTGAATTTTCTGCGTTTGCTGCTTGTTCAACGGCAGCTGTGATGTAAATACTATCAGTATTTAATTTTTCGTTTTTAATTGATAAAATTTTATTTGCTCCAGCTTTTCCAAGCTCTTCTAACTGAGCTAAATCTGCATTATTTACAACTGCTGTAACGGTTGTACCAGTTAATTCTGCAATTTTTTTTGCATAATTTACGCACTCTAAAGATGCTTTTTTTACTCGGCCTTTGTTAATTTCTGTATATACAAGTACTGACATTTTATTAGTTTTTTAAGTTTTTAATTTTAATTAGATAACTTTTGCTTCGGTATGTAATAAATTTACTAATTCATCTAAATTATCCTCAGTAAGCATTTTACAGGTTGTACGCCCAGCGCTTAGTGTAAATGATTTAATAGATGTAAGTGGTGCACCACCAATTGCCGCAACTACCGAAAGTGGTTTTGTACGCGCCGCCATAATACCACGCATGTTAGGTATACGTTGTTCTGCCATACCTTTTGCGGCACTTAGCACCAGGGGTAGTTCACATTCTACAACTTGCGCACCGCCATCTACTTCATGTTCAATTATGGCTTTGTTACCTTCAATGTCTAATTTAGTTGCAAGAGAAACAAATGGTAAATCTATAATTCCGGCTATTAAAGCCCCTACACTACTTCCATTGTAATTAATTGTTTCTTTACCTGCCATAATTAAATCATAGCCATTAGTTTTTGCATAATTAGCAACTTGTTCAGCAACAAAAAACGCATCAGGTCCTTCAGCATCCACACGCACGGCATCATCTGCACCTAAAGCCAAACCTTTTCTTATAGTAGCTTCGCTATCAGCAAGACCTACGTGAATTATTGTTACTTTTTCGGCCTTACCAGCTTCTTTAATTTCTAAGGCTCTTACTAATGCATACCACTCATCATAAGGATTAATCACAAAGGTTACACCTGCTGTATTGAATTTGGTATCGTTATCGCTAAACTGAATTTTTGTAGTTGTGTCGGGCACGTTACTAATGGCAACTAGTATTTTCATAAATTATAGTTTTTTTTGAACTGTTATTGCTAAAATTTTATAAGTGGTACAAAAATAGCATTTTTATTGAATTTCGGATTCTGAGATTCTAACAAATTTGTACCGCGTTTGTTTATTTTTTATTGCAGGAGGTGAAGAAATCGGAATTAAAATGGATGGTTTTAGTTTTTTAAAAGAACATTTTTTAAGTAACTTCTTGCAATTAAAGTAAATGAGGCTGGTTTAACGCCATCTTTAATATTTTTGGCTGAAATTAATGCCAATAATTTCCAATGATACATTAAATCTTTATATGCTTTTAATAAAGTGGAACTTGGTTCGTAAATATGTCCAGGCTCAGAGCTTGCTCCATTAAGTTCCATTATTTTAATATTCTCTCCTTGGTACAAACTTTCAATATCCTTAACTTTTAAATCAAAACGGCCGTAGTAAAAACCTTTTATTGGCAAACATATTTTATCAAAAACACGATTTAATTCTTCGTTTATTAAAAAGTTGTTGTCTATAAATTTTGTGCCGCGGCAATGGTTGCCAATAGGTTCTAAAATTTGAACTTTGCCATTTTCAAGTATAGTTTCCATTTTTTCGCCTAATTGCTTATTCAACCGTTTAATTTGAAAGCGTG
This sequence comes from Bacteroidota bacterium, assembly GCA_013298715.1. Classification (GTDB taxonomy): domain Bacteria; phylum Bacteroidota; class Bacteroidia; order B-17B0; family Aurantibacillaceae; genus Aurantibacillus. Next base: position 141,780 of record JAAFIQ010000006.1, on the reverse strand, counting down.
AACGTAAGTTTTTTTGCATTAATTGCTTTATAGTTGATTTGCCATCGCCAGTTACACTTAAAAATTCTTTTAAAGTTATTGAGCTTACTTTTCCTGTGTTTGAATCAGGCATTCTACTGTACAAAATACCTAACTCGATTTTATAATCAATAAATTCTTGAATTATGTATTTAGAACTGCTCTCGGTATGGTATTTTTTTAAATCATCTATGCATTTAATTACAGTAACTTTTGTTCCACGCTCGCCTACATCGGGCTTAGCAACAACAGGAAAATTTTGTAACGTAGATTTAAAATTTTCTAACACAATTTCTATTTTTATTGTGTTACTTACTGTTAATGAAATGGGTAAATAGCGGCTGTGAATCATGCTTAAAATTTCGGTTTTACTTTCGCCATAAAATCCGCCTAATTCTATTGCTGGATTAGCAGCAGTAAAAAAAGCGAAGGACTTATTTTTGATAGATAAATATAGCCAATACGGAAGTACAGGGAGGTAAAACAACCAAAAAGGCCAGTACTCATACCTGCTAAATTTTGCTAGGAATAACGGTGTGCGCATCAGCAATTTATTATTTTACTTTTATAAAGTTTTTTACTCAAAATATCTTCGTAAATAATGATTGTACTTAAACTACTTTTGTGGATGCAACAAATATTCACTGTTTTTTTTGTGCCTCGGTTAATAATTAAATCATTGTGGTTTGAACCGTTTCCGCCAAAGTGATGAAAAAAAAGAATTGCATCTGAATTAAAAACTGTATTTTCTGTTAACCATTGTTGAAACCAACTTTCCCTGGCTTTAATAATCTCGTTCGAATAGAGCGTAACTGAAGACCAAATATGGGGTAGTGATGAATCGCAAAGAGTAAGCACAGCATTTTCTTCATCCCATTTTAATTCGTGTAAAATTACTTTTTTTGATGTTGAGCAAGAGTAAACTAGTAGTAATGTAAAAGGTTCTATCTCACTAAAATCGTAGGTTTTAACAAAAGTTTCTGCATCATTGTACCTATAAAAATCTAACAGCAATATACCTCTGCTTTTTTTATATTGAGGTTTTTGTACATGCGGAACGTAAGCGCCATTTAACAAACACAAGGTGTATCCGGCTTCGTTGTGAGCAATCCAAGTTCCGTTTGCTTTTTGATCTTTAGGAAAATAAATGGTTCTATTATGTATTTTGTATTCGCTAACTGGTAAAGCTGCTGGGCGTGTTACATCTTCATCTCTGTTAGAAGTGAGAATAAACTCATGTTGATTAATTGGCAGATACGTTACTGTACACATAAACGACTAAGCAATGGTGGTGGATTTTAAATATTGAATTGTAGAATCAGCGTAACCAAAATTTTCTGATAAAATAATATAAGGAAAATGTGTTGGAATAACAATACTAATAATTGCTAGGTGATGAACTGTATGCTCAATATTATAACTTAATTCTCTATAGAGTGAAGATTCCATTGTAACTGATTGGTTTTGGTAACTAGAAATTAATAACATTCTGGAGTTGGTTTCTATCCTAGTTAGTGCATCAATAATTTCAGTGATATAGTCTTCGGTGTACTTTAAATTTTCTTCGAGTAATAGATTTCTTTGTCTTGAGTCGTAGTTTACACTTCTACCATTGTTGTTAAGAAATAAGCAACCGTAAAATTCTACAACATGCCTAACGTGCTTACCAATGGAAGCTCCCTTCAGTTGAGTAATAGAGGCTTTGTAGTCGTTTTCTTTAATCTGACTTAAAATTGAAGTTAGATTTATTAATTGTTTTATAGCTTCTTCTTTTAACATATTATTTTTTGTTAGAATGTACTTCAAGGCTAATTATTACGTTGTTGGAAAGCACAATACTTGATTCGCCAACGCCAAAGTCTAGGCGATTTATAGTAAACGTTCCTTTAAAAATTGCTTTACTATCTTTCTCGGTAAAAGTAAAGGGTATAATTATATCTTTTGTTTTGCCTTTAATAGTGAGTTTAAAATGACCTCTAAAATTTCCGTTGGGTTCTTTGCCAAATAAATTAGCCTTCATGCTTATTGTAGCGAAATTTGCTATATCAAAATAACTAGGTTTTTTTAAATGACCATCACGCGAACCGTTACCTGTAACTATAGATTTTGAATCAAGAGAAGCCTCAATAGAGTTTCCGTAATTCTTACTTCCATCAAAAAAAATTTTGGCAGAAAGTCCTGTGAATGAACCATCAACATAAAAACCTGCATTTTTTATTTTAAATGTTATGGTTGCGGAGCTAACTAACCATTCTTGATTTTGTGGTGCTGTGGTTTGCGACGCTGCCAAAATGCAAATTAAGTTTAATATAATAAAAAGGTATTTTTTCATTAATAATATTTAGCGAGTTGTTTTAAATTAATAAAAAGACTTTTTTACTTTAACTGTTTCAGTATTTTAAATTATCTGAAAGGCGAAAAAGTTATTCCTATCATTCCCATTAAAGCTTTATTTCTCCAACGGTTGTTATCCAAGCGTAGTTTATTTGTTGTTGTATACTCAGTAAAAATAAAAGTTACTCCTGCTCTAATGCCAACTCTTTTATTCAACCAATAACGGAGGTATAGTTCTGAATTTAACATTCCAATATCGTTATCACTTATCAGCAAAACATTAAAGGCTGTTGGTTTGGCAGTTTGATTGCTACCACTCTCTTTTGATTGGTAAGCAATGTATTTTCCGGTAGTTGCGGCACCAAATGTAAAACCAAGTGCATCAATATTAAATCCAATATCAATTTTTTCTTTAATGGTGTATTGAAGGTTGATGCTTATATTTAATGAATTGTTTTGCGAATTTGTAACAAGAAAAGTATCAATATTTTCTGGAAAAGTTTCTGAGAACAAAACTTGTGGCCCCTTTTGTTTAGAGGTTAGTATGGCAGGTGCAGTTGTGTAGTACAAATTACTGCCACCTTGAGCAGTAAAGCGTACACCATATCCAAGTTTAAACCGCTGCTTTTTTGTGATGTTGTGAAACTTAACCCAAGAAGGAGCGCCAGAAAACTGATTGCCACTGGTTGATAGCGCTAAATCAAAATTGTTGTTGTATTTATATCCTTTTTTTTCGGTACTTACTTCTTGTGCGTAAATAAGTTTATTAAATACAAGAAGCGATAAAATAAATAGAACTGATTTTTTCATAAAACAGAAACAAAGTTTATTTAACAAAGGTGGTGAAAAGCGAGTTAATTAAATGTCATACACCCGACGTTTTAATAAATTTAATTGAGATTATATAAAGGATTGTTTTTTATATGTTTTAAAATTGTTTCTGGATTCATGTATCTTTCTTTTTTTGCAGTAGGCATGGAAGAACCGCCCCATTGTTTTAATTTTAATTTTTCTCTTACCTCTTTACTCCAATTTAATAGTTGATAGCCCAAACCACTCTCAATACAGCGTTTGTCAGTATTAAATTCAAATTTATCCATCGATTTTTTGCTTAAATGGAGTAAAGCTAACTTAATAAAATAAATTCCTTTTTTAGTATTGTAAAAATCGATATGGGCAAGCTCATGACCAATTACACCTATTTGTGCGTTAAAAGATAAATTTTGGAATAAGATTGGTGTTAGTTTCAAATTGGTTTTATTACTCAGTGTAATTATGTATTTTCGTTTTGAGGCCTTTTGAAAAATTGCCCAAATTGTGGGTCGAGCAGTTAACGGCGACTTGTTTTTCTTTATCTTGAATTTAATTTGTGTTGCTTTAAGATTTGGATAAAAATTTAGTGCAATATGAATAGCATCTTTAAACTCAATGGGAATTATTTTATTAGCCAAATAATTATTTTTTGAAAGATAAAATTCAGTTGAATCTTTATAAAATTCTTTATAGGGTTTTTGACTCACCATATTACTGAGTAAACAATTTAGGAATATCAGGTAACTAAAACGCCTCCGCAAAAACAACATACAACCCCTGAGAATCTTTAGTAAAACCATAATCAATTCTAATATTGGTATTTTCTTTTTTATTGATTCTGATTCGTAAGCCTGCGCCATAGTTATGATGAATTTCATTAGACTTAAACTGAGCGAGGTTATTTGCAACCGTGCCAATACCACCAAATAAGGCCACGCCAATAATTTTGTAAATTGGCATTCTAATTTCTTGCTGAACTAACAGCATATTACTATCTCTAAACCTGCCACGGTAGTAGCCTCTTAAAAATCTTGCTCCACCAATTTCTGGTAGCATTCTGTAAGGCACTTCGCCTTTATTAAAACTTAAATAAGCGTTGCAGTTCCAAATTAATTTTTTATAAAAGGTGTTGTATTTTCTTAAATCGAGAGTTAGTGATCTAAAACTATTTTCATTTTTAATTAAGCTTTCATAATCAAGATACGCAGCTTCAACGTAAAACCCCGTTGATGGATTTAATGGATTATCTCTGTTATCAAGAATAAAAATCGGACCTATACCCGCCGAAATATAACCCTGACTCCCGTAAACATTGGTACAGGAGTTGTTTGAGGATAATTTTACATCTTGATTATAAAGATTTTGATAGTGAAATGCAATTCCGCCGTAAGCGTTTTTTTTTATCCTTAATAAATTTTTTGATTGAATTCTTATTAAATCAAATGCTACCATAACAGCATCAGATACTTTTGTGTTATTGCCTATTCCGAAAAAAAATTCAGGAAAGCGACTAAAATCTGCTGATCCGGTTAAATAAATAAAATTGCTTTTTAACCATATTTGATAATCATTCTCTAGTGCAAATTGTTTATTGAGCGTATAAGAAGCATAGGTTTGTGTATTCGATTTTCTAAGTAATGTATCTTTTTTTTGTGTTTTAAAATGAGTAAACATTAAGCCTCCAAAACCAACACTGGTCTCTGGTGTATAAAATGCTGATGGTAAAACACCTATCTTAAAATTTTTTAATGAATCAGCCGGAGCGGATAGCAGTTGATTGCAAACTATAACAATTATGAGAAAGAATAGTTTTTTATAATCACATTTGCTATTCCCACTAAGGCTGTTCATTAGGTCTATAAATTTTTTAAGATACTGTTTACACTCGCTCTGTTTTTATAATTTGTATCAAAATAGCGGTAGGTTATTTTACCATCCTTATTAATAATGTAAACGGCTGGCACTGGTAATGTGTTTTGGTTGTTTCCATTTTTCTCAGCCAAGTCTATTCCATAGGTTTTATACTTTTTTGTTGTTACTGTATCTAATATAAAACCCACCTTGTATGCTTCCATAATTTTTGAATTCTCATCAGAAACTATATCAAAACTTGCTTTGGTTTTTTCTAGTGTTTTAGAAATGTTTTCTTGCTTTTCTGGCGATATAGCAATTACCTTGGCTCCCTTAGCTGAAATCAAACTTAATGAATCTTCAAGTAACTTTAGTTGTTTATTACAGTAAGGGCACCATTCGCCGCGATAGAATATTAATACAACGGTTTGTGATTTTAAAATTTCGTTGAGTTTAATTGTATTTCCAAATTGATTTTTTGCTGTAAAATTAGGAGCAGGTTGACCAACCATTAAACCACTCGGTTTTTCAATAGCTATGAAGGCAGATAAGGTTAGTACTGTACAAAATAGATATAGTAGTTTTTTCATTATTTAAATTTTAGATTGTAAAGTTATAAGTGATAAAATAAACTTTAAGTCGCGCATACGACAATAGTTGATTTTTTTTTGAATTACTTTTACCAAATAAATTAACGTATCAAGCTTATGAAAAAAATAATTTTATTACTAATAGTAATTAACTCGATGAATAGAGTTGATGCCCAAGTTCCTAAAAAAGTAATTGTAGAACATTTTACAAATACACGATGTGGTATTTGCGCCATAAGAAATCCTGGATTTTACTCAAATTACGCTTCACAAAGTGGGGTTATTCACCTTGCAGTTCATCCTAGTTCTCCTTATTCTAACTGTGCACTAAGCATGCACAATCCCTCACAAAACGATGCAAGAACTAATTATTACGGCATTTTTGGAGGGACACCACGATTAGTTATACAAGGACAGGTTATTTCGAGTGGGGCTGATTACTCAGCGGCTTCTCTATTTGCTCCTTACTTAAATCAAATCTCGGCACTGAGTGTTAAAATTCGTCAAACAAAATTTGGCACTGACTCTATACGCTCAACAATAGTTATAAAAGCAGTTGCAACGCATACATATACTAACTTACAATTATTTGTAGCCTTAACAGAAGATACCGTTTTTTATACAGGGTCAAACGGAGAACCAAAACATTATGATGTATTTCGTAAATCATTATCAGGAACATCTGGCAATTCCATTTTTGTTCCTACCACAGTTGGCGATTCTGCAGTTTTTGTATACTCTTCTGTAGCCAACTCGGCATGGGTATTTAGTAGAATTACAACTTTAGCAATTCTGCAAGATGCATCAACAAAAGCAGTTATTCAATCTGAAAATATACCTTCAACTTCAAGCACATTGGTTACAGGATTAGCAAATTCATCTTTAAATAATGTAAATGTTACAGCCTATTTTTTTGAAAATAAATTAATTTTAGATCAAAAGAATTTAGAACAAGAGAATACATTATCTATTTATGATGTAACTGGAAAACTTAGACTATATAAACAACTCAGCGATACAAATGAAACCATTTCGTTAGAGCAATTAAATGCAGGGATTTATATTTACACTATTAAATCTAATACCGGACTATTTAAAACTGGTAAACTGATTGTTCAATAATTTAGTGGATGTCTTTAATCAAGGAAAAGAACACTTAAAGGGAGATTGATTAAAGGCAGACTTTGAGTGGAACCTAATTACTTATATTATTTGTGTGATTAAAGAGCTTGCTATCACGTAATTTCATCAGAGGCAATTCATAAAATCTATAAACTATATACGATATTAAAATCAGTGTAATCCAAAATATAATATAAAGCAACTGTGCCTCCATTTTATTGGAAATTATAAAGACTCTTTTAAACACTGAAATCAATGGAATATTAATGAGATACATTGAAAAAGAAATTTTACTTATAAATTGGAATGGTTTAAGTGGGATTATTTCTTTCTTTAAACCTTCTATTAAAGGCAATAAAAATAAGATGGATAGTCCTATAAAACTATAGTAAAGGGTTTTTAAGAAAACTATATTTTCATTACCAAATCTAGTCAGTGCAAGAAGCAACATCATTCCTATTACAAAGAGTACATTTTTTAATTTAAGCCAATACTTCTTTTTGTAAAAATGTATGAATGCGCCCAAAAGGCCAAATCCTATTGTATCCATACGTGTTGCAACTAATTTTTTAAAATATAAATCAAAGTCTAGGTTACTATTAATTTGAAACTGAGCCAATCTGTAAATTAAAGGGAGTGTAATAAATACTAGAATTGATAAAAGCAAAATATTCTTATTGGTAAATTTATCCTTAGTAGCTCTGTAAATTAGTACAATCATTAATGGAAACAGAAAATAAAACCATTCTTCGACTGATAAACTCCAAGATTCCCAAAACAAAAAGTCGTAGGGTTTATAAAAATTTTGGAAAAACACAAAGTAGGTTACCAAATAATCATTTACAAAACCTTTTATAATACCAAAATTAATGAGGATTACATTGACAAATAAAAATAAAAAATAATTCGGTAGCGTGCGAAACCACCTTCTTATTAAAAAGTTAAAAGCAGACCTCAAATTAAAATTTTTAGTTTCCTCAGTTTTTTTTATAAGAATTGTACCAATTAAATAACCACTTAAAACGAAAAATAAATCCACACCGTCGGGCAATGGAAGTGCGGTTATGTTACTTATAAAATAAAAATTGCTATGTTCTAAAACCACTAAAATTATGGCAATGCTACGGAGTAAATCAAATCCAAATACTCTATTTTTGCTAACGGTTATCAAGCTTTTATTTTAAAATTGCAAAAAATACGTTTAACGTATTTTAATCTCATCCACAAAAAAGAACGCATCAAAACCTCTCCCTACGTGCCATTCAGGTAATTTGCCATAGTGATTGATTTTTAGTTTGATGTACCGTATTAGCAAATCCATTTTCGCTTCTAAATTAACTTCTTCGGTTACAACATCCTCATTTTTATCTTGTGTTTTAAATGTTTGTATTGAAACTTTACTATAAGTTTTATTATCCTTGCTCACAAAACATTCTACGCTTTTTGGCATCATTATCCACGAACTTGCATCTTGCAAAAAGTTTGCACTAACTGTATTTACTTTCTTAAGTTGTTTCAAATCAATTAACACTTCTACATCCTGCCCTTGGTAACCCAACCAATCACCTTTTCGCCAATCTAACGGGCCTTTTAAACCATCAATTAATGATTGCGGACCAAATGATTTGTATTGAGAATTTACCGTTCCAGTGATAGAAATGTTATAATTATTCGGAATTTTATAAAAGTTTGCGTGTGTTATTTGACTTATTTGGTTGCCACTTATAACCATGGCTTTAATTGTACACGAAGTATCTATCTGAAAAGGAGTTTTGTAAAGTTTAGAATTCGTTGTTGGCTCGAAGCCGTCAGTACTATAATAAATTTTACAATCAGAACAGCTGGTATTCAATGTGCTTATTTCAATTTTTTGCTTTGTGGTAAATACTTTTTGTGTTGCTAAGATTAATGGTGCTACTAAAGAATTATCGTTTGGCTGCAAAAGAAGTTTTTCACTTGCACTTACCTGCCCGTATTTACTGATTGCATTTTTAGTTGTTTCTTCCACAAATACAATGCTCCCACCATTTGCTATTTGGTTGTGTAAAATTTTACTTGCGGTACTTTCTTGCGAATTTATAACTACATGTTCAATATTCTTACCATAACTAACCTGATTCTCTATCACAAAACTTTTTCCATTTTCTAAATTCAATTTAATTTTATTAAAAACAGGTAAGCCTAATTCGTAGGTGTTGTTCCCCGGGCAAACAGGATAAAAACCCATAGCACTAAAAACATACCAAGCGCTCATTTGTCCGCAGTCTTCGTTTCCAATTAATCCATCTGCTTCGTTTTTATAAAATTCATTACAAATTTTATGAACGAGCTTAATTGTTTTTTGAGGTTTATTTACATAATTATATAAATAAGCCATATGATGGCTTGGTTCGTTACCATGCGCATACTGCCCAATTAGGCCTGTAACATCAACTTGTTCTCTGCCAATTGTTTTTTGTTTGGTTGTAAATAATTCATCTAATTTTTTTTCGATAGGAATATTACCGCCGTGCAACGCAATTAGCTTTTCCATTTCATGAGGCACATAAAATGAGTACTGCCAGCTATTCCCTTCAGTAAAATGATTGTTAATTTGATTTGGATAAAAAGGATACAACCAACCGCCATTACTCCTTGGCTGCATAAATCCTGTTTTAGGATTAAACAAATTACAATATGCTTTCGATTTTTCTCTGTAATAATTTGCCTCGTTTATATTATTTAAGTGCTTCGCTATTTCTGCTATGCACCAATTATCGTAACCATACTCTAACGATTTACTAACGCTCTCACTCTCATCTTCTACTTGCAAAAAATTATTATTATTAAAGGCAGGTATGCCAAGGCGTGTATACGATGCCGCTGCTTTGCTTCCCTTATATGCTTTTTTTACATCAAAGCCAGTAATACCTTTATTTAATGCATCAGCAATAACTGATACAGAATGAAAACCTATCATACAATCGGTTTCATTACTCGCTAATTCCCACATTGGAAACCTACCCGATTGCTCAAATTGGGAAATAAAGGTGTTTATAAAATCTGATGTTCGCTTTTTGTCAATTAGTGTTAGTAAGGGATGAAGCGCTCTGTAAGTATCCCACAAACTAAAAACAGAATAATGTGTGTAGTTGTTTGCCTTATAAATTTTGTTATCTCTGCCTCTGTACCTGCCATCAATATCGCTTGCGGTGCTTGGGTGAATAAAGCAATGGTAAAGCGCCGTGTAAAAAATAGTTAGTTTATTCTCATCTCTATCACTTACTTCTATTTTTGATAATTCTTTTTGCCAAGCTACTTCTGCATCTTGTTTGTATTTTTCAAAATTCCAGTGTGGTGCTTCGGCTTTTAAATTTCTTAAAGCACCAGCCTCGTCTGCCAAAGATATTCCAACTTTTACGATTAAAGGTTCGCCGTTTAAATCTTTAAATTCGAGTAAAGCGCCTTCTGGTTTTTCTTTTGTTTTTAAATTCAAATACTTGGTGAGTTGTTTGTTTAAAGCATAATCAAAGCGCGTTATTGATTTACTAAATTGTATGGCGAAATAAATGTATTGTTCTCTTGCCCACGCTTTACTCACCCTAAAACCTGCAATGGTATTACTATCTAAAAGATGTACATCTTGATTTAAGGTTTCGTCTCTGTGCAATAAATCTAAAATTACTTGGGGCTTTTTGTTTTTTAAAAACGTGTATTTATGAATGCCTGCGCGCAGTGTGCTTGTTAGCTCCACCTCTACTCCATTATTTAATTTTACTTTATAAAAGCCTGCACTTGCTGTTTCGTTTTTGTGAGAGAAAGTAGATGAATAATTTTTATTATTCAAATTTAAAACGTCGTAACTTGGCATTAACAAAACATCACCATAATCACTGCAACCTGTTCCGCTTAAATGTGTATGACTAAACCCATAAATTACGCTATCGCTGTAATGGTAACCACTACAACCGTCCCAACTCCCATCCACTCTGGTATCTGGACTCAATTGCACCATACCAAATGGTAATGTAGCTCCAGGAAAGGTGTGTCCATGGCCACCCGTGCCAATAAATGGATTTACATATTGCGTAACATTTTGCGAAAAACTAGTTACTACACAAATAAAAAAACAGAATATTACTATTCTGTTTTTAATTTTATTTTTTAGAATATTCACTTTAAAGATTATAGATCAACTTTTACTTCTGCCAATCTATCGCTCATGTATTCTCCATTTTTTAATTTGTTTACAATTTTACTAAACGATTCAATGGTATATTTTACATCATCGTGATTATGAACTGCTGTAGGAATCAAACGTAAAATAATCATCCCTTTTGGAATTACCGGATAAGTAACCATAGAACAGAAGATGCCAAAATTTTCACGTAAATCTTTTACCATATTGGTAGCTTCAGGAATACTTCCACTCAGATATACAGGCGTAACTGGACTGTTAGTATCACCAATATTAAAGCCCGCAGCTTGCAAGCCACCTTGCAATGCGCGCGTAATTTCCCATAATTTCTCACGGTATTCTGGGTGATTACGCATTAACTCTAAACGTTTTAAAGCACCAACAACTAAAGGCATTGGCAAACTTTTAGCAAAAATTTGACTGCGCATGTTGTAACGTAAATACGTAATAATATTTTTCTCAGAACTAATATAACCTCCAATTAAAGCAAACGATTTTGCAAAAGTTCCAAAATAAATATCAATACCATCTTGGCAACCTTGGTGTTCGCCTGTTCCACCGCCATTTGGTCCCATTGTACCACAACCATGTGCATCATCAACAAACAAACGGAAGCTAAATTTTTTCTTTAGTTCTATAATTTCTTTTAATTTTCCTTGGTCACCACGCATACCAAACACACCTTCGGTAATTACTAAAATGGCACCACCTGTTTGTTCTGCCAATTTTGTTGCGCGTTCTAATTGTTTTTCGCAATCAGCAACATCGTTATGTTTAAATACGTAACGTTTACCCATGTGAAGGCGCACCCCATCTAAAATACAAGCGTGGCTTTCGCTATCGTAAACAATAACATCGTGTCTATCAACCAAAGCATCAATAGCACTAACCATAGCTTGGTAACCAAAGTTACAAAGAATGGTATCTTCTTTTTTCATAAAAGCAGATAGTTCTTTCTCTAACTGCTCGTGGTGATTAGAGTTGCCACTCATCATACGTGCACCCATTGGTAATGCCAAGCCGTATTGCGAAGCCGCATCTGCATCTGCTTTGCGCACTTCTGGATGATTTGCTAAACCTAAATAATTATTTAAACTCCAGTTTAATAAATTTTTTCCTCTAAAATTCATGTGAGGACCAATTTCGCCTTCTAGTTTTGGAAAAGTAAAATAACCGTGCGATTCTTTAGCGTGTTCGCCAATTGGACCCATATTGGCAGTAACTTTTTGAAAAATATCTTTCATTCTAAAATTAAGTTTCTTTAAAAATACCCTGCAAAGATACTAAAATTATTGCATTCTTTTTAGAGTTCGGTAGCTAAAAAACAAACCAAATATCGACAAAAGCGCACCAATAAAAAAAGCTACCCCAGGAAAATAAAATGTCGCATTTGGACGAGTGAAAAATGCAAAGGAATTACTCATAATTAATGGTCCTAAAATTGCTGTAATACTAATTAGACTTGTTAAGCCACCTTGCAATTCGCCTTGTTCGTTGGCTGGCACCTTTTGTGTAAGAATACTTTGAATATTAGGAATTGCAAATCCGCCAAGGGCAAATGGAATCAAAAAAACATACATCATCCATGATTGGTTAGCTAGCGAAAAACAAATAAAACCAACCGTGTTAAACACCAAACCAGCAAACAAGCTACGCTTTTCACCAAATTTATTTTTTGCCCAACCAATTAATCCGCCCTGAACAATTGCAATGGCAATTCCAACAATAGCGAGTGAAATACCAATTTGTTTTTCATTCCAATTAAAACGCTCTATACAAAAAAAGCTCCATACGTTGGGCATGGCTTGGCTTGCAAGTTCTAATATAAACATTACAATTATTAAATTAATTACTACTTTTTGTTTGCTAAGTTGTAACAAAGACCCAAGTGGATTAGCTCGTTTCCAATCAAAGGCACGTTGTTTTTCTTTTGCCAAAGATTCTGGAAGCACAAAATACCCATAAATAAAATTTAGTAAAGAAAAACAAGCCGCTGCATAAAAAGGAGCACGTGGACCCCACGTACCAAAAACAGTACCTAGCAAAGGACCAATAATAAAACCAACGCCAAAAGCAGCACCGATCATTCCAAAGTTTTTAGCTCTATTTTCATCAGTACTTACATCAGCAATATAGGCAGATGCTGTGGTAAAGCTGGCACCACAAACACCGGCTAAAAGTCGTCCTACAAAAAGCAAGGTAATTGTGGGCGACATGGCACAAAAAATATAATCAATGCCCAAACCTAGGAGGGAAATTAAGATAATTGGTCGGCGGCCAAACCGATCGCTTAAACCTCCTAAAACCGGTGAAAACAAAAAAGATGTAATGGCATAAGCAAAACTAAGCCAACCACCAATTGCAGCAGCTTGGCTGGTTGAGCCACCGCTGATTTGCTTGATTAAATCGGGTAATACCGGAATAATTATTCCTAAACCTATACAATCAATTAAAATTGTAAGGAATATAAAAAGCATGGCGTTTTTGTTTTGTTTCATAAACAGTACAAGATTACTGTTTTTATTTTAACTAAAGGTTAAAAAAAGGAAGTATTTAAGGAGTGAGGATTCCACTTCAAAAGTCCGCAAGTTTATAGTTTGTACTTCGTCCGCCCTCATCTTCTTGTAGCAATATTCCTTTATCAATTAAATTCTTTATGTCTCGTAAGGCTGTATCGGGCGAGCATTTAGCAATCTTTGCCCATTTAGATGATTTTAATTTTCCTTCAAATCCCTCAAACAGTTTATTCAACACCAGTCTCTGTCTTTCGTTAAAAACTTTATTCTCGTGAACTTTCCAAAACTCAGTTTTACGTAATATTTTTTGCAAGGTAGTTTCTGTTGCTGTGAGTGAATTTTTAAGACAATGCAAAAACCAGTTTAACCATTCTGTAATATCACCTCTACTATGTTGAACTTTTTTCAACATCTCGTAATACTGTTTTCTTTCAATCAAGATTTGACTGGACATACTGTAATAGCGTTCTGTTGTTTTATCGGCGCGTGCAAGCATTAAATCGGAAATTGCTCTGGCAATTCTTCCATTCCCATCGTCAAATGGATGTATTATGATAAACCAAAAGTGAGCAATAGCAGCCTTTAAAACAGGATCTATAAGCGAATTATTATTAAACCATTTTAAAAACTTATCCATTTCTTCTTTTACTTTGTTAGCTGGAACTGCTTCATAATGGACTTTTTCTTTTCCCATCGCTCCAGATACAATTTGCATTTCACCTGTGCGATAGCGACCTGCCTCGATTTTGTGAATACCACTATGCCCTGTTGGGAAAAGTGCTGAATGCCATCCAAAAAGTCGTTTATTTGTTAACGATTTTTGGTAATTCTGAGTTGCATCAAGCATCATTTCCACTACTCCTTCTATGTTTCTATTGGTTGAAACAAGTCCAGCTATATTAATACCTAGTCTTCGTGCAATGGATGAACGAACTTGGTCGTAGTTGAGTTTTTCTCCTTCAATTTCAGAGGATTTAATAACATCAATTGTTAATGTTGCAAGTGTAGCTTCTTCCTTAGTTTTAAAACCAAGTGAATTCATTTGCCAAATAATTTTACCTTGCAAATTTCTTACTTCACCGAATATTGAATTTATAACAGTTTCCTGCCAAGTGAAGTTTGTCCAGTTTTTATATTCGTAAATGTATTTTGCCACTTTTTTTTAAATCATTCTTGCGGTAAATATACACATTAATCTCCGCAAATTTGCGGAGATTATTAGAGTTATTTGCCGCAGGTAACCTTTTTATAAAATTTTTTAGAGGAAGGTTGATTTAATGATGAGTGTTGAAAAAATATTGGCAAAGGGTTTGGGTATCAGTATATGAGAGGACTCGAAATATTAAATGCATCCTTGCAATAAATTCAAATAATTGCCCAAATTTTTCTATTCAAAATATCCTCTTAATAAATTAAATTGTGTATTATAAACGATATTATTTTATTGATAATTTACCAATTGAATGCAATTGTCTCCCAAAATATAATTGAAAAAAATAAAGACCTGGTGTCAAGTTTTGTTTTTCAATCAGAATTTTATTAGTTGCAATTTGATTAATTGTTCTTAAGACTTTTCCTTTGAAGTCATAAAGAATAACAGAGCAAGTTTCATTATTTACATTATTAAATTCCAATGTTGCTGAGTTATTTGTTGGATTTGGATAAAGTTTAAATTCGTTTAACAATTTATTTTCTTTTACATTAGATGTTAGACACAAAGGTTTTTGTTTGTTTGTGTAATTGTAACCAGCGATAAAAGAAGGTAAGGAGGTATTATAAACACAAGGGTTAATATTTATTGCATTAGCAATAAAACCGCAAGCAGTTCCAAGGTTATTTGGAAGATTAATTAAACCTAAAGTATTATTACAACGAGAAACATATATTTTACCATTTGGACCAAGTTGCAGAGGACCAGGAATACATACTAAATTAGTAATCAAAGTTTTAGATGCATTAATAGCCGCTTCTGTTCCACCACCTGCAGTTAAATCAAATTGAAAAATTCCATTAGTACTTGTTAAATAGAATTTTGTATTGTCTGGTGAAAATTCAACTCCATAATTTCCTGGACTTTTCGTTAAACTAATGGAATTGCTTAAAACTCCCGTAAGAGAATTGAAACTAAAGACTTCCACGACTTCAGGGGAAGCATTCGCAAAGGCAAGTCCAATTCTATTTCCGTTTGGCGATGCCTTCATTTGGCCAATTGCTCCGCCACAACCATTATAAAAACTCATATTTCCAATATGCGTACTTCCAATATAAGAAATAACAGGAGGATTTATACCTGAAGGTGTAATCAAATAGGTATAAAAGGCATCTGAAAAAAATTTGTGTGTGATGAGCCAAATGTCTCTGCCATTAGGATGTGCAACAGCGCAAAGTTTTTCACTAACAGTATCAAGCAATAATATATTTTTTTGAGAACTTATAACGTCGCCTTTCCCATTATCAAGACACATGTTAATGATAGAATATCTTAACCCTTTTTGTAAATATCTTTCAAGTCCGTCTGTAGTAAATAAATAATAAAGAGAGTCACTTGAAGGAACAGGTATTGTAAAAGCAGCGTTAGTTGAAGAGTAGAATCCGTTCAATCCGCTACCGTTTGGCATAACTTGGTTAAGTTTATTCCAAACTTTTTCACCATTAGAATAAAACAATAAATTACCACTACTATCAGAAATTGAAGTACAGCCTTCACTATAGAGATAGTCTCCTGGAAGAGTTGGATTACCAAATACTTGACTCCCGGTAAATGCTGTTGGGGAGCCGCTATTAAAATTTAATGCTCCACCCTGCCCAAATACCCATACATTTCCTTGTTTTTGTCCATAGGAGACTGATACTATAAAAAGAAGTCTAATAATGTGTTTCATATGTTATTTTTGTATTTTTAAGTATTTTTAATAACTAATTATAACCTCTTCATTTTTCGCCTTTAGTAATTTAAAATTTTTATTTAGTCTGAAATATTTTTGAATTGATTTAAATGAAAAAGATTTCTACTAGCGCAATCTTATTTTATACTATTTATCGTTTCATAAATATTTATTTATTCTCAAATTTAGCAAATATTTGTAGATGTTTTATGTGAAATACAAGCAAACTTGCTTGCTTAAAAACCCTCTTCCCAAACCCCAAAAAAAACCTCTCCCCTACCTTACCAAGGTTACATTTGCTTTTAGTTCGTAGGTTTTGCCATCAGAGCCTACAGCGTTGCAAATACAAAAATATACGCCGGCAGAGCATGGCAAACCGCTTGTGGTGTAGCCATCCCAAAACGAATTGCGTTTATCGCCTTCAAAAATAATGGTGCCGTATCTATTAAAAATTTTAAAGTTTAATTCCTTCATGCCTTTGGCAATTGGTTTATACACGTCGTTTGCGCCATCATCGTTAGGGGTAAAAATATTAGGTAGTCTTATTCCACTCGAATCTTCTAATCTGAAACGGTAAACCAAAGAATCGTTACATCCAAAATTGGCAAGCGCTACTAAGGTGGTACTGTAACTCCCGCTTAAAGTATAATTTTTTACAGTGTTAAAATTTAAGTCGGCATTACTATCATCGCTATACAACCATTTTGTACTTGTAAAACTTCTGCTGTAATTTGTTAGTACTAACTGATTGGGAAAACCAGCGGTAACAAGGCTCGCATTAAAAGCAGCTACGGCAGATTTGTTTACACTTACCGTTAAAGAAGAAACAGAATTGGTGGTTGAATTAGCAACATTTAAACTAATAATAAACACACCTGAGTTTGTAAAGGTTATTGAACAAAAATCGTTAGTAGTGCCAAGGTTAATAACAGCGCCACTTGCTGGGCTAACGCTCCAAGAAAATGAAGTTGGTGAATTACTAGTGCTGGTAGTAAACGTTACTGGCCTGCCACTACAAATGGTAGAAGAAACACTGGTAATAGTAGCCGTTGGGGTTTGGGCTCTACCAATTAACGTTGCAACTAAAAGTAAAAAAAGTATAAACTGTTTATACATAAAAACCTCTATAAATTTACTAAAAAATTTATTGTATTTACATTATCTGCAAAATCTGTTATAACAGGAAACTGTGAATTACCAAAAGGTATGTGATTGTTTCCAACAATACATTGTATTTTTTCGGAATTTTGCGCTAAATAATCTTCAATTTCAGCAGTATTGGAATAGGTTTTGTAATAAATTGTTCCTACTGGCGAAAATAAATCGCTGCTCTCACGAATCATTACAAAATTATTATCTAAAAAAGGCATTTGCTCTAATAAATAAATGGCGCGGTGGTAATCGTAATTATTGCAGTACTTGTTATTTTCTAGTACATAAGCATAATCTATAATAGCTTCAAAAAAAGTATCGAATTTGTAATTTTGCGGAACCAGCAATTGGCTTACATTGCGGCAACCAAGCCCAAAATACAAGAAAATATCTTTACCTAAATTTACAAAATCTTCTTTTGTTTCGTTGCCTTCAAACACAGCTACAGAGGTTCTGTTTTTACGAATAATATTAGGGTATTTACCAAAATAATGCTGAAAATAATTGGCGGTGTTGTTACTACCAGTAGCTATTACAGCATCAAAATTGGCCATTTTTCCCTCGGCAAATAAAATGTTTTCTTCAAAACTTGGTTCGTAAAAACAAAGTAATTTTAATAAAAAAGGTAAAAGAACTTTATCATCACTCGATAATTTTATTAAAACTTTGTGCCCACTTAGTAATACACACAATATATCGTGAAATGCCACCATAGGTATGTTACCAGCACAAATAACTGCAACTAACTTTTTATTTTTTATTTCAATAAGTTGTAGTTTTTCAAGTTCGGGCTCTGTAAGCATTTTACTAATGCCTGAAATCGCATTTTTGGTAAATGCAGGTATAAACCAATTGTTATACGTATGATTTACATGTATTAGCTCATCTAATGCAAGTTTAAAGTTGACTTCAGAGGCTAGTGGTTGCTCAGTAAGGTATCTTTGCAAAAAATTGCCAATTTGAACAAATGCGTGTATTCTTTGTTTAATATTCATTCAAATGATAGTATATTTGCATAAAATTTTGAACAAATCTAACAAAAATGGCAATTAAAATTACAGACGAGTGTATAAATTGTGGGGCTTGTGAACCCGAATGCCCCAATAATGCAATTTACGAAGGAGGGGCCGAGTGGCGTTTTGCAGATGGCACAGGCGTTAAGGGTACTTATAAAGGTGCAAATAGCGGATTAGAAGTAGATGCTAACGACCCACAAGTACCTAAAAGTATGGATGTTTATTTTATTGTAACCGATAAATGTACTGAGTGCAAAGGCTTTCACGAAGAGCCTCAATGTGCAGCGGTATGCCCTGTAGATTGCTGCATATCTGATGAGGATAATGTAGAGACAGAAGAGCAGTTATTGGCTAAAAAGGTTAGCTTGCATCTTTAAGAGTTGTTACGCATGAGTTAGGTGCTACCCACTAAACAACATAACACATGACTCGAACAAACAAGCAGTATTCATATAAACATTTTGAACACGAAAAATACCAGTCTCGTATTAAACAAACACGAGCTTACATTCTCAATAACAACCTTAGCGGGCTTTTAAACAATCATAAATGGCAAGAGATATTTGAATACCTAAAGTTTAATCATGTTCCATTTACGTTAACAACTTTACTTAATTCAACCGAAAAAACCTGCACTTTTATCCGAGAGCTAGAAAACAACTGCATTCTAATTGACGACTCTGGACAGTTTATAGACTTTTTTGAAATTAAAACCCTCAAGACTTCAAAGCATGATTCGCTTAAAACTTTTCTTGATAAATTAAATATTGAGTACATCGACTCGGATACTGATGTTGAGATTATTTGCTATAGGTAGCACACTAAAATATTGAAATTAGCAAGCTCGATAGGAACTAATATAAATGAGCTTTAGCCAATTCTAGTAAGCCCTCTGGCAGAAAGCTTTTATACCTAGATGAAGTATATTTTGTCGCAATTACGGTTAATCATTCAATAAAAATGGTTTTTTATTTTTGGGCGCCTGTCATTGCAGGCTCTCGTATACTCTGTTAGGCCTGCAATGCCAACGGGCTGCTTCAGGCTCCGCTTCGCTTCGGCTTTTTTTAGCGCCAAAAGAGGCGGACGCTAAAAAAGAGCTAAACCATACGCATCCCTGGCGCAGCAAACTCTATAACGTAGATTAACCACTTATATAAAAAAACCGACCAGTTATTTAAAGTCCTATAAAAATGGAGAATTTTGGTTGTAATTTTACTATACGTTCTTTATTAGGGTTTTTGTTTAGTTATAACAAAATTAAGCCATTAGTAAATTTTTGGGAGATTGTTTACTAATGGCTTTTTCATTTGTACGAATTCAATTTCTAAAATCAAATCATCCGTCTTATATCCTTGATAATTTTTTTTGCTAAGTTATCCGAAGATTTATTAAACCTTACCAAAATTGCCACCATTTTTTCTTTTCTATATTTTTAGCTTCACTTTCTGATTTATTTGAAGGAGAATTAATCTGTAAATTTGAAATACCTAAATTAGAAGGCAGAAAATTTAAACTAAAATTATTATCATTTTGTTGAATAAATGCTTTAAAAGTTTCGCCATTTTTCTCGTAAGTTTTATTATCCGCAAAAGTTGACAAACTCCATTTTCGTGCACTATAAGTCATTTGATTTATATAGTTCTCGTATGCTTCATGTATTTCTTCTTCGGTTTTTGGTTGAGCTAAAATTGTTTCGTTAGGCATTGTAGAACTTTTCATTCCATATTTTGAAAGTATTATAACATCAAAATACCATTCGTTCGTTAACTCTGCTGCATCTATTGTAAAACTATCTAAAAAACCAATTAAAGGATCTCTGAAATTGGTTTGATGGTCTAGTTTCGCTCTAATTCCAGTAGATTTTGTCCAATCGGCTCTTTCTCCATTATCACCATTTCTAGAAACTCCATAAAAAGCAATTATATATTCTAGATAACCGTTTGGCGTTTCTTCTTCATAGTTCAAAGGTCTTTCTAGAAGATTTTCTGGTACTTTAGTGATAAGTTGGTCAAAAAAAATTGAGTTATTAAAAAAACTCATTCCTGAAATTCCGAGTTGTGGAAGTCCACCAACACCATACCTACAAGTTGTACCATTTTTGTAGATTTTCATATTAAGGGCATCCTGCCCGTCAGCAGTAACTTTAAAAATTATTAATTCTACTTCTTCCTTTGTCATATTATAAAATGGTTAGTTTTTTTATTCTCTGTAAATCAGATTCGACAACATAAGAAGTCATCATCGTTAAGTGCAATAGGCAAATTTCTTACTCCACAACTTGATGTCGCATTTTGCGACTTCAAGAGTTCAAATTCATTTTCAACTAAATTCAACGAATCAAATTATCCCTTTTATCTCCTCAATAATTTTTTTTGCTAAGTTATCGGCAGATTCTGCACTTTTACTCTCACTGTATATTCTTATAATTGGTTCGGTATTACTTTTACGCAAATGCACCCATTCTTTATCAAATTCTATTTTTACGCCATCAACTGTATTTATGGGTTGGTTAGCATATTTTGCTTTTACTTTTTGTAGCACTTCGTCTACATTAATTTGTGGAGTTAATTCAATTTTGTTTTTACTAATGTGGTAATAAGGATAAGCGTTTCTTAATGCGCTTATTGAATTATTAAACTTTGCCAAATGCGTTAAAAATATTGCAATGCCCACCAAAGCATCACGGCCATAATGTAGCTCGGGTAAAATAATTCCACCATTGCCCTCGCCGCCTATAATGGCATTTGTAGCTTTCATTTGCTTAACCACATTCACCTCACCTACCGCCGATGCTGAATAACACCCTCCTTGTTTTTCCGTTACGTCTCTCAATGCACGTGTACTACTTAAATTACTTACTGTGTTTCCGTTTTTATGGTGTTGCAATACATAATCAGCCACAGCAACTAAGGTATATTCTTCGCCAAACATGGCACCGTTCTCGCACACAAAGGCTAGACGGTCCACATCAGGATCTACGCTTATGCCAAGGTGTGCTTTACTTTTTATAACAGTATCACTAAGCTGCACTAAATGCTCTGCCAAGGGTTCGGGGTTGTGGGCAAAATCTCCAGTAGTATCGTTATTAATAGAAATTATGTTTTTAACGCCAATAGCGCTTAGTAATCGAGGTACAGCAAAGCTACCTGAGCTATTGATGCCATCAACAACAATTGTAAAGTTTGCTTTTGTTATGGCATCTACATCCACATACTTTAGTTTTATTATTTTGTTAATGTGGTTTGTTAGTTCCGATGTATTTTTTGTGTAAGTG
The DNA here is from genome assembly GCA_013298715.1 of Bacteroidota bacterium. Taxonomy (GTDB): domain Bacteria; phylum Bacteroidota; class Bacteroidia; order B-17B0; family Aurantibacillaceae; genus Aurantibacillus. Next base: position 120,032 of record JAAFIQ010000006.1, on the reverse strand, counting down.
CCAAGTTCTGTAACCTCTGCATAATCAAAGTCATCGGCTTCTGCCATTTTTAAAATGGTTTGCCCAGCTTCTTCGCTAATAAATTCGCCTTTGTTGTTTAATAACTTTAATGCGTTCCATTGTTTGGGGTTATGGCTCGCAGTTAAAATAATACCGCCTTGCGCATTTAGCTCAGTTACAGCCATTTCAACGGTTGGTGTTGTACTTAAATCTAAGTCTATCACATTAATTCCTAGCCCAATTAATGTGCCACTAACAATTTTAGAAACCATGTCGCCACTCATACGCGCATCTCGGCCAATAATAACGGTTGCTTTTTTGGTTTGTAAACTATTTAATAACCAACAACCATAAGCGGATGTAAATTTTACTATATCTAATGGGGTTAAACCATCGTTGGGCTTACCACCAATGGTGCCTCTAATACCTGAAATACTTTTTATTAATGTCACGTTAAAAATTTTTTTATTGGGTAAATATAACAAACTCCTATTTTGATTACTAAGTATTTTATTAGCCCTTGCCTGTTAGTTAAATTTGAAATGACTGATTTATATTGAAATTAAATTCTTCACTTTTGTATATGCGTTGCTTAATAAAAATAAGTACACTTTTGTTTTCGTTATTTTTCTTTCATACATTAAAATCGCACACGCAACTTGTGTATTTTGTTGATAGATTAGGGAATCAAATTGATTCAGCTAATATTGAAATTAACCATAGCATAGTTGAACTTAATTCTCAAAAAGAAAAACGTCCAAACCCTTTGTTATTGTTATTTAAAAAGAAACAACGTACCAATAAAAAAATTACGGCAGCAATTTTAGCATTTCCTTTTCCGTTTGGTATTGTAGGGTTGCACAGAATTTATTTAGGCACTGCGCCTTATGTACCTGTTGTATACATTGGAACTTTGGGTGGGGTGTTTGGTATTTTACCTTTTATTGATTTTTGTGTGTTGGCTTTGGATAAAGATATTACACGCTACCAAGAGAATAAGAAGATTTTTATGTGGGTGAAGGACAAGTAAAGCGTTATCTTTTTAATTTATTTTTAATGTAAGAACTGCTTGGTAAGATAGATTGTTGTATTCTTTTTGCGTAATTAATAGAATCTATTATCTCTTTTTGCTTTCTCTCAATAGTATCTTTTTGAAACTCGATTTGTTTTTTTTGTTTTTGACTAATCTTAAAGCGTTTAAAAATTAGAAGTGCAAAAATAATAACTACAGAAATAAAAATAATTAATCCTAACATTATAAAATTATTTTTTTGTAATGTTATTGCTTGCTTTTCAAGTCTGGTAGTATTTATAAGGCTATCTTGTTTTCGGGCTAATGTAATTTCATTCAATAAAGTTTTTGATTCTATTTCATCTAGGCTTATTCGTTTATCAATACTATCTTTCACCTTTAAGTATTTTTTATTAAAAATAAAGGCTTCTTTATAATTTTGTTGACTTTCATATAAATCAACCAACCTTTTGTATAAATTTAATAACTTGTTATCGTAAGAATTTTCTTTACTATAGGTTAACGCAATTGAAAAATTTTGCTTTGCATTTTTTAAATTTTTATCTTTAAAATAGCCAAATCCTAAATTTGAGTAAGCGTCCATAATTTCATTTCTGGTTCCTATGGCTAATTTATACGCTAGAGCTTTTTCAAAATTTATAATTGCTTCTTGAAAATCTTTTTCCTCAAGCGCTAAATAGCCAATATTGTTAAAAAAATAAGCCATTCCGAGCGTGTCGTGAGTTTTAGTATCTATCTCGAACGATTTGCTGAAATAATAGCGCGCTGTTGAATGTTCATTTGTTTCGGCATAAGAAATAGCTAAATTATTATATAGGTTAGAAAGGCTTTCGTCATCATTTACTAATTTGAGGTATGAAAGCGATTTGGCAAAATATACTTTTGCTTTTTTAAAATCACTTAAAAAATAATAAGTATTACCAAGGCTTAGCAAGGTTCTGCCAACTTTTAGATTGTTTTTACTTTTTAACCAAAACTGTAATGCTTTATTGTGATAAATAATTGATTTATCGTACTCGAAAATGGAAGAGTAAAAAAAGGCGTTAGAATTTACAGCGTAATAATACAGCGTGGTATTCTTATATTTTTCGGCGATAACGGTTACTGAATCGATTGCACTTTTTGCCAATAACCCTTTGTTCTGAAGTACGCATGCATCCGCTAATTCAGCGTACGAATAAATTTTTATACTATCATTTTTGCAAGTATTAATTACATTTAAAATACTATCAACCTTTAATTGCGAAAACGTGATTAAAGGAAAGAAGGTAAGTATAAAAAATTTAATTTTCACTTAAAACAAATATACGATTACTTCTTTAAAAGCGAATCAAAAGGCACGCGGTTCGCAATAGAGCGACCAAGTGTAACTTCATCAGTATATTCAATTTCATCGCCAACAGCAATGCCACGTGCAATGGCAGTAAGTTTAACAGAATAAGGCGCTAATTTTCTAAATACAAAAAAAGATGTTGTTTCGCCTTCCATGGTAGTGTTTAGCGCCAATATAACTTCACTTACGTTATTTGTAGAAATTTTATTTACCAAGCTTTCTATGTTTAATTGGCTAGGACCAATTCCTTCTATAGGATTAATTAATCCTCCCAAAACATGGTAATGACCTTTGTACAAGCCTGTGTTTTCAATTGCCAACACGTCTCTATAATCTTGCACCACGCAAATTATGGTTTCGTTTCTAGATGGGTTTAAACATATTTCGCAAAATTCACTTTCGCAAATATTAAAACATTTTTTGCAAAAACGTAAATCGGTTTTAAGTTTTAAAATAATATCGCTTAATGCTTTTGCTTGTTGTTCATCGCCTTTAATAACGCTAAGTACATAACGTAACGATGTTTTTTTTCCAACACCAGGTAACTTTGCAAAGGCATCAACCGCTTGTTCAATTATTTTTGATGTAAATTCCAAGGTTATAAATTTAGTAATTGTGTTGTATTTGTGTTACTAAGTTATTCACCTTTATAATGTTTAGAAATTTAATATTTATTCCGCCAAACTAAGCCGAATAAGTAAATATTTGCATAAATAATAACTATGTCGCCAACTTTACTTTTTGTATTCGTAATTGCTTATTTTTTGGTGTTGCTTGCCGTTGCTTGGTATACCGGAAAAAATTCAACCAACGAATCTTTTTTTAATGGAAATAAAAGCAGTAACTGGGTACTAGTGGCTTTTGGAATGATTGGCACAAGCCTTAGTGGTGTTACTTTTGTAAGTGTACCTGGCGGAGTTGGCGCAAGTAATTTTTTTTATTTTCAAATTGTATTGGGATACTTGTTGGGTTATGTAGTGATAGCCTTTGTGTTGCTGCCTTTGTATTACAAGCTAAATTTAACATCAATTTATACCTACTTAGAAAAACGCTTTGGTGTAAATGCGCATAAAGCTGGGGCTACGTTTTTTATTTTATCGCGTTTAGTTGGCGCTACTGCCAGGTTGTATTTAGTTATAAATATATTGCAAACATTTATTTTAGATAAATTATCAACGCCAATTCCTTTTGAAGTAACGGCAATTGTTATTTTAGTACTTATACTTTTATATACAATTGAGGGTGGTGTAAAAACAATTGTCTACACTGACACGCTTCAAACATCAGGCATGTTAATTGGGTTAGTAGCCTGTATTGTTGTTATACTTGGTGCATTAAACTTAAATTTTAGCGAGGCTTTTTCGGCGCTTTCTGCCAAAGGTTATACACAAATTTTTAATACAGATTTTAAATCGGGGAGTTTTTGCTTAAAGCAAATATTAGGCGGTGCTTTTATAGCCATTGCTATGACTGGGCTTGACCAAGAGATGATGCAAAAAAACATCAGTGTAAAAAACATTAAAGACTCTCAAAAAAACATGATGAGCTTTTCGTTGGTGTTGGTACTGGTTAATTTTTTGTTTTTGTTTTTAGGTGGTGTACTTACTCTATATGCATCTTCAAAAAATTTAATGTTGAGTCCTGATGATTTATTCCCAACAATTGCTTTAAGCAATGAGTTTAGCGGTATTATAGGAATAATTTTTATCATTGCTTTAATTTCAGCTCTTTTTCCAAGTGTGGATGGAGCAATAACTTCAATCACTTCTTCTTTTTGTATAGATATTATAAATCTAAAGGAACGGCCAATTCTTGAAGCTGCCAAACGCAAAATTCGATTAAAAGTTCACGTAATATTTGCCGTAGTTTTTTTTATTATGGTACTAATTTTTAAGGCGGTTAACGATAAATTAATTATTGATTTTATTTTAAAATTTGCAAGTATTACTTATGGCCCTTTGCTGGGATTGTTTTCTTTTGGAATTTTAACGAAGCGCACACTTATTCAAAAATACATTTGGCCCGTTTGTATAATAGCTCCTATGTTGGTTTTGGGGATTGATGTTTTATGTAGCCCTGAATGGTATGAGAAAAAATTGCACGTGAGTTTAGGATTAAACGAACTTTCTACTGGTATTTTTAATGGTTATAAAATAGGCACAGAATTAATTTTGATTAATGGAATAATTACATTTCTTGGTTTGTTTATTGTGTCATCTAAAAAAAATGCTGAAATTTAAATAATTGAAAATCAGTTATTTGAAAACTTTCATAGCTTTTACCCAACTATTTTACAAAAAGTTTCGTTGTATTATTAAAGTTAAACATTAAGGAATATGAGCAGATTTCTACTTTTAAAAAAACTGGTTGCTTTTGTTACAATTTGCATTTTATTAGGGTACTTAAACCGTTTGTACTCGAACGATTCCCGCGTTAACAACTCAATTAAAGTAGAACAAGTAAATTATAATCTTGCATTAAAAGCGAAGTAACTTTTCGTTAATACTCACTGTTGTTCTGATAGCTCTTTCAATTTTTCATTCATTTGTTCAAATCCCTTTTTTGTATTATTATCCAACATTTTTTTAAATAAAGGAACTAATATCCCTTTAAATTTTTCGCTTTGAATAAATGTAGTGGTACCATCGCCATTGTCCCTCAATTCAAACTTGTGCTCTCCATCAAAAAGTCCTTTAAAAAGCAGATGTCCAAGCCAGCTTAGTTCTTTGTTTGTAGTAAACGTAAGTATTTTAGGATTAAAGGTCATTCCTTTAGCTTCCGGCGGTTCAATTCTTGCTGTTATTTTATTACCAACTTTTACTTCGCCTTTTATAGATTTTATAAAGGGGTTCCAGTTTGAATAATTTTCGAAGTTTGTAAAAATTGCCCAAACTTTTTCAGGTGTTTGGTTAATTACAATTTCTGTTTTAATTTCTTTTGCCATGGCTGCTGTGTTTAATAGTATTAGTAAAATAATTGAGTTTAAAAATTTCATACTAATTGTTTTTAATATGACTCAAAGGTAAAGCAGTAAAATTATAGAGCACTTGATAAAAATCAAGAAATTACATCAATTGTTTTTTTCTTATTCTGCTAAAGGTTTCAGCAGTCATACCAAGCATCGAAGCTATATATTGTAGCGGAACTTGATTAAAAAGTTCTTTATGGTTTTCGAAAAAGAAATTATATCTTTCTTCAGCTGTCATTGATAAATGGCTAAAAATTCTATCTTCTAATAATGTAAAACATCTAACAAGAAATAACTTTTCAATTTCAGCCCATTTAGGAACTATGTCTCCTAATTTTTTATAATCGTTTTTTGTTATGGTGTAAACTTCTGTATCAACTAAAGCTTGAATTGTCCAACGAGATGGTGTTTCAAAAATAAAACTTGATAAGTCGGTGGCAAAATATCCTTGCTTAGAAATCCATTGTGTTACTTCTTTATCGTTTGTTGTTACAAACATTCTTAAAAGGCCTGATTGAACAAAACTTAAGCTTTGGCAATGCTTACCAGGCTTTAGTAAAAATTCTCCTTTTTTTATTGTTGCTAATTTGAATAAAGATGTTATACTGTGTAAATCTTTACTTGACGCGATTTCAAAATAAGATTTTATATACAATTCAAGCTCTGTAATATTTTGATTTCTTTGCAAAATTTATAAAATCAAATTAGTACACTAATATTTTTCTTTTTAAAAAGAAAAGAGCTTCATCTAATTTAGATTTTAATTTAGGACTTTCGTACGCGTTAAGCCCTGCCTTTTCAATACTATTAGCATAACCATAAACATCGGCAACTTGATTTTTATAAAGGACAGAAAGGTCTTTGGTTGATTTTAATTGGAGGTTGATTATTAAATTCGCTAATTTAGTTTGATAATTTTTTTCTAATACCTCACTGCTTACATCTTCTTTAGTATCAGCCAAACATTCAACTATAAAATCACTTTCTTCTTGTTTTGTTACAATTCTAATATCACCGCCATTAAATTTTTGTTCTATCAGTGTATTTAAAATGGTAAGTCCGCTTTGTTTGCCAAAATTATTTTCGATAGAAGTTAAGTAAATTTTTATTGGTCGAACAATGGCATTAACTTTTAAAGATGATGTACTTACAAACTGTTTCAAAATTTGCAAACTCGCTTTTCCAATAGAGTCATTACTCATTAAACTATTTACATCAGGATTCAAATTAAAAGTTACCATTTGATCTAATGGCTCAATAATTGTTGGTTTAATTTGTAATTCACCTGTTGTATTTGAAGCGGAATTTTCTACCAATTTAATTTTATCTTCAGTACTTTCAATCACAAATGGAAAATTTTGTAGTGCTGTTTTTCCTTTAATTTGTAAGGAATAAGTTAAGGGTAAATAACTTTTTTGATAAGGAAGTAAAGTAGGTATTACTTGAGGTTGAATTACTGTAATTGATTGTAGTTGTTGCTGAACCAAGCTTGTTAAATCAAAAATTGTTCTTAAACCATTTGTGTGCGATGGATCAAAATTAATTTCTTCACTGAGGTAAGGAGTAAGCACCCCAAACGCCTGAATGCGTTTTTTTAACGCTGAAGTAAAATTGTTATTAAACTCATCAGAAAAGCTTGAGGTTATTAAATTGCTTGCTTTATTAATTATTAGCTGTTTTTTTTCTGCTTTGCGTTTGGCGTATTCATCTTTATCCAATGAGTAATAAACCCAATATTGTTTATCATTTTCATAACTATCAATTAATTGATAACCCTCTATATTATCACTATTGCTTAATTTTATCATGGAGTTAAAACTCTCGTTAAAATTATTATTGTTTTGAACAGTGTATAATACTGAATTTGAATTGATGTCAACTTTAATTTCTGAAGCTAAATCGTAAAGTGCATTTTTTTTAGCTTCCATTTGAAAGTTAGAAGTTTTAGCTTTATCGCAAAAACCAATTCCTACGTATTTAAAACCATTATTTGGTCGGCTACTTACCCATATTGGCGCGGGTTTACTTTCGGCTACGCTAACGGCTGGCGCCATAGTTTCTTTTTTACTTTTACAAGCAACCAAAGCAATTAAAATTATAATATAAAAATATTTTACCACTATTTTAAATAAGATTGAACACTTGAAAACGAATTAATTGCTTTGTTATAAGCTTCTGATTGTAAATCAGTAATCGCCTTTAAATTTTTGTTTGCTGTAAAGCCACCCCGCCAATTGCGTGGATTAAATTGTGCTGCGGGAGCTGTTTGTTGAGGATTATATGGAAAGCAGGAGTTAATATTACCATTACCCAACAGTTGTTTTTGCAACTCGTTATACTCAACCATATCTTGAGCAACAATGTTTTGATTTTGTGAAGTAACAATTTGGTTGGTATACGCATTAATTAATTTATATTTAAACTCAAACGAAAATAATTTTGAAGCCTTTACTGAATTGTATAAAAAATCTTTGTATTCTGTCTTGGTTAAGGTATCGTTCACGCGCGTTTTCACTTCTTGATAGCCAACCAATTGTTTTTTTTCGGGTGAAGGATTATTTTCTTTACTATTGGAAACGTCAAAAACATAAAAATAATCAGCTCCAGTTGCTTTTCTAATTGCCTGAATTAAATCTAAATTTCCGCTTGAATAAATGTCGGAAGCATCGGGCAATTGAGTAAATAAAGGATTATTGATTACTTTATGGTTAGTGAATTTTTGTTGCGCTACTTGATTAAAATTATTAAATAAATAATCTTCAATAGCTTTTTCACTTTTCGATACTGTATTTTTTGGTTCAAACAGCATTAAACTTTTCGTTTGTTGATCTTTTGCTAATTGTAATAAATCATTCGCGTCTTTATAATTTTGACTTTTATTATTTAATGTTTGCAAAGTTGTAAATGCACTTGCGTAATTTTTTGATTCAATAGAAACAATAGCAGATTGATACAAGGGCTCGCAGGTTGCCACAACATCCAACTGCTGAATAGTTTTAAATGTTGAATTGTACTTTTTCACATTGCCAATATATTCTTTGGCATTGCTAAATTTTCTTTGATTTACAAGGGTGTAAGCTTGGTTGTAATTTTTTTCGCAGTAAGTATTTACTACATTTTTATAATCATCATCGTACCCTTTAGGATAATCTAACTTAACGTCTAATAAAGCTGTTTTATCTGTAAATTCTTTCAATCGTTCAAAAGATTCAAGCGATGATTCTATTTGCTGCGTATTGTAATTTCTAAAAAATTCTGATGCTAGGTTAGAGGCGTATTTTTGCCCTACTTCCTTTAATTTGATACGTGCATTTACGTTTGTAGATTTTCGTTGAAGTGACACCAAATAATATTCAGCGGCTTCGTTTACCAAGCCTTGTTTTTCGAGCTTTTCCGCAGCTTTAAAATACTTTTTAGAGCCAGAGCAAGCAGAAAGTAATAAAATTATGACTATTAATTGAAGTAACCTCATGCATGGTTAAAAAAAGAGCATCTTTTTTAGGAGATGCTCAATTTGATTTTCTTGAATTATTATTTACCCTCTTCAGCTAATTTTTTCATTTCGGCATCAAAAATTTGTTGAAATTTTTGTTTGTCGTAATCTAATTTTATTGCTGCGTTGCTTGATACTTTCGCGTCTAATTTTTCAAACACATCTTTTTTACCAGCTTCTATAGCAATCCAGTAGCTAAATGCACCGTTAGGTTCTTTAAAAATTTTCTCTCCAATTTCTTTAACGTTACTCATTTCTAAACTAACAACCTCACGTGCTAATTCTTCAAATTTATTTTCAAACTCTTGCGTGTTGCCAACAGTACGTTGGTTTGTATATTGGTCTGTAACACGTTTAACCATAGCGTTAATATTTGCAGCCATTTCTGCTCTCGCATTTTGAAACGCAATTTTTTTAGCTGTTGCCAAATCTGGAGATTTACCAACTTGTTTTGCTCTAAATGCTTCGTTATCTGAACGGTATTTGCTTTCGCTAAAAGGTACTGTAATTTCAACAGCTCCAGTTTCTTTTTGAATAGGAGTTTTTTTAGACTTACACGCTACTAAACTTAACGCTGCAATAGCAGGAAGTAATAATAAATTTTTTGTTTTCATTTTAATTTGTTTTTAACTGTTTCAAAGATATTTCATCTTTCGTGCCAAAGATAATAGTTTTATTCAAATTAACGTGCTTTAACAGCTTTGGTTTAAAAATCCATCTTTTTTAACGGTTTTTTGCAAATTATTTAACCAATGCCTCTTCAACATCCTTTTCCACTCTTAAATTTTCTATAATAAACTCTTGGCGCTCTTGTGTGTTTTTGCCCATATAGTAATTTAATAGTTCTTGAATACTTGCTTTTTGATCCATCAAAACTGGTTCAAGTCGAATATCTTTCCCAATAAAGTGTTTAAATTCATCTGGACTAATTTCTCCCAAGCCTTTAAATCGGGTAATTTCAGGCTTAGGGCCAAGTTTTGCAATTGCTGCTTTTCTTTCTTCATCACTATAACAATAGGCTGTCTCCTTTCTATTACGTACCCTAAATAAAGGTGTTTGTAAAATTTTTACATGATTATTTTTTACCAAATCAGGGAAAAACTGCAAAAAGAATGTCAATAATAATAAGCGAATGTGCATACCATCAACATCGGCATCTGTAGCTATTACTACATTATTGTATCTTAAATCATCTAGCCCATCTTCTATATTTAAAGCGGCTTGAAGTAAATTAAACTCTTCATTTTCGTATACTACCTTTTTACCTAAGCCAAAACAATTTAACGGTTTACCTTTTAAGCTAAATACAGCTTGTGTATTCACATCTCGTGTTTTAGTAATAGAACCACTAGCACTATCTCCCTCACAAATAAACAAGGTTGTTTCTAAACGTCGTTGATCTTTTAAATCATCTAAATGTGTGCGGCAATCGCGTAATTTTTTGTTGTGTAAAGACGATTTTTTAGCTCGCTCTCTTGCCAATTTTTGAATTCCTGATAGTTCTTTTCTTTCTCTTTCATTGGCCAATATTTTTGCTTCTATTGCTTTTGCTACATCCGTATTTTTATGAAGGTAATTATCTAATTGTTCTTTTATAAAATCGCCGATAAATGTACGTATGCTTTGCCCACCAGGCGCTACCTCATGCGAGCCTAATTTTGTTTTTGTTTGACTTTCAAAAACCGGCTCTTGTACCTTTACCGATACTGCTGCAATAATTGATTTTCTTACATCGAGTGGTTCAAAATCTTTTTTGAAAAATTCGCGAACCGTTTTTACAACGGCTTCTCTAAAGGCGCCTAAATGTGTCCCTCCTTGTGTTGTGTATTGACCATTAACATAACTATAATATTCTTCGCTAAAATGTTCGTTACTATGTGTAATTGCAAGTTCAATATCTTCGCCTTTTAAATGTATAATAGGGTATAAGGTTTCGCCAGAAATATTTTTTTCTAGTAAATCGCGCAAACCATTTTTAGAAGTGTATTGCTGTCCATTAAGGGTAAGCGTTAATCCAGTGTTTAAGAAGGCATAGTTCCAAACCATTTTATCTATGTACTCATGTACATAATGGTATTTTTTAAAGATGGTATCATCAGGTACAAACTCAACTAATGTTCCATTTCTTTCGTTAGGAGCAGCGGTAAGTTTGTGTTCTTTAGTTAAAACGCCTTTACTAAATTCGGCAGATTTTGCTTGCCCATCTCGGTAAGAGGTAACTTTAAAATTTATTGATAGTGCATTTACAGCTTTTGTACCAACACCGTTTAATCCTATAGATTTTTTAAAAGCCTCGCTATCATATTTACCACCTGTATTCATTTTAGAAACAACATCCACTACTTTACCTAAAGGTATGCCTCGTCCAAAATCGCGAATAGAGACTGAACCATCTTTAACAACTATGTCAATTCTGTTTCCTTCACCCATCATAAACTCGTCAATTGAGTTATCCATTACCTCTTTTAAAAGTACGTAAATTCCATCATCAAAAGCACTACCATCGCCTAATTTACCAATGTACATACCAGGGCGGGTTCTTATATGTTCTTGCCAATCAAGTGATCGTATATTATCTTCGGTATAATTTGATTTTGCCATTTTTTTAAATTTATTGTTCGTGGTTACTTGTTAATCTTTGATAAATTGTTTCTGGTTCTTGCATTACAGTGATAAGATCATCTGCGCTTGGTAGATACTTTTTTAATTTTTTAGGGACATCATGCATCAATTTGTATTTTGATACACCAATTGGTTTATCCATATCCGCAATTGAGAACTCTACAGTGCTATCGTTTTTTTCTTTACAAAGTACAATTCCAATTGAAGGATTTTCGTCTTTTAATTTTACATATTTATTTAGCAAACCTAAATAATAATTCATTTTTCCTGCATACTCTGGTTCAAATTCACCACGCTTGATATCAATTGCAATTAAGCAACGCAACCCACGATGAAAAAAAAGTAAATCCACAAATCGTTCTTTATCAGCATGTACAAGCCTGAATTGATTTCCCATAAAGGCAAACTCTTTCCCAAGTGATAAAATAAACTGACGTAAGTTTTTTATGATACCATCTTCAATTTCTCGTTCATCTGGATTTTCTGGATCTTTTATGTTAATGTAATCGAGTAAATAAGAATCTTTAAAAGATAACATTGCCTTTTGGTGATAATTTTTTGGTAAGGTTTTTTTAAAGTTATTGGATAACTTAGTTTGTTTTTTAAAGTAGTTACTTTCTATTTGATATTCTAAAATAGTTACCGTCCATTGATTTTTTACAGCACTTTGGATGTAAAATATTTTCTCTTCTATTGAATTCGTTTTTTGAAGTATTGTTGTGTGATGAGTGAACGATACTGATAAAAAATCTTCAAAAAAACCATTAGGAAAAACTACTGTTTTTTTGGATGTAACATCCTTTGAAACCCTTGCTGTATCTGAAACAAATTGTCCAGTCGGCGACTGGATAATTACACTTTTTTGCTTAGTTTTGTTAATTTGTCCAGTCGGTAACTGGATAATTTCAAAAGAAGAATAATAAGAGTAAAACTGCTTCATGTTGGCCAAATTACTCCTTGAAAAACCCCTTAAACCAGGCAAAGAAGTTTGCAAATCATTTGAAATTGTATCAAGTACTTTTGCACCCCATCCTTCACTTTCAATTTTTTCTGACAAAAGTTTTCCAATTTGGTAGTACAATATTAACTGTTCTTTATTTACAAGTTTAGCAGCAATGTATCTACTTCCTAAAATGGCTTCTTTTAGTTGCTTAATAAATAAAATATATTCTTGTTTTTTCACTTACAAAGTATTACTAATTACACGTTAAATCTAAAGTGCATAACGTCTCCATCGTTTACTAAATATTCTTTCCCTTCTATTTTTAATTTACCTGCATCACGGCACGCAGCTTCAGAGCCAAGGGTTGTAAAATCATTAAAACTCATTACTTCTGCCTTTATAAATCCTTTTTCAAAATCGGTATGTATAACGCCAGCGGCTTGAGGTGCCTTAAAGCCTTTTTCAATAGTCCAAGCGCGAACTTCTTTTTCTCCAGCGGTAAAATATGTTTGCAGATTTAATAATTTGTATGCGGATTTTATTAATTTATTTACACCTGGCTCATCTAATCCCATTTCTTGTAAAAACATTTGTTTCTCCTCAAACGTTTCTAAAGCTGCAATTTCACTTTCCATTTGTGCAGTTATAATTAACAACTCAGCATTTTCATTTTTAATAGCTTCTTTTACCGCTTCAACGTGTTTATTACCTGTTTTTGCACTTGCCTCGTCCACATTACAAACATATAGCACTGGTTTAATGGTTAGTAAGTGAATATCGGCAATATACTCTAATTCGGTTTCTTCGAGGCCAGCTGCACGAGCAGATTGACCGCTCTCTAACACAGCTTTAACTTTGCTTAAAACAGCAAATGTTTTTACAGCTTCTTTGTCATTACCTGTTTTTGCAGCCTTTTCAAACTTTTTTAATTTTTGCTCAACGCTTTCTAAATCCTTTAATTGAAGCTCTGCATCAATAATTTCTTTGTCAGCAACTGGATTAACTTTACCATCAACATGAATAACATTATCGTTATCAAAACAGCGCAACACATGTAAAATTGCATTACACTCACGTATGTTTCCTAAAAATTTATTCCCCAAGCCTTCACCTTTACTAGCTCCTTTTACAAGTCCAGCAATATCAACAATTTCAACAGTTGTTGGAACAATATTTTGAGGTTTTACTAACTCTGCTAGTTTATTTAATCGTTCATCAGGTACAGTAATAGTACCCACATTTGGGTCGATTGTACAAAAAGGAAAATTGGCTGCTTGCGCCTTAGCATTACTTAAACAATTGAATAAGGTTGATTTTCCTACGTTGGGCAAGCCCACAATTCCACATTTTAAAGCCATAAATTAATTTAAAAAACTCACAAATATACCAAATTGTAAAGTTTAAACATAAGCTTATGAAGGTTGTAATTATTGAGTTTTTAACACTTAACAAAGGTTTTAAACAAAGCTCTAAGTAACCGAATAATTAAATTACTTTTGGACTGTTTTTTAATTATGCAAACCACAAACGATTTAAAGCAACTATGCACACAGGTGCGCAGAGATATTTTACGAATGGTACACGCTGTTAGCTCTGGTCATCCGGGCGGTTCTTTAGGCTGTGTAGAATATTTAGTGGCACTTTATAATGGTGTTATGAATCATAACGCTCAAAATTTTGCAATGGATGGCAAAAACGAAGATTTATTTTTCTTAAGTAATGGTCATATTAGTCCTGTTTTTTATAGTGTTTTAGCAAGAAGCGGGTATTTTGAAATTAACGAATTAGCAACATTTAGAAAATTAAATTCACGCTTACAAGGCCATCCAACCACGCACGAAGGATTACCAGGGGTAAGAATAGCTAGCGGTTCGTTAGGGCAAGGCTTAAGTGTAGCAATTGGTGCAGCATTAGCAAAAAAATTAAATAATGACAAAGGCATAATTTATACATTGCATGGTGATGGAGAATTACAAGAAGGGCAAATTTGGGAAGCCGCCATGTATGCTTCTGCTAACAAAGTTGACAACTTAATAGCTACTGTTGATTATAACGGACGACAAATTGACGGCGATGTTGAAAACGTATTGAGTTTAGGCAACTTAAAATTAAAATTTGAAGCTTTTGGATTTACAGTTATTGAAAATCATGAAGGAAACAGCATTGAAAAGGTGATTGAATACTTTAACCTTGCTAAACAACAACTTGGTAGAGGAAAACCAGTGATAATTTTAATGAAAACAGAAATGGGGCAAGGTGTTGATTTTATGATGGGTACACATAAATGGCATGGCAGCGCACCTAATGATGAACAATTGCAAAAAGCCTTAGCGCAATTGCCTGTAACTTTAGGAGATTACTAACATTATAAATTAGAATTTAGCATATACAGTTGCAACAAATTAGAAAATATATACTTTGCTTTTTTCTAATCACCACGTTTTTCAATCTAAAATCTCAAGTTACCAATCGCATACTTTTTATTTTTGACGACAGCTACAGCATGTATGCCCCATGGAATAGCAACATTAAAATAGAAGTTGCTAAACGCGTAATGGGAGAGTTTTTAGACAGCTTAAAAAATTTGCCAAATTTAGAACTTGCGCTCAGATGCTATGGACACACCACATTTTTTAAACCCGATAGAAACTGCAAAGACACCAAATTAGAAGTGCCGTTTGATAATGCAAAAATAAATTCTGAAAAAATAAAACAACGCATTAAGAAATTAGAACCATTGGGAACAACGCCAATAGCCTACTCTTTAGGACAATGCGCTGCCGATTTTCCTTCAAAAAGTAATGTAAGAAATATTGTAATTTTAATAACAGATGGTATAGAAGAGTGTGGCGGAAACCCATGCGAAATAAGCGCAGAACTGCAGAAGAAAGGCGTTTTTTTAAGACCATTTGTAATTGGAGTTGGGCTTGATGTAAAGTTTGCAGATGTGTTTGGTTGCATGGGAAAATTTTACGATGTAAGTAATGAAGCAAATTTTAAAGACGTATTAACTCTTGTGATTACCGAGGCTTTATCGCAAACAACAGTAGAAGTGGATTTATTAGACATAAATAAAAAACCTACTGAAACAGATGTAAACATGACTTTTTATGAAGCCAATACAAATAAGGTATTGTATAATTATTTACACACAATTAATCACCGTGGCAATCCAGATACTTTGGTTTTGAACCCTGATAAAAAGTACGATTTATTTGTGCACACCATTCCTCCTCAAGAGAAAAAAAACATTTCAATTACAAAAGGAAAACACAATATAATTCCTCTTGATGCACCTCAAGGCTATCTAAAACTAGAGCTTGATGGAACAATTAGTAAATATTTTCCAACAACACTTGTAAGAAAAGCTAAAGAATTTACAACACTGAACGTACAAGATTTTGGCAAAACTGAGAAATATATTGTAGGTAAATATGATTTAGAAGTATTAACGCTACCTAAAATTAATTTAAAAGATATAGAAATTAAGCAAAGTTCTACAAACACAATAAAAATACCTGCTAGCGGAAGTGTGTATTTTCAAAAACCTAGCACAGGGTTTGGAAGTATTTATTTAGATGACGGAAAAAATGTTACATGGGTTTATAATTTAACCAATGCCTTGGTTAATGAAATTATTTACTTACAACCCGGCAAATACAAAGTTGTATTTAGAAACGAGTATGCAAAAGAAACTTTAAAAACTTTAGAAAAGAACTTTGAAGTAAAGAGCAATATTTCGCAAACAATTAACCTAAATTAAACGCAATTGTTAAACCATACGTTAATATTTATTATTCACTACAATTAAATTAATTATTAGATTTACTCGATTACTATTATTATGAAAAAATATACTTATACTGAAAAAAAGGATACAAGATCAGGATTTGGTGCAGGATTATCAGAGCTCGGAAAAACAAATCCGAATGTTGTAGCCTTATGTGCTGATTTAACTGGCTCACTTAAGATGGATGCGTTTCAAAAAGACCATCCGGAAAGGTTTTTTCAGATAGGAATTGCCGAAGCTAATATGATGGGAATAGCTGCAGGCTTAACAATAGGTGGAAAAATTCCATTTACAGGAACCTTTGCAAACTTTAGTACCGGCCGTGTTTACGATCAAATTCGTCAAAGCATTGCTTACTCAGATAAAAATGTAAAAATTGCAGCTTCACATGCTGGTCTTACTCTTGGTGAAGACGGAGCAACGCACCAAATTCTAGAAGATATTGGCCTAATGAAAATGCTACCTAACATGGTAGTAATTAATCCTTGCGATTATAACCAAACAAAGGCAGCTACATTAGCAGTGGCAAAACATCATGGTCCTGTATATTTAAGATTCGGCAGGCCTTCTGTTCCTAACTTTACGGATGCTAATCAAAATTTTGAAATTGGTAAAGCCGTTGTACTAAATGAAGGCTCAGATATAACAATAATAGCCACCGGACATTTGGTTTGGAAGGCAATTGAAGCTGCAGAAAAACTCTCAGAAAAAGGAATTAGTGTTGATTTAATAAACATTCACACAATAAAGCCTTTAGATAATGAAGCAATTTTAAAATCAGTTGCAAGAACTAAATGCGTTGTAACAGCAGAAGAACACCAACGTAATGGTGGCTTAGGCGATAGTGTAGCACAATTATTATCGCAACATTTACCAACACCACAAGAATTTGTAGCTGTAAATGATAGCTTTGGAGAAAGCGGAACTCCTGACCAATTAATGACGAAATATAAATTAGATACAATAAACATAATTGAGGCTGCTGAAAAAGTAATTAAACGAAAATAAAAATGAAAAAAATTGGTTTTTTAATAAGTGTAATTTTTCTTGCAGGGTGTAATGCAGAAATCAAAAATGATTCTATTCCCACAAGTAAAATTGAAGCTTTAACGAATTTAGGTGAATTAGATTCTACAGAAAAAACAAGTGATGCAGTTATCACCAAAACAGTTGAATCAACTCAAACAAATACAGCAAAAAACATTACAAATGCCCGTATAGCAGCTAAACTACTTTTAATTGCGCGCGGCACAGAACCTGGCTGGTATGCTGAATTTTACTCGAATAAAGGAAAAATACTTCTAGATTATGGCAAAGACAGTTTAATGGTTGATTGTGATTTTGAAAAAATAACAGAAAAAGAATTTTCTAAAACAATTGCAATTCAACAAAATAATGGCACTGCTAATCTTACAATAAACATTAAGAATAAAAAATGTATTGAAGCTGGAAGCGGAGACGAAAAAGACAGACAAATAGAACTAAAAGTTGGTAATAAAATTTACAAAGGATGTGCTACTTTAAAATAAGCTATCAAAGTTCTAATTAAGAATATTAGCGCTGAAAAAAATATTCACATACTTACTTCTTGCTTTAATTAATTCTAGTTTCGCACAAAATTTTTCTATAAGTGGCACAATCAAAGATGCAAGTAATGGTGAAACAATTATAGGAGCCACTGTTTATTTAAAAGAAATAAACAAAGCGGTATCAACCAATCAGTATGGGCAATACAGCTTATCAGCTCCAAAAGGTAACTACACTATTGTTTTTAATTACACAGGGTACAAAGAAATTATTCAAACTATTTCACTTCAAAAAAATAGTTTAATAAATATTGATTTTACACCAGCAGAAAATTTATTAAATGAGGTTGAAGTGAGCACAAAGGCTGGCGATGAAAATGTAAAAAACACGCAAATGAGCAGTGTGCAACTCGACATGAACGAAATAAAAAAAATCCCTGCGTTCATGGGCGAGGTAGATATTCTAAAAACAATTCAGCTTATGCCTGGTGTAAAAAATGCTGGCGATGGCAACACAGGTTTCTATGTTCGTGGCGGAGGACCAGATCAAAATTTAATTTTGCTTGATGAAGCCCCAATCTATAATGCCTCTCACCTACTCGGCTTTTTTTCTGTTTTTAATGGCGATGCAATCAAAAACGTAAATCTTATTAAAGGCGGCATGCCAGCCCAATACGGAGGTCGCTTATCCTCAGTTTTAGATATAGTTTCTAAAGATGGTAATAACCAACGCTACGAGGTTGAGGGAGGAATAGGTTTAATTGCATCACGAATAACAATTCAAGGACCAATTATAAAAAACAAATGTTCGTTTATTGTGAGTGCACGCCGAACTTATATAGATGTGTTAGCAAAACCATTTATTGAAAAATCAGATTTTAAAGGAACCTCCTATTTTTTTTACGACCTAAATGCAAAAATAAATTATACGTTAAACGACAAGAACAGATTTTTCTTGAGCACCTATTATGGTAAAGACAAATTTTCGTTTACGGATAATGATAACGATTTTAAAACCCGAATTCCATGGGGCAACGCCACCGCCTGCGCAAGGTGGAATCACATATTCAATCCTAAACTATTCTCTAATTTGTCCCTTGTTTTTACAGATTACCAATTTAGCTTTAGCGCCTTGCAAGAAGATTTTGAAGCAACAATAAAATCAGGAATAACAGATTACGGTTTTAAGTACGATGTAAATTATTTCCCAAACTCACGTCATACAATTAAAACCGGGATTCATTCTACCTACCATACCTTTATCCCAACCAGTGTTAGTGCCAAGCAAGGAGAAACAACATTTGATTTAGGAAAAGTAATAAAACTGTATTCTTTAGAATCTGCTGTTTATATAAGTGATGATTGGGACATTAACCAATGGTTTAAACTAAATATAGGCTTACGTGCAGCATATTTTATTCACAAGGGTCCTTTTAATCGCTATATAAAAGATAACGCTGGAAAAGTGATAGATACTATTTCTTATACTAGTAAGGATATTGTTTCACAGTATGCAGGGCTAGAACCCAGACTAGCAGCCAGATTTCAACTCAATCGAACTTCTTCGCTAAAAACTTCTTTCACAAGAAATTTTCAATACGTTCACTTAGCATCTTTTTCAAGTGTTAGTTTACCAACTGATGTTTGGATGCCTTGTACCGAAGTAATTAAGCCACAAATAGCAAACCAATATGCAATAGGATTTTTTAAAAATTTAAAAGATAATACTTATGAAACAAGCGTTGAAGCATACTACAAAACAATGGCTAATCAAATTGAATTTAAAGAAGGAGCTCAACCAAGCGATAATATTTTAGACAACCCAGACAATGGATTTACCTTTGGAAAAGGCTGGGCCTACGGTGTGGAAGTATTTGTGAAAAAACGGACAGGTAAATTTACTGGTTGGGTTGGCTATACACTCTCTTGGGCCTGGCGACAATTTAACGATATTAATTACGGATTAAAGTTTTTAGCAAAGTACGATAGAAGGCACGATGCATCATTAGTATTGACTTATGATCCAAATCCGCAATGGAATTTTGGAATGGTTTGGGTTTATGGCACCGGAAACAGGGGCACCCTACCAAACGGATTTTTTATAATTGAAGGTAGTTTAAGTAATGATTATGGTCTTCGCAATTCTTATCAATTTGCAGCGTATCATAGAATGGATTTGAACATGACCTTTACCCCAAACAGAACAAAAAAATTAGAAAAAAGAAAACTCCGATTAACAGAAGAATATAAAGCACAAGGAAAAGATACCACAACAATTCAACTCTCTAAAAAATGGTGCAAACATTTTAGCAACAGTTTTACGTTAAGTGTTTTTAATGTTTATAATCGCTACAACCCTTATTTTATATACCTTACAAGGCGTGGTGATTTTGCAAACGGAACCTTAAAAGTAGGCGCAAGGCAGGTAACCTTGTTTCCAATTTTACCAAGTGTAACCTGGAATTTTAAATTTTAATGCGTTTTACAATTTTCATATTTATAATCACTATAATAACAGCTTGCAGAAAGGATATAAAACTTAAAATGCCCGATTACAAGCAATTATTGGTGGTAGAAGGTGTAATTGAACCAAATCAACCTGCTTATGTTTTTCTATCATATTCTGTACCATATTTTGGTGAATTTGATTTTGAAACGCCTGAGAAAGCGTTTGTTAAAGGTGGTTTTGCAACCGTTACAGATGGCGTTTTAGTGGATACATTAAAAGAACTTGATTCGTCAACTGGGTATTTTTATTTAGGAAGTAAGGTAATTGGAGCATTAGGAAAAACGTATACACTCTCAGTGAAATTCAACAATAAAGTTTTTCAGAGCGTAACACAAATATTACAACCTGCAAAATTAGATAGCTTGTATTTTAAAGGAGAACAAGATTCATTAGGACTTATTTGGCAAGGTTTTAATGAACCCTCAGGAAGCAGTGATTGTTATAGATGGCTAGCAAAACGACTTACAAAAGACCAATTTTTTGCTGCGCCATTTAATAGTGTTTTTGACGATAAGTTTGTAGACGGAAAAGAGTTTAAATTTGCTTACGATAGAGGCCCGCAACCCAATGCAATTCAGGAATTCAGAGATGATCCAGAAAGAGGCTATTACAAAAGAGGTGATACAGTTGTTGTGAAATTTTGCAAAATTGGTAAAAAAGAATATGATTTTTGGAATACCTACTATCAAAACAAAGCAAGCAATAGCAATCCTTTTAGTGCACCTACAAACATAAAAAGCACTTTTGGTTATCAGCAAGAAGTACTAGGCGCTTTTGTTGGATACGCTCCAAGTTTTGACACAATTATCATTAAAAAGAAATAAAAAATCTTGCTAGTCAGTTTGCAGCAGGTTTTTAAACTCATTTTCTTTTATTACTTCAACGTTGTTAAATGTGTTTTGCAATAAATCAGTTATAAATATTTTTTCAGGAAACTGATTAGCCGTTGTTTTACTGAAAATACATTTTGCGCCAATCACCTGTATTTGTTCAAACTCAAATGCACTAATAATTTTAAAATAACTCCTGCCATTTTTGTATTTTAAATAAACTGGAAAATGTATATCTTGTTGCATAATGAAAGAAGCTTTTCTAAAAAAAGTAGCCGAATATATTTTTATTAACTACAAAGATAACGTAGAAAAGCTTTGTATTATACTTCCAAATAAAAGAGGAGCACTTTTTTTAAAAAAATACTTGGCAAATCAATTCAATAAAACAATTTGGTTACCAAAAATTATTAGTGCTGAGGAATTAATTGCTGAATTAAGCGAATTAAAAATAATTGAAGAATTAGATTTGATTTGTAATTTATATGAAAGCTATAAAGTGTGCTATGGCACCGATGCCGAACCCTTTGATTCGTTTGTGAAATGGGGGCAATTAATTTTAGCCGATTTTAATGAGATTGATAGATACCTTGCAGATAGTAAACAAATTTACACCAATTTAAAAGACATTAAAGTTATTGAAAATTGGAGTTTAGGTGAAGAAACATTAAGCGAATACCAGCAAAAATATTTGCGCTTTATGGAAAGTTTGGGTAATATTTATGAACACTACTCTTCTTTTTTAATACTTAATAAATGGGCTTACCAAGGTTTAGCATACAAACAAGCAGCAAATAACATTCAACAAAATACGTTTGCCTATTCATTTGATAAACTATTGTTTTGTGGATTTAATGCACTAAATGCAGCTGAAATAAAAATAATTTCGCACTATGTAAAGCAACAAAAGGCTGATTTATTGTGGGATGCAGACAATTATTATCTGAAAAATAACCTACAAGAAGCAGGTTTGTTTTTAAGAAAAAACTTTAAACTATTTCCTGAAAAAGAATTAAAATTTATTGAAAATAACTTTACGCAAGAAAAAAACATTGAAATAATTTCGGTGCCAAAACAAATTGGACAAGCGCAGGTTGTAAAACAAAAAATACAAGAGTATATTTCTAACAATGTACCTTTGGATAAGATTGCAATAGTTTTAGCGAATGAAAAATTGTTGTGGCCAGTTTTAAAGCAATTACCAAAAGAAGTTGAGCACGTTAATATCACTATGGAATACCCAATTAGGTACACAGCCACCTATAGTTTTATCGATCAACTAATTTCTATTCAACTAAATTTTATCAAACAAACATCTCCAAAAAAAAGTATTTATTATAAAGATTTTACTGCCTTATTGCTACAACCTTTGTTTAATAAGCTAATACAGCAATACTCACCAAAAACAAATACGAATAAAATAATTAATCAAGTAAACGAAAATAATTTAGCCTTTATTACACAAAAACATCTACAGTTTTTATTTGATGATAACTTTACTTCGATTGAATTTTTATTCACCCCACAAAAAAACGCACTGGCGTTAAATACCAATATTATTAAAGTAATACAAACCTTATTACAACAAGAGGAATTAGATGCTAATTCGAAAATTAATAGTTTAGAGCAAGAATATTTGAATAAATTGCTTAAGCTGTGTATTAGAATTGCATCCGTAATTGATAAATACCCAAACTTTAACGATATAAAAGTATTTAAACAATTATTTAATCAGGTTGTTGGAACAGCCTCAGTTCCTTTTATTGGTGAACCTTTACAAGGTATACAAATTATGGGGGTACTTGAAACAAGAACTCTTGATTTCGAGAATATAATTTTTGTAAATGTAAATGAAGGCGTTTTACCAGCAGGAAAAAGTTTAAATTCATTTTTACCAAATGATTTAAAACGAGCTTTTGAATTACCATTGTATACTGAAAAAGACAGCATATATGCTTACCACTTTTATAGATTACTACAACGCGCAAAAAATGTAACCATTACCTACGATAGCGTAACCGATACCTTTGGTAAAGGTGAAATGAGTAGGTTTGTTACGCAATTACTTTTAGAATTAAAACATTTTAATCCTTTAATCAAAATTACTGAACACGCTGCAAATACAAGCAATTCAGCGCCTAAACTACAAAACGGAATTACGATTAAAAAAAATGAACTTACGCTCTCAAACATTCTTAAAAAAGCCTTGTCTAATGAAGCGTTTCAATCCTTATCCCCTTCTGCTTTGTTGGTTTTGAAAGAATGTAGTTTGAAATTTTATTTTAGATACCAAGCCAAACTTAGAGAGTTAACAGAGGTTGAAGAAAATGCCGAAGCAAATACGTTTGGTAGCATACTCCACAGTAGTTTAGAAAATTGCTACTTGCTCTTAAAAAACAAAATTGCTTCAGTTGATGAGTTAACTAAAATTTTAGAAAATAGTTACAACATTTGTAAACAATGCTTTGAGAACCATTTTAATAATGAAGCTATAAGTGGGAAAAATTTATTGCAGTTAGAAGTAATTGCCGTTTATGTAAAAAAACAGATAGAAACCGATATTGAATTAGTTTTAGAACTTGCTAAATACAAGCAAACCTTAATCATACTTGATCTTGAAAAAGAATTTGAATCAAGTTTAAGTATTCAAATAAATAATAAAAATGAAACCATTTTTATAAAGGGTAAAATAGATAGAATAGATAAATGTGGCAATAACATACGACTAATTGATTACAAAAATTCTGTGCAACAGAATGATAAATTTGAAATGAATGGTTTGGAACAATTATTCACAAATCAAAATTTTAATAAACAATTTCAATTATGTGTTTATGCATGGTTACTCTATAAAAATAGCTATGCCCCAATAAATACAATGCAGCCAGCCATTATACCTTTTAAACAATATAGTAAAACACCAAAATTTATAACTGAGGAAAAAAATAAAATTCTTACTCTTTCCGAAAAATTAATAAAAGAATTTGAAATTGAACTTGTTCTTTTTATACAAAAGTTATTCAATAAAGAAATTCCATTTACGCAAGCTAACGACAAATCAATTTGCACTTATTGTGCTTACAATACAATATGCTTAACCCAAAACCAGACCTCTGCAAACTAACGTATAAATTCCCATCCTTGTTTATCGATTTTTTCAGTTTAGTTTTTAGTTTAATCAACAGGGTTCACTTAAAATCTATAAAAATTAACTGAATCTACCTGCCTCCGGCAAGCAGGGCTAACGATGTGTCAGTCAATTTTTACCAAGCCAAAAACGCAAAGGAAACTGTATTTTTATCTGTACTGATTCTCTTTAAAAAGCTCAACAAGGTTTGTATATAAAAATGGATTTAACCCTAAAATCTAATGTCAGCTAACAAATTTGCGGTTTTGAGTGAACCCTAATTAAAATTTATCTCCGTGTGTTAATGTTATTAATTTTTCGAACAACTTTGGACAATGTTTAAGCAGCCTTAAACTCAATAAAGTTGTATGGTATTTTCCAAATAATTTTTGTAAGTAATAGCCTGTTTTTATTCTTAGCGAAAAATTTTTGTTCCATTCGCGTGTATAAGAATCTATTAACTCTTCTTTAGATAATTTGTTTTGAAAGAATAAATCAATTTTTTCAAATAAAATTTTTGAAGATCGCATTGCAATACTCATTCCATTTCCGCACAATGGGGCTATAGCACCAGCAGCATCGCCTAACATAACTATTCCGTTTTGGTAAGTTTCTTTTTTTGAAAATCCAATTTTGCTTATTGCTAAAGGTTTTTCAAAAATAAACTCGGCCTCCTCAAAATACTTTTTTAAATATGGATTTTGCATTAAAGTATTTTTCTCAAGTTGTTTAATATCATTATTGTTATTATTCAAATTTTTTTTTGTTGTAAGATAGCACAAACAAACTGTTTGGTTATCTACCATTGAGATACCGCAATAGCCATCTTTAAAGTTATGTAATTCAATCAAATCAGTTGGAAACTTAGTTTTGATATGGTACTTAATTCCAATATAATCTCCCTTTTTAGTTTCACGCTTAATAAAAGCTGGTTCTATTTTCCCATAACTACCACAAACAAGTTTGCTATTAAATTTTCCTAAAGTACTTTCTACAATGTAATTGGTATTTTGAAATGCAACATTGGTAGCGGGACAATTCTCTAAAAGAACTACGCCTGATTTTTTAGCAATCAATGCGAGCTCATAATCAAGCGTGTAACGACTTATACCAAATCCACCAAGTGTTAGTGGTGATTTTATTTTAAAACCATTATGTGCGGTAATATTTAATTGATTTATTTTTGGCAAGTTAAGTTCATCTAAGTTCAATCCTAAACGGCTAATAAAATCATAACTCTCCATTGAAATGTATTCGCCACAAACCTTATGGAATGGGTACTTATTTTTTTCTAATAAAAGAACTGTATACCCAGCTTTGGCTAGTTGTATAGAAAGGCAAAGTCCTGCCAAACCACCGCCAATAATGGTGCAATCATATATTTTCTCAATATTTGTTTGCATATACAATTACTTGATGTCTAAAAGCCCATTTGTATATCACGGAATAATTTTTAGCACTTGCAGCTTGAAGAATTAATTCCCATTCCTTCTTTTTGAAACCTCTCCTAACCGAGAGTGGTGCATCATTTTTTACGAGATATGACTTTGAAAAAATTTTTGTAAGAAACTTTATAGAATAATAAGCTATTGGATTACGCTCTAAATCGTTTATAATAAGCGTACAATTATTTAATTGTGTAAATTGTACTAGTTCTATAATTTCTCGTTCTGATAAATGATGACAAAATAAGCATGCATGAATAATATCAATTTGTGGCACATGTGTTTTAAAATTTTTATAATCATCACAAATAAACTGAATAACGGCATTTGGATTATTATTTTCCGCATAATCAACACAATCTTGTTTTAGGTCTATACCAATTAATTTAAGTTTATAGTTGGCTTTCTTATTCCAATTAAAAATCCGCTTTAACGTATCTCCTCCCCCACTCCCTATATCAACTAAAACATATTTATTATTTTTATTTAAAACCTTTTTAAGCGCATTAAATGTGATGTTGTAGCCTCCTAATAAATTATTAATTGTATCCAATTCTTTTAAATTTTGATACAATGCTGCTTTTGGAATATTCTCCTCATCCAATAATTCTTTGGTATAGCATCGGGTTTTAAACATATTCTAGTTGCATGGTTTCTATACTTAAACCCGGACCAAAGGCTGCGCAAAAAATAACTTTTCCTTTATCGGACTTTAATAAATTTTCAAGTACCTTTTTAAGAACAAAAAGAATAGTTGGCGATGACATATTGCCGTAATCTGAAAGCACATCATAAGAGGCTTGTAATTGCTCTTTTTTTAAACTCAATGTTTGTACAAATTCATCTACAATTTTTTTTCCTCCGGGATGAATGGCATAAAAATCAATATTCGATTTAAGTAAATCAATATCCTTTAAAAAATTCAACATGTTTCCATTAATCAATTCTGAAACGTAGGATGTAAGATTCATTAGAAAACCTGTTTCAGATAATTGCCAAGCCATATCTTTTTTTCCTTGAGGGATAATAAGCGAATTAAATGCTTTAATTGAAATGTTATTTTCTTTTGTGGGATTAGAACTAACAATTGCTGCAGCCGCCCCATCACCAAACAATGTATTTGCTAAAATATAATCATCTTTACTGCTGTTTTGAAAATGAATCGTACATAACTCTACACAAACAATTAATACCTTTGCATTTGTGGTACTTTTACAAATAGCATTAGCCGAATTTAAAGCAAGTATGGCTGCATTACAGCCCATAAAGTTAATGCTGCTACGTTGTGTTTTAGGATTTAATTCGAGTTTTTCTATTAGTTCAATATCCAATCCTGGCGCAAATAAACCCGTGCAGGTTACGGTGATTAGGTATGTAAGACTATTTTTTAAATTCTGAAAATCCTTTATCTTAAGTATAGCGGCTTGAGCTAAATCCAAAGCCTCTCGTTTATACAGTTGCATTCTATCACTGAGTGATGCTAATTCGTTACTACTTTTAAATAAAGTTGGATTGTCTTCTGAAATACTAAAATCATTAACCACTGAATGGCGGGTATCTATACCTGATTTTTCAGAAAGAAAATTGATTTTTCTTTGAGCATCAGATTCTGTAGTGTTTTTCACAAAAAAATCAGAAATATTTTTTTGTGTATGCTTGTATTTTGGTACTGCCGTTTCTATGTGAAGAATGTAGCTCAACTATTTTTAGTTTAAAAAAGTTAGTGTAATGAAACAACCATTCATACAAATTGCTGCAATTTTATTCATCAGCATTGTATTCTTGAAATTGGCTTCGGAATTATTTTTGTAAGTTTTATAAAACCACCAAGTAAAAAAACTTACAATTGGAATAAAAAATGCTTGGATAATATAAAAGTGATTTTGTTGATTAATTGAATGGAAGTACAAAAAATAAAATACATTACATATACCAAACATAATTGCTGTAAATAAAAAAGTTCCATTATATCCAAGTTTGTAACTTAACGTTGTTACACCATCCTTAAAATCGGCGTTGTGTTGATAAATTTGAGTAAGCGGATAAGCCCCAGCAATTTGAAGCGAACAAGCAAGTAATATAAATTTGTTTTCGTTCGAGAAAAGAAATGCAGAATTTGTAATACCAATTGTGCTCATTAAAAACGTAAATGCGCCTTGAAAAATTACCACAATTAAGAAACCCAAAATTGGGTATTTTTTTAAACGTATTTGCCTTGAACTGTAAGCCCTGGATGCAAGAATGTAAATTAAGATACATAATGCAAATAGTTTAGAGACAAGTAAAACTGATAAAAAAATTGAAACAAAATCCATAGCCAAGGTAAGATAAAATAATTCTTTTGTTGGCATGGGCGGTTTTTCTAGTCCACCAATGGAGGTTTCATCCCTGTCAACATAGCTGTTATAGCCATTACTGGCTGGGTATACCAATAAATGAATAATTAAAAAAGAAGTAAGTGCACTAAAAAAATCATAGTTAGTTGATTGACTAAAAGCCAAAATAAAAATCGGCATTAAGAAAAACGAAAAAGGGATTCTTAATAACGTTAGTGTATTTTTATTTAGTTTTATTTTCATGCATTAAACAGGGATTGATGCTACTTTTTAAAATTAATTATATTAAACAACTTAAAACTATACATAAATTAAATTTTTACAATTTGTTTAGATTCACTGATTTGAGGTTTAAAAATAAATCTTTCTAACATTAAAAATAAAATCAATTAAATAAACAAAATGTCATACAAAAGACAATGCAAATCAATTTAATTTAACTGCAAACACCTTTATAGTTACTACAACATTGTTAGCCATAAGCACACTTGCGGAACCTACTCCAAAATCTAATCGATTTAACGTTAAATTTCCAACAAAATCGGCTCTATTTCCAGTTTCAGTAAAAGTAAATGGCAAATCTATTTCCTTGCTTTTTCCTTTCACAATAAGCTCGCATTTAGCCAGAAATAAATTATCTTTTTCTTTTTTAATACTTTTAGATTTGATAGTGATATCTGGAAATTTTGTTACATCAAAATATTCCGCTTTTTTCAAGTGGTTGTCCCTCATGTTAATACCAGTCTTAATTGTTTTCACGTCAATTTTAGCTTCAATAGAACTACTTAACGGTTTGTTAGGGTCAAAAATAATTTTGGAGCTTAATCCTCCAAAAGTACCAGTAACATTAAGCTTAGCGTTCTTTATTTTAAATTCGATAAAATAATTCGATGTCTCCCAATTTTGAGAAAAAGAAGTCCCCGTAGATAACAGTATTACAAAAATTATAACAGTGCGTTTAATTTTAAATAGTTTATTCATTTGGTAAACATAGTAATTAATCAGGTTAATTATACCAAACAAAGAACATTAACAAATGTTTTGCACAATTACCAAATAATCTTTCAGGGAAATGGTAACAGTTTGATAACAATCCAAAATTACTTATAGTACGTATATTAAGTTTATGAATAAAATATACCTATTTACTATACTTACAATTTTTGCAACTAATTTTTATTCTCAAAATACGAGCAATGATTCAATAAAACGTTTTAATAATCTTGTACAACAATTACCTCAAACCAAAAATGATACTTTACGTTTAAATTTACTTTTTGATATACATTATTGCCAGCAAGCTTTACTGGGTGATTTAACTGAAGCTAACATAAATAAATTTGACGATAAATTTACCAAAGAAGCAATTAGACTTGCTACAAGCCTAAAAAAGTTTGATACGCTTAAATCATTAACCGTAGATATTGGATTTATTTTTGATTTAAGAAAAGAATATGATTCCTCATTTTTTTATTATAACAACTGTTTATCTGCTTTTGAAGAAGCCAATAAGTATGAATTAACCTACGCCATTACTCAAAACATTTTTTATAATAACAGCCTTCTTCAAGGAATTATTAAAGAAAATAATATAAGAGAACGTGCGCAAACTCAAAAAATAAATTTACTTACCAAAATTGGCCTAGGTGTTTTAATTTTGTTCATCGCATTTCTTATCTACTTTTTTTTAAGGTCTCATAAACAAAACAAAAACTTGCGCTACCAAAAAGATTTGATTCAAAAAAGCAAAACAGAAATAGAGAGCAGTATAAATTACGCTGAAAACATACAACACTCTGTACTTTCAAATGAAAATAAATTAAAAGCTCTATTTCCTAATTCATTTGTTTTATTTATGCCACGCGATAAAGTAAGCGGCGATTTTATGTGGACAAATCAACTCGATAATTTTGTTTACGTTGCTGTGGCCGATTGCACAGGGCACGGGGTTCCTGGTGCGTTACTTTCTATTGTTGGTCATTTTATGTTAGATGCCGTTTTAATTGATGGTAAAAATAAAGTACCTTCAGAAATACTCAATAACTTACACGAATCTATCGTAAAATCGTTAGACCAACATAATTCAAACAAAAAAGGAAATCATGATGGTATGGATATTGGTTTTCTGAAGTTTGATTTAAAAAACAATAAACTATTCTACGCAGGTGCGCACCGCTCACTCTATCACCTAAGAGATAAAGTTGTTTCAGAATTTAAAGGAACAAGACGCCCAATAGGAGGAACTCAAATTGCATATAAAAAGCCATTTATAGATTATGAATTAGATTTTAATCAAGGTGATTTGGTTTATTGTTATTCTGATGGATTTCAGGACCAAATCGGTGGCGAGGAAAATAAAAAGTTTATGAATAAAAATTTAATTAATTTAATTCTAGAGAACTCTGAGAAGAATTTAGAGTTTCAAAAAAATGAATTGAAAGAAAAGTTTATTAAATTTAAGGGTACCAATAATCAAATAGATGATGTACTAATTGTTGGGATTAAACTATAAATTATTGATGTTGGCAATTATTACTTTTCTTCTACCTTCGTAAATTAACTTGCCTTTTTCAACCAAACGATTTATTATTGATGTTACCGATTGCCTTGAAGAAGCTGTATAATCTGCTATATCTTGGTGTGTTAAAAGCATTTCCATTTCAACTCTATCGCCAATAAACTTGCCATGATGCTTTGCGTAACGCTTAAAAAAATCTGATACACGGGTATCTACATTCTTAAAAATTAAATCTTCGTATTTTTGCTGAAAGGAAATAAGTTTTTCATTTACAACATCAGCAAATTTTAAAGATAAACTTGGATTTTTTTCTAGAACTTGCATAAAATTGCTCAATTCAAAAAAACAAAGTTTTACTTGATCTGATAGTACTTTAGCAAACTCAAAACTACTTCCTCTACTATTCACGTGGCCAAAAATATCTCCTTCTGTAAGCATTTCTGTAATAATCTCTCTTCCTGTTTCATCCTCTCTACAAATTTTTACAGTACCAAGTTTAAGGATAAAAATTTTTTTAACCTCTGATTCTGAAAAATAAATAATATCATTTTTTTCAGCATTCTTCATATTTGAAACGATACAAAGTTCATCGATTTCGTTTGAATTTAATTGATCAAAAAGTTTATGGTTTCGTAAATACCAGTATTTATTGTCTTGCACCATCATAGAGTTACTCGTGTAAATTTATTAAATTATAAAGTTGGTGTAGCGCCATAATAAAAAATAACAAAGAAATAACTTTGTTGAATTTGTTGTAATTAACGCGACTCATAATTTGATTTTGGTATTTTATGGTTAACTTAATTAATAATAATAATAATAAAAACGCGCCAACACCCGCCCCTACTATATACGCTATTTTTTGAAGATTGGATTGAATTTGTAAGAAACTAATTGAGTTAAAATAAAGCTGAATAAATAACCAAAATGGAAGCAATTGAGGATTAAATAAACCAAGGCTCAATCCTTTAAATAAACTTTTTAGGTTATTTTCTTTTTTTAATTGTGCATTTATGGATTTAACTTGCGTATTAGTTTTTAAAAAATAAAATATACTTAGAGTTATCAAAATAATCACAAATGCAATTTTGAATAAAACGAATAAAAAGGTGTATTTAATAAATAATTCTGAGCTAAATACGGCTAAAGTACAATAAACAAACTCGGGTATACATCCACCAATACCAGCATAGAGAGCAGTTTTTTTACCTGAGTTTAAAGTAGAATTTATTACATATAAATTTACTGGCCCAAGTTGAAGCGAACCTATAAAGCTTGCCAAACAAGAAAAGAGAAATATAAGGAAAGTAGAAATAAGTTTAAAGTACTATTAAATGTTACAAATTTATAATTTATAGAGCCTATATACGCTTAAACTTTATTATTTATTCCCTTTATTAAGATTTCTTTTTAACACCTCTATAAATCCTAACAGTTTCTATATTGGTATTACTTCACATTTAGAGATCAAAACAGTGAAATGGCCATTAAAAGGGCTTTAACGTTCGTGGCTAACAAACAAAAAAGCGAGCTATTTTTGTTTGCTCGCTTAGTTAGTTGAACCAATATAGTAGTGGTTTTGCGGAGAAAGAGGGATTCGAACCCTCGGTACGGTTACCCGTACGCATGTTTAGCAAACATGTCCTTTCGGCCTCTCAGGCATCTCTCCAGTTTTTGGTTTGCAAATATAATTATTTTTTTTGTTTGTGAAAAATTTTCTGAATTCAAAACAAATAATTTTTTGAACTACCAAGCGCACTTACAAGCAGGACTAAATTCAATTTTTGCATTTGGTACTGCATTTTGCAAGCCATCTTGTATGTTTTGTGGTATTAAAATATTTCTTAAATCCATCCATTTCAAGGCCTTAAGTTGATTCATCGTTTCCGGAAATTCACCCAAATCATTACTCCATAAATCGGCATATTCTAGTTTTTCTAATAACCCAAAACTGTATGGGATGCGAGCAATGTTGTTTTGATTAAAGTTAAGGTATTTTAAATTCTTTAAACTACCAATATTGTTTGGTAGTTTTTCTAAACTATTTTTACTTACGGCTAAAAATTGCAAATTCTTTAAAGTCGTTATTGAGTCGGGCAATTCTTTTAATGCGTTTTTGGTTAAATCTAAATATTGCAAATTTTTAAATTTTAAAATCTCTTGTGGAAATTCTTTTAGTTTTTGTTTTCTCAAAACAAGTTTTACTACCGCATTTGGATTTTCTAAAGCTTCTTGCAAGGATAAATAAGGCGTTACAGCATCAAGCGCAACAGAATCTAACAATTGTGCTTTAGAAATTGTGTTAACCAACAAAAAATAAATAATAAACTTTATGCGTAACATTTTAGTGATTAATTTCAGAAATTAAATTTAAGCAATTTTGTTTATCAATTTTCAACTGATTTATTAAACTTTGTAATCCATCGAATTTTAACTCATCACGTAAACGTTTTATAAACTTAATGCTTATAAATTTTTCATATAAATTTCCTTCGAAATCAAAAATATTTACCTCTTGTTTTATACTATTTGAGTCGTCTGTTGTGGGATTGTAGCCAATGTTCATCATGCCAAAGTAGTTCTCAGCTTCTACTTGAACTTGTACAAAATAAACGCCAATTTTAGGGATAATTTTTTCAGCTTCCATTAACTTTAAATTAGCCGTTGGAAAACCAATGGTGTTGCCCAATTGCTTTCCTTTTACAACTTTGGCAGTTAATAAAAATGGGTAACCTAAATAATTATTTGCAATTTCAACATTCCCATCATCTAAGGATTTTCTGATTTTACTACTACTAATTGCGATATTATCAATATCTAAAGCGCTTACTTCTTCAACTTCGAAATTAAATTGTGTACTAAATTTTTTTAAAATTGTAATATCCCCTTCTCTATTTTTTCCAAATTTATGGTCGTAGCCAATTACTAAATGCTTAACATTTAAACTTTTTACTAAAATTTGTTCAATGTAAAAAGTGGCATCTATGTTAGAAAATTCTTTGTCAAATGGATAAACAACGCATACATCAATACCGTGTAGTTTTAGTAATTCTGTTTTCTCATGTGTAAGTGTTATTAATTTTAAATCGTTTTGCGAAGGAAATAATACTTTACGTGGATGTGGGTCAAACGTTAGCACCACCGTTTGGAAACCCGTTTTTTCTTTTAACGCTTTTAAGCGATTTAAGATTTTTTGATGCCCCAAATGCACACCATCAAATGTGCCAATTGTAACAATACTTGGTTTTTCTATCCTGAAATTTGTAGTGTGTTGAATGGTAAACAAAGTTTGGCTTTAATTTTAATTTTGGGTTACAAACTTAATAAAACTTATAATAAGTTGCTAATTGGCTATTAAAACCTAATTCCAATTACACAAACATCGTCCAGTTGGTCTAGGCCACCTTTCCAATTTTCAAAATCAGTTTCAAGTTTTTCTTTTTGCTCTTTAGTCGCTAAATGTGATATATTGAATAGCAAATCATTCAGTTGTTTGTACTTAAATTTTTTACCCTTTGGTCCTCCAAACTGGTCGGCATAGCCATCGGTATAAAAATAGAGTGTATCATTTTTTTCTAGTTGAATTTGATGTGAAATAAATGAGTCAGTTTTAATTCCTTTCCCAATTGGCATTTTATCGGCATTCAACTCGGTTATTATTCCATTTTTAATTAAAATTGGTTTGTTGTTGGCTGATGAATAACTTACCGTGTTTTTTTGTTTGTTGTAAACCATAAGCGTGCCATCCATGCCATCTTGTGTGCCATCAAACGACAAATTAGTTATTAATTTTTCGCGCACGTAGTTTAATATTAAATGTGGTTCAGTTAGTTTTTTTTCTGAAATGGCTTCGTTTAAAAAGCTAATGTTTAACAAACTCATAAAGGCGCCAGGAACGCCATGACCTGTGCAATCGCAAATGGCCAAGAAAAATAAATCATATTCAACTTTATTACCATTTGAAAAAGTTTGTAAACATGTAGCCCAATAAAAATCACCACTTACAATATCTTTAGGTTTAAAAAACACAAAATAATCGGCTAAGTTATTTTGCAACAAACTGTCTTGTGCCAATAATGTGGTTTGTATACGTTTAGCATATTTAATAGAGTCTAATACTTCTTTATTTTTTTCTTCAATTATCTCTTTTTGAAATTCAATTTCCTTTGCTTTTTCTACAATTTCTTTTGTGCGTTCGGTAACTACTTGCTCTAATTTATCTTTATCTTTTTTAAATTTATTTTCGCGAAATTTTATGTACAAATAAATAATACCACCTACTAAAATAATTTCTAAAGCAATAAACCACCATGTTTTCCAAAAAGGAGGTGCAATTAAAAATTTAACTTGATATGTTTTGCTTTCTATTCCAAAAACATTTTTACTTTTTATTTCTAAGGTATAGCTGTTTGGTGGTAGGTTTGAGAACGTTACAAAATTGCGATTATCATTATTCTCCCAAGTAGTATCAAGTCCTAATAACCTGTACGTGTATTTTTTTGCACCAGGTGTGTAACACTGGTCAGTGGCAAATTCAAAGGTTAATACTTTTTTTGAAGAAGATAAATTGGCTTCTGATAAAAATGCTTCAGTGTCAATTTCTGATAAAGTATCTCTATTAATTATAACCCTTGAAATGCGAATTTGTGGCGCTTTTTTACTGAAACCTAATTTATTTGGATTAAACGATATTAAACCATAAGCAACTGCCAAATAAATATTCTCATCGGTTGATGCGTAATTGAATATTGGAGAAAAGTTTCCGATGTTTAATCCTAAATTTTTATTGTATTTGAATTTCTCACCCGTTTTTTGATTGTATTTAAGCAAGTTCTGCCCAATGGCAACCCAAAGTATGGAGTCTTTATCTTCGGTTATGCTTTGCACTCTTTCATTTTCTTTCACATCAAAAATTGAAGTGTAGTTTGTAGTTTTTTCAGTTTTATAATTAAACTTATAAATTTTGTTTGATAATTCTGATTTGTACCAAATATTTTTTGCTCTATCAACTAAAAGAGGGAATAGACAAGAATCTGGCATATTTTGCACTTCTTTTAAAGCGGAGAATGATTTGAATGTTTTACTTTTATCATTAAAAATATAAAACCAATTACGGTTTCTATGAATGAACCAATTATCGTTGTCTAAATAATAAATTATTGATGAAAACCAATATTTGTTTCTTATAGAAATTTTGTTTGGTATTACTAAAGAATCTATTGGCGTGTAATTATTGAATTTCTCTAAAATCCACTTTTCTTCCACAGTATCATTGTTTCTATAATAACTTGGTTTTACAGCGTAAAAAACACCATTTTTACCTCTTCCTTGCGCAATACCTCGAAAATGAAACGGACTATAATTTGCAATTTTTGTTTTTAAATTATACACAAATTGTGAAATACCGCTGCTTACAAGTAATTCATCTTTCGAAAGTTCAATAATATATTTTACATCATTGCTTTTTCCTGTAAAATCATAATTGAAGTTATCTTTATATTTTTGAAAAATTGCTGTTGTATTTACATGCGTAATTGAATCGGTTTTTTTATTTAAAATTGTAAATCCATTTCCGTGAGACAAATAAATATTATCAGAAAATCTTGACATAACTATTTCATTAATAGTAGTGTAACCTTGAGCCCTATTGCTTTTTTCTGCTTTAAGTCTTTCGATAGAAAATAACTTGAATTGTTGCCTAATTGGAGAAAAGACATCTACCCCACCATTGTTTGAAATCCAAATATTTTCCTCTTCATCTTTGTACAGTGAACGGATTGCATCCCCACTAATTGAGCTTACATTATTAAAATCATGATTAAGGTAAGAGCAGGTTTTTGTAATTAAATCTAGCACCATAATTCCTGAAACCTCGGTGCCAAGCCATAATTCATTACCATTAATAACATAACTAATTACATTTTCGTAATTACCCCAACCTTCTTTATCTCTCTCAATATAGCCTGAGTAACGGGTAATTGTTTTATTGGTTTTATTAATGCAAATTAAACCGCTATATGTTCCTACCCAAATATTATCGCGTTCTTCAAACGAAAAATGAACTATTTTTAAAGCGTAAGCTAACCGTTTTTTATC
Source organism: Bacteroidota bacterium (assembly GCA_013298715.1). Taxonomy (GTDB): domain Bacteria; phylum Bacteroidota; class Bacteroidia; order B-17B0; family Aurantibacillaceae; genus Aurantibacillus. The sequence continues at coordinate 83,463 of JAAFIQ010000006.1, read as the reverse complement.
TAATTCACTCTCAAATTTGTAGTTATCAATAGGAAAATTAATAAATTCTTCCTTTTCTAAATCAAAATATTGTAAAAATGCTTTGGCGCCGTATTCTCCTCCCTCCCAAGTTCCAACCAAATATTTTCCGTTTTTTAACTCGGTTATTGAAGTTATTTCGTTGGTATTAATGGCTTTTGGATTTTTTTTATCAGGCTCATAGGTTTTAAATTTTCGTGTTTTTTTATCAAAGCGAGTCAATCCTCCTCCCCAAACCGCAATCCAAAAATTGCCTTTACTATCTTCTAAAAATTTATTGGCAGCACCATTAGGGAAACTAGTTTTATCAGAATCGTTATGAAAATAATGTGTGAATTTTTCAGTTTTTGGATTAAAAGAAGTTAAGCAAGTTTCTATGTATGAAATCCATAAAATTCCATCCTTATCCATATATAACTTATGAAATGGAAATTTAAGTAAGCCACTCGAATCTTTTTTTGAAGGATAAAATTTGCCTGAGTGGCCGTTGTATTTCATTAATCCTTTTTCTGTTAACATCCAAACGTTTCCAAATTTATCCTTTTGAAAATTTGATGCCTTCTCTGCCGAAAATCCGCTGGCTTGATTAAGATGATCGAATTTATAATTAAGTTTATTTTGCGCGTTATAATTAAAGCATACAAACAATAAAAGGATAAACTTATTAAAATTCATTAGGTGAAAATACTAAAAATAGGTATACGTTTTGTTTTATAAATCTTAATTTATGGTTCTCCATATAGGCATTTAAAATGAATTTAATTGCTTTTTATTTACATTTTTCAAACTACTTAATACCTAGCTTTATAACAATTCTTTACCGTTGAAGGATTCTAATAACTTGTTCCATGTACATTCTTGTTTTCTTTTTACTTCATTGGTTTATTTCGCTTTTTTGTCAAACATTTTTTTTACACCGTTTTGCTTCTCATAAAATGTTTAGCATGACAAAATTTTGGGAACGCTTTTTTTACGCACTCACATTTTTTTCACAAGGTTCCTCCTTTTTAAATCCAAGAGCTTATGCTATTTTGCACCGCATGCACCATGCACACAGCGATACAGAAAAAGACCCTCACTCACCACATTTTTTTAAAGATGTGTGGCAAATGACCATGCATACAAAAGATATATCTTTAAACTATGCAAAAAAAGGTGTGGTTCCTGAAAAAGCATTTAGTGGCAATTTCCCTGAGTGGAAGCTGATTGACAGAGTAGGAGACTTATGGATAACACGTTTACTTTTTGGAGCTTTATATGTATTGTTTTATTTAAAATTCGCACCAAGTTATTGGCTCTTTTTATTGTTACCCATACATTTTTTTATGGGGCCTTTGCATGGGGCTATTGTAAACTGGTGTGGACACAAATACGGTTACAGTAATTTTGATAACGATGATAAAAGTAAGAATACCTTACCAATTGATATTTTTTTAATGGGTGAATTAATGCAAAATAACCACCACAAACACCCAAATAGTATAAACTTTGCACAAAAAAAGTTTGAATTGGATCCAAGTTATTTAATTATTAAAGTGCTTAATTTCCTTAACATCATAAAAATCAGAAAAGCCATATAATTTTAAGCAATCAAATTGTACGCTAAATTTAATTTTTACTGAAATTTCATCAAATTAATGAAATCAACGTCAAAATGTTAACAAAGTCCTTTTGAAGTCAGTAAAAAAACCTTACTTTTGCACCCAAATTTAAAAACATTCAATAAAATGTCGAAACTAGTTGGTAAAATTGCTCAAGTTATTGGTCCGGTAATAGATGTGCGCTTTGATTTAGCAGGCGGAACATTACCTAACATATTAGATGCCTTAGAAATTGTAAAAGGTGGTCAAAAAATTATTTTAGAGGTGCAGCAACACGTTGGAGAAGACACTGTAAGAACCATTGCAATGGATAGTACTGATGGCTTAAGCCGTGGTTTAAAGGTAACTTCAATGGGCTCTCCTATTAAAATGCCTGCTTCAGATGATATTAAAGGCCGGCTT
>JAAFIQ010000006.1:0-81432 GCA_013298715.1 Bacteroidota bacterium | reverse complement strand
CACTGTAAGAACCATTGCAATGGATAGTACTGATGGTGTTTTTCGTGGAATGGAAGTTACAGCCCTAGGAAAAGCAATAACCATGCCTACCGGCGAAAAAATTAAAGGACGTTTATTTAATGTAGTTGGTGAAGCAATTGATGGAATTGATGTTGTTAGCAACGAGGGTGGATATGGTATACACCGCCAACCTCCTAAATTTGAAGACTTAAGTACAAGTACTGAAGTTTTATTTACTGGTATCAAAGTAATTGATTTAATTGAGCCTTATGCAAAAGGTGGTAAAATTGGTTTATTTGGTGGTGCAGGTGTTGGTAAAACAGTATTAATTCAAGAATTAATTAATAATATTGCCAAAGGTCACTCGGGTTATTCAGTGTTTGCTGGTGTTGGTGAGCGTAGCCGCGAAGGAAACGATTTATTACGCGAAATGATTGAAAGTGGAATTGTTAAATATGGTGATGCTTTTAAACACAGCATGGAAGAAGGTGGCTGGGATTTGAGTAAGGTTGATAAGGCTGAATTAGCAAAATCGCAAGCATCCTTCGTGTTTGGTCAAATGAACGAGCCTCCTGGAGCACGTGCTCGTGTGGCTTTAAGTGGATTAACTATGGCTGAATATTTCCGTGATGGAGAAGGAAGCGGACAAGGAAAAGACATTTTATTTTTTATCGACAACATTTTCCGTTTTACGCAAGCTGGTTCAGAGGTATCTGCGTTATTAGGCCGTATGCCTAGCGCCGTGGGTTACCAACCTACCTTAGCAACAGAAATGGGGCAAATGCAAGAGCGTATCACCTCTACCAAAAAAGGTTCAATTACATCGGTACAAGCGGTATATGTTCCTGCAGATGACTTAACCGATCCAGCTCCTGCAACAACCTTTGCTCACTTAGATGCAACAACGGTATTAAGTCGTAAAATTGCCGAGTTAGGTATTTATCCTGCTGTGGATCCATTAGATTCTACATCACGTATCCTTACTCCTGCTGTTTTAGGAGATGCTCATTACAATTGTGCACAACGTGTAAAAGGAATTTTACAACGTTACAAAGAATTACAAGATATTATTGCCATCCTTGGTATGGATGAGTTAAGCGAAGAAGATAAATTAGTGGTACACCGTGCGCGTCGTGTACAACGTTTCTTATCGCAACCTTTCCACGTTGCTGAACAATTTACAGGTTTAAAAGGTGTGTTTGTTGGTATTGAAGATACAATTAAAGGCTTTAACATGATTTTAGATGGTAAAGTTGATGAATACCCAGAAGCTGCATTTAACTTGGTTGGTAGCATTGAAGAAGCTATTGAAAAAGGTAAGAAAATTTTAGCTGAAAGTAAATAAAATAAGATTTTAGATTTAAGATTATGGATTAAATCTTAAATCTAATTTCTCAAATCTTAAATTTCAAAAATGAATTTAGAAATCATCACCCCCGATAAAAAATTGTTTGAAGGTAAAGTAAAATCTGCCACTTTTCCTGGTAGTGAAGGTAGCTTTGGTGTTTTAAATAACCACGCAGCTATGATTGCTACTTTAAAAAAAGGTAAAGTAGAACTAATTGAAGACAACAATAACAAATTGGAGTTTGCTGTAAACGGCGGTGTTGTAGAGGTAAATAACAATAAAGTAATTGTGTTAGCCGAGTAATAAAAAATATTTTTTTAAAATAAAAGCCTCACATTCTGTGGGGCTTTTTCGTTTTCTTTAGTCTTATACCAAATCCAAATATTATACCAATATGAAGTATAAATGAGAAATAACAAGGGATTGGACTTGAAAAAAATTATAATTGAGATTAATTTATAAAATACGTAGTTCTGCGTATTTTTTTAAACACATGTCATTACTAGCTTTGACAAAAATTTATATTATGAAAAAATTACTACTACTTTTTGTATTAATTACAAAATTATCAATTTCGCAAAACGGAAGTTTACACTTTCAATACCACGAAGGGCAGCCTTTACGAGGTTATAAATACAATAACGATACACTTATTGTTCCTTTAAGAATGGCAAATACCAGCACCAATAATGCAATTGGTATAGTTAATATTAACAGTGAACGTTGGAGTATTACTTCGTACTCAACTGCATTTACTTTTAGTAATGTTAATGTTACTAGTATTATTATGAAAAATTTAAACGAAGGCTTAGCTGTAACTTCGGGTAGCTTAGTTTCATTTTATACTAATAATTTTTGGCAAACTACAACAGCCCAAACCAATACTATTTTTGCACTTTCAGCTACTAAATTTGGTTATTATGGTTACAGAAGTGTGCCAGGCTGTGGGGCATGTACCTACACTTATGTATTTTCAAATAACGGAACAACATGGAACAATACCTTAATTGAAGCCAATGCCTTCATTCCACCTGTTCTTTATAAATCAAAAAACAAAGTTTATACTTTGCATAATAATCTTTTGAAGGCTTCAACAAACGGAGGTTCAAGCTATTCATCAGTTAATAGCACATATACGTTTAATGCAGCTTTCCCAGTAAAGCCAGCAATTTTAACGTTAAATGATGATACAATTTTGGTTCAAGCAAATCAATTACACCGCTCATTTGATGGTGGCACAACTTGGAGTGTTATTGCTCTACCAACTACCTCAAATGCCGTTGGAGAAATTGCAGCTAAAAATGCCCGCGAAATTATGATTATTGATAAATTTATGCCATATAACATTTACTATTCAAACAACTCTGGCACAAGCTGGACAACTTACACAAACTTACCTTTCTATAATCCCGGTGATGGACTCTTCGCTAACGAACAGAATTTCTTTCTAAATCCAAATTATAGAAGTGCAATTGGGAGTAGTTGGCAAGATGTATTAAAAGCCTCGTCATTAAAACCATGGGATTTATCGCACACAGGTGATATTGTTTTAGCAGGTTTTTCGCAAGGTGGGTTTGGTTACTCAACAAATAGAGGACATAGCTTTAGTTTTCCTTCAAATAAAATTACACCAAATGAAGATATAATGTCTGTTAAAGCAGTTGATATAAATAAATTTATTGCCTCAGATAGAAAGGGGCAAATTTATGTTAGTACCAATCAAGGACAAACGTGGACACAAAAAATCACATCTACCTTTAATAATATACCGCGAAAAATTTGTGTATCGAACGACAAATCACTTATCGTTGTAACAGCCGTAGGTTCAGCTTATATGTCTGGCGATGCAGCAAATACGTTTACTTTTTTAAACACTACTGTTGGAAATGGGCATTTTCAAAGTATTAAACCCGTAAGTAATAAAATCGTAGATGTTGCGCCTTTATTTTCTCAACCTTCTTTCACCTTATCTGGCTTTGAATTTTACGATATTAACAGCAGTAATGCCAGAACATTAACAGGTTCGATAAGTGTAAATGTGGCACAAGATATTGTAGATGTACACATGGTTAATGATAACATAGGCTACTTACTAACAAGAAACCCAACTAATAATGAAACTATTGTTTATAAAACAACGGACGGATGGGTAACAGCAAATACAATTTCTACAATTCCTACACCATCTGCTGGTGTAAGAACCTACGATCCTAAGTACGGCGTTTTACAAAATTTTGGAACAGATACTCTAATCATAAGTGGCTCTGGTAATCCAGTAAATAATCAAACAAATTTTTATCACATTTCTTATAACCAAGGTGCAACTTGGAGTTTAGTGAGTACAAATTTTTCAAGGCCTATTAACACTCTAGGAAATAGAGTTTATAAAATGATATTTTTTAATCCTGCTCAATACATGGCTTTAGTTTCAGATAATTTATGCGGTAGTGGATTAGCTAGTAAAGGTGTATTTATTAATGCAAACGCATCTGGAAATTCAACCACAGCAAGCATTACAGAGTTAGATTTTAAAAACCAAAAAAACAATTTAAATTTGTTCCCAAACCCATCACAAAATCAACAAATAATTTCGTTTATAAATACAGAATCAGAAGTTCAAATTTCAATTATTAATTTAAGTGGACAGTTAGTAAAATCAATTACTACAAAAGAAAACTATTTTTCTATTGAAGGATTAAACTCTGGCATGTACATTGTGCGAGTTACAGGAAAAGATGAAGCCATAAGAACGGCAAAACTTGTGATTCAATAATCGCAAATCAAGCATATATCTTAAATGGCGATTCTATCGCCATTTTTATTTATGTTTAAAAAACAAAGAAAATTTATTAATTTCAAATTCAGAACATGATAAAAGTTGCAGTTGTAGATGATATAAAAACGGTTAGATCAACTATCGTTAATAAAATACATTTATCAAAAGATATGATGGTTGTAAAAGAGTTTGCTAACGGAAAAGAAATTCTACATGCCATAATGCAGGGTCTTGAAGTGGATGTTATTATTATGGATATTGAAATGCCTGAAATGGATGGCATAGAGGCTACCGAGAAAATTTTGGAAAGAAGCACAGGTGTAAAAATTTTGATGTGTACAGTTTTTGATGATGAAACAAATTTATTTAAAGCCATTTGCGCCGGTGCCAAAGGTTACTTGTTAAAAGATGAAAAACCAGAGAAAATACATCGCGCTATATTTGAAACAATGGAGGGGGGAAGTGCCATGAGCGCAGGCATGGCAATTAAATCGCTTAACCTTATCAAAAACGCCACAATTAAGCCAAAACAAACAATACCTGTTGACACCGTTTTAACAAAACGAGAAATAGAAATGCTTGAACTGATTGCGAAAGGCTTAAGTTATGAGCAAGTGGCTGATAAGTCAGGCATTAGCTTTGGCACTGTTAGAAAACACCTTGAAAATATATATAAAAAATTAAATGTACATAGTAAATTAGAAGCTGTAAATAAAGCACAAAGTGAAGGTTTACTTTGACTAAATTTAAAATTGATTTTATTGAAAAAAATAAAACTTTATTCAAAACATATTTTATTAAGTATTTTTTTATTACTTAATACATGTATTCATTCGCAAAACAAAAGTGCCGAATTAAGTAAACTTATTGATTCCAATGCAAAAATACTTCCTACTTTATCTGGAAAAGCCAAAGTAGCGGCACTTGCTGATTTATGCTACTACACTTCAACCTCAGATATTGATCAATCTATTCTGTATGGCAATCGCGCGATAACTTTAGCTCAGCAACTTAGGGATAGTTTGCTTCTTGCATCTTGTAAGAATGATGTAGCGCTTAGTTATTTTTATAAAGGAAATTTTGATAGTTGTATTTTTTTGGCAGAACAAGCATATAAAGTACGATTGGCAAAAAATAAATGGCGTGATGCTGGCGCCAGTATGAGTAAAGTAGCGTTAGGTTACTATGAGAAAGGAAAGTATGGAATAAGTCTTGAAAAAAATTTAATTGCGTTAGAACTTTTTAAAAAAGGAGACGCACTTATGGAGGTCGCTAAATTGCAAAATAATATTGGAAGTATTTACGAAAGAAATAATCAACTTGAAGAAGCCAAAATAAATTATTCGCAGTCGGCCGAAGCTGCTTTACAACTTAAAGATTATGAAGGTTATGTTACAGCAAAAGGTAATTATGCAATCGCAGTAAAAAAGTTAGGTGGTGTTGCAGAAGCCATTAAAATTTTTAATGAATTAATTCCAATTTGTGAAAAATATTGTAAAGAAGAATATTTGTCTCAAATTTATCAGTCGCTTGGAGTTGCCGAGCGAAAGCTAGGAAATACGGAGAGAGGGTTAAATTACTATTTAAAAGCAAAAGCGGTTTATGATAAAATTGGTTCGTTAAACGGAAGCTCTGTAATTAATATCAACATTGGTAACACTTATGCTGATTTAAAAAGATTTAAAGAGGCTGAAGTGTTTTTAAATCTTGGCCTTACACAAGCTCAAGAAATTAAAAGTTTGCCTTGGCAAAAATTGGCTTATTTTGGATTGTATGATTTAGAACGTTTAAAACAAAATTATGAAAAAGCTAATTTTTACTTAGAAAAGTACCAAGTTTTTAGCGACAGTATTTATAATGAAGAAACACAAAACAAACTAGGCGAGCTTCAAACACAATACAATTTACAACAAAAAGAAAATACTATTTTAGTTCAAAAAAATAAGCTAAATGAAACTCAATTAGATATTAATAAACGTAACACTTACATACTTATTTTAATCTCAGTCATCTTAATGTTAGCTTTGGTGTTTACTTTTATTTTACAACGAAATAATATTAATAGAAAAAAAACAGAGATAAATTTTCAAAAACAAATTCAAAATGAAAGAGCACGTATTGCAAAAGATTTGCACGATAACATGGGCGCAGAGTTAACCATCATTAGTTCTGCTATAGATATTACAGCTTATGGTATAGAAAGAAAAAAAGAGAAAGAAAATCTTGAACAGATTTCGGATCAGGTTAGAAAAGCATCTACCTTAATGCGTGATACTATTTGGACGGTTAGTGAAGAAAAAATTTCAGCAGTGCAATTCGGTATTAAAATTAAAGAATTTGCAGATAGAACTTTTAAACATAAACAAATTACTATTCATTTTAAAAATGCGATAAGCGAAGTAAATCTTCGTCCTGAAAGCACGCTTAGTCTTTATAGAATGGTACAGGAAATAATTAATAATGCGGCAAAACATTCTAATGCTAAGAATTTTTATATAGATAATTTTAATAATAACGAATTTTCAATAATGTTGCAAGATGATGGTGAAGGATTTGATTTAACAACTGTGGAACGCGGTTACGGATTAAATAACATACTACAAAGGGCTAATGAAATAACAGCTAAAGTTAATTTTGACATCAGAATTGGCGAGCACACGAAAATAGAAATTGTAATTGATAAAGAATCTATTTGGGGAGGTAAATAAAAACGTTTAATACTTTTTTTCATTATTAACCAGTTGGTTCAAAAATCAAAACAGCTCTGCAAAAGCAATCGCGTATTTAGTGTTCTGCTTATTGATAACAATTGTATTTATCAGGTAGTCCTTTATATGCGAAGCTATTTTTTATTTAGGGTTAATTTCTAGCTAAGCCAATTACAATTAACCACCTCACGAGAACCTCTATAAGATATTTGTAGATTTTGTTGGATTAAAAATTTTCTAGCTGAGTGTTACATACAAGTGATATTTCAAGCAACTCGTATTTACTATTTTTTTAAATTAAATCTGTAAATGGTAAATATATCAGAGTAAGTATCTTTCTCTAAAAACTCATGCTCTTTCATTAATCTATCCTTAATTCCATTGTTTGGCGACATAAAATCAGCGCTTGCATCCAAATATAAAATGTTTTCATAATTAATTATTTTATCAGAAATTTCCGTAGTAAATATATTTGTGAAATAAATAGATTCCTTTTGTAGCGCTAGTTCCAATTCATGGTATTCAGTTGTTTGGTTTTTAATTTTAAAATAATTACGATTGTAATAATATGCAAAATTTAATATAAAGTCGTAACCACAAGCAATAACAAGGGTTTTATCCGTTTTTTTTTGCTTAATATATTCTACTATAGTCGGTAAATTTTCTCTTGTTTTACTTGGATTCAAATTGAAACTAAACAGGAATAAGGTTGTAACACTGATAAAACCTAAATGAATTATTTTTTTACTAGAAAATAAATAACTGATACCTATTGCTAGCAAAATGTAAAATGCCGGACTCAAATAAAGCAAGTACCTATCAATAAACATTGGAACTTTGTATGAAACAAAAAACATAAAGAGGAATGGAACAACAAACCAAATAATCGTATATTTTGAATATGGATTCAATTGCTCAGTTTTACGTTTTATAAAGTAAATAGCAACGCAAGCCACGAGCAATAAAATACAAAGCACTGTTGGTACTGGTTCATTACAAAAGCGCCACAACATATTATAAATGCTTTCTAACCCGTTTGGTGGTTGTACCCATGTACCATTACTTACTGATAAAGTAGCGCGTTGCCATAAGACAAGTAGTTGAGGTGAGTAAGCCGCTAAACTAAAAATAATAGAAATACCATATTTTATTAATACCTGTCTTGACTTTAAAAAAAACAAACAGATAATTAAAAACTCAATTGCCCAAACAAAAAAGCCAAAGTAATGCCCATACACCAAAAGCACTTTTACAGTAGTAAAAGTCAAAACGTTCAAAGCAGTAAATGTTTTACCCAAATTCAATAATTTAAAAAAAAGATAAATAGAAATAACACTTAGTAACACAAACAAGCTATAAACCCTGCAATCGTGAGCAAACCAAGCGTTTAGAGTAGATAAAGTAAAAAGTAACGATGATAAAACCGCAACACGTTTACTGAAAAAATTTACTCCAATTAAGTAAATAAAAAACACCGTTGCCGAACTGAACAACATGGGTAAAACACGCACACTAGAAGCGCTTATTCCAAATAGTTTAATCCAACAATGGAGTATAATTTCAAATAGTGGTGGATTATTATAATTTTTTAAATAAGTTATAAGATGAACAAAATCAAATTGTGCATGATAGATAGAGAAGGGCTCATCTACGCAAATTGGTTGCGTAGTTAAATAAAGCGATTTGAGAAGGATATTAAAAACAACAAAAAGGGAAGGCAATAAATAGTTATTTTTTTTTAAATTCATTAAGCTCTAAATTAACAAACAAAACGCTATAAATACAAGTCAATTAACCCTTCTGGAGCTCTGTAATTAATCACTTTTTCATTTTCTTTGATGCTTATTATAAATTCATCAACCAAAGGCAAGATTATCTCTTTACTTCTAAAATCAATAGTGGCTAAAAGTTGCTGTCCGTTGTCGGTTAGCTCCTTTATTAACCCTAAGCTTCCGTACTTTTCATCAATTAATTCAAAACCTAAAAAGCTTTCATTGTCTGTTTCAATAATCAATTCAGCGTTTACAAAAACCTTTTTGCCAATTAATTTTTTTGCATGCTCAATGCTTTCAACGTCTTCTAATTGTAAAATTATACCGTTTTTACTTTCCTTTGTACTTAAAATAAAGTGTGGTTCTTTACCTAAAATTGTATCAATAAAAACAGCATCTAAAAGGCTTTCATCAAAATTTTGTTGAATGTTAAGATGCAGCTCCCCTTTTATACCGTGTGTCTTACTAAAATATCCAATTTCGGCTAAATTCATTCACTTAATGCGGCCTTTACAAAGCTTACAAATAACGGATGAGGATTTTCAACCGTGCTTTTATATTCAGGGTGAAACTGAACGCCCATAAAGAAAGGGTGATCAGCAATTTCAATAATCTCTACAAGACCAGCCCTTGGATTTATGCCCGATAAAACAAGACCCGCATCTTCAAACTCTTTTTTGTATTCGTTATTAAATTCATAACGGTGGCGGTGTCTTTCAAAAATATTTTTTGAACCGTAAATCGATCGGGCTAAAGTTCCATCTTCTAACTCGCACGGATAAGCGCCCAAACGCATGGTACCGCCCATGTGCGAAATACTTTTTTGATTTTCTAACAAATCAATCACAGGGCTACTGGTAGCGGGATTCATTTCACGGCTGTGGGCATCTTTTAAATTTAAAACATGGCGTGCAAACTCAATTACGGCGCACTGCATGCCTAAGCATATTCCTAAAAACGGTAATTTATTTTCACGCGCATATTTTATTGCACTAATTTTTCCTTCAATACCACGGTTTCCAAAACCTGGAGCTACTAAAATACCTTTTAAATTTTTAAGTTTAGAATCAATATTTTCTTCAGTTAAACTTTCGCTGTGTATCCAATCTAACTCTACTCTGCAATCGTTTTGCGCACCAGCGTGTATAAATGCCTCTGATATAGATTTGTAAGAATCCTTCAACTCTACATACTTACCAATTAAACCAATTTTTACAGATTTTGTAGGGTTATGAAATTTATTTAAAAAGTTTTTCCAATTCTCTAGTTTTAACCCTTCATTTGCAGTAATACCAAGCTTTTTAAGAACAATTAAATCTAACTTTTCTTTTTCCATTAATAGTGGCACCTCATAAATGGTGCTGGCATCAAGTGCTTCAATTACAGAATCGGCAGCTACATTGCAAAACAAAGCAAGTTTCTTTTTAATATCTTTTGTTACTGGGTATTCGCTGCGGCACACGAGTACATCAGGTTGCACACCGTACTCTAACAATAATTTTACCGAGTGCTGGGTTGGTTTTGTTTTTAATTCGCCAGAGGTTGCTAAATATGGTAATAACGTTAAATGAATTACAGTACAATCGTTTTCAAATTCCCATTTTAATTGGCGCACGGCTTCAATGTAAGGTAATGATTCTATATCGCCCACGGTGCCACCAATTTCTGTAATTACAAATTGATACAATCCTGTTTTTCCAAGGGCCTTGATTCTGTTTTTAATCTCATCCGTTATATGCGGAATTACCTGAACGGTTTTCCCTAAAAATTCACCTTTGCGCTCTTTTTCAATAACAGATTGGTAAATGCGCCCTGTAGTAACATTGTTTGCTTGAGATGTTGGTGTATTTAAAAAACGTTCGTAATGACCCAAATCCAAATCGGTTTCGGCGCCATCATCGGTTACATAACACTCCCCATGCTCGTATGGGTTTAGTGTACCAGGGTCAACGTTGATGTATGGGTCTAACTTTTGGATGGTGGTAGTATAGCCACGTGCTTGTAATAATTTAGCTAAACTTGCAGATATAATTCCTTTTCCGAGAGAAGATGTAACGCCGCCGGTTACAAAAATGTATTTAGTATTAATTGACATAACAGTTTTTTAAAAACTGTTTGCAAAGTTAGTTATAAAAATGGGTTTTACTATAAAGTTATTTGCTATTAGTTAACAAGAATGATTGCTAAATCTCCTCTACCCCATCAACTTTTCTAAAATCTCACTAGCGCTTTTGGCAATTACAGTGCCTGGACCAAATACAAAGCTTACAACAACACAAATAATTAAAAAAGAAGAGTGCCAATTTTTGAAACGTACTAATTTGTGGAAGCTGACATTATCGCTTTGTCGCTAATTTCGGTAAACCTACTTTTCTCAAAACCTCATTTGCTTTTTCAACTTTGTCTTGAAAAATAGGCATAGATTTAAACTTCTCCAACGAACTATCAATACGAACAATTGGAGTCTTTTTTTGATTTATTTCTTTAATAGTTTTCATGTTAAATCCTAATACAAATATACATTATTTTCTCTTAACTACAAAGGCTGTATAATCTACGTCTTTCTTAAAACTATGCCACTCCCCGTCTAAAAGACCATAGATTAAAAAATCCTTTTTTACTTCATTATAATACTTACTTATGCCACTCCTATATAAACGAGTACGAGCCTTTGTGCTACCTGTTGCATAAACCCAAGCGTCTTTATATTTATCCGTAAAAGAATACACCGCTGACACAACGGTTGCTAATACTTGTTCGCTATCGCCATTATCAGTTACAACAATATCATCAATTTCACCAGTTATTGAATCTTTATCTCCAAAAGCAAGATTGTAAAACCCATTAAGCGTGGTTTCACTAAATTTAATCAACTTAGGAATATTTCCTTTTTTTCCTTCACTAGTAAACTCAAAAACCATTAAGGTTTTTTCAGCTTTTAATTCATAACGGGGTAATTTCATTTTTTAAATTTCAAATCATTTTTTTTCGGCAAACTTCGATAAATCAAGTTGCGAACTGAGTTTGTAACTCTGAAGCTGATCCAATTACACAGCTTTTCGATGTTTCTTTTCTCTAAGCTCTTTATTAAGTTTATTTTTTTTTATAAACTCAACAAGTTCTTGTTTTTCTTTTTTAGTAAGTCTTGTATTGTCAACGTAAAGATCTACTTCCTTAGAGTTTAGTTGTTGTTTCATTTTATTTATTTTTAAAATATTGATTCACTAGTTTAATCGATGCAGCGCTTCCAATGTACATTCTTTGTCCAAGCGCAACTTCTGCTCCTAGCTTTCTTTATAATATTCTATTAAAGCTGTTTTCGCCTTGAAGGAAACATAGCCCTCAAATCCCATATCAAAAGAAATTTTGCAAGCATAGGCAAATAAATTTCCGCCTACCCCAACATACATCTTTTTCTTTCCTCTATTAAATTCAGCAGTTTCAACAAGATTAACAAAAATATAGTTCTCATTTATTTTATAAGAAATAAGGCCTTGTATCACATTTTTATTTTCAACAGTTGTCATTTTAAGAACTGTACTTTTTTTATCTTTAGTTTCAAAGGACCAATCAAATAACCATTCCTTTTTTTAATTTCTTTTAATGTAACTTTACTACATTCAGTTTCAAAAACTTCCCCTGTAACTACGTTAACAATTGAATTTGTAAGTTTATCTAGTTCAATTTCGACTACTTTTTTTCTAACCACACCCGTTACTCTAAGATACAAAATTTATTTGACTTATTATCATAAAAAAATTTGATTATCAATCTTCTTCGCCCATAAACTTCTCTAAAATTTCAATAGCGCTTTTGGCAATTACAGTGCCTGGACCAAATACAAAACTTACACCGTTATTAAATAAAAAGTCATAATCTTGTTGGGGTATAACACCGCCTGCTACAATCATTATATCTCCTCTATCGTAATTTTTTAATTCGGCAATTACTTGTGGAATAAGGGTTTTATGACCTGCGGCTAAACTGCTTATTCCTAAAATGTGTACATCGTTTTCTACTGCTTGCTTGGCAGCCTCTGCTGGTGTTTGAAATAGTGGGCCAATATCCACATCAAAACCTAAATCGGCAAAACTTGTGGCAATAACTTTTGCGCCTCTATCGTGTCCATCCTGCCCCATTTTTGCAATCATAATGCGTGGGCGGCGTCCTTCAAGCTCTGCAAACTTATCGGCCAATTGTTTTGCTTTTATAAAATCTTCGTTCATTTTTATTTCATTACTGTAAACTCCTGAAATAGATCTAATCTGCGCTTTGTAGCGTCCAAATTCTTTTTCTAATGCGTAAGATATTTCACCCAAACTTGCACGTTTTTCTGCTGCCACAATTGCTAACTGTAACAAGTTGCCATTTCCTGTTTTTGCAGCTTCCGTTAAGTCATTTAATGCTGTTTCAACTTCTTGTGTGTTTCTTTCTGCTTTTAATTTTGCCAGTCTTTCTAATTGTTGTTCACGTACTTTTGTATTATCAACATCTAAAATTTCAATGTTGGTTTTTTCGGTTGTTGTAAAATTATTTACGCCTACAATTATATCTTTCCCGCTGTCAATCCTTGCTTGTTTGCGTGCTGCAGCTTCTTCAATCCGCATTTTAGGAATTCCTGTTTCTATTGCCTTTGCCATCCCTCCTAATTTTTCAACTTCTTCAATAAGCTCCGAGGCTTTGTTAGCAATTTCATTAGTTAAAGTCTCCACATAGTGCGAACCTGCCCAAGGATCTACCACTTTACAAATTCCAGTTTCTTGTTGTAAATAAATTTGTGTGTTACGGGCAATGCGTGCGCTAAAATCTGTTGGTAAGGCAATAGCTTCATCCAAGGCATTGGTATGCAAACTTTGTGTGTGCCCCATTGCCGCAGCAAGCGCTTCAACACTGGTGCGTGTAATGTTGTTGAAGGGGTCTTGTTCTGTTAAACTCCAACCGCTTGTTTGGCAATGTGTGCGCAAAGCCATTGATTTTGCCGACTTTGGATTGAATTGTTTTACAATTTTAGCCCAAAGCATTCGTGCAGCGCGCATTTTAGCAATCTCCATAAAATGATTCATGCCTATTGCCCAAAAAAAAGATAAGCGTGGCGCAAAGGCATCAATATCTAGGCCTGCTTTAATTCCTGTTCTTATATACTCTAATCCATCTGCTAAGGTGTATGCTAACTCAATGTCGGCGGTAGCTCCAGCCTCTTGCATGTGATAACCACTTATAGAAATAGAGTTAAACTTTGGCATATTTTTAGAAGTGAATTCAAAAATATCGGCAATTATTTTCATAGAGTGTTGCGGCGGGTAGATATAAGTATTGCGCACCATAAACTCTTTTAAAATATCGTTTTGAATGGTGCCACTCAATTTATCTATACTAACGCCCTGCTCCTGAGCGGCAACAATATAAAAAGCTAGTATAGGTAACACCGCGCCATTCATAGTCATACTCACACTCATTTGATCGAGTGGAATTTCATTGAACAACACTTTCATATCTAAAATGCTATCAATGGCTACGCCTGCTTTTCCTACATCGCCTACTACGCGCTCGTGATCACTATCGTAACCGCGATGGGTTGCTAAATCAAATGCAACGGATAGTCCTTTTTGTCCGGCGGCTAGGTTTCTTTTGTAAAAAGCATTGCTTTCTTCGGCTGTGCTAAAACCGGCGTATTGCCTTATTGTCCAAGGGTTTTGCACGTACATACTACTGTATGGACCGCGAAGAAAAGGTGGTAAGCCTGCACCAAAATTTAAGTGGTTTAACTTTTCAGAATCTGTACTTGTGTAACTTGATTTTAAAGCAATTTGCTCAGCAGTAATAAATTGTTCAGATTCAGATTGACTGAAATTTTGAGAAGGTTTTTTATAGTTTGTTTTTGAAAAATCTTTACGCATAATAATGTTTTACTACAACACCTTTGTTTGTATTGCTTAAATTTACTAATGATTTTTAAGTTGTAATAGAAATTTTTTAAGGAAGTTAGGATTTACTTTTCAGTTATACTTTTTTTAGCTTGAAAGGGTATTTTAATAAATAAGCAGGTGTAATCATAGGCTTTAACACTTATTGCTTAACTACTTTTTTTGAAAAAGTATTTCCTTTTTCATCAGTTACTTTAAGCGTGTAAATGCTTGGCGCAAGGTTTTTAAGAGACAGCTCACCATGCATATTATTTATTTGTTGCGACAGAATCATTTTTCCTTCCAAGTTAAATAATTCAATAGTTTTGATGGATATTGAGTTGGTAAGTTTTACAGATAGTTTATCTTTTGTAGGGTTTGGAAACGTTTCTATATTAAAACTCTCGCTAGTTATAAGTTGCTTAACTCCAGTTATTCCCATGCTTGCTTTTGTTTTACTATACCAAATATCTAACGAGCCATCTCGTGTTGAACCCCAAACCAAATGAATAGTATCATTTTGCAAAGCGCTACACATAAAATCATTGCCACTTTGGTTTAATAGATTGGTGTAACCCTCTAAAACATCGCTTATTTTAAAATTAGGAACAAACGTTGAAGAACCTGCGCTTCTAAATGTACCATAAACTTCAGAGGCTCGGGCGTAACCTACTCCAGGCGCATTACGCCTATCGCGCCATGTAATGGCTAAATTTCCTAAAGCATCAAAACTTCCCCACATTAAATCTTGCATTTTTCCATTGTTTATAGGATCATTATTAATTCTCAGAGGGCTGCCCCATGTTGAGCCACCATTATTACTTTCAAGCATAAATATATCTAAATCTGTTGTTCCAATACCTGCACCAAATAAAGCAATAAGGTTTAAAGAATTTGTAGGGTTTGCCAAAAGTTGATACGCACTTTTTGCACTATCATTAGCTGCGGGCGAGGTATTTGATGCAATCATTGTATTGTAATTGAAGGTGCCACCATTATTAGTTGAAGTAGCTATGTAATAGGCTGGCAATATGTTTTGTGAAGCAACATAGCTTGGGTACATAATTTTTAAACTATTACCTGCAAAACAAGGAAAAGCCATTGGAGCTGAAATTAAAGAACCTATTAAAAAATTTGTAGTATCAACAAATCTAAAATTGCTCCATGTTGCTCCTCCGTTTAACGATGAAACTAAATAAGACCTATTTGGCGCAAGTATCCAAGGTGCAGGTTTGGTGGTTACAAATAGTTTTGTTCCATTTGAATTAACTGTTAACCAAGGTCTATCAATTGGTTTCTTTGCAGCGTCAGCGTATGCATCTATTACCAGAACAGGACTAGAAAAACTATTACCGCCATTAGTTGAATTCATATAATACACACCTCCAGAATCGGGTGATTGACGGTAATCAATATACGTTAAATGCAATTTACCAGTTGCATCAAATGCCATACTCACATCTGCGGATTTATAAGTTGATTTTACGTGAGGTAAGTTAATGGCCGAATTCCAAGACACACCACCATTAAAGGTATTTTTTACCTTAATAGTTAAACCTGTTCCATTACCAAAAACAAAGCCCATCCAAGCTACTACCATGTTTTTTGGATTTGTAGGATTAATCGCAATATAGGGTTCTCCCTCAAAGGTATTTAAGCTTGATAAATTTACGTTTTGTGATTTGCACACAAATACAACGAAAAATAGAAATAAAATAAATTTAGTTTTCATATTATTAAGGCTATTCTAAAATTAGAACTATAGTAAGATGTAAAAATGGGTTAAAGGTTTAATCAGATTATTTTTTGTTATTCAGTTCTTCAATGGCAGTATTAAAATTTATACATTCAATTTTATTTTGTTTTAAATAATCCATCAACCAAATATACCAATTCAACCAAGTTTTAAATGAGTGCGAAAAATAGCGGTCGTGAAAATCAATTCCTAAGTACTTAAGATTTTCTTTTTCGGCCTTTTCAATTAGCCTAAGGGTATTATTTTTTGCTTTTTCAAGGTTCACGCTCTGCCAACTTTTGCCGTTCTCAATTACCCAACCATCCATAATTTGAAACGGAAATTCCCACATGTTGCCAATTTTATAAGGATTTTTAAAAGCATGCTCGGTGCTATCATAAAGGTAACCTGCTTTAGCTAAATTTTGCAGCGTGTGTTCATTATTTCTGACATAGTGCATTCTAATACCAAATTTTTTTGAATTGGAGAGTGCTTCAAACTGTTGGTATTCTTTAGATATTGTTTCTAAGGAATCAAAATCAATTCCGTGTATGCCTATTTCACAATTTCTTAATTTCATTTGTAGCACCCACTGCAAAGCATTTTTTTGAGAATAATTTAAGCCAACGCCTTTGTTTACAGCAATAAAGAAACTAGAAGGTACTCGATTTATATTATTAAAAGTAATCAATTCATCAATATTTTGCCATTTGTTCTTAAAAAAATCAGCCCAACGCAAAATATATTCTCTTAACGATATTTTACCTAACGCCAACTCAATATGCATTCGCATCATAAATTTTGGAACGATAGTGTCTTTCATTAAATGCTCCGAAACCGTAATGTGATCTATATCGTGAGAGATGATGGCCTTCATTTAAAAACGATTACGTTGTTTGAATTTTAAAAGCATTTCAATTGGCAACCAGGCTTTTTGCACTGTGTAATATGGCTTTAATTCTCCACCAAATTCTCTAAAATACTTTTCTACTTCAGGTAGCATACTTCCTTCAAAATCAAAAACTGTAATTGCTAATTGCTTTGCTTTAAGTATAGCACTCCACATACACAAAGGGCCAGCGCCATGGTGTTTGTTAGCCTCATCGTAACCACCAAACAAATAGTAACTTGTATTTTTATAATAAACACAAAAGGTGCAGGCAATTGGTTTATTATTTTGATAAGCAACAAAAGCAAAACTATTTTCAGAATTTGAAAATTGAAATAATATTTTTTTCACCAAACTTTCGTTAATGCTTTTTTCTTTTCGCGAAAATGTTTTGTTTATTAATTCTAAAACAATTTTCATATCAGTACATTCACTTACAATAATGTTGTCTTTTTGTGCCTTGCGAATAGATTTTCTTTTTTCAGAAGTAATACTTTCGAATAATTCTTCTTCAGTTTTATTTAAAGGTAGTTGATAAGTATAATTTGGAATTACTTTATACTTATTCCAAAAATAAGGTTGAGTATCTATTACATTTGTTGGAAATGCCGAAATAAACAAAGCAGCTTTAAGTAAAGCAAAATGTTTAATTAAGGCTTCGTGTACATCTTTTTCAAAAGCAATTTTATTCGCATTACTTTGTGCTGGGTTAATTAAAGTAAATCCATTAGATGGAGAATATGGCGGTACTGAGTAGTAAGTTGTTCCAGCTTTTTTTGATTTATAGAGATTTAATGCCCCGATTAGCTCGTTATTCAAGTTAAAAATGCCAAGTGTTACAATATTCTCAGGGTTATAAATAGCTAACCAATTTGGTAAATTAAAAACAGAACCAGCTTTTTCAACCAGTTTTAAATAATCAACTCCTTTGGTATCTATTGGTTTAACAATCACTTTTTACTAACAACAATAGTTAAAATACCAAAATGTTCGTTGCGCGCATTATAAGTAACCAATTTACAAGTATAACCAAGTGCTTCAACTTTATTTTTATAAATCTCTGTCATTTGCAACGGAAGAACAATTGCACCATTACTTACATTGTAAAATTGATTTCTTGCAGCAGCCCATTTATCAGAAAACTCTTTTGGATGTGGGTGTTTAGCAAGCATGGTTTCAATATTCGGAACCACATCCATCATAATAACTGCCTCGTTTGCAATGTTTTTAAAAATAGAATCAAAGAATTTAAAATGCTCAAAACTTCCATCAGGATACATAAAAGGAACTGGCGAATCTATCAACACAAAATTAAAATCTTTACGGTGCAGTTTGTTATTCATAATGGCATCAATAGAGTCTCCACAATTTACATTTGCTTTTGGGAACTCTTTTTTTGCAAATTTAATTGCTTCAGCATTTATGTCCCACATTTCTAAATACTTAGCTTCATCGCTAAACACACGCGTCCATTGCAATCCAGTTTGACAAAACGCATCCAAAGCAATTAATTTTTTTGGCCAAAAACCATAATCTTTAATTGTAATAATATTTAGTTTAAGTGCTGTAAATAAACGTTTGTTCTCAAAAGGTTTTATTAAACGAATAACGAGCTTGTTTTTATAATAGAGTTTAGATACCATTTTTATCTTTAATTAAGTTATTATAAATACTAATCATGTATTTTAAATTATTTTGCCAATCGTAATGCTTTAAAACATGCTCTCTGGCAGCCTTACCTGAATGAGTGTTATCTCTTTCTAAAATTGTTTCTACTGCATTGGCAATTGCTTCAGCGTTCATTTTTGGAACTATAATTCCAAATTCTCCTTCGTTTACCACTTCTTTTAACCCCCCTACATCTGTTACTATAACAGGCTTTTCGCAAGCCATTGCTTCAACAGCTGCTACACCAAAACTTTCACTATCATCAATACTTACGTTTAAAAATACATCTAAAAGATTGTGGTAATTCGCTATTTCACTAAAAGGTATTCTATCCGTAATAACAAAATGCTCTGTTAATTTTTTTTCATCAATTATTTTTTGATAGTAGGCTAAATCAGAGCCAGGACCAATAAGATAAAATTTGAATTTTTTATTTGAATGTAGTTTTAATAAAATTTCGGCAGCTTCAATTATATATACGATACCGTATTTTTCTTCTATTGGCTTTATAGTGCCTATGTATATAGTATCGGCTAATTTATTGGGAACTATGGCGTTTTTAAAAACACTTGTATCAACTCCAAATGGTGTAACCAATACTTCTTTGTTAGTGTAAAATTGGGTTTCTACCTTCATTACTTCACTGGTTGATAATATAACATTTGCCTTTTTTAAGTTGTATTGAAAAACACGTTTGTGTATGCGCGAACGTTTTGGGAAATTATAAACATCGCTCCCCCAAACAGAAAGTATGAATGGCTGAAAACCGCTAAGTGCACCTACCAATCCGTAACTTGTGGCATAGTGTGCATGCAAAATATCTGGTTTAAAATGTTTTATTATTTTTTTTAAGACACTTACATATTTCACATAAGATAATTTTGTAAACGTACTTTCTGCATTAATTTTTTTATCAGGTTCAAAAAAAACAGTTATGTTTTTATGATTGTGCCATGGGTAAGTTGCTTTATTAAAACTAAACAAACCAATTTCAATACCATTATCAGCCAAACCAAGAGCCCACTTCTCAGTATGTTCGCTGTACGTATCTGATAATAGTAAAACTTTCATTTGCGTGGAAACAATTTGTGTTTGATTAATCGTAAGTGAGAAAACCAAGATAAAAAATGAAACCATTTACGTCCATATTTTTCACTAATTGTAAGTTGTTCTTTAATAAAAACAGGAATAATACTGCCCGTTTTAGATAGATTATGATGTCTAAAATCTGCTACCAAAAAATCGCAAACATACATATTAGCGTTAGCTTGCAGTACCCGTAATACATAATCATAATCAAAACAACAATTATAAGTGTTCAAAAAACCTACTTTTTTTGTAAATTCTGTTCTAAAAAAAGAACCTTGCTGAAATATGCCTGGGGTATGGGTAGCCATTCTTTTAAAGCTAACTTTATATGGTTTATAATACTTTAGCAAATTACCTTCAGCATCAATATGATTTATGCCACCATAAATATAATCAATATCGGGCTTTTGTTTTAATAATTTAACCAATTCAAAAAAACCTTCAACATTCAATAAATCATCTGTGTTCAACCATGTCCAATAATCACCTGTACATTTTAAAATTCCTTTGTTAATGGCATCGTATTGTCCTTTGTCTTTGGCAATTTCAACCACATCCAATTTATGTTTGTATTTTTCAATTATAGCTTGTACTTCTTTTTTAGAATTGCTATCAAACAATAAAATTTCTACTTCACAACCATTTATACCACTTAAATTTTTTATAGCTACGGTATTTTTAAGTGTTTGTTCAATAAACTCAGGCTGATTGTAAGATGGTATGATGATAGAAAATTTCAATTTTTTATTATTTAAAGGCTATAACTTATTTTAATTCGTTTTTATTTATGCTTTAATAACAGTGATATAACAATCATCCTTTGAATTTATAAATTAACCTTGTAAATTTACTATTTATTTGGAAGCTTTAAAATTTGCATACTTATCATCTGAAAATCCTTTAAATAAAAGGGTTTGGAGCGGAACACATTATTCGATTTACACTTCGCTTCAAAAACTAGGTACAGTTGAAATTTTAGGACCATACCAACCTAAAATTTTATTACTTTGGCTTAAATTTATTAATCAATTCTGTTTAAAGTTATTCAATAAACGCTATAATTACAGACATAGTATAGTGCTTAGCAAATTTTATGCACTTTACTTTGAAAGAAAAATTACACCTAAAAAGTTTGACTTCATAATAGCACCAGCAGCCAGTTGCGAAATTGCTTACCTTAAAACTGAAATTCCTATTATTTATATAACTGATGGAACCATAGCAGCCTGCTTAAATTACCATAAGGCGCTTAGAAAGCTTACTCGTTGGTCTAAATATCAAAGTAACAGAGTAGAACAACTGGCACTTCAAAAAAGTTCAAAAATAATTGTGTCTTCAAGTTGGTGCTACAATTCTGTTTTAAAAGATTATGTTACCTACCAATCAAAAGTGTTCCAATTTCCTTACGGTGCTAATTTTGAACTACTCCCAACTCAAAACGAATTAAATTTAGAACAACCTTTTACTACGTTTAAGCTTTTATTTATTGGCGTTTATTGGGAAGAAAAAGGTGGTCCTGCTGCACTACAAGCCTTTAATATACTTAAAAACAAAGGTTATAATGTGAATTTTACAATTGTTGGATGCACTCCAAAATTAAATCAGTCGTTAGATTGCATAACAATTATTTCGTTTATTGATAAAAACACCGCCGCTGGACAAGAAAAACTGAAATCGATTTTAAGTGAACATCAATGCCTTATATTGCCTACACGCTTTGATTGCACACCCATTGTTATTAACGAGGCGAGCGCCTTTGGAATACCTTGTTTGGTTAGCAATACAGGTGGTGTAGCAGGGCATTTAATTGAAGGTAAGAATGGTTTTTTAATAGAATATAACGATGATGGATCAGAATACGCAAAAAAGATAGAATCTTTTATCACAGATATTCCTGCCTTTTTCGAACTTAGAAAATCTGCGAGAGAGGTATACGAAAATTCGAATAATTGGGAAAGTTGGACAAAAGAATTTAAAATGGTTTTAGGCAAATAATCCTAACATTCCTGCAAAATTTTGTTAGCAAATAAAATTTCACAATGGCTTTAAAAAGCTAATTTCACCTATTATCCAATCAATTATGGTATTACAAAAAATTAAGTTAATTACAGTTGGCGTGGCCATTACTGGAGCATGTGTTTTTATTTACAATAAACATGATTCTTTAAAAACATTAAGAAACAATTCAGTAACTTATTCCAACGCGCAAATAAATCCTGAATTTGCTAATTACATTAGCGCATTTACCACTGGTTTTATTTCAAGTAATTCAACCATAAAAATTAAGTTAGCAAACGAACTTAACGCCACCACCGAACTTAATGTTCCAATAAAAGAAGAATTAATTTCTTTTAGCCCTAACATAGAAGGAACCCTTGTGTGGAAAGATGGACAAAATTTAGAATTTAAACCAACAAATAGATTACCACAAGGCGAAAAATACAAAGCTACTTTTCACCTAAGTAAACTGACTGATGTAAAAAGCGAATTAAAAGATTTTGAATTTGAATTTCAAACCGTAAACCAGTCCATTCAAGCTGTTTACTCTGATTTAAAATGTTATAATTCTAATGATTTTGATTATTACTTCATGAGTGGAAGCGTTAATAGTGCAGATTTTGTAGAGAATGAACTAATTGAAAAAACTTTATTGGCAAATTACGAAGGAAAAAATTTAAACATAAAATGGAACCATAACGAAAAAGGAACAACACATCAATTTTTAATTGATAGTATTGAAAGGCCTAATAGTGGCGAAAACAACTTACAATTACTTTGCAATGGTAAATCTTTAAACCTTGATTATACTAAAAATAAGGATTTAGTTGTGCCACAAAATTCAAATTTTAAATTGTTATCTACCAGTATCGAAAACGATAACGACCAATTTGTTGCTTTAAATTTTTCTAATCCTATCGATCCTAACCAATCCCTCGAAGGCTTAATAAATATTGGTGGAATTAATGAAGTAAAATATATTGTTGCGAATAATCAGGTATTTATTTATCCAAACGAAACCAATCCTGGTTCTTATGTATTAACTGTAAATACTGGTGTTAGAGATAGTAAATCGGGGGTTATCTCAAAAAAAATAGAACAAAACATTGTGTTCTCTCAAGTTAAGCCAGCCATGCGCTTTGTTGGCGATGGAAATATTTTACCTTCTACAAATGGTATTACCATTCCTTTTGAAACGGTTAATTTAAAAGCAGTTGATGTAAAAATTATTCGCATATACGAAAACAACGTGTTACAATTTTTACAAAACAATGACATGAATGGAGGTTCTCAACTAGCACAAGTTGGTAAAAAAATTCTTGAAAAAAGAGTGAATCTTGGAATCACAAACCCATCAGATTTTAGCGTTTGGAAGAAAACCGCTTTAGACATTAGCACGTTGATTAAACCAGAACCAGGCGCTATATATCGTGTAACGTTGAGCATTAAAAAAGATTATTCAACATACCCTTGTGTTGGAAACAGCAACGATAGTAAATTCGAAATGCAAGAAATAAAACCAACAGATGAAGATACTGACGAAGAAAGTTTTGGCTATTATTACGATGATTATTCGTATGATTATTATGGCGAAGGAGATTACGATGGTAGCAGCTGGGAAGACCGTGATAATCCTTGCAAAAATTATTACTACACACAATACAACCGCAAAGTTTCAAAAAACATTATTGCAAGTGATTTAGGTTTAACGCTTAAAAAAGGAAATGATGGAACATTGTTTGCCGTTATAAATGATTTAATTACAACAAAACCGTTAGGTGATGTAACTGTTGAATTATACGACTTTCAAAAACAATTATTAGAAACAGTAAAAACAAACGCTGAAGGACAAGTTTACGTAACACCAAAACGTAAAGCTTCTTTCTTAGTTGCAAAAAAAGACAAACAACGTGCTTATTTAAGATTAGATGACGGCGCATCTCTTGCATTAAGCATGTACGATGTAAGTGGCGATGAAGTTAAAAAGGGCTTAAAAGGCTTTATTTATGGCGAGCGTGGCGTTTGGAGACCCGGAGATAGCTTATTTTTAAATTTTATTTTAGAAGATAAAACCGCTACCCTACCCGCAAACCATCCAGTAATTTTTTCGTTAACCAACCCTCAAGGTCAAGTTTATAAACGCTTAATAAACAATAAAAGCACCGATGGTTTTTATAATTTTTCTTGCGCCACCGATAAAAATGCCCCAACAGGCTTGTGGAGTGCAGAAGTTAAAGTGGGGCCAGTTCGTTTTAATAAAAGCATTCGTATTGAAACCATTATGCCTAACCGATTAAAGATTGAAGTAAATGTTGGCGATAATAAACTAATTGTAGGCAATCAACCGCAAAAAATAAATTTACATACAAATTGGTTAACTGGTGCAGTGGCAAAAAATTTAGCTGCAAATATTAGTGTAGCATTATCAAGTTCGCAAACTTATTTTGAAAAATTTGGCGATTATAATTTTCAAGACGCAACTTTACGATTTGAATCACAAAATTTAAATGTATTTGATGGAAAAGTGGATGAGCAAGGAAATGCATCAGTACCTTTAAACATAAGCGCTACCAACGCATCTGGATTCCTAAAAGCAAATTTCACTACACGTGTTTTTGAACAAGGAGGCGCTTTTAGTGTAGATAGATTTTCTATCGACTACTCGCCATTTACAAAATATGTAGGTATAAAATTACCTCAAGGAGAAAGCGGCTCTGGAATTTTGTACACGGGTAAAACCCATAAAATAGATATTGCAACAGTTGATTATACTGGAAAACCAACCTCTGTTTCTAACTTAAAATTTGAACTGTATAAATTAGATTGGCGTTGGTGGTGGGACCAGTACAACGATGAAATTGCAAATTACGCTAGCGATAATTATCACAAACCAATACTAATAAAAGAAATTAATTCTGTTAATGGAAAAGCTTCTGTTGATGTAACTATTAAAGAAAATGAATGGGGACGTTACCTAATAAGAGTTGTAGATATAGAAGGCGGACACTCGTGCAGTCAAATTACCTATTTTGATTGGAGCAATTGGATGGAGCGTGATGGCGGCACCGAAAATAAAATTGTAAGCAACATGTTACATTTTACTTCAGATAAAACTAAATACAAAACTGGTGAAGAAGTAAAAATTAAAATCCCTACACCGCAGGGCGGACGCGCTTTGGTTACCATAGAAAACGGTAGTCATGTTATGGAAGCACATTGGGTAGAAACTGAAAAAGGAAATACAACCTTTGCATTTAAAGTAAAACCAGAAATGGCGCCAAACGTTTATTTACATGTAAGTTTAATGCAACCACATAGCCGCACAAACGATTTACCAATTAGATTGTATGGTGTGTTGCCAATTACAATTGACGACCCTGAAACACACCTTCGCCCTAAAATAACAATGCCTGAAGTGTTAATGCCCGAAAAAAATGTTAGTATTAAAGTAAGCGAAGAAAACGGAAAAGAAATGGCCTTTACCATTGCAGTGGTAGATGAAGGGTTGTTAGATATTACACGTTTTAAAACGCCAAATCCCCACTCAACTTTTTATGCAAAAGAAGCCTTAGGAGTAAAAACATGGGATTGTTTTGATAACGTTATTGGTGCATTTGGAGCAGATTTAGAACGCGTGTTGAGCATTGGTGGCGATGGTAGCGAAATGGATGAAGATGGCGCAAAAGCCAATAGATTTAAACCAATGGTTAAGTTTTTTGGACCATTTCATTTAGGCAAAGGCGATAATAAAACCATTAATTTTACTATGCCAATGTACGTTGGCTCTGTACGAACCATGGTTATTGCTGGAAAAAAAGGAGCTTACGGTCTGGCCGAAAAAACTACACCAGTAAAAGCACCATTAATGATTTTAGGAACACTACCCCGCGTATTAAGTGTTACAGAAGAAGTAAAACTACCAGTAAGTGTTTTTGGTGGCGATAAAGCCGTTGGAAAAACAGATGTAAAAGTAGAAGTAAATGGGCTTTTGCAAACAATTGGGCAAACAGTTAAAAGTGTAAACGTTGGAAAAGACGATGAAAAAAATGTTTACTTCGATTTAAAAGTAAAAAATAGCACAGGTATTGCCAAAGTAAAAGTAACAGCTACAGGCGGAGGCCACACCACCACGTATGAGTACGAGTTAGATGTTAGAAACCCTAATCCTTACCAAACAAGCATTAAAGATTGTTATGTTGAGGGTGGGCAATCTTTAAAACAACCATTTGCGGCTACAGGCCTTAGTGGTACTAACAAAGGCGTGTTAGAAATTAGCACCATACCACCAATTAATTTAGAAGAACGCTTGCATTATTTAATTAATTACCCACATGGTTGTGTGGAGCAAACCACCTCACAAGTATTTGCACAATTATTTTTAGCAGATATTATGGATTTATCGCCTGCACAAAAAACAGAAATTGATAAAAACATTAAAGGCGGTATAAATGAATTACGCAAATTTCAAACCGCCGTTGGTGGTTTAAGCTACTGGCAAGGCTCAGCAGACGTGAACGATTGGGGCACAACCTATGCTGGGCATTTTTTAATACTCGCAGAAAAAAATGGCTACACGCTACCATCTAACTTTAAAAAAGAATGGTTAAACTTTATGCAAACAACTGCTAATAGTTATGATGTGAATAAAAACACGATGTACCGTACAGAAGATTTACAAGCATACCGATTGTACGTACTTGCATTAAGCGGAAACACAAGCCTAGGTGCAATGAACCGTTTACGCGAATACCCAACCTTAAGTAACAATAGCCGTTGGTTGTTAGCTGCTGCTTATGCTCAAGCAGGCCAAATAAGCGAAGCAGAAAAAATAATTGCAAAAGCTAACACACTAGTAACACCTTATAGTTATGATTACTATACTTATGGTAGTAGTGATAGAGACGAAGCGTTAATTTTAAATACACTTTGCATGTTAGGTAAAAAACAGCAAGCCTTTGCTCAAATAAAAAAGGTAAGTGCATTTTTAGGCTCTAATAAATGGTTAAGCACACAAACCACAGCTTATGGTTTATTAGCAGTAAGTAACTTCATTAAAAAGTATGGCGACCCAAGCGCCATGCAAGCCAATGTTACCATTAATGGAAAAGAGCACAGTTTAAAAGGAAAAGCAAGCATCATGCAATTTGATTTAGATTTAAAAAATAACCCTAAGGGAAATTTTGAAGTAAAAAATAACGGCAAAGGAGTGTTGTATGCACGCATTATTACACGTGGCAAACCAGCCATTGGTAGCGAAGAAGCTGCTAATTCAAACATTTCAATAGATGTTACGTATAAAGACAAAAACGGAAACGCCTTATCTGTTGAGGAATTAGCGCAAGGCTCAGATTTTAAAATGAGTGTTACTGTAAAAAATTTAGGTTTAGTTGGCGAAATAAAAAATTTAGCCTTAATGAATTATGTGCCAGCAGGCTGGGAAATACACAACGCACGCATGGATGAAAACGAAGAAGCAATGAAAAATAGCAGTTACACCTATCAAGATACTAAAGATGATAAAGTGCTTACCTATTTTGATTTGGGAAGCACGCAAAGCAAAACATTTAATTTTAGTTTAAATGCCAGTTACGAAGGTAAATATTATTTACCAGCCATAAACGTAGAAGCGATGTACGACGACAGCATTTACGCCCGCAACAAAGGCTATTGGATAAAAGTAAGCAAAGAAAAAAATGATGGTGTGGCAGGGAAGTAGTCAGAGATAGTGCTTTGTGGTAAATAAAGAAACTTCTTATGATTATTAGTTAATCTAAGGATTAACAATTTGATACATTAACAAGACTTAAATATTAATTGAATTACTTTTAATGAATGACTTGGACAAGAAGAAAATTTATTAAGACTAGTATTTTAGGAGGATTAGGTCTAATTATTCTTGATTCAGTTTGGTTTGAAAAATATTTTATTGAAACAAATGAATTTCTAATTGGTAACTCAACAAATGATAAATTTGATTTGAAAATAATACAAATTTCAGATCTTCATATTCATTCTTTAAACAAACAACTTAAAAAGTTAACTAAAAAAATTAACAATTATAAGCCTGATCTTATTGTAATTACAGGTGATTCGGTTGATAGCAAGGATAATTGCAAAATTTTAAATCAATTTTTAAATCGATTAGATAATTCAACAAAGAAGTTTGCTATTCTTGGTAATTGGGAATATTGGGGAAGAATTGATGTAGAAGAATTGAAGTTAACTTATGCTTTAAATAATTGCGAGCTTCTTATAAACCAGTCACGTCAATTACAGATTAATAATAAAACAATTACAATCACAGGGGTAGATGATTATTTGGCTGGGAATGCTGACATTGATTTAGCACTAAAAGAATTTAACAAAAGTGATTATCACATTATTTTAAACCATTGCCCTCAATACAGTGATGTGATTTTAGAAAAATTGAGAAACAAAATTGAATTCAATTTCATCTTATCAGGTCATACGCATGGTGGACAAGTTAATCTTTTTGGTTATGCACCATTCACACCGCAAGGTAGCGGGAAATATCTGAAAGGATGGTATAACAATAATAAATTATATGTTTCAAAAGGTATTGGTACTAGTATTTTACCTATTCGTTTTTTGTCAAGAGCGGAGATTGCCGTTTTTAATCTATCAAAGTAGTCATAGCTTCGTAACCTCACATATCCTACCCCTCATTATAACAAGCCCTGCACAAAGGTTCGTAGCTATCGGTTTCACCTAGTAATACTAAATTTTCGCTCGCAGATGTGCGGTGGCTAACGTAAGCTAAACTACCACACTTTACGCAAATTGCTTGCACTTTTGTAACATGCTCTGCAATAGCCATCAAAGCAGGCATTGGACCAAATGGTTTGCCTAAAAAATCCATATCTAACCCAGCAGCTATTACACGAATGCCTCTATTGGCAAGCTCTGTGCACACATTAGGTAATTCTTCATCAAAAAATTGTGCTTCATCAATACCAATAACATCCACATCACTTGCTAATAACAAAATATTTGTGCTGTTTGGCACTGGCGTGCTCATAATCTCAATTCCACTGTGCGACACAACTTTTAAATCATCGTAGCGTTTATCCACAGTTGGCTTATAAATTTCAACTTTTTGTTTGGCAAATTGGGCGCGTTTTAAACGGCGTATTAGTTCCTCTGTTTTACCCGAAAACATGCTACCACAAACTACTTCAATGCAACCTTGTTTTTTAGGTGTATCAGGTTTTTCGTTTAGCATTGTTTAAAATGGGTTAAAAAATTAAAAGCTAAAAATAAGTCAATGCGTTGTATATTCAAACAATAATTAATTACAAAATTATAAACATGGCAATTGAAAAAATTTTAGCAAACATACAAACAGAAATTAACGACTTAATGCCAACGCTGGAGTTGTTTGTTCAACACAAAATACACCCAAGCGTAAACGATTGCGATTCGCTAAAAATACAATTGGCCAGCCTGCAAGAGCAACTAGCTGTTTACAAACATTTAAAACAAAACAAAGAACTATCGCCAAGCTTTAATATACATGCCAAAGTAAGCGAAATGCAAAGTGAAAAAATTGTAACAGAAGAAAAAAGAATTGTACCAGAGCAAACCACTACAACACAACTACCTGAAGAAAAAATTGAATCGAAACAACAAGAAATAGTTGTACCTCCAACACCAATAGATGTAGTAGAAAACAAATCCAATCACAAAAAAATTGTATTAGGGATTAATGATAAATTTAGAATTATAAATGAATTGTTTAAACAAAATCAAACCGAGTTTAATATTGCTATAGAACAATTAAATACCTTACCTAACTGGGAAGAAGCCGAAGTTTATTTAGGTGAGTTAAAGCACGTATACTTTTGGAATGAAAAAAATGAAACGGTAAAGTTATTCTACAATTTAGCTTCTAAAAGATTTAATTAATGCAAAAACTACTTTTAATTCTCTTACTTTCTTTAAGCACTATTGCCTTTGGTAACGATACACTTTATGCAAGGAAAATTATAAAATTTTTAACCAGCAAAGCATGTTTCGGAAGGGGTTACGTAAAAAACGGTCTTCAAACTGCCGAAAAATTTTTAGTTTCAGAAATAGTTTCTCAAAAGACAAAACCATTGTTTAATGGGAGTTTTACACAATCATTTACACACAAGGTAAACATCTTTAAAAATAAAGTTGATGTAAGTTTAGATGGAACAAAACTGACACCTGGGAAAGATTTTATTTTAGACCCCACAAGTACTGCCATTAAAGGAAAATTTAGCCTTACAGAAACAGATAGTGTTACTCACAAAGCAAACTCTTACATTCCACTAACGTTAAAGGTAAAAAACAAACTTACCTATAGTGTGGGCGGCTTTGCAAATAACTATTGCGAAATTGAACTTAACAAGACCTTTAAAGGTAAATCGTTTAAAGAAGTTTCGGTTAACATTTCTCAAAAAGTAATGCCTTTTAAAAGCAATAATATTGGCTGTTATATTGATGGTACAAGCCAATCCGACTCTTGCATTGTATTTTCAGCACATTACGATCATTTGGGAGGTATGGGTAAAAACACTTTTTTTCCGGGAGCCAACGATAACGCAAGTGGTGTAAGCGTAATTTTAAACTTAATTAAGTATTACAAAACAAACCCGCCTAAATACAAAACTATTTTTATTTTATTTGCTGCCGAAGAAGCTGGTTTGCTCGGCTCTGAACACTTTGTAAAGAATAAAAGCATTGATTTATCAAAAATAAAATTTCTTTTGAACCTTGATTTACTCGGAACTGGCGATGATGGCTTTATGCTTGTAAACGGCGCCATTCATACAAACGAGTTTGATAGAATTACAAAAATTAACAACGAAAAGAAGTTAGTAAAACAAATTAAAAAGCGTGGCAAAGCTCAAAACAGCGACCATTATTGGTTTACCGAAGCTGGGGTACCTTGTTTCTTTTTATATACCCTTGGTGGAATTGCTGCCTATCACGATGTAGATGATATTGCAGCTACTTTGCCACTAACCGATTATGTGGATGTTTTCAATTTAATTACAGAATTTATTAGCACTTTTTAATTTTTTTGAAACTGAAATTTATTTATCTTTAACGGATTAGCTATGAGCAACTTTTTTCAGTTTATTAAAAGCAAACAATTCTTTATTAACCTTGGTATTATTGCCGCATCTGTAGTTCTAATTTTTTTTATAACTATTAAGGGGTTAGATTCTTACACCAATCATGGAGAATACATTGAAGTGCCTGATTTTAAGGGAAAAAAAATAACAGAATTAACTAATTTTGTAAAAGATAAAGAGCTAGCAATTCAAATTATTGATAGTATTTACGACCCAAAACAAACACCAGGCATTGTTGTTAGACAGGACCCAGAAGTTAATTCTAAAGTAAAACACAATAGAACCATCTATCTTTACGTTACTGGAATGGTTGCACCACAAATTATTATGCCAAAATTAGTAGATTTAAGCGAACGCCAAGCCAAATTTGTTTTAAATAGCTATGGTTTAAAACTAGGTAAAGTTGATGAAAAATCTGCTGATTGTAACGGCTGTATCATAGCTCAATCATACAATGGCAAAAATATTCAGCCCGGAACACCTATAAAAAAGGGCAGTACCATAGGATTGGTTATAGGTCGCAAAGATTATTATTTTACAGCCAGTTCAACCGATAGTAGCCTAATTACAACCCCCAATTTTAACGATCCTCAAAACGAAGATGAAGAAAATAAAGAATAATTTAAGCCTAGTAATTTGTATCCTTTTTTATTTTAATTCATTACTGGCTCAAGAATATGTTGGACCTTCAAAATCCAACATAACTCAAGTTTACAATTTACATAACGATGAAATTCATCCCTCAATTCAAACTGCAAAAACAGCCACTGGTTCTTTACAAATTCCTTTTTTTGATGATTTTTCTTATGCGGCCACCAACATCCGTCCTTCATTTCTTCTTTGGCAAGATTCTAATGTTTATGTAAACACAACTTATCCAATAGCCCCACCTAGCATTGGTGTTGCCACATTTGATGGATTAAACAAGAGAGGTTACCCCTATGCGCCAAATCTTACCAATACTAATATTGCATTTCCGGCAGATATGCTAACCTCAAAACCGATTAATTTAAAAATTGTAACTGCAACTTCGCAAACATTACAACCTAGTGATAGCACGGCATTAATTTTTTATTACCAAGCACGCGGACGTGGCGAAAATCCTGAGGTAAGCGATTCCTTAGTTGTCGATTTTTTTAAACCAAACCAAAATAAATGGCAAACGGTTTGGTTTTCAAGAGGAAATACGAATCCAAACACCAATGATACCGTGTTTAAACGTGCCTTTGTTTGGATTAACGACACATCCTTCTTACAAGATAACTTTAAGTTTAGAATCAAAAATTACGCAAATACGAGCGGCAACTTCGATCATTGGCACGTTGATTATGTTTACCTAGATAAAAATCGAAAACAAATTGCCGACACTACCTTTAATGACATAAGTTTAGGATTTGTACCAAGTTCTTTAATTAAAGATTATTACAGCATGCCTTGGAACCATTATTTGGCTGGCAATATGGGTACTAACCAAAATGTATGGATAAGGAATAATAGCAATGGCAACATAAATATGTCTTATGCCAGTGAATTCAGAAATAATACTAATTCAATAGTTCATACTTATAATGGAGGAACAAATGGTAGCCTTGGCAGATTCAAGTATACTGGTTGGAGTAATTTCCAAGCACATTCAAACCCATCATTTAATTACACGTTTTCTCCGTTTAGTGATAGTGCGGATTTCACAATAAAACATTATATCGGCACAACTGCTTTTTCAAACGATTTTAGTAAAACAAACGACACAGTAATTCAAATTCAAAAGTTCAGAAATTATTTCGCGTATGATGATGGAAGTTCAGAAGGTGGCTATTACGTGCAAGCCATTGGAGGTAAAATTGCACAAAAAATTGTAACAACGATAACAGATACCTTAAGGGCCGTGCGCATTTACTTCGATCCTATTGGCAATATTGCAAATACATCAGCTTACACCTTTTCAATAATAATTTGGGATAATGCCAACGGCGTACCTTCAAACATTATTTACCGTAATTCTGCTGACTCGGTTAAATATGTAAACGCACCTTTTAAACCATTTTTTGAGTACGTATTAGATTCAAAACAAATTTTAACTGCAGGGGTATATTACATTGGCTTTCAGCAAAATGTTGCCTCTGGTATACCAGTTGGGTTCGATAAAAACACAAACAGCAGCTCTAAACTTTATTACGATAGTGGCAATGGCTGGACACCATCAGGCATATATGGCTCGGTTATGATGAATCCTGTTTTTGGCAAAAAAATTGTAGTGGTTGGCAACAAAGAAAACCAAAACGAAATTACGAATCTTCTCCTCTACCCTAACCCTAGCAACGAGCAATTTTCAATTTATTTGGAATCAGGTAATACGGAAGCCGCTTTTCAAAACGCCACTATTAAAGTAACCTCAAGCCTTGGCCAAGTGTTAATGCAAAATGAGTTAGTAAACGGAAGTTGTACAGTTAACACATCGCAACTTTCAGATGGCATATACTTTGTTTCGGTTTATTCAAAAAACCAGCACCTACTTTCAACTAAAAAAATTATTGTTCACCACTAAGTATTGCTATGCGCCGTTTTAATGAGGAAGATGTTGAAGATATTGGTGAAGATGAGGAACAACATCAACTATACGAACATCATAATATTAAGGTAGATAAAGGCCAAGTAATGATGCGGATTGATAAGTTTATCAATATCCGTATTTCAAATACTACCCGTACCAAAATTCAAAATTCTTGCGAGGCAGGAAGTATTCTGGTAAATGGCAAACCTGTAAAATCAAATTACAGAATAAAACCATTTGACGAAATTTCAATTGTACTTTCTGTTCCTCCGCGCGATGTAGAGGTTGTTCCAGAAGATATTCCAATAAACATTGTTTATGAAGATGAGTACTTTGTAATAGTAAACAAAGAGCCAGGCATGGTGGTTCATCCCGGTTACGGAAATTACAGAGGAACATTAGTAAACGCCTTAGCCTATCGTTTTCAAAATTTACCAAAAACTAAAACCAAACTCAACAACGATTTGTATTTAGAACGACCAGGTTTAGTACATCGTATAGATAAAAATACAAGTGGTATTATTATTATTGCTAAAACAGAAATGGCAATGGTTAAATTGGCAAAAGAATTTTTTGACAGAACCATGGATAGAAAATACGTGGCTTTAGTTTGGGGTAATTTAAAAGAGGATAAAGGAACAATTATTGGAAATGTTGGAAGAAATTTAAAGAACAGAAAAGTGATGGATGTGTTTCCGCCAGATAGCGAGCATGGGAAATACGCCGTTACACATTACACCGTAATTGAGCGTTTTGACTATGTTACACTTGTTGAATGTAAATTAGAAACTGGAAGGACACATCAAATTAGAGTACATTTTAAGAGTATTGGCCACCCATTATTTAACGATGGTGAATATGGAGGAGATATTATTTTAAAAGGAGTAAATAGCGGCAAGTACAAACAATTTATTGAAAACTGTTTTGAACTGATGCCTAGGCATGCGTTACATGCCAAAACACTTGGTATAACACACCCAAACACGGGTGAAAAAATAAAATTTGATAGCGAAATTCCAAGCGACATGCAAAGCGTTATCGAAAAATGGAGAAGATATGTAGATAATAAAGCTTAGATTAGCATTAAATTATTCTTAAAAGAAAATGAATTTCAAAAAAAATAAATTAATTGTTTGGATTATTTTATCAATGTTTATTGGTATTGCAATAGGATTTGTAATTAATAAAAGTATAACCGCAAATAAAATCACCGTTACACAAACACTTTCAAACAATTACAAAAAAGAGCAGCAACAAGTAATTGAAAAGGCCTTGGCAAAATACGAGGCAAAGGTGTTTAAAGAACAAAAGAAAAAAGTGGCATCTAATTTTTCAATCCTTAGCGATATTTTTTTGCATTTAATTAAAATGATTATTGCTCCTTTAGTGCTTGCTGTATTGGTGCTAGGTGTGGCTAAAGTAGGCGATTTTAAAAGCGTAGGACGCATTGGACTAAAAACAATGATTTATTTTACAAGCGCCACCTTAATAGCTTTAGCGCTTGGTTTGGTTTTAGTAAACGTGTTTCAACCGGGCAAGGTAATGCACTTAGATTTACCCGAAGCCAACGCCAGCACTGGCATTAAAGCAAATATACAAGATGCTAAAAATTTTATTGATCATGTTATTCCAGAAAGTATTATACGTTCTATGGCCGCAAATGATATTTTACCAATAGTGGTATTTGCCTTATTTTTTGGAATTGCAGCCGCAAGCATAGGTGAGCAAGGCAAACCAATCATTAAAGCCTTTGATAGTTTGGGTCATGTAATGTTTAAGGTTACAAATTTTGTAATGAGTTTTGCTCCGTTAGGAGTATTTGGCGCTATAACGGCGGTAGTAATTCAGCAAGGATTAGATGTGCTAAGTGGCTACGTGTATTTAATTGTTTGCTTTTTCTTTGGCTTGGTGTTTTTTGTTTTTGTAATTCTCTTTTCCATCTGTAAAGTATTTGGCATTAAATTTTACAAACTATTACTCGATATTAAAGAACCAATTCTATTGGCATTTAGCACAGCCAGTAGCGAAAGCGCTATGCCAAAAACAATTGAAGCCTTAGAAAAACATGGCATTAGTAATAGAATTGTAAGTTTTGTTTTACCTCTGGGCTATAGTTTTAATTTAGATGGAAGTATTATGTACATGACCTTTGCAACCGTATTTATTGCGCAAAGTTATGGCATTGAAATTAGCACCGCTGACCAAATAAAAATGATGTTAATTTTACTTGTAACCAGCAAAGGTATGGCTGGTGTGCCGCGTGCATCTTTGGTTGTTATTGCTGGTATGTTAACCATGTTTAAAATTCCGGGTGAAGGATTATTATTACTCTTAGCTGTTGATCAACTATTAGATATGGGGCGCAGTGCTACTAACGTAGTTGGAAATGCCGTTGCCAGTGCTGTAGTTGCAAAATTGGAGGGTGAGAAGTTTTAGAATAAATTTTAATAAATCAATTCTACGAATAGAATTATTAACCAAAAAAAATTGCTATTCCGTGAATCTTTATCCTCAAAATTTATACCTTTTCCAATCTACGCTTATATCCGAACCCTCTGCCAACATTACCGTTTGAGGCTTTGTAAAGTTTAGCACTTTAAAATCATTCCCATAAAATTCAGCAAAATCACAATCAATTGCATAATTTTTAACTTGATTAATTTCCCAGCTTGGGTGATTAATTTTGTACTCAATACTTGTTTTCTCATCCGCTTTGGTATAACCAAAATAGTGTTCAAATATAAACTCTTCAATACTTCCAGTTTTTATTTTGTGTTTATCTAACCCAGCTTCAACAGATATAGAATTCCATCTTTTGTTAACCTGCCAACTATAGGTGATTTCTTTTTTGGAAGATTCATACTTCCACAAGCGCCTTGTAGGAACAGCAACATAATGCTCTTTGTACAATTTATTTGCAACCATGGCAACTGCTTGGTTTGGCACGGTTTCATTTATAAAAACAACTCCTCGCTTTTCTAAATCGCCCTGCTTTCTTACTACGTAAAACCGAAGATTAACCTCTTCAAAAGTTCCAAAAAATGGAACTGGAAATTTGAAAATTTTTGTATCCTTAAATAAAAACCCAACTAAACTAACGTAAGTCTTTCCCAAGTAAAAATCTAATTCAACTCCTTTAGGCAAGTACGGTAATAAAACATTTGGTTCTATTTCATAATTAGCCATTATTAAATTTTGCCATTTAGCGGTTAAAAAAGTTATCATAAAATCTATTTTACTGTATCATAAATCTATTTTCATGCTTGAAAATAATTAAACAAATCTATTTTTTGCCAATTTTCATTTTTGAAACTAGGCTATTACTATTGTTACGATAATACACGTAGGTGCGTAAGTTGGTTTTATTAACTGAGAATTTTTCTGAAGCTAATTCAAAGAACTGTGCATCGGCAGCGTATTTTTGTTGAAATTTCACTGCCTCAAACACCTCTTTTTTACCAAATAATGTTGCAAATAAAATACACTCATCTACATGTATTAGTTTGCTCGTATTATTTTTATCCGGAACATAGTAATCCTCTTCTTTATCTACAACGGTTAAAGAAGTAGACGCGATTAAATCAAAATTTTTAATTTCCTCAAAACATCTTTGTAAATGGAGTGGCGTATACTCATCGTCAGCATCAATTATTGTAATAAAAATTCCTTTACTAATTTTAACCCCTTCATTAATTGATTCAGCTTGGCCTCTATTAGAATGCCATAAGTACCGTATTTTTTCTTGATTCAGAATTACATAATTTAGTAATTGCCCATTCACATCCTTCGTACTTCCATCATCAACAATAACCAATTCAAATTCTTTAAACGTTTGATTGAGAACGGAGTCTATTGCTCGCTTTATAACATTAAATGGTGTATTATAAACAGCCATTAAAACACTTACCATAACTGGGGATTCCATTTATTGAAGATTAATTTTTTTGTTCCTATTTAATAGAAATCGATTTTATTTTTTCAAAACTTAATTTTATTCACCCCTTAATTACCAAAAAATAAAAAAGGTTGTTTAATAATAAACAACCTTTTTTAATTTAATGTTGCACAAATTATTTAGGCATTACCACCGAATCAATTACGTGAATTACACCATTACTTGCAGCTAAATCAGTTGCCGTAACTGTGGCTTTACCACCTTTTGAGTCTGTTAAAATTACTTTTCCTTTAACAACCGAAGCTGTTAAACTTTCTCCTTGAACTGTTTTTACCACAGCTTTTCCTTTACCAGCTTTAATTGCAGCCATAACATCTGCAGCCATAAGCTTCCCCGAAACAACATGGTATGTTAACAATTTAGCTAAAGATTCTTTACTTTCTGGTTTCAATAAATTCTCAACAGTTCCTTTAGGTAGTTTATCAAAAGCACTATTTGCCGGAGCAAATACTGTAAATGGACCAGCACCTTTTAAGGTTGCTACTAAATCTGCGGCTTTAACAGCAGCTACCAAAGTTGTGTGATCTTTAGAACCCATTGCTACATCAACAACATCTGATGATTGGGCATTTGCAAAGCTTGCAAAAAGAACTGCTGTAGAAAATACTACTGCTTTTAAAATTTTTTTCATTTTATTTTTTTATTTAAAGAAGCGCTTCAGTGCGTTTCAATCTTTAAACACATTTTATTAAGATATGTTTAAAAAAACTATTTTAATAAAAGCAACTAGAATTGATTTTTTCATCAAATCATTATTAAATCTTAATAGCACAAATATTGAGAAGTATTTCAATACAATTAACAAAGTGATATTTAATAAAAACTAAACTAGTTTACACGTATCCCTTTAAAATACTCTTTATAAAATTAGCTTAACTAGCAAAATATTAAAGAATGCTTATTTAAAAAATATTAAGAGAATATTACTCTTATCTACTATCTGGAAAAAATTGAAAAAAAGAACCTTGTTATTGTTAGTTAAAATCTAAAAAAAACGACAACATATTTGGTACTGATATGAATTTATTTAGATAATTTTACTCTAAAGAAATTATAAACAAATAAAACATAAAATTATGGCATTAGAAATCACAGACGCAAACTTTGAAGAGTTAGTATTAAAAAGCGATAAACCCGTATTAGTAGACTTTTGGGCAGAATGGTGTGGACCTTGCAGAATGGTTGGACCAGTTGTTGAAGAAATGGCTAAAGAATACGAAGGAAAAGCTGTAATAGGAAAAGTTAATGTAGATTTAAATAGCAAAATTAGCTCAGATTTTGGAATTAGAAATATTCCTACGTTATTATTTTTTAAAGATGGCAAAGTGGTTGATAAACAAGTAGGAGTTGCCGCTAAATCAGCATTATCTGCAAAATTGAACGCACACATTTAATAGTAATAAATTAGTTTTTTTTGAAAAAGGTATTTTAATTTTAAAATACCTTTTTTGTTTTTGTGATAATTCCTGCGGAAAGTTTAAAACTTAACATAAACTAAACTTTTACTCAATTATTTAGTCTAACATTTGTAAGAACTAAATCCAGCATAAAAAATCTTTGCCTTCGTTTAACTATAAAAACTACACCATGCTAATCCATAACCTTAATTCGCTTCGTTTGGGTTTCTCAACCAAACAAGCAGATGCAATTAAAAATAAAGGGCTCGCTCTTTTCGTTGATGAACAACTTAATACCAACTACAAAGTCGAGATGCCGCTATTTGTGGCTGAAGGTCCTAAAACACTGAAAGAATTTCAATCTCTTAGAAAGCAAGTAAATAGTGGTGAAAAAGACAAAGAAAAGGTAGCAAATGAAATGGCAAAATTACGTTTTGAGTGGAAAGCCTTTATAATAAAGCGTTGCAACGAAAGTGAATTTCCGCTTCGAGAAAAAATAAATTTATTTTTCCAAAATCATTTTGTTTCAACCTTGCAATCAGTAAAGGTTCCTTATTGGATTTACAAGCATTACGAAACAATTAACAACCATGCATTTGGTAATTACAAAACCTTGGTAAAAGAAATTGTGTACTCGAACGCGATGATTAAGTATTTGGATAATCAACAAAACAAAAAAGATAATATAAACGAAAACCTTGGTAGAGAGTTGCTAGAACTATTTACACTAGGCGAAGGTAATTACACTGAAAATGATATTAAAAACACGGCACTTGCCTTGGCTGGCCTTAATTTTGGAGAAGAAAAAGGTATGTACCGTCCGCGATTAAAAGATAATTCTACAAAAACAGTGTTTGGTAAATCCGGAAATTTTATAATTGATGATGTTATTGATATAATTTTTGAACAGAAAAACACGCCTTACTTTATTACCGAAAAAATATTAAAATGGTTTTTTTACGACAATCCAACGAAAGAATTAGTTTTAAAGTACGGCAAACTTTTAAAAGAATATAATTTCGAATTACAACCATTTTTTAAAGCACTATTTGTTGAAGAGTGCAAAAATACCACTTGTGGAACTCAAATTAAAAACCCTCTCATATATTTCCTCCAAGTACATAATGATTTAGAACTAGCACCAAATTATACATTCCTTGCTTTTATCTTAAAAAATCAAGGCATGGATATTTACGATCAACCAAATGTAAAAGGCTGGAAAGGTGGAAAAGATTGGCTAACAGCACAAATCTACTCTGATAGAAATCAGTTTATTGAGGCAGTGATTGATGGCAACAAAAAATTTGAAAATAGATTAAATAAACAGTTAGAAAAATTTAACGTAGGTGAAGTAGCGTTTAATCCTAAATTAACTTTACAAAACACCAGTAGCGCCAAAACTATTTTAGAAGAACTAACTAGCAAAATGATTTTTGAAACAACTGAAGATATGAAAAATGAATTAAAAGATTTACTTAAATATGATTTTGACCCAAGCTCTGAAAACGCAAATCAAATTATACTTAGAGTTTACAAATATTTAGCTAAATGCCCAGAATTTCAAATTATATAAAGCTATGGATAGAAGAGATTTTTTAAAACTAACAGCCACAAGTACTGGCGGTTTGTTGCTGTTGCCAAATTTTTTAACAGCAAAAAATTTATTTTCGTTTGAGGAAAATTATAACGATAATGTTTTAATTTTCATACAATTGAATGGCGGAAACGATGGCTTGAATACATTTATTCCGTTTGAAAATGCCTTGTATTACGAAAATCGTCCGAAGATTGCAATAGCAAAACAAGATGTAATTAACGCAATAAACGGCATGGGATTTCACCCAGCATTAAAGGATTTGGCAAGCATTTCCCAAGAAGGTAATTTAAGTATTGTTCAGAATGTTGGTTATCCAAACCCAAATCGTTCGCATTTTAGAAGTCAAGAAATTTGGCAAACGGCATCGGATAGCAAAAAATATTTAGATTATGGTTGGTTGGGGAGATTTTTAGACATTCAATGTAAAGATGAAGCGGTTGCCTCTGTAAATATTGATAACATTGATAATTTAGCACTTAAAACTTCGGCAGCTAATGTTCTAACTGCAAAAAATTTTAATAATGTAAAGCAAAATGTTGCTAATGAAAATGAGTTTAAGTTATCAGAGAATCCTCAGTTAGATTTTGTAAGAAACTTACAAAACGCTTCGCTGCAAGGTATGACGGAGATAAGCAAAGCCCTGCAAAAGGCACCTAATAAACGCAACAGCTATGCCAATAATCCATTAGCTAAAAATTTAGAATGGATGAGTAAACTAATAAAAGGTGGTTTAAACTCAAAAATATATTACACGTCAATGGGTGGTTTTGATACCCACAACAACCAATTACAAATTCATGAAAAACAACTTAGTGTTTTAAACGATGCCGTATTTTCGTTTTATAAAGATATAAAGGAAAACAATTTATTAAGCAAAGTCACACTCGTTATTTTTTCTGAATTTGGAAGAAGAGTAAAAGAAAATGGCGCTGGCACTGACCATGGAACAGCTGGCCCAATGCTAATTATTGGCGGGAATAACAAAGGAAAGATACTTGGTAAAAACCCGAATTTAGAAACTTTAGATAACGGTGACTTAATTTTT
The DNA here is from genome assembly GCA_013298715.1 of Bacteroidota bacterium. Classification (GTDB taxonomy): domain Bacteria; phylum Bacteroidota; class Bacteroidia; order B-17B0; family Aurantibacillaceae; genus Aurantibacillus. Next base: position 39,876 of record JAAFIQ010000006.1, on the reverse strand, counting down.
GAAAACGATTTTAGAAGTGTTTACGCAACATTGCTAAAACAAAAATTTAATTTCGATCCAAAACTAATTAACATAAACAACCAAACAATTAAAGGGATTTTTTAAAGGATTCTATTTTAATCATAACTAATCCAAATTCAAATTATTAAAATTTTTCGATTCAAACCAAGTTGGATCAATCTTCTGTGGAAATTTAATATCAAAATAATCTTCAATCATATTTAATTTTCCATCTTGATAAAACATTACCTTTTTTGCAACCCAATTTTTTTCTATTAACTCGTACTTACTAAACGTTACATCGCGTGTCATTTTTCCTTGTTTGTAAATTACACGGTGCAAATAAAATCGTTCTGCATCAATCCAAATTTGATTGCTGGTAATATCACCTTTGTCTGCCCCAATAACCAATACTTTTCTTTTATCAAAAACATCTTGGCGTACTTTTTTTAAATCATATCCAAGCGAATCTAATAAATGCATTGTTTCAAAAGGTTTTAAGTAATACACATCAAATGCCGTTAATAATAAGTCGTGAATCATAGGCCTTTGCATAGTTTGAACGCTATCTTTAAATACAGTAATTTTATTATTTTCAAATATCATACCACTTTTAGAATTTTTAGTATTAAACTTAATAATTAATTTTCCTGGAAAGGTTGCTGCTTCGTGCCAAACTTCGGTTTTTTGTACTTTACCTTCTGCATTATAAAATTGCGTGTTTTGACTAAATGTGAAATTTTTATACCAACGCCCGCCTGAATAAGCGTTACGCATGGCTGCAATTGCATCGTATCCATTTTCTATAATTGATTTGTTTTCACTTACAATTACGCCAATTCCAATAGCTTCCTTTGTTCCGTTAGGTTTATTAATTATCCTTATTTTATTCGTTGCTGGTCCCATATAGCTTTTCTCCCAAGTTTTACCACCATCAAATGTTTCAAAACCTGTTGGCACTGCGCCTACCCAGCCGTGATTATCGTTTTCAAATGCAATTCCAAATTCTCGCACCTCAAAATCGTTTACCATTGGTAATTCCTTCCATGTTTTTCCACCATCGAGTGTTTTAGCAACATAGCGCTGCGAGGCTGTTTTAAGCGTGTCGTAACTTTGCACGGTTACATAACCCACATTTCGTGATGAGAAAAATTGTTTCCATGTTAATTCAAACGGACGGGTGCTTTCATAAGCCTTAATCCACGTTTTGCCTCCATCTTCGGTACTTAAAATTAGCGCGTGGCTATTTTGAAGTTCCTCCGATGAAGCTGCACAAATAATTCCTTCTTTTAAATTAAAAAAATGTATATCTAAAATGTATTTGCAATACTGGCTCATATCAAAACTTTGAAACGAAATTCCATTATCATGACTAAACAATGTAAAAGCAGGACTCCCTACTCTACCTCCTGCAAATACATGGGTTTTATAATTTAATTTTCCTGAATTAATAATAGGTTCTTTATAAATTTGAATGGCGCATAAACCTTTTACTACTGGTCCATTATATTTTACTGGTTCCCAAGATTTACCACCATCAACTGTTTTATAAAGAGGAACAGTATCTGTTACATCAGGAAAATAATCAGTACCAATATTGCCAGCAAATCCAAGCAAACTATCTGCAAAACCAATGCATCTAAAAAATGTTCCTTTTTTCTCGAAACATAAATTCCAATCTTTACCACCATTGTTTGTCTTATAAATTTTACCGCTACCGTTACAATACCAGCCTTGGCGCTCGTTTAAGAAATAAATATCATCTTGTTTCCCTTTATACTCATCTGTTTTTAACTGCTGCCAATATGGCTTTGTTTTTATTTGTGATGAAACTGTGAGTGAAATAAGCAGAACTATAATTGTAGAAATTTTTTTCATTTGTTTAATCTGTTTTTATTGGGTGCGTTCTCAGTTATGATAACTTCTTTTTTATGTAAATCTAAAATACTTTTTGGCCGCTTGTGGTAAAGCCAATTAAAGCCTTTTAATTTTTGATTAGCAATATCTACATCTGCAATTGGACTAACGTTACCCGTTGTTTTTGGCTTGGTTGAAGCACGTTCAATATCGCCTTTACTGAACCAAAGTGTAATTTCGTTACATTCGGTTTTATTTAAACCTGCAACTTTGTTTTTATTTTTTGGATAATAATACACGTTAGCATTTCCAGTAATCACCGCCTTTTTTACAGTATCATCTACAATAAATGCTCGAATAGATTTGCCGCTTAATTGGTTATATTTTGGAACACTATCCAACGAATCTACTAATTGAATAAGGAAAGAGTTTCCATCTAACTTAAAGCCATTTACTTTATTATTGCTTATAAAAACTTTAATTGTTTTTGCCGTAGCTTGCGATTGATTACTCCATAGTATTGGTGCTTTGTGCAACTGCATAATTGAATCTTTGGAGTTAAACGTAGCAGAATCAGCCATTGCTTGAAAATCGGGTTTAAAAATTTTCACATGGTGGTATGCATTTAAAAAATTATTGGTGCTATCAATGTCGCTGTGATAAAGTGTATCTGCTGCAATAAACAAGGTATCTGTTTCTAAAATCCTGCCATACATAGCTCTTTTTGTTACAAAAGCTTCCGATTTTTTTTGTTTGTACTCTATATAATCTCCCCAAAGTATTGATTTTTGAGCAGTATCAATTAAGGTTACATTTTTAAATGCTTTTCCAAATTGTTTGTTTCTATCGTAAAACAAACTGTCGCCTCTCAATTTTTGATCTTTAGTTACCAGCACGGCGTTTTTGCTGAATTGTGCCTTCTCTTTATCCGTGTCGTACCAACCGTTTTCAGCATAAATGTAATCTGTTTTACTTTGTATAATACTTGGACCGAGAAAATAAGCCGTTTTGTTAGTTGTATTATAACGCAAGGTATCGCTCCGCATGGTGTAATCAGGATTAATTAATTCAACATCGTAATGAAAGGCCAATTCTTTGGTGGCAGAATAATAATGCCCGTTTTTACTTTTTAATGTGTTTTCTTTGTTTACTATTGTTCCGCCATCGTAATAATTAGCAACCGAGTTTGCCACATCAAACGTAAGAAGATTGGTTGTAAGCTTCATGTCTTTTTCTACACAAGTAACACTATTTTGCAAAGTTGCAATTTTAGTTTTGCCGTCATAAAACAATTTTTGTCCAGTAACTGTAATACTATCGCCTTTGTTAATTAATATATGGCTACTGGCTTCCATTTTTTTATCTTCATCAAAAATATAAGCTGTATCGCATTTAAGCGTTGCGCCGTCGTGTTCACAAATAACATCACCGGTTAAAACTTTTGCGTTGCTTTTAAACGCATTATAAGAAATGCTTGCTGCGTGTATTATTTGTATGGTTTTCGTTTTGTTATCTACCGTAGTTGTAACAATACTTTTAGGAGCAGGAGAATTAATTTTTACAACAGGTTTAGTTTTTGGAGAATTTGTCTTTGTTTGAGCCAACAAATTAAAATTAAGCATTGTTATAAAAACAACGAAAATAGTTTTAAAATATGTATGAAAGCATTTAAACATTTCTTTTTGTTGGTTCCCATATACTGGATTTAACGCCTTTTTTATACTTTATATAGCCAATAAATAAAGCTAAATTCATTAATACAAAATGTCCGATTAATTTTAGAAAAAAATTATTTGGTTTTAACACAATTGAACCTATGGCTATTAAATAACCTATCAATTGTAAGCAAAGTAATACAAGAAAAAATGGTGAAAAAAGAGCAAAATAAGCATTGATAATAAAAACTAAAATCATAAAAAAGGGAGTAAACCATCGTAAAACTTTATGTGATAAAAAAGCAAATGCTTGACCAGAAAAAGGTGGAAGTAATAATTTTTTATAACGGTTTAAATTTTGAAAATTTCCTATTGAAATGCGAATTTTTCGTTTGAACTCTTCAGTTGCTTCTATTGGAACGTCTTCAAAACAGATAGCATTTTCTTCAAACACAACATTTCTTTTTTGTTCAATTACGTTAAGTGTAATGTAAAAATCATCCATAAAAAAGTTTTTTGGAACGGGTGCGTAACAATTTTTTCTAATGGCGTAGCAACCTCCCTCGGCACCAATAACGGTTTTCCAAATTAAACTTTCGGCATGCTTTATTTTATTTTCGAACGAAATGTATTTTTTTTCTTGTTCTGCAATGCCATCATTGGTAGATGATTGTTTAATTATGTTGGCCGCAACCTGCCCTATTTGTTGATTCTTAAAATGCTTCACTAACTCAAAAATGGTGGTTGCTTTAAAAATTACGTTAGCATCGGTTAGTATAAAAAGTTCTTGGTTGGCCTTTGCAGCAAGTTCATTAATAATAAATGATTTCCCACTTCTTCCACCAAAATTAACCAACACCACATTTGGTAAATTAAAGTTTGCAACAAGGCTATTTGTAGCATCGGTGCTGGCATCACTACCTATGTAAATAGTAATTTTTTCTTTTGGATATGAGGTGTTTAAAACAGATTTAATTTTTTCTTCAATAACTTTTTCTTCGTTGTAGGCAGCCATTATTATTGCAACGGTTGGCAAATCGCTTTCAGTGCCAGAAAAAATAACAGAATTGCCTGTTTTATTGCTGGCCAGGATTTTTAAGAGTATTGGATAAATTACATACGAGTGCAAAATAGCATAAATACAGCCAAAAAAAACAATTAAAAAAATGCTATTTATAATGGCTATCAATTTTTTAAAATAGAATTTTGAATAAAATTTATAAACTGCTCAACTACTTTTTTGTTCTCAAATTTTTCTTCAGCTAGACTTCTAGCCTCGTTTTGCAAGTCAGTAATTTTTTTTGAGGATGCTACCAATTCTAAAATAGCCTCTGCAAAGCCTTGAGGCGAATCTCGTAACAAAATATTTTTATTATCAGTACAATCAATTCCCTCTGCGCCAATACTTGTGCTAACAATAGCTTTACCATAAGCCATTCCTTCAATAATTTTTATACGTAAACCACTTCCACTTAACAACGGCACCAACATGATTAAATTTTCGTTATAAAATGTTTGGGCGCTTTTTACATTTTCAATTACCTGAACATTATTTAAAACAAGATTTTTAAATTTAAGTGGCATATTTCTGCCTGCAATTATAAACTTTATGGATGGGTCTGCTTTTGTAACTATTGGCCACACTTTCTCCAAAAACCAGCTTACGGCTTCTTGATTTGGCAACCAATCCATAGAGGCGAAATAGAAAACCGTTTTTTGTTGCAGACTAAGGCTTGAGTTGGTGGTATAATTGTTTAAATCAACCCCTGTAATACATGTACAAGTAGGTTTAGTAAAATTAAATTTCTCAAACATTTTTTTATCAACATCTGTAATGGCCGCAATACCATGCAGTTGATGAATAGCACTTAATTCAAATTTTTTTAAGCGTTTGTTTTGCAAATTTAAGTACCATTTTTTTATTGGATTATTTTCATTTTTTAAGTGGCGTTCCCATATTAAATGTTCAATATTATGTGCTCGTAAAATTAGTTTTGCCTTGCTGTGTTTTTTAATTATATCAAGGTAAGGTAGCATAAACAATCCTTCAATTAACACCACGTCAAAATTAGTTTGCTTTAGTTTGTTTATTAATTGTGTTTTAAAATCACTAAAATAAAAGCGACTTATAAAGTAAGATTGTTTACTGAAAAGATTTATGAACCCACCAATCGCAGTTGTATCTGTATTACAATAAACAGATTGGTAATTTGTTTTTTCTTTAAACCAAGTATCTACTTGCTCGTCGGGCTTAAAATGTTTTTTTGTATTAACGTACAGCAGGTGCAATTCAGCATTGTTAGCTATAAAACCTAAGGCCATATTGTATATGGCAATACTGCTCCCATCATTTGCAGGGTAAGGTGCTTTATTTGCTATTTGCAGTACTTTTAGCACGAGGTTTAAATTTTAATAATAAATTACTAAACCAATAGGTGTTGGTTATAAAATCAAAAATTGCACTATCGCGTGCTGCTTTGTAGGTTAAAAAAATACTAATTGGTAAAAAAATTCCTAAGGGTATCCACATTGCAATCCAAGCGGTCATTACGCCATCAATAGCCATACTGGTATACCCTTCGGTAATTATAAAGTATGCTAAGAAAAAGAAAACAGCTACAACCACAGGTAAGCCTAAACCACCTTTTTTTATAATTGCTCCAAGTGGGGCGCCTACAAAAAATAAAATAATGCAAGCAAAACATACTACAATTTTTCTATGCCACTCAATTGAAAAGGCACTAATCTCAGATTGCGTCGATTCAAAACTGGTAATGTTTCCATCCAAAGTAGTTGCGTTATTTCTCATTGCGTTTAGCGCCGCATCAATTAATCTATTTCTGTCCTCTTTTTTTAAACGTGCTAATAGCGAATCGGTGTGTTGTATACTATCCTTATGTTCACATTTATCCAAAACAAATGAACGCGCAAAAAAATAGTTATTCGATTGATTTTTTAATTCAACTATTCTCCTATTCAAAATTCGTTTGGTGCTGTCCATTACTGAATCTATTTGCCAAATATTAAGCATTTCGCCAGTATTTTTAAATTGATTTTCATCTGTCCGTTTCAGTTTAAATTCTTTTAATTCAATATTAATTTGCAAGCTTCTAAAATTTAGTTGCGATAAAAATTTTTTCTCTCTTCCTAAGCTATCTCTGTCCTTCACTTCTTCGTATCTATTTCCATCTTTTAAAATCAATACTAACGCGCTGGTATCGGCAGTAGTTGTCATTTTACCTGAATTGGCGTACATTTGAATGGTATTACCTTGTTGTGCACTATGATCGTAAATGTAAATCTCTTTTAACGTATCTTTATTGGCAGATTTTTCCCCAACACGTAAACTGTAATTATCAATTTTATTATAAAAAATGCCTTCTTTAATGTTTACAGAAGGTTTTTTTTGCCGAATATCGTACATGAGTGCAACAGCTTTTAAATTTACAACTGGCATAATAAAATTGTTAAATAAAAAAGTTAAGCCCGCAAGTATAACAATAAACACTAAAACAGGCTTCATTATTCTAAAGAGTCCTAATCCACTCGATTTCATAGCCGCTAACTCATAATTTTCGGCCAAATTACCAAAACACATTATTGAACCCAATAAAACCGCTAAAGGAATACATTGTGGAATAATGGCTACCCACGAATAAAAAAAGAGTTTTAATAAGTCGCTTGTGCGTAAACCCTTGCCAATCATATCATCCAAATAGGTAATAACAATTTCTACCAAAAAAAATAAAAATACACTTACAAACAGAGTAATTGTAAATGGTGGTAAAAACGATTTTAAGGTTAAGCTATGTAACTTTTTTAGTAACAAAATTTAGCCTAAAAATACATTAATTATACCACCTAATATATGTGTAAATTAATTAAACTTTGTTATTTTTGTTTCCTATGATTAATGGAAAAAAAATAATAGCTGTTTTACCTGCCTATAACGCTGCCCTTACTTTAAAGAAAACGTATGACGAAATTCCCTTTGATATTGTGGATGACGTGGTTTTAGTTGATGACCACAGTAAAGATAATACATCACAAGTAGCCAAAGAGATTGGAATTAGACACGTAATTCGCCACGAAAAAAATAAAGGTTATGGTGGAAATCAAAAAACCTGTTACGATAAAGCAATGGAGTTAGGTGCAGATATTGTAATTATGCTCCATCCAGATTATCAATACACGCCCAAATTAATACATAGCTTATCTTATTTAATTGCAAACGATTTGTATCATGTAGCCTTTGGAAGCCGTATTTTAGGAAAAGGTGCGCTTAAAGGCGGTATGCCAATGTATAAATATATATTTAATCGCATGCTTACCTTCTCTCAAAATGTATTAATTAATCAAAAATTATCCGAGTACCATACAGGTTACAGGGCTTTTTCGAAAGAAGTAATTAGAAAAATAAATTACCACGCTAATAGCGATGACTTTGTTTTTGATAATCAAATGATTTCTCAAATATTTTATGCAGGCTTTGATATTGCAGAGGTTACCTGCCCTACAAAATATTTTCCTGAAGCAAGCAGCATTAACTTTAGCCGAAGTATGAAATATGGCATGGGAGTGTTAGGTACATCGTTTACCCATTTTTTTAATAGAATTGGGCTTGCAAAATCTGAAATGTATAAAACAAGAAATTAATTAAAAACATTATGGCAGTTTACAGATTTAGAGTTTGTTTAGAAGAAAACGAAGACATTGTTAGAGATATAGATATTAAATCTGCTCAAACATTTGAACAGTTCCATAACGCCATACAAGAAGCATTTAAGTTTGATAACAAACATGCCGCTTCATTTTTTGTAAGCGATGATTTTTGGAGAAAAAATCAAGAAATTACTTATAAAAAAGAAGACTTGCCTTTGGATGAAGACGAGATTCGCAAAAAAATTGAACCAAAAAAATTAATGGCAGATACCAAAATTGCCAAGTACATTGAGCATCCTCACCAACGCTTTTTATACATTTTTGATGCTGTTGTTCAATGGGGATTTTTAATAGAAATGGTTAAAATTGTTGATGAAAATCCTAAATTAAATTATCCGGTTTGTGTTAGAACAGTGGGTACTTCTCCAAAACAATATAAACAGGTAAATATGGCTAAAGAGGAACTAAGTCCTGATTTAGCAATGGCAGGCCTTTTAAACGACCCTGAGGTACATGAAGAAGAAATTTACAAACAATTAAATACGGGCGAAGAAGGTGTTGAAGAAGAAGATTTAATTAGCCTTGAAGGCGAAGAGGGCGAAGAAGAAGAAGTGAGTGAAGATGACTTTAACGAAGGTGGCGATGATGACACCAGCTTTGAAAGCTTTGATGCTGGCGACTTTGAGGAGAGATAAGTCTTTTTTTTGAATATAAAAACTACTTTAATTCTATTAATAAACTGCTATTAGCCATATCTGCAGGAGAAATCATTTTTTCATCCAAAGGAATTTGAGAACCATAGAGTTTTTTCATAATTTCTTTTACAATTGGAGAAGATAAATCAAAATCTTTTAAAGGGCGCAAATTACCAATTTCTAATTTTGTAAATTGATTATAAATTTTCCAAACATACTCGCTGCAATAATACTCGCTTTCGCTCCAATTAAAGTAAATATCGTAGTGCTTCCCTAATAGCTCAATGGCTTTATTCTTCATTTTATTAACATTATCTGTCGTAAGCAAAGCTGTATCCTTTAAGCGTTTTACTAAATATTTATTATTGCTTGAATAATTTAAAAAATCGTCTAAATTACTTTTAATAACTGGCTCTACAGCGTGATAAACAAATGGTTTACCATTCTCTAAAAAAACAATCCCTACGTGCGTATACTTTGATTTTGTTGCCAATTGAATTGCCTTACCTTGCCCCGATGAGCTCTCTATAAAAATAATATCACCATTTTTAAAATTATTTTTTATTTGAGCTTGACAAGAAAATGTGATTATTAAGACTAGAATTGCACTGATGAAACTTTTCATAATTTAATTTTTATAAAACCCAAAAGAACAAAATGAATTGGATTTATTACTGTCAAATTACGTTAATGGCTTACAAAAAATCATAAAAAAAGCAGACTTATAAAGTCTGCTTTAACTGTAGTTCATAAAATTTATTTTGTTGCTTTTTCCATTACAACTTTTCCTTTGTAATATAATTTTCCTTCAAACCAGTGTGCGCGGTGCATTAAATGAGCTTCGCCAGTGGTTGAATCCTTACTAATTGTCATAGAAGGTGCTTTATAAGTCGCTCTACGTGAATCTCTGCGAGAGCGCGATAGTTTTCGTTTTGGATTAGGCATGATGTGTTATTTTTAATTTTTGTTATACTTTATTTTATTTAATTGTTCCCATAAGGGGTTATTTTCATTTTTTTCTTCTTCTTTATCCTCACTTACAATTAATTTGCTAAGCTTGGATAGCGTTTCTTCATCACACTGAAATAATTTTTTGTTCATCTCGCAAGGTACTTTTCTAACCGGTAATGCAAGTACAATGTACTCGTACAAATAGTGTTCTAAGCTAAATTCGTCCATTCCTTCAGGTATCACCAAAATATCATCGGTACTTTCGCTAAGGTTACCATGCTTAATAACCAAATGTTCCGAGGAATTAATAGGAATATCAAAATCTTTCAAACATCTATCGCACTCTACTTGAACGGTTCCATTTATTTCAAAATCGAGTTGTAATAAATTATTTTGCTTGGTAAGTTTGGCTTCAATAATAATATTAGCCTTTGTTACCTCGCTATTTTCAATGTTTTTAAAGAACGCATCCTTAATCTCAAATTCGTAGTCGTGTATGCCAACAGGCAATCCACCAAATTGAATTTTATATAAACTCTTGCCCACGTATCTTTGAAAAAGGAGTGCAAAGTTACAATTATTTTTCAAATTACAAAGTTTTTATTCAAATAACGCACTCTGCGACCTGAAAGCTCCTAAGTTTTAAAAATCAAGGTTTTAATCTTAATTTCTGTTAACAGTTTTTAATGAATAATTAATTGCAAAATCAAATTGACCAATGCCACAATAATCATTTATCAGGTGGTATAGAATATAATTACATAACATTAATTTAACAAAAAACTCTCAATATAATAGCTAATTTTGAGCAAATATTAAAAAAAATTAAAATGAAAAAAATTTTACAATTAGGATTTGCGGCTCTATTTTTAACAACTGCTAGTAATGCCCAAACTACTATTGCCGCAGCAAGAGGCGCTTCAACTTCAATAACCGCTAGTTCAGCACCTACTGTTTCTACAAAAGGAATTGTTTTAAACGGTAGCGAACTTGGATCAATTCGCTACATTCAAGATGCTACAGGTGGACTTGCTGTTTTTAATGCTTCAGCAACTGCTAATATCAATAGAGGAGATTCGATAACTGTAACTGGCCCTCTTGTTGGTCGCTACGGCGTTCTTCAAATAGCTTTTAACTCTTCACTTAGTGCTTCACCGGTTACTGTAGTTAAAACATCTTCTAACAATACATTACCTGCACCGTTTGTAATAACGAATACCCAATTTTTTCAAACAGCTACTGCTGAGCCAACAGAAAGCGAATTAATTAGAATAAATGGCGGAACTTTTGCCGCAAGTGGTACCTTTACATGTGCTAATGCGGGCTCAAGTTATACTGTGAATTATCCTTCAGGTAATTTTGTTATAGCTCGTTTAACTCAAACAAATAATCCTATAGTAGGAACTGCTATCCCAACCGGCCCAGTTGATATTATTGGTATTACAAGTCAATTTTGTGGTGCTCCAAGTGATTTCTCTTGTACCACTGGATACCAAATAGTTCCTCGCGATTTAAATGACATAATTGTTTCTACTGTTGGTTTAAAAGATGAATCAGCTATTCTCTCAACAATTTCTATTTACCCAAATCCTACCAGTGGGGTTATCAAATTTAATTCGCCAAAGAATGAAATTGTTAAATCAATTATGGTTACCGATATTTCAGGTAGAATTGTTTACCAAGAAAACGCAAATCTTAATTCTGTTGATTTAAATTCATTACCAAATGGTGTTTATAATTTAACTGTAAGTACCTCTTCAAAAAATTACAGAGCAAAAGTTAACGTAATTAAATAAATTAGATTTTGATTATTTTAAAAAATCAGGAGCAATTACACTCCTGATTTTTTTTATATTTATATGTTAGTTATATTTATGAGTTAAAAAGGAACTTATTTTTTAAAATATGTTGAAAATAAAATTAATACTTTGTTACCTTCTTATTCTCAATTCCTTAGTTGGATTCGCACAAAACGCTGATAATGGTCTAGTTAATTGGCTTACTTTAAAAGAAGCTCAAGAAAAAAACAAAACACAGCCAAAACCTTTTTTAATTGATATTTATACAGATTGGTGCGGTTGGTGCAAACATATGATGAAGACCACCTACTCTAACCCAAACTTGGCAGGATATATAAACCAAAATTTTTATGCTGTAAAATTTAACGCCGAAACAAAAGATACCATTGAATTTAATGGTAAAATTTATAAACCTTTAAGTAAAGAACCGAAAACACCTCATGAGCTTGCCGTTAAATTTTTAGGGAATAGTTTAAGCTACCCAAGCACCATGTTTATTACAAATAATTACGAGTATAATTTACTAAGTCAAGGCTATTTAGAAGATAAAAAAATAGAACCACTTTTAGTGTTTATGGTGGAGAATGCCTGGCGCACAAGTATTTTCGAAGAATTTAATTCAAACTTTAATAAAACCTTTTACGATACTGGCTATAAAAAGGTAAATATAACAACCTACGATATTAAGGATTTAGAAAAGTTACACAAAAAGAAACCTAAAAAGGTATTGGTGAATTTTGTTTCATCGTTTTGTAACACGTGCAAAGTAATTCAAAAAACTACTTTTGTAGACTCGTTAATTGGTAACTATATAAACAAAAATTACTATGTAATTAATTTTAATGCCGAAAGTAACGATACGCTAATTTTTAATAAACAAAAATATTTTAAACAACTTGTAAATGGTTACCCATTAAACACCTTGGCAATGGCTTTATCTAACAACAGATTAAGTTTTCCGAGCATTAGTGTGCTAGATGAAAAAAACACAGTTTTAGAAGTTCTAAACTTTTACCAATCACCACAACAAATAAAGCCTATACTCGAATATTATGGAAGTAACGCATACAAAACAATTAAATGGCCCGATTTTATTAAAGAATACAGCATAGCCAAACCAAAAAAATAATGACTGAGAGCAATAAAATACATAACGTAAACACCGTGCTTATTGTTTTATCATGCATTGCTTCGTTTATCCTTCCATTTGAATTATTCTTGTTTTCTTATGGCGTTTTAGGGCCCTTACATTACTTAACCGAAATTGGCTGGTTGCACAAGAAAAATTATTTTACCAAAGGCAAAAATGATTTTATTTATTTGGTCATAGCCTGCACCATTTTAGTTTATTGGAATTTTAATTCACCAAAAAATTACTTGCTTTTGGCGCACCTTACTTTCATCACCATAATTGCGGCTATAGCCTTTGTTTTCATAAAAGATTGGCTTTACAGAATAATATTATTAATTATGGCAATTATTTGTACCACGGCACTCGGAAAAATGAATAATTACTTTACGTGGATTGCCATTTTTTTACCAACTATCATCCATGTTTTTATTTTTACTTGGATGTTTATGTTATATGGCGCTTTAAAAGAAAAATCGAAGGCTGGGTTAATTTCGGTATTGGTGCTAATTGTGTGCGCCATTTCAATATTCGTTTTTCAACCACAAAATTTATTTTATACGGTTGGTAATTACACGCAAAAAAGTTATTACATGTTTGCTGACCTTAACCGAAAATTGGTTGAGCTATTTAACATGACAGAATTTACCAAAGAAACAGATGTATTTACTACAAATGCTGGCTTTGTGGTGATGCGTTTTATAGCATTTGCTTATACTTACCATTACTTAAATTGGTTTTCAAAAACCTCGGTAATTAAATGGCACCAAGTACCTAAAAAAACACTCTACATTACTTTAGGTTTATGGCTTTCATCTATTGCTTTTTATGCCTGGGATTATAATTTAGGATTAAAAGTATTATTCTTTTTAAGTTTTTTACATGTGTTTTTAGAATTTCCGTTAAACGCTGTATCCTTTACTGGTGTTGGGAAAGAAATTGGTGGTCTGTTGGGGAGGAAGTAAGGGAATTGATTTGGGTTAGATTATGTTTGAATAAATTTGAAGAAATTAATATGTTGCAAATTGGAAATTATTTCATGAATAAAATCAAATTAGTTATATTAATAATTTCTTGTTTACTCATCACTTCCTGCGAAACTACAAAATTACTTTACGATTCAAAAAATAATACTGAGCTGGCACTACTTGGTGTTGCTAATCCAAATAAAAGAAGCCCTAAGATTGATACCATTTTTCCAAAACTAGATTCAAATTTTAATGCTTCTGCTATAAAATATTCTAATCGATTTTTATCAAAACAAACCAAGCTCCTAAATCAAAATTTAAGTTACGATAAGCCCGATTCTCTAAAGGTAATAGACATTTGCAAGCGAAATAACCTTGATGGAGTTATAATCACATTTGTTGAATTCAGACTTGTTATCACTCAGGTATATTTCATTCCCACTGGCAAGTATTTTGAGTGTATTCTTTATTCTAAAATCGTAGATAAAAATGGTAAACTACCATACTCAGTAGTGCATGATTCTAAAAACAACTCTTACGAAAAAATTCCTACAACTTACGATGTTGTAAATTTGGCAGTAGGAATTACTTACAAAAAAAAATATACAACCCGTCAAAAGAAATAAGATTGATTTCAAAAATCCTTATTCTTCTTTTACCCAGTTTTTATCAGGATCTCTATGCGTGTTTACAACTGCTCTAATAATACCGGTGTTGGTTTTTTCATTAATTGTAAAATGTACCATTGCTGGAAAAACTTTTAAAGGCAAACAAATTATATTATCATAACGTACCTGAAAAAACGGATTTTTCTTAATGACAGCAAAAGCTGCCTTAACTTCATCATAAAAACGCTTTCCTAAACCTTTTTGTTTACTATTATAATAGTTAATTTCTTGCTGTATATCAAACTTAGCAAGCGGTTCCAGCTTTAACTTAAATGCCATTAAAATCGTTTTTAACGCTATCCCAATCTAATAAGGTACTTTCTTTACTTTTTTTAATCCTATCTCTCACTAATTTTTTATGCGCTTCAGGTATCTCATCCAATTCAACTTCTTCAATACTGGTTACATAATTTAAACTTCTTAAAAACTCCATTAGTAAAGTAGCTTTCGATTTATCTTTAATATTTAATAATAATTGCATTGCGCCAGTTTTAAGTCATTTTTTAATTTGCTTAGTTTACAAAAATCGAAACATTTTTATGAGATTTTCAAATAAACATGTATGTCGTGTAAATTGTTTCTTTAAAACCAAAGTTACTTCAAATCTTTTAAACTTCAAAGGTTTAATGATACAATAGGTTTTTTTTGATAAGATTCTGAATTGAAGTACTCCTTGAGTTTTAATTTTAAAACAACCTTTTAAATTCCCTAAAACCCAATCACCTCTTGCGGATTTATCGGTATTCCATTATACCACAACTCAAAATGTAAGTGTGGCCCTTTGCTTAGCGCACCTGTGTTTCCTATAATACATAAAGCTTCGCCAGCTTTTACTTTATTGCCTACTTTTTTTAAAATATCGGCGTTGTGCTTATAAATACTGGTTAAATTATTTGAATGTTGCACGTGTATCACATAGCCATCCTTGGTTGAAAAGCCTGTATAAATAACCGTTCCATCTAACACCGATTTTGCTATTTCATTTTCTTTTGCAACTATATCCACTCCTAAATGATCATTCTCTGCGTTGTAAGATTCAATTACCATACCTTTTATGGGTGTAAAAAAAACCAAATCGCTAATGCCTTTTAATTTACTGTTCGAAATTGCAATGTTGTTTGTTTGTTGATTTTCTTCGTAGCCTTTTCTAAACTCCAAATCAATTTTTGTTGGGTCAATATTGGTGTTTTTATACTTACCAGTAGTATCTTTTTTTGGCTTTTCTGTTTTTCCTTCTACTTTTCCATTCAAAACATTCAAAACATTATTCATGTAATCGTCTCGGCTTTCAACAATTTGTTCTAACGAGTCGGCCTTATTACCCAAATTCACAATTAATTTTCTTTCAGTAATGTTGCCATAGCCAGGTATGTATTCTCGCAAAGGAGTAAACGCAATTAAACTTATCACCAAAGTAGTCATTACAATGGTTATTGCTGAAACGGCAATCAAAATGCCATAAGGCGTGAGTTTTAGTGAGAATTTTTCGCCAAAGGAAGTATCACTTAAAATTACAAAGCGGTACTTATTTCTAAGCCACCTTTGTAATCTCTGCCATAAACTTACTTTTTTGTCCATTGTTTTGGTAAAGATGCAAAAAAAATTAATTTTTTTGTTCGGAAACTTGCAAGACGAAAAAAGTTTCCTTAGTTTTGTGCCCGAATTTTAAAATGGACTCTAAAGAAAAAATACTTCGTGGTGCTCAAGAACAATTTTTCAAGTACGGTATAAAAAACATTACTATGGATGAAATTGCCCGCCACCAAGGGATTAGCAAAAAAACAATTTACCAATTTTACAAAGACAAGGACGAGTTGGTGCACTCACTGATGATGCTAACAATGGAAGATGATAAGTGCAGAATTAGAGCCGCGCACGAAAACTCAAAAAATATTATTGAAGAAGTGTTTAAAGTGATGGATGAAATGCGCGATATGCTTGATAAAATTAACCCAATTATTTTTTATGAGCTACAAAAATTTTATCCAGAAACATGGAAACAATTTGACGACTTTAAAAATTGTTTTATTTTAAAAATGGTCGAAACTTCTTTAACCAAAGGCCAATCAGAAGGATACATAAGAAAAGACATCGATATAAAACTGCTTTCAAAATTAAGAGTAGAGCTTGTAGATTTAGGTATGAAAGGCGAAATTTTTCCACACGATCAATTTAATATCGCCGAAGTTCAAATTGCCTTAACGGAGCACTTTTTATATGGCGTTTGCACTTTAAAAGGTCATAAACTAATTAACAAATACAAAAACATAGAGGAAGATTAAACAATTATTACAAATCACGGTTGAAAAAAAGTAACAAAACAACATTATGAAATACCTAAAGAACACGCTTTTGCTTTTAATTCTGTTTGGTAAAACAAATGGGCAACAACAAAACCAAGCGTTTACACTAAAACAGGCGGTAGACTATGCTCTAAAAAATTCGCCAAGTGAGCAAAATTCAAACATCGATTTAAAACTGGCAGAATACAAGCGCAAAGAAATAGCTGGACTTGGCCTCCCGCAAATTACTGGCAGTTTTGATTTTAAAGATTATTTTAAAATACCTCAAAGTATTATTGATCAGGCTAATTTTGGTGGCGGTATGATACCGGTTGGAAGTTATACCAATTTTGCTTTTGGTTTAAAATACAATGCAACTGCAGGTTTTAGCGCTTCACAATTGTTATTCAGTGCCGATTATATTTTTGGATTAAAAGCAGCAAAAGAGTTTGAGGCCCTATCTAAAATTAGCGCAAACCGAGGCACATCTGAAGTTGTAGCGCAGGTTACAAAAGCCTACTATGGTGTGTTGGTTAATAAAGAGCGCTTAAAATTATTAGATGCCAATTTAGTTAGGCTTGATAAATCATTAACTGAATTACGCGCCTACAACAAACAAGGTTTGGTTGAATTAATAGATGTAGAACGCCTTGAAGTTGCTAATAATAATTTAATTGTGGAACGCGAAAAAGTTGTTCAACTACTAAAATTAGGCGAAAACTTATTAAAATTTCAAATGGGCTATAAAGTGTTTGATGATATTAGTTTGGCCGATAGCCTAGATATGCAAAAAGATTTGAGTGGTGATTTATCTATTAATTCAGGTGATTTTGCAAAACGTAGCGATTACCAATTGCTAAAGGCACAAGAAAACTTACTCAAAATTGATGTAAAACGTTTAAAATGGGGCTACTTACCAACCGTTGCAGCTTATGGAGCTTATCAATTTTCAACTAATCGACCAGAAGCGAATATTTTTGAAAATGATAAAAATAAACCTGAAAAAAAATGGTTCCCAATCGCCTTAATTGGTGTAACGGTTAATGCTACTATTTTTGATGGCTTCCAACGCCATAACAAAATTCAACAAGCAAAATTAAATGTTACAAAAAACACCAACACGCTGCGTCAATTAGAATTAGTATCTCAGTTAGAAAGTAGTTCTGCCGCTATTACTTATAACAATGCTTTAAAAACACTTAACGCAAATAAGAAGAATATGGAACTTGCTAAACATGTGTTTGAAGTTACAGAGAAAAAATTTCAACAAGGTGTAGGCAGCAATTTAGAAATTATAAATGCGCAAACATCTATGCGCGAAGCAGAAACAAATTACTACAACGCCTTATACGATGCGTTAATTTCTAAAACAGATTACCTAAAAGCAAACGGACAACTAAGCAAATAATTAAACAATTTTACGATATGAAAAATAACATAACAATGAAAAATATATTTCAATTTACAATTGCCGCATTAATATTTACTGCCTGCGGAGGCAAAGCACCAACTAAACTTGAAGAATTGCTTAAAAAAGAGGGTGAGCTAAAAACAGAATTAGCAAAATTACAAGCAGAAATTAAAGCTGCCGAAGGCGATTCAGCCAAAAAAATAACTTTGGTTGAAACTGAACCAATAACTACACAAATTTTTAAAACCTATATTAATGTTCAAGGTCATGTTGATGCTGAGCAAAGTGTAAGTGTTGCCAGCGAAATCCCTGGAACTATAGTTAAAATTAATGTAGCCCCTGGTCAAGATGTGAGCAAAGGTGCCGTATTAGCTGAAACAGATGCCCGTTCTATTCAACAAAGTTTAGCCGATTTACAAATTAATGCCGATTTAGTAAATCAATTGTACGAAAAACAAAAAGCATTATGGGATCAAAAAATTGGAACAGAAGTTCAGTTTCTTGCCGCTAAAACAAACAAAGAAAGTATGGAGAAAAAAATAACAGCCTTACAAGAGCAATTACGTATGACAAAAATAATTTCACCAATTGATGGAACCATTGATGCAGTTGATATTAAATTAGGTCAGCTTACAGCCCCTGGTATTCCTGCCATCCGAATCATCAACTTTAATAATTTAAAATTAAAATCAGATTTGGCAGAAAGCTATATCAGCAAAATTCACAAAGGCGATGATGTGTTAATCGTTTTTCCTGACTCAAAAGATTCGTTAAATGCCAAAGTTTCTTTTGCTGCACGCTCTATCAATCCTATGACGCGTACGTTCAACGTTGAAATTAATTTAGATAATAAAAAAGAATACCACCCAAATCAAATAGCTCAAATTAAAATTAACGATTACGTTTCTCCTAAGCCAGTTGTTGTGTTGCCAGTAAAATATGTGCAATCAGATTTTACAGGAAAAACGTTTGTGTTGGTTAATGAAAACAACAAAGCCACAAAACGCGAAATTACTAAAGGCAACGAGTATAATGGATATGCCGAAATTATTGCAGGCTTAAGTGAATCGGATAACATTATTGCTAAAGGCTTTGAAAGTGTGAATGAAGGTGACGCTTTAAAAATTAATTCAACTAAATAAGTACACTATGGACTTAAAGAAATTTAAAGAATTTAAACCCAGTAGCTGGGCTATAGATAATAAAACCGCCATTTATATTTTTACTGTGATTATTACCCTGGCAGGTATAATGACGTATAATAGTTTGCCTAAAGAAAGTTTTCCAGACATTGTTGTCCCTAAATTTTTTGTGAGCACCGTTTACGCAGGCAACTCACCACAAAATATTGAAAACACGGTAACCAAACCATTAGAGAAAAAAATAAAATCAATTGCTGGTGTAAAAAAATTAACATCAACCAGTATGCAAGATGTAAGTTTGGTTGTTGTTGAATTTAAAACAGATGTTAGCCCTGATAAGGCTCGTCAATTATTAAAAGATAAAGTAGACGAAGCTAAAACCGATTTACCAATTGGCTTAACACGCCAGCCCTTTATAAAAGAATTAGCATTTAGCGAGTTACCAATTTTGTACATAAACATTGCAGGTAATATGGACTTGCAAAAGCTAAAAAGATATGCTGATAATTTAAAAGATAGAATTGAAGGATTAAAAGAAATTACAGAAGTAAAATTAGTTGGTGCGCCAGAGCGTGAAATACAAATTAATTTAGATATGTATAAAATGCAAGCTGCAAACCTTGGTATGGGAGATCTGGAGCGTACCATTGCATCAGAAAATTTATCTATTAGTGGTGGCGTTTTACCTATGGATGGTAGTAAACGTTTAATCAGTATTAAAAACGAGTTTAAAACGTTAGAAGAAATTAAAAATCTAGTTATCATTTCACAAAGTGGTGCTAAAATGTATTTAAAGGATGTTGCTCATGTTGCAGATACTGTAAAGGAAGCAGAAAGTTTTGCGCGCTTGGGCGGAAACAACGTAATTACATTAAACGTTATTAAACGTGCTGGAGAAAATTTGATTGAAGCCTCTGATAAAATTCATGAGATTGTTGAGACAATGGAAAAAAATGAATTTCCGAGCAATATAAAAATTAATATTACTGCTGATCAGTCGGTAAAAACAAAAATTACCTTGCATGATTTAATAAACACCATCATTATTGGTTTTATTTTGGTAACGTTTATTCTAATGTTCTTTATGGGAGTTAACAATGCCTTGTTTGTGGCCTTATCAGTACCATTATCTATGTTTATTGCCTTTTTATTTATGCCAAGTTTAGGCTTTACCATGAATATGATTGTGTTATTCGCATTTTTACTTGCCCTTGGTATTGTTGTAGATGATGCTATTGTGGTAATAGAAAACACGCATCGGATTTTTGATAATGGAAAAAAAGATATTAAAACAGCAGCTAAAATGGCTGCTGGCGAAGTATTTTTACCAGTATTAAGCGGAACCCTAACAACTCTTGCACCCTTTATTCCGCTTGCGTTTTGGGATGGTGTAATTGGTAAGTTTATGTTCTTTTTACCAATAACATTAATCGTTTCCTTACTAGCATCGTTGTTTGTGGCTTATATCATTAATCCTGTTTTTGCAGTTGATTTTATGAAATCGCACGACGAAGAATTTAAAAACTATGGTAAAATAAATCGTAAAGCCATTATGCGCCTCATTGTATATGGCTTCGCAATGGTGGTAAGTTATGCAAAAGGTTATTTTGGCTTTGGTAATTTTATTTTGTTTTTAGGCGTGTTCATGATTCTTCATCGCTTATGGCTCTACAAGGTGATAGAAAATTTTCAAAAAAAATCATGGCCTAAATTTCAAAACAGATATGCCGGTTTTTTAACGTGGGCACTTAAACGCCCTGGTATGATGCTAGTTTATACCTTAGGCTTATTCGTTTTCTCATTAATTTTATTCAACTTACGTTCTCCTAACGTTGTGTTTTTTCCTGAAGGAGACCCTAACAACGTGTTTGTCTACATGAAATTACCCGAAGGAACTGATCCTTTAAAAACAAATGAGGTAATGAAAATTATTGAAAAACGCGTGAACGATGTTATTGCAAATGATACAGATTTGGTTTCATCTATCATTACAAATATTACCGTTGGTGTAACCGACCCGCAAGATGAAGACCAAAGTGCTTACCCTAACCGTGGTAAAATTGCCATAAACTTTGTGGAGTTTGCCGATAGACATGGAAAAAGCACGATGCCTATTTTAACCAAATTACAAAATATGAAATGGGATATGCCTGGTGTTGAAATTAATGCAAACAAAGAACAATCAGGACCACCAGTTGCTAAACCAATTAATATTGAAATTACTGGCGATAAATTTGAAGATTTAATTAAAACTTCAAAAAAATTAAAACGCTTTTTAGAGGATGCAGCAGTACCTGGTGTTGTTGAGTATAAAAGCGATTTTGTTGATAGCAAGCCAGAAATTGTTTTTGATATTGATAGAGAACGCGCTAACACCGAGGGTATTTCAACTGCACAATTGGCTATGGAAATAAGAAAAGCTGTGTTTGGAATTGATAACCCTAGTAAGTTTAGAGATGCGAATGATGAATACCCAATTCAATTGCGTTACCAATTTAACCAACGTACAAATATTGAAGACATTCGGAATTTAAAAATTACGTTTAGAGATATGAATATGGGCGGTATATTACGTTCTGTGCCTCTATCAGCCTTTTGTGATGTGCGTTATGAAAACACTTATGGCGGAATTAAGCGCAGAAATAACAAACGTGTAATTACTTTAGCCAGTGATGTTAAACAAGGATTTAACCCAAACAATGTTACAGCAGAAGTACAAAAAGCAGCAGCAGATTTTGTTGGTGCAGAAGAAGGCGTGGATGTTAAGTTTACTGGGCAACAAGAAGAGCAAGCAGAAACAGGTGCTTTTTTAGCTGGGGCATTGCGTAATTCAATTCTACTAATATTACTGATTTTAGTGCTTCAATTTAATTCGGTTGGAAAGCCAATTATTATTTTGAGCGAAATTATTTTAAGTGTTATTGGAGTTTTACTAGGCACCGCAATTTTTAAAATGGATATGAGTATTGTAATGACTGGTATTGGTATTGTAGCTCTTGCTGGTATTGTGGTGCGGAACGGTATTTTATTAATTGAATTTGCTGAAGAGCTAAGGCATAAGCGTGGAATGAGTTTGTGGGAAGCAACAATCGAAAGTGGTAGAACACGTATGACGCCAGTTATCTTAACCGCAACTGCTGCAATACTTGGCTTAATACCTTTGGCAGTTGGATTAAATATTGATTTCGCCAAATTGTTCAGCGAAGGAAATCCACACATTTATTTTGGAGGAGATAATGTTGTGTTTTGGGGACCACTAAGTTGGACTATGATTTTTGGTTTATTCTTTGCTACGTTTTTAACCTTAATATTAGTGCCAGCCATGTACTTAATAAGCGAACGTTTAAAACGCAAATCAGAAATAATTTTAAAACATTACGATTTACCAAAAGTAATGATGTATGTACCGTTTTTTGTTTTGGTGTGCACGTTAATACTTGCCATTCAACGTAAAAAAATAGATTATGGCGATTTGGATTATTAGTTAGCAACCCAGAAAATCACTAGTTCTAAATAATTAACTTTTGAATTAAAAAAAACGAGTATTAAACTACTCGTTTTTTTGTTTTTAATCTCTACTTGTATTTAGATTCGAGGCTACTAATAAAAAAGTACAATAAGTATCGAATAAAATTATACTAAAAAAATAAGAAGAAGTAATTTGTCAATTACAAAACGCAATGTTATGACAGAGCTATTAAACCCAATGAAGACATTGTTAGCTATTTGCCAGAAGAGTGGGCTGAGAAAAAACACAAATGAAGAGCAACCAAACTAAAAAAAGCTAATCCAATTTTATAATAAAAAATTATTAAAAAGTTGTAACTTTATAAAACAAAATTGTATAAAATGAAAGGTATTAGTTATATAACTGATGAAAAAAATTATAAGAAAGCAGTTGTTATTGACCTAAAAACCATTGAACAGTATCATGAAGATATTCATGAATTTATTGATGTTTTGGTAGCCGAATCACGGAAAGGTGGAGAAAAAATAAGTTGGGAAGACGCCAAAAGAACATTAAAGAAAAAAGGTAAGTTATAATGTACAACATTATCATTGAAAAACATGCTCTTAAAGAGTTGGAGCAATTTCCAAAAAAAGATAATCGAAAACTGTTAGCAATAGATAATTTAGTAGAAGATCCACGTCCTAACGGTTGTAAAAAACTAAAAGGAGAACATGAATATATATGGTGTATAAAAATAGGAAATTACCGAGTAATTTATTCAATTGATGATGAAATAAAAATTGTAGAAATTGGTAAAATAGGGCATAGAAAAAACATTTACGACTAAATACTACTTACGCATTTGTTCGCTGAGTGCGAACAATACATTTAAAATTAAATTTATAACTGTAAAAAACGCATAAATTTTAATAAAAAAATAGATGAAGATTTTATAAGTTGTATTTATTAATGAAGAACTTCAAATCGAAAGAAAAAAGAATTTAAAAGTAACGCATAGATTAAGGACGTTATGAAAAACAATCAAACTAAAATGAAAAAATTCTTAACGCTCACATTTCTTATTTCTCTAGTACCTTTAATTGCTGGGCTTTATGGGGTATTGCACGATCAAATAACTTACTCACTTTCTCCTGAATATTACACGAAATTTAAATTCTATCAATTTAGACTTGCGGAGGTTGGTAATGAAGCTATATTTCCTAATCCAAGAATACAAGTGGCTATTGTTGGCTTTTTGGCTACTTGGTGGATGGGCTTGCCAATCGGATTAATATTAGGGCTAGTAAATTTGAAGCAAAAGAATAGTAAACTGTTTTTAGTTTCTACATTAAAATCAATTTTAATAACTATGTTAGTTGCTCTTGTAACTGGACTAATTGGATTTGCTATTGGTAAAATTTATTTAGCAGAAACTGGGGTTAGTTGGTGGTTGCCAAATAATCTTATTGATACGAAAAATTTTATAGCTGTTGGCTCAATGCATAATTTTAGCTATTTAGGTGGACTTTTTGGATTAATAGCAGGTGTAATTTATAGTTTAAACGCTAGTAAAAAAACGAGGATTCATTTTTTCAATAAACGGTTTATATTTTTGTTTATGTAACCTTCACTGGTAAGCAGGGCTTGTTGTATTTTTTTTGCATAACGTATACTGTCTAAAACTTCTTTTTGTTTTTCTTCTACCAATAATTTTTGTTTGTTGATTAAACTATTTTTTTCTTCAAATTGCTTGTTTACTTTTTTCTTTTGTAAAAAACTACGTACTGACAAAATTAAAAACAAACCCAATAAAAGAGCGCTACCTATAAAAATATTGCGTTCTCTGTCCTTTGATTTTACATCTTTTTCGAGTTGTTGATTTTTTATTTTACCTATTTCAATTTCCTTTTGCTTTTTTTCGGTATTATAAATAGTTTCTAACTTGGCGCTTTCTTCGGCAATGCTGCTGCTGTAAATACTGTCTTTTAAAATAAATGCTCTTTTTAAATAAGGATAGGCCAAACTTGGCTTATTTAATTTATCGTAAAATCGGTAAAAGCCTTCACAAACCTCTAAAATTGCCTTTTTCTGTTTAGATTGCACAGCAATTGTATAAGCAAGTTGGTAATTCTTCTCCGCTTTTGAATAGTTTTTTATCTCGAGATAGAGTGCCGCTAAATTGCTATAAGAATTAGAAACCCCCGCCGAATTTTCAACTTCAAGTTTTAACTTTATCAATTCTTCAAAGGCTTCAATTGCCTTTAAATATTCCTTTTTCTCTCTATATAATATTGCCAAACTATTTAAGATGATACCTTTGTATCTAACGTTTTTTGTAGTTTCGGCTAGGTCATAGCCTTTGTCAAAATAATAAATGGCTTTATCGAAATCGTCCTTATTCCTATACAACACTCCTATATTTTTATATATGGTTAAAAGCGTAAGGTTAAATCTTGAACTGGGCTTTACCACCTCTTTGGATTTCTCTTCGGCTTGCAACAAATAAATTAATGCCTTGTCGGAATTTTTAATTTCTTTAAAAGTAATACCAATTCTTTCTAATAGCACACACTCTTTTTCTTTGTTTCCTTGTTGTTCATTTAGTTTCTTTATTAATAACGAAATTGCTTCGTTAGATTTGTTTAAAGCGGTGTAAATTCTTGTGATTCTTTTAATTGAAAGTAACTCGTTTTCAAAATCATGCGATGCTTCATAAATTTCGA
The DNA here is from genome assembly GCA_013298715.1 of Bacteroidota bacterium. GTDB lineage: Bacteria > Bacteroidota > Bacteroidia > B-17B0 > Aurantibacillaceae > Aurantibacillus. The sequence continues at coordinate 14,483 of JAAFIQ010000006.1, read as the reverse complement.
GCACTTTTTTTTCATATTCTAAGGCTTAGGTGCAATTTTCATTATTAAAAAGAAAGGTTGCTTGTGCACTCAGAAGCGCTGCGTAAATCCGTTTGTTATTTTTAAAAACAGAAATCGCATTATTTCTCTCTCTCTGAGCAAAAACAGAATCTTTTTTGTATAACTCTTCAACCTGTTTTGAAATAAAATTTTGTTGAAGCTAATCGGGTAATTTGTTAATTTGAGCTACAAAACTAGAATTTTGAGCAAAACAAAAAAAAGGTGCTATTATAAATAACCTAACCAAAATTAGTTTGCGAAACATAAAATTAAACACAATTGCACTAAGTTAATAAAATGATTTTGTATTATTACCCACTATGAACTTTTTAGAGTATTAAATCATGAAGACGCTAAAAACTATAAGAAACACTAAACAAACTTAAAACTTTCTAAAATCAAATTCCGCACTCTAATATCTAATGCCTTGCCTGTGGTATAAATAACAACTGTATTTTTACCACCGCGTAAATTAAAAAATAAATAATCTACCCTACCCTGTGTTTGCATTTTTTTGGGTAGGCTTGTACAATTTATTTTTGTTTTGGCTTCATAAAAAATTCCTTTGTAATTATTGCGTTGCGTGTATTGCACTTTATTTAATTTTCCTTTTGTATCCTTATAAAACACAGAATCATTTTTTAAAGTGAAGCCCTTTTTTTCTAAAGTAGCGTTCAAATCTAGGTTATATTTTTCCATATAAAATACAACATCACTAAAACAATTTTTGTAAATGATGTTTTCTTTTTGGTCGTTACATGACGCGGCAAACTCTGTTTTGTTATTTTCTTCTTTTGGCAAAACATCCCAACTATTGGGTATTTGGTAGCTTACATTAATTTCGGTATTTAAGTATTTTTTGGTAATAAGTTTTTGTCCGAAACCTGTCAGGCAGATAAAACACAGAAATAAACTATAAACTATCTTTTTCATTATTGCTTTCCTGCTAATAAAAACATTACCGCCATGCGCACCGCTACTCCGTTTTCTACCTGATCTAAAATTATGGATTGATTACTATCTGCTACATCACTAGTTATTTCAACACCTCTGTTAATTGGGCCTGGATGCATGATAATTATTTTTTTTGATAAACTATCTAAAAGTTCCTTGTTTAAACCGTAAAGCATGCTGTATTCGCGCAGACTTGGGAAAAATTTTATATCCTGTCGTTCTAGTTGTATGCGCAGCATATTTGCAACATCGCACCATTCTAATGCTTTTCGCAAATCTAATTCTACTTCTACTCCAAGGCTTGTAATATAACGTGGTATAAGCGTTTGAGGGCCGCACACTTTTACTTTAGCACCTAATTTTTGCAAACAAAAAATATTTGAAAGCGCAACACGCGAGTGCAAAATATCGCCAACAATTACAATTTTTTTATCCTTGAGTGTTCCTAATTTCTCTTGAATGGAATACGCATCCAACAAAGCTTGTGTGGGATGTTCATGTGCACCATCGCCTGCATTTACAATTTTTGCATTTACTTTTTTTGCTAAGAATACCGCAGCACCTGGGCTTGCATGACGCATTACCACCATATCAACCTTCATGGCCAAAATGTTGTTAACGGTATCAACTAAAGTTTCTCCTTTTTTTACCGATGAGCTGGATGCCGAAAAATTTACAACATCAGCACTCAAACGTTTTTGAGCTAATTCAAAAGATAAACGTGTACGAGTAGAATTCTCAAAAAATAAATTGGCAACTGTTATATCTCGGAGCGAAGGAACTTTTTTGATTGGTCGATTAATTACTTCTTTAAAATTTTGAGCCGTGTTTAAAATTAATTCAATATCGTTTTTGGTAATGTACTTTATTCCTAAAAGATGATTAACACTTAAATGACTCATATTTTTTTGATAATAACTAAATTTTCAAAAGCTAAATATAATCTAAATAATCTTTTGGTAAAAGTATATTATTAACATTTTGTAATTTATCAATGAGAAATCTCCTTCAAAATTATTTCAGCACCAACGGTATTCTTAAAATTTTTTACCAACTTTTCTCGCTCAACCTTGTGCGCCTCAGTAAACATTTGTTTTGAATGTGTATTTATTTTGTCGTTGTATTCCTGATGAGAATTACAAATAATCAGCCCGTTGTTTTCACTTAAATCGGTACCAGACAACATAGCGCTATTCGTTAAAATAAATCTTCCTTTAAACAATACATTTAGTAGTTTTAGTTTTAAACCTGTGTCTTGTGCAGTATATAAGAGATGCAGTTGAGCCTCTTCAATCAACTTATTCATTTCAGCTTCACTAGGACTATCAATTAATTTACAATGTTTAATCGTATTTATTTTATTTTTTAAAAATGGTGGTGCATTTAATCCAGCAATAATAATGTTGTAATTCACTTTAGTAGCAATGTTATTCAAAATCCACTCAACGGCTTCGTAGTTTTCTGGTATACTCAAATTACCATGATACAAAGCGTATTCGCCCATATCTGCATTAATTGTAAGTTCATTATTGCTGTGAAAACTTGGTAAATAAATTGTGTTTACAGCGGGATAATTTTCTTTAAAATAACTTGAATCTTTTTTATTAACTGCAAAAATTAAATCAGCACGCTGAATAATTTTCTCGAAACGTTTTAGCTTTATTGCTTCAATGTTTAAGTAAACTCGCTTTAAATAATTTTTCTCAACCTTGGCTAAGCCTTTGTAATAAATATGTTCAAGATTACTGTGGCGGTAAATTTTTAATCTGTTTTTAAAACTATCATCTTTCAACAAAAAGCACGTGTGCAATACTTCAAATAAAATTGGATAATTATTCTTTAATAAGTTTTGTTTTAACTCTTTGCTAATTCTGCTTTTAACTGTAAATGGTAAAATTGAAAAATGATTTAAAAATGAAATATCACGTTTGTAGTAGTAAACTTTTTCGCAAAGATGTTCTAGCTCCTTCGCCTCCACTCTATTACCGTATTTAAAACAATGCAAATGAATTTTAACCCCTAAATTATGCAAGGCCACCAACTTGTAAAAAACATCAATAACCCCACCATAATTTGCAGGAAAAGGAATATCAAACGAAATAATATTTAAGTGTTTTTCTATTGCTCGAAATAAAATCCATTAGGGATGTAGGAGGCCTTAAACGTACTTTGTTCAACACCTGTTACACTATAAATATAAATATTAGCTTTTTGGTCATATGTTAAAGCATCGGCAGCATAAATTTGGTAAGTGTTTGGGTTAATGCCAATACCGTAGAAGTTTTTTGATCCAGCATTAATAAGTGGTGCATTAGGCAAACTTGCATTTTGAATTGGGAACTGACAAACTCCTCTGTTTAGGTAATACAAGGTATCTTTTGTTTTGTTTAAACATAAATTACCTGGGCTTTGGTTTTGAGGAAAAGTAAAACTATTTTCTATTTGTAAACTTAAAGGATCGATTCGTGTGAGCCTTCCTTGAATGTTATCTTGTTTTTTACCGACACTTAGTACCCAGAGTTTATCATTTTTATCCAAAACTAAACCGTAAGACCCAATTCCAACGTTAATACTATCTGTTATTTGATTGGTAATGGTATTGATAACATACATATAGTTAGTTACAGGACTACAAACAAAGGCTTTATTATAGATCATAACCATTTGTTCTGTCCAAGTGTATGTTCTTATACTGCCAACTTTTGCATTTTGTGTTAAATCAATTACATGAATTTGGTTGGCTTCAAAATCGCTAACATAGGCTTTAGCGTTGCTGATTGGTAGAATATACCTAGGCGATGTTAAACCGTTTATTTGACCGATTTTTTTAAATTCGTTATTACAAATTATAATTTTAGACGAGTTATTAACCACACAATAATAATTCGAATTAAAAAAATTAATACTTTGCAAAACATCTCCTAAAATCTGGTTGGGGTTTTGAGTTTTGTAATACTCTTGAATTACCTGCTGTGTTTGCGGATCGTAAAGACTCACTTCTGCCTGATTATTAGTCCACATCCCTTCATTGATGACATAAACTTTTTTTGCGCTACTAAGGGTTATGTTTCCTTTTTCTACAACATTTGGTTTGTCTTTTATACAGGCTGTAAAAAAAATAAAACTTAATAAAATTATAGTTCCAAAACCTTTCATTTATTGTTTAATAATTTTTTGTGATTTAAAAACGCCATTACCGCTGATTGTAAGAAAATAACAACCTGCAGAGAAAAATTCAGTATTTATTTGTGTTTCTGAAAGAAATTTTGTTTCATGAATTAACTTCCCATCAACACTGTATAATTTTAAATCTAATAAATTTTCATTATTTGTTTTTAATTTAAACGAGGTTGCGAAAGGATTTGGGTACACATCAAATTTTAAACTCCTAGTATTTTCATTTAAACCTACAAAGCTTTGTGTTGCAGCAATATCATCCACGCTAAAAAACAACGGTGTGTTTATACCAAATTGTCCGACATCACTACTATACATAAAAAATTTCACGCTATCAATAACTCCTAAATTTTCGGTGTTAAACCATTGCCAATTTTCAACAACATAATCCAATGCGTTGTTAGAATTTCTATAATCTGCTAAATAAAATACGGCGCTATCATTTTTCATAGCACCATTTTTATACCCTTTGGCCGTTATTTTAAAATAATCAGGGTCGTTTCCTGAAACTCCGCCAAACTTCTTAGCAAACTGATTGCCATTTTTTATAGTTTTAAATGCATAAGTAGTATTTGTAATAAACATTCCATTTAAAGTAGTATTAGGCGTTAAAATTTTTATTACAGATTTATCCTGAGCTGTTGCGTAGATATTTGAATTACTCACACCACTGAATGGACGACAACCATACAAATTTGAAAAAGTACCATTACTTGAATCGCGTTTATTGGTATATGAAAACCCTCCGCTCCAAAAACTATTTGTATTGTCCCAGTCATAACTAAATTCTAAATTATTACTATTAAAATTTGTACTAAGTGTGCTTTGATAAAAAGAATTTGGGGCTAGCGTGAATGTTTCAAAAGTACAAATAGTTTGACCTCTAGAAATTAAACTTAGGGCACAGAAAAGCAAAAAAAATTGTTTCATTATTTATGTTTTTATTCTTTTAAAATGTATTGTAATTCCAATCTCAAAATTACGCAAAGGCATTGGTTTATTTGCAACAATTACATAATTATTATTAAGGAGATTATTTACTGCCAAAAACAAATTGACAAAATCCTTTTCTTTATTAAAATTGGTTGCCAGCCTAGCAGATAAGAGATGGTATGGGTTTAGCCAATTTAAATTATCTGAAGTTGTAAATCTATACCCAACATAGTGATGAAATACCATCAACGAAAAATAATCACTATGAAAAAATAAATTTGAATTAATTGTGTAACGCGGCGTATAAATTAATTGCCGATTTAAGGTTGAATTGTTTTCTTGTAAATCTTTTTCAATAGTTGATAAACAATAACCTGTATTTAAAGTAAGTCCAAAATTATAATTTGTTTTGTGATAACTTAACTTCCAAACGCTTTCTGTTCCCCTACTCCACACTTCTTGTAAATTTATTGGGCTTGGATTGCCGCTTGCGCCCGGTGTCCATAAAATCCAATTCATAATGTTTCTATTATATATTGAACCCGATATAGTAACTTTAATTTTGTTAAACTGTTTGTCAAATTCTAAGTCGCCTTCTTGGCTATAACCTTGCTCCGGATTGATATTAGGATTGCCACCAGGCTGCCAAAACAATTCATTTAAGGTTGGTTGCCTGTATACTTTTGCAAAATTAACTTTTGCCTTCAGCCAATTGCAAATTTTATAATTAGCACTGACATTTCCTGTAATAGGTGTTGATGAAAAATTAATTTTCTCAACCCTGAGCGAAGTATAAATTATTAAATTAGAATTAAGTAAATTCGTTTTATTGGCAAGATTCATTGCAAAACGAGTTAATTTATTTTGTTGTTCGCTGTAATTGCTTGCCGTAGCTTTATTTTCAGTAAAATTTAGCCCTACTTGTAATTGATTTTTTGGATGGTATTGGTAAAAGTTTTCGAGCTCAGAAATAAATGTGTTTACAGAGCTTTTACTATACAGTGCAATTGCACTATCGTTGTAGTTTAGTTTATCATTAAAAAAGGCATTTTTAAAAATTAGAAAGTACCTCCGTTTTGTGTAGTTGTAATTGGTTGTGAGTCGTAATGATTTATCAAACTGATAGCGTTTGCTTTCTTGAGATGTGAAAAAATTTGGTAGCCTTCTATCAGTTTTATGATACCAAGCATTTACGTTTATTTGATTTGAATTATTAAATTGATAACTAACAGTTTGCAGAATTCCGTTGTGCGCGTAAAAAGCATTTGTAGCAGTTTGAATAGGATTCTCTTTATTTAAAGTATCTTTGTATTTGAAATTATTTTGGTTTGCATTAGAATAGAAATAGCTTCTGGAAGAAAATTTTTTATGCTTTAATTCTGCACATAAATTTGTATTAAAGTTTCCAAAGCTTGCCCAGTTAGGATTCGCAATTACCTTCCATCCATTATTCTTTAATGCTGTACCCGTTTTTAAATGAACACTTCCTCCAACAGCATCGCTTCCCCAAGTAGATGACCCGCCGCCATATTCAATACTAACGTCGTTAAATAAGTTTGCAGGCAACAAACTCAAATCAATATGCCCTAGCATGGCATTTTTTAAATTAAATCCGTTCCATAAAATTGCAGTTTGATTGGCGCTACCACCTCTAAAACTGGTGGTACTAATAGCACCATTGCCATAGTTTTTAATATGAATAGGAGTATTTGCCGCTAATAAATCTCCTAAATTACTTTGTATAAAAAGCTTTTTTGTGGTGCTATCAATAGTCTGAACTTTTTTTCCTATGGCAGCAAATTCATTTTTAATGGCAATAACAGGAATTTCTTTGAGGTAAGTCGTATCTTGAGCTGAGCAAAATGGATTTACTAAAAAAAATAGTAAAACTAATATGCCTAAATTATTATAGAGCGGTGAGTTCAATTTATGGTATAGCATTTAGTTTTTGAGTAGTTAAAAGTAAGATTAAAAATGAGTTGCATGCGCAATTATTATTTCTTTTCCTGATTTTCTTTCTTTTCTTTTTCGGCTTTTTTTCTCTTCATTAAATCTTCAAAATTTTCAAATTCACGCCTATAAAAAATACCAATACCTTGGGTGTAAGGGCCGCCAAGTGTTGTAATTTGTGTATTATCATTTGTGCGATTAAACCCTCTTACTCTATAACGTCCGTCTTCAGTAATTTTATAATCAATATTTACATCTCCAATTAAGCCATTGCGCGATTGAGTGTTTCCGCCATTAACGCCAAAGTTTCCATCAACCGAAATTCTATTGTTTAAAAATTGTTTACTTAAGGCCAAATCCACTGCCTGACCACTATTGGCTGCACCTGTTCTGTAATTTACACCTACTTGCAAATCGCTTAAGCCAGTTAAATTACCAACGTAGCCATTTAAAAAATTACTTAATCGGTTACTCAACATTTCACTACCGGTAGATGCTGCTGCGCTACCAGCTGTTGTTACGCCTCCTCCGCTGCTATATACGGCCGGTGTAACAAAACTTCTAAACAATAAAAACGAAAACACTTGGCGGTTTAATTCTACTTCGTCACTCAATACATTATTAATTCTGGATTTACTTGTAACATCTAACGTTGGAAAATCAATTTTAAAATTGATAATTGGTTTAAATAATTTATTTGTAATTAATAATTTACAATCTACTGCGTACCTGCCTTTGTCTGTCGATTCTGGTAAAAGTGGTGCTACAATTGCACGCTGCTTATAACTTGTTGTTACGTTAATCTCTGCATTTAGTGGGTCGCCACTCCAGGAAATATTACTTCCTGCTTCTATATCAAATTTTTTGTTAATCACATTCTCTAAAGTAAAAATATAATTTCCATTGGTAATTAAGTAATCGCCAACCATATCAAATTTCCCAAGTGTACTTATATTCAATTTCAAATCACCATAGCCTTGTGCATTTAAACCATCACCTGTAACTTTATCTAAAATAATTTTTGTATTCAAATCTGGCGTGGCCTTTACATTCATTTCTAAATCAAAACTCGATATTTTATCTTCCTCAACTTTAACAGTATCTCGTTTAACAAAGCGGATAAAATCATTATCGCCAACCTCGCTTGGTCCATCAAGTGGCATAATAAACTTACTATTTTTTTCTGAGGTGTAATCCACACTCATGTGCAACAAGTTTAAAAAACCATAAATCCCAAATCTGCCGGTGCCATACATTTTACCATAAAAGGTGGAATTATCTTTTTCTGTAGTATTCATCACCATCATATTCCTATAGTTCACGTCATAATCCAGTTTCATGTTACTAAAATTATTATGAAAAAGTACGCCATTTATTGTTCCTTGCGGTGTAGCTTTGGGGCCTAAACTTTTTTCACTCATTTCTAAATCAATAAAACGAATTAAATCTGGTTCTATTTCCACATCGCCTTTTATTTTATAGGTTACATTGGTGTAATCAATTTTAATTTCGCTATCTGTTAATTTTAATTTACCATCAATTTTTATGTTTGATGGATTTCCATGCATTTTTCCTTTACCAAAAACATATGCATTTTCTATTTTCATTATTCCTTCTAAATAAGGATTTAATAATTTAAGATTGGCAGGGCTGGCACCAAAATCTATATCAATACTTTCATCTCGGTTATCTAAATAATAATTCCCGTTAAACGAAATGTTTTTTGTTTCGTTACCAAACATATCGGGCAAACCAAGTGATGTTGAGCCATCTAAATAAATTGCTTTTTTAATTGGATTAAATTCAGATTTTAACTTAAGCAAGCCTAATAAATTATTATTGATTTTTAATTTCGCAAATTCTAAATCGGCATCTACTATAATTTGTTTATTCTCCATATCTAATGCCACATTGCCTGTTAAAATACCATCAAGGTTAAGTTTATATGGACTCAAAATAGGATTAAATTGATTGAGTAAAACATTCTTTGTATTGATGATTAATTTATCGCTGGGCTTTTCACTTATTGTACCAGATAAACCTATGAGTTGTTGATTATTGGAAAACAATAATGGATTTATAAAGTAGTTTCCATCTAAATTTATTACTGATGGATTACTCTTAATTAAGTTCCAAGTGCTATCACGGTAAGTTAAACTTATAGTGTCGTGTTGTAAATATATAGATTGATTGTTGAAAATAACCATTCCGGCCAATTCGCCTTTATTATTATTTACAATTCTTTTACTGTCCCATTCAAAATCGTATTTGGTGTTTTTATCAAGCGAGTTAATACATAAATTAAAATTATCAATTCCAATGCTATCCGTTAAATTCAATCGTTCTCCAATAATTGTAGCTACTACTTTATCTGCTTCTTCTTTAGATAATAAGTTTAATTTTTGTATTTTAATTCCATTATAATTAACTGAGTCGCTAATGAAAGTTAGCCCAAACGAATTTTTTGAGGCGTTAAAACTACCATCTAGCATTGTTTTTGGAGCCAACATGAGTTCAGGCAAAAACAATTCTTTTATTGTTTTAAAATTTTTAATGGTGGCGTTAAATTTAACTTCATCGGTAAAAGTTTTATCGCCAAGCGGTTTACTAAAAAAAGTTGGATAATACTTGTATAAAAAATTCTCGAAAGCTGGTTGAAGATTTAAAATATTAAATTTTCCTTTTGCAGAAGCGTTTAAATAAGCAGAAGTCAGGTTAATGCTCTTGTCAGGTTTGGATTGATCTAAATCTAGATTTAAGGTTGAAAGTCTGTAAGACTTAGTTTTTGTTTTGTATTTGGTATCATCAAAATTTATTTGCCCACTCATGTTGTTTAAGTTATCACCTTTTAAATTAATGAGCATTTGGGTTGAGATACTTCCACTATCTGCCTTGGTTTTTTCGGATAAATTAAGAACGGATAAATTCAAATTATTAACACTCGAAATAAAATCCATTTCAGGAACTTTATTTTTAAAATTTATGTTTCCATTAAAATCAAAATTTGCATTAGGATCGTTACTTTTTACGACGCCTTTAAACAACTTATCTTTAAACGCGCCATTTAACTTAATATTTTTATACGTGTAACCGTTGTATGTAGCAGTTAACAAATCGCCATCTAAAACCGTATTCAAGTTATCTAAATCAAGACCTTTACCTTTTACGTTTGTATTTAAAGAAACGTTTGATAATTCTCTCATGCCAACCAGAGCGCCAACATTAAAATTATACGTATTAATTTTTCCTTCGTATGTAAAATCTTTGCTTTCGTTACCTATTTTTATACCAACATCTGTAGTAACCTTGCCTAATGCTGTGTTTAAGATGCCAACCGATTTAAAATTATTAATAAAGCCATCAAACTTTCCTACGTAGTTAAGAATGCCCAGGCTTTTTAACTGAGATGGCAACTCTAATTTTTTATTGGCACAAAAAGGATAGTTTGGAAAATCACTTAAATCTGAAAAACTAGTTGAAAGCTGGGTTGTATTAAATTTTAAATAGGTTGTTTTAAAAACTGGTAATCCTGTTAGTCTTAAATCCCCTTTAAAACAGGTGTGTTTGCCAAGTGTTAAATTAAACTTTTCCAAATTCAAATCACTTACAAAACCATCTATTAGCCCGTTTAATTGCACTTCTTTATCAAAACAATTTAGCGTTTCGGTGAAATAGGCTACATCTTTAAAATTTACCTTTGTGCTATCTTTTAACTCAGAATTTATTTTTATTTTATCTATAAACTCTGCATAATCTTTCCATTCATTGTAATAAAATTCTATTCTACCTTTTAGCAGGGATTGCGGCGTTTTTAAATACAAATTGCTTAAAAATAATTCTTCGCTACTAACTTTGGTAATTGCTGTTAAATTATTCAGCTCAAAACCGCATTGTTCTTTTGCACTGAAATTTTGTATTTGCATTTGAGTAACATCGGCATCCAACTTTATGTTACTAAACTTTCCATTAATATTGGTAAAACACAAGTTACTAAAATTCATGTTTTGGTTTACAAGTTGCGTATCGTTTAGGTTCTTGTATACAAAGGATAAGTTTTTCAAATTCACATCTCCAAAATCGATGTCCCACTTTTTATCAATTTTGGTTTTTCGTGTAACTTTTCCGTTATCGAAATAATTAATGATAAAATCAAAATTCAAATCTTTCTCATCCTTGTAATTAATAATTTTTGCTGTTGTATTTTCTAAATTAATTGATTTTAGTCTCACGCGTTGCGCCTCGTAATTTAACTCCTTGATATCAACGTTTAAATTTGCAAAAATTAGTGTATCATTATACAAATCAAATACCAATAATTTTTCAATTTTGGCGTTAGAAAAAAAATCAATTTTAATTTTATCGATTGAAATTTTAGTATTTAACTCATTGCTTAAATAATCGCTAGCGCGTTTTGCTAAATACGTTTGAAAACTATGCGATTGAATTGCGAAATATAAGCCTATTAATGCAAATACGACAATTAGGAATAAAATCCCTATGGTTTTAAGTAAGAATCTTGTAATTTTACCTATTATTCGCATTGCATTAAATATAAGAGTTTAAACCTAATTTAAATCTTAAAAAAAATGAAAAATACCACCAAGATAATCTTAGCAATTGAAAGTAGTTGTGATGATACTTCGTGCGCGGTATTAGCAAACACAAAAGTATTGAGTAACGTTACAGCAAATCAACTCATTCACAAAAAGTATGGCGGCGTTGTGCCAGAATTAGCTAGCAGAGATCACCAAAAAAACATAGTGCCTGTTGTAAATGAAGCCTTAACTTTGGCAGAAGTAAAATTAAATGAGCTTACAGCAATTAGTGTTACCAAAGGACCTGGCCTAATGGGTAGTTTACTAGTAGGTATTAGTTTTGCGAAATCATTAGCCTTAGCGTTAAGTATTCCTTTAATTGGCGTAAACCACATGCAAGGTCATATTTTAGCACATTTTATTGATGATGCTAATAAAACTGGCGCACCTCATTTTCCGTTTATTTGCTTAACAGTTAGTGGCGGACACACACAATTGGTTTTAGTAAAAAATTATTTAGATTTTGAAATTATTGGTGAAACCCAAGATGATGCCGTTGGCGAGGCGTTTGATAAAGCGGCAAAAATTATTGGTTTAGAATATCCTGGAGGACCTTTGATTGATAAATTTGCAAGGGATGGTGACTTTACAAAATATAAATTTGCCGAAAGTAAGTTAGAAGGATTAAATTATAGCTTTAGTGGAATAAAAACTTCGTTTTTATATTTCATTAATAAAGAAGTTCAAAAAAATGAAAATTTCATTAATGAGAATTTAAATGATATTTGTGCGTCATATCAAAAACATTTGGTAACAGTGCTTTTAAAAAATGCCGAAATTGCTATAAAAAAATACGGTATAAAATACTTTGCCATTGCAGGAGGCGTAAGCGCTAATAGCGAATTGCGACTTCAAGTAAAACATTTATGTGAAAGACTTAATGTAAATTATTACATTCCCAAATTTGAGTATTGCACCGATAATGCAGCAATGATAGGCATTACAGCGTACTATAAATTATTAGAAAACAAACTAAGCGATTTTAACCTAACGCCTCAAGTAAGATTAAGCGTTACTGAATTTTAGGTCGCTTGTAGCTGTGTTTCCAGCGTTTGTGACTCCATAACCAATATGCAGGTTGCTCATGTATAAGCGCTTCTAATTTTTTTGTGTGGAGTTCAGAGAGCTCCCCTTCTTTTAATTGGTTTGGTGTTTCAGTTAATAATTCAGCATCAATAATGTATTTACTTCGTGCAATTTTTTTTACTGAAATAAATAAAACAGGGTAATTAAATTTGCGGGCAATTTTCTCAGGTCCATTAAACACAGGTGTATCTTGGTTTAAAAAAGTAGTCCAATAACTATTTTCTGGTGGCGATGTTTGATCAGCAATTAAACCTATTGTGGTTGAAATTTCTTTTTGTTTCAACTCAATTAAATTCCTAAGCGCCTGCTGCATTGGCACAAAATTTCCTCCACGGTAGCGCATTTTGTAAATCAATGCATTCATGTTTTTATTACTTAGTGGATGATAAATACCAGTTAGCAATTGCGAAAAATAAAGTTGATTTGCAATTGCGCTCCATTCCCAATTTCCGTTGTGTCCCATAATTGCGACAGTACTTTGTTTCTTATCCTGATAGTAATTAAAAAGTTGAGTGGCATTAGTTGTAAACGAAATTCTTTGCTTAAACTTTACATCCGAAATACTGAGCAGTTTAATAGTTTCAATAATTAAATCACAAAAATGTTTGTAAAATTCGTTTGCAATTTTATTAATTTCTTCGTTAGTTTTTGTTGGGAAAGAATTTTTCAAATTGGAAATAACTACGTTTTTTCGATACTTAATTCCATTTTGAATTACGAAGCAAAAAAAGTTACTAATACTATGAAGTGTCCAAAATGGCAGTAATGAAAGGAGATAGAGAAGCGGATACGTAGTTATTTTAAAGAGCCAAGTCAATTTTAAAAATTTGGCTTCAATAAATATTTGCTATAAAAATCTACAATGTGTTTTACAGCGTCATCGGTAGTATCTACAATTTTAAACAAATCTAAATCAGCTTCGCTAATATTTTTTTCTTGTGCCAGCATGGTTGTTTTAATCCAATCAATTAATCCACTCCAATAATCTATACCAACTAAAACTACCGGAAATTGGGCAATTTTATGTGTTTGCACCAAGGTTAACGATTCAAACAACTCATCAATAGTACCAAAGCCACCTGGCATACCAATAAACCCTTGCGAGTATTTTAAAAAGATTGTTTTTCTAACAAAAAAATAATCAAAATTAATACACTTATCCGTATCAATGTAATCGTTGTGCTTTTGCTCGAATGGTAGTTCAATGTTTAATCCAACTGATTTGCCTCCACCCTTTCTTGCCCCTTTGTTAGCGGCTTCCATAATACCTGGGCCTCCACCAGAAATTATACCATACCCTTCTTTTACTAATTTAAAAGCAATTTCTTCTGCCATTTGATAGTATTTATTATCTGGCTTTGTGCGGGCGCTACCAAAAATAGAAACACAAGGCCCTATTTTACTCATTTTTTCAAACCCTTCAACAAACTCACTCATTATTTTAAAAATTTGCCAACTATTTTGTGCTTTAATATCACTCCAATCTTTTTGAGCAAAAGCATTACGTATTTTATCTTCTTGATTTGATGTCATAATATTATATGGAAAGCGAAAGTTACGGATTTTTTAAATTGAAAATTGAGCCAAATTATACGTTCAAATACTTTATAATCAAAATAGATTTTGATTGTCCGTAATCTTACCCATAATTAAAAACTGAAGCGACTGTTAATCTATCAAACATAGCATCTTTAAAATATCTTCGATTTAATTTATACACAAATTCGTTTAAATAATTTTGTAGATACT
>JAAFIQ010000005.1 GCA_013298715.1 Bacteroidota bacterium | reverse complement strand
CGTAATAGTGGCAGTAGCTGTTCGTGTGCAAGCATTGGCATCGGTAATAGTAACCGTTCTTACACCCGCTATTTGACCACTAATAACCGAAGTGGTTTGTGCACCACTCCATAAATAAGTATAAGGCCATATGCCGCCACTTGCTGTAACAGTAGCTGCACCTGTTGAATTACCAAAACACAACACGTTTGTAACTGCTGTTGCACTTGCTAGAGCCGAAGCGGGTTGCGTAATAGTGGCAGTAGCTGTTCGTGTGCAAGCATTGGCATCGGTAATAGTAACCGTTCTTACACCCGCTATTTGACCACTAATAACCGAAGTGGTTTGTGCACCACTCCATAAATAAGTATAAGGCCATATGCCGCCACTTGCTGTAACAGTAGCTGCACCTGTTGAATTACCAAAACACAACACGTTTGTAACTGCTGTTGCACTTGCTAGAGCCGAAGCGGGTTGCGTAATAGTGGCAGTAGCTGTTCGTGTGCAAGCATTGGCATCGGTAATAGTAACCGTTCTTACACCCGCTATTTGACCACTAATAACCGAAGTGGTTTGTGCACCACTCCATAAATAAGTATAAGGCAATATGCCGCCACTTGCTGTAACAGTAGCTGCACCTGTTGAATTACCAAAACACAACACGTTTGTAACTGCTGTTGCACTTGCTAGAGCCGAAGCGGGTTGCGTTATTTGTACCGTTCGACTTGCCGTTGAGCCACAACTATTGGTGGTTACACAGGTATAAATACCCGCAGCTAATCCACTCGCTGCTACTGCATTGCCTCCGCTTGGACTCCATGTATAAGTAAATGGTGAGCCACCGCTAGCGCTAACAGTTGCCGAACCTGTGCTGCCTCCGTTACATAAAACGTTGGTTTGGCCAGATAAATTTAAAGTTGGGGTTGGGCAAACAATAGCTGGTGTTGCAGTGGCTGTTGTAATATCCCAAACTTGGTATAAACCAGAACAATAAGCTGGTGTTGTTACCCTTATGTCATCAACGTCGTTAAACAGTGGATTGGAAGTAAATGTAACAGTAACTGTATTTGGGAAAGTGCTACCAGGCATAGTAGCAGTTAATGTTGCGCCAGGTATTGGACTACCATTTTTGTAACCCGTATAAAGCATTGATACACTTGTGCAACTTGAAGAACTTGTACTAACATGCATTTCTTGTATTGCAAATTCTCCGCCATTAGATGCACCAAATGTAAGGTAATTGAGGTTGGCAAAGCCGGTAATAAAGTAATTTATATGCCCTGTACTTGGGGCACTATTAGCAATGTTGAAGCCGCAAGTACCCAAGGAAGAAATGGAAATTACCCATCCATCCATTATGTTTGCAACTTTTGGAGTGCCGCAAGGGCTTGCGGCTGCTATTATGGTTGTTGTAGGAACAGTAAAATCGTTAATTCCAATTGTAGGTTGCGCAATAGTTTTAGTAGTTAAAGCTAAAATTAAATAAACAATAAAGTTTTGTATTTTTTTCATGTGTAAAGAATTTGTGAAGAGATTTCTATTTATTTTGTGATATTTTATTTTTGATTATTGATTATTAAAATGTTTTAAAACCTAAATATTTTATTCTTTAGTTTTTCTGTGTTCAATAGGTAAATAAAAACTAGGGCCTTGCTCAATAATAAAACTTAAAAGATGAAAATCGCCAATATATTCAATTTTTAGATCAAACCTTGTTTCTGTGCTACTTAGTATTCCTGTTTTTTCAAAAAAATAATAATTGCCACAATACATATATCTTGGGATATTTGTATTAAGTGGGAAACTCCCCAAAGCCACTGAGAGTATGCCTTTGTTATTAGAAACTTTTTTAATTCCATCGCAAATAAATGGGATTATAACATTCTCTTTATTATCTATTACTCCCCATTTTTTAGTTTCTTTTGTTATTAAATTTCGTTCAGCGAACCAAATAGGATCTTTTGCAGTTTTTTTTGAATAAGTTGAAAGATATACACTATCAACTTCACTATAGGTAATGAAAAGGCTGTCGAAAATTGGAATTAATGTGTCGTATTTAGTTTTTATTTTTAATGATATTGATTTTTTTGAAAGTTCACTCTTATCTTCAATTACTATTTTTTTGATTAAGGTATTGTTGCTTAGTAGCAGTAAAAACGAGAAACTTAAAAAACTATCTATACTCATTTTAATTATTTGTATTTTATTTATATATTAAAATATAATTTAAAACATTCAAATTTGGTTCAATTATTTTATTCGATAACCAGCTTCTTGTTAATTTTAATTGTTTTATTATTTATAATGAGTAAGTAGATTCCTTTTGGGAAGTTGTTGCAATTAATAATTAGTTCTTCATTAACTGAATAATTATCTAAAATAAGTTTTCCTTGAGAATCGTACATTTTAAAATCAAAAATTTGATCAGCGAATTTTACCGATACATATTCATTTGCTGGATTAGGGTAAATCAATAACATTCCATCTATTATATTGTTATTATTGATTCCAGTGCAAGGGCTAACATTTTGTGCTATTGTTGCTGAATTTACACAACCATTAGCATTAGTTCCACTTACGGAGTATGTAGTTGTAACACTTGGGGTAATAACAATTATAGGTGCGTTTGAATTTGTACTCCAAGTATAAGTTAAAGCACCATTGGCTGTTAAAGTGGCTGTTTGCCCGGCACACATTGTGCCTGTTATATTACTAGTGGCAGATACCGCAGGGCTGGTGTTTACAGTTACTAAACTTGTGGCTGTATTGCTACCTAAACACCCAGCAGCGCTCGTACCAATTACGGTATAACTTGAGTTTACAGTTGGGCTTACATTTGAACTACCTCCTTGTATAGTATAAGAATTAGCACCACTTGGAATGATTGAAAACGAATTGCCAGAACAAATAGTACCACTATTTACACTTACCAATGGATTGGGACTAATAACAACATTACTTGTTGCCGTATTTGAACTTAAACACCCAGCAGCACTCGTACCAATTACGGTATAACTTGAGTTTACAGTTGGGCTTACATTTGCACTGCCTCCTTGAATAGTATAAGTACTAGCTCCACTTGGTATGATTGAAAACGAATTGCCAGAGCAGATTGCACCACTATTGGCGCTCACAGTAGGATTGGGATTTACAGTAACGCTGCTTGTAGCTGTATTTGAACTTAAACACCCGTTAGCACTTGTGCCAATAACTGTATAACTTGAGCTGATTAATGGGCTTATATTTGTACTACCGCCCTGTATAGTGTAGGT
The DNA here is from genome assembly GCA_013298715.1 of Bacteroidota bacterium. GTDB lineage: Bacteria > Bacteroidota > Bacteroidia > B-17B0 > Aurantibacillaceae > Aurantibacillus. Next base: position 181,290 of record JAAFIQ010000005.1, on the reverse strand, counting down.
ATTAGCACCATTAGGAATGATTGAAAACGAATTACCCGAGCATATTGAACCACTATTCACGCTAATAATTGGGCTAGCATTTACGGTAATATTACTTGTAGCGGTATTTGAACTTAAACAACCCGCGGCGCTAGTTCCAATAACTGTATAACTTGTATTTGAAGTTGGACTTACATTTGAACTTCCTCCTTGTATTGTATAAGTGTTTGCTCCAGAAGGTATAATGGAGAATGTATTGCCTGAACATATTGTACCGTTATTAGCAGAAATAATTGGTAGCGGACTAACGCTAATTGTTTTAGTTATTGAGGCAGTATTACTGCTATTTGATGCAGCTAATGTAACTGTGTAAATACCAGCAGAACTGTACAACAAGGTGTGATTAACTAAATTTGAAGAGGGCACAGAACCTCCAATAGAAGTCCACGTATAATTTGTTGCACCAAGAGAGATGTTGGTAAATGTAATTGGAGACCCAACACAGATTGTTGATGGTACATTAAAATCTACGGTTAGGGTACTAACAGTGCCAAAACGAAAGGCTGGCCTAAACGCTGTGGTACCAAGTGTGGTTGGCGAAATGTTAGTGTTATTGGCGGCAGCAAGACCAGAACCTCCAATACTACTATTAGCCGAATAAGTTGCAGGAGTTAAAGATGATGTGAAGGGGCCATTAGATACCCAATCATAAGCCACATACATGGCATTGCCTGTATAATTAAAAGACGTTGTCAAAGGTAAATTAATTGTTGAGGTTCCTGTACTAACGGGTATCGTCATTAAACTATTATTGTATACAGTAGTCATACCCGTAATAGCAGTTGCCCAAGTTGAACTTTTAAGGTTGGAAGCGTCATTAGTTAATTGAAAATAAAGAGTTAAAGAACCATTAACAGGAGCAATTGTAACACCGTTTATTAAGTTAAACCCGAATGAATTTATAGCATAATTTGAACCACCCGCAGCCATTTCAGCAGCTGTAATGTAAACAACACCTCGCATAGTTGTGTGTCCTACGGTTCCATTTGGAGCGCGAACTTGAGTGGAAGAACCATCAGGTGGAGGGGCGTTAAAAAATACTTGCCCAAATGATAAAAACGTAATTAGTGATAAAATTGAAGTGAAAAAATTTTTCATTTTATGAGAATTAAATTGATTTTAGGTTTACTATTTAAGGTATTTTCATTCAAAGATAATTAATTATTTTATTGAGGTGATTAGTGATAAATAACTAATGCTAAGAGTAGAAACGTTTGTTTAACTTTAAAAAGTTGAACCTTGCTCAAGAAATTAAACCTTATATTTAAGTAATGAAGACAAGATTAAGATTTCTACTAAGTTTTATAGCCTTGATTTTTGTACTTAGTCAGAGCGTAAAATCACAGCCATTAAGAATTTTTTCTTTTTGTGACTCAACAACATACAACTTAAATAATGATACAAACATAATTGCGGGAAGATACAAATTATATATAAAAAATTTGTTTAATACAACCCTGCTCCATAATTTCCACAATGGAAATTCTGATTATTTTATCAGAGATTTTGATATTATTACACCTAATTTATGGTACACAGTTATTGGTTCAAGATACATTGGAAACCTAACTAAGTTATATAAATCTACAAATAAAGGGCTTACCTGGACACAAGATACCTCCTACTTTTCTGCTATTGATTCATCCTTATTAACAACAAACATAGGTTTTAACCCTTTTGATCAACTCTATTATAAGTCTATTAATCAAATTCAAAAAATTGGAACAGATACACTTTTAATTTTTTTAGGCTATTATATGTCTGGAATAGTTTATTCAACAAATGGAGGCTCAACTTGGAATCATTGGTTTGGGAACATGCCTGCCTTTTATCAAGGAATGTTTAAGTGTGAAAATTTATTTTATTTATTTCAATCAGAAGGAGACGGTTTTGCTGGAAGGATGTTTTCATTTCAAAAACAATTTATTTTTAGAAACGATAGTCTTGTTAACTTTAATCATTTGCCATCAGGAACTGGGCATCATCCTGATTTTACTGCGAATAATGTGCCAGGGGTTTTATATTACACAAATGTTAATTGGTGTAATTACTTTTATACATTATCTAACATTGTTAACAGCCAATGTAGCTCCACAACATTTATTCAGGATATTGATGAGCAGAAAGTTGCAGTTTCTGTTTTTCCGACCCCTGCAACAAATGTATTACACGTAAAAATTAATGTTGGGAAGCGTAAGAAAAATGATATGTCTATAAAATTATTTGACTTGTTTGGGAACGAAGTTACTGAATCTATTGTTTTGAATGAAAACACTACGAAAATTGATATTTCAAGTCTAAAGAGTGGGTTATATTTTTATAAAATAGATATTGAGGGAGTAATATTTAACCTTGGTAAAATTTTAGTTGAATAACAAATCTTGAAATTGAGTGCAGGATTCAACTTGGTATCAGAAATGGCAGATAACTTTTTAAATACGATAACTTTTTGGGCTATTGAAATAAATTATCAACCAAGGCACTATTACTATAAAAGCAAAATTCATTAATAAACTAGAAATAAAAAATTATAAATAAATATAAACAGCATTAACTATACCACGCAACTTTGTTGGCATTAGAAATAAATTTTATAGCGATAAATCACTAAAAAATTTAAGCAACATTTATTACAAAAATACGTTATATCTATAGAGTGTAATTAAACACAATTATTTGTATTAAGACGTAAATAAAAAGTTAAAGTTTTAAATAACCTAAAAATAAGATGAAGATGAAAAACACTAACATTATTGTATTAAAAATAATTATCCTAATTGTTTTTTCAACTAATAAATTATATAGTCAAAAAGACTCTACAATTTTAAAGAATAAAAAAAATGAAATTGGCTTAAATATTGGGCCGATATTGCTAGTAACACTTGGTTCTTCGCCTTATTCGCAACCAATTAATATAACTTACAAAAGGGTTTTTAACCGTTGGGCTTTTAGAACAAATGTTTCTTTAAAACCAGCCTATGCTAATGAATACCCAAACTTTTTGGAGAGAATAAAAATTAATGATTCCACCTTATTACAAACAAACAATAGTATAAAAGATTGGAGTTTTGCTGGAAGAATTGGCATAGAGTACAGATACCAATTTAAAAGAGGTTGGAGTTTTGTTACAGGGTTAGATATTGTTGGACTTAATTACGTATATAGTAGAATTATAACACAAGATAAATATAAGATTGATACGGTAAGTAATTCAGGTACTGCCCTACAATTTTATAATCTAACACCTATTAATCAAAAAAGAACCTACGAAGAAAAAATAACAAACTTACAATTTGGTTTAGGGTTAACTCTTGGCACAATGATTCCGTTGGGTAAAAATTGGCTTATATTAGGGCAGTTAAGGCTCGAAGGAACCGCAGGCTCTCAAAACACAAAATCAACGGATTTTTTAACGAACAAAAGTTTTAATAACAAATCATCAGTTTTTAATTTTAATACTGGGGCAACGTTCACGGAGTTATCCTTATTTTACAAATTTTAAATTTAGATAAAAATCATAAGAAACAAACGCATAAGTATCGTTTAAATTACTTAGGCGGAAACCTGAAAATCCACATGAGTAAGGGTAAGTATAAATATTATAAAATCATGAAAAAAACATTTTTTACAATTTTACTCAATGCATTTTTAGTAAACTTTGGAGTTTCTCAAAATTGCATAACATTTAATCAAGAAGCAAGTGGAAAACCACTTAAAATTATCGTTTACACTAAATTAGATGTGTGTTTTCAAATCACTAAAGAATCAACTTTAATTAATTCCAATCCAAGCAAACGCGTTTCATTTTTTACCGATTATGACGAAACAATTATTAGTTTAAAAAGTGGAGACACCCTCAATTTAGAAAAAAAAATATTTGTTAGTAATAGAAATATGGCCAGTGATGTATATGAACTTATTTATAAAAAAGGAAAATATGAATTAAAAAATAAACTATTTGAAGCGAGTACAACCCAAGAGTCGAAAAATAAATTTGATGAGCAAGTGAAGCAACAAGAAGATGATAGAAAAAAAAGCGATGAGGAGTGGAATAATAAATTAGCTGAGAAAAAGAGAGAAAAAGAACAGCAACAAGTTAATGAAGAGAAAGAAGCTCAAGAGAAGATTGCAGCGCAAAAGAAAGCAGAAAAAGAGGAGAAAGAAAAAGTAGAACAAAAAAGCCAACCAATTACCTCATCAAATAATCAAACAGAACCAAAAAAAGAAGGGTTAAATATAAGTGTTACTGAAACTAAAACTGGTTATCCATTTAATTTTTTGATTATGTATCAAAACAAACCCATAAAAAATCAAAAATTTGTTATTGTGTCTGACGATAAAAACAAAAAAGAACTAATGAGTGGTACAACCAACAATGAGGGCTTGGTTACTATGTACCACCAATTAGATTATGGTAAATATGATATAGAGCTTTATATAGATTTTAATGGTACAAAATCAAAGCCTACAAGCTATAGTATTACAATAGGTAATACGAGTAATAAGGCATTTATTGTAGATTATGATAAGCTTATTAGTTACATGATGGAACAAACTAAAAATTCTCGAGATTATTATGAAAAATTTTATAACTTAGATAAAGTTAATTATTAATAAATGAAGAAAAAAAAGTTAGTTAAATTTACAAACCAAGAATTTTATTCGTTTTGGGAAGACGAAAAACCAAGAGACTTAAAAGCCTACAAATTAATAGTAAGTAAATTTAAACCTTACTTAAAAAACATTTCGAGGTATGTGCATGGCGAATACTATTGGCATATTTTTGAAAATAGTACCCCCATACCAAAAATTTTAATGATAGGCGGTGCTGTAGAAAAACTAACACCTGTTGATAAACAAACATTATTAAAAACCCCACCAAAAGATTTTTTTCAATTCTTTCATCCAGACGATGCCGAATCTACATTTGCCTTTTTAGTACGTATGTTTGAAATATTGGATAATACGCCAATAAGTGAACATCCATACATAAATTGCACAATGTATTTACGGATTAGAAATGGAGAAGGCAACTATGTTTGGAATTCTATGCAATACCCATACATTTATTTTGAAAACAACAATATAAAAAGTTTTCAATATGCGATGGTACTCTACACTAATGTTAATCATTTAGCAAGTACGTTATCCAAACCCATGTTATCAGTGTTAAGTTCATATCCAAAAAAAGAACAAGAGCTTACAATCTATTATACTACCGATTTAAAACGTGTTTCAAAAATTCCAAATACAAGTAATCGCGAAAAAGAAATCATTTCCTTATTAAGTCAAGGTAAATCGAGTAAACAAATATCAGATTCTTTAGGTATTGCAAAAAACACAGTTGATAATCATAGACAAAGACTTTTAAAGAAATTTAATGTTAATTCCTCATCGCAACTGGTTAGTTTATTTGTAATTGGAGAATAAATTATACGTAATTTATTGCGTGATAGTTATAAATCACTAACAATAAATTCTTAAAATAAACGTAAATTTAGATATATAAAAAAGTAAATTAATGAAAACAAATAAATATAATATTAGATATAATTTAAAAACACTTGCTATTGTAATTATTTTTAGCTCATCAAAAAATTTAACTGCCCAGAAACATTCGTTTGAATTTTCGATAACTAACTTGATAGATAAGAATTTAAACTTGAATACAACCTCTTTAATGAGAGGTTTTAAGCCAGTATTAGGTAACAGAGTATCTTTATCAACCTCCCTTGGATACAATTATGAGTTTAGTAAAAAATGGTATCTAACTACAAATGCAAGATTTTTATTGCGTAAAATAGATTACATCCAAAACAATACTGTTATACAGAGCTTATATCAGAATATGATTGAACTACCAATTGGTATTAGGCATAGGTTTACTGTTAATGAGTCGTCTGGAATAACGGCTGAATTTGGAGGAGGCGCTAATCTTAATTTAACAAAAAGTGCATCAACTCAATTTAATACTGAGGATGACTTCAAAACTCAATATAAATTTAATAATTCAACAAAACCAGGCGCATTTTCATTTATTGGAATTTCTTACTACACAAAACTTTTTGAACGCAGCCAAATTGCATTTAACGTGGGTTATCAACATCAATTTACTACAATGTATACATTTCAAAGTCGAGATAATTCTTTTATAGACAATGGTTCAGGCGTCAAACCTTCTTATTTTTATTTCGGGATTACTTTAAGAGGGATTTGCAAAAGAAAAAGTTTATAAAAATTTATCTTTTAACGTTAAAATAAATATTAAACAACATTATAAACAGAAATATAAATGATAACAAATATGAAAAAAACTATTTTATTTTTTTTGGTTACAACATTAGGTATGACTAGCTGCATGTATATTGGCTTTGGTGGTAAAAGACCTTTATACTTAGTTGGCGCTGCTGATGATATTCAAGTAAAAAATAATGGAAAAAAAGTTGATGTAAAAGCAATTACTATGGCTAATTTAGTCACTTCAAGAAACGGTAATGTGAAAGAAAGAATAAAATATAGGCACCCCGCAGCACTCATAAAATGCCGCAGAACAAATAATTTAGAACTTACCTCAGGTGGAAAAACAGCAAAAGCTAAGGTTGTTGGGAAAGCTGGTAAAGGAATACTTTTTTTAGTTTTAGAGGCCCCCGTAACCGCTGGTATTGGCACTATTGTAGACTTAGCTACAGTTTCATTCTTTTACCCCAATAGCAAGTACTTTGATGTTAAAGCCGTATTTGATAAAACAGCTCCTAAAAGTAAAAATGAATTATACAAAATGGCTTTAGAAAATTCAGAAAAAGTTTATGTTACTGAAACACAAAGATAAATTTTAAATGAAACAGTGTATTTTTACTTTAATATTTTTAATATTTAACCTAAAATCTAAGTCTCAAAATTTTAAAACAGATGTTATAAATGCTTTGTATTACTATAAAACTGTAGATGATTTTTTTAATAATAAAATCGATTCAATTGTTGGAACAAACATAAAATACAATTATGGTAAAGTTTCGTTTATTGATAGCAAGAGTAATAAAAAAGTAAAATTCAGTTTAAGAAAAGACTTAATGATTTTTGCTTTTAGACTTTACGACAAAAACAACCAAATATATGCTATTGCGAAAGGAGAGAAAAGGTATGGCTCATACATGGGTGGTAGCAAAAAATTATTTGCGGTATTTTACTCAAACGGTAATTTATACTTCACAAAATATGATAAAAAAAATTATCTAATTTCCTATAGCGGTGAAGTTGACAAATTTGGATATTACATTGTTTTTAATAAAATAAATAATCAACCAAAAAAAAATTATGATATTGAATATTTTATAGATGATAACCAACAATTGTATAATAGGTATTTAAAAGAAAGAGAAGAAAGTACAACCTTTAATTGGACAAAGAATTATATTTTAAAACAAATTGAGTATTTAAAAATATACAACAATGATTAAATAGTATAAATGGATATAAGTAATCAAGTCAATTATAAACATCATAGATTCAAAATACATGAAAAAAATATTTAATACAATAATTATCTTTCTCAATTCAATAATAGCCTGCTGTCTAGAAAATGTTAAAATAACAGAAATTAAAAGGGACTCAATTTAATTTGACATTTTATATTTTTAGTTGATAAAAAACTACATGAACTTCTAAATTGTTTAATTGCTTATAATAACCTATTCTAATGAAAAAACTATTAATTTGTTTTCTTTTATATATTCATTCTTTAAATGGCCAAACAAGTATTTCTTTAAAACTAAATCGAGCTTCTAAAATAGATGTTCAAACATTTATGGATATGTCTGGCTTTAACTATGCTAACTTTAGTATAAAGAGTAAAGCAAAACTATTTCTAGAAATTCAAATAGAAGAATACAAACATGACACTTTAATCAATCAAATTGTGATACCTAAAATTGAAAAAGAATTAGATTCTAGTTTTTTGACTTATATCACTCCAAAAATTAAAAGAGGAAAAAATAGTTTTAAACTTTATAGCTTGCTTAAAAATGATACCAGTGTTAAACTTTATTTTTTAATAAACAAGATTGGTTATTACAAAACAATTTCATTAAACCATAATTTTGTTGACTATAGTTGGAAAGAAGCAAACTTAAAGTCAATATATCTTACCCAAACTTTATTTACTCCAATTTTTTATTTTAGCACTGGGGAAGAATTAATACAAGAGAGAGAAGGTGTTAAACGTTTTTGTGCTATAAGTGAAATAATGAAAATAAAAAAGGAAAGAGAAAAGATAGCTCATTTTTTTGTAATTAGTATGAAAACAAGAGATAAACTTTAGATAATTGGTTTTTGTTTTGTCTTTATTTAAAATAGATTTTGTCATAAACCTTTAGCTCGCCATAGTTTGTATTACCAGACCATACAAATATGATTAGTTTTGTTTACATACTTTTGTGACTTAGAATTTATAATTTTACAAAAGAACCAGATTTTGTTATGTGACATATTAAAAACGCTTATATTTATGTTACAATTCAGTATCTCAAACAAAAAAAATTATCTAATTTCCTGCAACAACAGTATAAATGGATATAAGTAATCAAGTCAATTAGAAACATCATAAATTCAAAATACATGAAAAAAATATTTAATACAATAATTATCTTTCTCAATTCAACAATAGCATACACAACTATGATTCATTAAAATGGCAAAAAATACTGCCTAAATATTATTTTGGGAATAAAATAAAAATTGAAAATGATTTAGAAAACACTTATTTACTTAAAAATCAATTTTTAAAAAATAATTAGCAAATATTCTTCACAATTAAAAACAGTACAATTTTTGGTAAAACAATAACTAATCAAGTATACTAAAAAAATGTTATTTTATTCTATATCATTTGGAATTCGAAAAACAAATCCCACCCCAAATATATTTTCAATACTAATGCGGTCATCTTCTTTAAAATATTTACGAATTTTTGTTATAAAAACATCTAAACTTCTTCCAACAAAATAATCATTTTCTCCCCAAAGGTCTTTAAGTATCTCTTCTCTTTTAAGTACTATATTTTGTTTACTGAATAAATAGTGTATGAGTTCACATTCCTTTAAAGTTAAGTGCTTTACATTGTTTTTTAGAGTTAATGTTTGTAAATCATAATTGAAAATAGAATTTCCGATTACTATATCTTTTGTTTTATCACTCAGAGTAATGAACTCCGAACGTTTTACAAATGCCTTTATTTTCCATAACAGTTCTTCCTCATCAAAAGGTTTAACTATATAATCATCAATACCGAGTTCGTATCCAGTTAACTTATCTTCTTTCAATGATTTTGCTGTGATTATAATAATTGGTACTTTTTTATCTTTGCTTCTAATATTTTTCACAAGTGTAAATCCATCCATCATAGGCATCATTATATCAATCAAACATAAATCGAACTTTGTTCTAAAAAATATTTTTAACGCTAACTCACCGTTTACACACAATGTAACATTGATATTTTCGATTGTTAGAAAATTTTTAAGTAATGAACCTAAGTTGGGATTGTCTTCAGCTAGTAAAATATTAAAGTTTAACCTACTCATACGGCAAATATATTTTAATTGTTGTTCCAACATTTAACTCACTTTCAAGTAATATTTTACCGTCATGTAAATCAATTATTTTCTTTACATAGGTTAAGCCTATACCAAACCCTTTTACATTTTGTATATTGCCTGTTGGCACTCTGAAGTACTTATCAAATACTTTTTGATGATAAACTTTATCAATACCAACGCCATTATCCTTTATTGTAATAAAAATAAATTTTGCTTCGTTGCCTAATTCAATCATAATTTCTCTTCCAGAATCTGAATATTTAATCGCATTATCTAACAAATTTTTAATACAATTTGTTAAGTGTAGTTTATCTGCCATAATAACAAATTGATTTACATTGAAGTTATAGTTTATAGTAATTTGTTTACTTTCTATTTGTAACTTCAATAATTTAATACAATTTTCTACTATTAGATGCAGGTCTACTTCTTCCTTAAACACTTTGTATAAACCATTTTCAAACGAAGTTATACTCAATGTTTCATCTACTTGTGATTTTAATTTTTCATTTTCCTCTAGTATTATTTTTAAATTTTCAAGTACAGGCGGTTCACTTTGTATTTTTGCATTTTTTAAAATTAATTTCGATGCCAAACTAATACTCGATAATGGTGTTTTAAATTCATGCACCATATTATCCAAAAAATCTTTTGTATGTTCAGCTATTTTTTTTTCTTTATTTAATGCGTTAATCGTTTTTATAAAAACTAAAAGAATCACCAACGTAAGTAAAACTGTGCATACTATTGGTAAAATTAAATCTTTAAAAACTATATTTTTTTTTGATGGAAAATAAATTTTAAGATACAAAGAGTTATTTTTAAAATTATTACTTAAACTATGTTCGTAGCATGGAATATGATTATTTGAATTGGATACATACATCGAACTACTTTCAAGTGCTGAATTTTCAGTTTCTTTTTCTAATACCTCAAAGCTATAATCGGATTGAAATCCATAATAATTCATATAATAATTTATCAATGAGTCTATAGTAGTTTTCAAATTAGTGCTATCCATAACAATATCCTTCCTCATTAATAAAGTATCTTTAGTTAAACTTTCGGTAGTTCTTGCTAAAATTAATCTTGCTTTTTCGTTAAACGCTGTTTCGTTATTTCGTTCAAATTTATAAACCAAATTAACTTGCATAGCAGTAATAGTAGCTAAAGCCAAAATTGCAATTATGTAAATAAGTATATTTTTCTTTGGTGTCACTTATGACTTTTTTACAAAAGTATAAAAAATGGTGTTTAATTTCTTAAACGTTAACAAGTCATTAACATCAATGTATTGTTAAGAAATTTAATTTTGTTTTAGTTAAAACATAAAAAATGAAAAAAAATATTATCATACTATTTATTCTAAGTATTACTATACAATTCAAAGCACAACAAAAATACTCCCAAGAAGTATTAAATAAAATTACACAAGTAGAAAACGGCTTATTTAACCGAATAATTATTAATGGGAAAACCGAAAATATTTATGCAAGGATGAAACAATTAAATATTAAAGGTTTAAGCATTGCTGTAATTAATGATTATAAAGTTGAGTGGGCAAAAGGTTATGGTTATGCTGATGAACATGAGGGTAGAAAGGTAGATACGAATACTTTATTTCAAGTAGCATCAATGAGTAAGCCCATTAACGCATTAGCTATTTTAAAACTGGTACAAGAAGGTAAAATTGGATTAAATACAGATGTAAATCAACAATTAAAATCGTGGCAATTTACTTATGACAGTGCTCATTGGTCTAAAATAACACCAGCACATTTATTAAGTCATTCTGCTGGATTACCTTTTTATGGTTGGGGTACTATTAACAGAAAAGACAAAATTCCTACAATTCTTGATATTTTAAATGGTAGACAAAACCCAGAAGCGGAAAGAGTGAAACCAGTATCTGCCGTGGGAGTTGCTTACGATTATTCTAATGCAGGTGGTTTGGTTTTACAACAACTTTATTCAGAAATTACCAACCAACCTTATGATATAGAAATTGAAAAAAATGTTCTAAAACCACTAGGCATGACAAATAGTTTTTTTACGTTACCGCCGCCAGCAAATTTACTTTCAAAGTTATCATCTGGTTACCTTTCTAATGGAGTAAGAATAGACGATAAATTCAAATTGTATGCAATATCTGCAGCGGGCGGTTTATGGTCTAATCCAACAGACTACGCTAAATACCTTATAGAAATGCAATTGGCATTTAAAGGAAAATCATCAAAAGTACTTAATCAAGAAATGACAAAATTACATTTGTCAAGGTTTTTAAAAGATGTTGATGCCACATTAGGTTCTTTTTTAATAGATAAAGGAAATCATCAATATTTTTTTCATGATGGTAGAACACATGGATTTTTATCTATGTCAATCTCAGGTTTACAAAATGGAAAAGGCTTAGTCATTATCGCTAATTCAGATTCAAATGAAGCCAGTAACTTAATAACTGAATTGATGAATAGTATTACTAATGTGTATAATTGGGAAGGTTGGGACAAACCTCAAACAGTTCAAACTATTTCAATACCAATAGAACAACAAAATAAATACATAGGGCTATATACTTATGATGGAAAAATAGCAGAGATTACTCGTAAGAAAGATGGCTTATATTACTGGACTGATGGTATTGAAGCAAAGATGCATTTTACTACAATGATAGACTTTATTAATATTGAGTTTCCATCAAAGAAGAAATTTGTATTTAATGATAAAGGAAATGTTGATGGATTTGAAAGAATGACTGAAGAAGAGAAATTTCCAAATGCTAAAAAAGTAAACAATTTGGATAGTTTAAATGTAAACGAAGACGAATTTAATAATTACGGAATGTATTTATTAGAATCTAGAAGACTGGATGATGCTATTAAATGCTTGACTAGAGGCTCAATTTTATGGAAAGATAACAACTATATCAAACTAAGATTGGCTCATGGCTATTTATTTAAAAACCAAGTGCAAAAAGCAATTGATTTATATACACTTGCACTAAATAATGCAGGTAATGAACTTAATAACGTTAAACTTAGTTTAGAAGAAAATTTTGAACAGTTTTCTTTACTAGGATTCGACAAAAAGTTAATGAATAAAATTAAAAACGAATTAAAATTTTAAACTTAAATATAAATTAAATCACATGATACATAAAATTAAATCTTTAACTACAATTTACGCTTTTACTTTCCTTGTTTACTTTTCATCGTGCGGGGCAAAAGAAATAAGCAAAGAAACTGTTTCAAATAATACTGCTGGTAATTTACAAGATTTTTCGAGCAACACAAATCCTTTTTTAATTCAAAGTAAAGATACTGTGTGTTGCGGTGTTGATGACACTATTGGTTATACAAAACTTAAAAAATGGCAGTCGGCAAGAGATGTTGATGGTTTTGACCCTGGCCTTAAAGATAGCAAAGGGAGGTTGTGGTTTGCCTCAACAGGTGGAGGTGTTTATTGTTATGATGGAAAATTATTTAAACAATTTACCACAAAAGATGGATTAAGTCATAATAATGTTGATGCTATTTATGAGGATACAAAAGGTGTTATTTGGTTTGGTACTTCTGATGGTATTACAACCTACGATGGAAATAATTTTACGAAAATTTCTATCACAACTATTAGAGGAGTTAACGCTAAGTCTTACCAAGCAACTACAACAAATACTTTATACGGTGTAGTTAGTCAAGAAAATTTAATTGATGATATTATACAAGATAGCAAAGGTCACTTTTGGTTTGTCTCTGCAAACGCAGTATACAGATTCGATGGTAAAACGTTTACCAATTTTACAGTGAATGATGGTATAAAAAATAATACTGGTATAGAGTTTGGTTGGATAGAAAGAATTATGGAAGATAAAGAAGGAAAAATTTGGTTTGGAGGAAGAGCTTCAAAAGGTTTGTTTTGTTATGATGGAAAGGTATTAACTAATATACCACTTCAAACTACAACTTGGGGAAAAGATTCGGAATATAATTTTTTGATGCCACGATGTAAAGATAAAGATGGAAATATATGGTTTAGTAATTGGGATGGCTTATATTGCTATAACGGAAAAACATTTGAAAAGCTAAAGTTTGAAATGAATTCGCTTTTAGGAGGGGTAGGTGACGCTTATTTTGACAAGTCAAATAATTTATGGATAGGTATTGATAATAGAAAGAATGGCTATGGTATTTGGAAATACGATGGTAAATCATTTCAATATTTATCTATTAAAGATGGGGCTACACTAAAAATTGCTGGAGGTTTTTTAGAAGACAATGATGGCAATTTATGGATAGGCGGCAATGATCTATATCGCTATGATGGAAAAAAGTTTGAGTTATTTTCAGAGTAATTTAATTAAATAATTTTTTAAACAAAGACAGTACTTGAATGCATTTAATTAGTTATTCTATTTTGCTAGTTATTTATTAATTGTAACTTTTGATACAGAAATATTTACAAGTGTAAATCAAAACAGCAAGCTATTGAAAAATTTACCGACTGGAAAAATAAAGTATTAGAAGTGAATATAAAAGAATTTAATAGTGTTGTTAATTCTATAGAGCATCATTTTAACAACATAATGAACTTTTTTAACAACAGAAATACCAACGCAAATGCAGAATCATTTAACTCAAAAATAAAAAACTTTAGAGCTAATTTAAGAGGTGTAACCGATATTAAGTTCTTCCTTTTTAGGCTACAAAAATTATTTGCTTAAGGTTTATCCCCAACTTTTAACACTGACCCTAAATTTTTGCTCCGTTACAGAGAAGAACAAGCCCTAATTTTAAAAGAAATTGATAAATGTGAGTGCGGCATTTCGAACCTCAAAGAAATGCTTAAAAACGCCCTGAACTTATGCCTGAATCTAGCCACAGTGTGGAGAAAGGGGAGCATTGGCATAGAAGAAAAATTACAGAAACTACTGTTTCCAGAGGGTTTAGCCTATGATAAGGAAATTAGGGCATTTCGAACTCAAACACCAAATTCTATAATTGCAGCAATCGCCCGTCTAGCGGGCGATTCTGCTATAACAAAAAAAGGACTTACCCCTTTTTTAAGTGATAAGTCCCCTTCAGCGGAGAAAGAGGGATTCGAACCCCCGGACCTGTTACAGTCAACAGTTTTCAAGACTGCCGCATTCGACCGCTCTGCCATTTCTCCGGGGGCGAAATTACTACTTTTTTTATAACTAGCAATAGGCTTTCAAAAATATTTTTTCAGCGTATAAATTCTAACTATCTTTATAATGGTTTTGAAAATACTACGTTTAATAGCAACCCTAATTATTGTTAGTAACCTCAATTTGGTTGCGCAATTAAATGCTTATTATTCTTCGGCAAGTTATAACACACCAAACAATACTCCATACATAGATGTATATTTAACCTTGGTTGGAAAAGGTTTAAAAGCAAAAAATGTAAATGCAAATCAATTTCAAAACAAGGTATTGCTTGTTCAAACAATATACAAAGATAGCTTAATTGTAAAAGCCAATAAATACAAGCTATCTGGCCCTTTGTTTACCGATACTTTAAACCCACCTACGTTTTTAGATGCGCAACGTTATTCCTTGCCTAATGGGAATTACTTGGTGGTAACCGATATAACCGATGCTAATGCTACAACAAAAAAAACAATTACAATAAAAGAAAAAGTGGAGATTAAATTTCAATCTAACCAACTCTCATCCTCTTCTATTCAACTACTCGAAAAATTTCAAAAATCAACTACTCCTACAATACTTACCAAATCTGGCTTTGATTTAACTCCGTATTGCATCAACTATTATCCAGAAACACAAAAAGAACTTTCATTTTATCTGGAGCTGTACAAAGCCGATTCTATTTTGGGCAAGAATAAAAATTTTATACTCAAATATTACATCGAGAATAAGTTTAATTCAACCTTGATTGATGGATTAGGAGCCTTTAAAAAACAAACTACTGCTAATGTAAATCCATTGTTGGCAAAGGTTAATATTGAAAATTTATATTCAGGAAATTATAATTTGGTAGTAGAGGTTATTGATGAAAATAACATACTACAATTTCAAACAAAACAATTTTTTCAACGCTTAAACAAAAAGAAAAATGAAGATTTGTACGAATTTATGCAAACCAAAACTATTCAGGAATATTTTGGACAATGCAGTAATTTAGATACGTTGAAAATGTTTGTGGAATGCTTGTGGCCCATAGCAAATAATTTAGATAAGGATAGAATTATAAATGCAGCTAACAAAAAAGATGCTGATGTAATGAAAAAATACGTAATTAACTTTTGGGAACGCTACGCTGCAGATACTGCCAATCCTTTAAAATTGTGGAGTAGCTATTATCGCGAAGTTCAAAAAGTAATGAAGCTATTTAAGTGTGGGAAACAGGCAGGTTATTATACAGACCGTGGACGCGTTTATTTACAGTACGGTGCGCCAAATATAAGATCAGAGCAGTTAGCCGAACAAAATACCTACCCATACGAAATATGGCAATACTACCGATTAACAGATAAGACCAACGCACAATTTTATAGCAACAAACGATTTGTGTTTGTAAACAAAACATTGGCCGATGATTGTTTTATGCTAATACATAGTGATGTGCGCGGAGAGGTTTTGAACGATAGATGGCGCTTTGAGGTTACTCGAAGGAACACCAACGGAATCTCTAACCCAGATAATCTGCAACCGGGAGGAACCGAATCGAACAATTTTAATCAAATTTTTGCCAACCCACAGTAGTTTATGTTTACCTTGAATGTTGCAGTGGTTATTTTAAACTACAATGGAGTTGATTTTCTAAAACAATTTTTACCAACCGTAATAAAGTATTCAGGTAATGCACAAATTATTATTGCAGATAATAACAGCTCCGATGAAAGTATTGAATTTCTAAAACAAAATTTTCTTGAAGTTCAAATTGTTGCAAACGATGCAAATTATGGCTACGCTAAGGGTTATAACGAGGCATTAAAAAAAGTAAATGCTGATGTTTTTGTTTTGTTGAATAGTGATGTAGAAGTAACTGAAAATTGGCTCGCCCCTATCATTCAAGAATTTGAAGCGGACAAACTGCTTGGCGCAGCCCAACCAAAATTAATAGATTTTAAAAATAGAAATGAATTTGAATATGCAGGCGCAAGCGGTGGATTTATTGATAACTACGGCTATCCATTCTGTAGAGGTCGGCTGTTTAATACTTTAGAAAAAGACATAGGGCAATATAATGAAAGCCGAGAAATTTTTTGGGCAACTGGTGCCTGTTTGTTTGTAAGAGCTACTAGGTTTTGGGCAATTGGAGGGTTTGATGACAATTATTTTGCACACATGGAAGAAATTGATTTGTGTTGGCGATTAAAAAATACTGGAAATAAAATTAAAGTTATCCCTCAATCTGTTGTTTATCACATCGGCGGTGGTACATTAAATAAGTTGAGTCGTAAAAAAACATTTTTAAATTTCAGAAATAATTTATCTACGCTCACAAAAAATCATCCTTCTAACTTGTTATTTTCTAAAATTCTTTTCAGATTGATATTGGATGGTGTAGCTGCGTTTAAATTTTTGTTTGATGGCCAACCCAAACATTTCTTTGCTGTTATTGATGCACACTTTAGTTATTATTACCATTTACCAGGTACTTTAGCCAAACGCAAACGCATGAAGCAAATCTCTAATTTTAATTTCAGTACTTCTAATATTTATAAAGGAAATATAGTTACTGAATACTTTTTAAGAAAGAAAACAACATTTAACTTATTAGATAAAGGTTATAAAATTAAGTGAGTATTTCGCCGTTTTTGTACTTTACTAATCCAAAACTATCATTGCTCAGTAATAACGGTGCATCTAGATCAACGTAATCTGCATAAGCTAAAAAATTGCTCATAGCGTTTACACCACAACTGCTTTCTGCCATGCACCCTAACATAATTTTTATTTTTTTTTCTTTAGCAAAATCAATCATTTTTTTTGCTTGAGTTAAGCCGCCGCATTTCATTAACTTAATATTAATCCCATCAAAAAAAGAATACCTTTCAACTAACGCTGTATAGTTTTTTATGGCTTCATCAGCAATAATTGGCAAGCACTTTAATTCTTTTAAAGCCAGTGTTTTTTCTAGTTCATTTATTTTAAAAGGTTGTTCTACCAAAGCAACATTATTTTCTTTTAAAAAGTAAAGCAATTCTTTTGCTTCTTCAAATTCCTTCCAGCCTTGGTTTGCATCAATATATAATAATTTATCGGTATACTTTCTGATCGTTTTTATTAAGTTAAAATCGTTCTGAGTACCTGCTTTAATTTTTAAAATTGTAAAGTCAGTTGCTTCTTTTATTTTTTGTTCTAAAACTTTTTCTTTATCTATTCCAATTGTAAACGATGTAAGTTTAGCAAATGGTTTTTCTAAATTCAAATATTCATAAATGGGTTTATTATCACATTTGCTAATCACTTCTATTAAGGCCATATTTAATGCGGCTTTTGCTGCATAGCAATTCTCAATTGCGTCAAGTTCTAAAACAAAATCTTGCAATTCTGTTATTAAAGTAAAACTTGATATTTTTTGTTCATAGCGCTTAACAAACGCTAGGGTTTCATCCACACTTTCTCCTAAATAAGCTGGTAAGCATGCTTCGCCTAGGCCAATGAGGTTATTAAAATTTATTTCAATAAAAATACTTGTTGTCGTTTTTCTAGTGTTGCTGCTTACTCCAAAGGCATGTCTGTAAACCAACTCGTATTGCCAATACCTCAATTTAGTAACCATATTTTTCTTTCCACAAATTTTTCAAGTAATTCCGCTGTTCGTTCTC
This sequence comes from Bacteroidota bacterium, assembly GCA_013298715.1. Classification (GTDB taxonomy): domain Bacteria; phylum Bacteroidota; class Bacteroidia; order B-17B0; family Aurantibacillaceae; genus Aurantibacillus. The sequence continues at coordinate 162,841 of JAAFIQ010000005.1, read as the reverse complement.
ACGTGCGTTATTACCTGGGTTGTATAAAAGCGAATCACTTATTTGCTCAGGCAAAAATTCTTGTAATGCAAAATTATTTTCAAAGTTGTGGGCGTACAAATAATTTGTACCATAGTTTAATTCCTTCATTAATTTTGTTGGCGCATTTCTTAATTGAAGTGGCACGGGTAAATCGCCTGTTTTATCAACCAAAGCAAGCGCATCATCAATAGCCACGTAACTAGCATTGCTTTTGGCGCTGCAAGATAAATAGGTAACACATTGACTTAAAATAATTCTTGCCTCTGGCATACCAATTACGTTTACTGCATTAAAACAATTATTAGCAAGCAACAACGCATTTGGGTTAGCGTTACCAATATCTTCACTTGCAAGTATCAATAATCTTCTGGCAATAAACAAAGGGTCCTCTCCTCCTTTTAGCATTCTAGCTAGGTAATAAACTGCTGCGTTTGGGTCGCTTCCTCTTATTGATTTAATAAATGCAGAAATAATATCGTAGTGTTGTTCTCCACTTTTATCATAAGCGGCTAAGTTTTGTTGAATAACTTGAGTTACCAAATCATTTGTAATTACTAATTCGTCTTTTATTTCGCTATTTACAACCAACTCAAGCGCATTTAATAATTTACGGGCATCGCCACCACTAATTCGTAATAAGGCTTCATATTCTTTTAATTCAATTTTTTTTTGTTTTAAAACTCCATCTGTTTGTAATGCTGAATTAATGATTTTTAATAAATCGTCTTTGCTTAAATTTTCTAAAACATATACTTGACAACGTGATAGCAATGCTGAAATCACCTCAAACGATGGGTTTTCAGTTGTTGCGCCTATGAGTGTTACAATTCCTTTTTCAACTGCACCCAGCAAACTATCTTGTTGCGATTTGCTAAACCTATGGATCTCATCAATAAATAAAATTGGCTTTTGCTGATTAAACATGTTAGTGTCGCCTGCCTTATCAATAACTTCGCGCACATCTTTTACGCCACTGTTTATGGCACTTAGCATGTGAAACGGTCGTTTTAATTCATTGGCAATAATTAACGAAAGGCTTGTTTTACCTACGCCTGGAGGTCCCCAAAAAATAATGGATGGTAATAAATTTTGCGCTATTGCATTACGCAATGCTTTTCCAGCACCTATTATATGTTGTTGTCCAACATAATCATCTATTTTTTTTGGTCGCAAGCGCTCAGCTAATGGTTGCATTTTGTTATTATTTTTTAACTTATAAACTTAAATTAAATACGTATTTTTACATTATAAATTTAATCGTAATAACTATGTTCACTAAACGAAACTTATTATTTTTATTAACCTTAACAAGTCTATTTTTTTCTGCGCATGCAACTATTAAAGGTGAAAAAGATCCACTACACAAACGTGTTTTTAATGTTACATTCAATGAAGTAAAGGATGGAGCTCCCGCCAAAAAAGGAGTTGCTAGCACTATAGAATTTAAAGATGGTAAATTATGGTGTGAGTTTATTTATGATAAGTTTCAATTCAAAAAAATTAAATACAGAATTAATAAAGATTCCATATATACAGACTCAACCGACACAGAGGTTAGATATTTAGAGATAGAAGCGAGCGCCACCGATGAGAGCAACCAAACCTTAACTTTTACCTTTAACACAATTGAGTGGGATTTAGACGGCACGCTTAAAATTACAAAAAACGACAAATTAAAAAAACAATTTGAAGTAGTTGGGAGAAATAAAGGCGGAAAACCTAAGAAAGAAAAAAAGAAAAAAGAGGACGAAAATAAACCGAATAACGAAGCTACCGAACCTAAAAAAGAATAATAATTATGAAGTTTTATACAAATCTTAAAATAGCAGCTTGTGTTTCGGCTGCTTTTTTTATAAATGCTTGCGGACAATCAAAATCAAAAATTATGGACTCATCAAATCAAACAACAACCTTAACAAGTAATTCATCACAAATAGACACCGCCACTTTTGGAGCTGGCTGCTTTTGGTGTGTGGAAGCTGTTTTTCAGCGCTTAAATGGCGTACAAACGGTGAAAAGTGGTTATACTGGAGGCACAGTAAAAAACCCAAGCTATAAAGAAGTGTGTATGGGAACTACTGGCCATGCTGAGGTTTGTCAAATTACATATGATAAAACCAAAATTACTTTTGATGAATTGCTCGAAGTTTTTTGGAAAACACACGACCCTACAACACTTAACAGGCAAGGAAATGATCGTGGAACACAATACCGTAGTGCAGTTTTCTATCATAATGAAGAACAAAAACAATTGGCAGAAAAATATAAAATAGAAATAAATAAAAGTGGCGCTTACCCTAACCCAATAGTAACAGAGATTACAGCTGTATCAGTATTTTATGAAGCAGAAAATTACCATCAAAATTATTTTAATCAAAATGGTAGCGAGGGTTATTGCCAATTTGTAATACAACCCAAGGTTGAAAAATTTGAAAAGATTTTTAAGAATAAATTAAAACACTAATTGTAGTTTAATTTTATTCTCATGAAGTTTAATAAAAACGATACCATTGTAGCATTGGCCACAGCACATGGCAGTTCTGCAATTGCTATAATTCGATTAAGTGGTAATGATGCTATAAACATTGCTGAAAAAAATTTTTACTCTAAGTCAAAAAGCAATTCGCTTAAAAAGTTAACGGATGTAAAATCGTATACCTTATGTTTTGGAGAATATAAGTTGAATGATACAATTATAGACGAAGTTTTAGTTTCTGTTTTTAAAGCGCCAAATAGTTATACAGGCGAACATGGTGTTGAGGTTAGCTGTCATGGTTCACCATTCATCATTCAAAAATTAATTGAATTATTTTTAAGCAATGGTGCGCGCATGGCTAATAATGGCGAGTTTACAATGCGCGCCTTTTTAAATGGCAAATTAGATTTGAGTCAGGCAGAAGCCGTTGCCGATTTAATTGCCAGCAATTCTGCTGTTTCACATCAGGTGGCTATGCAACAAATGCGTGGTGGTTTTAGTAGTAAAATAAAATTATTGCGCGATAACCTAATAAATTTTGCTTCACTTATAGAGTTAGAGTTGGATTTTAGTGAAGAAGATGTTGAGTTTGCAAACCGTACAGATTTAAAAAAGTTAATTGACAGTATTACAACATTGATTCAAAAACTCATTAATAGTTTTGAAGTTGGCAATGTTATAAAAAATGGTATTCCTGTTGCAATAGTTGGTAAACCAAATGCTGGCAAATCTACTTTGCTTAATGTGTTGCTTGATGATGATAGAGCTATAGTGAGCGAAATACCAGGCACGACACGTGATACGATTGAGGATGAAATGATTATTGAAGGTGTAATGTTTCGATTTATTGACACCGCGGGAATTAGAACAACCACAGATATCATTGAACAAATTGGTGTAAACAAAGCATTTGAAGTAATAAAAAAATCTGCCATTGTAATATACTTGTTTGATGGGCATGAGATAAGTAGCGGGGATTTAAAATTGGAATTAGAATTGTTACAACCTCATATAGGTAACTCTCAATTAGTTATTGTGGCAAATAAAATAGATGTAGAAGGCGAAGACACATTGCAAAAAGAATTTGTTGAATATCCAGAAATGATTTTTATTTCGGCCAAGGAACTAAAGAATATAAACCATTTAAAAGAAAAATTAGTTTCACTTTTTGATACCCGCACCGTAGAAGTAACAGACACCATTGTTACAAATGCAAGACATGTCAATTCTTTAATACGAGCGAATGAGGCGTTGCAAAAAGTAAAACAAGGCTTAGATGAAAATATTGTTGGTGATTTGTTAGCGTTAGATATTCGTTACGCTTTGCAAGAATTAGGGGCTATCACAGGTGAGGTTCATGTTGACGACTTACTTGAATCCATTTTTACAAAATTTTGTATAGGCAAGTAAATAATACATTACCTTATTACTCTTCATTTATGTATAAAGTAGTATTTTTACTACATTAAATACGTTTTTTATTATTAATGATGTATTTTAGCTACTTAATATTACTCCCTTTTATGTCAAAATTTTGTATATTTGTAGTATATTTACTACATTAAATTATAATAATACATATAATGTCAGAAAAAAGCTACAATATGAATTGGTTTACTCTCAGCGACCAAGCTATTATACGAGAATTGGGCGAGTTTGTGAAAGAAACACGTTTAAAGTTAAACTACACGCAAAATGACCTTGCAAAAAAAGCTGGTGTACACAGAGTAACAATTAGTGAATTTGAACATGGTACACGCAGCATTTCATTAATCACATTTATTGAATTGCTACGAGCTGTTGATGTACTCGACAACTTAAATGTGTTTAAAGTACGCACCACCCTAAGTCCTTTGCAGATGGCAAAATTGGAGGCAAAAAAAAGACAACGTGCTTCTAAAACTAGAACAAAAAAAGTAAACAAAAAGAAGTTACTCCTAACTAAAAAGAAAAAGTAAAATGAATACAGCGCAAATAAAGTTATGGGGAGCAAGTGTTGGTGCAGTTTCGTGGGACGATTATTCTCAAACGGGTGTATTTGAATTTGAACCCAGTTTTTTAAAGAGCAATTGGGATATAGCTCCTTTAATGATGCCCTTGGCGGAAGCTATAAGAAGAGGCAGAGGTAATGCCATTTTTGAGTTTAAAAATTTGAATCAAGATATATTTTATGGTTTGCCAGGTTTGTTAGCAGATGCTTTGCCCGATAAATATGGTACTACTTTAATCAACGCTTGGTTGGCTTCGCAAGGCCGTGCACCTAATAGCATGAACCCTGTAGAACGCTTGTGTTATATAGGCAATAGAGCCATGGGGGCATTAGAATTTGAACCCGCTTTAAATAACAAAAAAGATAGCTCAGTTGATATTGATATAAAAGGCTTAGTAGAAATAGCGCAACAAATTTTAAACCAAAGAAAAAAATTTAGCACAACAATTAAAAAAGATATAAAAAAAGGATTAGAAGATATAATACGTGTTGGCTCGTCGGCTGGTGGCGCCAGAGCAAAAGCAATAATTGCCTATAATGAAAAAACAGGCGAAGTAAAATCAGGGCAAGTGGATGCTCCAAAAGGCTTTAATCATTGGCTAATAAAATTTGATGGTGTAACAAACAAACAATTAGGAGACCCTGCTGGCTATGGTAGAATAGAATTAGCTTATTACCTAATGGCTAAGGATTGTAATATAGAAATGAGCGAATCGCGGCTACTTGAAGAAAATGGCCGCGCTCACTTTATGACTAAACGTTTTGATAGAATTGGTGCAAATGAAAAAATACATATACAAACGCTTTGTGCCATGCGGCATTATGATTTTTCGGTGGTGGGGGCTTATGCTTACGAACAAGTATTTCAAACCATACGCACGCTAAAAATGGCTGCCAGTGCAAGTGAGCAAATGTATCGCCGTATGGTATTTAATGTAATGGCTAGGAATCAAGATGATCATGCAAAAAATATTTCTTTTATGATGAACAAGGCCGGAGAATGGAAACTGGCTCCCGCCTACGATTTAACCTATGCTTTTGACCCTACAAATAAATGGACAAAGCAACATAACTTAACAGTGAATGGAAAAATTACAGGAATAACAAAAGCAGATCTTTTACTGGTCGCCAAGGAAATGAATGTAAAACAAGCCAATACAATTATTGATCAAGTTAAAGAAGCTGTTATGAAATGGCCTGAATTTGCAAAAGAAACCGGAGTTACAAAAACACAAATAAAAGCTATTCAAAAAGTGTTATTGAAAATTTAATGCGAAATATCTTAAAGAAAACTGACTAATATAAAATGTATCAATTAAATATATTATAATCTTGTTACCATTAAATCCTCCAAGTAGTTAACCCATGCTGAGTAAACTTAAACGACTGCACATTACCGCCTAAATTTTGAATGGCTTTTGCAACTTTTAATTTTGTAACCATTGGGCAATAAAAAAACATAAAGCCACCGCCGCCAGCGCCACTTATTTTTCCTCCACTAGCGCCGTTATTAAGTGCAGTAGTATATATTAAATCTATGTTTGTGTTAGATATACTGTTGGCCATTTGTTTTTTGTTTTGCCATCCAAAATGTAAAATTTCTCCAATCTTGTTCAATTCCCCCCGTAGCAGTGCATCTTTCATTTGGAGCGCTTGTTCTTTTAAATTATGCATAGCATCAATGCTTTTCTCATTTTTTTCGTTTACATTTTTTACTTGTTCAGTTATAATGCTTGCCGATAAACGCTGAGTGGCAGTGAAATAAAGCAGCAAGCAGGTTTCTAGTTCAAACAAAATTTCGTTTTTTAATTGCAATGGATTTACAATGACTTTATCATTTTCAAAAAATTCTAAAAAATTTATTCCTCCAAACGTAGCGGCATACTGGTCTTGTTTGCCACCAGCCATTTTTAAATCAATCCGCTCAATTTCATAAGCCAAATGTGCAATATCGTATTTTCCTAAAGGTAATTTTAACCATTCTACAAAAGCCCCAAGTAAGGAAACTACAATTGTAGAGGATGTTCCTAGCCCCGAACCTTGCGGTGCTTCAATATAAGAGGTTAATCTAAAACTTAATGCGCTTAAATTAAATTGTTTCACAACGCGATTATACACACCTGTAAAAAGTTCAAAGCCAGAAACCAATTCTAATTCCTTTGAGCTGTTTAATTTTAATGTTTGTTCTGTTCCATCAATCACAAATTCAATGCAATTGTTATTTAGTGGCTCAAGCGTGGCATAAGCATATAAATCAATGGTTGCATTTAGTATAGCACCGCCGTATAAATCAGAGTAGGGACTAACATCTGTTCCTCCGCCTGCTAAGCCAATGCGTAAAGGTGCTTTGCTTCTAATAATCATTTTAGTTTTACTTCATGTTTATAAATTGTAAAGGTAGCTCATAGTCTCCTTTTCTGCAAAGTGCAATTACAGCTTGCAAATCATTAATGCTTTTGCTTGTTACTCTAATAATATCGTCCATAATTTGTGCAGTAACTTTTATTTTACTATCTTTTATATCTTTCATTATTTTTTTAGCGTTTTCTTTATCTAAACCTTGCCTTACTTTAATTTCTTTTTTAATCATTGGGCCGCTTGGGTAATGTTCTTTCGTTTCATCTAATCCCCGTGGATCCAATCCTTGCTTAATCATACGCATGTGGATTGCATCAATAATAGCAGTTAAGCGCATATCGTTTTCAGTTGCAATCATAACAACCAAATCTTTTTTGTTTAGCTCTACAGTACTTTTTGTATCTCTAAAATCCCAGCGATTCAAAATTTCTTTTTTTGCAACATTAATAGCGTTATCTATTAACTGTGTATCTAATTTACTTGCAATATCAAATGATGGCATTGTTATTTTTTTGCATAAATTTAACCATTTGCAAGTAATTAAAAATATTTTTTTTATTCTTCAAGTTATAATTATAGCGGGATGCGAAACTAAAGTTATCTATGCAAAAAAACTTTTTTATACAGAAATTAACTCTACAAATAGTACTGAAAAATTTATCTCAAAAAAAAGAAACAAACTTAGCAAATTCGATAAATTATTTATAGAGAGTGGCTTAATAAATTTGAACGAGGTTGACTCTACAATAAGCGTAAATTTAAAATATGCCGATACAAATAATTTCATTCATCAAAAAATATATTTTGGATTAAAGTATGCATATTTGCCAAAAGTGGTTGCCTTACGTTTATGCTCTGCTCAAACCTATATTAAAAAAGAGAATCCTGACTTATCACTCGTTGTATTTGATGCAGCGCGCCCCTTGCAGTGCCAAAAATTAATGTGGGATAGTTTAAAATGGCCAAATTATAAAAAGTACAATTACATAGCACCACCTAGTTACAAAAGCTTGCACAACTACGGTTGTGCGGTTGATGTTGGATTGATAGATTGTAAATCGAATACTCTGTTAGATATGGGAACTACGTTTGATGCGTTTGATAGTTTAAGTCAACCAAAATTAGAATATTATTTTTTAAAGAATAAGAAGTTAAGTCAATCGGCTTATAACAATCGATTAATTTTAAGACGCGCTATGAAACAAGCAAAATTTTACGGAATTGGAAGTGAGTGGTGGCACTTTAATTACTGCACTATGCAGCAAGCAATTCAACAGTTTACTTTAGTGCCATGAAGAAAAAAATTGCGATAGTTGGCGGAGGAGCAGCATCATTAATGTTGGCATTAAAATTAGATACCAATAAATTTGATGTTACTATTTACGAAAGAAACAAAGCGCTCGGACGAAAATTTTTGGTAGCTGGCGATGGTGGATTAAATTTAACGCACAGCAATCCTTCAAATAAATTTTTATTGAACTATTCACCTTTAGCATTTATTGAAGAAGCATTTAATTCATTTACAAATGACGATTTTGTAAATTTTTTAAATGACGATTTAGGTATAGAAACCTTTGTAGGAAGTAGTGGAAAAATATTTCCTATAAAATCTATAAAACCAATTGCAGTATTAAAAGCCTTTGAAAATGCTATTTTGAAGAATAAAGTGGATTTAAAATTTGATTACTTATGGAACGGATTTGCTAAAAATGGAAATTTGCTTTTTAATCAGTCATCCGTGGAGGTGGAGGCAGATATAAAAATATTTTGTTTGGGAGGAGCAAGTTGGAAAGTAACAGGCAGCGATGGTGAATGGAAAAAGTATTTTAAAGAAAAATTAATTTTGTGTAAAAATTTTGAAGCAAGTAATTGCAGTTTTAAAATTAATTGGGGAAAAAATTTCATTGAAAGAAATACTGGAAAGGCTCTAAAAAATTGTAGTTACAGAATTAACAGTAAAACGGTTTTAGGAGAGTCTGTAATAACAGCATTCGGCATTGAAGGTAATGGCGTTTATCCGCTCAGCCAAGAAATTAGAAAATCTATTGAAGTAGGAGGCGGGGCAAAATTAATTATTGATTTCAAACCATCCTTTTCAGAAGAAAAAGTGTTTGAAAAACTTTCTAGTTCTCACAAAAAAAATAATTCTGAAATATTAAAAACAGAATTGAATTTAAGTACAGTACAACTTAGTTTGCTTAAAAATTATTTAAGTAAGAATGATTTTTTAGATTTTAAACTATTGGCGAATACAATTAAAAATTTTATAGTTGACATCAAAGAATTAGCTCCAATAGATGAAGCTATATCAACCGTGGGAGGAATTGACTTAAGCGAAATTGATAAAAATTTTATGCTCAAAAAAATGCCAAATCATTATTGCATTGGCGAGATGATAGATTTTGATGCCCCAACTGGTGGTTACCTCTTACAATCCTGTTTTAGCATGGGTTTTTACCTTGCCACCTATATTAATCGAAATTATTCTTAGGCTTCGTCTAAATTTATCCACACTGGTTTATAACTTTTGCTGCAAGCTAAAACATTTCGTTTAAATTTGCCGAAATTAATTAACTATGGTAGCAACAACAGAATACATTTTAAGTGAAGTAAAAAGCGGCGTATTAGTTATAACTATTAACCGACCAGATAAATTAAACGCCCTTAATAAGCAAACTATTGAAGAGTTGCACGAAACTTTAGTTGAGGCTGAGAACATGAGTGATGTTAAAGCCATAATTTTAACAGGTGCCGGGCAAAAGGCCTTTGTAGCGGGTGCAGATATTGCAGAGTTTGCAAATTATAATATTGAACAAGGCAAACAATTGAGCTCTATTGGGCATTTTAAAATTTTTAATTTTATAGAAAACTATAGTAAACCAATTATTGCAGCTGTTAATGGCTTTGCGTTAGGTGGCGGATTAGAATTAGCAATGGCTTGTCATATTAGAGTTGTAAGCGATAACGCTAAAATGGGACTCCCTGAAGTTAGTTTAGGCGTAATACCTGGTTACGGAGGCACACAACGTTTAGCACAATTGGTTGGCAAAGGAAAAGCGTTTGAAATGATTGTTACTGCTGATATGATTAACGCTACCGATGCATATAAATGGGGTTTAGCGAATTATGTTACTACAATTGATACCTTGTTAGACAAGTGTTTTGAAATAACTTCAAAAATTGCAACAAAAAGCCCAACAGCTATTAGAACAGCTATTAAAGTAATTAATGCTGGATATAATAATAACTTAAATGGCTACGAAGTAGAAATTGAAGAATTTGGAAAATCGTTTGGCAGCGGCGATTTTAAAGAAGGTGTGGCCGCATTTTTAGAGAAAAGAAAAGCGGATTTTAAAGGGAATTGATTTTTGGATTGTTAGCATAATTGAAGGGCAATTTGCTTTAATTGTTTCTTTACTAAATATACCCGCACCTTTTTGTGGCGAGCAACGATACAAAGTGTAATCATTAAATTATCTATTCTTTACCTTTATTTTTAGAAATAACTTTTCATTTGCTGTTTTATAAATTAGCTTATTACTACAACTTTGTTTTGAAAATTAACTTATTGAATGTTAACCTTAAACTAGATTAATTATGTCTTTAAGATCAATTTGAGGCTTTTAATAAATTCTTATTCATTTTTTGTGATGAAACTCAATAATAAAATTGACATTTCTCAGTTTTTACTTTTTAAAAGATAGATAACTTATGCCTAATATGGAATTTCAACAAGAGAGCTTAAACGCTTTATTTGAACATACTTCGGAAGGAATTTTAATTACAAATTCAGAAGGTAGAATAATTAGATGTAATCCTAGTTCTGAAAAGCTATTTGGGTACAAGAAATCTGAGTTGTTAACCCTTTGCGTTGAAGATTTAATTCCGAAAAATTTAGTAGAGCGGCATAAACACCATAGAGAAAGTTATAACAAAAATCCGCATCCACGAGCAATGGGAAAAAACATGGATTTAAAAGCCTTGCGTGCCGATAAATCTGAATTCCCAGTAGAGATAAGTTTATCCTATTTTAATAGAGAAGGTGAATTGTGTGTTGTAGCTTTTATAATTGATATTACAGAAAGAAAAAAGGCTGAAGAAAAAATAATAGCGCTAAATAATGAGTTAGAACAAAAAGTAGAAGAGAGAACAAGGATATTAAAGGAAGCGCTTAATGAACTAGAAATCTCGAAACAAAAATTAGGTGAATCATTGCAAAAGGAGATAGATTTGAATGAGATGAAATCGAGGTTTGTTGCAATGGCTTCTCACGAGTTTAGAACACCTTTAAGCGCTATACTATCTTCTGCATCGCTTATTGGTAAATATAATAAAACTGAAGAGGATGAAAAAAGACAAAAACATATTAATCGTATAAAAAGCTCTGTTACTAACCTCACACTTATTTTAAACGATTTTCTCTCGGTTGGTAAATTAGAAGAAGGTAAGGTTTATGCCAATTATTCGCTATTTAATTTAAAAGAATTACACCAAGAATGTGTTTCAGAAATGCAAGTGATTAAAAAAGAAAATCAAGTCATTATCGATGGATATGAAGGTCTGGTGAAGGAAGTGTATCTGGATAAGCAAATGATGAAAAACATTTATCTCAATTTACTTTCTAACGCTATAAAATTTACAAATGAGGATAAGAAAATTACCTTACTTACAAAAGTAGATTCAGAGAATATTGAAATAACAATTAGCGATGAGGGAATAGGTATACCTAAAGATGAGCAACCTAAACTTTTTCAGAGGTTTTATAGAGCAAAGAATGCAATCAACATTCAAGGTACTGGTTTAGGTTTAAGCATAGTATCCAAGTATGTTGAGCTTATGAATGGAAGAATAGAATTTAAAAGTGAATTAATTTTAGGGACAACATTTTATATTAAATTACCAAATAAAAAGATAAATGAAAACTATTTTATTAATTGAAGATAATCAAGAGGTAAGAGAAAATTCGGCTGAAATTTTAGAATTAGCAAACTATAAAGTATTGCAGGCCGATAACGGAAAAACTGGCATTGAACTGGCTCAGAAAATGTTACCAGATTTAATTATTTGCGATATAATGATGCCTGTATTAGATGGTTATGGTGTAATTCATTTGTTAAGTAAAAACGAAACAACCGCAGGTATTCCATTTATATTTTTAACCGCAAAAACAGAAAGAAGTGATTTTAGAAAGGGTATGGAACTTGGAGCTGATGATTACATTACTAAGCCTTTTGATGACGTTGAACTTTTAAACGCAGTGGAAGGAAGATTAAAAAAATCAGAAATTATAAAAACTAAATTTGATAAAAGTAGCGAAGGTTTAAATAAATTTTTGGATGAGGTAAGAAGTTTAGAAGAATTAAAAAAGTTATTTAACGAAAGAAAAATTAAAAAGTTTAAAAAGAAAGATATTATTTTTAGCGAAGGAAATACGCCTAATTATTTATATTTTTTAAATAAAGGAAAAGCAAAAAGCGTAAAACTTCATGAGTATGGCAAAGAACTTATTATTAACCTAATTGCCGAAGGTGATTTCTTTGGATACGTTCCATTACTTGAAAATGGTGAATACGCAGAAACTGTTGAGTGTTTAGAAGATAGCGAAGTGATATTAATTCCGAAAGAAGATTTTTATAATTTAATTTATAACAATGCTTCTGTTATGAAAAAATTTATTAAAATGTTAAGTAATGATGTTGTTGATAAAGAAGAACAATTAATAAAATTAGCTTATAGTTCCGTAAGAAAAAGAACCGCAGAAGCATTAATTATGTTAGAAGACAGATATAAAAAAAATAACGAAAAAAACTTTAGTATTTCAATAGCAAGAGAAGATTTAGCTAATATAGTAGGAACAGCAACCGAATCCTTGATAAGAACTTTAGGCGAATTTAAAGAGGATAAGTTATTAGAGATTAAAGGAAGTAATATTACATTATTAGATAGTGAAAAATTAAAGAAATTGAAATTGTAAGCTACTTGCTAAGGCTATAAATCAATACGGTAGCATCGTTCCCTCTGTTGTAAACTCATCATTTACTTCAGGTTGAATTGAAATAACAGGGATTTTGGAGTTATTTACCAACTCATGATCGTAGGTACTTAACCATTTTTTTGATCCTTCAAGTTTTTCATCCGTCATTGTAATAACTAAGTCGGCTTTTACTCTTTTAGCAACTGTTAAGGTTTTTGAAATTCTGTGTTTGGTTTTTTCCATAACACATTCCACATCTACTTTATTTGCTTTACACTCTTTTTTTATTTGATTCAAAATAACATCGAGCTTAAATTTAAGTTCGTGTTCTTCTTTAGTATAAATTGCTAATGCAACTATTTTCGAATTGAATTCTTTAGCAAAGTCAATAGCATAATTCACTTTTTGCCGTGTATGATCCGATAAATCAATAGGTAACAAAATTGTTTTATAGCGGTTGCTTTCTGTTGATTTACAAATTGTCATTACAGGTACTTCGCTCTTTGTAATTACTCGGTAGGCATTGCTACCTAAAAATAAGTCAGAGTTTGAATCCTTTCCTTTTGTTCCCATCACTATCAAATCAGCATGATGAATATTAGCAGCATCAATAATTTCAGAAGCTATGGAACCTCGACATTGATAAGTGTGTACTTTGCAGTTAAACTGTGATTTTACACTTTCAGCTACTTCTTCTAATTTTCTTTCATAAAACGCTTCTAATGCCTTACCGTTACTAACCTTAATTTCTAATAAAAATAAATCAATTAAATCGTTAACTTTATTAACATGGGTAATTATTAAATTTGATTTAGTAACTTCTGCTAATTCTGCTGCTTTATACAAAGCAATTTCTGCCGTTTTAGAAAAGTCATAAGGGACTAACATATTTTTTATGTTAAATTTTTTCATTTTATCTTATTATTCGGTATTACTCGTGAATTATTACTACTGGAACCTTTGATTGAAAGGCTATTTCTTTTGTATGCGACTCATTAAAAAAGCGATAAATAAAAGAATGCCTACGTGAGATACTTATGATTGATTGAGTTTTACCAGATTTAGCAGTGTTTACAATTCCCTCAACAATCCCGCTTGATTTTTTTATTTTAACTGGATAAACTAGTTTTTCATCAATTTTAAAATCAATTACTTCCTTAGTCGAGAAAACTTCTAAAGGTGTTTTAATATGAAAAACATCGAGTTTTGTTTGAGTAGTGTTAATATAATTTTTAATGTTTTTTAAACAAGTTTTTGATAGTTTTTCAGCATTATCAAAGGCTAAAATAGATTTACCAATGCTTTGTTTCTTATACGATTCTGGCACGATAATTATTGGACAATTTACTTTTCCTACAATAGAGGTGCCACTGGTGCCATAGATAAATTTATTAATTTTAGTTTTACTTTCTAAACCCAAAACAACAGAGTGAACTTTATTTTTCTTTAATAAATATTCAATTACATTTTCAAATACACCATTTGCGCTATACAAACTGTACTCCACTTTAGATGCCTTTAAATTTTTAAGCGCGTAATCTTCCAGTTTTTTCTTACTATTTTTTTCAATAGATTGGTAAGACATAAAATACAACCCAGAATTAGTGTACAGTACTGGCGCTTCAAATAAGTGAAAAAGAAGTAGTTCACAATTTGAGCGATAAGCTAATAACTCAGCGTATTTTAACGCATTTAAACTTGAAGCTGTATAATCAATCCCAACGATAATTTTTTGTTTTGTCATAATTTTTATTTTTTAATTAATTTATATTATAAGTTGAATAATTTATCCAATGTGTATTTATTAAATTGAATAAGTACAAACATGTTAAGTACGATTAATAAAAATCTAGGAAATGCATGTTTAGTATCCCACATCGGTTGCACCATTCCAAAGGCCACTGCCACAATAATCAAATCAATTCCCAAAAACACCAAAGTATAAGTGTATAAAAAGCCAAAAATCAAAAATACACCACCAACAAATTCTACAAAAGATGTAAAGCCTAAAACTAACCATAATAAGCTATTTGGCACATTTAAACGTTCTGAATCGTTTTTAAAAGTGCGTAAACATTCTTTAATGCCTATCTTAAAAAGTTTATCATATCCTTGAAACAAGAATAAAAAGCCTGTGAAAACTCTTACAAGCAAACTAAAAATTTCGTATTTATTTTGGTCTAAAATCATAATGTAAATTTCTATAAGTTTTAATCTAACCCTAGTAACATAAATCATACAAATAATATGATTTATATCAGTTTTCATAAAAAACTGCTAACTGACAAAAATCAATTCCTCTACTGACTCATCTCATAGTAAAACAATTCCACCTCAATTAATTTTGCTAAAAATATTATTATGGAAACAACATTAAAACCTTCAGTACAAATTTCAGAAAATCGCACAAGAACTTTTGAATCAACTAATAGCGTTAGTTGGTACAAGCAATTCATTGAAAAATTATCGTTTAGTTATTTTGGAATAATAGCTATGACCATCAGCATAGGCAGTATTATGGGCGGTTTAGCAGCTATGAAAATTCTAGAAAATGGCGCACCTATCTGGCAATTAGCTTTGGTAATGGCTGGTGCAATGGCAAACAATGTATGCGTAATTGGGCAGGCGCCAACTAAATGGGTTGTAAATTTATTTTTGTTTTCAACAGGCGTAAGTACATTATTATTTATAATTAATCTTTAAATTTCTTAATACTAATATATTTTATCGTGGGCTTTAAATCGTTTATTAGACTTAGTGCAATGTGGTATTAAATTCAAGGTTCTGCTCCACCGGCATTTGTAAATGATTTTGTGCTTTGTTTGTAATTGTAATTCGTATGCACCCAAAGAAGCACATAAGCAATTAGTTTAAACTTATTTCCGAATTCTATGCGTTTATATGTAGATCATTAAAATAGAACGTTACTGACAGCCTTAGGGAAACCTTTACATTAAAAATTTTATTTTTTTGCTCAGCAACAATTTATCTTGCTCCGTTTTTGCCAGAGTTATTGCCTCATTCAAGTACTCAACCGCTTTCGTTTTATCAGAGCTGACATGAAGCTCAGCCAATAAAGCATAATACAAATGATTGTCTTTTAAATTAATTTTTTTGAGTTCTTTAATCGCATTTATTTCATTAGTTACTTTTGCTAAAGCATAGGTTCTATTTAATGCAGCAATAGGGGAGTATTCTATTTGTAATAATTTATTATAGAGTTGTAGTATGGCATTCCATTTTTCTTTACTATCTATTTTTTGCGTGTGCCAATAGGCAATAGCCGCTTCTAAATGGAACTTGGTAAGTTGATTTCCGTATGCCGATTGATTTAAAAAATGCTCACCTTGTTGTATCAATTCTGCATTCCATAAATTGGTATCTTGTTCTTCATACAAAATAATTTCACCACTTTTATTAATACGTGCTTCAAAGCGGGAAGCATGAAAGCACATTAATGCTAATAATGCATAGGTAAAGGGTTTGTTGGTACTATCGTTTTGCGTTAGCATTAAATTTAAGCGCATGGCTTCTATACAAAAATCTTTTCGTAATACGGTGTTTTGAGAAGCGGAATAATATCCTTCGTTGAACAATAAATATAAAGTAGTTAAAACGGTTTGTAAACGGGTTTCAATTTCTTGTTCAGAAGGCATTTCCATTTTAATTTTTTCTTCTCGCAAAGTTTCTTTTGCTCTAAACAAACGTTTATTAATGGTTTCTTTATTCGATAAAAAGGCATCAGCAATTTCGTCAATACCAAAGCCACAAAGTATGCGCAACGACAAAGCTATTTGCGATTCGGCTGAAATGGATGGATGACAAATAGCAAACATCATTTGTAATTGACTGTCTTGAATATTTTTTGACGATAAATCTAATTCAACATCTTCTGCCAAACTGCTTGTGTGTTTTATTTCTGGAGAAATTTTTTCGGAAAATAATTTGTTACGTTTTAAATAATCTTTGGTTTTATTTTTTGCAACGGTATATAACCAAGCTGTTGGATTATCGGGAATACCTTTAAGTCCCCATGTTTCAGAAGCTAATAAAAAAGTATCGCTTACAATATCTTCAGCAACTTCAATATGTTGCAAACCAAACGATTTTGATAAAACGGAGGTTAGTTTACTAAACTCTTTTCTAAACAAATGTGGTATTAACTCTTGATTGCTTTGCATAAATAAAAAACCCTCAATAAAGATAATTACTGAGGGTTAATAATTAAAATTGATCTTATTTATTTTTTTGCATCAATTTTCTAAATATACTTATGTGAATAAAAATAATAGTGGCTGGTGCCAAAGCTGGAATCCATACAAAAGGGAAACTAGCAATTTCGGCAACGCTTTGTGAGCCAGTTGTGAGCGATAAACGTGTTGCAATAATAGCTGAAATAGCAACATTTATTATATCTAACAAACCTATAATATTCCAAACAAAAGTAAGTTTTAAAGCGTACGCTTTTTTCTTATCTAATGCATAGGCTACAAAAATAGCCGTAACTGCAGCAAACATATCGCCTAGGCCGCCGGTTATTGCAAAATATTTTGGTAATGCACCATAATAATGGGTGATTAAGAAAAATACGCCTATCAATCTAAAAACATTCAATCGTACTAATGATTGTAAGGAAATAGTTTTTATAATGGTTTTATAGGTTGAAGTTTGAGATATAAACAGCATATAAAACAACAAAAGTGGGAGGGTAGATGTTACAAGAATTCTTGGAGGCAATGTATTTACTTTAAAAAAATCGGTGAACGAAATAATTGAAACGATTAATAAATAAGTGAATCCAAAAAGTAAAATGCTGTTGTTAATTTTTTTGGTTTTAGCTTCACCAATTAAATTATTTATACCAGATTTTTTTACAGTTGTTGAAATAAAAATAACGTAGGTTGGAAAGATTACCATAAATATTAAGGATACCCATACTGGAACTGAAGATGAAAAGATTGTCATAACAAAAAATTTTAAAATTATGGAGCAAAGATAAATTGTCTATGGTTAAAAGTTCTTGTCATTTGGTAAGAAATGCAAAGCATTTATTAAAAACAAGACAAAATATATACAAAATCAGTAAATTATTTATGCAATAATTCTTTTCTAATTCTACTTAAAGAAGTATCGGTAATTCCTATATAAGTCGCAATATTTTTTAACGAGGTATTTTGAAAAATTTCTGGGTGCGTTTTTATTAATTTTTCGTAACGCTGTTCGGAAGAGAGTTGCAACATACCCAACATGCGATTTTGTAATCGAGAATAACTATTTATTAACATCATTCTTCCAAACTCTCTAAACTCAGGTATTGTATGAAAGCATTGTTGTAATTCATCATAACTAATGACCCATGTTTTACAATTGCTTAAGGTTTGCAAGTTTATTTTTGAAGGTACGCGTTTAAAGAATGATAAGAAGTCGTTTGCGAAAATCGGGTTCGAATAAAAATGAGTTGTTACTTCATTGCCATCTAAATCTACCACATAACCTCTTACCAAACCCTCTTCAATGAAATGCGATTCCCTACAAACAGTACCTTCTTTTAAGATATAATCGTTTTTTAAAAACAATTTTTCGTTAAAATGTTGACTTATTTGCTTTGCCTTTTCTTCGGACATGGGTAACACGTTTTGTATAAACTGAATTAAAGCTTGTTTTGACATGATTGAAAAATATTAACAATAACAATAAAAATACAAAAAAACCTTACCACTTTTACGTGATAAGGTTTTTTAATTTAGTTAAATAGATTTATCCAATTGCCATAATATCGCGTACTTCAACATGTCCGCCCATCAACAAAATTGGGCAACCGTGTGCTAATTTAACAGCATCATCAATATCTTCGGCTTTTACAATAACGTAACCACCAACTATTTCTTTTACTTCGGCATAAGGACCATCGGTAACTACACCATCAGCTTTTAATGTTTTACCAGTAAAACCTAATTGGTTAGTGCTGCCAAATTTACCTTGTGCAGCAATGCCGCCCATCCAATCTTGCCATTGTTTAATACTTTCTTGCAGTTGCTCAGGAGTTGGATTATACTCTCCCATTGGAGCCATTCTGAAAATCATCATGAATTCTTTCATTTTTTTTGTTTTTAATAGTTAATAATTGATTGATTTATTATTTATTTTTTGTGAATTTATTTTTTTTAATGAGAAACAACATTAGCTGTAAATTTTTTTTCTGTTACGTTTTTAAGTAATTCTAAACCTTGTTTGTTAGTAGCGCTTATTTTATCTTTTAAACCCATCAATAAGCCAAATATATTACTTGGAACTGGCATTTCAGTATCAAAATTTTGTACTACTTCTACACCGCCATTTTTTTCAATCAATTCGTAACTGTACTCGGGCTTGGCTTCAAAAGGCACTGTAATATTGCATTTAATTTTTAAACTTTCATTTTCTTTTAATGCCACAATAGTTTGCGAACCCTTACTTTTTTCTTTTACGCCTTCCCAACTGAAAGTAGCGCCAATTCCGCCATCGTTGCCCGAGATACTATACTTTTGTTCCGGGTCTTGAACTTTAAAGGGACTCCAATTTGGAAAGTTTTTCATAAAGCGTAATTGATTATACACGTCGGCTTTACTTGCTTTAATAAATTGCGAGTTTTTAACTGAAATCCTTTTTGGAGCGACAAGAGCAAGGATAACTCCTGTTATTATTAACACACCTAGTATGCTACCAATAATTGTGATTACTTTAATCATTGTATTTTTTTGTTTTATACTACAATGACGAATGGGTTAAATGGAATTGGACAAGGGATTTAAAAATAATTTCAAATAAAACACAAATATTTGATTTTCAGGATATTAATTTTATTTCAGAGACAAGTTTTTTCAAAAAAAACCTGCAATTAAATTTGCAGGTTTTCTATCATTTTAAATTTTAATTTTAGAACGGATTAGTCTTTTATCAACCTCACCGTTTTAACAGAGCCACTATTCTCAGCTTTTAAGAAATAGATTCCGTTTTTCAGTTCAGTTAAATTAATTGTATGTGTTCCATAATTTAATTTATTACTGTAAACAATTTTACCTAACACATCCATAATGGTTATTGAAGAAGCCATATTCAAATCAATTGAGAATATACCGTTACTTGGATTTGGATATACTAAAACGTTGGCTATAGCATTTGAAGCAAAATTCTGAATACCTGTACAATCTGAAACTGATTGTGTTACTGTGGCTAAATTACTACAACCATTTGCATTTGTTCCATTTACAGTGTAAGTTGTTGTAACTGTAGGAGAAACCACTTCAGTAGCAGAAGTGCCACCTGTACTCCAAGTGTAAGTGGTTGCTCCGGTGGCTGTTAACGAGGCTGATAGACCAACACATATAATGGTGGCGTCGGTTGTTGCACCTATTGTTGGAAGCGCATTTACATTCACCACGGCGTTATTAGTAGCTCCAACACCACATCCTATTAAATTACCATTTACAGTATAGGTTGTATTTGCAGTTGGTGTTACTACAATGCTCGATGTATTTGCACCTGTATTCCAGGTATAAGTTGTAACACCACTTGCATTTAAGGTAGCGCTGGCACCAGCACAGACTGTTGCAGAATTTACAACAATACTAGGCGCTGAACCAACTGTAATAGTAGCTGTAACAGGAATCCCAATACAACCGGCTGTTGAAGTACCATTTGCAGTATAAGTTGTTGTTGTTAATGGACTAGCAGAAATAGAAGAAGCATTAGATCCAGTACTCCAAGTATAGGTAACGGCGCCACTTGCTGTTAAAGTACCAGTTGCACCAACACATATTGTTGATGAAGGAACTGTTATAACTGGTAGAGCGTTTACACTTACATTGCTAACTGCCGTATTAGAACTCACGCAACCTTGGGCACTGCTTCCAGTAACGTTATAGTTTGTAGTTGATGTTGGACTAACAACAGATACACCACCGCTAATTGTATAAGTAGTTGCACCACTTGGAATTATTGTAAACGAATTACCCGCACAAATAGCACCAGAGTTCACACTTACAGTTGGTGTAGTATTTACCGTAACGTTACTTGTTGCAGTATTGGCACTTATACAACCGTTTAGAGCAGTTCCTCTAACTGTATAACTTGTGTTGGCTAATGGACTAACAATATTAGTTCCACCTTGTATTGTATAGGTATTGGCTCCTGTTGGAATAATTGTAAACGAACTACCGCTGCAAATTGATCCAGAGTTTACACCTACAGTAGGAGTAATATTTAATGTAACGTTACTTGTTGCCGTATTAGAACTTAGGCAACCCGCAGTACTAGAACCAATCACTGTGTAACTTGTATTTGCTAAAGGACTAACGATGTTAGAGCCACCTTGGATAGTGTAAGTATTTGCACCGTTAGGATTAATTGTAAAGGAATTTCCACTACAAATTGTACCTGAGTTTACAGTTACTGTAGGCGTTGTATTTACAGTTACATTACTAGTAGAGGTATTAGAGCTTAAGCAACCTGCTGCGCTTGCACCAATTACCGTATAACTTGAATTTGATAAAGGACTAACATTATTAGAACCACCTTGAATGGTGTAAGTACTAGCACCACTCGGATTAATAGTAAATGTATTACCACTGCATATTGTGCCAGAGTTCACACTTACAGTTGGTGTAGTATTTACCGTAACGTTACTTGTTGCAGTATTGGCACTTATACAACCGTTTAGAGCAGTTCCTCTAACTGTATAACTTGTGTTGGCTAATGGACTAACAATATTAGTTCCACCTTGTATTGTATAGGTATTGGCTCCTGTTGGAATAATTGTAAACGAACTACCGCTGCAAATTGATCCAGAGTTTACACCTACAGTAGGAGTAATATTTAATGTAACGTTACTTGTTGCCGTATTAGAACTTAGGCAACCCGCAGTACTAGAACCAATCACTGTGTAACTTGTATTTGCTAAAGGACTAACGATGTTAGAGCCACCTTGGATAGTGTAAGTATTTGCACCGTTAGGATTAATTGTAAAGGAATTTCCACTACAAATTGTACCTGAGTTTACAGTTACTGTAGGCGTTGTATTTACAGTTACATTACTAGTAGCGGTATTAGAGCTTAAGCAACCTGCTGCGCTTACACCAATTACAGTATAACTAGAGTTTGATAATGGACTAACTATATTAGAACCACCTTGAATAGTATACGTATTAGCACCGCTTGGAACAATTGTAAATGTATTACCAGAACATATACTTCCGCTGTTTACGGCGACGGTTGGATTTGGATTAACAGTTATTACTTGCGTTTGACTTACATAACCAAAAGTATAAGTAATTGTGTAATTTGTTGGTGAAGCAACTACAGGTGCAGTAAATACAGTTCCTGAAACACCTGTTCCACTAAATGTGCCTGGATTCCCATTACCACCAGGTGTAGAACCTACATTTGCTGGTGTGGCTGTTAAGCTTCTGGTTTGCCCTGAACACATGGCCGAAGACGAAGATGTAAATGCTAAATTATTATTTTGACGAATAGATACATTAATAGAAGCACTACCACCTGGTAAGCAATTATATTGAGAAATTTGAACGTTAGCATAACCAGTAAAATTAGGAATGTAATTGTCAACTGAAGCACTTGAACCTACGCAAAGTGGGCCATTATCATCATTGTAGAAGATTACGTTGTTCAAGGGATTATAGCCAGTTATTTGAGAGTCAATACTTGCTCCACATGTACTTATTGCATAACTACCTCCATTTAACATGGGAATTTCAAAATAAGTACCAGGGCTATAGAGGCTCCAACTCACAAAGTTAGTGCCTAAAGAAGGCAATAGAGGGCCAAATGGCCCACTATAAAATGAAGAAGGAGACCCTAAAGCACATTGCGCCTTAACAGATTGAAAAGAAAAGATAAACAAAATAACAATTGTCAGGCGTGCAAATTTTTTAATGTAATTAAATTTCATATCAATTTTTTTAATAATTTTTAAATATAATAAAAAAACAGTTTCAAAAAAATAATTTGGTTTGAAACTCAAAACTTTGTATACGAAATAAACTTTTAACTAAATATGGGTATTTGGAAGTCTAGTTAATGTTTACTTAAATAAAAGGTATCATTTTCTAAATCATACCTTAACACATCTGGGAAATTATGTAAAGAAGTGTAATACCAATTTGAGGATTCTTCGCCTATAATTTTAAAGTTTAGAAAAAAGTTTATGAGTTTCAACTTTAGTTTTGTTTTATAAGCGAAATGTTTGTAAGATACTATTAATTGTTCTTTTTGAATAGGAGATAAATTTTTAGGATGAGAAAATATTTTATTCACGAAAAAACATTTTACAGTAACTGTTAATTGAAAATTCTCAATTAATTGAAAGAAAAATTTTTGTAGTGAAAAATTTTGCATATCTATTTTCTCAAAACAATTTCTTAGGTAAAAATGTCCTTCAGTAGAATCGTTTAATCTTCCAACTTTTAATTGTTTATACAATTCGCCTTTTACGATACGGTATTTAAAAACGTTTAACCTATCATAAGCATATTTATCGGTAACATTTTTATCTATTCCGGTCAGCCAATTAATGTTTGGATGGAGTTTAAATATAGAATTAATATGCTGAAAAGCATCATTAGTAAATTCAATCCCGCTGGTAATCCAAGTAGCCACTTTATTTTCTATAACCTCAAATCCTTTTCCAACAAATAAATCAAGTGAGTTTGAATTTTCTTCCACAATGATATTTTTTTTATTTGATAATTAGTAATGATTTTTTCGATTTTAGGAAAATTATCTGGAGATGTTACTAGAATTATTTCTATAAATGAATAAGCTTGAAGAGCAATTGAATTAATGGATTTTACGATTGCTTGTTCGTCAAATTGTAAAACAGGAATAATAATAGAAAAACTTAAATCTTCTTGTTTATCTAATGCTCCTAAGTAATTTCTTAAATGCAGTTTCTTTTTAATAAAGGTGTTTTTAGTTTTTTTATATAGTTTAATTGCATAACCAGAAAGATTAAACGTAATATTTGATTCCATTGGAAATAAATCAGCACCAAATAATAGTAAAGGGTTTTGAGCCTCTTTACTTGATAAAATATACTCATAATCATTTGTATTAATTTCTTTGGAGCCATACAAATCCACTTCAAAATTGTAATTGATTAATGTAACATTAAATTGTTTAAGTAGTTGAGGTTTTATTTCAAACCAAGCATCGTAAACGGATTTGGATAACATTAACTCACAAAATTTATAGTTACTAGTAGAAATTTGTAGCGGCACATGAAAAACATTTCTGGTAGAGGAATTTGTTCCTTCTTCTTCAAAATTTGTAGTAAGTGATAAACGAGGAAAAACAAAATACTTATCCGTATCAATCAAGTAATGTATAAAATGTTTTTTCCATGAATGCTTTCCCCATTGCTTCAAATAGTTTGGAATAGCTGCACTAGAAGGTAATTCGGCGTTTAAAGAAAACCAATTTCTAAATTTTTGCCACTGTGTTTTTGTCCACGCCTGCCCCCATGATGAAGCCACTTGCATAAAATACACATCGCTGCCATCATCAATGGCTTGAAAAGGATAAAAACAACTCTCAGCTACTTGGTAATTGTATAAAGAGATTCCAGCAAGTGCATTTTCATCTTTATAAAATTCTATTGCTTGTTTAGCGTATTGATAAAAGTAAGGCGATACTAATAAATCATCTTCTAATACAATAATGGATTCATACTCTAAACTTAAATCTCCGCAACGTAAAATATGTTCTTTTAATCCTAAATGTTCAGTATGTTGAATTATTTTTTTTTCTCCAAATTTCCATTCAAATTGTTGCGAGAGTTTTAGTACCTCTTTATTTTCAGATTTATCAATACTAATGACAAGTCTAACTTCGCTTTCTGAATAATGAGCATTCAATAAGGATTGTAACAATCTCCCTAATGGCTTCGGACGATTGTATGCAACAACAACTATTGTAGGATTAGTTATCATTTATTTGGTAGGTAAATAAATTTGAGTAAGCATCCATCAATAATTTTATAACAGTAGAACTTTCTTTAATAACTACTTGATGTCCTGCTTTTGCTAATGAAATAGCTAATTGTAACTGTTGCGATTCTTCTATAATATCTGTTCCTTTTTTATAAGTTACCGAATCAAAAATAATTTGCTCGCTTTTTTCAAATTTTAGTTTCCATTGTTCTACTAAAAAATCATGATGCGTTTTATTTGTTTTATCAGTAGCTTCACTAATAAGCATTGCGTAATTATTATTTGCTGCAAACTGTGTAAAAGCTTTATTATCTCTAGGAAAGCAAGGACCACCATAACCAAATCCATATTTAAAATAGGCATTACCAATACGCGAATCGGCTCCAATAGCTTCTAAAATTTTTTCGGGTTCAGCTCCCACTTTTGTAGCAATATCACCAATAGCATTTGCAAACGAAATCTTTGTAGTTAAAAAACAATTGGTTGCAAGCTTAGTAATTTCGGCACTTAACAACGACATGCGGCAATAGCGTGGTGTATTTTTACAAATTTTTGAATAAATCGTTTGCAGCATATCTCCTACTTCGGCATCTGTTTCTCCAATTAAAACCTGATCGGGATATTGCTGGTCTTTGATAATACTTCCTTGCGCAATAAACTCTGGATTATAAGTAAGCGTATAATTTAAGGCTGATAATTTTTCTTTTATAGAATCGCAGTAACCTGGCATACAGGTGCTATTAATAACAAGATGTTTTGTGATAGGTTGTTTACCATATTTAGCAAGGTTTTCAATTACTTCATCAATATAGTGATGACTAAATTCACCGGAAGATTTAGAAGGAGTTGGTAACACTAGAAAAATAATATTATATTCTTTTTCAAAAATTTCTTGAATATGCGTTGAAACAACAAAATTTTTAGAAGCAGTTAAATATTCATTCACATAAGGCTCTGATGAATGAAAACTTTTAGAATTAATTGCAGCAACATATTTTTCCGAAACATCAATTCCTAAAACAGAATAGCCTGCCTTTTCAATGTTTAAGGCCAAACACAAACCTAAACGACCAATACCTATGATTGCAATTTTTTTCATTCCCTTTTCAAATATATAAAAGATATTATAGCCAAGTTACTGCAACTGAATTTCTTCTAAAGTTAGATTGTTAAATCCCCAATCTTCCTTATTCAAATTCCACTTGGCTTTGTTTTCAATCATATAAAGTCCGGCTTGGCGAACCGTCCACCAATCCATCATCGGAAACTTTATGTAAAAATGTATTCTGTCAATTGGATTCTTGAACTCCCATCCACCGCTGTGTTCTATATGATAGCTGCATTCTTCCCCACTAAAAATAACTTGCTTTAACCCAAAAGCAGAAGCCGCTATAATACCCATCGAATCAATATGTATGGAGTATATTTCTAATTCAGGGTAGCCTTGTAGGTCTATCCAATTTTGTTTACTCATCAAGGTAAAATCACCACAGGCATCAAAATCTAAGGTGTTTAACTTGTCTAAACTTGATTTGGCATAGCTTGCTTTCACTTTTGATAAAACTTTTAGCAAGGGTATAAATACTGGGTATTTGAATAAGAAACCTTGTGTATCGGCAAAATTAGAATAATCGGCGTTTTTACCATTACGTAATTTGATATTGGCTTTACAAAATTTTAATTGTTCGTCAATTGTCCAAGTTTCTTGAATTGTATTTGGAATATCGCAACGATTGGCTCGGTAAAAATTTCCATGTTGCAAATTGCGCTTACTCAAACGTTCAAATAATTCATCCGAAAAAAGTAAATCTACATTGGTACATAAAACAAAATCGGCAGAAGCTCTTCTGATACCAACGTTCTTGGCAATCATTTGAAACAAAGGAAGCTTGTTGGAGAATTGTAGTTTGGAATGCAACTCATTAGGAACAACAATGTAACGAATAGAAAGAAAGTCTTTTGCTGTAACTGATGGCAAAACTTCATGTAATAATTTCTCTCCCGCAATCGGATTCCATTCTACCATAATTAGCTCACATGGTAATTTGAATTTGTTGCATTGATGAATTAACCCAAGAACAAAAACACGCATACGCTTCAACATATCTCCTCCATGATTATCATTGCGAGAAGCTGCGACTATTGATAGATAAGGATTTTTGGAGTTAGACATTTAATTTTAATATTGAACCAGAAAAGGAATGTTTCATTTTTTAACCATATAAGACATCTAAGGACATATAAGAGTACTATTGATTGAATTTTACTGTATCAGTTAGTTGCTCACTAATCCAATGATAGGTTTTAGCTATTCCTTGCTCTAAGCTAAATTGTGGCTCCCAATTCGTTTCTTTTTTAATTAAATCATTATGAGAACTACGTCCATTAACACCAACAGGTCCTTCAATGTTTTTTAATGAAATAGTTTTACCAGAAATTTTAATAATCAATCTTGCAAAATCGTTAATAGTAATTCGCTCCTCAGAACCAATATTAACTGGTGCAACAAAATTAGAACTCATCAACTTTCTAATAGCATCCAAACAATCATCAATATATAAAAACGAGCGACTTTGATTTCCAGAGCCCCAAATTTCGATAGTATCGCCGTTATTTGCCTCTGCTACTTTTCTGCATAAAGCTGCTGGCGCTTTTTCTTTTCCATTATTAAAAATTCCATTCGGTCCGTAAACATTGTGAAAACGAGCAATGCGTACTTGCAAATTATAATTTCGATAGGCGGATAAATATAAACGCTCACCAAATAATTTTTCCCAACCATACTCACTATCTGGATCGGCAGGATAGGCAGAATCTTCGCTGCACTTAGGATTATTGGCATCTAATTGATTATGTTTAGCATAAACGCAAGCAGAAGAAGAATAAAAAATTTTATCTATTTTATTTTCGATTGCTAGCTTACTTACATTCAAATTAATTAATGCAGAATTGTGCATGACATTATAATCATTTTCGCCAGTAAAGATGTAGCCTGCTCCACCCATATCGGCGGCTAACTGATACACTTCATTATACTTAGAAGTAACATGTGCTTTGCAAAATTCATAATCCCGCAAATCTCCAATTATAAAATAATCGCAAGTACTTGTGTTAAACTCAGGATATTTCAAATCAATACCACATACATAATACCCTTCGCTTTTTAAGCGTGCTGCTAAATGATTTCCAATAAATCCGCCTGCGCCAAGTATTAATGCATTCATTATCTTAATTGATTTACGACAAACTTAATTATTTTTTTGCATTTTCAATTACCTTCCAAAGTCTTTGCGTATATATTTCTAACGTATGATTTGAAATAATAAACTGAGAAGCTGCTTCGCCTAATTTTAAAGCTCTTTCAGGATTTTCAAGTAAAAAAATCATGTGCTTTGCCATGGTTTCAATATCATTTTCATCTATCATAAAACCAGTATAGCCATCAGTTATAACATCAACAATGCCTGCATGTTTAGTAGAAACAACGGCTAAACCAGAACACATGGCTTCCATAATGGTTAACGGTGTTCCTTCCGAGTCATTTTGATGGGTTGTTACAGAATGCTGAATAAAAGCAAGCGCTTGATTATACAATTGCGCAATTTGTTTTTGTATTTGAACGCCTTTAAATTCAACTGATTGAGAAATGTTTAATTCTTGTACTAAATTTTTACACTCTTGTAATAATTCGCCGTCCCCTATCATTATTAATTTGGCATTGGGGGATTCCCGTAAAACTAATTTAAATGCTTTAATGGTAGATTGTGGCGATTTTTTTTCAACGAAACGTCCGCAGCTAATAAACAAAGGTTCTTTTAATTGATTAATTCTATTTTTAAAAATAGTTGTATCTATTCCATAAACTATGCAATGTAATTTGTTTTCGGGACAACCCAATTTTATTAATTGTGTATACATGTGTTTTGAAACAACAATTATTGCGCAAGCTATTTGAAATAGTTCTAAATATTTTTTACCATACGAACTTAAAATATCATATCGATAAGCATCGTACCCATGAAAATGCACTACTAGTGGAATGTTTAAACGTTTTGCAATGTGCATCATTTCCGTTCCGCTTGGACCGTACTCACAAAGAATAACATCAATTTTATTTTTTACTAAATAACGTTCAATACTTGATAAGTGCTCTTCTTGTTCTGTTTTAAATAAATTTTTAAAGGATTTTTTTTTTAAATCTAAAATAGAATGTGATGTAATCCCTTTATCTACACTGTATTGTTTGGGTAAATATCCATCAAATAAAAAATGAATAGTAGCGGGTAACAACCTTATATGATTATGTATAAAAGTTTCAGAATACTTGTCTTTATTGGTAGATACAATCGCTAAATTCATTACCTCTTGAAATAATTAATAAGATACGTTTTTACTTCACTTCTAAACAGAATCAAATGTAATAGAGCAATTGGTGTAAATGCGATGTATTGGATGCATAATAAAATCAATGCAACCAAAGGCAGCCACTGTAAGTATAAATCATCTAAAAATTTATAAGCAAAATCTTTATAATTAAATGAGGGGGTATTTTTTCGTTCGTTAAAAATTTTATAAATCCAATAAGTTATAACTAAGAAGGCAAATAAGTGAAATTTAAAAGATAGAAATGAACAAAATAGTAAAAACGAAATGAGCTCAAAGGGTAATAGTATTTTTTTGACTAATAAAACGGATTTTTCAATTCCATAATTTGTAACAAAGGTTTTAGTATTAGAATTGATGTCATTTTCATAATCTTTTAATTGATGTAAAATTATATTTCTAACTCCTAAAATAAATTGCCAAGTTAGTAATGTGCTTGTAAAATAAATAATATCCGATTTAAAAACTTGATTCATTCTGTAAAAAGTAAAAGTGGCTAAAAGTGCTGGTATAGCATGCGCATACAATGAATCCGTTATAACTCCAAAAATTCCTTTCTCTTTAAAACGAAAGGGTGGAAAAGCATAAGCAAAAAACAAAAAGATTTCTAACCCTAATAAAACTAAACTTATATAGTTAAAATATAAATAAAACCAAGGCAAGAAAGTCAATGCAAAAAACAATAAAAATAGTATGAATAAACTTACGGTGGATAAATTTGAAGTGGCATTCTCTTTTGAAATTAGCGCATCTTTATTTTTATCACCTAAATCGTTAGTTAAATATCCAATTCCAGAAACACCTATAATTACTGATACTGAAACTAAAAATGAAACTAGAGGATTAGCTTCAACTAAACAGCAAATTAAACAAACAAAATACAAGATAGAAATTAAAAAAGGCACTTTAAATTTCCAAGGGTTGCTTAGTCGCAACTTTTTTACAAAAAAAATAAAGAACGTATTTATGGATATACTTTTTCCCACTTTCTATTTTTTTGATTCGAGGTATTGTTGCAAAAATTCAGCATACTTTTTATGTCCTGCATTATTAAAGTGATTCGATAGATTCATACCATCGTAATCCTCTTTGGTAAGGTTTTTAGGGACGCGCCACTCCAGTTCTTTAAACAAGTCTTTATACTTTACTATTAAATTTTCTTTTTTTGAAGCTTCCTCAGGACTTGGTATTCCCACAAAAAAGGCTTGTATATTTAGGGAGTCGGCTATTGCTTTTATCCTAGTCAATCGTTTATGAGCAATATCAAAACCATCCCAATTGTAAACAATACCTTTACTATTCCATAATTTAAGTGCTCTACGATGCTCCAAATACAAATAAATTTTGGAAAGAATGACACTGTACCTCAATACTTTTTCCAGACTATTTCTATTGCTTCCAGTTAGCGTGTACTTATCAACATAGAACTGATAAGCCTCTTCGGCTGTTTTAAAACTATAATTCAATTTTTGCGATAAATGATTTGGTGCTACACCAAAAATCCATTTATTATCTTTAAAAGGAAAAGTGAGCGGTGAGTTGGGCGTAGCGTTACGCTCAAAAGTCAAAATATCATTTCCAAAATAAAATGCTACCACTACTTTAGCTGGCTTAAATAAGGGTAAATATTTTTGCGCCATCAATTGGTATTGCAGTGGGTCAGTACCTGATATACCCATATTTAAAACTTTATACTTTTTGTTTCGATTAATGATATCAGGAAACGAATTGGTAACAGTATCTGCGCAACACCCCTCTACATATGAATCGCCAATAATCATTATCACTTCTTGTTTGGCAATAGTTTTTATGGAATCAATTATTTCTTTTGTATAGTTAATGCTATCTCTAAAACCTTGTTCATTAATTTTTGTACCAAGCATAAACGTAGTAGCACCTTTTTTAAGATAATTAATTCCTAATTCATCTGCTGTGAATCTTTGCTCGTATACAGGATTCTCTTGAATTTTAAAGTCGTCGATAAGCGTACCAGCGCGCATACCGAACAAACGCAAAACAATTTCAGCTAAAATAAACAAGCCTAAAAAAATAAAACTTTGTATTTTTAGTCTGCGTTTACGCTCTGGCGTAACTCTTTTTTTAAGACTTTTAAGCACAGTTACCATGGTTTTTCAAAGTTAGTTTTTTCGAACGTTTTATTGCTTTCAATAAATGTTGATTTTAAACTATTGGAAATAAGAAAAGTTTTGTTTTTTTTAAATAGTTTTTGCAACAAAGCAATTGGCGTTAAAATCAAAAAGAAAACACTACTTAAAATTACATTTGGCATAATGTAGCTAAGGAGTTTTGAAAACTTCATCCAAGTCCAATGGATAGCATTTGCAGCTACTTCAGAGAGAATTGATACAAAACCAATAGCACCGCCAACATATAAAAAATAATTGTGTTTAGTAATAAAATAAAAAGTGCTAGATGCAACAACAAGTACAAGAATAGTTTTATAAATATTTGAAATAGCCTTCATTAAAACAACGAATAAATAAATGGCGCTATGGCTGAACTTCCGCCAAAAACAAGTAAAACACCTAATAATAATAAAACTAGTATAACCGGCATTAACCAAAACCGTTTACGCTCTTTTAAAAATAGAAATATGTCTTTTAGAAATTCCATTTTAATCCTTTTCAAATTTAGTTAACCATTTCGATTTATCCTCCCAATTAAGCTGTTTCGTTTTTTCGAATATAAAATTATTTATCACCAAATAATCCATATCTGTGCTCATAAAACATCGGTACGCTTCATCCGGCTTACATACAATCGGTTCGCCGCGCACATTAAAACTCGTGTTTACAAGAACACCAACACCCGTTAGTTTTTTACAGGCTTGAATTAAATCGTAATATTTTTTATTAGTTTCTGCATGAACTGTTTGTACGCGCGCTGAAAAATCAACATGCGTAATTGCTAGCAACTTGCTCCGTTTAACATACAACTTATCCCATAGTTTAAGTTCGTTGTAATTACTTGGCAAAAGCTCTCTATACTTAGCTTGTATAGGAGTAACGAACAACATATAAGGAGATGTTGTACTTATTTCAAAACATTCCTGAACATCTTCTACCAATACCGATGGGGCAAAGGGACGGAAACCTTCTCTGTTTTTAATTTTAAGATTCAGCTTTTTTTGCATGTCTTCGCTTCTGGCATCTGCCAAAATGCTTCTATTTCCTAATGCTCTTGGTCCAAATTCCATGCGGTCTTGAAACCAGCCAACTACGTTCCCTTCACTTATTTTTTTAGCAATCTCAGAGGTTACATCATTAAAATCTTCATGCTTCTTATAAACTGTATTGAATCGTTTACACATTACTTCAATTTCCTTTTCTGAAAAATAAGGTCCTAAATACGAACCCTGCATTTGATCGGAATCCTTACTATACATTCGGGGCTCATTAAAATACATGTTACTGATTGCCAGGGCCGCACCTAATGCTGCGCCTGAATCACCCGCTGCCGGTTGAATGTAAATATTTTTAAATAAATTAAGCTGTTGTAATTTTCCGTTCGCTACACAGTTTAATGCAACACCACCCGCCATGCATAAATTTTCAGAATTTGTTATGCGTTTTAACGCTGTAACCATTTTAATTACAATTTCTTCGGTAACAAGTTGAATGGCTAAAGCCAGATTGCAATGTGCTTGTATTAATTCGTCCTCTTCATTTCTTTTTTTAAATCCAAACAATTTTTCCCATTTGTTATTATAGGTCATGGTTAAACCAACAGCATAATTAAAATAGTTTTGGTGTAAAAAAACAGAACCATCTTCCTTTATATCTACAAGATGCGTTTTGATAAGTTTTATAAATTGATTGACTTGCTCTGAATCTTTATTACCATAAGGTGCTAAACCCATTAATTTGTATTCGCCCGAATTAACTGTAAATCCCAGATAGTAGGTAAAGGCTGAATACAGCAAGCCAACTGAATGAGGGAAATTCATTTCCTTCAATAATTGTATTTTCCCCTGCTCTCCATGACTAAAAGAGGCAGTGCACCATTCACCCACACCATCAATAGTGAGTATAGCGGCCTCTTCAAAAGGCGATGGATAAAAAGCACTGGCGGCATGCGATAAATGATGTTCGGTAAATAAGAGTTTTAGTTTTTTAGAATCGAAAGCTTTAATTTTTTTCAACTCATCTTTAATGCATTTTTTTAAGAATAATTTTTCGCTTAACCAAACGGGCATGGCTTTTAAAAAAGAAAGTAAACCCTTTGGTGCAAATGCAAAATAGGTTTCGAGTAAGCGTTCAAATTTCAGAAAAGGTTTATCATAAAAAACAACAGCATCTAAATCATCAATTGTTAAGCCAGAGTCCTGCAAACAAAATTTAATAGCATTTATAGGAAAATCAGCCGTATGCTTTTTACGCGTAAAACGTTCTTCTTGCGCCGCCGAAATTATTTTGCCATCAATAACCAAGGCAGCTGCCGAATCGTGATAATATGCTGAAATTCCCAATATCTTCATTGAAACAATTCTGCTAACTCCGGAAATACATCTCTTGTTTTTTCACCTCTTATTTTATCCATTGCTGCACTGTTTTTTCTAAATAGTTCAACATCATGCTTGTCTTTATTTAACTCAAGCACTTTTATAATATTTTTAAACTGCTGAATCATGTAATTTCGTTTTTCGATATGCACTGACTGGATGGTATTAATCCATTCTAAATGTTCAACGTACTTTAAAATAGCATCTTCCTTAATTTTTTTTGGAAGTATTGTTACAGACAATTCTTTAGGTTTTATTAAAAGGCTTGGGATAAAATCTTCAACTTGTATTAATTGTTGTTGTGTCCAATCTTTATGAAAATCGGGTAAATGCAATATATTATAACAATTTAGTGTACAAGAAATCACAAACTCAATATGTGGTAATTCTTTTTGAATGTATTGCCTATTTGTAATTACTTCGTTCCAATTCAAATTTTTTCTTAAAAACTCGCCTCGTTTTTCGCTGGCATCCAAACTGGCGGCTAATACAATCGACTTAAACTGCTTCCACAGCTCAAAAATATCATGATGTTTAACATTAAAAGATGAAAAATTTGTATTGTAAGTTAATTGTACATCGGTTTTATTATGCTTAATTAATAAATGTAATAATTCATAATGCTCTTCCATCATAATTGGCTCTCCGCCGGCAAAATAAAGCTCCTCTAAAGAATCAATCAGGTTTTCAAATTGTTCAAAAAAACCCACCTTATTTTTAAATGCATAAGTTAATGCATCGGCATCTTCTTTAATCATTCCAAGTTGAACAGCATCATTAAACCAACTGGAGCTCGACCAAGGGCCGCACATCCTACAGCGCAAGTTGCAGACATTAGAAAAACGAATATCGAAGTAAATGGGAGGCGTATTGCCAATTTCCCCTAATTTATTGGCGCTTAAAGCTAACTCAAATTTATGTTGATATTTGCTATTGGTAATTTCACGTAAGCTGGTGAAACCTTCTTTCTCCTTTTTAAAACAAGATTCACAACGCTTATCAACACCACCCGATAGAATTGTTTTTCGAAATTGTTTTATTTTTTCCCCTTGCCAAATTTCGTTGATACTTTGTTGATTGATATTTCCAAAGGTATTTGCTTCTTCCCATGGCGCCTGACAACACGGTGTTACTGTACCGTATTGAGTTACATGAAAATGCACCCAAGGCATAATGCAAAAGGTTTTGCTCTCTAACAAATCACTCTCTTTTTTGATTCGATTTGAATCAAAAATATTTTTTAAAAATTTCAATTTCGAATGTACTAGCTTGCTTGCAAGTTAACAATATTTCTAATTATAATCTTAATTTTATCAAGGACAAACTTACAAATACTAATCCTTTAGATGACGTAAAATTACGCCTTCACTGCTATAGAAAAATAACATGAGATTAAAAAGCTTCAAATTTCGTTTATTAAAATCTACAAATACCTCATTCTTATTCAAAATTAAATACATTAAGATGTCTGAAATAGTTATATTTATCAATTAAATGTAATAAGGTGGCTACTAAAATTATAAGTAATAATCCATACAGTCTTTTCGATTACTGGCAAAAACTTGTTACGCATAGTTTTCTTATTAAAGTGCTTGCTAAACGCGAGTTAAAAGTTAAGTACAGCCGTACTCTTATCGGTTTAGGATGGGTGGTGTTGCAGCCTATAATTGTTGTAGTTATCTATACTCTATTTTTTAATAACCTCATAAAACTTGATACAGAAAACATTCCATACCCCTTATTTGTAATAAGTGGTTTGGTACTTTGGTACTTATTTACGGGTATTGTAAGTAAATGCAGCTACGCCTTAGTTGAGTCCGGCGATTTAATTCAAAAAGTTTCATTTCCACGAATAATCATTTTAATAGCTAAAAGTATTCCTGTTATTATTGAATGTTTTGTTTTACTAATTCTGGTATTAATTGTTTTAGTATTCACAAATCATACGTCAAATGCTTATGCTATAACTGCTTTTTTCTATTTTTTGCAAGTAACCATTCTCTCCTTTAGTATTGGAATAATTTGCAGCATTGTTGTTTTAAAGTACAGAGATTTAATTCATGCCATTCCTTTTGCAATTAATTTTGGTATTTGGTTAACCCCGGTATTTTACTCAACTGTTATTGTGCCAGATAACTATAAAAATTTATACCGCTTTGCAAATCCACTCGCCATAGCAATGGAAGGCCTGCGAGCTGGGCTCTTTCAAAGTAAAGGAATTTCTGGTGGATCATGGGTTTTATTCTTGATAACATTAATTTGTTTGTTTATAGCATTCTTCATTTTTACTAAATTTGAGAAGCGAATAACAGAAAAATTATAATTTATCTCTTATGCCTACTGTAGTTTTTAAAGATGTAGAACTAGAAAAAGAATTTAACGAAAAAGGTTATGTTATTGTTCCGTTTTTAAATGCAGAAGAAATAGACTATTTAAAAGCGAAATTTTTTGAAACAATTGAATTAAGTGGAGGCCCCAAAAGTGGGAATAATGTTGATTATCAGAATAGCACAGATATTAGTTATGATTTTACGTTTATAGATAAGAACACTGATTACAAACAAAA
Organism: Bacteroidota bacterium; assembly: GCA_013298715.1. Classification (GTDB taxonomy): domain Bacteria; phylum Bacteroidota; class Bacteroidia; order B-17B0; family Aurantibacillaceae; genus Aurantibacillus. The sequence continues at coordinate 126,567 of JAAFIQ010000005.1, read as the reverse complement.
AGTATTTGACATCATTACTGCAAAATTTCAAAACAAAGCTGATGTATACTTAAACAATTACACACCCATTATTGCCAATTTCATTCGTAAAAAAGAAAACGGTGGCGAAGTACCCATGCATCAAAATTGGGCTTTTGTGGATGAAGAGAAATATACCTCCGTTTCTATTTGGGTGCCATTAGTGGATAGTAATGAAGAAAACGGAACCTTACAAATGGTCAATGGCAGTCATAAACGCTTTGGCAAGTATCGGGGACCAATGATTCCTTGGGAGTTACGCAATCTTACCAAAGAAATTATTGCCAATCATTTAACCCCTATGAATGTGAAAGCTGGGCAAGGTGTGATTTTAGACGATAGCATTGTTCATTACAGTAATGTAAACAAAACACCGGGATTGCGCTTGGCTATTCAACTTATCATGATTCCGAAAGAGGCCAAATCCCTGCATTACCACTTAGATAGCGGTAAAGACCCCAACAAAATTTCAGTACTCGAAACGAACGTAGACTTTTATACACATTTTCACCCTTGGCTAAAACCCACAGGTGTAAAAGATATTGGAACTCTGCATTATGTAGAACAAAATTATTCGTATAAAGATTTTTTAAAAGGATTAAAAGCAAAACGTTTTGATGAAAAAGAAACAATTGCGCCTTTGTTTTTAGATACAGAAATTCAAGCAAAATTTGATAGCGATGGTTTTGTAAAAATTCCATTACTGAACGCAAACGAAGTAGAAGATTTAAAGAACTACTACCTCGCTCAAAAGCACGACCATATTGGTGAATACGGGTTTCACGTGAGTTTGGATAATGATAATGAAGATTATATTAAGGGTGTATTTGAAAAACTGTTTGGTGTATTGGTTCCTAAATTAAATCCCATCTTAACCAATTATAAGCCCTTCACGGCAAGTTATGTCATTAAGGAAGCCGGCTTGCAAAACATTGTACCGCCGCACCAGGACTGGACTTTTGTTGATGAAACAAAATTTTGCTCAGCCACAGTTTGGATTCCAATAATGGATGTCAATAAAAATAACGGCGCATTAAGTGTTATCAGAGGAAGTCATAAAGTGTTTAATGAGCCGCGTATGTCACCATCTCCTCAATCAAAATCGGTCTTATCCAATCATTTGTTTGATGTATTTCCTTATGTAGAAGTGATAGATATGAAAGCTGGCGAAGCATTAATTTTTAATAACAGAACGGTTCATGCCTCGCCGCCAAATATTTCAGGTACCACACGAATAGGGGTTGGAATAGGTATTACACAAAAAGATGCGCAATTACTTCACCATTACGAATTACCAAATACGAATGGAAAAGTAAATGTGTACAAAGTAGATGAAACGTTTTTTAAAAAATTTAATAATAAAAAGTTATCGCAGTTATACACAAATAATCAAGAACCGCAAGGTTTAGAAGTAATTGCGACTTATAAGAAAAATAATCCTAATTACACCAAAGCCGAAATTACAAGTTTAATAGCAACCAAAACACCTGCAAAGTTTAACGAAGCGTTAATGAAAGAATTGGCTACACTCTATAATTACAATATAGATGGAACGCCAATAAAAACAAACGATGAATTTAATAATTCCTCGGGTGTAGAAGAAAAAAAACAAATTGAAGCGATTACTTCAGTTGAGCAAAAAGAATGGGTTGATACAAGAAGTTTTTTCGAGAAATATTCTGTACCCAATATAATTAAAGAAATAAAATATAGACTAGAGAAAAAATAATGAATTACCTTCACAATACATAAAAGTACTGAAATGAAGCAACAAAATGCCGTACAATTATTTGAAGACAAAAAAGTAAGAACACTTTGGGATGAAGAACAGGAAAAGTGGTATATCTCTATTGTTGATGTTGTTTCCATTCTCACTCAAAGCCTTGATGCCAATGCCTATTGGCGAAAATTAAAACAACGCTTAAAAGAAGAAGGAAATGAAACCGTGACGAACTGTCACGGTTTGAAAATGCTTGCCCCAAATGGTAAAATGCGAATGTAACTATCATTTTAATCTTCAGTAATTATCATAGGAAATATTAAAGTGTACCAAAAAACAATACAAAACATGAAGGTTTCAGTCGACTACAGTTTGTAGCCGACTGAAAATAAAATTTTTACAAATTATCAAAACGAGCGATTTTTACATGCTTTGATGTTGAAAATTCACTACAATTCCAAGGCTGTTTTTGTTATCTTTAACCTATATAAAAGAAATGATAAATTATATCGAATATATAAACGAAACGCTCAAACCTAGAATAGCAGAAAACGAAGTTGTTATTGATTTATTTGCGGGTTGTGGTGGATTATCATTAGGCTTTGAGGCTGCGGGCTACAAAACAATTGGCTATGAAATGGACAAAGCCGCCTCAGAAACGTATAACAAAAACCTTGTTGGAGAGTGTTTCCCTATAAAACTTGACATTGACTTTGAATATCCTAAAGCAGATATTTTAATTGGCGGGCCTCCTTGTCAACCTTTCAGTGTAGGTGGACATCAAAAAGGAATAGAAGATGCGAGAGATGGTTTTCCAGTTTTTATTGATGCCGTTAGGAAATTACAGCCGAAGATTTTTATGTTCGAGAATGTTCGGGGACTTCTATATACAAATAAATGGTACTTCGATTTGATATTAACAGAACTTCGAAAGTTAGGTTATATTATTGACTTCAGATTATTAAACGCTGTAAACTTCGGTGTGCCGCAAAACAGAGAACGACTTTTTGTTTTTGGGCATCGCTCAAAATTTAACTTTCCAAAACCAAATTCCTATAAAGTAACCGTTGGAGAAGCTATAGGTGACTTAATGTTTACCACTCCACCAGAAAGTAAATTTTTCACTCCTTCAATGGACACCTATGTTGCCAAATACGAAAAAGCGTCTTCATGCATTAATCCTAGGGACTTATATGCTAACAAACCTGCTAGAACATTAACCTGTCGAAATCTTGCGGGTGCTACGGGTGATATGCAACGTGTCAAATTAAAGGATGGAAAACGCAGAAGACTGTTGCAAAGAGAAGCAGCTAGATTGCAAAGCTTTCCCGATTGGTATGAATTTAATGGTAATGAAACGCGAAGATTTAATCAAATTGGAAATGCAGTACCGCCACTTTTAGCGTATCAATTGGCATTGGCTTTAAAAGAATGTCTTCAATTGAAAGAACATTATTCGGCAGAAGAAATTATTGAAAATAATATACAACCAAATCAAATACTGACACTTTTTTAATATGAAGAATTATATACCAAAAAATACTAAATCAAAAGGAGTTCAAAAAATTATAAATGAGGCTCTTGATATATTAGAAAGTGTGGGAATTCCAATGTCTAAGACAGAAAGAGGCTTAGAAAGGATGGCTGTTTGCTTTCTTGCCGTTGCAGGTGTTAAAAGGGATTGGAACGAAGCAAAAGAAAATACGAATCTTAAATCTCGCGATATAATAAACTTTGTTAATAAAAACTTTGAAGAGAAAATCTCACCCGGTTCTTATGACGATATAAGAAGAAAGGATTTAAAACTTCTTGTACTTGCTGATGTTGTTGTAAATAGTGGAGTGAAAAAAGGTTCAGCAACAAATGACCCCACTAGGGGCTATGCTTTACACCCTAGCTTTAAACAACTTATCATTTCATACAAAACATCTTACTGGACAAAGAATCTAAAGGCATTCAATAAAAACAAACCATCACTCTCCGAAATTCTTTCAAGGAAAAGAGAACTTGAAAAAATTCCAGTAAAACTTCCAAATGGCAAATCAATTGAACTTTCGCTTGGCGAACACAATGTTCTACAAAAAGCACTTATTGAAGAATTTCGACCTCGTTTTGGTAGTGATTGCATTGTACTATACGTTGGCGATACATCAAACAAAACTTTACATATAGAACAGGAAGAACTTAAAAAGTTGAATTTTTTTGAGCTATCACATGACGAACTTCCAGACATAGTTCCCTACAGTAAAAAGAATAATTGGATGTATCTAATTGAAGCCGTTCATAGTTCTGGCCCAATGAGTGAAACAAGGGTTTTGGAGTTAAAGAAAATGCTCAAAGACTGCAAAGCCGAATTAATATTTATAACCGGTTTTCTCACTCGACCTGACTTTAGAAAATGGATGTTAGATGTTGCTTGGGAGACAGAAGTATGGATTTCAGATAATCCTGACTATTTAGTACATTTCAATGGAAATAAGTTTCTAGGCGCATATTAGTACAAAAAATTCCAACATGCTAAACCTCTCCCATAAAGATCTCGTATTTAAAGATGAACAGTTGCAAACACAATTGAACAATAACGGCTTTGTAGTGCTTGACTTTTTGAATCAACAAGATGAATAAGTTTTAAAAGCAAATTTACGCCATGGTTGATAAAATAGATTTTAAATATACACCCAAATTGCTTGATGAAAAGCTAGATGAACAACTCGCAAAAGAAGGATTTAGCATCTTTCCTTGTTTGGAAGATAACGACATTATTGGTTTAATAAACTATTACGAGAGTTTTCAAAAAGATAAACCCAATCATTTTTATGCAACTACGCATTCGCAAGATATTGCATTCAGAAAACAAACAAGTGCATTTATAATTAAAGTCATAGAACCGATCTTAAAAAATAAGTTAGTGGATTTTAAGCTACTTGGCGGCGCATACGTAGTTAAACCTGGTAATGGAAAAGGTATTTTGCAAGCCCATCAGGATTGGAATTTAGTGGACGAAACAAAACAGCGTTCTTATAATTTATGGATACCATTAATTGATGTTAACGAAGATAATGGCGCTCTTTTTGTACTTCCTAAAAGCCATGCAAAAATCCTCAACTACAGGGGGCCTCAAATACCATCCATGTTTAAAGGTATTGAACAAGAACTTTGGAGCTACTTAACACCACTTCGCATGAAGGCCGGCTATGCTCTCCTTTACGATCACGCATTACTACACGGCTCTCCTCCAAATAAAACCACTAAAGACAGATTGGGTATTGTAGTTGGTATAGTTAAAGCAAATACCGAACTACAGATTTATGGCAGCGATAATGGAATTATAAAGTTATATGCCTGTGATGAAAATTATTTTCTCTCTAAAAACACATTAACCGATTTTGTTGAGTTTCCTTTAAAATCAATACTTTCCGGGCAGCAAAACGAACTCACATTCAATGAATTTAAAACGCTATTTTTAAGCGCGCCCTCAAACACCCAGCAAATAATGCCTGAAGACCAACGAACCTTTTTTGAGAAATACACCGTAAAAAATATTTTGGCAGAATTGAAGTACCGCTTAAATGCAAAAACATCACCCGAACCTATTAAGGAAAGTCAAACAAATAGCTCACCAATAAAAAAGGATGTCGCACAATTTTACAACGCGCAAACACATAATTTTTTAAAAGTTTATGGAAATGTGATACAAGCCTTTCGTACCAAAGATGTTAGCACCCTCCTCGATTATCAAATTCAAACCATGGGCCTAAAGGCAACTATGAAAGTATTAGACGCAGGATGCGGCGTTTGTGGCCCCGCTATTTATTTTTCAGATAAAGTTGGCTGCACCATAGAAGCCATAAGTATTTCCAGTGTACAAGTAAATCTTGCAAAAGAAGCCATAGCAAAAAATAACAGCAAAGTAAATGTGCGAGAAGGTAACTTCCACACACTAGAAAAGTATTACACCGAAAACACATTTGATGTTATTTACTTTTTAGAGTCCTTTGGTCATGCGCATAGCCACGAATTGGTGCTAGACTCAGCGTGGAAAGTACTAAAACCAGGCGGTAGCATTTACATAAAAGATTTGTTTATAAAAAAAGCCGCGCACAAAAACATGGCTTTAGGTATTGAGAAAGAAATACAAAATATAAATAGCGCCTATCATTACAATGTACCAGATTTGAACGTCGTTTTAGATTACGTTCGTAAAAAGGGGTTTATACTCTCCGCTTTAAAAACAATTGACATACCCTTAGAAGAATTTGAAAACCTGACAATCTCCAACGACTTTCAGGAACTAACAGGTATTAATAAAATTGAGAATTTACGGGAATACGTTTTTCCTGTTGACTTTTTTGAGTTAACCTTAATAAAACCCGGTTACGATAGCAACAAAGGAACGAGTCGCTACTTTTTACAAAACATGTATTTTTTACAAACCCAAAACTGGAAAGAAAAAGATTTATAAATTGAAAGAAAACATCGCCATATCCATAAATAATTTAACGAAGTGTTACAAAGTAAACAAAGAAACATTCTTTGCTTTAAACAACATTAATTTTGAAATACAAAAGGGTGAAGTGCTTGGTATTATTGGTGAAAATGGTGCAGGTAAAAGTAGTTTACTGAAGATATTATCAGAGGTAGTACCTCCAAGCGAAGGTACCATTGAAGTAAACGGAAAAATTTTATCCATTCTGGAAGTAGGAAGCGGTTTCCATTCGGACCTTAGCGGCAAGGAGAACGTGTATTTTAATGCTGCCATTCATGGTTTAACAAAAAAACAAATTGATGCAATTTATAACGATATTATTGAGTTCAGCGGAATTAAAGAGTTTATTAATGAACCGGTGAAAACTTATTCAAATGGTATGTACCTGCGTCTAGCGCTCTCTATATTGTTACATATCGATTTTGATATTTTATTACTGGATGAAGTGATTAATGTAGGTGATGCTGAGTTTCGTCAAAAATCAATGACATACATTCAGGAGCTCATTAAAGTTGGTAAAACATGTATTCTCGTATCACATGATATTAATGCCGTAGCTACTATTTGCGATAGATGCGTGATTTTAAAGCAAGGGCAAATAGCATTTGTAGGCAATTCTAAATCTGCCATTGAAAATTATTTAGTAAACGTTAATAAAGCGTTTGATTCAAAAAGTAAGTTACCTATTAAAACAGAATCTTGTGAATTATTAGATGTGAGTCTTGATAAAACAACAGTAACAAAAAATGAACCAGTTAGGTTGACTGTTAAATATAAAAATAATGGTAACTCCAATATTTATGTAGTGTTCGTTCTAAAAAATAATTTTTCAAAGTTAATTACAGATAGCGAGTTATACCGTTACAAAAGTCATTCGCAACAAGCAGGCACCTATACCGCGGCTTGTGATCTACCTGTAGAATTACTTAATACAGGAAATTACTATTTGGATATTTTTTTAGTCAATACTACCAATAGCGTAATAGATTTGGAAAATGCTTTATTCTTTGAAATAACTAATCCGGGAGTTACTGAGGCTTTGCCTTGGCACAAAATTACCGAGCTAGTTTCAATACAAACGGATTGCCAATGGAAAATTGAAAAGCTGTAATCTAATTTTTATGTATCTGTTTGTTCCAAAAAAATAATGGAGGTAATTTAACCATTAAATTTTCCCTTATAAATTTCTTAGTTTTAAAATTATAATGAATAGGCTTAGGTATACCAAATAATAAAGGATAAATAATATTGAAGACAGGGATATCATAAAAGAAAAATGCGCCAAATAATAATCCCACTATTCTCAAAAAGAAATACCCAATTCGCCTAAAAACATTGAATTGTTTTAACTCTGTTTTTATTGCCTTCACGCATTCTTCTAAATACGCTTGTCTAAATTCGATAGAGCGTTGGTTTTGGCTATTGTAGCGAAACCCTGCAAAGGTGGCTGTGGTTGTATGTAATGTTGCATGACGAAAAAAACGTGCCCACAATTCCATATCGCCAGCATATTTGTACTCTAAATTTAATTTACTTCCTGTTGCTTCCCAAACTTCCCGTTTCCAAAAACTAGATTCTTGTTGAATAAATTGAAAATCGTAAGTATAATAACGGTGTTTCGACCAACGTCCCCAAGGCAAAGTAATACGGCTCATCATAACACCTTGTTCGTTGTATTCACGAGGAATCCCCATTAACCATTTTACATTTGGAAACTCATTGAAAATTTGTGCAACACCAAAAAAAGCATTTGGCACATATAAATCATCGGAGTTTATCCAAGCCATTATTTCACCAGTACTCTTTTCAAAACCCTTTTGTACTGCGTAATACTGACCTTCATCTTTTTCGCTTACCCAATACGCTAATTTGCTTTCGTATTTTTTAATAATATTAATGCTATTATCTGTGCTGCCACCATCAATAATGATATACTCTAAATTAGGATAGTTTTGATTTAAAACAGAAAGAATCGTTTCTTCTAAAAACCTTGCGCCATTGTAATTAACGGTAACGATAGATATTTTTGGGAACTGCTGCAAAACTTTGTACTTAAGCAAAAATAACAATAAACTTGAAAGAAACGATTTCCTATAAATTTTATATCTTCAAACATTAATTGAATTCCATTGCACATATGATTAATCCATTTATAGCAGATACCTCGTCTGACCTATACGCCGCGCAACCTATCACTTTTGAAAGTATGTTGTATGCAAGAAAAATGGCGGACGGAATTGTAGATGTGAAGTTATTATCAGCGCAATATGAAGAAGATGCTACAATAGTTCCAAAAGAATTTACGCAAACTAAACATTTGCAAAAATCGGTTTTAGATTATCAACATTTTGAAAAAAAAATTAAGTTGCCTTTTTTGTTAGATATTTTAGAACGTTTATACAACGAAAGTAACGCCAACTATTTAATTTATACAAATGTTGATATTGGTTTGTATCCTGATTTTTATGTGAAAGTAAATGAATTTATAAATCAAGGATACGATTCGTTTATCATTAATCGCCGACGATTATCGTCCAAGTACCTTGATAATTCAAGTTTACAAGATATTTATTTAGATAAGGGAAAATCGCATCCGGGTTTTGATTGTTTTGTTTTTCATCGTAATATTTTTCCGAAATTAAAATTAGAAGGGATTTGCATTGGTGTTCCATTTATTGAAATTTCTTTCTCGCAAAACTTATTTGCATTAAGCAAAAACTTTAGACTATTTGATAACGAAATTTTAACCTTTCACATTGGAGAAGAAATTTTTAAAAAACGCGCATCAAAAGAATATTTTAAATACAATCAAGCTCAGTTTTGGAAATTGGTACCGCTATTAAAATCAGAAATGACTATAAAAAAATTCCCATATTCAAATTTACCATGGGTTTTCCGTATAATTAAATGGGGCTTACATCCTTGTATTCCAATACGTTTAGTGGCAATACTTGAATGGAGAAGATTAAAAAAATTACTTCATTTTATCTAAAGTAGAACGAATATTTTTAGTGACTTCTTTAAACAAATTTTCGCTTGTAAAGTAGTACTGAAACGCTTCATCAACTTGTGTTGTTGCTTTTTCATATCCAATACTTTCATTAAATAAAATTGCTTTTACATTGTTTGAAGCAATTTGTGCTCTTAACGTTTTTAATTTCAATTCTTCAAAAGCATATTCCATAATGGCAATGGTTGCTAATAGGGGAGTAAGTGTATTCAACTGCTCTGCGTCACCAATAAATATTCCTGCTTCAGCTTGAAGTAGTGTAAAATCTATTTCTTTTAAATTAACTAAACCAACTGGTTGTTCATCGGTTTTAATGATGAAATAATAATTTGTTTTTTTATCCAAATTAGCAAACCATTTTAATTGCATTTCGCTTGAAATAATTTCTTGATATTTCATGTTTAGTCGAATAGGGTCGGAGTTACGCCATTGACGTACCATTTCCAAATCCTTTTCTTCTAAACGTTGAAGCACTATGCCATATTTACTAATTTGCATTTACAATTTTAGTTTAATGGCGTAATGCGGCTTTTTAACGCGCGAAGTATAAATACGATTCAAATAAATTCCCATGATGCTTATACTAGCAAGAATTAAGGAAATAGCAATAACAATTAATGATAAAAAACCCAAACCCTTTCCTAAAGCATAATGCTGGTATATATAATAGCTGGCCAAAGCCAACGAACCAATAGAACTTATGATACACACTACTATCATTAATTTTAAAGGAATACTGGTATATAAAAACAATAATCTAAAAGCAATGCCCAATAGTTGAAAAAAACTATATCCTGATTTTCCTTCGTAGCGAGGATTTCTAGCTACATCAATAAATTTTGTATTAAAGGTGTACCAAGAAATAACCTGATTAATAAATAAATGATCTTGTGAATGGTTTCTTAAATACCCCGCGATTGCCCCGCTAATTAAGCGTGTAGATGACCCTACATTTGAACCACCTTCTGTTTTGTTAAAAATATTTTTTATTAATTTTGAACCTGTGTTTCGAAAATACCCTTGTGTTTTTTCGTTATAAATTCCATAAATAACATCCGCATTCGTTTCTAACTTACAATCAATCAATTTTTTTAGTTCGCTTGGATGTATTTGTAAATCATCGTCTAATGTAATAATGGAATCGCCAATTGCCACATCAATACCACAAAGCGTGGCGCCGTTTTGTCCAAAATTTTTTGTGAGTTTAATTAAACTAATGGTAGTTGGAAATTGTTTTTTTAACTCTAATAATTTTTTCCAACTTTCTTCCGAGCCATTGTCTTCTACAAAAATTACTTCATAAGTGGCGGTGTATGCATTCATTAATTCTTTAATACCTAAATACAGCGGTTCTAAGCTCGAAACGCTTTTATACACAGGTATCACAAAAGAATAAGTTACTGACATATTATACTTCAATTAAATCTGAACAAACGGTATTTTCACATTTCACAATAGCGGAGGCTAAAGACAAACCAACACCAAAACCTGATAAGACAAGAGTTTTATTTTTTATTTTATTTTTTAAATTCGTTAGTATCGTTAATGGAATGGTTGCACCACTTGTATTACCAAAGTTTTTAAGCGAACTTGGGACTTTTGTTTCTGATAAATTTAATTTTTTACTTATCGATTCTAGTATTAATTGATTAGCTTGATGAAATATAAAATAATCAATAGCTCCTGTTTTTAAGCTCGCTGCATTTAATAAGTCCGAAACATTCGGTACAACTTTTTTTATGCTAAAATTAAACACATCCAAACCTTTCATAGTTAAATTTTTATGTATTCCATTAGGATTTCTTGCACCTCCATCTGGTACAATAATGGCTGAGTAATCTTGTCCTTCGCTGCTTATATTAAAATGAAAAGCAGAAGCATTCTCATCATAACTGAACGCTGTTGCAGTTCCGCAATCCGAAAAAATGGGCACTAAACTTTTATCGTTTGGTGAAATTAATTTTGTTATTGTATCACCTACTAACAACAAACCTTTTTTTAATTTACTAGCCGACATAAAACTAGAAATTAATGAAAGTCCGTAAACATAACCTGCACAGCCTTGGTTAATGTCAAAACAAACACAAGATTTTGATACACCTAAACGTGCTTGTACATGTAAACTTGTTCCAGGTAAATAGTAATCTGGCGTTTGGGTTACAAAAAAAATAACTTCAATATCTGATTTATTCCAATTCAAATCGTTAATTAATTTTTCGGCGGCGGCAATACATAAATCGGAGGCGCAAGTTGCTTTATCGGCAACACGACGGTTTTCAATACCAATAGTAGAAATTAGTTTTTGTAACTCCCCTGCTTCAAGCCACTTTAAATCAAAATTTGAAACTTCATTTTTTGGAACAGCGGCAGCTATACCCTTTAACTGAACTGCATTTATAGTAAAATAGGCCATTAATTTTACTTTTCTTTTACTAATTGATACAATTGTGCTATCGTATTTGCTGCTTTTAAATCATCAGAGCTAATAATTACACCGAAATTTTTATCAATTTCGTTCACAATAATCATGGTTTGTAAAGAAGACCATTCTTTTAATGATTTTATATCTGTTGTTTCGTTAATGAGTAAAGCTTCATGCTCGCTAAATTGTTGGCGAATTAATGTCACAAAATTTTCTAACGAACTGGTCATAAACCTAATAATTTACTTTTACTCTCAAATATAAAACTATTTTTTTTAATAAGCCTTAAACCAATTATCCAAAATAGAATTGTTTGTTATTAAGCATCTGCACAGATTTACAGAAAATATACCTGTAAGTAATCTCAACAGTGACCAAATTGGATCCCATTTACTCTTTAGATTTGTAATGAAACCAATTAAGATTGATTAATCGTGTTAAACTCGAGCTGAATAATTGGACAATAAAAATTTATCTGAAATAGAAAATCAAATTTTTTCGAAGTCTTTATTAATAAAAGAACTACTTCAATAGCGATAACTTTAAACTATTCTTCATCGTTCTTCAACATCTCGAACTAAAACTTAAATCCAACACCACCCCTTGCGCTTCCACCCTCAACAACCAAATGTTTAACATCTAGCAAAACTAATTCACCTAAATCACTTAGCTTTCTTTTGTCTGATGGTATTGAGGCCAAGCGTAAATTTTGTTTCATTACTATATCACCTACAATCTGTCTAACGGTACGTGCATTACCAAAAAATTTATCGCGCTTATCATACAATTCATTCAAATACGTTTTTAAATGTAATTCGGCATCTTGAGTTGGTTTAATTCCTTCTTTACTTAATAAATTCAAGGTTATGCTATATAGTTGTTCCGGAGAATAATCATCGAACAAAAATGTTTTATCAAAACGTGATTTAAACCCAGGATTACTCTCTATAAACTTATACATGTTATCTGGATAACCTGCTGCTATAATGCCAAATTTACCGCGTTGATCTTCCATACGTTTTAAAATTACCTGAATGGCCTCTTGCCCAAAATCATTTTGCCCGCCTCCAGCAAGCCCATAGGCTTCATCAATAAACAAAATGCCACCCATGGCCTCTTCAATTTTATCGGCAGTTTTTATTGCTGTTTGCCCTACATAACCAGCAAGTAGCCCTTCTCTATCTACCTCAACAACATGTCCTCGTTCAAGAACACCTAACGCTTTATATATTTTTGCAATTATACGTGCCACTGTAGTTTTGCCAGTACCCGGATTACCAGAGAATACAGAATGCAGCGAAAATTTATTTACAACATCTTTGCCTGTTTCGTTATAAAAGCGAATTAACTTTACTAACTCCATTATACTTTGCTTCACATTATCCATCCCAATTAATTCATTCAATTCGTTAATGGCTTCGGTAAGTTGTTTTTCGTTAATGCTAAGTTTTAATTTTTTCTTTTGTTCAGCTACAAATACTTGCTGCATATCTTCTAAAATAACTGTTGAGAGCTCTTCAGCACTCAATTCTGCAAGCTTCTCATTTTTCATTAAACGCAATCCCATTTCTTGTTTTACTTCATCTATTACTGCATTAACGAAGCGGGCATTGCCAAAATTTTCATCACGTTTTCTGTATGCCTCAGTTAATTGTTCTTTTAACAAGAAATCTGCTTCGGCGTTGAATACGACTTGTTTTTTCTCGGCTGCATACATTGCAATTTTATAAAGCTCTTCGGGTAAATAATCATCAAAATGAAAAAATTGCGTAAAGCGCGATTTTAATCCAGGATTACTTTCTATAAAATTTTTTATTTGCTTTGGATAGCCAGCGCCTATAATAGCAATATCCCCTGCTCCATCACTCATTTCTTTCAGTAATATTTCGATTACCTCTTTCCCAAAATCTTTGCTGTCATCATCCGATCGTGATAATGAATAAGCCTCATCAATAAATAAAATACCACCGCGTGCACTATCAATTGCTTTTTTTGTTTTGGGAGCTGTTTGCCCAATATACTCACCAACCAATGCAACTCTATCTACCTCAACAACATGACCTTTTGATAACAAGCCCATTTTGTTGTAAATTTTGCCGAGCATTTTTACAATTGTAGTTTTACCCGTACCCGGATTACCAGTAAATATGCTATGCAAAGAGAGTTTATTCGAATCTTCAAAACCTTTTTCTTTACGTAATTTTGTAAAGTTTAAGTAGGTTATATTTTCTCGAATTGATTTTTTTACATTATCCAATCCAATAAGCGCATCCAGTTCTGCTAATAATTCGTTAAGTGTTTTTAAATTTTCAATTTCATCTAATCGCGTGTCTTTATTTGCCACGCTTCCACCTGAACTTACAGTTTGTTCTATAGTTTTTAGTAACGGAGTATCTCCTTCAATGGCAGTATCAGCACAATTAAATGTAACTGCGCCAACCAATACATCGTTAAAAACTAATTCTAAAAGATATTTATCATCTGTCCAGATTCCTCCAGCGTTGCTCCCCCAAGCTCTTTCAAAGGTGTATGTAAAATCTTTTTTGTTATCGCCTACAAAACCTGTTTGTTGTATTGAGGCTTTTTGCAAGCCCGCATCGTCGTAAAAGTTTAAATAAAATTCATAGTTGTACTCTTTTTCAGTAAGGTTTTTAAATTTTATTTCTGCCCAAACATATTTTGTTTCGGTTTTACTAAAAGTGTTCAAATACTTGCGGTCTCTATCTTTCCACCCATCCGCATCGCCATTAAATAATTTTATACACTCAATATCGAAATAAGGATTGGTATGATTAGTAACCAATCCCACCTCGTTTACATGAAACACTTGTTCTCCAATATCAACACCATCAATTTTTGCAATCCATTTGTAAGTGCCTTTGGTCCAAAAACCACCTTTGGTTTCCACTCCCCAGCCATCGCGCAAATAAAAAATGTTTTCGTCCTTTTTTACTTGTATATCCAAAGCTCTGTTACAAATTTCTTTATTGCCAAATGTATTAACACAAATTAAATTTACTTTAGCCGTCCAATCCTCCTCATCAAACAACTTGTTGTAAATTGCTAATTCACAACGCACATAATCTAACTCATCTTTATCAAAGGCAATGCGGTAGCGCTTAAGGTTATTTGCCATCCATTCATTATTTGAAAATGTTAGCAGGCTTTTAAATTTGTATCTTTTCTCCATACCAAAAAAAATTGTGAAAATAAATATAGAAATAAATGATTTAAAAAGTAAGATAATTCGAGTTTTTTTGACTGAAAGGATTCTCTTAATTTTGGATGATGGATTTGCAATTTAACATTATTGAAATATTAAAAGTTACAATGGTATTGTTTGCCGTGATTGATGTAATAGGAAGTATACCAGTAATAATAAATTTAAAACAAAAAACGGGTGAGATTAATGCGGCAAAAGCAAGTTGGGTTTCGTTTGGAATAATGTTGGTTTTTTTGTTTGTTGGTCAAAGTATATTAAATATCATTGGAATAACAGTTAATGATTTTGCAGTAGCCGGAAGTATTTTAATTTGCATTGTTGCATTTGAAATGATTTTAGGAATTCAAATTAGTAAAGATGTTTTGCCTGCCACGGCATCGGTTGTTCCGCTAGCCTTTCCGCTAATTGCAGGAACTGGCACATTAACCACGTTGCTTACAATCCGAGCCGAGTATAATATTATATCCATTATTATTGCTATTTGCATTAATGTTTTAATAGTTTATTTGGTTTTAAAAAATATCCACCGTGTAGAAAATTTTTTAGGAATTGGTGGTATAGCAATTTTAAAAAAAGTATTTGGAATTATTTTATTGGCACTTGCTATAAAATTATTTAGAAGTTCGATTGCACATTTTTAACCTTAATCCTAAACATACGGTTCAAAAAAAGAATTGTATTTGTAATTGAATTTTTGGAGTTAGGAGGTTACATATTTTTCTGCCTCACCAACATCATTAAAACTTTTTAATTGTACTTTTTGACCCAGAGCAACCGCTGCTTTTATCAAAATTTCAAT
Organism: Bacteroidota bacterium; assembly: GCA_013298715.1. Classification (GTDB taxonomy): domain Bacteria; phylum Bacteroidota; class Bacteroidia; order B-17B0; family Aurantibacillaceae; genus Aurantibacillus. The sequence continues at coordinate 110,889 of JAAFIQ010000005.1, read as the reverse complement.
GGCTAGCTTTTCAAAAATACCTTTAGGAATTACAATTCCAACTTTAATTTTTTCAGGATTTTCGAAGCCTTTAAAAAAACGAGGCGCAACGCTTGTGCTGAACCATGCTCTATTTGAACTAGAAGATTTATTTAGCTTTGTAGTATCTATTAATAAATTGGCATGTTTATCAAAATGATATGTTTTTAAAAAGGTTTCAAAATAAATTTTATACGCAACCTCATCTGAATGGTCGCCCCAACTATCAACCAAAACAAGGTTTTTTTCTTCAAAATAGGTAATACGTGCACCTAATATAAGATCTTCGTATAAAACTTTATTCATCTTGCTAATTTACTGAAAAAATGTTAAAACAATTAACACCTATAAAAAGATTAGACTGAGTAAATTAATTGAGAATTATTTTTTGGATAGCCGTTTCGTTTTCTGAATCTAATTTAATAAAATAGATTCCTCTTGTAAAGGTTTTAGTTGTTATAGTTAATTGGTCTGAAAAACTTTCTTTAAATACAACTTCACCCAAAACATTCATCAAAACAAAATCTGCCTTAAAATTTGGAATTGAAATCGTTAAAAATTCACTTGCCGGATTTGGAAAAATTTTTATACTTTGTTGTAATAGATTTTCTGTAATACTGGCTGGTGACCCAAACACATTAGTTACCCATTGCGGATTATCAATATATGGATTTCGATTGAATTGTATTTTAAAAATAGAATCGTTACGAGCAATTTCTTTACTACTTACAGGGTCTTGTTGATTCCACTGTAACAAGACATTTAACTGCCACGGCAAAATTGTTGCCCCATTTGTAGCATCTGATTGTCCCCATGCACCATCCTCGCTGTAATAACGTGTGGTCATATAAAAATAGGTACGTGCCAAATCGCCTTTAAATTCGTCAATAGGTTCAAAAACGGTTTGAGAATAGCCAGGAGATATACAATTTCCTAATTTACTGCCGTTTTGTGTTGTTGTGCTTGCATTGCCAACTTTACCATAAGGAAAATTTGCCCGTACATTGTTTACATGTCCATCTGTTGGATAAACGTGAAACAAATCAGAACTTGCTGTTGAATTAGAGTTGAACCAGCTTTGAGGCCACGTGTGCTCGCGGTTATAACAATCGCCTTCGCCATTATAATTGCCACATTGGTTAGCGCTGAAAGTGTACTCATAAGGTTGAGCGCCTATTGGTTTGTAACTATAAATGTCAAAAACCTTACCATTTGGCCTGGCATCGGTTTTAGGAAAAATTCCCCAAAGCGAACTATATAAAAGTGAGTTGTGATTTTTTATAATATTATATAATGCAAGTTTTAAATTATTACCTGTTTGACCTTGCACAGAGTTGTAGTAACCGTTTGGTATTTGAGCGTTTAAAGTGAAATATAATAAGGTAAATAGTAATAGTAGTTTCTTCATAACTTAAATTTTAATTAAATGTACAATAAAAATTAAGCACTCATAAACCTAGCAAACTTAAGTAGCAAACTTCTTGTGGTGCCATCTGCAAAATTAATCGTTGCTTTGGTCTCTGGCCAAACGCCTTCTAAACCAATAACCGTACCCTTTCCAAATTTTTCATGCATCACATCATCTTGCAATTTTAAATTTTTGTTAAGTTCTATATTAACTGTTGAAATAGATGGTTTACTTGCTAATCGTGCGTTTAAACTCACTAATTTTTTTGCCGTAGGATTAAAATTTATTGTTGAGTTACTTGTTGCTTTTGAATTATTTGTTGATTGATTATTAAAACCCGTTCTGTTATTCGAGAATCCAGAATATTCGCCACGCATTTTTTCAAACATACTATCTTTCAAAGCAATATTGTTTTGTGGTAAATCTGCGTATTCTAAAAACTCATCATTTATTTCACTTATAAATCTGCTTGGTTCACAGTAAGTAACATTCCCAAAACGATAACGCATAGTTGCGTAACTTAACGTGGCTTGCTTTTCTGCTCTGGTTACAGCAACATAAAACAAACGACGTTCTTCTTCTAAATCACTCCTATCATTTACACTGAGTTGCGAAGGGAATAAATTTTCCTCTAAACCAACAATATGAACGTATTTGAACTCAAGGCCTTTACTGGCATGCACTGTCATCATGCTTACTTTGTCCGTATTTTTTTCATCTTCAGTTTCTTTATCCACATCAGTAAGCAAGGTAATTTCTTGCATAAATTCATCCAAAGTTTTTAACTTTTTGTCGGTATCAGCAGCAAATAAATTACCCTCATCTTTCTCTAAAAAATCCTTAACAGTATCGTTAACTTCTTCTTCTTGTGGCGTTCTCTCCGTTTCAACAAAATCTTTTATACCATTTAATAACTCTTGAATATTTTCGTATCTGCTTACTCCTTCGGGTGTTTTATCGTTGTATAATTCTCTTACAATTCCTGTATTTACTACAATATAGTTGGCTAACTCATAAGCATCTTTGTAAGGCACCATAAGAGTATAAGATTTTATTTGCATTACAAAATCATTTATTTTGTTAGCTATGCCAGCATTAATTCCAAGTGTACTATTAAAATCTTTTAGGTTACTTAATACTGTCCAAAGACTTACATCTTGTTCGGCTGCGGCCACAGTAATTTTATCCATTGTGCTATTGCCAATACCTCTAGCAGGGTAATTTATAATGCGTTTTAAACTTTCATCATCGTTATTATTAATAGTTAGTCGGTAATAACATAAAGCGTCTTTAATTTCTTTACGTTGATAAAAACTAACGCCTCCATAAATTTTGTAAGGAATATTTAATCTTCTAAAAGCTTCTTCAAACGAGCGCGATTGAGAGTTAGTACGGTACAGAATTGCAAAATCAGAATTTTTTGCTTGCTGATACATACGGGTACTAAATACCATATCTGCAACTTTTTTTCCTTCTTCACTATCTGAATTGGCTTGTACTACTTTTATTTTATTGCCTGGTTCGTTTTCTGTAAATACCAATTTCTTAAACTGATCTTTGTTATTGGCAATTATTTCGTTTGCAGCATTTACTATCATTTTTGTGCTGCGGTAATTTTGTTCTAATTTATAAGTTTCTAAATCTGGGTAATCTTTTTCGAAATTTAATATGTTTTGAATGTTGGCACCACGAAAAGCATAGATACTTTGGGCATCATCGCCCACCACGCAAATGTTTTGAAAGCGTGCGGCAAGTTGTTTTATTATAACGTATTGTGAGAAGTTTGTATCTTGATACTCATCTACTAAAATGTAACGAAACTTATTTTGGTATTTATAAAGCACATCTGGAAAATCGCGCAGCAAAATATTTGTTTGAAAGAGCAAATCGTCAAAATCCATTGCGCCCGCTTTAAAATTTCTTTTTTGATAGGCTTCAAACACCTTACCTAACATAGGTTTTCGGCTGCTGAAATCTTCTTGCTGCGTAATTGGGTTATTTAGGTATTGTTGTGCTGTTATGAGTTTATTTTTTGCGTCGCTAATTCTATTTAAAACTAAAGATGGTTTATATACTTTATCATCTAAGTTCATTTGTTTTAAAATTTCTTTTATTACGCTTTTACTATCATCGGTATCGTAAATGGTGAAGTTGTTTGGGTAGCCAATTTTCTCAGCTTCAATACGCAATATTTTTGCAAACACACTGTGGAAAGTACCCATCCATAAATTTTTTGCTTCTTTTTCTCCAACAATTTTAGCAATACGATTTTTCATTTCGCGTGCGGCTTTGTTTGTAAATGTTAAAGAAAGAATATTAAACGCATCTACGTTTTTCTCCATCAAGTGAGCTATACGATAAGTAAGCACACGTGTTTTACCTGAGCCTGCTCCTGCTATAATCATTACTGGTCCTTCAGTTGCTTTGGCAGCAGCCTTTTGTACTGGGTTTAGTTCGTCTAAAAAATGCATATTTGTAGTGTAATTTTTTTAGAAAATTACATGGTTTAATAATTAGCTCGAAGTTAATAATATTAGATGTAAAACCTGTTGAAAATTATTAACGTTGATTTTTTAAATATGAACTAGAATTTATACCCGTAAAGCAAATATTGTAATATCATCCACTTGCTCCAAACTACCTTTCCATTCCTTGTGCATTTTTTCAAGGGTTTTCTTTTGCTCTGACAAACTTGTTGTATTAATTGAAACAAGCAAATTTTTTAAATTTTTTGATTTGAATTTTTTTCCTTTAAAAGTATTATGCTCTCCACCGAATTGATCATAATAGCCGTCAGTAAACAAAAATAAAGTATCTCCTTTTTTTAAAATTAACTCGTTATTAATATATGGTTTTGGGGATTCAGTATTACCAATGGTTTGCTTAGTTGCTTTAATAACATTAAAAACTCCATTGCTAAAATACCAAAGCGGTGTATTTGCACCACTCCAATTAACGATTGTTCCGTTTTCATTTTGCTCAATACTCATTAATGAAATATCCATTCCATCATTTATAATTTCATGACTTTTATCAAACGTTTCAGTAACCAATTCTCTTGTTTTATCCAAGATTTCATTAGGTAAAATTAAATTAAAATCAAACAAAGCTCGTTGTAGTGCATTTGAGCAGATAACGCTAACAATAGCTCCAGGAACGCCGTGTCCTGTGCAATCAGCTACTGCTAAGTAGGTAATATTATTCTTTTGTTCTGCCCAATAAAAATCTCCAGCAACAATATCTTTAGGTTTATAAATTAAAAAATAATCATTAAAATAACTTTTTAATAAGTTGTGTGAAGGTAAAATTGCGTTTTGAATACGCATAGCATAATTAATACTATCTACTATTTCTTTATTCTTTTCTTCAACCAAATCCTTTTGTTCTTGTATGGTAGTATTTTGAAGCGAAACAAGAGCGTTAACTTCTTTGGATTTTTTATACTGTCTTCTAATAATAAATAGAAGTACAAATGCAATACATAAAAAACAAATTGAAATAGTTGAAACAATTTGTTGACGTATTTTACTCTCCTTTTGTTTTAACGCCTCTTGCTCTAACCCCTTTTGTTTTTGAATATTTATAAGAGAATCTTTAAATTTTTCTGAATTAAAAACATAAGTCAAATTCTCTTTTGTTACATTTTTTAAGGCAGACTCGCTAATTATAGAATCTCTAGTTTCTAAATATGCTTTGTAGTAAAATGTAGAATTTTTGTAATCACCAATTTTTTCGTAAGCACTACCAATTATATTATAACATCGGTGAAGTATGAGTGGAGAGTTTGTTTTTTTTGCTAGAGCAATTGCTTCGTTTAAACATTCAATTGCAGCTTTGTAATCTTTTAATTTAATAAGTAAGGCTCCTCTATCTTGCAACATTGCTGCTCTTGTATATGTATCTTTACTTTCTTTCAATAAATCCATTGCTTTATCAGAAAAAGCTATGGCTTTCTCTAAATTGTTTAAACTTTGGTTGATTGAAGAGAGATTGGAATAATTATATAACAAATCCTTTTTATTATTTAAACTTAAATTTAGCACCAACGACTCTTGATAATAGTTTAACGCCATTTTATAATCCCTCATATTCTCATAAGCTGAACCTATATTATTAAGCATATTTCCTTTAAAAAATAAATCTCCAGATTGAACACTAATGGCTAGTGCTTTCTTAAAATATACAATTGCCTCATTAAAATCAGATTGATCGTAATAAATACCAGCAATATGATTTAATGATCTTGAAAGGCCTTTTAAATTATTTTGTTCTTGATAAATTTTAATAGCTTCATTATGCAATACAATTGCTTGTTTAAAATCTCCCAGCCTTCCAATATGCATTCCTAGACTCCCTAGCGCATCGGCCTTTATGCCCTGAAAAGAATTGATATGTTTATTCAAGAAAAGCTTTTCCAGAAATTTTTTTCCTTCAGTGAAATTAGCCTGTAGGAATAATAATCGTGCTTTTTTTACCTGAGTATATAAATTAAGAGAATCGTTGTTTTTTGTAGAAGCAATTAATTTGTTAATTAAAATAAACGCATCATCTAAGCGTTGCTGCGCCAAGTACTCATTAAACAAATCAATTGATAAATAAATTTTCTTTTGAGGTGATGCAATTTTAATTTCCTTCTTTATGGAGTCGACTTTGTTAAAAGCACATACACTTATTAAATTAATTAATAAGAAAAATACGCAAAAAATTATCCTTAAAGAATGTTTCAAAAAATTAATCTCTGTAAACAAATATACTAGTATATTTATTTTGTAAATTACCTTAAAAGCATTTTTAAGAGCTTTAAATATGCTAAATTTACACGTTTTGAAATTTAATTTAACACATACCGATAGTGCATCAAAAGCCAGAGTAGGAGAATTGCATACTGACCACGGGGTAATTAACACCCCCATTTTTATGCCAGTAGGCACAGCTGGTGCGGTTAAAGGGGTTCATCAACGAGAGCTTAAAGATGATATAAAAGCAGAAATTATATTGGGTAACACCTACCATTTATACTTGCGCCCAGGTATTGATACACTTGAGAAAACGGGGGGCTTGCATAAATTTAATGGCTGGGATAAGCCAATACTAACAGATAGTGGTGGTTATCAAATTTTTTCACTCTCTAATCAACGAAAATTAAGTGAAGAAGGTGCTACTTTTAAAAGTCACATTGATGGAAGTAAGCACTTTTTTAGCCCCGAAAGTGTTATGGATATTGAGCGCACCATTGGTGCAGATATTATGATGGCATTTGATGAATGCACACCTTACCCTTGCGAATACAAATATGCCGCTAATAGTCTAAATTTAACACATAGGTGGTTAGATAGATGCGTGAAACGATTTAACGAAACAGAACCTAAGTATGACTACAACCAAACCTTATTCCCAATCGTGCAAGGCAGTGTATACAAAGACTTGAGAATTAAAAGTGCGGAATATATTGCTGAAAAAAATTGTTTTGGTAATGCCATTGGTGGATTAAGTGTAGGCGAACCCGCTGAAGAAATGTATGCGATGACTGAAGTTGTAACAGATATTTTACCTAAAGATAAGCCCCGTTACTTGATGGGCGTAGGAACACCTGTAAACATTTTAGAAAGCATAGCATTAGGTGTTGATATGTTTGATTGCGTGATGCCTACACGTAATGCGAGGCATGGACTTTTATTTACATCCAAAGGTATAATTAACATTAAAAACGAAAAATGGAAAAATGATTTTTCTCCGTTAGACGAAAACGGAACCACCTTTGCCGATAGCGCTTATTGTAAGGCTTACCTGCGTCATTTATTCTCATGTAATGAATTGTTGGGTGCTCAAATTGCAAGCATCCATAATTTAGGTTTTTATTTGTGGCTTGTAACAATGGCTAGAGAAAAAATAAAAAACGGAACGTTTTTAACTTGGAAAAACAAAATGGTTGTTCAACTTGCGCAAAGGTTATAATTAGTTGCTTAAAAAATTAGATAGATATATTTTAGGAAAGTTTTTAAAAACTTTTGTGTTTTCAATTACGCTTATACTCTTAATATTTATTGTGTTTGACATTAAAGATAAGATAACAACCTTTACTCAAAAAAACATTCCGATAAATGAAATAGTGTTTGATTACTACCTTATGTTTATTCCTTACTACGGTAATTTATTTAGCCCATTATTTACATTTATTGCAGTAATTTTTTTCACAAGTAAAATGGCGCATCAAAGCGAATTTATTGCCATACTTAGCAGTGGTACAAGCTTTAAACGATTAATGCGACCTTACTTAATTGGTGCATTTATTATAGGATTCTCTTCTTTAACATTAAACCATTTTATTTTACCTCGCGCTTTTAAAACTAAAATTGCCTTTGAAGACAAATGGATTAATAACAATTATAGTAGTGAAGAACAAAACATTCATAAAAAAATTGGTCCTGCACGTTTGCTATATATGTCGAACTATGATAATAGAATGAATACTGCCTACAAAGTTAGCATAGAGGATGTAGTAAATAACAAACAAACTTATTTTTTAACTGCCGAGAGCATGCGTTGGGATAGTATCGCTGGCCTATGGATACTTACAAATGTAAATGAGAGAAAAATTATTGTTCAAGATCGATTGGATACATTAAAAGGCCAAAAACCAATTTATAAGCAATTGATACATTTTTATCCTGAAAAGAAATTACAACTTCCGTTTTACCCAACGGATATGTGGCGTTATGAAAGTAAAATTGAAACAATGACCTACTTTGAGTTACAAGATTACATTATTAAAGAACGTTTAAAGGGCAGTAATTTAATTGAATTTTTTGAGGTTGAACAAATCAAGCGTACCTCATTTCCATTTGCAACCTTTGTGCTTACAATAATTGCTGTGTGTGTATCATCACGCAAAGTGCGTGGTGGCGTAGGTTTGCAAATTGCTTTAGGTTTATTCTTAAGTTGTATTTATATAATGCTAATGTATATTTTTAATACAATTGCTACCACAGGTTTTGCACCACCCATATTAGCTGTGTGGATACCAAACATTGTGTTTTCGTTTGTGGCACTTTATTTCTATAAAACGGCTCAGAAATAAATTCTATTTTTTTTATATAACAAAAAGTAGATATTTAAAAATTACTTGGCAAACCATTCTTTTTTCTAAACTCAATAATTGGTTTCCATGGTCCAAATTTATGCTCTTCTTCAGAGAAATTATCAATAAAAGGTCCTAGACCATAATCTATAGGTTTGCTTTTAGCATTTGGATAATTTTTTAATCTTTTGCTTGAAGGACGTTCATGAATGCGATCATCGTTGATAAAAGCAGCTACGTCGAATGCATCTTCAACACTTAAATAAGGTTTTAAATACGAAGACTTTTTATGTGGCATATTGGTGTATATAAACGCAGCTAGTTTATGAACCCTATGCAAACTGCTCCCTTTTTGGTAACTTAATTTTCCCCAAAGCGGAGGATTTTCATAAGTTATGTTATCACTTCGCATTTTACCTTCCCCATTCTCCCCATGGCAAGTTTGGCATTCGGCAACGTAAACATATTTTCCTTTTTCTGGGTCGGCAGCTCTGTCCAATAATTGAATCTCAAAACCCTTATCACCTTTTACTCTTCCATTAGTTTTAACACCCGAGCCTAGCCACTTTATATATGAAGTTATTGCAAGCATCTCTTTACTATCTAATTTTAACGGCTTTCCATTATGAGGTCTCTCAATACAATTGTTTACTCTATCTGCTAATGCTAATACTGCATCTTCTCTGCCACGGTATTGCGGGTAATTAGCGTGTGTGCTAAAATAATTAAATCCGTAAGGAACAGTACCAGCCTGCAAATGGCAATTAGTGCAATTCATTTTGTTGCCAAGGTTTTTGCCAACCTTACCATCTGGGCCCAAATAATAAGCAGTATTATTAATCAAATCTCTTCCGTATTTTATAAGTGAACCAAATTCATCGTTTGGAATTGTATTGGTATCAGGTGCTTCCCAAACCTTTTCTTCAATCACACTAGTACTATCTTTTTTCTCAACAACTTCAGGTTTAACAGTTAGTTCTTGTTTGCAATAATTAAAAATACAAATTGCAAAAATGCTTGATAGTATAACTATAATTTTCTTCATCACACTTTTAAACCTAATATTATTAAATCACGCATAACACCATCCATATTTGCAACCTCAGGGAAATGCGCCCACTTAGTAAAACCAAACTTATAAAATAAATTTAAACTTGGTTCGTTATGACCAAAAATAAAACCAAGTAACGAATGAATATTTTGCTCTTTTGAATAGGAGATTGCTTTTTGCAAACATATTTTACCAAGTCCGTTTCCTCTAGCGCTTTCTTCTAAATAAATACTTACTTCTACACAACCACTATAAGCTGGTCTTCCGTAAAAATTATTAAAACTCATCCATCCACAATAATTACCATCAATTAAAACTTTCCATAACGGACGTGTACTTGTATTATGTGCATTAAACCACTCTAATTTGCTTTCTACTGACACAGGCTGCAAATCAGCAGTTACAAGCCTTCCTGCAATTGTAGAGTTATAAGTACTCACTATTTGAGTTAAATCATTCTGTTCAGCAATTATAAACTCAACATTCATTAGTAAAGCAAATTATGATAAGGATAACGTTTTATATGAATTTCTTTAACCAAACTATACAACGTTGATTTAAACTCTTCTAAATTATCTTTGTTTTGCGCACTCACAAATATACACGTGTCGTTTAAATTTTTCATCCAGGTTTTTTTAATATCTGCTAATGATAAATTTTCGCGTAAGGTTGGTGTTAAATCATCTTCATCTTTCGGTACATATTTAAAAGCATCTATTTTATTAAATACCAAAATGGTTGGTTTGTCAGCCGCTCCAATATCTTGCAAGGTTTGCTTAACAACATTAATGTGTTCCTCAAAATTTTTATGAGAAATATCAACTACATGAACCAATACATCGGCCTCCCGCACTTCATCCAGGGTGGATTTAAAACTTTCTACTAATTGCGTTGGTAATTTTCTGATAAAACCAACTGTATCACTCAACAAAAAAAACAGATTATCAATTGTAACTTTTCTTACAGTTGTATCAAGGGTTGCAAATAATTTGTTTTCAGCAAACACAGCACTTTTACTTAGCAAATTCATAATGGTACTTTTGCCAACATTAGTATAACCAACCAAAGCCACACGTACCAACTCACCTCGGTTTTTACGTTGGGTAGCCATTTGCTTATCAATTTCTTTTAAGCGCTCTTTAAGTAATGAAATTTTATCGCGAACAATCCTTCTATCGGTTTCAATTTCTTTCTCCCCTGCTCCACCACGTGTCCCTGTACCTCCACGTTGCCTTTCTAAATGTGTCCACATACCTGTAAGGCGAGGCAACATATATTGATACTGCGCTAATTGCACTTGCGTTTTTGCATGCGCTGTTTGAGCACGTTGCTCAAATATTTCCAAAATCAACGTTGTTCTATCAAGTATTTTTTTACCTAAGGCCTTTTCCAAATTCCGTTGCTGCGATGGTGAAAGCTCGTCATCAAAAATTACAACGTTAGTTAAATTTTCTGTTACAAAATTTTTAATCTCCTCAAGTTTTCCTTTTCCAATAAAAGTGGCTTTGTCAGGTTTTTCAAGCTTTTGGGTAAAAACCTTTCGTGTTTCTAATCCATAAGTTTCTGATAAAAAAGCCAGTTCATCCAAATAATCTTTGGCTATTACTTCATCCTGCAATTTGTTTAATACACCAACTAAAACGCAGGTATGAACAGGAATAGCAGTAGATTTTGGTTCTGGTTTCATTATAAATTAATGCCCTTTAATGCTGGCATTTACATATTCTGCAATACTTTGAGCTTGTTCATCCGTAACGCCAGCCGCAGGCATGCTACCTTTTCCTTGTAAAATTATTTCTTTAATTCCTGCAACATCCATAACAGTTGCTGAAAGGTCTTTGGCTCCAGCCATACCCAATTTACCATCGCCACCATGGCAAAGAACACATTTTGCTTCATACAAACCTTTGCCATCGTTGCTGGCTATATCGCCACTTGCATTTGCCGAAATTCCTTTCTTTTTATGATACACTTCTGCCAAACCAAAACTTGCTGTAATTAATAATAAACTTAATGCAGCTAACATTTTATTTTGTTTTCTAAACCCAATAATAGCAATAGGTATAGAGGCTATAACCATTCCTATTTTTATCCAAAACAAATAATCGTATTTACTACCAAAAGGTAATTGTGTAACTAAATAACCACCTGTAAGCAAGAATAAAGCGCTTACAATCATTTCAAAAACTTTTGTCTTTTTTGTAAAAGTGGTTAGCAAATCGATTTTGTTGCTCAATAACAAAACAGTTTTAATAACATAAAGTAATAAAAACAAGGTAACAACTAGGTAGTGTGTATGTAAAAATCCTTTGTGCATAATTGGTTTAATTTTGAGTAAAATTAATAAATAAATAGTATTTTGTCTATAAAAATAAATTTAGCTTTTTTGCACATTCTATTTATCTTTACCAGTAATGAAAACTAAAATTAAATGGTTGTTAGCCTTATTGTTATTTTATAATTTTTATAACAGTCAAACAACTTTTCAAACAAATGGTGCACCCTTTAATGTACACACCACTTATGCCTTTGTAAATGCCACAATTTTTGTAGATTATGAAACTACCTTAAACAATGCAACCTTACTAATAAAAGACGGAAAAGTTCTGCAGTGTGGTACTTCTGTTTCAATTCCAAAACAAGCTGTACAAATTAATGCTAAAGGAAAATATATTTATCCTTCGTTTATAGATATTTACAGCGATTACGGTATAGTTATTGAAAATAAAGTGCCTGCTCCAAAAACAAGTGTTCAGTTAGAGAGCAATGTTAAAGGCGCTTATGGTTGGAATCAAGCAATTAAAGCAGATGTAGAAGCACATAAACACTTTATACATAACAAAGATAAAGCCAATGAGTTAATTAAATTAGGTTTTGGTTCAGTAGTATCTCATAGCAAAGATGGGATTGTGCGTGGCTCGGGGGTGCTACTAAATCTAAACGCAAATCAAAAAGAAAATCAAAGTGTTATTATTGATAAGGCTGCGGGATTTTATTCGTTTAATAAAGGCACCTCAACGCAAGATTATCCAGGCTCTTTAACTGGGGCAATTGCTTTGGTAAGGCAAACATATTACGACGCACAATGGTATAAAACAAGTGCCAACAAAACAGAATATAACATCAGTTTAGATGCTTTTAATAGATTACAAAACCTGCCAAGTATATTTGAAAGTAATGATAAATTTAATTCCATGCGCGCGGCCAAAATTGGAAAAGAATTTAATGTAAAATATATCTTAAAAGGCAACGGCAGCGAATACCAACGTATACAAGACATTAGCAGCACAGGGTTAAAATTTATTGTACCTCTTTATTTTCCTGAAGCGTATGATGTGGAAGACGTTTACGATGCAGAATCAATTTCGTTAAGCGAACTAAAACATTGGGAACTTGCGCCAAGCAATCCATCAGTACTCGAAAAAAATAATATTCCCTTTTGTTTTACGCTTTCAGATTTAAAAGACAAATCAGCCTTCATCAAAAATTTAAGAAAAGCAGTAGAATACGGGTTAACAGAAAAAATGGCTCTAAAAGCATTAACGGCTAACCCAGCACTATTTGTAAATGCTTATGATAAAGTTGGCGCATTAAAACCAAATTATTTTGCAAACTTTTTTATTAGTAATAAATCTATTTTTGATGAAGAAGCAGAAATTTTACAACATTGGGTTAATGGTGAAGCTATGATTAACAACGATTTGAACCCATTAGATATTAGAGGAAATTACAAACTACTAGCAGACAATAAAACCTACAACTTTAAATTTTTTGACAATGCAATAAAACCATTGGCTCAAGTTTTGATTGATACAGCGAAAAAAAATGTGTCGTATCAATTTAATTATAACGCTCTACAATTTTCGTTCAAATACGATACAATAAACATAGCGAGAGCCAACGGAACCTACGATGCTAATAAAAAGAAATTTACAGGCAGCATGCAAATGGCGGATGGTAAATGGACCGATTTTGAATTGGTTTATCAAAACATGGTTGACACAACTAAGAAAGTAAAACCAATTGCTAAAAAACAAGATTTAAAACTAGGCCAAGTAACTTATCCATTTACTGCCTATGGCGAGGCGCTAACAAACTCTGATGGAATTGTGAAAGATGTTATTAGCAAATTTAAAAACAGATACAAAGCCCTATTGATTAAAAACGCCACAGTTTGGACAAACAAAGGCGATAGCATTTTAAAAGAAACAGATGTATATGTTGTAGAAGGAAAAATTGTTAGAATAGCGCCAAATATTGATGCCACAGCACTCGCGTTTGCAAAAGTAATTGATGCAAAAGGAAAACACTTAACACCAGGCATTATTGATGAACACAGCCATATTGCCCTTACTTGGGGTGTAAACGAATGGACCAAATCTAGTAGCGCGGAAGTAAGAATGGGAGATGTTATTAATCCTGAAGATATAAATATTTACCGTCAACTTTCAGGTGGGGTTACAAGCGCACAATTGTTGCACGGCTCAGCTAACCCAATTGGTGGGCAAAGCGCAATTATTAAACTACGTTGGGGCTGTAATGCAGAAGAAATGAAGTATGAAAATGCAGACGGATTTATAAAATTTGCTTTAGGCGAAAATGTAAAAAGAAGTACTTCACATGATAATGCACGTTTCCCTGTAACTCGTATGGGTGTTGAACAATTATTTAATGACTATTTCACCAGAGCTAAAGAATACGACAATGCAATGAAAGAATTTTCTTTATCAAAAGATAAAAATAAAATTGCACCTCGTAAAAATCTAGAGTTAGAAGCACTAGCAGAAATAATAAATAAAAAACGATTTATTAGTTGCCACAGTTATGTGCAAAGTGAAATAAACATGTTGATGCACATTGCTGATACTTTTGGATTTAAAGTAAACACCTTTACACACATTTTAGAAGGCTATAAAGTGGCGGATAAAATGAAGGCACACGGAGTTAGCGCCAGTACATTTTCAGATTGGTGGGCTTACAAAAACGAGGTAATGGAGGCAATTCCGCAAAATGCAGCATTACTTACTAAAATGGGTGTTAATACTTCTATGAATAGTGATGATGCAGAAATGGCGCGTCGTTTAAATCAAGAAGCTGCTAAGGCAGTAAAATATGGTAATCTAACCGAAACTGAAGCTTTAAAACTGGTTACTTTAAATCCCGCTAAAATGCTGCATATAGATAATAAAGTTGGAAGCATAGAAGTTGGTAAAGTGGCTGACTTAGTAGTTTGGAGCGACAATCCGCTAAGTGTTTATGCAAAAGCAGAAAAAACAATTATTGATGGAAATATTTATTTTGATAGAGATGAAGATTTAAAGCTGAGAGAAGAAGTTAAAAACGAGCGTGCAAGAATAATTGCCAAACTATTGCTCGAAAAACAAAAAGGTGGCAAAACACAAAAACATCAAGGCAAGCACCAACGCCTCTATCATTGCAATACAATAGAGGGTGTTCAGGAAGTAGAAGGATGTTTAAGATAATAATAAGGAGATTTAACAAATGAAAAAACTGATTTATATATTCATTTTATTTTTGAGCATTTACTCTAAAGCTCAAAAAACATACACGCATATAGCATTATACGGCGGTGTGGCGCATATTGGGAATACTACAATAATAGACAACTCACTAATTACGATTTTAAAAAATAAAATTGAAAGTGTGCAAAACGCCACAGGAATAAAATTGAATCCTAGTTCCTTTGACACAGTAATTTATTTAGAAGGCAAACATGTTTATCCTGGTTTTATAAACGCCAATAATGTATTAGGCTTGCACGATGCAGAGCAAGTAAAAGCAACGTTAGATTATGCAGAAATTGGAAACATTAATCCGCATATAAGAAGTTTAATTGCATATAATACCGATAATCAAATTGTGCCAACTATTAAAACCAATGGCATTTTGTACACACAAGCTACACCTCGCGGTGGTTTAATTTCAGGTTCATCAAGCATTATGGCGCTTGAAGGCTGGAATTGGGAAGATGCAGTGTTACTTGCAGATGAAGGCATACATATCAACTTTCCTCAAACAATTGAGACAAAATGGAGCGATGATGGCGAAATGAGTACCTCAGTAAATAAAAAATTTAGTGATGATTTGAATTACTTATACAAATTTTTTGATGACGCTATTGCATATTGCAAAGAAGAAAAACCTATTGAAAAAAACATACGCTTTGAAGCCATGCGTGGTGTACTTGAAAATAAAGCCAATTTGTATGTTCATGCTGATAAAGCCAAAGATATTTTAAACGCTATTGTATTTAAAAGAAAATACAATATTAAAAAATTTGTTTTGGTTGGTGCCAAAGATGCTTACAAGGTAATTAAAACCATAAAATCAGAAAAAATTCCTGTAATGTTTAATCGTGTAAATGATTTACCTGAAAGAATTGACGAT
Organism: Bacteroidota bacterium; assembly: GCA_013298715.1. GTDB lineage: Bacteria > Bacteroidota > Bacteroidia > B-17B0 > Aurantibacillaceae > Aurantibacillus. The sequence continues at coordinate 94,926 of JAAFIQ010000005.1, read as the reverse complement.
GATGTTGATCAAGTTTACAAAACACCTTACCTTTTGCAAAAAGATAGTATTTTATTCTGTTTGCAGTTACAAGGCGAAATGGAAGCAATGCAAAGTCGTAATTTACCATTTAATGCCGGTGTAGCGGTTGGTTATGGCTTAAGCAAAGAGGAAGCCTTAGCAGCAATAACCAGTAATGTTGCGAAAATTATTGGGATTGAAAAATTAGTTGGTACTTTAGAAGAAGGCAAACTAGCATCATTAATTGTGAGCGAAGGTGATGTGTTAGATATTAGAACAAATAACATTGTGTTAGCCTATATTAATGGAAAGCAAGTAAACCTCACTAACAAACAAACTGAATTGTACTTGAAATATAAAAATAAATACGGAATAAAATAATTATATGAACCCTGAAAATAAATTAATAATTGGAATATCACAAGGCGACGTAAATGGAATTGGGCTAGAAGTAGCGTTGAAAACCCTTGCTGAACCAGGCATTATAGAAATTTGCACACCCGTGCTTTTTTCTTCAGCAAAAACAATTGCGTTCTATAAGAAAATGCTTAACCTCGAAGATTTTAATTACCATCCTGCAAGAGATTTTAATCAAATCAATCATAAAAAAGTAAATGTTTTTATGTGTTATGAAGAAGAGATTTTAATTGAACCTGGAAAAGCTAGCGATATTGGCGGAAAGTATGCCTACATCTCTTTAGATAAAGCAACACAGGCCTTACAACAAAACAACATCCATGCTTTAGTTACTGCGCCAATAAACAAACGCAACATGCAAAGCGAACAATTCAATTTTGTTGGTCACACTGAGTACTTAGGTGCAAAACTTGGCGGCGACCCTCTTATGCTGCTTTGCAGCGATAGTTTAAGAATTGCAGTTGCAACAGGTCATATCCCAGTAAAAGAGGTAGCTCAAAAAATTACGAGCGAGTTAGTTGCGAAAAAAATATTACAACTCCATCAATCTTTGCAAAAAGATTTTGGAATTAGAAAACCTAAAATTGCAGTACTTGGTTTAAATCCTCACGCAAGTGATAACGGCACAATTGGTAATGAAGATATTACTATTATTACCCCTGCCATTCAAAGCAGTAATTTGAGTGGTTTGGTATATGGCCCATATCCAGCAGATGGCTTTTTTGGAAATGTCACCTACAAACAATTTGACGGCATTTTAGCAATGTACCACGACCAAGGTTTAATTCCGTTTAAAACTTTAGCATTTAGCGAAGGCGTAAATTTCACATCAGGTTTAAATGCAGTGCGCACAAGCCCAGACCACGGCACAGCCTACGATATAGCAGGAAAAAACAAAGCAAACGAACAATCCTTTAAGCAAGCCATTTATACAGCAATTGACGTTTACAAAAACAGAAAATTGTATGCTGAAATAACAGAAAATCCTTTAGAATTTAGCAACATTAAAAAAGAAAGATAGAATATGGAATACAGAAGACTAGGTAAAAGCGGATTACAAGTAAGCGCTTTAAGTTTTGGAAGTTGGATTACCTTTGGAAAACAAATTCAAGATGGCACCGCTGATGCCTTGATGACAATAGCTTACGACGCGGGCGTAAATTTTTTTGACAATGCCGAGATTTATGCACGCGGAAAGTCGGAGACCGTTATGGGAGAAATTTTAAAGAAAAAAAATTGGGCAAGAAGTAGTTATATTTTAAGTAGTAAAGTTTTTTTTGGATATGAAGAAGGAAAACCGAATCAAACAGGTTTATCGCGCAAACATATTGTAGAAGGCTGCCACGCTGCATTAAAGCGATTACAAGTGGATTATATTGATTTATTTTTTTGTCACCGACCAGATAAAAATGCGCCCATTGAAGAAACTGTTTGGGCAATGAACACCTTAATACAACAAGGAAAAATTTTATATTGGGGAACAAGCGAGTGGAGCAACGATGAAATTATGCAAGCATTTGTATTTGCCGAAAGAAACCGATTAATTGGGCCAACCATGGAACAGCCGCAATACAACATGTTTGAGCGCACCAAATTAGAAAAAGATTATTTATTGCTATTTAGAGATTTTGGTTTAGGCACAACAATTTGGAGTCCTTTAGGCAGCGGCTTGCTAAGTGGTAAATACAATACTGAAATGCCAACCGACACACGCCTACACATAGAAGGTATGGATTGGTTGAAAGAACGAACCTTAGGAGACGAAACAAGAATTGCAAAAACAAAATTATTAGATGTAGTTGCAAAAGAATTAGGAACCACACTTCCAAAACTGGCTATTGCTTGGTGTTTAAAAAATAAAAACGTAAGCACCGCTATTTTAGGCGCAAGCAAACCTGAACAATTAAAAGAAACATTAACAAGCTTAGATGTGTTGCCTTTATTAACCCAAGAAGTAATGGAAAAAATAGAAGGCATTTTGCAAAATCAGCCCATTCAGCCACTATTTTAAAATTGAGTTTCGTAAAAAAAAATATTCCTAATGCTATAACCTGCGGTAACTTATTGTGCGGCTGCTTGGCTATTATTAAAATTTTTGAAGGCGACTTAGTTTGGGCAGCTTATTTAGTAGGCATTGCCGCTGTGTTAGATTTTTTTGATGGATTTGCTGCGCGTCTTCTAAAGGTAAGTTCACCTATTGGAAAAGATTTAGACAGCTTGGCAGATTTAGTAACATTTGGTGTTGTGCCAGGAATGATGATGTTGCATTTAATAAATTTCTCATATATACTAAATTTAGCGAAGTTAAGTGGCGCCGATACTTATTCTTTTGGTTCGGTTACTACATTTAGTTTAATAAGTTACTTCGCACTTGTTATTCCTATTTTTTCGGCAATACGATTAGCAAAATTTAATAACGACACACGGCAATCTGAGAGTTTTATAGGATTGCCAACACCAGCAAACGCAATCTTGATTTGCTCAATTCCTTTAATTTTAAATTGGCCTTTTGATTTGTACACCAAAGGTAATCTCACTCAATTTATTGCAAATCCTAACTTTTTAATTGGATTATGCTTTTTCCAATCTTTTTTATTAGTTGCCGAACTACCTTTGTTTGCTTTAAAATTTAAACATTTCAAATTTAAAGGAAACGAAGTACGCTTTATTTTTTTAGGATTTTCTTTACTTCTAATTATCTTATTAAAGCTACTTGCAATACCACTAATAATTATAAGCTATGTACTATTTTCGCTAGTAAATAATCTGTTGTTGAAGCAGAAGGTTGAATCAAACTAACTAGAAATCAATCGGATCCTATTCAGCAAAGACTCAAACAAATTCAACCTATTTCATTTTAATCGTTTGGCTTCTATCTGGTCCCACTGAAACAATTGTAATTGGCGTGCTTACAGCATTTTCAATATATCTCACGTAATCCATTAATTCTGCTGGAAGTTTTTCTTTGCTATCAATTTGGGTTAAATCTTTGTTCCAACCTTTTAAGTTTGTTGTAATAGGTTTTAAATAATTAGGGTCAATATTGTATGGCAAGTAATCAATCACTTGTCCGTTGTAATTATAGTGTGTGCACACTTCAATTTCTTCAAAGCCACTTAACACATCAGCTTTCATCATCATTAATTCAGTAACACCATTTACCATAATGGCATATCTTAATGCTGGTATATCTAGCCAACCCGTGCGTCGAGCTCTACCAGTTGTACTTCCAAACTCACGCCCAATCTGACGAATTTTCTCTCCTGTTTCGTTTTCTAATTCTGTAGGAAAAGGGCCACTACCAACACGTGTACAGTATGCTTTAAAAATCCCTATAACATTTCCAATTTTATTTGGCGCTATGCCTAAACCATTGCAAGCTCCTGCACAAATGGTATTGCTGCTCGTTACAAATGGGTAAGAACCAAAATCAATATCTAACAAACTGCCTTGAGCACCTTCTGCCAACACGCGTTTGCCTTGAATCATTGCATTATTAAGGTAATGTTCTGTTTCAACAAATTGTAATTGTTTTAAACTTTCAATCGCTTCAAACCATGTAGGCTCTAGTTCAGCCAAGTTATAATTGTAGTTATAAAACGAAAGTAATTGTTTGTGTTTTTCAACAAGAGCTTTGTACTTATCTTTAAATTCATTGGTTTCAATATCACCGATGCGCAAACCGTTACGCCCGGTTTTATCCATATAGGTGGGGCCAATACCTTTTAATGTAGAACCAATTTTATTTTTTCCTTTGGCTGCTTCGCTTGCAGCATCAATAAGGCGGTGTGTTGGTAATATTAAATGTGCACGTTTGCTAATAATTAATTTCGCGTTTACATCAACACCTAAGTTTTTAAGTGCATCAATTTCTTTTTTAAAAATTACAGGGTCTATTACAACACCATTACCAACAATATTAATTGCTGTAGGATGAAATATCCCACTTGGAATGGTGTGCAATACGTGTTTAATTCCATTAAATTCTAAAGTGTGTCCTGCATTAGGTCCACCTTGAAAACGTGCAATTATATCGTAGTTGGGGGTTAACACATCCACAATTTTCCCTTTTCCTTCGTCGCCCCATTGTAAGCCCAAAAGTACATCTGCTTTGCTCATATCAATTAAAAATAATGGGCAAATGTATCACAAAAAAGAGCTAAAAGTGGGGTGTTTTAATAACTTTTTAAAATAAAAATTTATTATTCCTCGTAAAGAAAGGCATTCAATTCCTTACATATTTCAGAAGTTTTTTGATAACGAAAATTTCCTTGCCTAACCGCCTTTTTAAAATAAGGGCGTTGTTTATTAAAATCCAGATAATAACCATTGTAATTATTGGTCATTTCTTTATCATTCAAGGCGTATTTGTATGCATTAAATACATTTATATAAAAAAGCTTACCTATTCCTAACTCTTTAAAATAATTATAAAACTCTGGGGCAAAAAGCAGTAAATTTTTTTTGTAAAGTGCACTAATATCTTCCATTTCATTCATGTAATTTTTACTCAGTTTAATTTTCCTACAAACCTCAAAGTCATCCTCTTCATATAAATAATTTAATGCCGAAATAATTTTTTGATTTTCGTATAACAATTTAGGTTTGTTGCCATATAGTTCATTTATAAATATGATTTTGTTACTAAATGTATCTCTTATTAAAATATTGGATATAGTTTGATTTTCTTTTATTCTCGCTTTTGTTTGATGATAATTTGATTGATAACTCTCTTGTCCATAATAGTCAATCATGTAAGGAGTATAATCCGAACAATTATAAATAATTAATGTTTTGTTGCTAGAAACAATTTTCTTTGGAGAAACAAGTAAATTCTGAGCAAAATCCTTATAAAGAACATTTTCAACTTTTAAATAATTTTTTAGTGCCGCATTACAGCTATCAAATTGCTGGCTCCTATGATAAAAAAGTGCTTTACTAAAATTTGCTTCGTTCATGTTTAATTTAAGTGCTTCCTCTACAAAAAAATGAAATGCTTCTTCATAAGAGTTAAATGGTTTTTCTTTACCTGTAAAGAAAACATGATTTTTTAAAGTTTCGTATTCTTCAAAACTGTAAAAAATATAATCAGGTTTATGTAGTATACTTTTTTGATAGTCGTTTAATTCTGAATCTTGTATATACTGTGTTAAAAATCCTTCTTGCTTAAGTTTTGGGTTAACAAAAAGTGTTCTTCTAATACATTCAATTATATAATACAAATTTTTTAAATTCTTTGGATGAATTAAGTATTCTTTGAATGTAGAACGCAAGCATTGGTCGTATCGATTTGTCTCAAAAAGTTTTTTTCTTTTTTCGTCGAGCATAGATTTTTTCATTTTCACAAAAAGTGCCGAATCCACAAAAAACTTTTTGGTACAGTTTAAGCAGTTTCCTTGTGTTTGTTTAAGCGCCAGTATTCTTTGGTAATCAGAAGGATGAGATGCATACGGGGTATAATTTTTTTGCCTTACTGCGTCTAAATTCTCGTTAGATAATTTAGAAGCTTTTATAATATACTTATACAAAATATCATATCTATAAACCTGATAAACTGCTGAGTTGTCTTGAAAATAATCTATTAAGTTTTGAGTGTTCAAACCTAATTCTTTAATTTTTGTATAGGCAAAACTATCTGCTTGTATTTCCATACGTTGAGAGCTTTTTAAATACCCATCGAGCATTGAGCCATCTAGGTTTTTATTTCGGAACATTAATTCACGGTACCTATCCTTATTTATTTGATGTTTCAATTTATAATGTCCTGCCTCGTGCGCTATTATCGCCGCCAGTGTGGCCTCATCTTTTATAGACTCAAATAAACCAACATTAAGAAATATGTGCCCGAATATGGCAGACGAACCATTGTTTGAAACATCTGATGAGATAAAAATTTCAACTTTTTTATCCTCAGCAAATTCTGGTACCACTTTTTTTAAAATTTTGTTTAAATAAACTTCATACTCTGTCCAGTTGGTGTAAACAGAATTATTGTCAAACTCAAATTGCTCTTCATAAACACTCGAAATAAGATGCCATTCTATTGCGTTTCTATTCTTATCAGTAGCGTCTTTTAAAAGAATCTCCTTAGCCTTTTCAGGATAAAAATTATAATAATTATCAAATTTCTCGGGGTATTTATAAACAGATTGCGAATAACAAATTGCCACCAAACAATTAAGAAAAAATAGATTAAAAATAAGGCGCATAATAAACATTCTACGAAAATAAATTTTTTTCCTTTTCGTTATTACTATCAAACAACTTTGGCACTAATAAATTAATTCCTGTTTTGTTTTTTAATTCTTTAATGAAAAAACTAACCAATTCAGGCATATAAATATGGTTTGGCGAGTGAATAAAAAAATAAATTTCTTCTAAACCTTCATCCATCCAAGCTTTAATTACAGCTAACCATTCAGTTATTCGCTCAAAATCTGTTTCATGTAAATCATGTGCTAAAAAACGCACCATAGTTTTTTTATTGGTAAGGCGCATGTGCAGTAAATCGCGGCGCAAAGGGGTGTCAGTTAACACAAACGAAAAATTACTTTTATAAAAAAAATTACAGAGCGCATTCAGTTGTGTCACATTTTGTTTCAAAAACCAATCTTCGTGCCTTAGCTCTATTGCTAATGGTACACCATTATAATTTGCTAAAAAATCAATTAACTCTTGTTTGCGTTTTAGCCATAATGCAGGTGGAAATTGCAGTAAATACAAGCCTAGTTTGGTATCAAATTTTCGTGTATTGCTCAAAAACTCATCCATAAATGGCTTTATGTTTGCCAGGTTTGGGGCATGGCTAACATCTTTAATAATTTTAGGGCAAAACTTAAAATCAGCCCGTGCTTGATAAGTCCATTTCTCAATGGTTTCTATTGCAGGTAAGCGGTAATGTGTGCTATTTAGTTCAATACAATTAAATTGTTGGGTATAAAATTTAGCATAATCTTTTGGTTTAGCATTTTGTGGATAAATGTTTCCTAAAAAGCTAATATCATTCCACAAAACACCGCCAACGTATACCTTACACCTGGCGTGATTGCTCCCTCCAAGCACTTTTTTTACACTTGTATGCGTTGGTGGAAGTCTAAAATCAATGGCTGATAAATTATTTGTTCTGCCAAAATCCAATTGAAATAAAGCTTAAGCTACTCCTAAAAGTTTTAAAGCTTCATCTTCGGTAGAGGCAACTTTAAACAAGGTGTGTAATTTTGTTATTACGAGTAAATCGTTAATCTTTTTATTCATGTTGTACAATACGGCTTCTCCTCCTCCTACTCTTGCTTTGGTTAATAGCTGAATTAGTGTGTTTAAACCACTACTATTCATGTATTTCAACCCTAGAAGATTAATTGCAAGTTTATTAATGTTTGCGTTTTTAAGCTCCTCCACAGCTATAAGCAAATCTGTGGCTTGATTTTTTTCTATTAATTCTCCTTCTAGCTTTATTATAGCATGATTGGTGCTTTTTTGTATTGTGTATTCAAAAACCATAAAATTAAATTGTTTTTTTATAATGTTCGCATGTTCCGCCGTTTCTTACTTTATTGCATTTTGCAAAAAAATTAAGCGAATGGTGCATTACTTTAAAATCTAACATATCCTCAGCACTGCGCTGTATTTGCATAATTCTTGGGTCGCAAAACTCAAAAACTTTTTCACAATCGGTACAAATTAAATGATCGTGCTGTTTGTATTTATAGGCCTTTTCAAATTGCGCCATGTTTTTGCCAAACTGATGTTTGATTACCAATCCTGCATCCAACAAAATCTCAATATTATTGTAAAGTGTAGCCCTACTAACCCTGTACTTTTTATTTTTCATCATTAGGTACAACTGTTCAATATCGAAATGGCCATCATGTGAATATATTTCATTTAAAATTGCAAAACGCTCAGAAGTTTTTCGGTGTTTATGCGCTTCCAAATAGTCGGTTAAAATTTTATTTACTGCGTCTTTAGTATCCTGATTCATTGTGTAAGGATAAAATTACACAAATAAATGTTAGCAAGAAGCAAATATTTTATTTTTTATCTGCCTCAAAAAAATTAGTTTTAACAAAATTTTTAATGCAATACGGAATTTGTTTACTTAGTGTAGTGCCTTGCAGAAAGGAGCCTTTAAACACCAGCGAAATGGTAACACAATTGCTATTTGGCGATAGTTACGAATTGCTTGAAATAAAAGAAGGTTGGCTTAAAATAAAAATAAGTTATGATGCTTATGAATGTTGGATAAATCAAAAGCAACACTCAAAAATTAGTGAGGCTAATTATAAACAACTACAAAAAAACACCAACTTTTTAAATAGTGATTTATTTGCCAGTATTAGTAGTGATAACATTAATTTTCCAATAACCATAGGGTGTGAGCTACCATTTTTAAACGATAATAAGCTAGTTTTTGAAAGCAATAAATTTGAGTTTGATGGCGACAAAATAAAACCAACTGAAAAAAAAGGGTCAGCAAGCATTTTAAAAACAGCCAAACAATTTATTAACGCTCCATACCTTTGGGGGGGGAAAACGCCGTTTGGTGTAGATTGTAGCGGATTTACCCAGTTGGTTTATAAATTAAATGGTCATAAATTACCACGCGATGCAAGCCAGCAAGTAGAATTAGGTAGCCCACTAAATTTTGTTGAAGAAGCTGAAGCTGGCGATTTAGCCTTTTTTGATAACGAAGAAGGAAAAATAGTACACGTAGGAATTTTGATAAACAACGAGCAAATTATTCATGCTAGTGGTTGTGTTAGGATTGATAAATTTGACCATTACGGTATTTTTAATTCTACAACCAAAAAATATTCGCACATGCTTAGGGTGATTAAACGTTTGAATTAGATTAATTAACGCCTTTTACTTTCGCTCAAAAAACTGACAATTTTTCAAACAATACCTTCTTGGCAAAAAAATTGATTGTTATATGTAATTAACTATGTAAATTGCGCTCTAATCATGGAAAACAAAGAGAATACCGAAAATCAAACCTCTGAAAATGAGGTAAATGAGCAAACCACTGCTGACAATAGTGCCGATACTGCTGAAAAATCTGCCGAAAGTTCAGACAGCACAACTAACACAACTCCCGAAAGTTATGAAGCCAAAATTGCGGAGTTAAACGATAAATATTTACGTCTTTATTCAGAATTTGATAATTACCGCAAACGCACCATTAAAGAAAAAAGTGATTTAATACGATCGGCGGGTGAAGATGTGTTTAAAGCAATTTTACCAATAATTGATGATTTTGAACGTGCAATAAAAGCCAACGAAAAAGTAGAAGATGCTACACCAATAAAAGAAGGAATACAACTTATTTACAATAAACTAAAAAGTAGTACTTCGCAAAAAGGCCTTACGTCATTTGATACAATTGGACAAACCTTTGATGCAGATATTATGGAAGCAATTACGCACATACCTGCAACGGATGAATCGCAAAAGAACAAAGTAATTGATGAGGTTGAAAAAGGATACAAACTTGGCGAAAAAATAATTCGTGTAGCAAAGGTTGTTATTGCGCAATAAAAACAAAAAGTAAAATGGCAAAAAGAGATTATTACGATATTTTAGAAATTCAAAAAAATGCGAGCGATGATGAAATTAAAAAAGCATATCGCAAAATGGCAATAAAATATCACCCAGATAAAAACCCAGGGGACAAAGCAGCTGAAGAAAAATTTAAAGAAGCTGCCGAAGCCTACGAAGTTCTTAGTAATGCAGAAAAACGCCAACGCTATAATCAATTTGGCCATGCTGGAGTTGGTGGTGCAGGTGGTGCAGGCGGATTTGGTGGTGGCATGAACATGGATGACATTTTTAGCCAATTTGGTGATATTTTTGGTGGTGCTTTTGGTTTTGGCGGTGGAGGCGGTCAACGCGGCGGAAGACGTGTAATGCGTGGCACAAATTTGCGTGTAAAAGTAAAATTAAATTTACAAGATATTGCCAATGGTGTTGAGAAAAAAATTAAAGTAAACAAACATGTGAATTGCAAAACATGTAATGGCTCAGGTTCAAAAAACGGACAATATGATACCTGTAAACCCTGCAACGGCACAGGCGTTCAAACACGCGTACAACAAACTATTTTAGGAGCCATGCAAACCCAAACCACTTGTAATTCTTGCGGTGGCGAAGGAAGAGTTGTAAAAGAAAAATGTGGCACTTGTCATGGTGATGGGATTGTAAGAGAGGAAGAAATCATTTCAATAAACATACCTGCGGGTGTAGCAGAGGGCATGCAGCTAAGCATGAGTGGAAAAGGCAATGCCGCGCCAAGAGGCGGTATAAATGGTGATTTGTTGATTGCAATTGAAGAAGAAGAGCACCCAGAACTAAAACGCGAAGGAAGTCATTTAATTTATGGTTTAAACATCAGTTTCCCAGATGCTGCATTGGGAGCTAACGTTGAGGTACCAACCGTTGAAGGTAAAGCAAAAATAAAAATTGATGCAGGTACACAAAGCGGAAAAGTGTTGCGTCTTAAAGGAAAAGGATTGCCAGATGTGAACTCTTATGGCAGAGGCGATTTGTTGGTTGAAATAAATGTATTTACTCCTACCAATTTAAGTAGCGAAGAGAAAAAAATTATTGAAAAATTTAGAGAATCAAAAAATTTTGAACCCAACCCGAGTAAAAAGGAAAGAGGATTTTTTGATCGCATGAAAGAATACTTTGATTAATGGTGAATGCAGTAATTTTTGCAAGTGGCAATGGCTCTAACGCCGAAAACTTATTTAACTATTTTGCAAACGATACACGCATAAAAATTAAATTAGTTGTTACCAATAACCCTGATGCAGCAGTGGTTACAAAGGCTGAAGCGTATAAAAAAAATGTTCAACTAATTAGCAAAACAGCCTTAGAACAATACACCAACCAAATAATAGAATTTTTAAAAGTAGAAAATACAGATTTAATAATACTTGCTGGATTTCTATTAAAAATTCCTGAAGAGTTAATAAAAGCATTTCCTGAAAAAATAATTAATATACATCCATCCTTATTACCAAAATATGGCGGAAAAGGTATGTTCGGAAAACACGTGCACAAAGCCGTTATAGAAAATAAAGAAACAGAAAGCGGAATAACCATTCATTTAGTAAACGAAGAATACGATAAAGGAAAAATTTTAATTCAAGAAAAATGTGTGGTTGAAAAAAACGATACCATTGAATCCCTTACCAAAAAAATTCAATCCTTAGAGTTTATGTATTTGCCAAAAGCGGTAGAGCTGTTTTTGTAGTTAAAAAATAATATCGAATTTAATTCTTAGCTATTTGGTTTCTACTATTTGTAATTAATCGAATTAGACCAATCGTAATTATTAGGAATTACAACCATGCGAAGCTATTTTTTATTTAGGGTTCACTCAAAATGTATAAAAATTTTAATTTTGAACATCGGAATTTTCACACAACAAAAGTATTAGAAAAAGGTGTAAATCATGGCAAGGTAAAATGTACCTTTGTGTTTTGGTATTAAGTAAAAAACAAATAGTTATTGCTTGCGAAAGAATTCTACAACAAAAACTTGAAGAATTAAATAATGCTTTAAGTATAGTAAACGAAGCCGCAAATAACGAAACCAAAAGCACTGCAGGCGATAAGCACGAAACAGCAAAAGCCATGATGCAATTAGAACAAGAAAAACTAGGTCATCAAATAAAATTAATCAATGCACAAATAAATGAGTTAACTAAAATTGATGTAACTAAAACGCACATAAAAGTTAGTAATGGAAGTTTAATCTTAACCAACAATGGCCTTTTGTTTATTGGCTTAGGTTTAGGAAAAATTAGTGTGTACCAAGAAACTATATTTACAATCTCACTCCAATCGCCACTTGCAAAACTGTTGTTGAATAAAAAAGTAGGAGAAACTGTTAAGTTGAATAATTTGAATTATACAATAGAAAATTTAGGTTGAGTTTGATGTTTCTCAATCCACATCACTCACGCCCCCACTTACAACAAATTTCATAACATCGCCAGAGTCTGCATCTATTGGTTTTACTTGCTCTCTGGGCACAATTATAAGTTTGCCAGATAAAGAATAACTCAATGGTAAATAAACTGCTACTTTATCTTTTATTTTTAATTCGGTTAAATCTTCTTGCGTTATAAATCCAATTTCTTCAATATTCGCAGCTGGGTTTGTACACACTAAAACTGCTTTATTAAACTTCTTTTTATTGCCCATAAAAGCATTGGTGAAATCTTTTATTGGCGAATAAATATGTCTTATAAATGGTGCGTGTTCTAACTTATCTTCAATAAAACTAAAAAAGTTTTTAAATACATAAGAGGATGCTAACACTCCCAATACCGTTATAAAGGCAAAGGTGAGCAACAAACCTAAAATTGTATTTACCGCAATACTATCACTTAATCCAAAAAATGAAAACAAATCAGAAAAAACATTAAACAATTTTAATAGAACTATTAACGTAATTATTACAGGGATAAATAAAATTAATCCTTGTAAAAAGTAACTTAAAAAACGTTTCATTAATTTAAACTGTTTACAAAATCATCAAATAAATAGCGCGAATCATGTGGCCCAGGACAAGCTTCTGGGTGATACTGCACTGAAAAAACTTTTTTGTTTTTTAATCTAATACCTTCAATGGTATTGTCATTTAAGTTTAAATGTGTTATTTCAATGTTACTATTATTGGCAATATCTTCGGCACTTACTGTAAATCCATGATTTTGCGACGTGATTTCACTTTTACCTGTAACCAAATTTTTAACCGGATGATTTATACCTCTATGCCCAGCATGCATTTTATAAGTTTTAATTCCTTGCGATTGCGCTAAGAGTTGATGCCCTAAACAAATTCCAAAAAGAGGTTTACCACTAGCTACTAATTGTTTTACAAGCTCGGTTTCGTTTGGCATAGCACCCGGGTCGCCAGGGCCATTGCTTAGCATAATTCCATTTGGGTTAAATGCCAAAACATCGCTTAATTTGCTATTCATAGGAAATACTTTTAAGTAACAATCGCGTTGAGCCAAAGAACGTAATATATTCTGTTTAACGCCAAAATCAATTACGGCAACTTTATGTTTACTTGATAAGTTTCCAAAGTAGTAGGTTTCTTTAGTGGCAACTTTACTGCTTAACTCTAGTCCAGCCATGCTTGGCACCTTTGCTAATTGTGCTTTTAAATCATCTATGTTTAAATTATCAGAAGAGATAATGCAATTCATAGCACCTTTATCTCTTATATGACGCACAATGGCACGTGTATCAACACTACTAATACTTACAATATTATTTTCTTCAAAATAAACTTGCAAACTTTTTTGCGCACGTGGGCGCGAGTAACCTTCGTTAAAACTTTTGCACACCATGCCTGCAATTTTTACAGTGCCACTTTCAACTTCGCTTTCTTCAATACCGTAGTTGCCAACATGTGTATTATTCATCACAATAATTTGTCCGTAGTAACTTGGGTCTGTAAAAATTTCTTGGTAGCCCGTCATACCAGTATTAAAGCATATTTCACCAGTAGTAGTTCCAATTTTACCAGCAGCTTTTCCTTCAAATACTGTTCCGTCTTCTAATAATAAAATGGCTTTTGGTTTTGCTTTGTATTTTAATAACATAATTTTAGATTAAGATTCTCTAAAGCGTAAAATTGCTCATAATTTTTTGCTTAATGCCAAAATGTTAATTTGTTTTGAAAAACTTGTTTACGATTTTTGTGATACAATATTCAAATAAAATGTGTAACCAATTAACTTGTTAGCAGTTAAATGTTGGAAAACTATGTTTTAACGATTGAAAAATACCTTTAATTTAAAAATATTGCTTAACTTAGCTAAATTAATTTTACCTGTATGAAGCGACTATTTACATTAGTTAGTTTATTTATATTTATTCACACCAATGCTCAAGTGTTTTGGCAAGAAGGATTTGGAACTGGGTGTGATGCCGGGCAGTTAGCAAATGCCGCGGTGTTCACTCCTACCAATGGTTTATGGACAATTACAAGCTTAGCTACTGGCCCAGGTAATGGTGTAAATGCTAACGAATGGTTTGTAAGTGCTGCCGAAAATGGAAATGCAGTTGGTACTTGTGGTACAGGTTGTGGAACAAATAGAACCCTTCATGTTGGGGCTAATTTAGCTCCTTTATTTGTTGATCCAGGCGCAGCCTATTTAGCAGGCGCAGCAAATTTCAATACTAATAAACGTGCAGAATCTCCTACTATTAATTGCACTGGACAAACGGGGATAACATTGAATTTAAAATATATTGTCGATGGCGTTCCAGGTGTAGATTTTGCAGAAGTTGTTTATTCTGCTAACAACGGAGGTACTTGGTCAGTCCTTGGTATTCCTGCACCAGTTATTATCTGTGGTGGTGGTCAAGGAACATGGACTAATTTTAGTGCTGCGTTACCAGCTTCAGCAAATAATAATCCAAATGTTAAAATTGGTTTTCGTTGGCAAAGTAGTGATCCAACAGGTTCAGATCCTTCTATAGCCGTTGATGATATCCAACTTGCGGTAGCGGCCAACTTATCTGTTACCACCTCTCCAACAGTTTGTTCTAATCAAAATATACCAGCCACACTTACAGGTACAACACCCGGAACCACAGCATTTACATGGACAACAGTTCCTGGTACAGCTGTTATTTCTGGTACAACACCAACTGGTACAACCGCAACCATAAACTATTCTGCACCTGGTGTCTATAATGTTATTGTTGTAGGTTTTGTTGGATTGGTGCCAACATACACAGCTACTCAAAGTGTTACCGTTAATGCAACTCCTACAGTATCTATTCCTAACCAAACAATTTGTGTGGGTGGTGTAGCAACTTTAGATGCGCTTAATCCTGGTGCTTCCTATCAATGGGCTCAAGTTTCACCTGTACCAGCTCTATTGGGCACATCACAAACACAAACGGTCTCTCCCGCTGTAAATAGTGTGTATGGGGTTTCGGTATCTTTAGCCGGGTGTTCTTCAACTGCGCAGGTGAACGTTAACATTGGTGCTTATGTCCCTGGGGCAACAGCCACGCCAACTGCCGTCTGTCCGGGGAGTCCTGTTACATTAAACGCAACGGCTGCTAATAGTTACACTTGGGTGGCGCCACCTAGCAACACCATAAGTAATATACAAAATCCAAGTGTTTCCCCAACAGTAGCAACAACTTACACATTATTTGCCACCAGTGGTGCTTGTTCTGGTTCGGTAACTGTAAGCGTGGCAATGAGTGCTGGTCTTCCGCCATTAGTTGTAGCATCTAACGTGTCCAGCGTGTGTGTTGGGCAAACGGCTAACTTATCTGCTTTAGGCGCCACAAATTATACGTGGGGACCTGGAGCAACTTTGAATACAACTTCTGGAGCCAATGTAATTGCCTCGCCAACTGTAAATACCACTTACACAGTAATCGGTGAGTCGAGCGGATGCGTTTCTCCAACAGCAAGCATTACTGTTAATATTGGCACGCAACCACCTATGATTGTAAGTGCAACTGCCCTTTCTGTATGCGCTGGGTTTAATTCTACCATAAGCGCACTAGGTGCAAATAGCTACACATGGACAGGCACAGGAATTGGTGCACCAATTTTACAACCTTCCATCTCTGTTGGACCAGGAACTTATACTATAAACGGAACAAATGGTTCTAGTTGTAATGGGTTTTCAGTAATAACTATTTTTACACTTTCTCCTTTAAATATTCAAGTTTCGCAAACAAACCCAACTGTTTGTATAATAAGTAACAATCCGCAGTTCTCCTCACCAGATACCTTAAATGTAAGCGGTGCTTCGCAATACGTTTGGGCACCTTGGAATCCTTCCGTAATGAGTAATTCGTTGGGGGCACAAATTATTATTCGTCCGCCCACACCAACTTGCTTTACTGTTACTGGTAATTCTGCTGTTTGTTCTGGTTCTGCAGTAATATGTGTTACAGTAATACCTCAATTTACTATTGGTGTAACGCCACCAAAACCAATAATGTGTTTAGGAGATTCTTTAGGTTTATGTATAACAAACGTTGGCACTTTGGCTGCCGGACCTGCGAGTGCTCATACTTACAGCTGGACTGAGCCTGCTAATGCTCCTCCGCCAAGTATCATAAATCCACTATTAAAGTGCGTAACAATGTATCCTTCTAATACCGTAACTCCTGTTACTTATACAGTTGAAGTTGGAGATTCTCGAGGTTGTATTTCGTTACCAAGATTAATTACCGTAACGGTGCTGCCAAGGCCGCTTATTTCTGTTGCACATCCAACAATTAATGGCTTAGCAACATCAACGGTCTGTTTCGTAGGTAATTCCCCAGGGGCGCCCGATGTCAATCTCACTTTAACGGCCACCAATCTTAATAATGGTTTACCCTTGGGTGTTAATCCAACGTTTACGTGGGTACCACCTTACACTGGGCCTAATCCAATATTAACACCAAATCCTGGCGTAGGTTCTGGCTTTCCGCCGCAACATCAAATTATTGTAAGCGCACCAAAACGTTTGCCTTCTATTCAAATTTATACAGTTTTAACTGGTTACAACGGCGTACCAGGCTGTAAAGAAACAGAAACTATTGCTATAACAGCGGTTGATTGTAGGTCAGTTTCGGCAATTTCATTTAGTACATCTCTTCCAAAGGATACTTTATGTACGGGAGATTGTATTTCTTTTGATAATTACACCGATACTTTGGCTGGTGGGCCACAAACTTACACCTGGACATTCCCTGGTGGAAATCCTGCAACGAGTAATTTAAAAAATCCTACCATTTGTTACAATTTACCTCCTCCTCCTGGACAAGCAGGTTATAATGTGGTACTAAGAGTTTGTAACCCCTACCCTATCGCTAGTGGTGGAAGTTGTTTAGTTAGAGGTTTGGCTAATTATTTAACAGTGGTAGATAGGCCGAATGTTATTATTGTGCCTCCAGGTGGGTACAGAAGCTATGACACTTTACCGTTTGGTGCCACTAAAACATTTACTGCTTCTGGGGCTAAGTTTTATGAGTGGAGTGCTAATAATTATTTTTTACCGCCTCCAGTTAATCAATCAAGCATTACGGTAACCAAAATTACCCAGCCTACGCGCATTATTGTTAGAGGTTGGAATGCTTATTCTACAATTTATGGAACTGGTTACTGTGATGGTTCTGATACTTTATTCATTCACGTATCTGATGATTGCGGAGAAATGTTTGTACCTAATGCTTTCTCACCTAATGGCGATGGCATGAATGATATATTGAACGTAAAAGGAAAATGCTTAAGTGATATGACTTTTATGATTTTTAATAGATGGGGAGAAAAAGTTTTTGAAAGCCGTGATTTTGAAAGAGGCTGGGACGGAACTTATAAAGGAGAGTTATTGAATACAGCCGTTTTTGTTTACCGACTTGAAGGAAAAACGTATGATGGAAAAACATTTAGTGCCAAAGGTAATATATCACTTATAAGGTAAAAACATTTATGAAGACAAATACGAATAAAATTAAAAGTCTAATTGGTTTTGTGTTACTTTGTGGTGGCGCACTAGCTCAAGATATTCATTTCTCTCAATACGCTGAAATACAAAGTAGTATTAATCCTGCGTTGGCCGGAACTATTTATAATACAAGAGCTATGGCTACTTTTAAAAGTCAATGGGGAAGTGTAGCCAAAAGTTATCAAACAATTGGTTTTTCATTTGAACAATCAATCGGAAAGAAATTGAGAAAATATAGTTTTACATCCATCTTTAATATTTTTAGAGATCAAGCCGGAGATGCTAAGATGCGTATGCTCAACCCGAATTTAGGAATGTGTGTAGGTATTAAATTAGATAAAACATCAAAGTTAAGCGCAGGATTTCAAACTGGATTTATATACAGAACTATTGATATTAATGCTTTACGTTGGGAAAACCAGTGGGACGAAAGTCAATTAGCTTATAACCCAGAATTATCTTCGGGTGAGGCGGTTAATCCTAGAAGTGCTATTACTGGTTACGATGGTGTAATAGGTTTAAATTATAGTTATGCAGCAAGTGAAAAATTTATTAGTGCCCGCGATGGTAATAAATTTAATGCTGGATTTTGTATGCAGCATTTTGGTTTGCCAAGAAATTCATTCATTATTAATTCTGAAAAATTAAGCACACGCTTAAATTTTCATATGAATGCGGATATAAATATTCCTAACAGCAAAAACGCAATTATGGGTAACGTCCTTTATATGCGTCAAGCAACTAACTCTGAAATAACCGCAGGCGCATTATTCAAATTTATTTTACAAGACCAATCAACGTATACAGGTCTTAAAAAACCTATGGCCCTAGCGGCTGGATTTCAATACAGATATAAAGATGCAGTTATTCCTTGTGCATTATTTTTATACGATAAATATGCCTTTGGTTTATCCTACGACGTAAACGTGTCTGCTTTAACTCCGGCATCCCGCAGAATGGGAGGAATAGAAGTGATGTTGCGTTATAACGTTAGCCCCGGATATGGCAAAAACCTAGGAAGAACGGATACAAAAGCTTCTTACTAAAAACATGAAACTCCCAAAACAACTAGTTACACTTTCAATTTTAGGGGCGTTGGCAGTAATTTTAGGAGCTTTTGGTGCCCATGGCTTAAAAAACAAATTACAATCAGGCTTAATTACGGCAGATCAATTAAATGGATTTGATAGCGCGGTGCGTTATCAAATTTATCATCTATTGGCTATGTTTTTAATTATTAATTTAGAGAAACCGTTGGTTAATAAATTATTAAAAACCGCTTACCGTTTATTTTTTATTGGGATATTACTCTTTAGTGGTTCGCTCTATCTTCTTACAACACGAAATTTATTACACCTAGATTTTTTAATTTTTCTAGGCCCAATTACGCCTATTGGTGCATTATTTTTTGTAGGTGGCTGGCTGTGTTTAGGATTTGCTTACCTTCGTCAAAACAATATAAACACCAATGAAAACAATTAAACTTTCACTTATAACAGCGTTATTAAGTTTAACCTTTGCCTGTAAATCAAAAAAACAAACAAGTGGTTCAACTAATACTGCTAAAACTGCTAGTACTACCATGACTTGTCCAACATCGGTTAGTTTTGGGAGTTCAGGCGGCGGAATTGATGGTAAAGCTTACGAAAACATTAAACAATTATTAGATACTCAAAAAATTAAATACACTGAGGAGCGGAAAGGACGTGAAGGCGAAACTAAAATGTGTATTGATGCAAGTAATCTTTCTCGAACTGATAATGAAACTTTAGTAAAATCATTAAAAGGAATTGCCGCAGCTGGCCAATTAGTTTCAGTATCAACTAATTAGGATTTAAACAACGCATAAAAGTATTGTTAAAAAACGTGTTTTTAATGCCCATTTTTTTTATTACTTTTGCACCCTAAACTAAACACGTTTTATAAAATGAATGAAATTGGATTAAAAGCTGATAACGCTTCGATTGCTGATTTAGGACTAGCCAACGTTGATATGGCTTATTGGAACTTATACCCAAGTGAGTTGGTAGAAGATTGCGTTATGTTAAATCAAGGTAATTTAACTGATACTGGCGCTTTGGCAATTGACACTGGGGAATTTACTGGACGTTCGCCTAAAGACAAATTTGTTGTTTACGACGAAAACACAAAAGATAGCGTTTGGTGGGGTGATGTAAACAACCGCTTTGAAGCAGATAAGTTTGAACTGCTCTATAACCGCATGCGCGCTTACCTCAGCGGAAAAGAAGTTTGGGTTAGAGATGCTTATGCAGCTGCTGATCCGACTTATAGAATAAACATTAGGGTTGTAAACGAATACCCATCTCATAATTTATTTGCTTACAATTTGTTTTTACGTCCAACTTTAGAAGAAATTAGAACTTTTAAACACGATTGGACAATTATTAACGCTCCTGGCTTTAAGGCAGATCCTACCATTGATGGTACGCGTCAACATAATTTTGCAATTATTAATTTTACAAAAAAATTAATTTTAATTGGTGGTACTGGCTATACTGGCGAAATTAAAAAATCAATTTTTGCTGTTTTAAATTATATTTTACCTCACGAGAAAAAAGTATTGTCAATGCATTGCTCTGCTAACATTGGTAAAGATGGTGATACTGCTATTTTCTTTGGGTTATCGGGTACAGGTAAAACAACACTAAGCGCTGACCCAAATCGTAAATTAATTGGCGATGATGAACACGGTTGGAGTGATAACGGCGTATTTAATTTTGAAGGTGGTTGCTACGCCAAGTGTGTTGATTTAACTCAAGAAAAAGAACCTCAAATTTTTAATGCGATTAAGTTTGGATCGTTACTAGAAAACATTGAATATTACGATGGCACAACAACCGTTGATTATTCAAACATATCTAAAACAGAAAATACACGTGTAAGTTACCCTGCAAATTATATTGAAAATGCTGTAACACCAGCCGTTGGTGATATTCCAAAAAATATTTTCTTTTTAACATGTGATGCCTTTGGTGTATTGCCTCCAATAAGTAAATTAACCACTGGTCAAGCCATGTATCATTTTATTAGTGGTTACACAGCTAAAGTAGCAGGAACAGAAATGGGAATTACAGAGCCAACTACTACATTTAGTGCTTGTTTTGGAAAAGCATTTTTACCATTGCACCCAACAAAATATGCAGAGTTACTTGGCGAAAAATTAAAAAAACACAAAGTAAACGTTTGGTTACTAAACACTGGTTGGGTTGGTGGAAGCTACGGGGTTGGTAGCCGCATCAAATTGAGTTATACACGTGCTTTAATTACAGCTGCTTTAAGTGGCGAATTAGAAAAAGGTGAGTTTGGTGTTACACCTTATTTTGGACTTCAATTTCCGAGAGCAGTAAAAGATGTGCCAACAGAAATATTGGAACCACAAAATGCTTGGAAAGATAAAGAGGCATTTAAAGCCAAAGCACAAAACTTAGCAGGGCAGTTTCTTAAAAACTTTGAGCAGTATGCAAGTGCAGCAAACGAAGAAATATTAGCAGCAGCGCCAAAAGTGCAAGTTACTGCTTAATATTTGCTGTAATTTTTTTATTAAAATCCACCACAAAAAAGGTGGATTTTTTTGTTAGTTAGGGTTCAGTCGACCTTTTCGATAAATCAATTTACATTTAAATTTTGTTATAAATAGGGTTCACTCAAAAAAGCAAATATGCCAATTGAAAAGAGATGTGAGGGTTAATACCAAATACATTTAACAAATACCAATGTTACTTCAATCAAATTTTTTTTGGCACTGATTTTTGCTTAAGCAGCCTCTTAAAAAAATAGTATCGAGAAGGGGCTGGAGAAGCCTATCTTGTTGCTTCTCGATGCGCTTTTGCGGGGAAACCTTGGAGCAAAAGCTACTCGAAGCGACTTGATAATAGATTGAACTAACTAATATTTGTATTTGCTATAATTTCCTACGTGCGTGAAATTATACTTGCAAAACCTAATTTCTAAAACCATTTTGCTTACTTTTTTCACATTTAACATTAATTTAATCGACAAAGTTCGTTTTACAGTCGATTAATTACGTATATTTGCACCAGATTTAAAAAACACTTGTAAAAATTTGGTTTTCAGATAGTTGCAAGTAAACATTTGATTAACAAACAATTAAAATTATAATAACATGACAACAACAAATCCGTTAATTGACAATTTGGTAGATGCCCAAACTCAATTTATGAACAATTGGATGGACTCAGCAAAAAAAATGCAAACTGTTTTTAATAACGGCACAGTTGCGCACGAAAGCCAAAACATCTACAAAGATTTTTATGATAAACAAATGCAAATTTTAAACAACATGCAAAAAAATAGCAATCCTTTGTTTAACAACATGGAATCTAATAATCCAGCTGAATTTTTCAAAAATTGGTTTAATCAACAAGCTTCTCAAGCAAAACAAATGACTGATTTTAGTCAAAGCATTTACAATAGTTATCAAAACTTTGGTAAACCTGCTCAAGAATACATGGCGGGCTTTAACCAAATGAATACAGCATATACAAACATTTACAACAATTGGATGAATACCTTAAACCATACTTATGATAACATGAGTAAAAATATGGGTACTACCTTTAATAAAGATATGTTTGCAAATTACATGCAAGGCAACCAAATGTATGTAAAAATGCAAGAATTTTTTGCTCCAATGGCTGAGGCGATGCAAAAAGGTCAATTTAATTTTGAATCTTTTAAAAATTATTTTACACCAGATTCATACAACAACTTAACCAAACAATTATTTGGTAACATGTTTAATGGCGCGTCAGTAAAAGAAGTGTATGATAACGGAATGAAACAATTGCAAAACTTTTTTGCTAACCAACATGGTTTAAGTAAAGAATATTTTGAGCAAGTAAAAAATATGGCTTCTGAATTTCCGAACATGTTTGCTGATAATAAAGGTTTAGCTTTATCAAAAGAGATGTACGAAAAAATGCACAACGCCTTTGGTAAATCGTTTGAACCATTATTAAAACTAGTAACACCAGGAAAAGAAAAAGAAAACATTGAAGCAACAATTGCATTAATGGATAAAATGGCTGAGTATAGCTTTAAACAAGCCGAAATGCAAATGCACCTTCAAACTACAACACAAAAAAGTATTGAGCAAATTGCAAAAAACTATTCTGAAAAATACAGCAACCCTAGCACCTACTCACAATTACCAAACTCGCAAGAAATGTATAATGAATGGGTAAAGGTTAACGAACAATTATTTACTGAATTGTTTGGAAGCGATGAATTTAGCAAAGTAAAAGGCGAAGCTTTAAATTTAAGTATGGATGTTAAAACACACTTTGAAAAACAATTTGAAGGGATGTTTACAAACTACCCATTGGTGTTTAAAAGTGAAGTGGATGAAATGCACAAAACAATTTACGACTTAAAAAAACAAGTAAAAGAATTGCAAACAAAATTAGCAATGAATAACGCTGCTTCAGTTGAAATTTTTGAAGAGGAAAAAAGTAAACGCAAAAAATAATTACTTATAGTTAGTTAGTAAGTAAACTAAAAGCCGCCCCTTGTTTGTGTAGGGCGGCTTTTTTAATTTATGAGCAATAAATGAGAGCGAAAAAAATCACACACCCGTTTAAAACAAATGCGAGAAACAAACTAGTTGATTACTTGGCTTTGATAATTTTCGGAATAGAACAATTTACGTTTAAATTAGTAAATTCGCTTCAAACATCTCAAAACAATGCACACTCGTGGAATGCTAATTATTAGTTCTAATTTTACTAATCTATTCTTATTTTTTTAGATGCTACCTTATTGCCACTGGTTAATCTGGCGCAGTAAACACCTTTGGCAAGATTTAATTCAAATCTCGTTTCGTTGTTGGTGGTGAATAAGATTCTCCCTGTCATATCAATCACTTCAAACAAAAAATCGTTGTAAATTTTAGTAATCAAAACTTCGTTTCCATTCGTGTAAAAAAAGATTTCTGATTCACTAGTATTCGCCTCAATTACAGTACAAATTGATACGAGAACGGAAAGACTAGCCGTATTAACACAACCCAAACTACTTGCCCCACTTACAAAATAAGTTCCGCTATTTTGAGCGGTTGCATTGGCTAATGTGATGTTTGAAACGGTTGAGGTAAAAGAATTTGGACCAGTCCATGTATATGAATTAGCACCAGATACAGATAAGGTTAAATTTGTACCAGAGCAAATACTATAACTTGAAGGAACAGCTATACTTGGTAAAGGATTTATTGTAACACTTGCTGTTGTTGAGTTTGAACAACCCTGCGCATTTAATACCGTTAACGTGTAAATACCAGAATTAAGTGTACTTGTATTTGCTATAATTGGATTTTGTTGAGTAGTGGAGAACGAATTTGGTCCTTGCCATAAATAACTGGTTGCAGAACCGGTTGTAAAGTTTAAAGCATCTGATACACAACTACCGCCAGTGTAAGAAATTGTTGGCGATGGAGCTGGGTTTACGGAGAGGCTAAAATTATTTGACCCACTGCAGCCATTGTTTGTAAGCACAATTAAAGAGTAAATACCTGCATTGCTCGCAGAAACGGCATTTAAGGTTGGGCTTTGCATTGTAGAATTAAAACCATTTGGGCCAAACCATTGGTAACTTGCATTAGGTACATTATTTGCGTTTAAAATTAAATTTGCGCCAGCACATATTACGGTACCAGTTGAAATTGTTAATGAAGGGTTTGTACAATTTTTAAAAACTGCAATATAGCCATCGTTACTGCCACTTGTAATAGATTGAAAATATGCACCAGAACCCGGATTAATTGTAGGTAAAAAATTACTCTGGGTGTAGCCACAAGCAAATAATTTACTACCATCAGAATAAACCCCATCAACGTAGTCATTTGACACATTACCAAAATAAGTAGCCCAAGTTAGTACGCCGCTTGTATCAAATTTTTGAAACATTGCATCGTTAAAGCCTCCTATGTTTGGCTGGTAAAATGCGCCAGCACCAGGATTTACTAAAGTAAGTGTGTTTGAGGATGTATACCCTCCTGTAAATAAAGAAGCGCCATCTGTGGTTAACGACATTAGATAATCGTTTCCTGTTCCGCCATAATACGTACTGTGTTTTAAATTACCATTTAACGAAAATTTTGTTACAAAGCCATCGTTAAGCGATGCATTTGTTGGCTGGTAATAAGCGCCACCGCCTGCATTCATTAATGGAATATTTGTTGAAGCGGATGTACCACACAGCCATAAACTTGTTGCTGTTAAAGAAATTGAATTAAATCTATCGTTTGCATTTCCTCCAAATAATGTACTCCATTGTAAAGTACCATTCAAATTAAATTTTGAAACAAAACCATCAAAGCCACCCCCAAGCGTATTTTGAGTGAATGTACCTGCACTTAAAATATTAAAATTTGCTGAATTTGAATTTCCACATATAAAAACACTATTAGAGTTTGTTCTAATACTATAAATTAAATCATTGCCGCTACCGCCAATAAAAGTAGACCAAACCATGGTGTTTGAAGCGTTGAATTTTAAAACAATTCCATCATTATCAAAGGTATGTGTTTGAAAAAAAGTACCAGCATTTAGTGTTGGAAAATTTGGTGATTTACTAACCCCTCCAACAAATATGTTTCCTCCATTCTCTTCTATTGAGCTAAAATATTCGTTTAAAGTGCCACCAACGTAGGTGCTCCAAATTAAACTACCACCAGTTGTAAATTTTAAAATATAAGCATCAGTAACCCCTGCCATTGTAGATTGGTAATAGGCACCACCACCAGGATTCATTAAGGGTAAATCGGTAGAGTTGGTATAACCAGTAACCCAAACATGTGTGCCATTACTATGAATCGCAGTAGACTCTTCACCAAGCGTTCCTCCAAAGTAAGTTGCCCATACTAAATTATGCTGTGTATTAAATTTCAAAATAAAGGAATCGCCATTTCCGGTTTGGCTTCCTTGAAAGTAGGCACCACTGCCTGGATTTAAGGTAGGAAAATTAAATGAATTAGAATGACCTGCGAACCAAGTATTAGTGGCATCGCCATACACAGAATGTAAATCCTCATCAACACTGGCGCCAAAAAAGGTACACCAGGATAAAATTGGATCGATGATAATTTTTTTTGTTGCGTCGTATTTTGGTATTTCGTAAGAAACTAATTCATTATAAATTCCATTAAATTTCGAAGACGAAATTGAATTAAAGTTAGTAGAAATAACCTTATTTTCTTGCAATGATTTTAGTCCACTTTCCATATAACTACCAAAATCTGTTTTAAAGGTGATTGAGGAGTTATTCATATTGAATCCTTTGTTGTTTTGGTAAAGTAGTTGTATTTGCTTGTAATCTGCACCTGGATGAACAATAAACTCTTGTTTAAAAGAAATACCTTCAGTAAAAATATGCCAATCAATACCATCATAAATATTTTTAAAATACAAATCGTTGTATGTATTTGCAGTAGCTGATAAATTTGGAAGATAAAAATTTATTGTTGGTAGATTAGATTTTTTAAGGACACAATTTTTAAGATTGATTTCTGCTCCTTTTAAAGTTAACTCTGTTCTATTCCAGTTTATAGAACGTTCGGTTCTAATTTCACCATCTAAATTACGTTGAGAATTTCCATTTTTTTCTTTTTTGAATTCAAACAAATTAAATACCAAACCTTTGTTGGTTACCCATAAATAAAGATTCTTCGATTTTAATTCGAAAAAAACTTCTTTACTTCTATCAGCATAGGCCTTAACCTGACCTTTATTCTCGATAAATAAATTTGATGTTTCGTTTTGAGACGATAGAAGTTTGAAGGAGAATAGAAAAAGTAGTAAATAACAATTCTTCATAAGCTAAAATTTTAAACCAAATTACAATATTAATTTGATTTTAAAAATTAAATTAGATGCTTGATTTATGTCTGCTAAAAAAATAACCTTCAATTAATATTGTAATGTGTTAAGAAACTTGTTTGATTAACTTTCAAAAACTTTCTTCCAAATACTAAACACATATAATTTAAAAAATAAGGAACACTCAATGGCAGAATCGAGGTTTATGCTTTGTAAATTAGTATAGTTTACAAAATCAAATTTTGCCTCACTAATACTTTGTAGCATTTCGGGTTTTAAATACTTCATCCACTCTATAAAAGGAGTTTCAAAACCTTGTTTGTCGTAACGTTTGTATATACTTTCGGGTAACAACCCTTTCATTGCTTCTCTTAAAAAATATTTGCTTACGCCTTCTTTTATCTTTCGATTACCGTTATAACTAAAATTAAACTCTAATAAATTTATGTCATCGCTAAATGGTGTGCGGCTTTCAACCCCATGCCACATACTGCATCTATCTTCGCACTTCAAAAATGTTTTTAACCGTGTGGTTTGTATATCGTCTATTAACTGTTTGTTTAACGAAGGAAATTGTGGCAATACATTTATTTCAAATTGATTTACAAAATCGGCTTTAAAAAATTTTAAGTAAACCGATTTGTTGGTAACATATTTCCCCTTAATAAAATCTCTTACAAAAAATTTAAAAGGATTATTAATCGAAATTCTACTTTGGTGTATAGATTTAATTGTACCAAATAGCATGCCTTTTTTTAGTTGATTTTTCCACAAGGCAAAGTAATGATGGTGATAGCCTGCAAACACCTCATCAGCGCCTTGCCCATCTAAAACAACTTTTGTTTTATGTTGTTTTGCTAACCACATAACTTTGTGTTGTGCATACGTGCTGGTACTCCAAATAGGCGTATCTTGGCTATAAACCAACTCATTTATTTCTGAAAGAAAATCAGTTTTATTTGGTTCAACTTTATAATGATTTGCCTTTATTTGTTGCGCTACTTGATTGGCAAAATTCTCTTCGTTAATAGCTGAATTTGGAAAAACTGCTGTGAAACAGTTGATAGGCTGCTTAATCAATTTGGCCATTTGGCAAGCAATTACGCTGCTATCAATTCCGCCGCTAAGGCACGTGCCAACCTCTACATCGCTTCTTAAACGTAATTTTATGGCATCAGAAATCAAACTTTTATTCTCTTTAATAATTGCGTTATCACTTAACGCTTTATTTTTTTTTGATAATAAATCGTTACATTCAAAATAAGTTTCAATACTAAATTTATGATGTGTTAAATTATACAACAAACACTTGCCAGGAAATAATTCTGTTACGTTTTCAAAAAAATTAGTTGCGCCACCTTCAATTACATTATTAAAAAAATAAGTGTGCAGATTTTCGTTGTTCACATCAGCTTTTATTAATCCAGATTTTACAAAGGCTTTTTGCTCGCTGGCAAATGCAAAATATGAATCGGTATTGATAAAATAGAATGGCTTCACCCCTATTCTATCTCTGGCAGCAAAAGCAATATTTAATTCCAAATCAATAATCACAAAAGCAAACATGCCATTAAACTTTGTTAGGCAATTTTTACCCCAGTGTTTGTAGGCATTTAAAACAACCTCAGTATCTGTATTACTAAAAAAAGAAAATCCTTTTTTTACAAGATCTTCTTTTAATTCTAAATAATTATAAATTTCACCATTAAAGGTTATCCAATACTTACCCTCTTTGGTACTCATGGGCTGATGCCCCAAGGCGCTTAAATCAATAATACTCAGCCTTCGGTGTGCTAAGCCTACATCAAAACTTTTTTGTTCTTGTGATTTAATTTTTTCGTTTGATAAAAATGGTAATTCTTTACTTGTATTTAATTCGTTAACATCGCTTAAAAATGGTTTTGCTTTACCGTCATCAATTAATACAAATCCTTCGCCGTCAGGGCCGCGGTGCGCTATAGTTTTAGATAATTGAATTAGTTGATTTACACCAAGTGCATTCTTTTGTTTATTAATTATGCCTGCAATACCGCACATTATCTTGGTTTTATCATTATTAAATAGTTTACTACGTTTTGTAAATAACTTTGTAAGCTTGCTTCCTTTTTATCTATTATTAGGTTGTAAATAGAATTATAATCAAAACTACTACATTTTAGTTTTGCATTTATAACCGCAGAAATACTAATAGCATAGTGGTTTTCATGACTGCACGTGTTTATTAGCAAATCAAATTCTGTTTTTGGGATAAATGCGTTTTTGTTTGGTAATTTTAAAAAGTTAGTTTCGTTTTTTGTAAAGCAATGCCAATCTGAAAATGTTGCTGATTTAGAGGTAATATTTGTGTAACCAACCTCTATGTGTTTATTTAAATTTGAAAAAAAATTATCTAACTTATTTTTGTCCACACTCGTTTCATCAATTAACAAGTAAATGGTTGTAATTTTATCCCAATTTAAAAACTGCTTGCCGTGCTTATTGGTATTGCTTTTAACGGTGTTTGAAAGTAAAATATTTCTAATAAAATCCAAAAAATAATTAAACTAATTTTTTAACTAACGATTCAAATTTTAAAATAGTGTTTTGTAAACTTTCATTACTCTTACCACCAGCTGCGTTTATATGTCCGCCACCATTAAAATGTGCACGCGCAAATTTATTTACATCAATTTTTCCTTTGCTTCTAAAACTAATTTTTACAAAACCCTCTGGCGCTTCAGTAAACATGGCGCATACAGACACACCTTGGATTGAAAATGGATAATTTACTAAACCTTCTGTATCGCCTTTTTGGTAATTAAATTGTTGTAATTCTTGATTACTTAAATTAAAATAAGCTACTTTATTATTTTCTACTAATTTCAATTTTTCGTTTAAGCAATAACCAACTAATTTTAATCGGCTAACACTGTATGTATCGTAAATGGCGCTGTGTATTTGGCTAGGAACAATGCCAGTTTTTAACAACTCTGCCAAAATCACATGAGTTTTTGATGAAACGCCTGGGTATCTAAAAGAACCGGTATCTGTCATTATTCCTGTGTACAAACACGCCGCAATTTTTTTATCTAAAAGTTTTTTTTCTCCAACGCCAACAATAAAATCAAAAATTAATTCGCAGGTACTGCAAGCCTTTACATTGTGCAATTTGTATTTAGCATAGTTATCTGGTTGTTGGTGATGATCAATTAATACAAAGGTTTTTTTAAGCGATTTTAAAACCTCACCCAATTTTTCTAATCTACCAAAATTATTAAAGTCTAATGTATAAATGCAATCTGCTGCGTTTAAAAGCTTTGTTGCCTTTGCTTCATTTTCAGAGAAAACAAGCACTTTATTATTTGCTGGCAACCAATGTAAAAATTCAGGATAAGGGTTAGGAACAATAACGGTAACCTTTTTTTTAAGTTTCAATAAAAAATTGTATAGGGCCAAACTACTTCCCATAGCATCGCCATCAGGATTAAAATGAGTAACAATTACGCTATTTTGGCTCGATTTTATTAGTTTTGAAAGGTTATTAAACAGTGTTTTACTCATTTTACTTAATTTGTTCAAATTTAGGTTAATTAAAATACTTTTAAAAAAATACTTGTTATTATAATTAATTTAGTATATTTGCCCCCTCAATTATAAAACTTAATAAACTACAAATGTTAATAGTTCAAATAAAAGAAGGCGATAACATTGAAAAAGCCTTAAAAAAGTACAAAAAAAAGTTTGAAAAAACTGGTGTAATCAAACAATTACGTGAGCGTCAAAAATTCACTAAACCGTCAATTAATCGCCGCCAACAAGTTATTAAAGCTGTTTACAAGCAAAAATTAGCCATTGGCGCTATAGAATAACAATTTTTATCTTTAAAAATTTGCAATCCTAACTTAAGTTATGTAAACTTGAGTTAGGATTTTTTATGCTTACAACTGAGCTTTCAAACTTTTTAAATTACCTTTTTAAACAAAAAAGGGTTAGCAAGCATACTAAAATTAGTTATGAAAATGATTTAACTCAATTTTTTGAGTTTTTAAACCAAGAAATCGTAATTGATAATCTTAATGAAATTACACACCAACACATTCGTGGGTTTTTGGCACATTTAATGGACAAAAAGTACGAAGCCAAATCGGTGAACCGTAAATTAAGCGCCCTAAAATCTTACTTCAAATATTTGCATAAACAAGAATTAGTAACGGCAAATGTTGCAACACGGGTTCAAGGACCAAAAACCAAAAAGAAATTACCCGTATTTTTAGATGAATCTGAAACAAAAAGACTTTTTAATGAAATTAAATTTAATAATGATTTTGAAGGAATTAGAGATAAGGTAGTATTAGACCTGCTCTACCAAACTGGCCTTAGGCGCGAGGAATTACTGAGCTTAAAAACCGATGATTTTGACATTTTTAACACCCAACTAAAAGTTTTAGGGAAGCGAAATAAGGAAAGAATAATTCCGTTTGATATACCACTTAAACGTAACCTTGAGTCATACTTTCTCGTAAAAAAAGAACTAAACTTAGATAACCCTTATTTTTTGATTAATCCTAAAAATAAAACACTTAGTCCGTCGGCAGCTACTGCTCTAATCAAAAAATTATTAAGCTACGTTAATTCAAATTCAAAAAACAGTCCGCATACATTGCGCCACACATTTGCTACCCATTTATTAAACAATGGTGCAGACATAAATGCTGTGAAAGAATTATTAGGTCATTCGAGCTTGCAGGCAACGCAGGTTTATACGCACAATACTATTGATAAATTAAAAAAAAGCTACAAACAAGCACATCCACGTAGTGGAGAGTAAACAACTAAAAAAAGGAGGAAAAAGTATGAACACAAACATTCAGAGCGTGCATTTTGACGCAGATTTAAAGTTAATAAGCTTTATAAACGAAAAGGTGGATAAATTAGGCACCTATTATGATGGTATACACGCTAGCGATGTAATACTGAGGTTAGATAAAAATAGTAATAACGAAAATAAAATTGTTGAGATAAAAATGCTGGGCAAAGGCCATGAATTTTTTGCGAAAAAACAATGTGCTAGCTTTGAAGAAGCAACCGATTTAGCTTGCGAGGCCTTAAAAACACAGGTAAAAAAATATAAAGAAAAGATAACAGGACATTAAATTTAAAAACCCAAACAAAAAAGTTTGGGTTTTTTTGTGAGAATCACATTTTTCACGAACTGTTCCAAAAATGTTCTAACCTACCTGCCCGCGGACAGGATTTCGAACAGAAAAAAATATGATAAAAGGATTTTATTAGATTTAAAACATAATGAGTTAGTAGCAAATCTAAAGTTATCTCATAACACGTCAACAAAATGGAAATATTTCGACAACATATTACTAAAACTGCTGACTTAACAGGGCAAGAGTGGACGGCTTTTTCCACAATTCTAAAATCAAAATCAATTGCAAAAAAACAATTATTCTTACAAGCAGGGCAAATTTGTTATTCGTCGGCTTTTGTAGTTAAAGGGCTATTCAAACTTTATGCAATAGATACACAAGGCAACGAAAAAATTATTCAATTTAATATCGAAAATACTTTCCTTTCCGACTGTGAAAGTTATATAAATAAAAACCCTTCCGACTACTCTATAAAGGCATTAGAAAATTCAGAGATAATTGCATTTAAAAATACAGATCTTGAAAATCTTTGTATTCAATTTCCTGTTTTTGAAAAAATTGGAAGACAGGTAACTCACGACATTTTAGCCTATCATAAAGAGCATTTGAAAATTCTATTAACAATGACACCTCAAGAGCGATATGAATTCTTATTAACAAATAGACCAAATTTACTTCAAAGGGTTTCGGTAACGCATCTCTCTCAATTTTTAGGCTTAACAAGAGAAACAGTAAGCCGACTTCCTAGCAAAATAGCGGCATAAGAATTTTGTGATTTGAATCACAGTTAACGCAATTATTATATCACAATTTTGTCTTGAATTTAAAATAATGAAATCATGACAAAAAAAAGAATTTTTTACGGCATACTTGTTTTAGTGAGTTTGCAAATGACAGCAGTAGGTGTATTAAAACTAATAGGTTTTCCACAACTCTACCAACAATTAGACGAACTCCATATTTCGCATAGTTTTGGTTTTATAATCGGACTGATAGAAGTTATATGTGTATTAGGTATTTGGTTAAAACGAGCAAGAGGTATTGCACTTCTGACATTATTGTTTTTAGTAACAAGTGCAATAGCTGTTCATTTTGGAGCAGGAGTTGAAATATCAAAAGCTATTCCAGCAATGGTTTCTTTTATTCTTATTTCTGCATTACTATACCTAAACAATACGGCTTCTTTGATAACTATATTAAAACAACGAGAAAGCATTTAGAACAAAAAACCTGCTGTTAACAGCGGTTTGGCATAATGGCAGGTAACCTGCTTCGTAGAAGCATTTTTGTTATTCCAAGGACAAATATTGATTAGTTCAATTTGTTATCTAGTCGCTTCGAGTAGCTTTTGCTCCAAGATTTCCCCGCAAACGCGTATCGAGAAGCAACATAATAGGCTTCTCCAGAAGATTCTCGACACAATTTTTTTAAGAGGCTGCTTAAGCAAAAACCAGTGCTAAAAAAAATTTGCTTGAAGTTACATTGGACTATTTGTTAAATATACTTGGTATTATATTTGAAATGTAATCTTTGTATGAATATCTATAATAATAATTATACAGCCAGCCAAGCCGCAAACAGATAAAATTAATTGGTAATTTGATTTATATTTTTTTGGGGGGTGTTCGTGTACATCTGCCTCCATTTCATCAAAGTATTGTAAAACATAGGCCATTACATTTTACGCTTCAATTCTTTTAAAAGATTTTTACCTGGCTTTAATCGTCTAGGATAGTTCAAAAGAAGAAATGTTGCTTTAGGGTTAAAAGAAACTTCAATAGTTTTACCCAAACAAGTTTTTTTAATCATCTTAATAAAAAATAGCTTAGCACATTTAAGCCACCTAATAATTAAAATAGGTAGTAGCCTCCTTTATTTTTATAAACAATATAAACATATTCCTGTTTAATGAATAAAACATAAACCAAAGCTATCGGTAATTAAGCAAACATGCCAGAAACAATTTATTACAAAGAACAACTGCAAGCCAAAGAAGCTATGCTGGCTCAAACCACTAAGTTTTTGGTTCAAATACAAAAAGATTTAGAACAAAAAAATAACGAACTGTTAGTAGTTAACCGAGAAATTTTTGAAAGTATAAATTTCGCTTCTCGTATTCAAAATTCACTTTTGCCGGATACAGATATATTAAAGATTTTTTTTAAAGATGCCGCGTACAGAGTAATTCAACAAATTGGTATTGGAGGTGATAGCGTATTTATTAAAAACACAAATAAAGGTGTGGTTTTTGGGTTATTAGATTCAACCGGACATGGAGTCCCCGCAGCGATGTTAAGTATCTCAGGTAATTTATTGTTAAAGGAGTTAATGACGTCGATGGAAATAGATAACCCGCATACACTTCTAAATTTATTAAACTATCAGTTACATACCACATTTAATAACAGCAGAAGTTCAATAGCTCACAAAGAAGCAATTATATTCAATTATTCTTCAAAGCAAAACCGCCTTACTTATGGTTCTGCCCGCGGTAAAGCATTACTATTGTATGATAACGGAGAAGTATATGAGTTACCCAATAATAAAAAATCGATTGGGGATGAGGCTAACTCCTCCTTCGAACTTTTCGAGATTACAGTTTCAGTAGGGAATAAACTTATTATTTACTCAGATGGACTAATTGATCAGTTTGGTGGCGTTAATAATAAAAAGTTTTCTAAAGAACGATTGAAGCAATTACTCATGAAATTAAGCAAACAATCTGCAACCGCGCTCGCAGCTGAATTAGAATCAGAATTTAAGTTGTGGAAGGGTGAAAATAAACAAACAGATGACGTTTCATTTATAGTTATAGAATTTTAATTTATGGCAAATTTAATTTACAAAGGATTTGATTTTACGCTTGAAAATAAAGGAGAATACTCTTCGTTATTTTTCAATAAAGAATTAAAAATGGCAATTTGTGTTGCTGAGGAAGAGTATATTCCAATTGATAGTTTTAAAGAAATGTTTCTACACCTATCAACAATGATTGAAACAGCAGAAATTAAGCATCTGATATTTGATAAACAAAAACTAAGAACCTTTCATCAACCCAGTATGGAGTGGTACTTTGCCGTGTGGAAACCGATAATGAAAACCAAAGGCTTAACCAATCATTATAAAATTTTACCCAAACTTGATTGGTTTGAAAAAGCCGTTGAGGCAGGAAAATTTGAAATATTTC
Organism: Bacteroidota bacterium; assembly: GCA_013298715.1. Lineage (GTDB taxonomy): Bacteria > Bacteroidota > Bacteroidia > B-17B0 > Aurantibacillaceae > Aurantibacillus. Next base: position 59,838 of record JAAFIQ010000005.1, on the reverse strand, counting down.
AAAAATTTAGTAAAGAGATTTTGAATGGAATAACTATAACTTATGTTGTTTCGGTAGAGCAAGCCATTGAATCGATAACTTAATTCTTTGATAACGTTATGGATTTAAATCAAAGTGAATTATGTTTAAATCCAAAATAAAAGTCGAAAATATTTTAGGTAATTGATTTATATTTTTCACTAAAATACTTTCGCCTTTGATATAAGGTTAATGAATATTATTTAAATAAATTCCCTAAACCACCTAACATTCCTGATAAATTTCCGCCACCAATATTTTTTACAATATCGCCTAAATCAAAACTTTTATCATCTGGATTGTTTGTTTTGCTAACAAAATTTTCCATTACTTTAGGTAATAAATTACTGGCTATTGAACTTGCTTGTGCATTATCAATTCCGAATTTTTTCATCAAATCGGATACTACGTTTCCACTTATTGCACTTGTAACTCCTGAATTTGAATTGGCACCTCCTTTAAACATTTCTAACACATTGTTTAGGTTACCACTTGTAGCTTGCGCTTTAAGTGTATCAACAATTGAGCCGGCCGTTGTTTGTATAGCTTCATCATTTTTTTCGTTTGGGATTGCAGGGTTGTTAATTATTGCATCTCCTGCATGTTCCTTTACTAGGTTAATTAAATTGTCTAACATATTTATTTTTTTTTATTGGTTGATACTATTTTTTAAAGATAATCTTTTGGAAGCATACAAACAGGAATGGGGTTTATTTTATGTAAGTTGGCTTTATGACGTTGTAAATAAATTTTCATTACTTCCGTTTGTCGCTCATTTAATTGGTAAGTTTCGTTATTAGCAATATATTCCATAGCCCACTCCAATTCAGGGTAAGTAGCACCAATTTGATCTTCATCGCTTCTACCATCTGCAAACAAACCATCGGTAGGTTTTGCTTCTTGTATGCTGCTTGGAACGCCTAAATGCTTAGCTAATTCGTAAACTTGACTTTTATACAAATCTGCAATAGGGCTTAAATCAACACCACCATCGCCGTATTTAGTAAAAAATCCAACACCAAAATCCTCAACCTTATTTCCTGTGCCAGCCACCAATAGCTTATTGGTTGTAGCAAAGGCGTATAAAGTTATCATGCGTAATCGTGAACGGGTGTTTGCCATACTTAAAAAGTCTGAACTTACATTTACAGGAAAAGATTTTTCAATTGCTTCAAAAGCAGATGTTAGTTCAACGGTGCTGGATTCAACATTTTTAAATTGTGACTTTAACCAAACACTATGTTCGTTGCTTCTATCAAATTCGTTTTTAAATTGCTTTATCGGCATATTTAAGGCAATTACTTTTTTACCAGTTAAAGCGCAAAGGGTTGATGTTACTGCACTATCAATACCACCACTAATTCCTATTACAAATCCATCTGTTTTAGAAGTGTTGCTGTAATCTAACAACCAATCAACAATATGTTGTACTACTTTTTGAGTTTGCATACCTAAAAACTTTGTTTGTAAATTTATGCAAACCTATTTACAAAGCTGTATAATTAGTATTTAATTTTACAAACAATGCAAGAAAATAGAGCAATACAATTTCAAAAAAACTCTGATATATTAAAAAAGTATATTCCGGAGCAAGCTGTTGAAACAATTGCTAAATGGGTTGTTGAATTTGATTTTAAATTAAAAATTACCAAAGAACGTAAAACAAAACTAGGCGACTATACTTCTCCACGTGATGGCTTCAACCATGTTATTACGGTAAATCACAACTTAAATAAATACGCTTTTTTAGTAACCTTGGTGCATGAAGTAGCTCATTTAATAACCTTTAATCATTATAAAAACCGGGTTGCACCGCATGGGGCAGAGTGGAAACAAAATTTTAAACAATTAATGCATCCTTTTTTAAGCACTGACATTTTTCCGCTTGATGTATTAGCCGCTTTAAATAGCTACTTGCGAAACCCCGCAGCATCTAGCTGTACCGATGTTTTTTTATATAAAGTATTGAGCAATTACAACTCAGATTCCGATACCCTATTTTTAGAGTACTTACCTTACAATACGGAGTTTATTTATGATAGGCGTGTGTTTATTAAAAAAGAATTAATTAAAAAACGATTTAAGTGTATTGAGGTAAGCTCGCAACAAACATACTTATTTCATGCCATTGCCGAGGTTATGGTATTTGAGAAAAAAACTAACGCTCAATCAAACTTGTTTTAAGAACTATATTAGATTTATTAGTTTGGGTTTCATCAATTATTTCTAACAACAAACTTGCCGATTGCTTACCAATCTCCTCCACTGGTTGCGACACAGAAGTAATTTTTCTATCGATAATATCGAATAAGGTAACATCATCAAAACTTGCAATTTTAATTTTAGATAAACTTTTATTGTACTTGGTATCTTTTAAAACTTTCAATAAAGTAGTTGTAATATTGTTATTCAGACAGTAAATGGCATCAACATCTTTATCATTTTTAAGTAAATTGTCTAAGGCCATAATAATATCCTGTTCAATATTATTAAAATTAATTGCCTTTAGTAAATTTTCATCAAGCTCTAAATTATTTTTTTTTAATGCGTCTTTATAGCCGTTAATCCTATCTTCAATCGTACTTAAATAACTTGGTGTTATAGAAAAACAAGCTATTTTTTTACACTTATTTTTCACTAAAGAATTTACTATATCAACCGATCCACCATAGTTATCGATTATAACATAATTAGCGTTAAACATTGGCAATAACCTATCTATAAAAACCATTGGCGATTTATAAAAACGCGATTGTGTGTACAAGTCTGCGCTTTTAAAACACGATGCTACAATAATTCCATCAACACCTTGCTGATTAAACAGCATCTCCACCAATTTTTTTTCGCGCTCTTCGTTTTCCTCACTACTACAAACCATTAAATTATAGCCTTTTTCAAACAACTGACTTTCAATACTTTTTGCAATGGTTGAGTAAAACGGGTTGCTAATATCTGCTACAATTAATCCAACAAAAAAACTTTTACCAGTTCTTAATGCCCTAGCAAATTTGTTAGGGGTATAATCTAAATCGGAAACTGCATTTAACACAGCCGCTTGTGTTTTTTTGCTTATACCATATTGATCACCTTTACCATTAAGCACCATTGAAATGAGTGTTTTGGAGTAACCTAATTGTTTTGCCAAATCTTCTAATTGTAATTTTTTCATGGCTTATTATTTAAATTGATTCAAACTATTTTTTCTGTATAAATTGTTACTTAAGTTTTAACTAAATATAGCCTTTTTATACTAGTGCTAAAAAAATTTAGTTTCATTATTTAAAACGTTTTAGACAAAAGTGAGGATTTATTCGATAAATTTAAAAGGATTTAGTTCGCAAGAGTTGATTTTAACAAAAGCAAGATTTTACTAACATAATTACTTTGTTTTAAACTTATGTAAATAATTATAGCAAAAAGATTTAGGTTTGCCACGCTTAAACAAATTTACAAGATGACAAAAGTATCTGCCCTTGCACAAAACATTATTGGCTCAGAAATTATAAAATTAGCTGGCGAAGTAAATGAAAAAATAAAAGCTGGCGAAAAAATTTATAACCTCACAATTGGTGATTTTAATCCTAAAGAATTTCCGATTCCTATTGAATTAAAACAAGCAATTATTATTGCTTACGAAAACGACCAAACCAACTACCCTGCGGCGGATGGCATGTTGGAGCTGAGACAGGCTGTAAGCAACTTACTTTTAAAACGTGGTAATTTGGATTACAAGCCCGATGAAATTTTAATTGCAGGTGGCGCGCGCCCTGTTATTTACAGTATTTTTAGAGCATTGGTTGATAAAAACGATAATGTACTTTTTGCAACACCAAGTTGGAACAACAACCACTACACTTACTTAAACGATGCAAAGCCTATTGTTATTGAAGCCAAGCCCGAAAATAATTTTATGCCAAGCGCCGCAGATATTAAACCACATATTAGTAATTTAAGTTTAATAGCGCTGTGTTCTCCGCAAAACCCTACAGGCACTGTGTTTACTAAAGAAGGCCTTGAAGCCATTTGTGATTTAATTTTAGAAGAAAATAAAAAACGAGGTGCTGATAAAAAACCAGTTTACTTGATGTACGATCAAATTTATTGGGCACTTACCTTTGGAAACATAAAGCATTACGACCCTGTGAGCCTTAGACCAGAAATGAAAAATTACACCGTTTTTGTTGATGGAATTTCTAAATCCTTGGCAGCAACTGGCGTTAGAGTTGGTTGGAGCATGGGACCAAAATTTGTAATTGATAAAATGAAAGCCATACTTACCCACGTTGGTGCTTGGGCCCCAAAGGCAGAGCAAATGGCAAGCGCAACCTATTTGACTAATTTAGAAGATTACGACAAATTTTTAACCGACCAAAAAGAAAAAATTAATGCACGCCTTACAGCAATATATAAAGGATTTGAGCAACTAAAACAAAAAGGGTATAAAGTAAATGCCATTGCACCGCAAGCAGCCATTTACCTTACCGTGCAATTTAGTTTGCATGGCTTAATTACAGAAAATGGTTTAACCTTAAACAGCACAAAAGATATTACAAAATATTTGTTAGACGAAGCCAAACTAGCCATTGTGCCATTTTACGCCTTTGGCACCGACGAAAATTCTGACTGGTATAGAATCTCTGTAGGCACCTGTAAGTTAGCTGAAATACCAGCCATGATGGATAACTTAGATAAGGCTTTGGTGAAGTTGAAGTAGTTTTTTTGATTTTAGAAATTAAAGCGTGAATGAAAATTAAGAAGTACTTTGTTTTGGAAACAAACAAAATATGCTAATCGTTATGATGTTGGCTCTATTTCCAAATAGTGTACTTTTTTTATTTACTTAATTTTTTATAAATTGCATTAAATTAAAAAACAATAAACGCAATAAAAATACACCAACAACTATTTACAAACGATAATAAATGTTTGTTGTTGATTAAGTTGCGCCTAGTAAATAGTTATGCACAATTTGTGAAGACAAACATAAAACCACAAGAGTACTATTATCTTCAGAGTCCGTTACGTTCTGACGCAATTGAAATGCTAAAATACGCCCTTCAAGGACTAAGCATTACTGGACATATCGTAATTTACTCCAAACTAATTTTCATTAACAAAAACGCAAAACATAAGCGTAGACGTATTTTTGCAAAACTAGGTCCAAAATATAATTTGCATGGAAGTTACTCGAAATCGGAGTCTTTTTTACTGTCACTTTTTGACAAACCCGAATTAAGACTTTATGAAATAAGAAATCGCTTACTTAAAAAGCTAGACGAAAAAATCGACAAATTCAAGACGGATTATGTTTACAACGACATTAAGGAATTTGAACTTTGTAAAAACAAGTTCTTCTTAACGGAAAAAGGTCGAGAAGAAAAAAAACATATCGGTCTTATAATTGACCAAATAAACGAAAAAATTGATTCGCTTGTTTTAAATGAAAATGAACTTAAAACATTATTAGAAGATTTAGGGTCTAACCTTATCTTTCTTGAGGAAGAAACACTTTCTAAACTTAAACAAAATATACCGCTTTTAACCGAACTGTCATTTTTAGAAATTTCGAGTGAGAATCTTGGTGACTCTTTTTATTTCAGTGGTATAGACAGTTTCGCTTCGTTTGACAGTTTTGGGGACGTTGGCGGCTCGGATTTTGACTTTGGTGGTGGAGGCTCTGGGGACAGCTGGTAAAAACAAACTGTGCATAACACGGGGCAATTGCGTCAGCGGAGTTGACGGGTAGTATTTTTGCTTTGTTTTTGCCTGCCAGACGGCAGAATTTTATTTTTGTAAAGCAAAAAAGAAAAAGTTTTGTATCTTTAATTTTAGTTTTCGGTTGGTAGACGGTTTGACGGTTCTTTAACCCGCCGAACGCAAGCCCCGAAACCGTTAGGGTTAGGACACTAGAACAAGCCAAACATCTCATTTGGACAATTTCGCTTCTTTTTGTATCTTTAAACGATGAAATCTTCAACACTACAATTAAGAAAGATTAGCCTCATCGAATACCTTCTAGGAATTCAAGATGAAAAAGTATTCGCTAAAGTTGAATCAACTATTCATAAAAGTATAAAATCAGTTAAGCCTGCTGATATTATTTTTTCAAAAGAAGAACTAATTAAAAGAGCCGAATTTTCAAATAAACAAATAAAGAAAGGGCACGTTCTAAGTCAGAAAGACTTAGAAACACAATCTAAAAATTGGTAAACCTAATTCTTTATGAGACAAATCATTTGGACTAACTTCGCAATTTCTGAACTAAAAAACATTTACCTTTATTATCGTATGGTTGCCTCGGACAAGGTAGCAGACAAAATACGAAAATCAATTTTTGACGGGACGAAACAGTTAATTACACAACCTTTAATTGGTGCAGTTGAGGAAAATCTTATTGACTTAAGTCAAGGTCATAGATATATTGTTGTTGACAACTACAAAATAATTTATAGAGTTATTCAACTTGATATTTACATAACTGACATTTTTGATTGCAGACAAAATCCGAAGAAAATGAAAAGGCGGAATTAATACCCAGCCAGTAACACACGGTTTGACTTATTTGAGCGAAACTGCAAACATTTGCAAAATCTCCACACAATTTTATATTTTTTCTTTACAAATACCAATAAATAGTTATCCGCGTTAATAACTTTTCGGTAGAAAGTGTGTAAGCTCCTCCAAAATTAGGACTTTTTGTTAGTAGAAAAAAACAAATGAAAATTCTCTGAATTAATAAATGAAAACCAATTTGTTTTACTGCCAAAATAAAAAAATAAGTACCTCAGTTTTCAGATCTAGACTCTCGTTTCACAAAGAATCAAAACATATTGCACAAGAAATTAAACATCCCTAAGCCCAAATTCTATTCCACAATAAACTCAACCAGAGGCTTATTTCTGTTCCTGTAAATTTTGGTTCAACAACTTTTGATTCAATTCTGTTGTTTGATTTATAAAGCTGATGATAAAATACATAAGCTTCCTTTGCGGATGATGCCTCAAAGCTGGTTCTCCCCCATTTTGCTAAGTATATGTTAAGTGTATCTCCGCTTTTATCTAACAAATATTTATCTTGGCTAAACCAAATAAGGGTAGTTAGTTTTTGTCCCTCAAAGCCTTTTTGTAAATGTAATTTACGTGGAATAGCTGCAAAATTAATCCGACTGTTCTTTTGAAAAAAAGAATACTCACTTGTATACATCATACTATCATTATAAGCCATACCCGCCCATAAAACTGCATTAAACATAGTAGGGCTGGTACTTAACTTATCGTATTTAATGTTTTGATTAGCGAGCTCCGTTTCAAATTTTTTAAGTGCCATGAATTTTAATCCAAAACTTAATAGCATGTAAGCTGAACTTATATACACACTTCTTTTTGCCCAAATAAATCTTTTTGGGTTATCGCGCTTCATGAATAAACATCCAATTAAAATAATCATAAACGGAAGTGTGTATAATGGATCTATAACCGCAATATTATTAAAGCCAACTAAATAATTTGTAAAAGGCAAAAACAACATGGTGCCATATGTTGTAAAAGAATCTAAAATGGCATGGGTTGTAAAACCAAGCATCCACAATAAATAAAATGATTTAAACGCATGTTGCTTTTTGAACAACAAAAATGTTAGGTATGCAAATGGCACTGCAAACACCAGTTGTACAGGCAGCGCGTGTGAGTATGAACGATGAATTTCGAGTGAAGTAACTGAATCATTAATGGCTCTGGTAAACAAAACATCCAAATCAGGAAGTGTGCCTGCTATTGCTCCAATTAATTGGGCTTTGTTCCCAATTTTTTTACCCATAGTAAGTTCGCCACAAGCTGCACCTAAAACTATTTGAGTTAAACTATCCATAAATAATATACAAGTATAACATAAAAAAATAGATTAGTGGCCTCATTTGCATAGCAAGTTCATCAAACTCGTTATTGACTATAGCCAAACATGCAAATTCAAGTTGGAGACAAAATCTAAATTTTAGATTGCTTAATTAAGATCAAGTAATTATATATTTTGATTCAGCGTAGTTAATTAAATCATTAAAAAGTAGGATATATGTAAACTGTTTAATAACTTTGATAAGCTGGTTAAATTGTGCAAATAATTTAGCATGCACCTTATCTATAAATTTAAAATAATGTACGTATGAAAAAATTTATTTTAGCACTTTCTACCATCAGCTCCATTTTTTGTTTAGCACAAAAAAACAGTTCGTTTGATTTAATACTTTCTACCGGAACAATTAAATTAAACCCGAATTTTAATTCAACTTTTTCGGCCAAAATAAACACAAACGATTTGTTCGATGGCAACTACTATCGTTATATTCAATTTACATCCCTCCCTTCCGAGGAAGATAAATTAAATCTTGAAAAACTTGGCATCAAACTACTAATGTATTTGCCAACCAACACCTACATGGCTTCGATTAAGCAAAATTGCAATTTTAACCTTCTTAACAGCTTCAGCATAAGTGGCGTATATGAAATTAAAAGCGAGTATAAATTATTAAAAGAATTATCGGATGCTTTAAATCAAAACAGCTTTCCTGCTTACGCCATTAATGGTGAAAAAGTTGGTATTAGTTTTACAAGTTACAGTAACATCGCTTTTGAAAACATAAAATCTTACCTCAACAACAATAACATTACTTACAGCTATGAGAATAAAATAATGAATTGGTTTGTTGTTTGGATAAATAAAAACGACATATTGGATTTTGTTGCAAAACCGTTTGTTTGCAGCGCCGAACTGGTAGACGATTTACCAAAAGAAGAAAACAATGTAGGAAGAACCAATCATAGAAGCAATGTACTTTTTACTGACTATAACGGTGGAAGAAAATTTAATGGCGCAGGTACAAAAATAATGTTACAAGATGATGGAATAATTGGGCCACATGTTGATTATCATAACCGATTATTAAACCAGTTTATGACCAATAATGTAGGCGATCACGGCGATCATTGTGCGGGTATTATTATTGGAGCAGGTAATAAAGACCCATTAACCAGAGGAATGGCTTGGGGTGCAGACTTATACACCTTTAATGCTTCACCAAATTATCCTGGTTTTGATAGTATAAATAATCAATACGGCTCGTTAGGAATAAGAATTATTTCAACTTCTTATTCGGATGGTTGCAATGCAGGTTATACAACGCGCGCTCAACAACTCGACGTTCAATATCAATCAATGCCACAATTGATACATGTATTTTCGGGCGGTAATTCAGGCACTTCTAATTGTAATTATGGCGCAGGCGCAGGATGGGGTAATGTTACTGGAGGACACAAACACTCAAAAAACTCTATTGCAGTTGCAAATTTAACGCACTTAGATGCGCTCAATTCTTCTTCCAGTAGAGGTCCGGCGCATGATGGCAGATTAAAACCAGAAATCAGCGCTGTTGGAACAAATGTATATTCCACTACAAATCCTGATAATTATGTAAATAAAACAGGTACTTCAATGTCATGTCCTGCAATTGCAGGAATATTTGGGCAATTGTACAATGCGTATAATGTTTACCATGGCAACAACAATCCACCAAGTGCGCTTATAAAGGCAATTATGCTTAACACAGCTGATGATCTTGGGAATCCAGGGCCAGATTTTAGATTTGGGTATGGAAGAGTAAATGCATTAAAGGCTATAAAAGCAATTGAACAAGTAAATTATTTTTCAGGTTCACTCTCTAACGGCGGCTTATCAACCCACACAATTAACGTACCACCGGGCGTTAAAAAAATGAAAGTAATGACCTATTGGCACGATTATCAAGCAGCAATTAGCGCTGGTATTGCCTTGGTAAATAATTTAAATACTACTCTGGTTAATCCTGCTTCAACTGTTTTTAATCCGTTAATTTTAGATTTTACGCCTAACGCAACTGCTTTAAATTCAAACGCAAGCCCAGGAATAGATGTTAGAAATAATCACGAACAAATAACAATTGACTTACCAACCAGTGGTATTTATACATTAAACGTAAATGGTGCATCTGTTCCAATGGGACCGCAAACTTATTATGCTACATGGATTTTTGAAATGGATGGTTACACAGTTACTTACCCAATTGGCGGTGAAGGATTTGTACCAGGTGAAACAGAAGTTATTAGATGGGATAACATTGAAAGTGTTGGTACACAAACTCTAGAATACACAACCAACAATGGAACTAATTGGACAACGATTTCTAACGCAATAGGCGGTGCGCTACGTTATTTTAATTGGACTGTTCCTGCTACAATTTCCGGACAATGTAAAGTTCGTATTTCTCGTGGAAGTTTTTCAGCAACCAGCGACACAAGTTTCTCAATCATCAACCTACCAAGTAATATAACTGTTGCTTGGGCCTGTCCTGACTCAGTAAAATTAAACTGGAATGCTGCTGCTGGAGCTACATCTTATGATATTTTTAAACTCGGTGCTTTTTTCATGGATTCGGTTGGCACATCCCCAACAACATCGTTTGTTATTCAAAATACGCCAAGCACGCAAACACATTGGTTTAGTGTCAGGGCTAGAGGCGCACAATCAGCGGTAGGTAGAAGAGCCATTGCAATTAAAAAAACACCAGGTACTTTTGCTTGCCCATTAACGGTTACAGATATATCAAAAAACAATTCATTTAGTAAAACTATTTCTGTTTACCCTAATCCTAGTGAAGGAATTTATAATTTAGAAATAGCGCAACTAATGAATACAGATGTTAGTTTTAAGATTTTTGATATGAGCGGGAAAGTCATCCAACAAAGTAAATTTGGTGTTCAATCAAACAACTTCTTTACCAATGTAAGTTTAGCTGAATTTCCGGCAGGCATTTACACGCTTGCTCTAAGCTTAGGTGAAAATACACATCACGTTAAATTATGTAAGTTATAACACTCATATTACATTTATTTAGTAACAAACTAATTTTACGAACTATTATTTTACCAATTTTCTGAATCCTCTAAATCAAATTTGATATTTTTATAAATCGTATTCAATAAAAAAAACAAAACTGCAATAAAAATAGTTAAGGAAGAATTACACATAATTTAAAATTCATCTTTAGTTAATTGTATTTGGAAGATAATTAACTCGACCTTTTTAAATGATCATTAAACACATACTACTGGGCTTGGCTTTTGGAACCTCACTATCAGTTGTTTCTTGGATGATTGGAATTATATTTAATGGGATTTTTGCAAAAACCGAATTCTATAAAAAATTAGCTAATCTTAATTTTATCGAAAATAAATCTTTGAATAAAAGCATTGGGTTAAACTACTTTAAGTGGTTTATAAAAAACACTTTTTTTAAATTCTTAAATCAAAAAATTAAATTAGAAAGGAAAAATACAGATCTTAAAACTTTAAGAAATGAAATGACACTGGCTGAAATTAGCCACTTGGTAGGATTTATTTTTGTGTCACTTTTCGCAATTTATTATTGCTTTACGTTAAGTATAGGTTATGGATTAGCTATAATGATTCCTAATACTTTTTTAAATTTATACCCTTCGCTCCTACAACAAGAACATAAAAGAAAAATTGATAAGTTAACCCGAAGAGATAGTTGAAATAATATCTGTCCGCGATTAAACAACTATAAGAATTCTTCGATAAATCACTAGAATCAAATTTTAACAGTTGCTTCTATTGTTAAAATACGCTCATCATTAGCTAACCTTTTATCTCTTATATGCTACAAAAAAAGACTTGAGTTTTTAAGCAAGAACTCATAATAATTTTGCAAGATTTTTTAGTCGTCCAAATAAAAACTTCGTGTATTTGGATTTCCTGAAAATACCAAGATGAATTATTTTCAGAGCTCGAAACCCCACCTTTTGTTTAGCGGTTGGTTGATTTACGAATTCTCTTCTTCAGTATTGCTTTTCTATTCTGAATAATTTGTAAAAGTTTTTCCGTCATAGCTGTTCAAGCTTGTGTTTCTGGCACCTACCCAAATTTTACCACTTTTATCTTCAAATACGCAAAACACAGAGCTGTTAGTTAATCCTTGTTTCGTATTAAAATTTTTTAAAGTTGTTCCGTCATAACTCCAAAGTCCTTTATTTTCATCAGAACCAAACCATATATTTCCTTTTACATCTTGCGTTATTGAGTAAACAACCGCATTGTTAAAACCAAGCTCTTTAAATTGTTTTGTGAAGGTTTTGCAATCAAATCTAAAAACACCGCTTTCTCTGCTTCCTGCCCAAACATTTCCATTTTTATCTTCAAAAAGTCCAAAGAACCAAGTTTCATTATTAGGTTGGTAATTACTTATTTTGCTTCCGTTAAAACAATAAATACCTTCAGCTCTTGTTGTAAACCAAATATTTCCTTTGCTATCTTCAATAATAGTTACAACATTCTTCGGGTAAAATGTATTACTTTTTTCAATCGTTGTATTATTTATAAAACGGGTAAATATGCCTTTACTATAACAATAAACTCCACTTTCAGTTGCTAACCAAAACACGCCATTTTTGGCTTGCAAGATTTTACTAACCCCTATATTTTTTGTTGGTGTGTTGCTAAGGTTAATACTTGTATTTTCAGATAACGTTATAGTATAATTCTTAAATTTTTTACGGTCAAAACTTGATAAACCATTTTCAGTGCCAAACCAAATTATTCCTGCATCGTCTTGAATGATAGAAAAAATACAATTGCTATTTAGTCCATTTTCGGTAGTGAAATTTGTAAATGTGTTGCCATTAAAGCGAAAAACTCCATCTCCTGTGGTAGCAAACCAAATAAAACCTTCTCTGTCTTGAATAATCGAATGAATATTGTCGGCATCATTAGAAGTTTTTGATTTAATACGTTTTGATTTTTCTGGCGAGCTAGTTGTTTCTTGTTTAAAGCTTTTAGTTTTTACCTGACCGTTGCAAGAAGATAAAAAATTCATTACCAAAAGAGAGAAGAAAATATTTATTGTTTTTATCCTTGTCATATAATTTAATTTATTTTATGGTGTTTAGTTTTAGAACGGACTTTTGTAAGGGTTATGAAGCTAACGGTTTGCAGCTACCTGTAATTAGAATTTGCAACATTCAACTGTTCATGCCTACAATTGTTTATTTAAAGCTAAATGTTTATTAATGAAGTACAAAATAAAAATGCGCTTCAGAGCACCTTAATTTCGCACCGAACGATGACCGATTCCGCCCAATGGCCAGTAGTTGCTGTTACCACTTGTAGCGCACACAAGGTTTTTATAAATGTTTTATTAATTCGTCAGGAGTAAGAACAAGAATTTCAGAGCCTTTAAAATCTTTGATATTCCTTGTCACTATACAGTCCAATTTTTCAACCGAATAAGCACTTATTATTTGAATTGCGTCCTCAAAGTCTTTATGTTTTGATCTTAGTCCTTTTTTAATAACGTCTTGGTCGATTGCAACAATATTTAAAAAGTCTAAAATATTATGCAGAATATCTCGCAATTCTTTTTCGTCAATATATTTTTTAAGCAGATAATGTGTTGTTGCAATTGAATGAGAAGATGTGTAAAGTTTTGTTTTTCCTTCTTCGGCTTTCGAAAATATTTGAATGGCGAACTTACTGAAAGGTCTTCTGTCTGCAATTAGGTCAACTAAAATATTAGTGTCAACAAATACCTTTTTCATAGGTGTTTCTTTTCAAGATAAGTTCTCAATTCCTTTTCCTCGTCGAAATTTTTAGGGATTTTAACAGCGCCTACTATTTTTTTAAGCTTAGGAGAAATTTGGGTGTCATTTTTCTCGTCGTTAGTTATGTTCTCAAGATATTTTTCGATGAGCTCGGAAAGACTTCTGCCAGTCCGTTTTGCATAGGATTTAGCCTTTTCGATAACTGTCTTTTCAACTGTCAGTGTTAATTTGGTTGTCATTGCACGTGTATTTATTACAAATATACGTATAATAATCAAAATGTCCAAATGTCGTGATTTTTTCAGGTCGGGTCGTATGCGCTATGAGTGGTAACGTTTTGCGGCTACTGGCCGTTGGGCTTTCGAAGCATCAACTGTCTTAACCGACAAAAGGTATTTTAAAGATACTCAACTTTATTAGTGAGGGCAAATAAAAATTCGCGAAGCGGCAACTATTTCTACCCGAACGATGACCCATCTCCGCCCAATGAGCCAAGACCGCTGTTAGGCGTTGGGCAATTAAATAATTAAAGTACTATGTCGAACTTCATTTATTTTAAGATCATTTAGATGATATATTTTTTTATACATTTCTCTATTCGATATTGATTTAAATTCTTTAAACTGTATGTCATTTGTAATAAAGTAGTCAACAAACGGCAGATAAACACAATGCAAACCGTCGTGAATGGCCCCTCGATTTATTTTTTTCTTACTCATAGTTTGAAAGTATACAATATTGGTGATGACCCAAATTGGTCCACTTTGAAAGAATTCCGGATGTTTTTCGGAAATATATATAAGTCTGTCATAGGGGTTGTCAATTGAAATTTTATTCCAGTATTTTTTTGTAAATTCAGAAGTGATATCAATATTTAAACACAGGTAATGAAACGTCAACAAAACAGAAAGTCTACGCATTCTAATTATATTAAGGTCGCTTTCGTCGTCGTTTTTAAAAATTGAACTACAAAAAGTGTTTACGAATATATTTAGCCTTTCATCATGGGAATTTGCGTTTAATTCAAGTTTGGGGTCTAAAATTATTTTTTTGATTATTTTAGAAAGAGACTTTAAGAAAGATGTTACTTCGTTTATTTGATTTTCGTCGTAAGCATAAGTTACGTTTTTATCCTTACACATAGCTTTCCAAACTTTTCCAACATTAGACTTACAGGAAAAGTCTTTGAAATTTTGAAATCGGGGACAGCCTTTTGTGAAGTAATCCAAAAGAATTTCCGAGGGCGAAGGAAGCAGTTTTTCATTGAATAAGTGTTGTGAATAAAAAAGAATTTCTTCTCTTTTACTTTTGTCTTTTATTAAGAGAATTTCCCAAATAGTCACAGGTGATATGAAATACTCGTTACCCTTTTTTAATTGTAACTTACTTGTCGCAATAGCGTCTTGGTATTCATACTTTTTAGCTAAATAGTTAACTGCTGATGTTTCCCAATAATATCTCATTCTTTTATGTCGTCTGCCTTACGCCTAACGGATGGTAAGCAGGCCCAGTTTGCAGTTTGGAACACTTGTCTACCGAATGTTTTTTTAAAGATACTAATGTTTGTTGCTTTTGCAAAAATGAAAAAAAGTTGTCTGCCGAAACTTTTTGCAAAAGCTATTACTTCGTCCGTGCAAATTGGGCTTGCTTGCTGTTAGCGGCTGCCTTTTTTTAGGTCAACATATTTAATTATTATATCAAAATAGTCTTTCGTTTCTCCATTTTTATAAAATGATAAACCAGATGTAATTTTATTTTTCTTGCAATACGCAATAAAAAAAAGTAGTTCGTCGTGTTTATTTAAATAAAGTAGGTTAGTTAAGTAGCTGTACTCATTTAGCGCTTTATTGTTTTTGATATACTCAAAATAGATTTCTTTAGATGAAAATTTTTCGTTGATCTCTATTACTTTTTTATCTATGGTTTCTAATAAATTAGACAAACTTGTTTCGTTTATATCTTTCAATTCAAAACGGTAATAATCTATAGGTCTTACCAAATGAGAACCGTCTACTTTCAAACTTAAAGGATAATTTTCAATTTTATCATTATCAACTGTTAAGGCCCAAAAAAGGTTGTCAATGTCCGCAAATTTAAAATGCAAAACGCCTGATAGACTATTAGTTTTGCCATTTATCCAAAACATAAAATCAAATAAAAAAATATCATTTTTTTTAAATGAAAAATAGTTTTTGAATTTCCAACCGTTTTCTTTTGATTTTAGTTTTATGAAAGTTGTCCACTTTTTTTCGACTTCTCTACTCATTTTTCTGATTGGTTCTGATTGGTTTTAAGGTTGCCGCTAACTAATTACCAAGTACAATAAATAAAATTACCCAATTTCTCCCTAAAATCCAAACACGCCACAAATAATTGATTTTTATAAACACATGTCGACAACAAACGACAACAATTGTTTTTATTCGATTCTAATTAGTTATTAACCGAATACCTTTTTTTTATGGCTTTACCTTTGTGCCATCAAAATTTTTGAATAGCGAAAATAATAATATAGCCTCAAAAGTTTTTTAAACACGTAATTAAATAAAATAAATAACAACAAAAAACAAATCGTATGATGAACATTAAAAATCATGTGCAGCTTGTGGGACGCTTAGGATCAGCACCCGAAGTAAAAATTTTAGACAATGGAAACAAACTAGCTCGTTTTGCAATTGCTATTAATGAGGTGTACACCAATAAGCAAGGCGAAAAGATTAGCAACACACAATGGCATAACATTATAACCTGGGGCAGCCTTGCAAACATTGCCGAACGCTTATTGCAAAAAGGCACAGAGGTTACTATTGATGGGCGTTTACTTAACCGCACCTATACCGATAAAGCAGGCATAAAACGAACAAATACCGAAATTATTGCAAATGAACTTTTTGTTTCTTACCAAAAAACTGCTTAATAAATTAGCTTATAGAACACACTATAAACTTTGGACACAAATTAAAAAAATAAATAACAATTAAATAATAAATAAAACAACAACAACATGACAACAATTAACAGAGTACAATTAGGAGGTAATTTAGGAAATAATCCTGAAGTAAAAACTTTTGAAAACGGCAACAAATTAATGCGCTTTTCGTTAGCAACAAACGAAAGCTACAAAACCATAAAAGGCGAAACTGCCACCGACACACAATGGCATTTTGTTGCCGTATGGGGAAAATTAGCCGAAGAACTAGAATCTGTAATAAAAAAGGGTAGCTTAGTTACGGTAGATGGTAGGCTTGTAACACGCAATTATGTTGATAAAACAGGTTCTAAAAAATACATTACAGAAGTGGTGGCAAAAGAGGTTGAAGTAAAAAACAAAGCTTAAACACTTTTTGAAATCTTAATGAACCTCCATCCTTAACTGGTTGGAGGTTTTTTTCTAAATTTATTTAGTTACTGTTTAATCCCAAATTTTAGCTGAAGATTAGTACATAAATAAAAAAAGTTTACATTTGTTACTATTATAAACCAATAAAACAAAAAACAAAAATGAAAACATTATTATCATTAGCTTTTGTTTTAGTAACAACAATTGCAAGCGCATTTACAATTGACTACTATAACAAAGATTCGAAAGACTACACAATGGAAGTTAAATCAAATGGTTCAACTCAAAAAGTAGAATTTAGATCCTCTACAACTGGTGCTACATCTATTCAAACAAGTGCTTCAGAAGTTGAAATTAAAACTTCTTGCGGTTGGGTAAAAGTAAAAAATGGTTCTAAAGTAACAATTAAAGATGGTTGCATTACTGTAAACTAGTTTAATAACATATTATAAAAAAAGAGGCTATCTAATCAGACAGCCTCTTTTTTTTGCGATGAATTTTATTTTACATCATTCCATCCATACCGCCTGGCATTCCGCCGCCTGGCATAGAAGGTGCTTTTTCTTCTTTCTTTTCTGAAATTACGCAATCTGTAGTTAACAACATACCTGCAACCGAAGCTGCGTTTTCTAAAGCAATACGGCTTACTTTTGTAGGATCAATAACTCCTGCTTTTAATAAATTTTCGTATTTCTCAGTGCGCGCATTAAATCCGTAATCATCTTTTCCTTCGCGCACATTATGAACGATAATGCTTCCTTCTAAACCAGCATTAGCGCAGATTTGACGCAATGGTTCTTCAATTGCACGTTTCACAATTTGAATACCAGTTGTTTCATCTTCGTTATCGCCTTTTAATTTTTCTAAACTTGCAATTGCTCTGATGTAAGCGGTGCCACCACCAGCAACAATTCCTTCTTCAACAGCAGCACGTGTTGCAGCTAAGGCATCGTCTACTCTGTCTTTTTTCTCTTTCATCTCCACTTCGCTTGCAGCACCAACATAAAGAACAGCTACACCGCCAGCTAATTTAGCCAAACGCTCTTGTAATTTTTCTTTATCGTAATCGCTCGATGTAGTTTCAATTTGTGCTTTTATTTGATTTACACGGCTTGCAATATCAGCTTTTTTACCAGCTCCATTTACAATAGTTGTGTTGTCTTTATCAATGCTGATTTTTTCAGCACGACCCAAATCAGTTAATTGTGCGTCTTCTAATTTACGGCCTTGCTCTTCACTAATAAATGTACCGCCAGTTAAAATGGCAATATCTTCTAGCATTGCTTTTCTTCTGTCGCCAAAGCCTGGAGCTTTAACGGCACAAATTTTTAAGTTGGCACGTAAGCGGTTAACTACTAAAGTTTGTAATGCTTCGCCATCTAAATCTTCTGCAATAATTAAAAGTGGTTTTCCTGTTTGTACAGCTTTTTCAAGAATTGGTAATAATTCTTTCATGCCACTAATTTTTTTCTCATAAATTAAAACGTAAGGATTTTCTAAAACCGCTTCCATTTTATCTACATTAGTAACAAAGTAAGGAGAAATATAACCTCTGTCAAATTCCATACCTTCAACAACCTCAACAGTAGTTTCAGTTCCTTTAGCTTCTTCAACAGTAATAACGCCTTCTTTTTTAACTTTGTGCATTGCTTCTGCAATTAATTTCCCAATAGTGCTATCGTTATTTGCAGAGATGGTTGCAACTTGTTCAATTTTTTTGTTGTCGTTACCAACTGGGCTCGATTGTTTTTTAAGGTTTTCAACCACTGCCGCAACTGCTTTATCAATACCACGTTTTAAATCCATAGGATTAGCGCCTGCTGCAACGTTTTTTAAACCCGCAGTAACAATTGCTTGTCCTAATACAGTAGCAGTAGTTGTTCCATCACCTGCTAAATCAGCGGTTTTGCTTGCAACTTCTTTTAAAAGTTGAGCACCCATGTTTTCAATAGGATTGCTTAATTCAATTTCTTTTGCTACCGTTACACCATCCTTAGTAATTGAAGGTGAACCAAATTTTTTATCGATGATAACATTACGCCCTTTAGGACCCAATGTAACTTTTACTGCGTTTGCTAATATATCAACGCCGCGTTTTAGAGCATCGCGTGCTTCTACGTTAAAATGAATATCTTTTGCCATAATTAATTTAAGATTTTAAGGTTTATAATTTTAGTTGTAATTTTTAATTGAATTCTTTTAATTAGATGATAGCGTAAATATCGCTTTCTTTCATAATTAAATAATCTTTACCATCAATGTTTAATTCTGTACCAGCGTATTTACCATAAAGAACGGTATCGCCAACTTTAACAGTTAATGGTTCGTCTTTTTTTCCATTACCAACAGCGATAATTTTACCACGCATTGGTTTTTCTTTTGCTGTATCAGGAATAATTATTCCGCCAGCAGTTTTAGTTTCGGCAGCTGCTGCTTCTACCAAAACTCTGTCAGCCAAGGGCTTTACATTTACATTAGATTTTGCCATATTTTTTTAATTGTTAGGTTATTAAATTCAAGGCGCAAGTATCATAAACTGTGCCAACGGAGTAAATAAAAAGTTTAGCGACAAAATGCTATTTATTGAAGGAATTAATAGGCAATTTGACAGATTTTGATAGAATAAATGACATTACTGCTAAAAATTGGTTGAATTAATAATAAAAGTTAACACAGTGCTTTTGAATAACAAAAAAACTAAAAAGCCTTTCAATCAATGATTCAAAGGCTTTTTTTATTGATGTTTTTGTGTGCTCCCACCTGGGCTCGAACCAGGGACCCTCAGATTATGAGTCTGATGCTCTAACCGGCTGAGCTATAGGAGCGATTAGATTTTTAGGATTGCAAAATTAACCAAAATACCGAAACTTACAAAAATAATTTGATATGATTAAGGCTTCAGTTTTTACAATAGTAGTAGCGCTCTAAACTTAAAAATCAAACGTTATTTGTCCATCGCCATCTAACAAATCTTTATTGTTCATTTTTTCCATCGCCCTACGGTGCAATTCCATTGGCGATAAGCCAGTTCGCTCATCATCTGCACTGGTTAAAAATTGACGTGCGGCTTTTATTTCTTCAGATTCTTTTAAGTTAATTTCTTTTACTTTGTACGAACTTAATTTTTTACCTTTAGCTTTCATGTTCACTAAAGGACTAAATTCAACCAGATTTATACTTTCGTCAGGCAATTGCGCACCTTTTTCTTTACTAAACTTTACTTCTATAATTGGGTTTACTTGACCAGTAATTAATTCAATTCTGCTATTTTCATCTTCGGTTACAATTAAGGTTTTGTTGGTTGTAACTTCTGGTTCAAAACGTTTGGTAAAATAACTTTTGCTTTGCCCGTCAAAATAAACACACGTAAGTGTTTGCGTTGGAATAAATTTTTCAATTAAAATAATGTCCTCATCAAAATGATTTAAAACATCGTATGTATAAAGTCTGTAATAGCCTTTGGTTGTAAGGGTTAGAATTTTATCCTCTCCACTAAATTTACCCAGGTAAGTTCCGCGTTCTTCTTTATTTAAGCGATGTGTGTTTTCATCAAACCAATAATCTTCTCCTTCAAGTGTAGATGCACCTTTTTCTTTTAAGGTAACTTTATTAACCGTATATTTTGTAACAATGTTTCCTACCGCTGTTCTGGCTTTTACTTCCATTTCGGCAAAATTTACATCTAGCTCTAATTTACGTAAACCAGTAACTTGGCGTAAATGCACAATTACTTTATCTGTTTCGCCATTAGGATTTACAGTAAACCAATTTACAAGACTATCTTTTGTACCTTTGGTTAAATCGTATTCTTTATCACGTGTAACACCTACTACATTAAAACGTTTCATAAACGTAATACCTTTTGGTCCATCGCGGTAAATCATGTTATATGTGGTACGTTCATCGTTCTTTTTAAAAACAGCTACGTGTATAATTTCTTTTCCTACAAAGGTTTTATCAGATACTTTAAACACTTTCATTTTACCTTCTTTGGTAAAGGCAATTATGTCATCAATATCACTGCATTCAAACAAAAATTCATCTTTCTTTAACCCAGTTCCCACAAAGCCTTCCGCTT
Source organism: Bacteroidota bacterium (assembly GCA_013298715.1). Lineage (GTDB taxonomy): Bacteria > Bacteroidota > Bacteroidia > B-17B0 > Aurantibacillaceae > Aurantibacillus. The sequence goes on along the minus strand of JAAFIQ010000005.1, from coordinate 38,760 downwards.
TGTTTACATATAATTTTTCGTTAGCTAAAACTACTTGAGTTGCAACAATTGCCTCTAGTTGTTTGGTTTCTGTTTTACGTTCTCTGCCTTCGCCAAATTTCTTTTTTAAATTTTTAAAATAGTCAATTGCGTATTCAACTAAGTTAGCTAAATGATTTTTTACAATTTCAATTTTTGATTCTAAGTCCTTCATCATATCTTCAGCTTTAATGCTATCAAAGCGGGTAATACGAATCATAGGGATTTGTGTTAAACGCTGCAAATCTTCATCAGTTACATCACGCAAAAATTTCTTTTTAAATGGTTTAAAGCGTTCGTACAAATAGTCATATAAAGTTTCTTTAGTACTGTATTTTTTAAAGTCGATGTACATTTCTTCTTTAATAAATATTTTTTCTAAAGATGAAAAATGCCATTTTTCTTCTAACTCAAACTTTTCAATTTCTAATTCTTTTTTAAGTAATTGAAGTGTGTTGTTTGTTGATACCCTTAATATTTCGCTTACACCAATAAATTTTGGCCGATCGTTTTCAATAATACAAGCATTTGGAGAAATACTCATTTCGCAATTGGTAAATGCATAAAGCGCATCTATTGTTTTATCAGTACCAATGCCTGGTTGCAGGTGAATTAAAATTTCTACGTTTTCTGCCGTGTTGTCTTCTACCTTTTTAATCTTAATTTTTCCTTTGTCGTTTGCGGATAAAATACTATCAATTAAAGAACCTGTTGTTGTTCCAAAAGGTATTTCAGAAATTATTAAGGTTTTTGAATTTAGTTCTTTAATACGTGCTCTTACTTTTATTTTTCCGCCACGCAAGCCATCTTTGTACTCGCTACAATCAGCAATACCACCTGTTTGAAAATCAGGATAAATGTTTACTTTTTTTCCTTTTAAAATTTGAATGGAAGCATCGATTAATTCATTAAAATTATGAGGTAAAATTTTGCATGCTAAACCTACGGCAATACCTTCTACGCCTTGTGCCAAAAGTAAAGGAAACTTAACGGGTAAATTAATAGGTTCTTTGTTTCTACCATCATAACTTAAGCCCCAGTTTGTAGTTTTGGGGTTAAAAAGAATTTCTAAGGCTAGTTTAGATAAGCGTGCCTCAATATAACGAGGGGCTGCTGCGCTATCGCCAGTTAAAATATTACCCCAGTTTCCTTGGCAATCAATAAGTATATCTTTTTGGCCAATTGCCACCAAAGCATCGCCAATACTGGCATCACCATGTGGGTGGTATTTCATTGTATTACCAATCAGGTTGGCAACTTTGTTATAACGCCCATCTTCCAGCTCCCACATGCTGTGCAATATCCGGCGCTGTACGGGCTTTAAACCATCATCTATTGCAGGTACAGCACGCTCTAAAATAACGTAACTGGCATAATCAATAAACCAGTTTTTAAACATACCACTCACATGGGTAATATTATCTACATCACGATGATTGTTTTCGTCATCAAAACCATCCAACAAACTATTCTGTTCCATTAACTAAAAAAATAAGAGTGCAAATATATAACTACCATTACTTTTTTTAGAACAATTTGTTTGCTGTTTTAAGTGAAATGTTAACAACAAACGTGAAAAATTAACGCATAAAACGGTTTATTGGTCGATTTTTGAGGTTAAATGGCTAAGAATTTTGGGCAAAAAAAACTATATTTGTTCATGTGCATGAAGAAAAATTTACAAATTATTTTAATCCTTTTAGTTTTTTTTACAGCAACTGTAAAATCACAAACGTATGCCAGTCAAAATATTTCTTTGGTTGGATTAATAAATCCTAATACTAATCCGTCAAATTATGGTGTTGATAACCGAAAATATTCTGGCTGTTGGGCTTGGCACCAAGCAAATAAAGGTAAAGAGTACGCAATAAGCGGGTCAAGTCACGGTACTTATTTTATTGATATTACTTCACCCGGAACACCCACTATTTCTGATTTTGTATCTGGAAAAAGTAATTGTACCTGGCGCGAAATAAAAACATTTCAAAACTATTGTTATGTTGCCAGCGATGATGGTACTCCAAATACTTTTCAGATAATAGACATGCAATACCTACCTGATAGTGTTCATGTTGTGCATAATGGAATAAAATATATGGAGCGTGGACATACGCTTTGGGTAGATAAAGATAAATTGTACGTAGGCTCAACCACCTATTCTACAGGCGCATTTTCATCTATGTCAATTTGGAGTCTGGCTACACCATCGGTTCCGGTAAAGTTGCGCGATGTAAACCAAGATATTTCAAACTCAGTTATTAATGGCGTGCATGATATGTATGTGCTCAACGATACCTGCTATGCATCCTGTGGTTATGGTGGCTTAATTGTTTTAAAGTTTAATGCTAATAATACTTTCTCCCAAATTGGCTCATATACTGGCTACGCTCAGGCTGGATATAATCACAGTAGTTATTTAACGCCAGATAGAAAACATTTAATTTTTTGCGATGAGATTCCTGTTGGTCTGCCAATGCAGATTGTTAACGTGCAGAATTTATCTAACATTCAAAACGTAAGTACCTTTAAACCCTATGCTGCAACTACCTCACACAATCCTTATTTAATAAGCAATTCAATTGCGGTTGTTTCTTGTTATCAAGATGGATTAATTGTATACAATATTAGCAACCCTGCTACGCCTACTCTCACTGGCTTTTTTGACACGCACCCACAAGGTGGACATAATGTAGGAAATTATTTTGGGAATGATTACCGAGGAAATTGGGGTGCTTACCCATGGTTGCCAAGCGGTAATATTGTTGCTAATGATATGCAAAATGGAATATTTATTTTAAATGCAAATGCAAGTTATACCACAACCAGTAATACAGTTGGCTTAAAAGAAAAAGAAAGTTTGGACGAAAATTTTATGTTTTATCCAAACCCAGCAAATGATGCAATTGCAGTGCATTACAAAAGTAATTTAAGTTGCAGTTTAAAAATTGAAAATATTAATGGAAGTATTTCGAGAGAATATGTATTTGAAAATGGAATTAACCATAGGTTACTGGTTAACGATTTAGCAGATGGAATCTATTTCCTTACAGTACATTCAACTCAAAAATCAATTACCAAAAAATTAATTATTCAGCATTAAAACTTCTATTCAAAAAACATGAAAAAATTTAGCCTAAGTTTTGCAGTAATTCTCTCTTTTATTGCCAAATCCATTCTTGCTCAAACTTTATCTTTAGCACCATACACCTCAGTTAGCAATTTTACAGCTATAAGTTTAATAAGTCCTGAAACCTTTACCAACCAATACGGAGATAGATATTCTGGCTGTTGGGGTTGGTACCAAGCAAATAAAAATAAAGAATATGCAATTGCCGGTTCTGCTAGTGGCACCTTTTGGATTGATGTAACAAATCCTGCAACACCAAGCGTAAGCGCATATAAAGCAGGCAGCCAAACAGATCAAGTGTGGAGGGAAATTAAAACCTATCAAAATTATTGTTATGTTATTACAGATGATCCTGGCGCTAACACCTTCCAAATTTTTGATATGCAGTATTTACCAGATAGTGTAAGAAAAGTTTATGATAGTCAGGCTTTGTTTAAACGCGGACATACACTCTGGGTAGATGGAAATAAACTATATGTTGCTGGGATTACCTATAGTAATAATTCTACAAGCAGCATGAATGTGTATAGTTTGGCAACACCCAGTGTACCTGTTCTGCTTAGGGAGTTAAAACAAGACTATCCAAGTATTAGTTATGTGCATGACATGTTGCCATCTAACGATACAGTTTTTGCATCTTGTGGTAATCAAAAATTATATGTTTATAAATTCAACCCCAATAATACTTTTACTCAAATAGGGTCATTGTCTAATTACCCAGCGTCTGGATTTAATCATAGCACACAACTCACACCAAATAGAAAAACATTAATCATGACAGATGAGGTGCCTGCCAGCTTAGCTTTTAAAGTTTTAGATGTGCAAAACATTTCAAACATACAAGTACTAGCCTCTACAAAACAGTACAATAACACAACACCCCACAACCCATTTGTTGTGAGTAATAACTTATGTTTTATGAGCAGTTACCAAGATGGTTTGCAGTTGTATAATATTTCTTCTCCCGCTACACCATCACTTGTTGGTTTTTTTGACACATACTACCAAGGTGGAGGAAATAATAATAACTGGAGTGGAGATGATTACGATGGCCAATGGGGTTGCTATCCTTACTTCCCAAGTAAAAATATTTTTGCTTGCGATCAAAAAAATGGAATTTTTATGCTTAGAACTAACCTTTACAGAAATCCGGCAGCTAACTTTAATAACCCAAGTGTGTCATGTACTGGTAATACGGTTTCATTAGCAAGCACTAGTACATTTGTATCAACTTTTAATTGGACGTTAAACGGCGCAAGTCCAGCCACAAGCACCCTTGCAAATCCTGTTGTTGTTTATAATCAACCAGGAATTTACACAATTTCATTAATTGCAGGAAATACAACCACAACTACCGCCTTAGTAACAAAAACAATTCAAATTACTGGCGCAAGTGTAGCATTAACTACAACCAACATATCTTGCCCAACATGTAGCAATGCGGTTGCAATTGCAAATGTGAGCGGAGGAACAGCACCTTATACCTACACATGGCTACCTACAGGCGGAAATGCAGCCACAGCCATTAGCCTAGCAGCAGGCTGTTATACTGTGAGAGTAAAAGACGCAAATAATTGCACTAGTAGTAGCTCTGTTTGTTTCTCAATAAGCACAGTAGGAATTACTGAAATAGAAAATGAAAGTATAACCATTTATCCAAACCCCGTGAGTAGTGAATTGTATGTAAACTTTAATGATGCTAAATTAGCTGCATCGGTTACAATTTTTAATCAATTGGGGCAAATAGTTAAAAAAATAAACACGACACAATTGAATAAAAATGACAAAGGTGAATTAGTGATCCCCGCACAAAATTTAAGCAAAGGAGTTTATTACATTCAAATTTCGCAAAACAACAAAGTTCTAATTAACAAACAAATTATTAAACAATAATTCATGAAAAAAATTTTTACACTCGCCCTAAGTACAGTTTTATTGACTTTAAATTTAAAAGCACAATACGCGGCCGATAACTTTTCTTTAGCTGGTCAACTAAATCCAGAACAAAATTTTAATTCGAGTGGCAATAAATATAGCGGTTGTTGGGGTTGGTACCAACAAAGCACCGGAAGAGAATATGCCATTGCGTGTTCTCAAACAGGCACGCATTGGATTGATATTACAAATCCTAGCGCATTAACAGCAGTTGCCTTTCAAGCAGGAGCTTCAAGTAACGCCACTTGGAGAGAAGTTAAAACCTATCAAAATTATTGTTATGTAATTACCGATGACCAAGGAGCGCAAGGTTTACAAATATTTGACATGAGCAACCTACCTACCTCGGTTACTAAGGTATACCAAAGTAAAACATTGTTTAGTAGAGGCCATGCTTGTTGGGTTGATAAAGACATGCTCTATGTTTCAGGAATTACATATAGCACTGGCGCCACAAGTGCAATGAATATTTATAGCCTTGCTACACCCACAAATCCTGTGCTAATAAGAAGTTTGGCTCAAGATGCCCCTTCAATTAATTATGTACACGATATGTTTGTTCGCAACGATACTATTTATGCATCTTGTGGTTACCAAGGACTATACGTATATAAACGTAATGCCAATAATTCATTAACGCAACTTGGTAGTTTAACAAACTACCCTGGTTCTGGCTACAACCACAGTAGCGCCTTAACACCTAACGGGCAAACACTTGTGTTTATGGACGAAGTACCAGCTAGTTTGCCAATTAAAGTTGCCAACGTTACGAATTTGGCTAACATTCAAGTTTTAGCAACAACCAATCAATACTCGCTTACTACTCCTCACAACCCATTTATGATTAATAATCAATATGTAGTAGTGAGCAGTTACCAAGATGGGGTTCAATTATACGACATCTCTGCACCAAGTAGTCCTTCATTAGCGGCTTATTTTGACACATACCCACAAGGTGGAGGAAACACAGGCAACTACGGCAGCGGTGCCTACAATGGTCAATGGGGTTGCTACCCATTTTATCCAAGTAAGAATATTTTTTGTTTAGATATGAAAAATGGGGTATTTGTTATTCAATCAAGATTGTTAAACCCAATTGTTTCTTTGAGCAATAATGGAAATACTGAGTTATCGAATATAATGATGTATCCAAACCCTTCTAGTTCTAATTTAACCATAAAATTACCTCAAAGTATATCAAAAGCTGAGATAAAAGTGAGTAATTCGATAGGACAAATTGTTTATACTACTTCTATTTTTAACGAAGGAATAAATGCGATTGAACTAAATGATTTAACTAACGGGATATATGTTGTAACAATATCGGATGTAATTAGTAAAAATAGTATTAATCGCAACTTAATAATCTCAAAATAAATCAATGAAAATTAATTCTTCGTCTATTATTGGCGTTGTTGGAAGCGGCGCCATGGGCAGTGGCATTGCACAAGTTGCTGCAACAGCTTCTCATAAAGTTTTTGTTTACGATACAAACCAATTAGCCTTAGATAAAGCCGCATTGAACTTAAAGAATAATTTGGCAAAGTTGGTTGAAAAACAAAAAATAACTGAAGAAAAACAAAATCAAATTATTACTGATATTGAATTTACAGGCGATTTGAATACTTTAAGTAATTGCGATTTAATTATTGAAGCCATTATTGAAAATCTTGAAGTTAAAAAACAATTATTTAAGCAACTAGAAACAATTACGCAACCACATTGCGTACTTGCGTCAAATACTTCTTCTCTTTCAATAACTTCTATTTCATCAGCGTGTAAATTCCCTGAAAAATTTTTAGGAATTCATTTTTTCAACCCCGCAACCATAATGCCATTGGTTGAGATTATCCCCGGTATTGCTACTTCTGAAGCAGTTACGGCATCTTGCAAAGCGTTAGTAGATGCTTGGGGTAAAGTTACAGTTATTGCAAAAGACACACCTGGGTTTATTGTAAACCGAGTAGCGCGTCCCTTTTACAGCGAGGCTTTGCGAATTTACGAAGAAGGAATTGCAGACATAGCGACCATAGATTGGGTCATGAAAGAAATAGGCGGTTTTAAAATGGGTCCTTTTGAATTAATGGATTTAATTGGGCATGATGTAAATTACATTGTTACAGAAACTGTATGGACTCAGCTTTATTTTGACCCACGATTTAAACCTGCATTGAGTCAGAAACGTTTGCTTGAAGCAGGCTTTTTAGGGAAAAAAACAAACCGAGGTTTTTATAATTACAGCAATCCATTACCCGAACCAACAAAAAATTTGGATTTAGGAAAATTAATTTTCACACGTATTATTGTATTGTTGATTAATGAAGCAGCCGACACTTTATATTTAAAAATTGCAAGTAAAGAAGATATTGATTTAGCAATGACAAAAGGGGTAAACTATCCTAAAGGTTTATTGCAATGGGCTGATGAATTAGGCATAGCCAACATAGTAAAAGAATTAAATAGTCTGCGTGATTTTTATGAAGAGGACCGGTATCGAATAAGTCCAATGTTAAAACAAAAATTTATTTTAAAGCAACGATTTTATAATTGATCGTTTAGAATAATCTTACAAGAAATATAATTTATTGGATAAGCTCATATTAATTTAATCTTGAGTCTTAACTTTTGCAGGAGTGGTTAGCTTTTTTCGAGCAAGAATTGTATTTAATTAAACCAAACTATCAACATTAATCTTGTGGCTAAATTTTATGAATATAGACTATTCATGTTTTTTTAGATAATTGATTATTAAATAATTAGATATTTGTTAATTAAAATTTAGTTATCAATTATAGAACTATATTTGTATAAACCGATTTAAGATGAAAAAAAAATTACTCAACCACTTTAGTTTAGCTTTTTTTGCGCTAAATTTCTCGATGAATGCTCAAGTTACAGTAACCGGAGGTTCATCTGCAACCTATTCTACAGTTAATGACGCGTTTAATGCTATTAACACAGGTATTCATACGGGTGCTATTACGATAGATATTACTGGTAACACCACAGAACCTTCGACCCCTATTCCTTTATTAGCGAGCGGACAAGGAACAGCAAATTACACTTCAATTATTATTCGACCTACAATTACAGCTACTATTAGTGGTAGTATGGTAACAGGAAGAGGTATTTTAGAATTAGATGGGGCAGATAACGTTACTATTGATGGTGATATAGCTGGAGGCGCCGTTGGAAGAGATTTATCCATTGTTCATACGGGGGCAACTACTTTAGCCAACACAGCTTGTGTACGTTTGATAGGTAGATCTGCTCAAGGTTTGGGTATTAATACTTTTAGTTTAATAAACTGTAAGCTTTGGGGTAATTCTGATGGAGCCAACACAGCAGCGCCCTTAACTTCTGCATTTTGTTTTTATGCAGGTACTAATGCCGCAAACATTACCACAACCGGAGCTGGTGATAATTATGACAACTTATTTATTTCTAATAATGAATTCAGACGTGCTTATCAAGCAATTTATGCTGCTAATACTGCTACTAGTTTAGGAGATAACACGTTAATAACTAACAATGTTATTGGTTCACCTACACCAGCCGAATACGTTCATTTTAGAGGTGTTAACTTAAATGGCGTAAATAATGCTACTGTAAGTTTAAATGATATCTCCAATCTAAGAATCTCATCGTCTGCAAGCAACGCTGGTATAGAAATTAATGGTACTACAAGTAACAATGTTTTAGTTGAGCGTAACAAGGTTTACAGCATTTACTCAACTTCTACTGGGGGCTGGGGTGCGTGGGGTATTAATTGCACTGGTGGTACAAATCATACTATTGTCAACAATGTCATATATGATATTATAGCTAGTAATTATGTTTTCTCAACTACATTTAATGCTTTTGGTATTCGCTTAACATCGGGTACAGGTTACAAGGTGTATTACAATAGCGTTAATTTATTTGGAGATATGCCTACAGTAACAGCCAATACTAATGCCATTAGTGCTTGTTTTGTAGTTACATCAACAGGTGTAACGGGCGATGTGCGTAATAATATTTTCAATAATCAAATGACTTCATCTGCAAACAACGTTACCACAAAACGTTTTATGGCGGTTTGGATGGCTGCAGGTTACAGTTTTCTTAATATGAATTTTAATAATAACGCTTACATGGTATCTCCAGCTAACACAACAGATTACTTTGTAGGGAAGTTAGGAACAACGGCTGGAACGTTTGAATATCAAAATTTGGCCGCATGGCAAGTTGCTTCGCAAGTAAATAATGCTACTAATGATATTAACTCTATTCCAACTATAAACGCCCTAGCCCCGTTTATTTCAAACACAAATTTGAATATAGCTGCAAATGCTGTTACTCCTATTGAGAGTGGAGCAGTAACACTTACTGTTTTAGGAACTCCAAACAAAGATCATAATAATGTGAATCGTCCGGGTACTGGAGTAAACCCAAATACTAACCCAGACATGGGTGCTTATGAATTTGATGGGTTAGCTGGAATTACCAATGATGTTGGGGTGCTAGCTATAACTGCTCCGGCTGCATTGCAATGTTTAGGCTCTGCAGTACCAGTTGTTGTAACCATACGTAATTTTGGAATTAATACTTTAGCATCAGGGGTTAACATACCTGTAACGGTTGTATTAAGTGGAGCTGCTAATCAAACAATCACCTCGTCTTATGTTGTTCCTTTAGCTGGTTTTCCGCCAGCGTCTAACGTACAATATACCTTAGCTAGCACCCTAAATATGGCTACAGCTGGTGTATACAGCCTCACTGCAACGGCCACCATGACAACACCGTTGGATATTAATGTAGTAAATAACAGTAGCTCTATTACAAGAACAAATGTGGCTGCCACTGCTTTACCAATTCAACACAACTTTACTGGTTTTACAGGGGCTAACTTAAACTTAATTACACCTAATGGTTGGTACGAAGCTCAAGGTGCTACCTTCCCAGGAGGAACAACCTCAAACTGGATTTCACAAACTAATTTAAATCTTCCAGGAAATATTACTTCACGCGTTAACTTGTTTGGAACTACCCGCCGTGAGTGGATTGTAGGTCCTAAATTTAATGCCACTCCAAATACACAATTAACATTTGACGCTGCTATAACGGGGGTTGGAGCTTTAACTGCGGGTACCAATATGGGAAGTGACGATCAATTATTAGTTATGGTTTCTACCGATTGTGGAGCAACTTATGCGCCTATATTTACTGTAAGTGCTACAAATAGCTTAACAACCAACTTTAACAATTACGTTGTACCATTATCAGCTTATGCAAATCAAGAAGTAATAATCGGATTTTTAGCTACTGATGGACTTGTAGATGATATTGAGAGTTATGATTTACACCTGGATAACATTAATCTTTATAATGTTAGTCCTAACGATGTTGGGGTTAATGCTTTTATAAGCCCTGCATCTAATGGTTGTTATTCCGCGAATAACCCTGTTAGTGTTGTACTTTATAATTATGGTTCAGCTTCTCAATCAAGCATTAATGTTTCTGTGGTGCTTGCTGGGCCTGTTACAACTACTATTAACACGTTAGTAGCTGGTCCTATAGCTCCTTCGTCTAGTCTGGCTGTTTCAGTTGGTACGGTTAATCTTACTACTGGAGGTACTTATACCCTAAAAGGCTATTCTTCTTTAGGAGGCGATGGAAATTTATTAAACGATACTACAACCATTACACGTGTTATCAATCCGTTGATAAACCTACCTATTTCTAATAGTTTTACTGGATTTACAGGAGGTAATCTTCCAACATCTTGGCCTAATTGGTTAGAATCTGTAGGTGCAGTAAACCCATCAGGAACTACTTCGAGTTGGATTAGCCAAACGGGATTAAACGGAGCTGGTAATATTACTGCTCGTGTAAATCTTATAGGAAACACAAAAAACGAATGGATAATTGGTCCACGCACATTGGCTACTGCTAGTACACAAATCTCGTTTGACTATGCTCTTACAAGCGCTGGAAGTATTATTAATCCTGCAGCTATGGGGAGCGATGACAATGTTCGCGTGATGGTTTCTACAAATTGTGGTTTATCCTACTCGCCTATTTTCACATTAAATGTTTCTAACACAAATACAACGAGCGTTAATTTTACAAACACCTTAGTTAACCTTTCGGCATATGCAGGACAGGAAATAATAGTAGCGTTTTTAGCAAGCGAAGGAACTGTGGATGATATTGAAAATTATGACTTTCATTTAGATAATATAAATCTATTTAACGCATCAGCTACTGATGCTGGAGTTAGTGTGATAAACTCTCCGAGCGTTCAATCAACATGCTATACTGCTGCTGAACCTGTGGTTGTAACAATTAAAAATTATGGTATTGCAACTATCTCTAACATTCCTGTGAATGTATTAGTTAGTGGCGCTATTACACAAACATTGAGTAATGTATTTACACCAACATTAGCGGCTGGGGCAACAGCAGTATTTACAGTAGGCACTTTAAATATGACTTATAGCGGTGTTTATACGTTTTCTGCAACAACAAATTTAGGAGGAGATGTAAACTTGTTTAACAACTCAACGCTAATCAATACAACCACTAATCCTCAATTTAATATTTTAGGTAATCTAAGTATATGCTTAGGAGGTAGCTCAACCCTTACTGCGGTGGGTTCAAGCTTAACGTATAGTTGGAGTAATGGTATATTATCTTCAATTGCAATTATCACTCCTTCCGCCACAACAGTGTTTACAGTTACGGCTAATAATGGAACATGTAGTGCTATAAAAGAAGTAACATTAGCAGTTACTAATCCAACAATTGTAGGTAACGGTGTTGCGGTTTGTAGCCCAACTACAATTGCAACGCTTAGTGCAACAGCTTTTGCCAGTCCAATTAATTGGTATGCGAGCCCAACATCTACAACTTCGTTAGCACAAGGAAATACGTTTACAGCAAGTGCAGCAAGCACTACAACCTACTATGCAGAAGCACAATCAACTGCAACAGCTAATTTATTTACTACCCTAGCTGCTGGTAATGGAGCTGCTGGTAATATGTTTGATATACAAGCGCAAACTAATATTGTAGTAAGTGGCTTTGATGTTCACATTAGTTCAGTTGCTGTTACCACAGTTGAGGTTTGGTTCCGTTCAGGTTCATTTGTTGGCTTTGAGAGTAGCAATGTAGGTTGGACACAAGTGTTGACAACTACAGTTAACGCGCTTGGTACGGGCTCATTAACTTTGGTTCCGGCAAACTTTAGTGTTTCTGTTCCTGCCGGACAAACGTATGCGTTCTATGTAACCGCTAATGGTGGAGGTTCTTTTGCTTATACAAATGGTGTCAACCTGGGTAATGTGTATACTGGCAACAGTGATATAATTTTATATGAAGGTAAAGGTGGAGGTTACTTCAGCGTAATCAATAGTCCACGTGTGTTTAATGGTCAAATGCGTTATACAAAAGTAGGTTGTACCACACCACGTATTCCTGTTACTTTAACAGTTAGTGCTACACCAAGCATAACAATTAACTCGAGCACTACAACAATTTGTTCAGGGGCAACAACTACTTTAACTGCTAGTGGTGCAACCACTTATAGTTGGAGTACAGGTTCAAATTCAACTTCAATTGCTTTAACACCAACAGTAACCACTTTATATACACTTACTGGTACAAATACAGCTGGTTGCATTGGAAGTAATACTACTAATATAGTTGTGAATCCTTTACCAACAGTAAGTGTTGTTTCAACCACTTCGTTATTATGCGTTGGCTTGTCAGCTTCTTTAACTGCAAGTGGAGCAAATACATATAGTTGGAATACCAACGCAACAACAAGTGTTATTGCCATATCTCCTACCATAACCACAACTTATACGGTTAATGGTACAAGTGTGAGTGGTTGTAAAAAATCGGCAACTATAACACAGAGTGTAAACCCTTGCCTTGGCTTTAATAATTTAGGCGCAGGATTAGAATCTTATTTTAGTGTTTATCCAAATCCGAATAATGGGATTTTTAGCCTTGAAACATCAGCTACAATAAACATCACTATTACTGATGTATTAGGTAAAATTGTCTACACAAATAAACTCGAAGAAGGCAAACATACGCTTAATTTGAGTAATTTAAACAATGGTTTATATATTTTAAAAGCTGAAGATCGAGGTAATTATAAATCAATTAAAGTAGTTAAGGAATAAAAAACTAATTCTTTTACATAAATCAAAAAGGCAATACAGTTCTTGTATTGCCTTTTTTTATTATCATTCTTAGCTTTTTGTTTATAAATCTGAATTTACGCCTTGAGTAAAAAAAGTAATTTAGTTTGTTATGAGTAAAACAAATGAAGTGAAAGAGACGCCTTTAATGAAACAATATAATACCATTAAAGCTAAGTACCCTGATGCTATATTGTTATTTAGAGTAGGCGATTTTTATGAAACGTTTGGCGAAGATGCGATTAAAGGGAGTAAGGTATTAGGAATAACACTAACAAAACGTGCTAACGGATCTGCTTCACACATTGAGTTGGCGGGCTTCCCGCACCATTCCTTAGATTCTTATCTACCAAAATTAGTGCGTGCTGGTTTCAGAGTTGCTATTTGCGATCAATTAGAAGACCCAAAACTTGTAAAAGGAATTGTAAAGCGTGGCATTACAGAATTAGTAACGCCAGGCGTTAGCTTTAACGATAAAATTTTAAACCACCAACAAAATAATTTTTTAGCGAGTATACATTTTTTTAATAACGATGCTGGTTTGGCTTTGTGCGATGTAAGTACTGGTGAATTTTTAGTAGCACAAGGAACAATTTCTTATGTAGAAAAATTAATTCAAAATTTTAAGCCTAACGAGTTGTTGTTTGAGAAAAGTAAACGCCAACAATTACATGATTTAATAAGCGATAAATTATATTCGTTTGGCTTAGACAATTGGGCTTTTACTTATGATCATGGCTACGAATCTTTAACTAAACAGTTTGAAACTAACAACTTAAAAGGGTTTGGAATAGAGGACCAAACCCTTGCTGTTACAGCTTGTGGCGCTTTATTGCATTACCTTAACGAAACTAAGCATGACAAACTAAAACACATTACTAAAGTCAGTAGAATAAACGAGGAACAATTTGTTTGGCTCGATAAATTTACGATTCGTAATTTAGAATTATACAACACAAATCACGAGAACGGTAAATGTTTAGTTGATGTAATCGACAAAACGGTTTCACCCATGGGTTCGCGTTTATTAAAACGTTGGGTGGCCTTACCATTAAAGGATATTCAAAAAATTAATGAACGCTTAAACATTGTTGAATTTTTTGTTCAGGAGGAAGATACAAGAATTAACTTGGTAAATGCAATTAATGAAGTTGGAGATTTAGAACGTTTAATTTCTAAAGTTGCCGCAGCACGTGTAAATCCAAGAGAGTTGGTGCAATTAAAAAAATCACTTCAATTAGTTGATGTGATTAAAGATACTCTTCAAAAATGTACTAACTCAGCTCTAGCCGCTTTCATAGAGCAATTAAATCCGTGTAATACGATAATAGAAACGCTCCAGCACCAGCTAAACCCTGAGGCGCCTGTAAATGTATTAAAAGGCAATGTAATTAATTCTGGCGTAAATGCTGAGTTAGACGATTTGCGGAGCATTGCATTTCATGGAAAAGATTATTTATTAAAAATTCAACAAACCGAAATAGAAAAAACAGGAATTACTTCTTTAAAAATTTCGTATAATAATGTTTTCGGATACTACCTCGAGGTTACAAACGTTCATAAAGATAAAGTTCCAACAGAATGGATACGTAAACAAACACTTACCAATGCAGAGCGCTACATTACACCAGAATTAAAAATTTACGAAGAAAAAATTTTAGGAGCAGAGGAAAAAATTACTGCAATAGAACAACAGTTGTTTGAAAGTTTAATTAAGAGTATAGAAAATTATATTTTACCAATACAGCTTAATGCGCAGCTCATTGCAAAATTAGATGTGTTTTGTGGTTTTGCGAATTTGGCTTTAGCAAATAATTATAAAAAACCAATTTTAAATAACGCCTTTACAATAGATATTGTTGAAGGGCGACACCCAGTGATCGAAAAACAATTACCAATAGGAATTGATTATGTGAGCAACTCTGTTTTTTTAGATAACGATACACAACAAATCATGATGATTACTGGGCCCAACATGAGCGGTAAGTCTGCCTTATTGCGCCAAACGGCATTAATTGTTTTGTTAGCACAAATTGGTTGTTATGTTCCTGCGGAAAAAGCAAGCCTAGGAATAGTAGATAAAATTTTTACACGGGTAGGCGCTAGCGATAACATTAGTAGTGGCGAAAGTACCTTTATGGTTGAGATGAATGAAACTGCAAGTATTTTAAATAATTTAAGTGAACGTAGTTTGGTGTTGTTAGATGAAATTGGTAGAGGAACATCTACCTATGATGGTATATCTATTGCTTGGAGTATTGCGGAGTTTATTCATAATCAACCCGTACATAAAGCAAAAACATTATTTGCAACACATTACCACGAGTTGAATGAAATGACAAATTTATTTGAGCGTATAAAGAATTTTAATGTGAGTGTAAAAGAAAGTAATAATAAAATTATATTCTTACGCAAGTTGCAAGAAGGCGGGAGCGAGCACAGCTTTGGAATACACGTAGCACGTATGGCAGGTATGCCAAAAATAGTTGTAGAAAAAGCCAACAGTATTTTAAAAAAATTAGAAAAAGAACACGAGGCAAATTTATTGAATGGAGAGGTTAACACGAAAGATAGCGCCATAAAAAAAGCATTAGCAAAGCAAGCAAACGAAGTGCAGTTAAGTTTTATTCAATTGAATGATCCTATTCTCGAAAAACTAAGAGAAGACATTTATGCTTTAGATATTAATACCTTAACGCCTGTTGAGGCTTTATTAAAATTAAATGAAATTAAACGTGCGCTTGGTGCGAAGGAGGAGTGATACAATTTCAATGCTTCATAGTATTTAATAAAAAAGGAGTTCAGAATAGTTGAACCCCTTTTTTTATTTCAAGAATTACTCTGTAGTAATTAGCTGAGCGATTTATTCTTTAATTAACTTTTTAGTAAATTCTCCATTCTCTGCGCTAATTTTTATGAAATAAACTCCAGAGCCAATTTCATTTAAATTTATAGTTTCTCTATCTATATTTTTTATGTTTTGTTTAGAATACATTACTTCACCAATTAAATTATAAACCGTAATATTCACAGATTTTTGTTTAAGTTGCTCTAAATTCACATTAAATGCACCATTACTCGGATTAGGATAAACTGTGAATGCATTAGCATTTAAATCTTGATTTGTAAATCCTAATGGCGTTGAGTTAGGCGCAACAACGTTAATACTTATAATTGCATTGTTTGTTTTATAAATATTTGTGTTAAAACAAGTTGTTGAAGTAGCTCCACATGATACAGTAACTGTTAAACAAATGTTATACATTCCTGCAGCAGCGTATTGATGCGATGAATATAAACCATTACTTGTATTACCATCACCCCAAGCCCAAGTTGCCGCAACAACATTCCAAGGTGAGGTAGGAATAGCTTGCCAGCTTTGTAGGGTAGCAGTTGGAACTACAGAGAAATTTGAATTTGCAACACAACCATTAGAAGAATTAGTAATATTAACTGATTGGACAAAGGTGGAGAAACAGGTTGGATTATTTGCGCTTGTTACAGTTAAGGTTACATTGTATGCACCGTTAGATGTGTAATTATGAGAAACAGAACTTCCGTTTGCAATAAATCCATTTCCGAAATTCCATTGGTAATTAACAGGCCCCGTAATACCTGTTGTGGTACTAATAAAATTTACACCGCCATTACCAGTGGTTGTATGAGAGAAATTTGCATTAAGGTTGCAAGGAGTTGAATTAGATGTGATTGAAATAACATTACAATAAGTATTTTGACATGTGTTTGTTGTATAAGCTGTTAAACAAACCGTGTAGGTGCCATTAGCTGTATACGTTGCTGCTGGGGGATTGGCAGTATATCCAAATGTTCCATTTCCGAAATTCCAAGTATAAGACGTAGTGGCCACTGTATTTGTAGATGTACTTGAAAAAATTACAGAGTTACCACTTACGGAACTTGTATAATTTGCTTGAATCGCGCAACTAACAATATTTGCAAATATTGTAAAGCATTGGGTACTATTACAAAGTGTGTTGCTATTTACAGCAGTTAAACAAACCGTGTAAATTCCTTGAGCACTATAAGTAGTTGTAGGATTTAACGCCGTACTTGTATTACCATTACCAAAATTCCAGAAATAAGTTGTATTTGAATTTGTTCCGGTTGACAGATTCACAAATGTGTAAATACCGTTTGTGTTTGAACTTAAGCCACCATTTGCCACAAGCGCACACGTTGAGGCGTTAGTCACATTAATTGGAATACAGGTGGAAGCCACACAAGCTCCTGCAGTAGCAGTTAAACAAGCCGTATAGGAGCCATTGGCCGTATAAGTTGAACTGGTACCTTGATTAAATTGTGTGAAGCCCATGTTGCCATTACCAAAGTTCCAATAGAAAGGCGTTGCAGATGTAGATCCAATTGACGTATTTGTAAAATTAATTACGCCGTTTGATCCTGTAAACCATGCAAAATTAGGTTGAATGGCACATGTAACATTACTAATAGCAACAGTTTGGGTAGCTTGAACTGTGCAAACATTTGGTGTTGACATTACCAATGTAATTGAGTAAATACCATTTGCCGCAAACGTGTAACTAGCGTTGGTTTGAGACGAAAAAAAGTTGTTTTGTGTTGACCAACCATAACCTGTATTGGTGGCACTTCCAGTTGATAAATTTGTAAGTGAAACAGAGCCATTAGCACCTTGTGCTACAGAAAAGTTTGCCACGCATTGGCTCCTCAGTGAGTTGAACGCAAGCATCAGAAATAATAGTGATGCGAGTTTTAGTTTGTAATTGATTTTTTTCATACTATTGATTTTAAATTATTATTAATTATCTTATTTATTAAACTATTACAACCTTATTTATAAAAAGGTTGGGTAAACTTATTTATTTATACGAAATTGCCATAATTGCCTCTGCATCCTTTATTAGTAATGAATTTGAGCCGTTATAAACCCTGCATGTAAATTTAATTTTTATTTTTTTTGTTAATTCATTGTTCGAATTATTCTCAAAATTATCAATTGAAACAATTTCAAAAGTACTGCTGTTAGGTTGTAATGGGTTATTTGAAGAATATAAAACTCCATTTGCATCGCGCCAATTTACAACAACATTTGATAAACCTTTTGTGTTGGGTATTCCTTGCAAGGCAGTTGCAAAAAAATTGGTAGCGCATGAAGAAACATCGTTTTGCGTTACAACATTATATTTTGCAATTAAGGTGTCATTATTTACATTAATTACTCTTAGTTCAACAGGGTAGCTCCCGCCATTAGTATAGTTATGTGTAGGATTAGGTAAATTAGAAAACGTGCCATCACCAAAACTCCATTTGTAATTTTGAGCGGCCAAACCTGTAAGATTTGCGTTAAATTGTTTTGTAGTAGATGAAATATTACTCTCAGTTATTTTAACTGAATTTGAATAGGAGTTTGAACTGAACTTAAATGGCATATTCACAGCACTTTCACAGCCATTTTGTGATTGAATTTTTAAGCTCACATTGTATCTTCCGTTTCTAAAAACATGGGTTGGGTTGGCGTTCGTTGAAGTGGTTCCATCTCCAAAATCCCATAAAATGGCGCCAATTGGTTTATTGAATGAAGAAGAGAAGGAAGCCGTGTAAGTATTAGGATTTGTGCCTCTTAAATAATCGTAGTTTTTTAAAGACAATACTGAATCGATTATAACAGGAGCGTTTGTGGCTGAAATTTTACTATCGTTTATTTGAATTGACAAACTATTTGGGCAAGTTCCTGAGCAATTTACTTGTTTTAGTTCTGAGTAAAAATTATAGATACTATTACTGTCTTGTACAAAACTATTAAAATTCCCATAGTCATTAATACCAGCAATAATAGAAACAGACTGATTGTTGATTATTGCTTTCATTGAAAAAACAGGAGCGCCTTCAATTACTGACTCAGGATACTTTTTCTTTTGACATGCTAAAACAAGCAAAATTAAAATTAGGTGTAAAATTTTCGTTTTCATATTAACTTAATTAAAAAGTGTATAAAATAGTAGCTTTTAAATTAGTTCCTCTATTTTTGCCATTTGTTTTAAAAATAGCATTGTCTTTAATAGCATCCAAGTAGTAACCCAGCTCAGCATTAAAACTAAAATGCTTCGATAGCTCTCTTTGGTAAGTTAAAGAAATTTCTTTTGTAAAAGTTGTAAATCCTTCTGTATAACCAAATGTTTTTATAATGGTTTCATTGCTCTTTACGGTGCCTCTTTGGTCGTAAAGTGATGCTTGGCCGGTAACGTTTAATAGATAATTTAAATTAAATCCAAGTCCGAATTTGTTTTTGTTCGGTGCAAGATAATACATTTTTAAAGGGAAGGATAAGTAATGCGCTGTTTTAGGTGTAAACATCACTACTTTACTTTCCTCAACAAAGTTATATTTGGTTTGCTTAGATTCAAACTGACTTTGCGTTAGGTTTGAAAGTGTTGTATAACGTACACCCAGGCTCAGCACAAAAGGGTGTGGAATTAATTTACTTTCTAAATGCAATCCTACAATAGGATTAAATCCTTGCGCTTCTTTAACTGAATTAGTATACCAACCAACATTATAGTTTGTTCCGACTTCAAACATTACTTTAAATTTGAACGGATTTTGTTTTTTGAATTCGTTAATCAAACTATCATTGTTTTTAATAAGTAGCTCTTGATTTAAAGGATTGTTAGAAATTACTGTAGTTAAAGGACTTAAATACACAAATTCTAAAGAATCATGATGAGCTAAAGTATTTGTATTTTCAACAACATCATCTGCTGGTTTTACTTTAGCATTATTTTTTTTCTTAACGGTATTTAAATTCGTTTCTGTAACTATTTTAGTTGCTAATTTACTTTTACTAATTTTATTGCTCCTTTTAGTTTTTAAACTCGGAGTAACTGCGCTAATTACAATATTAGTTTCATAATTTTTTGCGATTTCTGTTTCACGTTTTTCTACTGAAAAGTCTTTTTCAACTTTTTTATGCGAGTTTGATTCTTTAGCAGATTTAATTGCGTTCGGACTAGAGATGGAATTAGAATTTTCAAGAATGTTGCCCTTATTGTTTTTAGGTTGAGTTAAATTATAATTTAGATTATCTCTGTTTTTCGAATCAAACTCAGTTCGCTCATTACTTGAAATAATTTTATCTAAGTTCAAACTATTTAAAAAATAATTTGTCGTTAAAAAACTTAAGCCCAGTCCTGCGCACAAAAATAACCAAACAATAACACGTTTCTTTTTTTTGCGATTTTCTGCAATTAAACTTTGAGCAGCAGCCCAATTGCTTTCATCAAAACTGAACTGAACTTCGTTTAGTTTATTAGATAGATCTTCTCTAAATTTATCTTCGTTTAACATATTATACCTGTTTTATTAGGAATCGGTTCAGATTCTGTAATTAAAATTTTTAATTTTTCTCGGGCGGCGTTCAAATGCCACTTACTTGTTCCTTCTGTTATGCCGAGCATCTCGGCAATTTCCTTATGCTTATAACCTTCTACATAAAACAAATTAAACACATGTTTTGTAGCAAGTGGAAGCTGTGCAATAAAATCGTATATTTCTTTTGCGCTTATGTTATCAATTGCCAAATTAGAATGAGATTCTGTTTGATTGTCAAAATATTCATCTACATAATTTATTTTTGCCGTATGCGCTTTTTCTTTTTTAAATTCGTTAATCAAGGTATTTATCATTATCTTCCTAATCCAAGCTTTAAAAGGTACCTCCACTCTGTATTTTGAAAGATTACTTAGAATTTTAAAAAAGCCAATATTTAAAACTTCTTTTGCCCGGTCTTCATCTCTTGTATAGCGAATGCAGATACTCATAAGGTAAGAGTAAGTGTGTCTATATAATTCATACTCAGCCTTTTGGTTGCGGTTGATGCACAAATTGATAAGATCAATTGGAATATTTTCTATTGTATTTATAACTATTCAATTTACCTATACAAATCTCGCTTTACAAAGGTTGGGTATTTAAATTTAAGGATAATGATCTAAATATTAGCAACTTATGCACTTTGGTAATAGATGTAAATTTAGTCCCTTAGAAAAGTAATCATTTTCTGATTTAATTTTAAAATGCGTATTACTTTATTTAATTTCTTTTACAGAAAACTATCTGGTAAAAAACAAAAAATTAAACCCAATTTTAAATCCAAGAATTGAAGTGTTTGATTTATCGATAACTAACTCAGTGGTTTGATTAATAACTTCTTCAGCTTTAGGGCAGAAATAGTAGGGCACATAATTTACTTCTATGAATGGTGCTACATTGTATTTATCATTAATAGCGAAAACGTATTGATAACTTGCACTTAACTGGCCACCAATGCCAAAAGCCCTTAGTCGTTTTTCATCTACTTCAAAGGGTTCGTCATTTAAACGCCTGTTCATTAAGCCACCTAAGGCACCAACGCTAAAACAAATTACATTTTTGGTTTTACTAAAAAGTAAATTATATCCTAGATTTAGAGTTTGAAGATTTATACTGTTCTTAAAATCGGGACTGTTAGCTGTAGTTCTAAAATAATTATAATTTAGTTTCACGCCATGTTTAATTAGTTTATCGCTTTTAAAAAGATAGGCTGAGTTTAATCCAAAGCCAGAGCTTATAACAGGTTGTTGGTTCTCTAAAAAAGGTCTGCTATAGTTGTAAGTTTGAATCATATTATCCCATTGTTTGGCATAAATGTAATCATAACTCGCGCCAATTGTGATGGTTTGAGCCTTAAAACTGTTTACCAAACTTATAAAAAAACAAATTGCTAAGTGTCTCATTTTTTTGTTTGGGTTAATAGTTGCAAAACAGCGTTGTATCCGGTTTCGGCTGCGCCATGCACCGTTTGGTGATGCCCATTTATATTCATAGCCTCGCCTGCAAAAAAAAGTTTATTATCTATAGCTGTGGCTGAATCTTTTCTGGCATTTCCCATTCCAACAGTGCTATAGGAGTATGCCCCACCAATGTAAGGATTTGCTGTCCAGTTTTGCACATGCGCCTTTATAAAATTAGCAGTGGCCTTTCCTTGATAAATAGTATCTAATTCTGTTAATAAAGAATTTACAATGGCCTGATTAGATCCTAAGGCATTAAGCTGTTCCGCTTGTTCTCCCATTATAAAAGCTAGTAATACGTTATCATTACCTGATTTACCGACTTTTTCGTTTGCATAAGCAGCGCAAATTTTTCCGCCAATAATATTGTCGTCGTAAAAAGCAGTTGAAAACTTTAAGAATACTTTCATTCCTGCATCCATGCCAATCTTGCTAAACGCATCTGTTTTGGCACTGCTCAAAGCAGGTACAAATTTTATAGATGATGATTTTAAAACTGTAATAGGAACTGTGATAATTATTTTATCTGCAACATAATTGGTTGTAGCAGTTTTAATTTGAATTTGATTTCCTGAATAATCAATTTCAGTAACAGGAGTATTTAATTGTATTTTATCTTTAATTGGAGGGACAATGTTTTTATCAAACACCTCAAAAAAAGTTTGCTCAAACTTATAATCATCATCACCAGAGTTCCAGTTTTCTTCTTCTATATTTCTGTACTTAACCGACAACCGAGAAGCAGCTGCACCTTCATCTCCAGCAATGTTTTCTATGATATATTTATAATCATCGCCTAATCCTTTATCTATAGCAAACTCTTTAAATGATTTATCTGGTGCACCATTGTCTTCAAATATATCCACAGATTGCGGTAAGCTTTCTACTAACTCATTTTTAAACCAATATTTTTGGTTAGACTCATCTAAAGTGATTTTGGTTTTTGATTTTACGATTAAATCAGCTATAATATTATTCTTCCCATGCAACCACTGCGCTCCTAAATCTATCGGATAATCGGCAAAGCCATCAAGCCGGGCTAATCTACCTCCATAAACGGGAGAAGCTTCTAGAATTTCAAAATCAATATTTTTAGATTTTAGTAAATACCCAGCGTACAAGCCAGCAGCCCCTGCACCAATAATAATTACTTTTCCTTTAAAATTTGAATCAGGCAACTTTTTTTTTCTACAAGAACTAAATGCCAAGTTGGGAGCTAGAAACGCTCCTAACGCTACAAGGCCTGCTGTTTTGAGAAATTCGCGACGCATGAGAAAACTTTTAAGAATACAAAAATAAGAATTTTGTATCTAACACCATTAACACTCGGGTTGTTGGTTAAAAACAGAAATTACAGAATCTATTTTAATTCACACCCACATTCATCGCCACACCATTTTGTTGAACATTTCTCTTTGGCAATTGAATTTTTATCATGAATAACCTCGGTACTCACAATTGAGTTGGTCTTAGTGAAAATATTTAATTCTTTACAAGTACAAACATGATTGCGTTTGCAGGATAAGAAAACAATAAATACAGGTATTAACGCTCTAACAAATTTTATAAAAACTAAAAATTTGAATAGCATAGTCATTTTTTACTCCTTCACCAACTTCAAAAAAGTTTCAACATTATTATCGTTGATTTTTAAAATATACAAGCCTTGCTCAAATTCACTCAAATCAATTTGTGAACCAATTTCATTAGAAATAGTTTTTAGAAGTTTGCCTTCAACATTAAAAATATCTAGGATAGTAGATTCAGATAAATTTTTTCCAAAATATAATTTATCTTTTACAGGATTTGGATAGGCTAGCATCCCGCTTATATCCTTAATCTTTTCAACACCCACCGTTGTCATGTATATATCCCTGTAACGTATTTGGGTAACCGTAAAATTATTTCCAACCAAATTACCACTTACCTCTAAATACGGAATTTTGCTACTGGTTGTAAACCATTGGTAACTTCGGGTGTAATTATTAAATCCAACCGGAATTGGAATAAAACTATTTTTAATACTATCTTTAGAATACTGCGTAGTAACAATTCTAATACAATTGGCAGTACCAAAAGGCGTGGTTATTGTTCCCCAGCCATCGCATTTGGTAACCCGATAGCCTGTTTTTGAATAACGAATTGGCAATAAACTTGTAGTTGGTGTAGAAAATTTAAACGTTGTGCTGTCATATTTTGGATAAGTCATAGGGAAATGATACAATTCATCTTTATCACTGTAATAGCTTGGCACAGGCACACTAGAAAAAGTCATGCCCGAACCATCTGTTAAATAAATTGCTGGCGAAGTTTGCTTTTTGTAATAATTATAAAAATTGGTAATAGTTAACGGACCCGCGCCAAGTGTATCGGCAACCTTTTCACCAAATTCATTAAACCCCAAAAAGAAAAAAGCATAAGGTGTAAGGGCTGATAGTTTGTAATCCCTTCTGCCTTGGCTAGTGCGCACTAATCCCGAAAAATTCCACGTAAAATTTGTTCCGGTTTGTGTATAATTACCAATTGAATTTAATTGTGCATTTGAATAACGCAACGTATCACCATTACCAGGCATATTAGAATTGCTAAGTGTAATAGGGCTTTGGGCATTTATAAAAGATATAGATAGAATTCCTAATACAAAGTATAATTTTTTCATGTATTAAACGTTTAAATTTGTAGAATAGCTAAAGTACAAAAAAAACATACAACTTTACATTAATTTGAAAATTCAATTAGAGTATATTCTTCTATTTATTTTGATTGCCAATTTTAGAACTAATGGGCAAACCTATAGTTTACGTATTACCGACGATAAAGGTGTAGCCAATGAATTAGTGTACAAAAAAAATCACACCTCGTTTAAGAGTATAAGCACAACCTTAGAGGAAGCACAAAAAGCATACCAACTAAAAGGTTATTTACTTGCTCACCTTGATACCGTAATAACAGTAGATAAAACGAGTACCGCAAATTTTAAATTGAACGAACCTTACAAATTTGCAACAATAAAAATTAGAAACATGTTACCACCTTTGCAACAAAAAATTGGTATAAACGAAAAGTTATTAATTAATGCTGCATTTAGTTTTTTTGAAATTGAAAAAATTGTAAAAAAAATAATTAAAATTCACGAAAACAATGGTTACCCATTTTGTGACGTAACAATAGATAGCATTGATATTGAGAGTAATTCAAAATCGTTACAATTTAATGTAACTAAAAATAAATATGTACAACTAGACTCAATAAATATTATTGGAAATGCAAAGGTGAATAAAAAGTTTTTAATGAAATACCTGGGCATAGCAGAAAAAATGCCTTATGATGAACAATCGTTGCGTTTATTACAAAACAAAATAAAACAACTTCCCTTTTTATTTGAAAAGCAAGTACAGCAGGTTAAATTAACACAAACTCAAAATAAACTTTTATTATTTCTTGATAAAAAAAATGCATCTCAATTTGATGGTATTGTAGGAATTTTACCTGATGCCAATACTGGAAGGGCCGTAATAACAGGTGATGTAAAGCTAAAAGTTGTGAATGGGGTTTTTAGAAATGGCGAAACATTTGATTTACAATGGCGTCGTTTACAAACACAAACAAGCGATTTTAAAGGGCGAATTATTTATCCTTATTTGTTTGGAACATCCATCGGTACCGATTATTCGTTAAAACTTTACCGTAAAGACACCACCTTTATTGACATACAAAATAACATAGGTATACAATATTATTTAAGTGGATTAAATTCGGTTAAAGCTTATTACAAAATACGCAACAATAATTTGTTGAGCACAAGTGGGTACAGTTTTGTTACTGTGTTGCCTGAGTTTGCAGATATTTCAACCAACTCTTATGGTGCAGGTTTAAATTTCGAGAAGTATGATTACCGCTTCAATCCAAAAAAAGGATTTGGAATTACTTTAAATTTACAAACAGGTAACAGACGAATAAAGAAGAATCCAAAAATAAATGAAGCAGCGTACATAGGCTTATTATTAAATTCAGTACAGTACCAGTATGAGGCAGAGTTTACTGGTTTCATAAATCTAAGAAAGCAACATGTACTAAAACTAAATTTACAATCCGCAGCCGTGTTTGGCAATAGTACACTTTTTAAAAACGAGTTGTTTAGAATTGGTGGATTACGAACGCTTAGAGGCTTTGATGAAGAAAGTATTTTTGCCTCAACTTATGTTATACCAACAATTGAATATAGGTTTGTTTTTTCGCAAAACTCAAATTTGCTGTTATTTAGTGAAGGCGCTTGGTACGAAAACAATTCGCAAGGTGTATACCTAAAAGACATACCATTTAGCATTGGCACCGGAATAAATTTTGATACAAAAGCTGGAATACTCTCTATTAATTATGCACTAGGTAACCAATTCAATAATGGCTTTGATGCCCGCAATGGTAAAATTCATATTGGTTTGGTTGCGTTGTTTTGATTTTTATTCGAATAAAAAATGGATAATAAAACAACATTAAATAACGCGTAAAATGTGGCGCCAGACTGGCTCTCTAATGTATCTTCAAACAAAAAAGAAAAAACTAAAATTGAGAAAAAAACCAAGTAAACACTATTTAATTGCGATTTTAAATGAATTAATGGATAAACCAAACTAATTAAAAATACAATTAATCCAATAAATCCAAAGGCAACTGTAATGGTAACAAATTGGTTGTGTGGCCTCTTCCACCATTCTTTAATTAAAGGGGTTTGAGTTTCCAAATAAGTTTTATTCATTTCAATTTGCACATCGCCAGTACCAACCCCAAATAATGGATTTTTGGCAATAAGCTGAAATGCCGCTTTTAAAAAATAGTAACGCATGTGGAGGGAGTGCCCATTAATACTTCGATTACCTTTAAACTCCGCGTATTCCCAAACGAGTTCATATAAGCGCTTATCTACATAATTCCAACTTGGGTAATTTACATTAGTGATGTTGTTTTTAATATTTTCAATATCAGTTGTGGTTAATAAATCCATTCCAGCTTTTTCTTTAGGCAATTCCTTACTTGTCAGATATCTCACTATTTCCTCGTAACGGCGCACGTTTTGAGAGCGATTAATAATTATAGAATCATCACTAAATTTTGTATTCCACCAATTAATAATTTCTATAGGCTGAACATTTAATAACACTTTATTACCGTTTTCCATTTGAGTATTTGTAATTGTGTTGCTGTACTCATTTCCGAGTAATGATAGTGTTTTTGGAACATTATACGTAGAGTTATTCAAGGTAAATTGACTCGAATAAAATTGCTTAATGTGAAAATACGAGAATAATAAAAAGCTACTAAACACAACTATAATCGTAATCAGATACTTTGCACTTAACTTTTTTTGAAACAAATAATAAATAACGAGTGTAAATACTGTAATAATAAGATTAACTAAGCCTGTTGCCAAACCCAGTGTTAACAAGGCAAAAATAAAAAACGAAACTGTTGCTATTAGAGCTATTTTTATTGAATTGTTTTTAATTTTAGTGATAAGATACAACGCAATAGCAATTGCCATATTTGTGAACAAACCAAGACGAATGTGGCTCATAAAGCGAGAAACATCTCTACCCTCTAAATTAATATGTGTGGCTTTATAAATCATACACCAACCTAGGTTAAGCGCACATCCAAGTAAAAACGAATAAAAAAAATTGAACAACTCTTTTTGACTTAAGGCTTTTGTAGAGAAAAAAACAGTAGCCAATAAAATAATCGGAAGCTTCACTTTAATATCTTCGAAACCAGCGCCTACTTCTTGCGAATAAAT
Source organism: Bacteroidota bacterium (assembly GCA_013298715.1). Taxonomy (GTDB): domain Bacteria; phylum Bacteroidota; class Bacteroidia; order B-17B0; family Aurantibacillaceae; genus Aurantibacillus. The sequence continues at coordinate 10,872 of JAAFIQ010000005.1, read as the reverse complement.
CCACCCCATTAAATGGAGCACAAATACGGCAAACAATACCAAATAAACTTTATTTTGCTTTAGTTGCGAAAATTTATTTTTAAAATTTCCTTCTAATAGCCAATTAATTATTAGTATAAATTGAGGTATACTAGTAGCAGCAGGACCGAGCATAATACCAAGACCAATTAAATAGCAACCTGCTAAAAAAATATTCCTATGATTTGTTAAACCGAACAACTTTTACTTTAAATCAACGTACAACCACTTGCTTTATTATGCCGATGCGCATTTTTAAGCAAGGTTAAAAATAATTCTTTTTATAGATTTAACCTAAATCGTATTTGGTGTGTATAATATTGCTGTTGGTTTGCATAAATAAGCCGCCTGTATAATCCTTTTTAAAAAACCCAACCTTTTGCAACAACCTTCGTAAAAATAATCAAATGACTGAAACAAGAATAAAGTAACCAACTGCAGTACGTTACATTAAATTAGCCTAAAAGAATTTTTAGAATGAATTTATTAACACTTTAAAACCCTACTGCCATGAAAACTTTAAACCTACACCTAACATTGTTTGCTCTTGCTATTCAAGTAATGGTATCTGCTCAAACCAACAACAACTCAAAAAAAATTAACGATATTGAGTTTTCAAAAAATCTTCAATTGCTTCCAACTCTTGGAACAAAAAAAGTAAAAACAATACAAAAAAACATTCAAGTAAAACAAGTAAAATCATTTGCAATAAACGTAGCTGCTATAGCTGAGCTTGAATACCAAGCCAATGAATTTACGCAAATAGCAAATGAATTAAAATCTGTAGCAACAAATTTGGTTGGTATTAAAAAAAATCAAGCTATCAACGAAATGAAAGATGCGTTAATTCTATCCTACATTTATCAAATAAAATTATCTGAATCTATTTACGAAACTCGCAAAGCAGCTTTTAATGAAAATAAAGCCATGATTGAAGCTCAGCTTGCAAACAAAAATAATTTTCAAAAAGCGCTCTTAGATAAAATAACTTACCTGGTTAATTCTTCAAACGCAGATTTTAAAACCGCTAAAGAAATTCGACAAGAAGCTTACGCAATGCCAACCATAGGCGGCACTGCTGGTGCGCTTGCAAATGCTGAAGAGAAAGAAAATTCTGCTATTGAAAAACAATTACAAAGTTTAAATTTAATTTTTGAAGCACAACCAAACACTACTAATTCAAGTAGTTTAATGGTAATAAAATTATAAACTAAAAGAAAATAAATTAAAAAACTCTAAATAATTTCTTCCATATTAATGCCAGCTAATAATTTATCGCTATTCTTTATACTGGTTTTTAACCACTGTAAATAAACGTCCGTTCTTTCTTCGTCTGTTAGTAAATAATTTGGAACCTCTTTTCTTATGCGTGTTGTAAGCTCATACATACAAAGTGCAGCACAAACGCTAATATTAAAACTTTCTGTAAAACCATACATTGGAATCTTTACAAAAGCATCGGCAACATCATACACATCTTTACTAATGCCGTCAATTTCTGTTCCAAATACCAAAGCCATTTTGGTATCAACTGGCAAGGTATCAATTGTAAAAGAATTTGTATGTGGTGTGGTGGCTACAATTTTATAGCCCTGCGCTTTTAAATTAAGCAAAACATTTTTTGTATTTGCTTTTTCGTTACGGTAACGATTAATAGTAAGCCAGTTGCTACTCCCCATTGCTACATCAACACTGATACGCATACTGTTCAGATTCTCAATAAAATGTACGGTTTGCAATCCAAAACTTTCGGCACTTCGTAAAACAGCACTAGCGTTATGCTCTTGGTATAAATTCTCTAAAACAAGTTGTAAGTAATTGGTACGGTTATTAATTACTTCGTCAAATCTAACAACCCGGTTATCAGAAATGAACTGTTTTAAGTAAGAAATCAGTTTTAGTTTTTGTGCGTGTGTCATTTTGCTCTGCCTTGAATCTAATTCGTATAATTCACCAAATAATTATAAAATGGTGCGTTTACAGGATTTATTGGTTTTTTAAAATTACCGAGGCTAAGCAAAATTAATTTTACTTTATTTAATTCTTTTTTTGAGAAATTTGTTCCTTCGATAAAAATTACCTCACTAACTTTTAAGTTTTCATCCAATTTTAACTTTGCTTTAAACGCTTTATCAAGGTCTAATTTTACAAGTTCTAATTTCAAATCTTTATTTAGCTTATCTTCCCCACCAATGTATTCACAAGCAATTTCATTTATTTGTGGGCTATTTTTATTCTCATTAGAAACCTCAATTATATCTTCTGTAGGTTTTGCATTTGCGTCATTTTTAACAGAACTATTCGAGGTTGGTGCTCCAGGAGAAGTTGTAGTTTTTTTATTTTTTGGAGAAGCAACTATTTTTATTGGACTAGAATTAACTACAGAAATATTACTTCCATTCAACTTTTCATTGTCTGTCAAAGATTGATTTTCTGAAGGCTTTGCTTTCTCTTCCAATTTTTTGTCCCCAACCTCTGTCAATCCAGCCGATTTAAAATCTTTTTTTGAAGGCTCTGCTTTATCAGCCAAAACAATTTTCTGATCTTTTGAAGTAGCAGCAGCATTTGCACTGGTTGAGCCAAAATTATTTACACCCGTATTAGTTAATACATCTAAATTTGATTTTGCTCCCTCAACTTCTTTATCTTCGTCAGCAGACGTAGCAGCTGCCTCTTTTTTTAAATCAGCATCAACACTAATTTTTTCTTCTTGCGGTGGGAAATTATTTTTGCTTCTGGCAGAATTACCCAAGTCTGACTCTTTCTTTTTTTCGATTGCTACTTGTTCGTTCAGCTGAGTTTCCCCTTGTTTGTTATCAATTAGTTGATTTGGTGTATTACTTTTCTCTTCTTTATCTGTTTCAGTATTCAGCGCCAAATTTTGTTTTTCAGTGCTGTTAAACAAATCACTTTTAACAAAAAATATTCCTAAACCTAAGGTTAAAAGTAATGATGCTGCCGCTAACCAAATCCACCCGCGTTTTTTATTTTCTTCTTTAAGAAATAATTTTTCATTTATTTCCTTATCTAACTCCGATTTAAGGTCAAGAGCCTCTTGTTCGCTTGATAATGAATCAAACCCTTCCATAGCCTCTTGCTCAAAATTATCTAAATTTTGATGCTGCTTTGCCAATAAATCTTTTAATTCATTATTTGTTGGTTTGTTCATTAATTAAATTTTCCATTTTTATTTTTAAGTTCCGTTTTCCATTCTGCAAAAAGCTTTTTACCTCGTTGTTGCTAAAACCTGTAATCTCCTCTATTTCTGTGTATGATTTATTTTTAAAATAAAACAAATCTATACACAATTTTTGGTCTTGGCTCAACATTTCAATTGCTGCGTGCATGGTATTAATTTGGTGTTCTTTTTCTTTGAGATGTTCTTCAGAATTAAAATCCATAATTAAATGCACATTTTCTTTTAATTCAATATCTTTTTTAAGCTGGGTTTGGCGTTTGCGCAATTCCATTAAACAAAAATTTTTGCTGTAAACGTATAACCAACTTTTAAAATAGGTTATTTTGTGTTTTAATAAATCAGTTAAAAGATTACTAAAAATTTGAATTACTGAATCTTTTGCCTCATCCTTATTTTTAAGGTATTTAATACACAAACCGAGCACTAAATGGCCATATCTATTATACAATTCTCCAACAGCACCATTATTTTTTGTTTCTAAATAATTGTTAATTAGCTCATTGTCGGAATAATCTTTGTATGTTTTGGATAATACCAATAAAATGGATTTATACAAAAATAATGATTTTAATTTGTTAAAAAATTCGTGTTTTCTTATATATTTGCAGTAATTAGGTTATAACAAAAAAACACATATATTCATTTTTAATTCTTTGCCTTACTTTTTTTAGTTTTCAGCAACCCTCAACCGTTGATGTGAACGCAAAAATAAAGTCGGTATTCATTTATAATTTTACCAGGTATTTTGAATGGCCAAAAAACAAGCAAGAGGGTGTTTTTACAATTTATGTAGTAGGTAAAAACGATAATTTGGTAAACGAACTCAAAACGCTTGCCAGCAAAAAAAAGGTAGGAAATCAAGAGATAGAAATAAAAAACACAAGTACGTTTGATGTCAGTAATTTAGCCAATAGTCAAATAGTTTATTTTTTAAATGACGCCACAAAATCGCAAGGTGATGGTGTTAGCAAAAGTAAAGGCAAAGGTTTGCTAGTGGTATCAGAATCTGCAGGGCTATGTAAGCAAGGATCGGCTATTAATTTTACCGTTGTAGAAAATAAAGTAAAATTTGAATACAATAAAAACAACGCAATAAAATTAGGATTAAAAACGAACGATGATTTTAAAGCACTTGCAATTAATATAGAATAATTATTAACTAATGAAACGCTGGTATAACATAGTAAAAATTTTAAGCTTCTGCCTTTTTTGGCTGAGTTGGCTTATAGTTTTTGCGCAAGAAAGCACTTTGGTTAGAGCCCAACAACTCTATCAGGCTAAAAAAATTGACCAAGCCAAACTTGCTATTGATAGTGCTATTATGCACCCAGACACAAAAAATAAAGCCGAAACTTGGACAATTAGATCCTTTATTTACTTTGATATGTACAAGGTTTCAGAAAAACTTTTACTTAATTCTTCTTTACGCGATACGATTTTAAAATCATTAAACACCTCCAACAATTTAAATCCTGACCCAGATTATAAAGCGAATAATTATAAACTACTTAATTCGATTTCAGGGCATTATTTTAACATTGGCAAGCGCTTACTCGAAGATTCTACAAATGCCGAAAAAAGCCTGCAAGCCTATAATAAGTTTAAAGAAATAGGAAAAAAAACTGACCCAAATAAAAACTTTAAAACCGAAGATGTACAATACCATCTGGCTGTAGGTAGTTTGTTTAGTGAGAAATACAATAAAAATAACGAAGACCAAAAATCTTTTGAAATTGCAAAACTCAACTTAATGAAGGTGATACAAATAGACTCTAATGTGGTTAGCGCCAATAGTAATATGGGCATAATGTATTTTAATTCAGGTGCTAATTTATTTATGTCGATAGGCGAGTATGATATTACAAAACTTGAATTTGTTCAAGACAATGCAGTAAAATTATTTAAACAAGCAGAGTATTTTATGCTTAAAGTTTATCGTATTGATAACAAAAATACCAAAGCGGTTGAAGCATTGTATTACATTTATAAAGCCTTAAACGAAGACGCTAAGCGCGAAATGTTTAAAGCAAAATGTAAAGAATTAATGATTAAAACAGAATAAAAATGGCAATGAAATTCACTATCGGTAAACGCATAGGGCTGGGATTTGCAACATTAATCTTATTAACCACCATAGCATTTATTTTAACAGTTTTTACGCTTAATGAAAGTAAAACAAAAACCAACACAGTAGTTGGCGAGGTTACTCCTTCGGTTGCAGCACTTAAAGAATTAAACCTCTTATTACAACGTTCGCATACAAACATATCAAAATGGTTTTATGTAAAAAGTTTTAATGATATTGAATTTAGAACAGAGCTGCAAGACATCATTTCAAAAGAATATCCGAAACAAAAAAATGAATTACAAGAAATATCAGCCACATGGAATGCTGAGGAGCGCGAACAATTAAAAAATATTTTTAGTAGAATTGAAACCCTTTTCAAAGTGTATCAAAACGAAATTATGGGGCAACTCACCAAAACAGATGATTACGAAGACCCTAACATCTATCTGCTTGCACGCCTCCCTTATGAAGACTCTGAATTGAGCATAAAAGTGATTTATAAAAACTTAAATACCTTGCTCGATAATCGCCAAAAAATTGCTACTTCTGTAAAAGAAGAAATGTTTTCTTCCTTTAATTTTTTGCAACGCTTTGTGCAGTTGTTAGGATTAGCCCTCGTTATTGGAGGTATCTGTGTGGCCATTTTTACAACGCGTGCTATCACCATCCCAATAAATAAATTAAAAAATATTTTAAAAAGTATGAGTTTAGGAATCCTCCCTAAAGAACGCATACGCTCACGTACTGATGAAATTGGAGAAATGGGAAGCGCCTTAAATGAGCTCGTAGCAAGTGTAAACCAAACTACTGAATTTGCGAAAAAAACTGGTGCCGGAAATTTTGACGCAGCTTATAAACCTTTGAGTAAAGATGATACGCTGGGTTACGCCCTCTTAAAAATGCGTGATGACTTAGCAGAAAACGAACGCTCATTAGAAAGAAAAGTGAATGAACGAACAGAAGAAGTTGTGCGCCAAAAAGAAGAAATTGAAACAAAAAACGAAGAGTTAGAAATCCTTTACAAACAAGTAACGGATAGTATTCATTACGCAAAACGCATTCAAGAAGCCATCTTACCTCCTAAACACTACATAAGTTCTGTATTGCCTAATACATTTGTATTTTTTAAACCAAAAGATATTGTAAGTGGTGATTTTTACTGGATAGTAAAAAAAGGTAATTTAGTTTATTTTGCAGCTATAGATTGCACCGGACATGGGGTTCCTGGTGCATTTATGAGTTTGGTTGGTTACAATATATTAAAAGATATTATTAATCACACAGATAAAACTAAACCATCTGATATAATGGATGCCTTGCGGGAAGGCGTTATTTCTACACTAAATGTGGAAGGTGGCAACAAAGACACCAAGGACGGAATGGACATGACTTTATGCAGCATTAATTATGAAACACTCGAATTAGAATATGCAGCTGCATTTAATCCACTTTATTTAATTAGGAATGGTGAATTAATTCAACACGATGCTGATAAATTCCCAATAGGTAAATACATTGGAAATACAAAACCATTCAACAACAACAAAGTACAACTGCAAAAAGGCGATCAAATTTTTGTGTTTAGCGATGGCTACGCAGATCAATTTGGTGGTCCGCGTGGCAAAAAATTTATGGTAGGGAATTTTAGAAAACTACTTGCATCAATTACCACCCTTGAACCAGAAAAACAAAAAATACAACTTGAACATACGCTTAGCGCTTGGCAAGGCGATCAAGAACAAGTTGATGACGTATTAGTTATGGGAGTTAAAATTTAAATGAATACAAAAAAATTTATAGTTTACACTATACTCCTTTTAGCTTTTGAAAGTTACAGTCAAAAAGTAAAACGATTTATAAAAGAAATAGGCAGTTCTGCATTAAGTGGCAATACTTTAGCAGCAAAAACTTTTAGTTTTGAGTATGCTATATATGATACCGAAATTGATTCAACATCAAATAAATTATTTTTCACAACCAGAAAACCAAGCATTGGCAAGCAATTTAGTAAAATGGGCTCATTAGGTTTATTAGAATATGACAACGATTCACTATCGTGGAATGTAAATGTTACTCAATTCAAAATAACAAATGCTAAGAGTAATTTATTAATTAGCAACGAGTCAAAAACCAGTAGATACAACAAAACGTACGGCTACGAACAATTTCAATATCCGGGAAAAATAGTTTATTCTTTTTCTAACAATACAGGATTGATGTACACGACAAACAACTCGAACGATTTAAAGTGTGTTCAGTTGTCTGATGGAATTGTAAAATGGAGTGCTTCAATTCCTTCATCTTACAATTGGAACGATGTGAAAAAATTAAACGATAGTGTTTACATTATTGCTGCGGGTGGCATTCACGCGATCAACATTAATACAGGAAAACTTTGGAGTCATGAACTTGTTACCACCGACGTTTCAAAAAATGCCTTTACCTATTCCGCTTTAAAAGCTAATAACCTAGCTAATTTTTTTAACGCAGTTACTACCAATACTTTCGAAAATCAAATTACATCCATCGCATCAAACATTTTAATTGATAGCAACAGCATTTATTTTGCCACCAAAAATAAAGTTCTATCAACAGATTATTTAGGAAAAATAAATTGGGAATATGATTTAACAAATGTACCAGCCTCTTGTATGCTGCTCAGAAAAGCTACCAACAACCTTACTCTTTTTGGCTTAGGAGTTGCATCATACAATGATAATAGTGTTCTATACGGAAAACCATTTGTTCTAAAATTAAATGCCGCAACAGGTAAACTAGAAAGTAACACTATAAATATTTTAGAAGGAATTACAGATTTCTGTTTATTTAAACAAGATTTGATTTTTGCTAATAAAAAAAGTATCTCACAAACAATTATCGCAAATTCTGAACAAGAAAACATACTTGATGTAGGCGAAAATAAATTTGGTAGGTTTAATGAATTTATTGACGGAGATAAATACTATGTTGAGCGCGAAGGATTTTATGTTCCTTTAAATTTTATTAATGATAACGTTTTTTATTTTAAAGCAGAAAACGAAAAAGTGTATGGCGTATCAAACAGCAAAATAGAATACGAGTACCATTTTAGCGACCTGTATAATTATAAATGTGACATTGGTACGAAAAAAATTCTTACGCAACGCAATAAAACCATTTTAACAACAAAAAATTTTGAATTGATGGCTACTTTTAAAACAGATGCGCCATTAAAAGTATTAAAAGATAAAATTTACTTTATTGACGAAAAACTACTCTATGTAATTCATCTGAAGGAATTATAGTAAACTTTTTGTACACTTTTTTGTTATAACATCATGCAAATAACAATAAATATCTCCATAGTTATTATAACATTTGTTTTAACTGAGTTTTCGGCCTGGGCAAACCACAAATTTGTTATGCATGGCTTAATGTGGTATTTCCACGCCGATCATCATAAAAAAGATCATAAAAGCTGGTTTGAGCGAAATGACATTTTCTTCTTGATATACGCCATTCCCAGTTGGCTGTGTATTATGCTTGGTATGATGAACGGTTACGCTTGGTATACTTGGGTTGGCTTTGGCGTTGCTGCTTACGGAATTGCCTATTTTTTTGTACATGACATAATAATTCACCAACGATTTAAAATTTTAACCAAATCAACCAACATTTACGTTTTAGCACTTAGGCGAGCGCATAAAATGCATCACAAACACCTTGGTAAACATGATGGAGAAAGTTTTGGTATGTTGTTTATTCACCCAAAATATTTTGCACAAGCTAAAAAATTAAAGTTGCAAGCCAGTAACGCTTAATGACTTTTCAAAAAAAATATAATTTTATTATTGCTGGAAGCGGTTGCGCAGGCTTATCATTAGCTATCGCATTAAAAAATTCAAAAGTTAAATTTGATAAAATTTTAATTGTAGACAAAGATACAAAAAACGAAAACGATAGAACTTGGTGCTTTTGGGCCAAAGAACAAACGGCCTGGTATACTCAACTTGCAACTAAAAAATGGAATTCATTTAATTTCTATTCCCATCATTTCTCTCAAGAAATTAATATTAATCCTTACAATTATTATTTCTTAAAAGGGATAAATTTTTACAATTATGCAAAAATAGAATTAAACAACGATGCGCGTTTTGAGTTTTTGACCTCAGAAATAAAATCAATAACTACTCAAAACAACAGCGCGCTGCTCGTAACAAATACTCAAACTTTTGAAGCAGATTATATTTTTAACAGTGCATTCAGAAGTCAAGCCATAAAACCAAAAGACGTAAACCTAGTTCAACACTTTTTAGGTTGGTTTATTAAAACAGAGGATAATTTTTTTGAAAATAAACTCCCAACTTTTATGGATTTTACTGTTCATCAACAAAACGATTGCAGGTTTATGTATGTTATTCCAACTGGTAATAATTCAGCGTTGGTAGAATATACTGGCTTCTCTCCAAAAGCCTTAATTGATAAAAAAGAGTACGAAGTTGAAATCCAAAATTACATTTGTAATATCTTAAAAATAAACTCTTTTACAATCACCGAAAAAGAGTATGGCGAAATTCCAATGGCCGAATCTAAATTTGTAAATCCATTTGGCAAGCATGTAATTAATATTGGCACAGCAGGCGGTCAAAGCAAAACCAGTACTGGCTATACATTCAATTTCATTCAAAAAAGTACAGCTCAACTAATAAATCAATTAGAAAAAGGACAGTTTCCATGCATAACATCAAAATCAAAATACGGGTTGTACGATAAAATTTTCTTATCAGTATTAAATGGTAAAAAATTACACGGAGATGCTTTATTTGCAATGCTCTTCAAAAAAAATAACCCAAATCATTTACTCGCATTTTTAAATAATGAAAGTACTTTTTTAGAAGAGCTAAAGATTATGAATTCTGTACCAAAATCTATTTTTGTACCTGCAGCCATTAAAAAAATTTTCTCGTAAATACTGAACGACAGATAGATGGCAGAAGTTAGGTTATCAACGAATCAGCTTTTCTACAAAGAATAATTCCCTGTTGATCAAAAATGTACCCAACCCGGATATAAATCGTTTATTCTCCAAATCGGGATATTAACAGAGAGTTTGGAGAAATAAAAAAACCGGACTCTCTAAATTTATTAGAAAAGTCCGGCTTAGTACCCGGGACGGGACTTGAACCCGTACGTCCGTGAAGACACAGGATTTTAAGTCCTGCGTGTCTACCAATTCCACCACCCAGGCATTTTGAATGGTTATGTCAAATTAAAAAGAGCTGCTTACACAGCCCTTTTTGAGCGAAAGACGGGTCTCGAACCCGCGACCTTAACCTTGGCAAGGTTACGCTCTACCAACTGAGCTACTTTCGCTTTTCCCATAATGGGAGTGCAAATTTACAACATTTTTTAATTCTACAAAATTTTTTTAAAAAAAATGGAGAAGCTTTAACTTCTCCATTTTTAATCTAATACGTTTCATTTATTGAATATCCGTAATTATACCTAAAATGAGTATATTTGAGCTATGACATTATTAGAGTTTAGTAAGAAGTTTCCAACTGAAAAAAGTTGTCGTTTGCATTTTAAATCTGTTAGAGACCAGCAA
>JAAFIQ010000046.1 GCA_013298715.1 Bacteroidota bacterium | reverse complement strand
AAATTATACTTCCATCTTTAACCCCAATTATCAGAGTTTGGGAGGTAAAAGCATAAGCAGTAATTATTATATGCTGAGTTTTTCGCTTCAATATGTGTTATCTAATAAAAAAGAAAAAAATGAAAAAAATAAATAATAGTAAACTAATAAAGTTTTTTATCGTATTAATTTGCTCATTACATTTTGCCTGTAGCAAGCAAGAGATGAATACAAAAAAAATAGCTGGTGCTTACGATGTATTGACCTATACGAAAACGTGGCTAAATAAAGATGGTGGTGTTGACAGCAGTTCAACAATAGAAAACGCTGGCTGGTGGGGCTTTTACGACTCCGATAATTCATCCGATAATTTAATGTCGTCAAGTTCAACCTTTATACCAAAGTCTATACAAAACTTTTTTTTAGTGGCTGGCGGAAGCACCAATTTATCTTGGCAAACCGATAAAAACAGCATTAAAACGTTGACTATTTATCGGAATGTAACATCGGGTAACATACCAAACGTGCGATATACCATTGTTTCGAGGGTAGCTAAAAAAATGACCTTGAGTTATGTGGAAACTAAAAATGGCGTTTTACGTTATAAAGAGTTAATTGAATTAAAAAGACGGTAGTGAAACGAGTTGATGAAAATTGTGTAAACTAATAATATCGGTAATAGTTTAAAAAAAGAGTTAAGCCGAAAGTGTAATTACAAAAAATAGTATTTTTAGGTTGCTAAGCCTAATTTAAAAATCTAATAAATAGTTGATATACAAAAGATAAACTTAACCAATACCGAAAAATTAAAAATAGTTTCAAAACTAAGTTGTGTTAAAAAAATAGTTCATTTAAAAAAATTTAAAAATGGGTGCTATCAAATCAAAATTAAAGTTGTGTTATTGCTTACTGGTATTCGTTTGTGCAAATGCCCTGCATGCGCAAGTAAGCCAAAAGGAATACGATAATGCCATGCAGGTAATGAATGGCTCTAATCAAAAAGCAGCTACCGATGTTATTGAAAACCTAGCTAAAAAATACCCTACCGATGCTAAAGTTAATTTCATTCAAGGTATTTATCATTTAAGAAGTGGGAATAATAACAGTGCCTTACAATTTTTTACCAAAGCCATTACAACTAATCCAAAATTTGTAGATGCCTATAATGGAAGAGCGGTTGTGTTTGAAGAAAAAGGGATGCTAGAAAAGAGTATTGACGATTTGAATAAAAGTATAGAATTGGAATCGAACAATGTACAAACAATTAATATGCGGGCAAGGCTTCATTACAAATTGGAACTATACCCTGCCGCTTTGCAAGACTTTAATAAACTAATACAAATAAATCCGAATAGTATAGTGGCTTATTTAGATGCCGCTAACACGACCTTAAAAATAAGTGATGCAAAAACTGCTGAAACCTATTTTACGAAAGCCATTAACGCCAATATACCCAAAGGAAGAGTATTTATTTATTACGGTAGTTTTCTATTGCAACAAGAAAAATATACAGAGGCAAAACAAAAATATGAAATAGCCTTGCAAGAGGCAGAAAATGAATTTTATGACGACGATTACAACAAGGCCTGTATTGTATTTTATAAAAATAAGGAATACACTAAAGCTATACAGCTTGCTGAAAAAGCCATAAAGATAAATGGTAAAAAAACAGAGTACTATCATAACCTGGCCAGTTGTTATATTGATTTGCAAGATTGGCAACAAGTAACAGCTACCGCCGAAAGAGCCTTGTTGATAGATAGAGAAGATAAAATGAGTAATATGTACATGGCAGTTGGGCTTACACGGCAAGGGAAAACCGAACAAGCACAACCCTACTCTAACAAAGCAAAACAATAATACGATGAAGAAACTGTATCCTTTTTTAATAGTTCTAGCTTTAGCTAACGTTAGTGTTGCTCAAAATTTACATGGCTTTCTTAACGAGAAAGGCGAGGAAGTAATACCTGCCAGCTTTGAACAAGTTGGTAAATTTAAAGGTATGCTTGCGCCAGTAAAAAAAGGTAAATGGGGTTTTATAAATAAGAAAGGGGAATTTATAATTGAACCACAATTTACTAAGGCCTCTGATTTTGTATATGACTTTAGTAAAGTTGAAAAGGAAGGTGATAACGCAAACCCTAAATATGTTCATGTAAATGGAAGACTGCATGAAACTAATTTAGATACTTTCTTTTTTGAAAGTGGTTTAAAAAAAGTGATAATAAACAATAAAGTGGGCTGGACAGATAAAGCGGGTCAACCAAAAATACCAGCTATTTACGATGGTGGCACTGCTTTCAAAAAAAATAGATTAGCATTATTTTATAAAAATGAAAAATGGGGCATCGTTAATGCAGATGGTAAAGTTATTGTTGACGAAAATTTTGGATACTTACCCAATGCTTTAGATGTACTGTCTGGTAAAAGTATTGGCCCTCGAAGTGGTTTTTTTTCGGTGTGTGATGCCGCCAAGCACTATTATATTTTTGATAGTACAGGAAAAAGTAGTTTGGTAAAAGAGGTGAATTATATAGATGAAAACTTTACACCGAACGGATTTAGCTACTTTGAAAAAAATGCACTGTATGGTGTTATAAATACGAAAGGCGAATTAGTAGTACCTGCCAATTTAAAAAGTAAACCCTTTTTTGATACCGATTATTTCTATACCAAGGATGAAAAAAAAATTTATTTCTATAACTATCAAAATCCTACAGTTCTTCACCATGAACTTATGATTCCTGAAAAAAATAACTACCTATTTTTCGAGAATGGAGTAGGTGTTATTACAGAATTTAAGATGGGGAAAAATGTACACAGTTTGATAGATGTTAATGGAAATAAAATCACAAAAAAATATTATAATTACATAGAAAATAGTCAAAATGGAAGCGGGATGTATGCGTTTGTGCCTTTGCAAAATGATGTAAAAATAACAGAAACGGTAAGTAGTTATACGCCTCCTCAAACCACAACGTCTTCTCTAAGCACAACACCTAATACTTCATCGTACAATGCGCCTAAAACAACCACCTCTAACGGCATACAAGTTTCTACTTATGCCTTAGATATTTTTAGCGAA
>JAAFIQ010000045.1 GCA_013298715.1 Bacteroidota bacterium | reverse complement strand
AAATTCTTGAATCAGACGATTACAAAACCTTCTGGAAACGGCTTGCTGCGGGCGAATCCTTTACGGGCGTATTTCAACGGGTTTCTTCTTCGGGCAATACCGTTTGGTTAAATGCCATTTATAATCCGATTTTAAATGCCAATGGAGAGGTTATTAAAGTGGTGAAATTTGCAACGGACATAACTACCGAAAAAGAAAAGGAAGCAGAGATTATGCAAATGCTCGAAGAAACCAAATCGCAAGAAGAAGAATTGCGTCAAAACATGGAAGAGATGCGCGCCACACAAGAAGAGATGAATAGACGAAATCATGAACTCAAAAGCATCTCCGCCGAAATGAAAGGCGTTATGGATGGCATCAACGCCACCATGGCCACCATTGAGTTTGAACCCAATGGTACTATCATCACTGCCAATACGAATTTCTTAAAGACCATGAATTATTCTTTAGATGACATTAAAGGCAAACACCATAAACTCTTTGCGCCTAAAGAAATTCTTGAATCAGACGATTACAAAACCTTCTGGAAACGGCTTGCTGCGGGCGAATCCTTTACGGGCGTATTTCAACGGGTTTCTTCTTCGGGCAATACCGTTTGGTTAAATGCCATTTATAATCCCATTTTAAATGCTAATGGAGAAGTTATTAAAGTGGTAAAATTTGCGACGGATATGACTACCGAGAAAGAGAAAGAAGCAGAAATCATGCAAATGCTCGAAGAAACCAAATCGCAAGAAGAAGAATTGCGTCAAAATATGGAAGAGATGCGCGCCACACAAGAAGAGATGAATAGAAGAAATCACGAACTCAAAAGCATCTCCGCCGAAATGAAAGGCGTTATGGATGGCATCAACGCCACCATGGCCACCATTGAGTTTGAACCCAATGGCACCATCATTACTGCCAATGCGAATTTCTTAAAAACGATGAATTATGCCTTAGATGAAATTAAAGGCAAACACCATAAACTCTTTGCACCCAAAGAAATTCTTGAATCAGACGATTACAAAACCTTCTGGAAACGGCTTGCTGCGGGCGAATCCTTTACAGGAGTATTTCAACGGGTTTCTTCTTCGGGTAATACCGTTTGGTTAAATGCCATTTACAATCCTATTTTAAATGCCAATGGAGAGGTGATTAAAGTGGTGAAATTTGCAACGGATATTACTGACCAAAGAAAATAGATCTTAAAATAAAATCCATTTTTGAAACGGTACAAGCAAAAAATAAAATAGGAGAGTGAGGCCAATTAAAACCCAATTACAATGGTACATTTTCCCTAGCTATGGTCTAATCTTTGTTCAAATTTTTTAGTAATGGAAAAGTAACCGTACTCTATACTAAAATGTTTAAACGCCAACACCATTGTAGCAGTAAAATAACGGAAATTTACATCCATGTAAGTAACAAAAACATACAACAAATAATATCACCCTTTGATAGTTTATAATTCAAAATTATTTGTTACTTCTTATAGTGTTAAGTTACGTTATTGGATATGATATGAGACCATTAGAAACTTTAACCGAAAAGCAAGCTGTATTAGAAAAGGCTGTTGAGAATAATTGCCTTTTGTTTTTTGAGCACGACCTTACAATAGAATGCATAAGTCTTGAGCGAGGTGAAAAGGTATAAAAATGAAAGAAAAAATATTTATAACTAATTTGGTGTAAACTCCCTCTTTAAGATATTAGTTTAACACTAGGCATTGTTGCGCTTAGTTTGCATGGGTTGTTCGATATACAAATTGAAGTGTGCGCATGCAACTAATAACTTAAAATATGATTTTTGTTTACTATAAAATATAGTATATTTGTGCTATAAAAAGTAGTATATATGAATATTTTAAATTTACCCACTCTAAAATTAATACCTGCCATACACAAAGAATTGGAAATTGTGAAATTGCAATTTAAAAAAAATGATGAAATCATAGCTTTACTCAGACTGAATGCACACCTAAGGTGGAGTAAGACGCATAGCAGTTGGTATGTGCCTTATGAGCCTAAAATTCACTCAAAAATATTTTATTGGCTTAAAAATATAGCCTATGTAGATTATACCATGTTTGTAGAGTTAAAAAAAGAATCTTTAATTACTCAAAAAATTGAAGATAATGATTTACTTAAACCAAAAATAATTGAGCTTTGCAACACTAAAAAAACAAAAGTTAACGAATTTGAAAAGTGGATGCTAGCAAAACGTTATAGTAAAAACACCATCAAAACGTATGTAGAAGCTTTAGTTTTATTTTTAAAATATTACCATTTAAAACCTATAAATGAAATTAGTAACCATGATATTTTGAACTTTAACAATGATTACATAATAGCCAAAAAATTATCGGGGTCGTTTCAAAATCAAATTATAAATGCTATAAAATTATTTTATAAAATAACCGAAAATAGTGTACTGCAAGTAAACTTAATATTTCGCCCTAAAAGGCAAAAAATATTACCAAACGTATTAAGTAAAGAAGAGGTAAAAAGTTTGCTGTTGGTTTTGCGAAACATAAAGCATAAAACGGCTTTAAGTTTAATTTATAGTTGTGGTTTAAGACGTAGTGAGTTATTAAATTTAAAGCCAAGTGATATAGACTCAAAACGGGGTGTAATTATAGTACGACAAGCCAAAGGTAAAAAAGATAGAATTGTACCACTCTCAACCAAAATATTAGAATTATTAAGAGAATATTATAAGGCTTATAAACCAAGCAATTATTTATTTGAAGGGCAGCTTAAAGGGCAACCCTATGATGAGAGGAGTTTGGCTAATGTTTTAAGCCAAGCCGTTGATAAAGCTAAAATTAACAAACCAGTTACTTTACATTGGTTGCGGCATAGTTATGCCACGCATTTGTTAGAAGCAGGCACCGATATTAGGTACATTCAAACTTTATTAGGACACAGCAGCACGCGTACAACAGAAATTTATACACACGTGAGCAATAAAGAGTTGCAAAAAATTAACAGCCCTTATGACAGTTTATAAAAAATAATTATATTTGATTAAGGATTTTACAACTTTAATTTACAAAAAAAGACAGGTTGATATTAAAAAAAAATTGCAAAGTTTAAGGTTGTTTTAAAGGGAAAAAAAGGTGGGAGTGAGGTGGCGAAGCTGTAGTTTAAAATTTAAAAAAGATAAAAAGTGAGAAATATAAAAAACCAAAAACATGCACAAAGCCAACCAAAAAGCGTATGCTTGGCGCACAAAAAGTTCTCATATAAGTAAGTTAGCGGTAATTTTACAGGCACTACCACAGACACAACAACAATGTAACTTTTGACAAAAAAATAATCAATGGACAAAATAGACGAGCTAATTCAATTAGGACAAAAATTTACTTTTAGAAATAATTCATACTCCGCATCACACGGGACATATACACGTGCCTCGGACGAATTACTTGGTTGGGCTGCGACAGTTGAGGATTTTATTCGCAACAATTATGGTGAGGATTGTGCAGCTTTTAAACTGTATCTAACTTTTGACAGAAAAAAATTAAATGGATACGAACAAGATGAGTTTGAGAAACAAATGACTGTTCTAAATGGTGCTTTAAAAGCGTGTAAAAATATTTCTCCTAAGACAGTGAACAAACACATTGACGACCATCAGATTATTCAACTCTTAAAAAACATTTATTTCTGGACAGTTTTACTAATTGTTTCTGGCGGGGCATTTGCATTAGGACAGTATTTTGGCACTTCTAAGTTTGACAAAGAAAAAAGCGAATTTTATGAGACAACAAAAAACCAAGAAATTGAAATCAACTCTTTAAAAAATAATTTACTGACTAAGGACACAGCGATTGTTACTTTGAACAAAACAATTAAATCACTCCAA
>JAAFIQ010000044.1 GCA_013298715.1 Bacteroidota bacterium | reverse complement strand
CCGATAGTTTATCGTTTAAATAAAATCGCGCTGTAAGCATACCACCAAACAAATGCGATAAACTGCCTAACTTTGAAGTCATTTTTTCGCCACTACTGGTGGTATCAAAATAAGTATTATACGATTTAGAAAATTTGCGGAAGCTGGGTTGAACCGCATAACCGTATTGCGGTCCAAAAGAAAACTCCCATTTTTTTTGTGCAGTAGTTTTAAACGTACATAAAACAATAGTAATCATTAAAATATAGTTTACTAATTTCATTTTTTATTTCCTTTCTCTTTTTTAAATAAACCCGATACTTTTAAATTTACGCCTAACTCCAATTGCGATAAGTAGTATTTGAATTCTTTGGATGGGTCCTCTAATAAGTAGGGTGTAACACCAAAAAAATCGTGTATGTATGTTAACCTTATATTTAAAAGTTTATTCAAATTATAATTTGCAAAAACAGTAGCACCAAAGGCTCTATACGCATTCCTTAGCCCTCCTTCTTTTGGTTGATAAAAATGTTCCCATCCGCCAGAGTTGTCGGTTTTTTTACCATAAACACTCACATTAAAATTTTCGGCATTTTGTAAAAAACGCAGTTGCATTAAATCAAACGAATAGCCCACATCGAATTTTTTACTTACCTGAATGAACATACCAAAAACGGTTAGTCGGCGTGTGGCAAAGCGCCAAGCCAGCTTACCACCAATGTTTGTAGTGGCTCTAAACGTATTACGCCTATAATTCCAGCCTGCAAAAACACCAAATCTACGATCGCCTTTATTTCTTATCACCACTTCAAACCCAAAAGCTGCGCCAAATGGTGAGGTGTTCATTTCTTTACTTATATCTTTGGTATTAAAATTAATAGCACTTTCATGTACTTTTAAATTTCTTGTACCGCCTGTGTATGAGGCTAAACCTCCTTTCAGAAGTAAATCAAAATTTTGAGCCTTTGTTTTAAGTGGTACTGAAAAAACAAATGCTATTAAACCGATTTTTTTTAAATGACTGTGCATGTCTTATAGATTAATTTATTAATGTATGGTTCATTATTTTATATTCTATTTTTAATTCTAACTATTAAGGGTATTACAATTTAATCACTTGATTTTTTTATTTTTTAAAACGGAGTCATAAATGAAATGGCCATGCTGAATGAAGTAAGCACAAGCATTTGCGTTATTTGGTTTATTTTTAAAACGATCTTCAACGCCTTTAATAATACACCTTTCAGAACTTTTCCGATACTCGGGAGTACCTGTAATTGTGTAAACAAACTGATCATTTCTAGGATGACGGCTAACCGTTAAATAACCGCCTTGATGGCTTGTTTCCCAGTTGGCTGTTAGTAAAGTATCGTTTTGAATAGCCTTACTTATATCGCTTCCATGGTAATTCAAGTAAATTGAAAAATAGTTTTTGGCACACATCCACCAGCGTTTATCTTGAAAAGAATCGCTTGTGCTAAATTGAAGGGGCTGATACTTATAGGAATAATCGAACAAACGAAGGGCCTTGTTTTCTTCCAACCAAAAAAAAGCATTGTTTAACTTTATTTTTTTATAAGTAATTCCTGAAAGGATATCCCCTTTTTGATAGGTAGCTATTGCATAAATGGTATCACTTGGTTTTAAGGCGGTAGCTGATTCTTTACCAATGTAATTCGGCGGATCACTATCTTCATATAAACGACAAGGTTCAACTATAATGTAGGTGTTCACATCATAAGTTCCGTTAGAGAAAGCGTTTGTTGTTAATGTAGTCATAGATTTAAAAAATAAAACAAAGCCAACTAATTTGCACCCAATAAAAACAATAACTAAGGTTATACAAATGTTAATTAGAGTGGATGTATTGATGCCCAATGTTTTTTGACGATACTGTTTACGCCACCAAGCTACTATTAAAAAAACAATAGTACAACAAATGAGAACCCCTATAAAATTTGTTAGATTCACTACCTTGTTTTTTAATCTTTGATAACTTTTATAACTTGTAATACTTCATTTATGGTGATTGATACAAAGTATAACCCACGTTCAACCTTATCTAAACTAAGCAAATAATTTTTTTCCGAACATTCATCTTCTATTATTATTTTACCTGTTAAATCGCTAACCTTAATATACGTAATGGTTGCTTCGGCTTGAATACTAACTCTGCCGTTTGTAGGATTGGGGAATAAAGAAACCGAAGGAATGGTTTTATTCGTTTCTTTTAAACCTATCATATTCGATAGTTTGTAAATGCCTGAGTTAGATGGGTTTATAGCTCCATTGTTATTTATAAATGCGAATACTTCATTACTGGCGTTCACAAATACATCGGCTTTGAATCCATTAACGGGCAGGTTACCATTAATGTTGGTGAAGGTAACACCTCCATCGCTACTTTTTCTAATTTGAGCTGTACCTATTACCACAAACAACTCATCCAAACTATTTTTTGTAATACTTACGCCAGCAACACCCGACAGCGCAGTCGTCCAATTAACGCCATTATCGGTGGATTTAATAATGCCATATAATTGATCGGTAGCAAATAAATTTCCATTGCTTGTGCGCACCATATCCGTAACCGAACGTAACTCCCAAGCAGTTTTGGTCATGGCTTGTCCATCAAGTGTAGCGGGATAATTGATGACCGATAAATTATTAAAATCAATATACCCTAAACCCGAGCCATAAGAAAAAATAAATAAACGATTGTTAGCCCCATTACAATACTTAGAAGATAGTTTGAATACTTGATTGCCTAATTTTGCACCTTTAACGCCCGTATTGCTAATATTATAAAGTGTATCGGGGTAACCAGCACTGCCGCCAATAATGGTTCCGTTCGAAAACTCAGCATAATTATACGGCTGAAAATTAAATGCTTGCCAAGTGCCAGCCACTAGTTTACGCGTATTGGTAAATCCATTTGGGTTAACGATTAAATTGTTTTGTGGCAAACCTGTTGGTAACCAACCCGCAAAAGAATAGGTTGAAATTTTTGTCCAGCTATTGCCATCCGTAGAAACAGCAAAATCAGCTTTTCCGTTCGATATCCAATTCTGACCTGCCGCAACCACTTGGTTATTGATTTCGGCCACCGATTTAATTTGGGCACTATCCATTATTCCCGAAATTTTATTCCACGTTTGCGAGTTGCAAGTTCCGCTAATGATAAGCCCTAGAGCGAGTAAATTTTTTTTCATAGTAGTAGTTTTTTAATAGTTTTTATTTTTTTGGAATAGCGTTAAAGCCACCTATTAAATTTAAAGTAGTTGTACTTTCGGTTACATGTAAAGCAAAATTCCCACTCATTTTATTAGTTGCAAATGCAGTAACACTAAGGGTTTGGTTAGAATTAATGGCATATATTGTAGTGATGTAGATATAACTAAAATCGCTATTGCTCGAAATAAGATTTTTTATGCCAACGTTGGTGTTATTGGTATTGGCCCAATTAATCTCGAACCATCTTCCAAAGCCGCCTTTGTAAGCCCGAATGCCCGTGCCCCAACTACCTGTAACCCAAAACGCCGAGTCGGCAGCATTTACAGCCCCACCATTTTCGGTCCAAGTAAAAGAGCCAACTGCTGGCGTTCCACCCGTTGTTGAACCACCCGATGTTGAGCCGCCAGTAGTAGTTGTACTCGATGTATTAGTGGCATTTGTGTTGTTCGGGGCTGCATCTTCTTTCTTTTTGCAAGAAAAAATAACTAAAAAGATAGATACCATTGCCAAAGCTAAGCCCTTACTTAAATTTTTTGTTTTCATAGTGTATAATTTTAAATAGTAGTTCAAAAGTACGCCATAGGCATCTCCTTATAAATAGTGCAGATGTACTATTGGTATTTTTATTTAATGCTTATATTTAAACACATATATGAGTAAACATTATCTCTTCTTATGGTTAGTCTTAGTATTCAATGTTGTAAGAGCACAGTTGCCCGTAATAGAAACGTTGAAACAAACGCTGGCAAGTGCAAAGGCAGATACGCTTAAATTACAAGCCTTATCCGATCTCAATTGGGAGTATTTATCGAGTGATATTGACAAAG
>JAAFIQ010000043.1 GCA_013298715.1 Bacteroidota bacterium | reverse complement strand
TTTTTTACGCGTTATCGAAGTCAGTTATAAAGTCAAAGTAAAGTGTCCGATATTTTTTGTCAACCCGAGTGCGGTCGCCTGTGTGGCCGGAAATAGAAGTCGGATTTTTTTGGATTTCTTTCGTCTTATTTGTCGAGCTATTGGCTATAACGGTTTCCAAGCAGGCGCAGGCGGCATTTTGAAAATTCATCTGTCTACCTGCACCAAACTTAATAACGAAGATACATGTTTTTTAGCGGAGGCAAAATAAAAAACGGTCTGACCGAAGGGAAGGCAATAATATAAGCCGAAGCCTTTAGACTGTCCCGCCGCTTGCGCTTGCTTGCTGTTAGCAGGCGTTAATTTTTTATAAGTTTAGTTCGATAAATATTTTTGTCTTGTTTTATTTCTATAAAATAAAGTCCGGCAGAGTGTGAAGAAATGTCAAGGTTAAAATTGTCTGTGCTAATATTTGCACTTTCAAAAATAACTTGCGAAGTAACATTAAATACCTTAATGGATTTAATGCCGTTTGTTGTTTTTAAATTTATTTGTCCGTTTGTTGGATTCGGAAATATTAAAATGTTGGAACCTAAAATGATCTCTTGAACACCCACGAAATTACCGTTACTTAAACGATGTATAAAAATGTCAGTCGTTGGTCCAGCATTTAGATTAAAAACACCTGCATTAGGATCAAAGTCAGCCATGCCAATGAAACGACCAGTCGTATAAATGTTCTGTAACGGGTCAACAGCAATTGATGTTCCCTCGTCAATTTGTGTTCCGCCCATTTTTTTAGCCCATATGAAATTTCCATCGGAATCTAACTTTGAAACAAAAATATCCCAAGCGCCTGCTGTACTAAGGGTGTATGTAGAAATGCTTGGATCAAAATCGCAAGTGTCTTGAAAAAAGCCTGTCGTGTAAACATTTTTTGATGCATCTAACGCAATTGATTCAGCTATTTCATCGAACTTGCCGCCCATTCGTTTAGCCCAAATAAAGCTTCCCGATGAATTTAATTTAAGAATGAAAATGTCCATATCACTTCCGGTTACTAATGAATAAGTACCCGGTCCCGGGTCAAAGTCCCCTGACCCGCGAAAATACCCGGTAACATGCAAATTATTTGAGCCATCAACAGCTATAGCTTTGCCACTATTAGACGTCCATTGCCCCCCTCCGCCAACTTTTTTAGCCCAAATAAAATTACCAGAAGAATCAAGTTTTGAAATAAAGACATCATAATCACTTTGAGCGATAAGATTAAATACACCTACACCAGGGTCAAAATCACAGGTGTCTTGAAAAAGACCAGTTGAGTATACATTTCCGTTATTGTCAGCGGTAATCGCTGTGCCACCGTCAACGCCTTTACATACCATTTGTTTTGCCCATATGAAATTTCCAGCGGAATCTAACTTTGAAATAAAAATATCAATTGACTGGGCTGACATTGTATAAGTGCCAACACCAGTATCAAAATCCACATTTATGTCTGAAAATTCTCCTGTTGTGTATACATTACCATATTTATCAACTGAAACTGAACGACCATAATCATGAGAGAAGCCACCGAACCGTTTTGCCCAAACGAAATTTCCAGTGGAATTTAATTTTGAAATGAAAACATCATAGTAAATAAAGTTGTCATGAAAGTCATTTACGGAGGACAAAAAAAATGTGCTCACCCCCGGATCAAAGTCGGCAGTCCCACCAATATACCCTGTGGTATAAACATTACCAAGTGAATCAACCGCAATAGATAAACCGTCATGAAAGCCATTGCTTGCACCGAACTGCTTGGCCCAAATGAAATTTCCAGTAGAGTCTAATTTTAAAACAAAAATATCTTGATAACCAAGCGAACTCAGGTTAAAAACACCAATTCCGGGATCAAAATCTACTGTTCCTTGAAAATGGCCTGTCACGTAAAGATTACTGAAGGCGTCTAAGGTTATTGAGTTTCCACCGTCGTAGTTTGTCCCACCAATTTGTCGAACCCATTTACTACTTACATTTTGTCCGACTATTAATGTCGATACCAAAATAAATGTTGTCAAAAAAAATGAATGTCTCATGTGTCGTTGTCTATTAATGCCTGCTAACGGTTTGCAAGCAGGCATCAGTTTTTGGCTATTGTCCACCACTGTATTTGAGCAGCCTTGCGCCAAAAATTGTGCTTGCTTGCTGTTAGTAGTTGTGCGCCACACACAGTTTTTAACTCCGTCTGCTTGTTAAAGAAACGGAATATTTTATTAAGTGGAAACTATTTTTAAAAGTCATTGTCGGCATTAGCGGAATATCGTCGACCGAGATGTAATGTGCGTGGCAATTTTTTTGGTTTTTGCTGTGGGTCGGCTGTTCTATTTAAGTAAAGGTCGATACACACAGGCGGGCAGGAAATTTAAAAGCTTATTTTGCGAGCTATAAAAACATTTATGCCATTAAAAGGAACGTAAAATGTGCTAGTAAATGTGCGTTGGCTTGTCCTAAAACCGTGTTTAGCAATTTTATGCTGATTTTTAACACTTTTAACAGCTTTGTCCGCCAATTCGGCGTTGCAGTAGCAAACTTTAATGACGCAGTAGCTAGTTTTATAGTTGCAGTTACTAGATTGTTAAAGCAGTAGCTAGTTTTGTTAACGCAGTTAGCAATTTTAACAGCGCAGTTACGAAATTTGTTAATGCAGTAGAAAACTTTGTTAAAGTAGTTTTAAGATTTGTTAAAGAAGTTAAGAACCTTGATGTTGCAGTTGCGAGTTTTATTAAAGCAGTAGGAAACTTTAACATAGAAGTAGGCAACTTTAACGATATAATTTATTTTTACTTAAACGAATTTAAAACATTTTTATACACCGCAAATTTTACGTTAGGGATTGTAGCGGAAATCCTTTTTGCTGTCTCTGACTATAAACAGGGCTGGCTCTTGCAAAAAGATTGAAGCGGAAAGCCCGCCCGAACGCCCAAATTAATTTTTTATTAGTTTTTGGACGTTGTAAAGTTTTTTGTTCACATAAACATTGCAAACGTATAAAGATTTGGAAATTGCGGCAGTATTTAATGAAATAATATTTTGATTATTGAAATTTTCTGAGTAAATAATTTGACCAAGTAAATTTGTAATTGTTATTGTTACATTATCAGTTTCGAGATTAATATTTGGTAATTGTATGGTTAAATTTTCATTAAATGGATTAGGGAAAATTAAAGTATTTTGATTAGTTGGAAGTAAACAGGAATTATTATCCCACTCTAAATTCCCACTACAATCGGTTTTAATAGCTACTGTATGTAGCTTATAAGAGCCTACTAATATAAAACCTTTATCGCTAGTTAGCTTTACGTTTAAGTAATTATATGATGGGGTTACGTTGTTTTCGCCGAAAAAACGTCTATTCCATATAATTTGACCATGTTTATTTATTTTACCAAAATCTTTATTTACTAATATATAATCTGCATTATCGGTTTTGCAAACTCCATTTGTACCTATTAGTTCAAAAGTATCTTTATAAAAAATATTTCCATTCAAGTCAACTTCAGTAATAATTGTATAATTTCTTATATCTGGTTTGTATGGATATGTGAAGATCAAATTATTTTCTGCTGGAGTTTTAATTGTGGCTATTGAGCTAAAATTAAATTGTTTAAGTAATATTAAGTTAAAATTATTATCTAATTCATACAAGCTAGTTGAGCTTGAAGTTTTTGCTATTAATCGAATATTTCCGTTAAAATTGTAAATATTAGTAAAATCAATATATTTTAAACTTAAATATTTTTTTGTAAAAAGAGTATCACCAGAACTATTAATTTTTAATAGCCAAGGAAAATTATTATCCGTGCCAATAATAAAATAATTATTATCATTTGTATTTGTTATATCTGCTAATACTTGTGCAGTTTTAGTTAAAGATTCTCCAAAAGCTTTCTTCCAAATAAGTTCGCCTGTGTTAATATTTATTTTTTGAATAAAAGCTTGTAAATCTATAATGTATCCATTTGGTGAAAATCCACAACTGTCGCCAGGCATTAAGGTATGACCAACAGTTAGAATTTCATTATCAACTTTTACATAGCTATTAATAGTGGATAGACAAGTTTGATTATGGTAAATTTTATTATAAATTAAATTGCCTAGCTTATCAATTTTCATAAGCATTGGATATGTAGTATCATTATTTAAGCCTGTATAATTTAATTCACGAAAACCAGAAATTAAATATCCATCTGATAATTCTATAACTTGATTTGATTTTTCAAATAATTGATACTTAGTTAAAAGTTCTGAATTGTAATATTTTAAAAATGCGTTTTGAGACAACGCAAATTGACTAATAATTATTGTAAGTATATATAAAGTTAATTTCATAAAAAATCCCTGTTACAAATTATGTAACAGGGATTAGAATTTATTTAATGAATTTAAAGTATTGGGAAGTGTTGTTTTTGTCTGCTACATTAATTATATACATACCTTGAAGTAAGGCATCAGTATTTAATATGTAGCTTTTTGCGTTAGGCTCGATGTTAATAGAATTAATGGTTTTACCTCCAACATCAAAAACTTTTAAACTGTAACCATTCTGGAATTGTTCAGAATTAAAATAAATTCCAACCTCATTTTCAGATAGTTTTATAAAATCAATATTTAAATTATTTTTGTTATTTTCTCTAATACCAACAGGCACACTCGATAGTGCCTTAAAGCAATTTACCCTTCCATAAAACAACATTGGGTTATAGCCAAGTAAGTTAGGATATGCTGTATAAATACCTTCTGTTAAAACTTTATCAGTTCCGTTTTGAATTGCAGACTCAATTTGAGCCACGGTTAACGAAGAGTTTTTACTTAATAAAATTGCACCAATACCAGCAACAATAGGTGCAGTGTATGTATTCAAACCAATCTGTACTTTTTTGCATAAAAAATTTAGGACACTTTCAGTTTTAAAATTAGTTAATTTTTTTGACTTTGATTAGCAGTCGTAAAATTATTTCCAACTTCGGACTTT
>JAAFIQ010000042.1 GCA_013298715.1 Bacteroidota bacterium | reverse complement strand
ATTTTGTCGTCCTGAATGTTGGTTGCAGTCGCGAGTCGGACGGAGATTTGTTTTATAAAATTAATTTTGTCGAAAGGAATTATTTTTACGGACGCCCCACTGTCCGCTAACGGTTTCCAAGCAGGCGTTAGTTTTTTGCTTGTCCAAGTTACGCATTTGAGCGCAAACACGCAAAAAATTACGCTTGCTTGGTGTTAGTAGTTGTGCGCCACACACAGTTTTATTTTAGTCTTGTAAATTGATGTCTAAAGGAAAGCAAATTATTTAACTTTCAGAAATTATTTTAAAAGTACATGTCATATTTATCGAGAAATTGTCTGCCGATATTTAAAAGCCGAGGCTATTTTTTAGGTTTTTGCTGTGCGTTGGCTGTCTTTTTTACGCTTAGGTCGATACACATAGGCGGGAAGAAAATTTACAAGCTTTTTTTGCGCACTAAAAATTATAATGCCTTAGAAAAGAACGCAAAATGGGCTTGTAAATGTGCGTTGGCTCTGTCCTAATGCGGCTAGTGTTGGTTGTAGTGTCTGCAATAGTTTAAGTACAATGGTGTCGATTAAGTTTACAGCCACTAGTGTTTTAAGCACAACACTGTCGACTTTGATAACAGCGGATAATGTTTTAAAAACAACGGCATCGATTATAAGAACAGCTAATAATTGTTTATTTAAAATAGCGCCGATTGCTTCCACAATGATTTAGATTGTTAATAAAACGGTGTAGGGTACTTCCACAATGGTTAATTATTAATGAACAACCGAAATTTAAGCTCCAACAGCCTAAACTATTTCAACTAAAAGAGTGGCATTAAAAAAGTCCAATTTTTTGATTGGACTTTTAGCTGTTTAGTTAGCTTTCTTTTTTGCAATTACTCTTACAAATTTAAATGCTATTGCCGCTTTGTATTGCTGGCTTTGTTTTCCAAATATTGCGCCAATATATTCTTTCGATTTTTTTATTAAGTCTAACCAACCTGTGTTAGGCGCATAAAAATAAGTATTACGGTCTATCCTTGCTGAGGTTAATTGTGTTTTTGCATTGTTGGCATTTGTGTTTAAAGTAGTTAGGTTAGATAACTGTGTGTTTAAACTTGCTAATTGAAATTGAACTTCGTTTGGTGTATAACTAGTAACTCCTGATAGTATTAAAATCATTTTACTAAAGTGTTCTATTTTTTGATCGAAACTTTGTTGTGAAGTTGATTTTGTTTGCTCTTGTGATGTTGATTCTGTGTTATTATTTGTTGGTGTTGTTTTTGCGTTTGCAGTTTTTGTACTAGCATTATCTGAGCCTCGCATTTTATTTACTAAGAATAAAAAATCTACTAATGTTTGTTCTGACGCATCTGTTGTTTTTAAGATTGAAAATAATTGAACGGTAAACGCATTTAAGGGTTCAAAAGCTATCTCTCTTAAATTGGTTAAGTTTTTCCAATTATCTTCTGAGGTCTTTACTAATGTTTGTTTGGTATCCGCAGTTGTATGAACTGTTGTAATTGCTGATAAGGTTATGCTTGTGTTTGCGGGGTTATAACTTGCCCCTAATGTTTGTAAATACTGTATGTATTTTAAAAGGTTGGCTACGTTTTTTGGGTGGCCTGTTTCAAAGTAGGTTGACATAATTTTGAGTTTTTAAGTGATTAATAAATGGGTTAATTAATCATATAACGGACAAACTCAAACGGATGTAAGCTAAAATTTATGAAAAATTGTTAATTTTTTTGGCGTATTTGCGTTACCGATTGTAGCGAAAATCCTTTTTGCTGCCTCCTTGCAAAAAGATTGTAGCGCAAAGCGGGTTAAAACGCCCGAATTAATTTTTAATTATTTTAAATGTTTTTTGGTTTTGATTATTAATAATTTTAATAAAGTAAACACCATTTTGTAAATGGCCTAGTTCGATTTGGTTTTCGGTACTATTTAAACTATTTGAATAAACAGTTTGACCTATTGTATTTGTAATTTGAATAAAATTATTCTGTTGCAGAATGAAATTAGGATTACTAATTATAAGTTTATTAATTACGGGGTTTGGATACAAAATAAAACTATTATTAATTGATTGATTGTTATTACCAAGCACTAAATTACAAACACTAATAAACAACTCGCGATAGGTTGACCCTATAATATTGTAAGGTCCGTTAATGAATGATTGTCTCCATTCATCAATCTTTACACTTATATTATATCTACCAGAAGCACTAGCAGTAAAGGTTAAAATACCTGATATTGAGTTAATACCAACTGGGGGCATTTCATAACCGAAAAATTCGGCATGATTAGCAATTGAGTAACTAATACTGTCGCCATCTGTTTCGGTAAAACCACTAACATAAAAAAAGTTATTGGCTGAACAAGGCACGCTGTCGTTTAAACAAAATGAAAAAGTTGGAGGTGAATTATAAATATTCGTGTTTAGTATATGTTTTAAAGTAAGTTTTTGAGTTCCAGAATTAGGAATATTGGTGATACCATTAACAAGGAAGTCGTTTTGTATTGAAATAGTATAAACATTATTAGCTAAAAATGAATGTATGCCTTTAAAAATAAGAACTTCTGAACCTGATTGATTACAACCAGAGATAAAATAAGGTAAAGAGTCAAGTGGACTGCCATCGCCCCAGTTAATTTTAACGTAAGATATGGTTAAAGTATTAGGCCAATTTACAATAAGTTTAGCGGTTGCTTCAAAGTTAAATTGTGATATGCGTTTTAAATTGATTTCGCCACCCTTTACACTTTGTCCTCTTGTTTCAATTAGAAACAAGAGGATTAAAATGGATATTAGAATTGGTTTTAACTTCATTCAACAATAAATTTAACTACAGTAGAATTTTTATTTGAATTTACTTTTAATAAATATATACCTTGTTTGTATATACTAGGTAATAATTTAAAGTTAATAAAATTATTTGATATTTCTTTATCTCCTTCTTCAATTTGTTTACCAGTTAAATCGAATATTTTATAATGACAATTTTCATTATTAAAATTTGCTAATGAAACATTAAATGTACCATTATTAGGATTTGGATAAATAAATGAATTATTTACTAATTTATCAAGGTTATCATCTTTAATAGTTGTTGGGATTGAAGTTAAACAGAACTTGGCAAAAAAACAATCGCGATTTGCTGTTGGATTTAAAAAACTGCTTGAACTGCCAGCGTTTGTGTTTTGTTGGTAATTACCAGTATTAGGATTAAATAATGGAAAGCCCCCAGCGCCACTTTGAGTAAAGCCCGTAAAGCATAATTTATTAGTTGCAGCATCGAAGGCTAAGGATACTCCTTCATCGGTGCTTCCTGCACCGTAAAAAGAAGACCAGACCATTTGATTAGCAGAATTAAATCCAATTATGTAAGCATCGCCTTGACCTCCACCGCCATATGTTGGTTTATTAAAAATACCTGAAGGAAAGCATTTAGGAAACTCAGTAAAGAAACCACTAAAAGCAACAGGCTGGCAATTTGGACCCGAAGTATAGCCAGAAGTTTGAGTTTTACCAGTTACATAAATATTCCCTGAATTATCACAAACAGCATCATTGATATATGCTTGATTACCCTCGCCTACTAAAGTATGCCATACAGGTTGTCTATTAACGAATTTGGTAATAAACCCTCGAGGGATATTGCCTGATGGATTGTAATTTTGAATATAAGAACCAACAGGGCCTACACTTAATTGTCCGTTTTGCGAACCAGCATTACCAACTAAGTAAAATTCATTAGAACTGCCAGGCTTTAATACAATACGTGATGAAATTTCATCAGATGTAGTGCCATAATAAGTTGACCAAGCAAGTGAACCGTTTGGGTTATACTCAACAATAAATGCATCTATTAAACCGCCACCAAAGGCTTGTGTATATGCACCTGAGGGCGTACAATCTGGATAATCGCTGGCTGATAGAGGGACACCGCAAATT
Organism: Bacteroidota bacterium; assembly: GCA_013298715.1. GTDB lineage: Bacteria > Bacteroidota > Bacteroidia > B-17B0 > Aurantibacillaceae > Aurantibacillus. Next base: position 1,242 of record JAAFIQ010000042.1, on the reverse strand, counting down.
GGATTCGAACTATTTGCAGATGCTTTAATTGTTGAATATGTATAACCAGAGGTTAAGATGTTACCATTTGGTAATATTTTAATTGATTGGATTTCATCTTTATCTGAACCGCCAAAAAATGATGACCATTGTAAATTATTACTTGAGTTTATTTTAGCAATAAAACCATCGTTACCTGTAGAGATGCTTTGATAATAAGCGCCGCCAAGCGGATTCGTTAATGGAAACCCTGAGGAACTTGCCGAAGAGTTACCTACTAGATAAACATCACCAGTATTGGAAATTGCTATATCATTGGCGTTATCAGTGCCATTACCCCCAAGGTAGCGAGAAAAAAGTAGGCTATTACCCGCACTATTAAATTTAGCTATGAATGCGTCAAGACCACCTTGTAAATTTGTATTTGCAGCGGGAACCAATGGAAGTGTCGCGTTATCAGTATTACCAGTTATGTAAATCTCATTTGCAGAGTTGATTGCGATGCTTTTTGGTAAACAGTTTACCGAACCAATAGTAGCATTACCACCATAAAATGTACCCCAAACACCCGCACCACTGGAATTTAGCTTAACAATAAAGCCATCTAAGCCATTCGTAGTGGTTAAATAACCGCCACTTAAATTAGGGAAGTTTGGACTATCTGTTTGCCCAATTAAAAAAGAATTTCCTAAAGCATCCGTTATAACTTTGGTTGAAGTTTCAAAACCTGAACCACCGTAGAAAGTAGACCAGTCGCAAGTAGAACTCACACCTACGCCAGTTTGTATTTGTTCTAAACTAATTACTAGTGGCAAACTTGTAATATAAGGACCAATATTAAATTTATAATTGTTTGGAGAAAAAAGCGAAAAACCACCAGAAACGGTAGCTGTGCTTACTGGAGATGTAATATTATAAATTTTTGCTGGCTTAAACCCAAAATTACCTAATGAAGAGTTTATTAATAACTGATTATTTGAATTGATTAGAGTGTTAATGTTGCCATTAAAATTTAATTGTATATCACCTGCATTGCCACCAGGTTTTACAACAAAATATATTTTTAATCCGTCGTTATTACTATTATAATGAAGATCGATATTTGGATATATATTTGGAATCATTAATTTTTTAGAGCCTGTTCCGTTTCAAACCAAAGTGTACTGATTTAATATAAAAGAATAGAGACATTTTCTTAAGTTTAACTAATGTAAAAACAGAAAGAAAATGGAAACAAATCCAAAGAAAAAAACAGCCGAAAGT
>JAAFIQ010000041.1 GCA_013298715.1 Bacteroidota bacterium | reverse complement strand
CACCCTCATGCTCCTTGAGGGCAGATAAAATTTGTGTTTCGCTAAATTTACCTTTTTTCATCGTTTTTACAGTTTAAAGTTAAAATTTTCTAGTTCTAAACTGTCCGATTTTTGGGGGTGGTTACACTACTTTCTTGAAATTTGGTTTAAGACCGTCAGCTTTAGTAATAACTACAGCTTCTTTAAGTATTTTTAAAAAAATTGAGTTCCAAACTTTTACCTAAAAACAAAAATAGTATTTGTTTTTAATCTAATCTATCAAACGAATAGCTGAACCCTTTTTATAAAGGGTGCGTGGAAGTTTACCATAAGCCTGCGCCTCACTATAATACTTTAGCTTACCATTTTTTTGTTTAGTCAATGTTTTATCCAAACTCCGCTTTTATTCCTTGGTTAATAAACTATCTGATCCCTTATCGTTTAATAACTCTTTTAGCATTGCATGTATCGAACGTAAAATGGTCTCGTTCTCTATATGCATAATCTGCTTCTTAATATTTGTTTTTAATGCTGTTGCTGTCATTTCATTATTTTTTCTGATAGCTAGTTTATTCTAAAGAACTTCTTTCTTAAAATCTCAGTTAAAACCTCCAAAAGATTACCAAAATTAATGTGAACAAAAGAACCTTATATCTAATTTTTACAAGGTATTAATTTAAGAAAATACTTTTATAATAAATATCCACCTATTATTTAATAATTGCATAAAAAGAAGCAAAATTAAAACATTTTTCACATATTCGTAGTCCAAATTTTTATCTATGCGCACCCGCCGATTCTACGATACAAGCCTTATCTACATTTTCTCTCAAAATAAACAACATTTACTTTCTAAATCATTAATTGCTTCAATTCCGAACTCTACAAAAGCAACTTGGAAAAACTATCCTAATGAAAAATTTTTTGGTTTTGAACAGCGAAATATTTTAGATGAAGGATTGGAGCATTTTGAATTATACAAAAAATACAAACACATAAAAACTGTTTTGAAAGCTGTACAAAATATCTACATAACACTGTATAATGTTATAACACCATTTAAACTTGCATTTTATAAATTACAAGAAAATCGAAAGATAATTATTGATTTAACTAGTAGATATACACCTATTTTTGGTTTAAATGCAGTACTATCTATTTTTCAAATCTCCCGAAGTTCTTATCAAACAATGCTTTTAAAGGAAAAAATAAAATGTTGTGCTTCTTACTTCGAAATTTGTACTCGTCGTTTTGGTAAACAACTTTTAAAAAATCAAGTTGAACTAATTCAAAAAGCCTTGACATGCAATGAATACACGCATTGGCCTATTTGTTCCATTGCCTATTATTTTCAACGAAAAAATATTTTACATATATCAATTCAAACTTGGTATAAGTATGCTCGTTTGTTAGGTATTAAGCGCAAGCGAATTAAAAAAATTAAAAAGCCGCCACTACCATGCCAAAAACCAAATGAATACTGGCATTTAGACTTAACGCATTTTGTTACTAAAGATGGAACAAAACATTTTATTTATTTTTTAATTGACAATTTTTCGAGAAAAATATTAGCCTATAAGTTAGATTTTGATATTAGTTGGACAAATGTAAAAGCTTGTATTGAAGATGCTCTGACGTTAGTTTTAAATTCTAATTTTATTTTTGAAAACAATACCAATATTCAATTAATAACGGATGGTGGTCCAGAAAACAAAAGTATTGGTTTACAAAAATTTATTACAAGTAGCCTGCCACAAATAAAACATTTAATTGCTCTAAAGGACATTACTTTTTCCAACAGTATGGTGGAAGCAACACACAAAAATTGTAAATATTATTATGCCATACCAAGTCAAACTGAAAACACAATGCAATTAAAAAATCATCTAGAGTTTATGTTTAACGATTTTAATGATATTCGTCCACATGCAGCTTTAAAAGGCTTTACGCCTAACGAAGTTTATTTTAACAGCCAACCTAATTTTGACTTTGTAGAGCTAAGAAGAACAGATGCAATTAATCGAAGTAAATTAAATAAAGCTAATGCTTGCAATAAATGTGAGTTACTCAAGTAAGTTAACTCAATTTATTTTATGTTTTACTTCCAAAAAAGAAATCAAATAACAATTCCTAAATCTTAAAATATTTCAAGGAAAGTTTTACATTTTTTCCTCCCTTGCAATCGTTTTTTACCTTAATCACTTTATTTTCAACAAGTTCGATATATCGTTACTTCTTTTTTAATTGTTTCTCGTTTTCTCCTTGCTACTTCATTCTTACCTCTAGCTACTTCATTCTTACCTCTAGCTACTTCATTCTTACCTCTAGCAACTTCATTCTTACCTTTAGCAACTTCATTCTTCCCACTAGCTACTTCATTCTTACCTCTAGCAACTTCATTCTTACCTCTAGCAACTTCATTCTTCCCACTAGCTACTTCATTCTTCCCACTAGCTACTTCATTCTTCCCACTAGCTACTTCATTCTTACCTCTAGCAACTTCATTCTTACCTCTAGCAACTTCATTCTTCCCACTAGCTACTTCATTCTTACCTCTAGCAACTTTATTCTTACCTCTAGCAACTTCATTCTTACCTCTAGCAACTTCACTCTTCCCACTAGCTACTTTTCGATATTTTTTACCTCAAATTATCAAAAAACAGTAAAGTACATTTAGTTTTTCTAGCAAAAAATCTGGTTTTCATCTTATTTGAGCGGTTTTAAGCTAAAAAATCTTTTAAAATTAATCTTTTAAAACCTTAAAAAATTAAATCTATTTCAAGCCAAGGCTTTTCTAAAAGTTAAAACACGTTGAAAGATGGTATTATACCTTTAGTTTTATCTTATTCAAGCTGTTTTAATCTTAAAATCAAAACTTACAAAACCAAAATTTTTTTTAAGCTATCGAAACTTTAAAAAATTTTAGTAATTCCCACTAATAAGGCTCACAGCTATTTGTTTTATATCTTTTTTCTTTTGCCAAACAACTATGGTTTTATAAACCAAATATACTCCCTTTTTTACACTTCAACACATTTGGTTACCCATATTTTACTGGCTTGTAAACCATATCAGACATTTTGAGGAACTACCAAAATACCAATTTTAGCTAATTCCAAGATAAAAGTATTTTTAACAGACACCTCACAATTAAACAATACAGCTTCACTATTTAGTAGCTTATCTACATTATCTTTTGCTAATTTCAACTCTATTTTCAGTATTTCCATTTGTAATTTTATAAATAATATTTTGTCAAAACTTGTATTAGTTGCTTGCACCTTAAATTGAACATTTAACAGTTCTTCATCACTTTCATTTCTATTTTCAGTTACAAAATCCTCTCCTTCTACCCAAATAGGGTAACGAGGTAATTTACTTTTACAATTAGGACAAGATTTTAAAGGATAATTTTTAGCTCTACTCATGAGTTCAAACTCATTATTTTTTTTTTCTACACCTAAATATAAATCACTAATAAGTGGGTTTGCAGACATTCCCACCCAAGAACAACTGTTACATTTAAGAGTTTCTAAATGTACTCTTTGATAATTATTATTTATACTTAAAATAACATAAGGATAGTGATTCCAATTACCAACTTTACCGTATGCTAATTTAACATAAGTAAATTTTTCTAAAACATGTTTAATTCTAAAGAACTCATTTATCAGCAAATCTCCAACTTCAGAATTATCTATATTTCGCGTTTCTGCTATTTCTTCCCATTGACGCAAATTTGGAAAAAAAAGCTGTTGACCATCAATATTGATTTGTTGTAATTCATTACTTAGCATAATATCTTTAATTTGTAATTTTTAATTTATCAGTTCCAAATTTGATTAAGTACTCTGACTCTGTTGAACCAGATAATATTTGTTTTACCAAGTTACTCCTCCTAACATAACCCGAAAAAATAGTTTTACCAAAGTTAGGTAGTACTTTTGGATCAGTAGTAACAGAAATCATAGTTCGTCGCATATTAAATGCTTCCGCCATTTCTGTACCCCATTGTCCATGGGCTTGAACGTATGAACTCATATCATTCCACCATAAACTTACCCAAGATCTATGTGCTTCTTGAGAAATACCTATACCTAATTTGATACTTCCTGTTTCATAATATCCAGCACGTGCAGCGTCACTAAAAACAAATCCTGTTTGCTGATAGGCTAATATTTCAGACGCTCTATCAGTTGCTCTATAAACTTTGACTAAAGGATTTGCTATTTCATAAATAGCAGGTGCCATCGAAAGTCCTAATCCTAACAACTGGTGCTCTGCCTCTCCTAATGACATTGCTCTTCCTCTACTATCATGTCCCGGATTACTGATACCAAAAGAATATAAATTCATACCCCAGCGTATAGGATTGTAATATGCGTTTATATTTTTAACTAAAAAACCTCTAACCGTAGAACCATCACGCTCTTCTGTATAACGTCTATCATTCTCTTTTTGGGTAGATGTTCTATTATCGGCTTCAAAAAAAGCAACTTTTTTTGTATTAGCAGTTAAAGAAGGAGATGCCTTTGGTAAAATTTTGGCAGCTAAATTATCTTGCCTACTTGTTACCCTTTTATCCAATGTCGGGATAGTTGAAGACTTGGGTTCGGGACAAGTAATACATTTACCATTTTTATCACCTGGCTTATCACCTTCAACATCCGTATTTTCAATAGGATTATTGTAAAAAGTTGCATAATCACTAACTCCAGCACTAGGCACAGGGTCAACACTTAAAAACCTCTGCGCAATATTTTCACTTGCAAACGAACTTCTATACACCACTTTTAATGAAGTATAATTTTGTTCTGTATGTAGTTTTAATGCTCCCATTTTTACAATTTCAAAGATAACATTTTAAGCCTATATTTTTTCTTTTCATTTGAACTTTTCATTTGAAAAAAATAAAAAATGGAAGCGGTAAAGGGCTGCTAATGTTCTGTTTTTTCCAACGCACAAAGAAGCACAGCGTATAATTTCGGCTTGGCGTAATTGTGAAAAACAACTAACGCCAAGCCAGCGGCACATTATACGCAATGCTTGCCGACACGCAAAAAAAAAGAACATCATCAGCCCTTTGTTTATTGATTATTTCGCACAAGCCTACACGCCCTGCCGCCTTACAGTTGGCTCATTTTAAAAGATAATGTAAAAAATGCTTTCGCTCTTTGCCTTTCTATTTTTCACATTATCTTTTAAAACGTTATTCTCTAAGCGCAAAAACAACAGCTCGATTTTTTATAATTAATAATGAAGCGTTGACAATGTGCGGTCGGATTATTGATTATAAAAAATGAGCAGCCAAAGGGTTTGGGGCATTGGCAGATTGCCCCAATAAAAAAAATGCCTTGCTGCCGCAGGCTTTGCCATTGTTTGACTGGAAGGAGTGGCATAAAAAAC
>JAAFIQ010000040.1 GCA_013298715.1 Bacteroidota bacterium | reverse complement strand
CTCGGGCAGGCTTAGCGCGGCAGCAGCAAAATAGCAAAACGCCCAAGGGGCTAAAGCGGATGACCCGACCCCAAAGTAGAACCTGCGTTACCTTAAAACTGATAGTGTAATTATTACACTAAGCTAAGTAAAACTTGATAGGGGACACGCCCAAAAATTTCTAATAAACCGTCATTTCAAGAAATCGGATGATCTAGAATAAAACGTTTAACTCTGTAAAACACTTAAAATCAATACTTAAAAAATGAGTTAGATGGAATTATGCAATAGGAATCTATTACGAGCCGAAATCCCTTCAAAACAGTAAACTTCGTCGCTTTTTCTCCTTCACCATAGAAGCACTATGCCTCAATCGAAAAAGTACCTGTTTTATTGGGCTTTCGCCTCTCACTACGATTCCTATTGCATAATATCGGTTAAATTCATATTTATTAATGCGTAGCACTTAAATCTACCTTTTCGCCCTTTTTTATTTTTGCAAAAAATACTAAGGGTAAAACGAGCATACAAATAATACCAATAAATAAAAATCCTTCGGCATAACTGATGATGGCAGATTGTGTAGAAACGGCACCCTCCATTGCACCTGCTGCCATTTGTTGCGCTTCTTGTAATGATTTTCCTGTGCTTTGAAAACCTCTAACTAAGCCAAAAAAACGTTCATTAGACTCTGGGCTATACATAGAGATATTACTCATTAAATCGCCTCTATGTGTCGCAAAACGTCTGGTTACAAAAGTATTGGTTACAGCGATTCCTATTGCACCGCCTAATAAACGAAGCATATTTGAAAGACCCGATGCTTGAGCGAGGTTATTACCTTTCAAGCCCGAAAGCATGAGGCCCGCAACGGGTACAAAAATAAAACCAAAGCCAAAACCTCTAATCATTTGTGGCCAAAACCAATCCCATTCGCCCGAGGTTGGCGTAGCTAAAAAGTAAGTTATAAATTCATATCCAATTACTGAAACAAAGCCTACAAAAACTAAAATTTTTGGGCTTATCCCTTTTTGCAAAAGTGTGGCATTTAATCCCATTAACATACCTGTTAAAAACGAGCTTGGTAAAATTAGTAAACCTGTTCTAGTAGCGTTCCAGCCTAAAAAACCTTGTACAAAAACGGGGTATAAAAAAACGGATACATAAATAGCCATACCAAATGCTAAACTCAAAGCTGCACCAATAATTACGTTTCTATTTTTCAATACCTTTAAATCTACAACTGGATTTTTTATTTTTAATTCTCGCACTATAAAAGCGATTATACCTAAAGCAGAAATAATAGATAGTGTAGTTATGAAATTACTATTAAACCAATCTTTTCTTTCTCCTTCTTCTAATACCATTTGAAGGCCGCCAATGCCTATTATTAAAAACAAAATACCCAAGTAATCTATTTTACCTTCTGCTTTAACTTTTGTACCCTTCACGTATTTCCAAGATAAGTAAGTGGCAATAATACCAATAGGAATGTTAACGTAAAATATCCAACCCCACGAAAAATTATCAGTTAAATACCCACCTAGAACAGGGCCTAAAGTTGGCCCCATTACTATGCCTGCACCAAATATACCATTTGCTTTATCTACCTCGTTTGGAGGAAACGTTTCTACTAAAATAGTTTGAGCAGTTGCCAGTAATGCCCCTCCACCAATACCTTGAATAAACCGCCAAAAAACCAGCATCCAAATAGAACTGGAGGCACCGCATAAAAAAGAAGCTACCGTAAATAAGATTACAGAGGCGGTGAAATAAACTTTTCTTCCAAAAATGTTACTTAAAAATCCGGTTAGCGGTATGATGATAATATTTGAAATGGCATACGATGTAATTACCCAAGCTGTTTCTTCTATTGTGGCACCTAGATTACCTGCTATTTGCCGCGTTGCTACGTTCACAATAGAGGTATCAATCAACTCCATAATAGCACATGTGATTACAGTAATGGTAATGAGCCATTTTTTTGCACCAACTTCGTAAGTTGGCTGTTGTAACATAACATTTTCCATAATTATTTAGTTATAACTTTTACTTCAACACTCATGCCTGCTCTTAGTGGATATTCGTTATCATTTTCGGTAAGAACAATTTTAACAGGAATTCTTTGAGTAACTTTTACAAAATTTCCGGTTGCATTATCAGCGGGCAATAACGAAAATTTTGAGCCCGTAGCTTGTGAAAAGGATTCTACTTTTCCTTTAAATGTTTTATCATACGCCTCTATTTCTATCTCTGCTTCTTGACCTACTTTCATATTTTTTATTTGTGTTTCTTTAAAATTAGCTACCACCCACACATTGGTATTATTTGTAATTGCCATTAATGGTTGTCCAACTGAAATAACTTGGCCTATTTGAACACTTTTTTTAGACACAACGCCATTACAAGGAGCTATTAGTGTGCAATAAGAAAGAAGTAATTCAGCCGCTTCTAAATTGGCTTCTGCTTGCTTTATTGATATTTCAGAAAGTAGTATGCCATTATCTGATGAAGCAACAGTTGCTTGACTAGACTCGATTTGTTTTTGTAAAGCGAAAACTTGTCCTTCTGCTATTTTCAATAATTTTTCTGCAGTTTCGTTTTCTGCTTTTATGCCATCAAATTGTTGTTGGGTAACAGATTTTTGTTGCAACAATGCTTGGAATCGTTCAAGATTTTTAGCAGTAAGTTCTACTCTTATTTTGGCGGCATCTACATTTGCTTTTGCAGCCATCATATTTGCAGAAACAGATCCAACACCCGAGGAAGTGATGCCTTTATTGCTTAGTGATAGTTTAGAATTTTGCTTTGCCATCATAACAGCTATTTCGGCTTGCTTCACAGCTATTTTATAGTTGGCATTATCCATTGTCAAAATAGTATCGCCTGCTTTTACAACTTGGTTATCATTAACATATATTTTATTTACAGCACCGTTAATCTTAGGAATAACAGGACTAATGTCTGTTTCTAGTTGAGCATTATCTGTTGCTTGATTGCTGCTGCAACTTGATAGAATGATAGATGTTGAAATGGCGAAGTATAGTATTGATTTTTTCATTTTTTTTATTGTTTTAAGTTTTATATACCAGTTATTTTATTTAATTTTTTTAATGCCAATTGGGTATTTGCATTTGCAGCATTTAGATTTAGTTTGGCTTGAAGTAATTTATTATTGGCATCCAAAAAATCGGTTGTTGTTATTACGGAAACGTTCAATTTATTTTGTTCCACTCTAAAATTTTCTTGGGCTTGCTCAAGTGCTTTCTTCGCAATAACTATTTTTTGTGTTGCCTGCAAATAATCTGTATAGGCCGAGTTTACTTCCATCATAATACCTTCTTTTACTTGATTATAAAGTGCATTTGTTTTAGTGATGGTGAGTTTGCTATCTTTTACTTTTTCTTGATTTTTATATAAACCAGAAATGGCCCAGTTAAAATTTATACCAACAAACCAAGTTGGTGTAAATTTATCTTCGTTCGGAAAGAGCCTTTGTTCAGGTAAATTATAATTACCACTTGCTATGGCACTCAAAGTAGGCGAGTAGTTTAGCCTTGAAATTTTTAAACCTAATTTTGAAATATCTTTGTAAGTATTTAAACTTTTTAATTCGGCTCTGTTTGCAATTGCCGTTGATAAATATATATCCATATTATTTACAGTAATGTCAGCTATTTCTACTAATTCAGGTAGTTCAATAGTAGTGTTAGTTGGTAATTCAGTTAGGGTACAGATGTTGAAGTTTAGTGCATTAATTGAATTGGAAATATCTACGAGATTAGATTGTAAATTGGTAATGACTAAATCAATTTTTAAAACTTCATTTTCAAGGGCAATCCCTTGCTTAACGAAGTTCTTTATATCTTTTTGACTTTGAGTAAGAGTATTGATATTGGCTTCGATAATTTTTTTTGAAGTTTTTAAAACGTATAAATTATACCACAAAGCCGAAATGTTATAAACTGTATTTACTTTATTTTTTTCTAGGTCAAATTTTGCAGCCTCTAATTCTTTTTTAGAAATTTCAATTCCATAACTTACTTTTCCACCACTCCAAATCAATTGTTTTAATTGTAACGAGTTATAAGATTGATTTAAAATTTGCGGGTTAAGTGTAACATCGCCAGTAGGAAAGCCAACCGTAAAAGGCGTTATGTTATCACTTATTCTTGTGTAGTTTAAATTTAAAGCAACATCTGGTAATATTGATTTTTTACTTTGAGTTAGCTTCGTATTTAAAATACTTATTTGTGAACTATCTACTTTTAGCTGTTGGTCGTGCTTTAGTGCTAATTTAGTAGCTTCCTCTAAACTTAGCACTTTTACTTCCTGTGCGTTTAGCCCGGTTATGCAAGCCGACAAAAGGAAAGTAAACAGTCCTTTTTTCAGTAAGGCGAAATATTTTCTATTTATTATCATTTGTTTAATTTTTAAGATTTTATTTTTTATTCAAGTTTTGTACACCAAATAACTAGAGTAGGGTAAGATTTTCTTTAAACGAAAGGACAATCTTCTTTATAAATTTTTAGTGTAAACTAAGGTATAATCAATAGTTGTGTCAACTATAAATGAATTCAATTTATTGTTTCGATATCAAGATGATGAGGCAAGTAGCGAGAATTTACTTTAACTAAAGGTTGGATAAAAGTTGTTTCTAAATAGCCTAAGTTATAAAATGAACAAGAATTTTTTTTAGGGACATATACACCTAGTAGTACTCTTGTTAGAGGACTAAAGGTGTATTTAGGAGGAATTACTTCGGGAACTAGGTTTAAAACGGCGTTAAAAACTGGCAGTCCTCTTTGTCCACCCACCGGTATTCCAGTTTTTTCGGCACTTTTGAATAGTTTAATTTTATTTTTCATTGTAATTTTTTTTAGGTTACAATGAATACAACGCAAATAAATGAATTAGGTTCATTTATTTTTAAAATATTTATTTTACTTCAATAACTTGATTATCGTGGATACATGATTTTTAAAAAATTCAATTTCGGTTTGTTTCAAAGTTTCAGTTAGCGCGTTACCTTTTACCTCAATTAGTTGAATTATTCCATTTGTAGTGCCCCAAAGCCAAAACGAAAATTCTATTTCATTCAAGTCGGCTCTAATGATTTTCTGCTTTTTTCCCTCTTTGAGAACATTTACAACTACTTCTGTAATCTTGTAACTTGCTTCTTTTAGTGCGTTGTTTTCTTGAAGACCAGAGTTTGTTTCGTAGAATGAAACCAATTGGTTGTAAACGGGATTCTCTTTATAAAAATGATAAAAGGCCATGGGTATTTCAGTAATTTTTTCAAGTACATTTTCTTTATTGCTGGTATATTCAACAAACTTTTTTAATAAAACATCTCTTGATTTAATTGTGAGGTGGGCAATAATGTCCTCCTTGCTATCAAAATAAAGGTAAATTGTTCCAACAGCTAATTTACTTCTCTTGGAAACTCTTTCAATACTTAGCTTTGATAAGCCCTCTTTAAGAATTAATTTTTCGGCACAATCTAAAATAAATTGTTTGCGATTTTCCTTTGAAAGTTCTGTTCTGGCTCTCCGCATTATAGTTTTATTTTCACTACTAACCGACTAATTTTTTAATTAAAAGGGTAACTGATGTTACCCTTTTTTAATAATGTAAATTTGTGTTTACTAAGACATAAAAAAACATTATGAGTAAAAATACAGAAATAAAATT
>JAAFIQ010000004.1 GCA_013298715.1 Bacteroidota bacterium | reverse complement strand
CAAAAGTCCGAAGTTGGAAATAATTTTACGACTGCTAATCAAAGTCAAAAAAATTAACTAATTTTAAAACTGAAAGTGTCCTAAATTTTTTATGCAAAAAAGTACAGATTGGTTTGAATACATACACGGGCGATATAAGTAAAAGCAGTAATCGATTAAAATATTTTACACAAACTTTAAACGAAAAAGGAACTAAGGTAAGTAAGAAATTTAACAAAGGAACTATAGTTATTGCAATTGTTGGAGCGACAATTGGAGCTACGGCAATTCTTGAAATTGATGTATACGCAACTGACAGTATTATTGGCATCACAGCAAAAAAAGAAATTACAAATAATTATTTCTTAGAGTTTACAATGCAGTGTTGGAAACCAACAATACTAAAAAATGCACCTGAAGCAGCTAGGGCAAATATTAATTTGGAAATACTAAATAAACTCAAAATAATTTTACCTCCTCTCGAACTCCAAACCAAATTCGCAAACATTGTAGAAAAAGTAGAAGCGCTTAAAACCCAATGCCAACAAAGCTTAACCGAGTTACAAAATATGCATGGGGTGTTGAGCCAAAAAGCATTTAAGGGCGAATTGGGTTTAGTAAAAAAATAAAAATTTATTCTGCTAACACAGCAAGTGCTTCAAGCGCCGTTTCGTTACTTGTTGCAATGCCTAAAAGCGAATTTATTTTTTGAATTACGCCATCTAGCACTGAATCGGGACAACTGGCACCACTGGTAATAATAATTTTTAAAGGCGATTTTTTAGGTAAAAAATTAGTAGAAGTAACGTGTTTTTTATTTGGGTAATCAAAGTGATTTATTGTTTGTGCATCAATAATTTCTTTTTCATTAGAAATAAAATAGGTAGAAAATTTACGTTCACACAATTCTACTAGGTGCGAGGTATTACTACTGTTATAACCTCCAACAACAAAGGCCAAATCAGCATCCGATTTTAAAAGTCCGTAAGTGGCATCTTGGTTTTCGTTGGTTGCATAACACAAGGTGTCGCGGGTATCAGCAAAATGGTTTGAAATAGTCTCTGAACCAAATTTTTGTTGCATTACCGTTTTTAAATAATCGGTAATTTCTTGCGTTTCGGTTGCAAGCATGGTGGTTTGGTTTATAACGCCAATTTTTTCAAAGTGTTTGGCAACATCAAATCCAGCAGAGATTCTATCTTTAAATACTTCTTCAAACGCTTGTTGCGATTTTTTATTCAGTATAAAATCACTCAATAATTTTGCTTCATTTAAATCTTTTATCACAATTACGGCTTCACTATCTTTTTCACTTCTCGAAAAAGTAGAGCGGGTTTCTTCATGGTTGTATTTTCCGTGAATTATAATGGTGTGTTTTAATTTCCCTATTTGCTCTGATTTTTTCCAAACACGTTCTACAAATGGGCAAGTAGTATTGTAAGTTTTTGTTTCAATTCCTTTTTTGTCTAGAAGTTCAATGAGGTTTAATGGCGCACCAAATGCAGGAATCATTACTATATCTTCTGAGGTTAACGTGTCAAACGGAATGAGTTGATTGCCATAAGTATCTTGCAAAAATAAAACTCCACGCTCTGTTAAATCTTTGTTCACTTCCGGATTATGAATCATTTGACTAAGCAAATAAATTTTTTTATCCGTATTTTCGTCCAACGCTTTAAAGGCTATTTCAATGGCATTCTCTACCCCAAAGCAAAATCCAAAGTGCCGGGCAATGTAATATTTCACATTTCCATAATCCAATACAGTAGGCGCTAAATCTTTTTTTCGTGGGTCTTGAGCTTTTCTATATTGCTTAACCTTACTTATTATTGGGCTTCTATAAAATTCAGGAACGTTAAATGTTTTCATCTTTCTTGTTATAACAAAGCTAATTATTTTTTGTTTCGTGGATGGTAACTTAAAATATTTTCTCTTAAAAAATTTTTATCCAAATGGGTATAGATTTCGGTGGTTGTAATGCTTTCGTGGCCTAACATTTCTTGAACAGCTCTTAAGTCGGCGCCGCCTTCAACCAAATGAGTGGCAAAACTATGGCGTAAGGTATGCGGACTAATTTCTTTTTTTATTCCAGCTTTCTCAGCCAATTGTTTAATAATGTAAAACACCATTACACGTGATAATTTGGCACCTCTCCGGTTCAAATATAAAATATCTTCGTTTCCTTTTTTAATTGATAAATTATTGCGGTGATTAGTAAGATAATTCTCGATTAATTTTTTGGCTGAACTTCCAATTGGCACCAAACGTTCTTTGCTTCCTTTACCCTTTACTTTTATGTAGTCTTCAGCCAAATGCAAATTACTAATTTGTAAATCAACTAATTCACTCACACGTAAACCACAACTGTAAAGGGTTTCAATAATACTTAAATTTCTTTCTCCTTCGGGCAAACTTCTGTCAATATTTTTCTCTAGTAAATCAATCTCTTCAACACTTAAATATACTGGCAGTTTTCTGGTAATTTTTGGTGTATCTAATAAATCGGCAGGACTTTCGGTAATTTCATTTTCTAGTACTAAAAATTTATAAAACGTCTTTATACCACTAATAATGCGGGCTTGGGTTGATGGCGTAAAGCCTAAATTAGCAACCCATTCAATAAATTGTTGTAATTGTTTGTAGGTGAATTTTTCGGGTGATTGATTATTGCAATTTCCTTGGCTGTAATGCTCTAATTTAATTAAATCATCTGCATAAGCATCAATGCTGTTTTTGCTTAAAGAACGCTCTAATTGCAGGTATTGCTTAAATCGTATTTGATAGGTTTTCCAATTACTCATTTAAAAATTAGTAAGGTATCTGTGTTTTTAAAAAATACCAAATTACCATTTATGGTTTTACACAAATTTACTTTTGGTAAATTTTCTTTTAAATCGGCTTCTAATCCATCTAAATAATCAGGGCAGGGTAAAGTATCTGGTTTTAAATTTACAAAGCTGAAATTATTTTTTTTTCTTTTCAGGTTGAATTTTATAGTGTTACATGAGGTGAAACATTTACCAGTATTTGCTTTGGTATTTAGGTACAAATTTGCTTTATCGTTTGCTAAGGTATTTTTTTGTCCGCCAATAAAAATTGCCTTTAAGGTGTATGTTTTACAACAAACAATTTTTGGTTTTTGGGCAAGGATATTCAGCGTAATAAAAATTGAAAAAATAAAATAAATTAATCGTAATTTCATAGCATGAAGGTAGCAATTATTAACGGACCAAATTTAAATCTCTTAGGAAAAAGAGAAGAAACAATTTATGGGACAGGTGATTTTGAAACATTTTTTAACCAATTAAAACAGAAGTATCCGCGTGTTGATTTGTTATACTTTCAAAGTAATGTAGAAGGTGAATTAATTAATAAGCTACACGAATTTGGAACGAGTTGCAATGCCATTATTATAAATGCTGGTGCCTACACACATACCAGTATTGCGTTGGCAGATGCTGTTGCTGGAATTAAAACGCCAGTTACTGAAGTGCATATTAGCAATATTTTTGCCCGTGAAGATTTTAGACATGTAAGTTACATAGGAGCAAAATGTAAAGGCAGTATAAGTGGTTTTGGTTTGCAAAGTTATGAGTTGGCATTGTTAAGTATATTAAATGAAACAGACCTAGTGGGTTAAAGAACTAGGTCTGTTTTGGCTTTGTTATAAAATTGTAAGGGTTTTAATGCTTTGCGTTTCCTGATAAAGTTAGTGTTTGACTCCCTTGTCCAAATGTTTTATTCATTGTAATGTTTTGAGTTGTTATTGACACGTCATCTTGATCGGTTACTACAGTAATACTTCCACCAGCTAATGAACCATATTGTTCTAAAGGAGAGGAATTTACATACTTGATATACACTTGACCTGCCAATAAACCTGTTTGCGAGTTTACCACTGTATAAGTGCCTGATGGTGGATAGTTTTGTGCAAAGTAAAATTCACACGACTTTATTCCGCCAGTTGTTTGTGTAAATTCAAAGCGAGTAGGGTCAGAAGAACCATTGGAATTGTTTGAGTTTATTGTTTTTTGGTTAGCAGTAAATGTTGATGCACCAATTGTAATTTGATTATCAGGAATAGATGTTGGCACGGTGTAATTTGCATTTGCGGAAGGAATAACGGGAATATTAAATACCATTTTTGAACTAATAGTTAAACTATTATTCATTCCTACATTGCTACAGTCAATCGTGAAATTACCACCTTGTTTTACAATTACAACGGAGCCACCAGTAGTAAAATATCTAATATCGTTATAAAAAGGTGCAGGGGATTTTGTTGTGCGTGTTAGTCCTACCCATACATCAGTACCTGTTATTGTGTTTGTTGCTAAGATTAAATTACCTGTAAAACTGGTAGGTAAATATTTAGCAAGTCTAACATTTAATTTATAAATAGTATCACCACTTAATGCATCAAGTTGAAAATTATTAACGCCATAAATATCTTTTTGTAAGGTGAGCGTGGTGTTTGTAAACGCCCTGTTGTTGTAAGTAAATGAATTTGCTTGTAAGTTGTTTCCTGTTGTACCGCCCGTTGTTGAGCCTCCTGTGGTTGTTCCGCCAGTTGTGCTTGCACTACCAGTAGTGCTAGGTGTTGAATTATCTGGTGCTGGGTCGTCTTTCTTTTTGCAAGAAAAAATTATGCCTGATGCTACTGCTACAATAGCTATTATTCTAGTAATTGGATTTTTCATAATTATTTTTTTTAGATTAATGATATAGTATATTGTTTACGCCTTCAAAATTAGTTTGAGGGCATGGAAAATTAGTTAGGATGAATCACTAATTTAACTAGGAGAAATACTAGTTTTGATAGATTGAAAATGAAAGAAAAGGTAAAACTGTAATTTAAGCTTCTACAAGCCCTGCTTTAATGGCGTATTTTACTAATCCAATAGAGCTTTTACAATCGCATTTTTGAAGTAAGTTTTGACGGTGATAGCCAATGGTTTTTACACTTAAAAATAATTTTTCTGCAATTTCTTCGCTACTAAATTCTTTGGCAATCATTACTAATACTTCTTTTTCGCGGTCGCTTAACAACGATAATTTTTGAAGTTGTTGTTTTTCTTTGTGTATTTGAGTAAAAATAATTGGAATAATTTCTTCTGAGTAATACGTGCCATCGTTGCTAATTTTAAAAATAGCTTCTAATAATTTATCTTTTCCACCATTTTTAAGCATGTAGCCGTCGGCCTCTGCTAGCATGGCTTCGCGTATCATTTCTTTACTGCTATACATTGATAAAAACAATAGCTTAATGTGCGGATACAGTTGTTTAATTTGCCGGCAAAGTTCAATGCCCGAAATACTAGGCATATTAATATCCGAAATAACAAAATCTGTATTGGCCGAATTTACTTTTAAATGCGCCAGTACATCGTTGGTATTAGTAGCTGTATATGCAATGTTGATGTGCTTTTCGGTGGATAGCATAAATTGTAAACCATCTAGTACAATTTGATGATCGTCTGCTAAAAGTATGTTTAAAGATTGGGTCATACGCTAATACTTAAATTAATTTGAGTTCCAGTTTTATTACTATTCACTTCTAAATTAGCATTAATTATTTTAGCACGGGTTAGGATATTTCCCCATCCAATTCCTTTTGATTGATGAATTGCTCGGGTATCAAAACCAACGCCATTATCTTTTATAGAAATGGTGAGTTTATCGACTAATTTTAATAACTCTACTTCAATTTTACTGGCTTGAGCATGTTTAAGCATATTATTTAAAACCTCTTGCACAATTCGATATATGGATACTTCAATATCTTTTGCTAGGCTTATGCCTTCGGCGTCTTTGTTAAACTTAAATTCGCAAGTTAGATTATCGGAAATATTTATTTTTTGACATAAATCTTTTAACGCCGCAAAAATACCTAAACTTAAAATTTCGGGCATTAGGTTGTGCGATAAAGTTCTTACCTCGTGTATGGTGCCATCTAATAAATCAATTTGTTGTTTATTTTCTGCAGGATTAACAGAGGCATACATTTTAAGTACCGTTAATTTTTGTCCAATGCCATCGTGCAACTCGCGGGCTATGCGCATGCGCTCGTGTTGTTCGGCCTCAATTACTTGCAGGGAGGCATGTTGCTGTAATTTTAATAATTGCAACTTAGTTTTGGTTTTTATGAAAATGTAAACAGCCCCTGCTATTATTAGAAATGCTATGATTAACACTACTAGGAGTTTGTTTTTATAATTTATAATATCATCTTGGTGATTAATTAAGTTGTTCTTTTTATCGGTTTCAAACTCTACATTTAATAGCTCAACAGTTTTTAGTACCTCAAGGTTGTTAATTTTGTTTTTATAAGTCAGCAC
Source organism: Bacteroidota bacterium (assembly GCA_013298715.1). Taxonomy (GTDB): domain Bacteria; phylum Bacteroidota; class Bacteroidia; order B-17B0; family Aurantibacillaceae; genus Aurantibacillus. The sequence continues at coordinate 212,626 of JAAFIQ010000004.1, read as the reverse complement.
AGAATCTTGCTGCTCCAAGGCTTTTTTTAGATTTCCTTCGTTCTCATAAATTTCTTTTAGGCGAATGAATACGCCTAATGCACCTTTTTTATTTCCTGTTGTATTAAACCCTTTTATAGCTTTTTGAAAATAGTAGAGTGATACATCTAATTTGTTGATTTCGTAATTTATATTAGCAAGCAAATGTAAATTAGCACTGGCATTTTTTTCGTCACCTCCAATAGAATCGATATTGTAGGATAGCTTACAGTAATGGATGGCAGAGTCTATTCTGTTCGTGTAATAATAGCAATTTGCTAGATTGTTATATATGGGGCTTATCAGCTTAATATCCTTAATTTTTTCGTAGTTTTTTAATACCAAAAAATCTATTTTTAAGGCACTGTCAATTTTATTAAGTTGACCAAAAATATTTGCTTTTGTGTGGTAGGCAATTAATAAGCTGGCAGTATCGCCCTTTGATTGGATGATTTCATCCAATAAGCTAAATGATTTTTTATAATCTTCTATTTCAAAATGTACTTTAGCTTTGTTGGTTTTAATACCAAGTTCTTTTTGCAGATTCCCTACTTTATGAAATAGAGCTTCTGCCTTATTGTAGAAAAACAAGGCACTGTCATATTTAGAAAGGTTAAGGTAACACGTTGCAGTAGATTTATACGAGTGAGCCAATAGTGAATCGTATTGAACTGATTGAAAGATTTTTGAGATAGCTTCTTTTTGCTTTACAATACTTTTTAAATACTGTCCGGTTGAGTAATATATTTGAGCTTTGATATAATGCTTCAACCAATTTAATTGTACTGTTTGCTCTATGTCGCAAATAGAATCTGTTTTTTTATAGAGTTGTATGGAATTTAAGTTGGAGTTGTATTTATTGCTATTCCACTCCTTAAACAAATCATTAAATGAATCTGAAGGGACTGGTTTTTCTTTTTTGCATGAAACTAAAACTATAGAAATATTTAGTATTAGAAAATATACAACACCTAAGGAGTACTTTTTAAACATGCACTAAAGGTAAAATTAAAAACGAAGAGAAGTAACATAAACAATGAAAGTTATACCAAGTACATTTACTACTTAGTCCAATGTCGTGTCGAGTAAATTTTGCCTTGGTAACTGAGCTTGCCGAAGTTGCCTCTTGTAAAATTGTATCGAGACAATTGAAGTTTATTATCCTCATTCTTTATTGCGTTGGTGTCTCGATACGTTTTTGCCAAAGAATCATATTCAAGCAAAAACTACTCGACAAGACTAATTAAATTATTGGACTATTTAATATTTGGATTTGGTATTATTTTATAAATCAACGCGACGATGAACTCAAAACGGGAAGAACTAGCGCCTGAATTAAATTATACTGGTGCTGTAAGCAAAATCAACTTACCACACCTCAAAGGCTTCAAACAAAACACCTTTAAACCATTTTTCTTTTCCGTATTGTTTTTCCATTTGTGTGCTAATTTCTTTTACAGATTGTATTTTTTTCTTTTTAGGAATAACAAATGTATTTGCTGGTGCTGCAACCAATTCTACCTTTTTTGCAAAATAAATTACACCTCCGTCTTCGGTAGCTAAGCCCAAAATTGTTCCTGGTAAGCCATTAAACGTTTCTGGGCCAAAGGATGGTGTTATGTCGTAACTAAACCAAGCGTAAATGCGCATGGTGTCGTTTAGTTGCCAAATGGCTTTACGGCAGTTGTAGCCAGCTATTTTACGCATCCCATCAGTAATTTTCCAAGTGCGTTTTCTTAAGCTATCTTGCAAGTGTAATTCATCGCCCCACATATTTTTAATTATGTATTTGGTATTGGTTTTTGAATTTTGATACACCGTGTTTTTTTGTGTTGCCCAATCCATTTGCTCGCGCACATCGGTTTCTTTGGGTCTGAATACACAATTGGTATCTGTAACAAATAATTCAAATTCATCAATCTTAATTTTATTTTCTTCCTTCATCCACTCACGCGTTCTTTCATCTTTAAATTTTTTGAACAAATTTGTTTTGCGCTCAAATGTAATTTTGGCCTGCGTTATTTGCCCAATGGCGCAAACGTTTAAAATTAAAGTGAATAGTAATATGTTAAAAATTCTGTTTTTCATTTTTTACATGTCGTCGTCATCATTTTCAACCTTTGCTTTTTGACTGGTAAACTTGTAAACCAATCTAAATAAAAAGAATCGTTTTATAATTTGTGTTTTTGTATCTGTTATTTGATTTCCAAATACCGTTCGTGTATTGCTAATATTTTGGTTTAAAATATCATTTGCTTCAGCGCTTAAAATCAAACTCTCTGTTTTCAAAAATGTTTTTCGTAAAGCTGCATTCCAAATATAAAAATTGAGATTGAATCCAGCGGCGCGGTTTCCGTTGTTAGTGTATGCAACATCACTTTCTACGCTGAATTTTTTTGGCAATTTAATTACAAGTTGCGAGTTTAAACTATAAGAGTAAAAAGGCTTGTTGGAAGTGTTGTTGATTGTAGATTTTGGAACTTCGTAGGTGTAATTACCACCAATTGTAAAATCGCCAAATTCAAACTGCTTACTGAAATTTAATTCGGGTGTGATACTTGTATTTAGTTGTATGTTTTTTTCCAAGTTTACTATGTTCACATAACTGTTGTGATTTCCATTTAAGTTAATATCAATTTTCATGAATTTTTTAAATACAGGAAATCCACCTCCTAAATAAAAATTACCATAGTAATTGCCATTTGTATTAATGGGCTGTGTTGTAGCCCTACCAATCGAATCAAAAAAAGTAGTGTTCGAAATGCGATTATTTACCGTGTTAAAATTGGCGCCACCATAAAAATTAATATCGCTTATTCCTTTGTACAGATAGTAGTTTAAATTAAAATTATTTGTAAACGATGGCTTTAAATTCGGATTGCCAATACTTATTCTGTTTGGGTCGGTATTATCAATTACGGGTTGTAAATCACGTAAATCAGGAGGTGTGGCTGAAGCAATGTAATTCAAATTCAAATTCGAATTCTGACTGAAACGAATTACTGCTCCAGCGGATGGTAGCACGAAATTAAATTGCCTATTTAACTTAATGTCATTAGAGATATCTTTATTATTTAAAATGATATTTCGGTTGGCTACTCCAAGGGTAAAACGGTATTTTTTTGAATCGTAAATAAATTTTACCAATGCCCTATTTAGCATACGTGTGTTTATAAAATTATTACTCTGCGTTACATTTTTAGTTTCAGTTCCTAGGCTATCAAAATCAAGCGTGTTGCGGTTATTGCCATTAACTGTATTTACAAGTTGATACAACGCATCTATTTTAATCTTTTTACCGATAGGCTCAATAAATCTTATGTTTACATCATGTTCAGCTTTATTGTTTAGTTGCGTTCGTTTTTGCTGTAAGTTTTTATCTGAAATACTGCTGGAGTAATATTTGTAATCGGTAACCAAATTACTATTGGTTTTGTTATCTAAAAACGAATTTTGATAGCCCAATGTTAACGTACGATTTTTCTTCATAAACTTACGTTCAATTGTTCCGTTAACACCAGCATCGGTAATATAAGAAATTGATTTTCTATTGATGTTGGTGCTTCGGGTGAGGGAATTATTTTCGGTTAAAAATTCGTCGTATTGATTGGTGATATTTGTGTTTTCGTTGTATTTAAAACGGGGTCTGATAATTAGTTCGGTAAGTGAATCTAATTTTGCAGTGATTTTAAAATTAAAATTATGACTTTGGTTGTAAGAAAAACTATTGTTTAATTGTTTGTTGCTATAAGTTGTATCGGTTAAAAAAAATTGATTATTAATTTCAGACCCTGTGTTAAGGTAGTTATTGTTAAACGTGTAGTCAGCGTTTACTTTTATTTTTTTGCCAATTTTATCGTTAAAATAAATACCGCTTTTTAAAGTTTGCGGTATGCCTTTACTAAAATCTCTGTTCGATGTCCATGAACCATTGTCTTCATTATAATTCCATTGTTGTTCGTTGGATAGGCCATATTTATCATTATCCTGCCAATTGAAGGAGTTGCGCGGCGTATTGGCAACAAGCGCAAATAAAGATACTTTTTGCTGTTTTTTAAATCGATTAAATAAAAATTCGCCTTCGTAAAATTTATTAAAGTCGCTAGCACCGTTTGCTTTTCCAAAGTAACCTTTTTTGGCTTCGTCTTTTAATTTTAGGTTTAATACTTTTACTGTTTCATCGCTACTTTCTGTATTTTCATTTTTCTTTTCAAACACTTGAATGGTTTCAACAGTATTGGCGTTTAAGTTGCGCGTGGCAGTGGTAGGGTCGCTTCCAAAAAATTCATCGCCATCTACCAAAACCTGGTCAACTGTTTTTCCTTGTATAGTTATTTTTCCTTGAGCGTCTACACGCATTCCGGGTAATTTTTTCAGTAAATCTTCTACGGTAGCATTTGGCCTCACTTTAAAGCTATCTGCGGTGTACTGCAAGGTATCGCCTTTGTAATAAATTTTATCGCGGTAGGCAAGCACCTCTACTTCTTTTAGTTCTTGAGTTTTTGGTGGAAGTACAATGTTTTTAAAATTATAGGCTGTATCTTTTGGGTTGCATACAAGTAAATACGTTTTATCACTGTAATTAGGATGCGTTACCACAACAATGTAAGTATCTTTAGGAATTATAAATGGTTCAAAAAATCCGCTTTTATCGCTTCTGGTAAAATTTACTAAGGTGCTATCTTTAAATTTTATGGCAAGTAATAAAGCATTGGGTGCGTTTTGTTTAAGAGCAGTGTCTCCATTTAGATTCCCTTTTAACTTAACAAAGTTTGTTTGCGAGATTGAGCAAATTGCATTTAAGAATAAAAGTATGAAAAGGGATTTTTTTATCACGGGATGTATAATGCAAAGTAGTAAAAAAGCTTACAAACAAAAAAATGCTAATATGTTAATTAGCATTTTTTGGCTTAGAGATACGTAAGTACTTAAGCGTATTAGCATTCTTCAATAACTTATTTTAATAGGTTTACAAGCGTATCGTTTATGCCAGTTGAGTAAAAAATTCTTTCATAAGGCCAATAATAGCGAATGTTGTTTTTAATTATTAGTAAACTTGGTGTTTTGCTTATGTTATAAATATTAAACCAATTTCCCTTTTTATTTCTTTTATTTTCTTCAAAGTAGTTAAACTTGTAATCCGATAATTTTGGAAATTTTTTAATTAAGTTAGCTTTTTCGTAGGTATAGTTTGATTTCGTTTCACCTTCTATTTGAAATAGTAATTTGTAGTTATTGGCTTTTATAATTTTACATATTTGTTCGTAACACGCAATGCAACACGTGTTTGTTTTAAACAAAATTAATTCAGCTTGTTTTGCTTTTTTTTGTCCGAAAACAGAACTACAAAAAATAAGGCAAAAAAGAAATAAAATATTATTTTTTAGGTTTAAGTTTATAATCATAAGAATATAAATAGAAATTAGGATACTTAAGAAAATGGTTATCTGTGACTATTTTTTTTATTTTAGCTTCTAAAAAGTAAAATTTATTTTCATAAAAATGTATCTGAAAAGAATACTTCCATGAGAATTTTTTTAAAGATTTAAAATCTTGTACGAGTTCTTCTTCTAGCCATTTTTTATTTTTCTTGCGAAGTGAATAGGATTGATACCCTGAAGTTTTTGTTTTAATCGTATATAGTAGTGTGCTATCGTTAATAAAATAAACCTTCTGAATTCTATTAATGGTTTTATCGAATTTTTGTAACTTATATATTGAGTCTTTTGGACTTTTACATTTTTCGTCAAAATGCATGTTAACAGGAAGTAATTTAATGTTTGGGTTCAAAGATGAATGGTCTCCAATAGAGTCAATTTTAATACCATCCTTATTATAGATTTCAAAATTTTTAATTAATGCGTTAGCTAAAACAAATTTGCCATTATTATAATCAAGATATTTAGATACAAGGTGTGTAAAAGGGATGCCATCGGTTTTTAATTCTATTGTTTTTATTTTTTTTAAACCCAAATCTTAAATAGTTACCCCGCATGGGATATCACTATCCAATACATGAAAATTGTAACATTTAGAAATATTTATTCTGTTGTTATTAAAATAGCAATTGTCATACGAATAGTTTAATTTTTCATTTTTCACTAATTTGTAAATGTTGTTTTGAAGTTTAAATAATAATAATTCATTTGTCAATAGTACCAATGCTGAATCATTTCTAAAATCAAAATCAACTAAATATTTTTTATTGATTTTAAGGTTGTAATCAAAATATAATTTTGAAATAATTTTTGGTTGATTTGGAGATAGTTTCCCAATAACTAAAGTATCTTCAACAGTATTTAAATGAAAAAATAGGAAGTTGCCAATACGTTTTTGAATTAACGCGCCATTAGAGTTAAGACCATCTGTATTATTAATTTTGGTTACGTTTTGAAAATTATTTATTTTTTGACCGTAAATTGTTAAATGGGCGGTTATTAAAACCACCCATTTAATTTTTTTTATTGTATTACTGTCCAGCATAATCTTCAATAGTGATATCTCTATCTGTACCTTCTGAAGACCAAGTAACCATAATCCCAGTATTGCTATATTCTCCAGATCCAGATAAATTACCACCCGCAATTTGGTCTTCTACCCATCTTTCAATATCAGCAACTTCATTATTACCATTATTGCCAATTACTCTGTGAGGTGAAGTCCAGCCACATTTAGTTGCTCCAGGGTTAGTGCAAGTTAATGTATGATTAAACCATCCATGACCTTCGTTAACTCTGTTATAATGTATTCCGTCAGCACTGCCGTGACGAATAATTCTTGTTCTTGCTTCTACTGATAAAAAAGCAGATAAAATTAATCCTGTTAAAATTACTTTTTTCATTTTTTTAAATTTTAATTGTTAAACATTTATTTTTTACACTGCGTGCTTGTGTAAAACAAAACTACTACCGAATTTTAAAAAACCTTATTCGCATCAGGAATAAGTTTATGCTTTGTTAGAATAAAACAAAATGAAATTAATTTTGTTTATTTGTTAATGGTTGGAGAACGATTAAAAAAATTCAGAAAACAGCAAGGCTCGAGTCAAGAGGAATTTGCAGATAGATTATGCATAAGCCAAAGCTGGTGCTGTAATCTCGAAAAGCAAAGTATTGGTTTTACAACCGATGTGTTATACAGAATTTGTAAAGAATTAAAAATTGATATCACCCAACTTTTAAACGCTAATATGGAGATTACCCCCCCCCCCCAACGGAATCGTATGGGTTTGAAAATCAATACGGTAAGGCGGAGGAGCAAGATATGATGCAACTTTTAAGAAAGGTTGCTAACACTTTAGAGGAAATACAAGAAGTACAAAAAACTATTTTAAGTAAATTAAAATGACATTTAAGTTGTTTTTTTTACTTGCACTAATCCATCTTCACAAATGTTTTACCATTCTTCTTCATTAATAAAAACTACGCCTTTAAATAGGGCAACAATTTTTTTATCTTTTAAATAAACGTTTACATTGTAATGTCCAAATTTTTTAGTTTGATTTATACAAATGGCTTCAGTAAAAAAAGTCGTATTAAGCGTAAGTGGTTTTGTGTGCGATATGGTTGTTTCCACACTTAACGATTTTTTTCCGTGTGCATTGCTGGCAAAGGCAAGTGCGCTATCTGCAACAGAGTAGGTGATGCCACCATGCGCAATACCAAAGCCATTTAAAAAATTGGGTTTAATGGTACAACTCAACTTACAGTAACCTTTTTTAATAGAGATAATTTTAATGCCTAAAAATTTGCTGAAGGCATCATTCGCCATCATGGAATCAACAATTTGTTTGGCAGATTTTTTAGCCATGTTTTGGTTTCCAAGGAATTTCTTGTGCTTGGTAAGTGTGTGTTAAAAAACGACTTAGTATAAAAATATAATCGCTTAATCTGTTTAGGTATCTATAATGAATTTCATCAACTGGTTCATTTTCTGATAAACGCAAAACGGCTCTTTCAGCTCTGCGACAAATACAACGTGCAATATGGCAATGCGAAACAGTTGCATGTCCGCCTGGTAAAACAAAAAATTTCATTGGGGGAATAATTTCATTTATTTTATCAATGGCGTTTTCTAACTCCGTTACATCTTCATCATGAACTGGTGGCAATTTCATTTTATTTTTTACAGGGTCGGCAGCCAAGTGCGAGCCAATTGTAAACAATCTATCTTGGATTACTAAAATTAAATCAACAATTTCTTTTGTTTGAATTAAATCGCGCAATAATCCTAGGTAAGAATTTAATTCATCCACTGTCCCATAAGCTTCAATTCTTATATGATGCTTCGGAAGCCTTGTTCCGCCTAGGATAGAAGTTTCGCCTTTATCCCCAGTTTTGGTATAAATTTTTATGCTCATTGGTTAAAAGGTTAAACTAACATTTACGTTAGGTAAAATTGGTAATTGATTAATACGTTTAAACGTGAATCTATCTACATAAAAAATATTTTCTCTGTTGTAAACGTTTGTAGCGCCAGCATTAATTTCTAATGTTGATTTTGGAGAAATGTTGTATTTGTATTTTATACCAATATCTAAGCGGTGATAATCTGGTAAACGGCCACCATTAAGGGTTGCAGGTAAATAACCTAAATTAGGGTTGGTTGTAGAGAAATTATAATTAACGTTTCCGGCTGGGAAAAATGTTGGAATAAAACCTTGTGTTTGTGTAAACGGAAAACCTGTTCCTAAATTCCAACGCACATTTGCTTCCCAGTTTTTCTTTTTCCCAAATTGGTAACTTGCAACCAAATTCACATTGTGTCTTCTATCAAAATTAGGAGGATAGTTTAAAACTGTGTTGTTTGTATTATTTCCGCTCCATCTGTCGTTAAGTGCATAAGAATAAACAGCCCAAAAGTAAAAGCGGTTTTTATCGTATTTTAAAGTAAAATCTATACCACGCGCTCTGCCTTGCTCAATAACAAAGGTTTTTTTATATTCATCTGGCTGTGCGGCATTGGTTTCGTTATCTACAAAAATTAATTCTCTGTTTACATTCATAATTGTTCCAAAGAATTTTTGATAAGCTTCAATGTTTATTTCAATATCATCGGTAACATCAATCTCAAAGCCACCTACAATGTGCGAGGCTCTTTGTAAAGAGGAATTCACGTTTTGCGATTTTCCGTTTCTGTCTAAATACGTTTTCGAAATATCTTCATTTTCTGGGGCATTAATAAAGCCATAAAATAAATTCACCACATCTCTGTCATTATTGGCGCTTAAAAGTGTTTGAGTGTACAAACCTGCAGCGCCTTTAAACCTAAATTTTGGGTGAATGTTTAGTTTCATTGCTAGTCGAGGTTCTGGCGACATTACACCCAAACTTGCGTAGTATTGTAATCTCAAACTTGGTTCAAAAATGAATTTCTTTTTGGCATCCATGAGTTTGAATTTTACAAAAGACCCTACATCAATTGTTTGGCGTGCTAACTTAACTTCGGCACCAAAAGGATTTTGTAATTCATAACTTGTGTTGGTTGTAACACCTTCAAAACCAAAACGCGCTTCGCTGTTACCTAAATATTTTACGAAATTGAACCCTGTATTTAAACCGCTTATTGCGCTTGATTTTCTGTCGGTTTCAACCAAGGGATTGGAAAAGTTTATTTTATAATTTGAGTAACAAATATTACCTTCAATTAAAAGATTTGAAGAGCCTGGAACCAATAAAAAATTAGAGCCAACACCACTGTTATTCCAGCCAAATTTGGCTATCTCACTAAAATCTACTCTATCCGCAAAATTAAAACCAAATACACTAAACTTACTCCCGCCAGAACCGTTGATAGCTAATTTTCCATAAACATCAGTGTAATAAAATGGTAGTCCGTTTTCGTTGGCATAAGGGTATAAAATTTTTGATGTTGTAGGTAAATAAGAATGTTTTGCAGAAATTAGTACAGAAGCGCTCGTATTCCCCTCTTCTTTCATTTTTTTAAGCGGAGCTTCTACTGTGGCTTTTGCCCCAAAGGTTGATAATGAAACTTTTCCTTTTGCAAATTTTTTATTACCATCACGTGTGGTTATATCCATAATGGACGAGGTTCTTCCACCATATTCTGCGCCAAATCCGGCACTATAAACATCAGCATTCTTCATAATCTCGCTATCAAACACCGAAAATAAACCAATGGAGTGAAAAGGGTTGTATACGATTAATCCATCCAATAAAACTTTGTTTTGAACGGGTAATCCTCCACGTATAAATAGCTGCCCGCCTTGGTCGCCAGTGAATGCTACCCCAGGCAATACTTGTAAATATTGAGCAATATCGGGCTCACCAACACTAGGCAGTTTGTTTATAACAACTGGGTCTATTTTTGAAACCGATACTTGAGTGTTTTCAATTTTCTCGGTACTTTTAGCGCTTACTTCCACTTCCTCTAAAAGTTTACCACCTTTTTTTAAGAAATATTTTTTTGTGATAACATCGTTTGCTTTTAATGTGATTTTATCTTTAATCGTGTCATGTTCAAGGCTGGTTACAAGTAAAGTATAATCACCAGGAGTTATGCGGCTAATTGTGAAAAATCCGTTCAAATCAGTATTTGCACCTATTACGGTTCCTTTAAAATATACGTTACAAAAAGGCACAGGCTCGCCAGTTTCTTTATCATAAATAAAACCTTTCAATAAAGCTTTGTTTTGAGAAAGTAGCGTTGTTGAAATTATTGCAAAAAATAGGATGAGAGTTTTTTTCATTTGGAATATTGAAGAATTCAAAAGTAGGAAATTTACCTAATTATTTTTAGAAAGATTGTGATATTAACAAAAAAACCTCTTTTTTAGTATTTCGACTAAAATATTTGTTAAGTATACTTTAAAGCAGTATTTTTATTTAAAATTATTGATTATGAAAAAAATAATATTTTTCCTTTTGTTAAGCTTGAGTGGTTTGAACATTTTAAATGCTCAATTAACAATATACTCCGAAGATTTTGGTGGGATTGGTAATACAACTCTACCCTCTAGTTGGACATCTGCAACAGGCGATTGGATAATTGACCCAAACGACCTTAATGGAGGTGGTGTTCCTGTTTGCGGTTTACCTCTATCTTCAGGAAATAGTGTTTTAGCAGGTTCAGATAATGGTGGTAATGAAAATGCTGTATCCGCTCCTTTTTCAACAGTGGGTAAAACAAATATCATTGTAAACTACAACGCATACCGTTCAACAGGTGCTCCTAATGTAGTTTTGGAAGTGAGCTCTGATAATGTTACTTATATCCCAATTCCAGGCTGGAGTGATGTTGTAGCTGATGATGCTTGGCATCCAGTTAATCAATTTACTTTGCCAGTGTCGATGGAAAATCAAGCCACCGTATATCTTCGTTGGAGCTATACTGCAACAGGTAATGGTTTCTTTTTTGCTTACGATGATATAATAGTTAAAGCTACAGCCACACCAATTTTTTATTGGAACGGTACAGGAGCTTTAAATCTTTTGAGTTCGTGGGGCGACAACACCAATGGCACAGGAACTCAGCCTACTAGTTTTACACTAAATAATCAGGTTTTTTTCTTAGTGAATGCTTCAGCTGCTATTTTGGTTGCTCCCTGGACAATTGGTGGGACAGGAACTGTTCTTCACGTTGGAAGTTTAACAGGAACTACAAGTATAAACTTTACAATTCCTGCTAGTAACGCTTTAACGTTATCTGGTGCTGGCAAAATTACGGTTAATAACCAAGCTACGCTAACACTCCAAAACACCTCTTTTCCTACTTTTTCTCAAGTTAATTTAATTACGGGAAGCACGGTTGATTACGCACAAGCTTCTACTGTATCGCTTTGGGCTGGTGCACACCATAACTTAATAGTAAGTAACGCTCAAAAAAATCAGCTGGGAAATTTAACAGTTAACGGGTTGCTTAACTTAAATGGCGCAAATCTTAATATGTCTAATAGCTCACTAAATAGTTTAACATTAAACGGAACAGTGAGTGGAAGTGGTCAAATACTTACTGGGAATTCGCGCATTGTAGTTGGTGGTACTGGTGTGTTAGGTACTTTAACATTTGGAGTTGGCGCTACTTCTCGTACAATTAATCAACTAACTTATAACAGAGCCTCTGGTGGCGTACTTACTTTAGGAAGTAATCTTACTGTTAGCTCTTCTGCAAATTTAACTAATGGGCTTTTGGATTTAAATGGAAACAGACTTACTTTAAATGGTAATATTACCTTTCCTGGATCTGTGGCAAATGGATCATTAAAAGGTTCAACTAGCTCTTCGTTAACCATTGGTGGTACCGGTTCAATCACCAATAGTTTGTTATTAGACCAAACAAGCGCCTCTACCAGAGCGATTAGCGAAATTATATTGAATAGAAGTTCAGCGAATTTAACCTTTGGAAATGCTATTGACGCTTGGGGTTCTATTACACCAACTGTTGGGACAATTAACACTGGTGGAGTTTTAACCTTAAAAGCTGATGCTTCTAACAAAGGAAGAATCGGACAAATAGGTGCTTCTGGAACTTTAAGCGGCAATGTAACTGTTGAAGTGTTTAAACCTGCAGGTGCTACTGGGTGGATTAATCTTTGTTCGGGTGGTGTAAATGGCAATAACATGAATAGTTGGAATTCAAGTTTTGCTATTACTTGCTCTGTTTGTCCTGACGGCTGGGATGTTGGCGGTACTAACTTTACCTCGATTTATGAATACGACGAAACTACTGCTAGTGGAAACTCTGCAGATCCTTTACATTATATTGAACTTGGTGTTGCTCCAGCTTCTAAGCCAATTGATTCAAAAACAGGTTACTGGGTTTATTTAGGAAATGGTTTCCCTAACACAACAGCTATTACAATTCCATTAACTGGTGGTGTTAACACAAAAAACTCATCAGGTAATATTAACCTTACTCTTACAGGTGGCGCTGGTGCCGAAAACGGTTGGAATTTAGTAGCTAATCCTTTCCCTTCGCCAATTGTTGCGAATCAAATTACTGGATCTAACTTTAATACGTCAAATATGATTGCTTACGATCCTGATACAGATAGCAATGTTCCTTTCTCTGGCTCGGCTGTAATTCCTACAGGGCAAGCCTTTATGGTGCAAGCCACTGCAGGTGGTGCAAATTTAACTCCTGCTGAAAGCTGGAAATCTACTGTTGCGGACAACAATTCAATTTTAAGAACATCTTCTGCAAGCAATTTTTATTTTGATGATTTCTTAATTAACGTAACAAGTAATATTGTGCCAACAAACTTCTTTACTCAAGCATACTTCACATTTGGTAATGGTAATACGAGTGGCTACGAAACAAGCGACTGTCCTTCTATGCCGGGTCAACTTGCCACAACACCTCGTTTTTATTCTAAATTTAATGGTATGGATTTGTTGCGTAATGCGCTCCCTTCATTAACAGGAACAGTATCTATCCCATTATTAATGCGCACAGGTTATGCTGGTGCTTACACCTTTAATCCAATTAATTTATCTAAATTACCAGCAGGTGCCTGTGTAACCTTAGTTGATTTGGTAAACAATATTTCGCATAATTTGAGAACAGGTGCTTACACTTCAAATATCTTAGCTAATGCTACAACGCCTCAATTTGAATTAAGAATTGTTGTAAATAATGCGAGTTCAACTAGTTCTTTCTTACACCCAACTTGTACCAAATTAGCTAACGCAAGTATTACTGCTGAAGGCTCTGGTACTGGCCCTTTTAATTATATTTGGAAAGATGTAAACAGTAATATTATTCAAACTAACAACAATATTAGTGGTCCTAATACTTTAAACAATATTTATGCTGGTGTTTATATTGTAGACATTACCAAAAATAATACCTGTCAAAATGCGCGCGCTACATTCACATTAAATTCTACAACACCTTTACCAGTAGCTAATTTTACTGCTAATAACACCACAGTAATAGCTGGTAATAATGTGCCTGTTAGCTTCAGTAATTTATCCACTAATGCAACAGGTTATGAGTGGAATTTTAATGATGGAAGCAACACTGTTAATACGGCTAATGCATCTCATGTGTTTACAGATGAAGGAAATTACAGTGTTGTGTTAAAAGCTAACAACGGTACTTGTTTAGATACCTCAATTTATACAACAGATATCTATGTTCAGGCTTCTCCAGTGGGAATTAAAGATAAAGTTGAATCAAATAACAATTATTTTATTAGTAAAGATCAAGATGGAATGTTTGTGAAGTTTAATTACTCATCTTATTCTGAAGTTATGTTTGAAGTAACAAATATTCTTGGTCAAACATTAATTCCTTCGCAAATATTAAATGTTTCAGAATCTAAACATTACTTTAACGTTCCTGAAAATGAAAAACTAATTTTTGTAACAATTACTGAAAACGGTGTTAGAAAAACATCAAAAGTAATTGCAAAATAAAATTGATTAATTTAATTTAAACCCCGCCTTTGGTGGGGTTTTTTTATGAGTATAAGCAAACATACACAGCAAGTAAAAAAAATTGCCAAGCAATTAGGCTTTGATTTTTGTGGCATTAGCAAATCTGAATTTCTTGAAGAAGAAGCCCCGCGATTAGAAAAGTGGTTGAGAGAAAATAAGCATGGAGATATGGCCTACATGGAAAATTATTTTGACAAGCGGTTAAATCCTAATATGTTAGTTGAGGATGCAAAATCAGTTGTTACATTACTTTATAATTATTTTCCTGAGCTAGAACAGAGTAATTCAGAAATAAAAATTAGTAAGTATGCTTACGGTGAGGATTATCATCACGTAATAAAAGACAAGCTTAAACTATTTTTAGAGTTATTAAAACAAGAAATTGGTGATGTAAATGGTAGAGCTTTTGTTGATAGTGCACCTGTTTTAGAAAAAGCTTGGGCGGCAAAGAGTGGGGTGGGTTGGGTAGGAAAAAATTCTAATTTAATTACTAAAGAAAATGGGTCTTTCTTTTTTTTGGCAGAATTAATAATTGATTTAGAATTAGAGGCAGATGCACCAATAAAAGATTATTGCGGAACTTGCACCAAATGTATTGATGCGTGCCCAACCGAGGCTATAGTTGCGCCATACGTGGTTGATGGTAGCAAATGTATAAGCTATTTAACGATAGAATTAAAAAACGAAATACCAAAATCATTTTCGGGTAAAATGGATAATTGGGCTTTTGGCTGTGACGTTTGCCAAGATGTTTGCCCTTGGAACAGATTTAGCAAACCACATTCAGAACCACTATTTAGAAAGAAAACATTTATTGATTATTCAAGTACCGATTGGGATGAAATAACAGAAGAAACATTTAAAATAATTTTTAAAAACTCACCAATAAAACGTACAAAATTTAATGGTTTAAAACGCAATATTAAATTTATAAAACCAATAAAGTAATTTTATAAGTTGAAATATTTTTTAAGAAGTATTTCCTTATTTGCTAAAATGTAATCTTTAAAAGCATTGCCAACCGGGCTTAATTTCTTTCCTTTTAACCAAATTATTCGCCACTTTGTTTTTATTGGTAATCCAGCGCTGGGTAAAATTTTAAGAGTTTTGTTTTTTAATTCATTTCTTATACCAATTAATGGCATAATTGAAATTCCAAGTCCAGCTAAAAGAGCTTGTTTAACGGCCTCATTACTTGTTAGCTCAATTTTTTTTCGTACATAAAAATTTTTCTTCTCAAAATAATCCTCCATTATTTTTCTGGTGGCCGATCCTTCTTCTCTAAAAATCAAGGTGTGGGTTTCCAAATCTGATTTTGATAATTTATTTGTACCGCTATTAAAATTTTTATTTGCTATAAAGTTTAATTCATTATCTAATAAAATAATTTCATTCACATCTAATTTTTCAGGAAGAATGGATACAAGTGCAAACTCAAATTCACCTTCTATTAAATCGTTAATAACTTTACTTTTATTGGTTACGTCCATTCTTAAATCTATCCCTTGATGCAACTTCATAAATTCAGAAAGAAAATATGGCATTACGTATTTGCCTGTAGATACAACGCTTAAAGATAATCGGCCGCTAAGTAATCCTTTATAAGCCTGCGTTTTGTAATTTATGGCGTATACCTCTTCTAATATTTTCTCAACCATTTTGTAAATCTCCATCCCAAAATCGGTAATCTTTATGTTTCTTCCAACGGCAATCGTAAGGGCAATATCAAATTGATCTTGAAAATTCCTCATTTGAATAGATGCAGCGGGCTGCGTAATAAATAATTCTTCTGCTGCCTTTGTAATACTTGATGTTTCTACTACTTTAGCAAATACCTGTAGTTGATTTAATGTGTAATTCATAAAAATTATTTATATATAATATAACAAATATAAATAAAATTATATGAATAAGAACCTTTATTTTTGTAATATCAAAACAATAAGTATGAAAACAAAAGTGGTTCTGTTATCTATAATGATAACTCTAATTTTATCAAGTTGTGCAATAGTAAAGCCTGGCGAAGTTGGTATAAAACAAAGACTAGGGAAATTGTCTAAACGTACCTATAATGAAGGAACAGTAGGTTTTAATCCATTTACTACACGGGTTATTAAAATTTCGGTGAGGACAAATAATCTTGAATTATCAATTAGCTTGCCTACTAAGGAGGGAATGAGCGTTAATTCACAAATTTCTATCCTCTACAATTTAAACAAAGATTCTGTTAGAAGTTTAATTACAAATACAGGCTTAAGTTACGAATCAATTATATCGAGTGTATTCCGCTCTGCTTCAGCTGACGTCTGTTCTCAGTTTTATGCAAAAGACTTACACTCTGGTAAGCGTGGTGAAATAGAGAAAGCCATTCGGGATAAAATGGCAGAAACTTTAAGCGGCAATGGAATTTCAATACAGGCCGTGTTAATGAAAAGCATTCAGTTACCTCAAGGATTGGCAAGCTCTATTGAACAAAAATTACAGGCCGAACAAGATCTAATGCGTATGGAGTTTATTCTTAAACAAGCAAAACTAGAAGCTGACAGAAAAATCATTGAAGCACAAGGTGTAAGCGATGCACAAAAAATAATTTCAGAAGGATTAACGGATCAAATAATTAAAATAAGAAGTATTGAAGCATTTAATGAATTATCCAAATCACCAAATAGTAAAGTAATTATCACAGATGGTAAAACACCTTTTCTTATAAATAACTAACACAAACTAAAGAAAAAAACAACGATGGAAACAACATTTAATAATCAAAAAACAAATGCCAAAGTAAAAATTTTAGTTTTTACTATAAGCTCACTCTTAATTATCTTTTCGTTGGCGTGCTTTATATTTCATACATCTCCTGCCCATCTATTTGAAGAGATGGCCGAATTTTCAAGGCATCACTATTTCTTAGCTGGATTAATCAGTCTATTATTGGGTATCTTGATTTTAAAGTTTTATTACGATTCTTTTGCCAGTTCAAAACTAACTATATACGCAATTAATAATTCAGAAAAACAATTCAGGAATCGAAGAAAGGTGAAGGTAGCGATTCAAAATTTGCAAAGAACCGTTAATCCAAGAAATACTAGTTTAAACTCTATTTACATTGATAAAAACGAGATTGTAAATGAACACATTTCTTCAAATGAGGTTCTAACCAATACAGAGGCAATTGAGAAACGTAAACTCGCTTTGTCATCGGCGTTAACATTAGGGAATTTATACAAACAAAAAGTAAGTCTAATCTTTAATTATAAGGGCAAAGTACATAATACACTTGTAACCATTTGGCATTTGGATGATGGTTTTATATGTATTAAAGGTGGAACCATTATACCAATAAAAAGTATTTATGACGTGAAGTTATAAGAAATAAAAACTTTATTTGACCAACTATTAAACTAAGAAGAATAAACACAAATAACAAAAACAAAAATGAAAAGAATAACAATTGCAAAAGGTGATGGCATTGGACCAGAAATTATGGAAGCTACTTTAAGGATCATTAAAGCAAGCGGCGCACAAATTGAATACGATGAATTAGAAATCGGGGAAAAGGTTTATTTGTCAGGAAATACATCAGGAATAAGTAGTAGCGCCTGGGATACCATTCGCAAAAACAAAGTATTTTTAAAAGCACCTATTACAACACCTTCGGGCGGAGGTTATAAAAGTTTAAACGTTACAACCCGTAAAATGTTAGGTTTGTACGCCAACGTGCGTCCTTGTAAAAGCCTGCATCCATTTGTTACTACAAAACATCCAAAACTAGATATTGTAATTATTAGAGAAAACGAAGAGGATTTATATGCGGGTATTGAACACCAACAAACCGATGAAGTAGTACAATGCTTAAAATTGATTAGCAGACCAGGTTGCGAAAAAATTGTGCGTTATGCATTTGAATACGCAAAACTGTTTGGAAGGAAAAAAGTTACCTGTTTAACTAAAGATAATATAATGAAGCAAACGGATGGTTTATTTCATGAAGTATTTAAAGAAGTTGGTGTAGAATATCCGGAAATTGAAAAGGAACATTTGATTATAGACATAGGCACAGCGCGTGTTGCAGATACACCGGAAGATTTTGATGTAATTGTTACTTTAAATCTTTATGGGGATATTCTTTCAGATGTTGTTGCTCAGATAGCTGGTTCGGTTGGTTTAGCAGGGTCTTCAAATATAGGAGAAGAGTGTAGTATGTTTGAGGCCATTCATGGTTCTGCCCCAACTATAGCAGGACAAAATATTGCTAATCCATCTGGATTAATTCAATCGGCGGTTCTTATGCTCACGCAGTTGGGCGAAACAGAGGCTGCTCAAAAAATACAAGATGCTTGGTTAAAAACTATTGAAGATGGAATTCACACCGCGGATATATACAACCAAGAAACGAGTAAAGTAAAGGTTGGTACAAGAGAGTTTACAGATGCTGTTATTAGCAGATTAGGACAGAAGCCAAACGTATTTGAACCGGCAAAATTTGATTCTGAAACAATAACCATTAAGCCATACAAACGTCGTACTGCATTAACCAAAGCATTAGTTGGATTTGATATGTTTATCGATAGCAAAGAAACAAACGTAGAGAAACTCGGCGAAAAAATTGACATGCTTAGCACAGGAAAAATTAAATTGAATATGATTACAAACCGTGGTATCAAAGTGTGGCCTCAAGGATTAAAAGAAACATTTTGTACAGACCACTGGCGCTGTAGATTTAAACCAGCAGAAGAGAGTAATTTTACTTACGAAGACGTCCTTTCGGTGATTTCTGGCGCTCATAAATTGGGATTAGATATAATTAAAACTGAGAATTTATATACGTTTGATGGAAAAGCTGGATATTCTCTAGGACAAGGTCAATAAACGGACATGCAAACTGAAAGAAATAAAAATTCTGAACTCAGAGCCGAAGCAATTAATTTGCTAACGCAATATATTGATGCAAAAATTAAATTTCAATTAGAAAAAATTAAAATTGTTGAGAGTTCAAATGATTTTGATTTAAGACAAAAAGAAATTAAACAATTGCAGAAGCTATTGTTTGAGGCAAAGAGCTACTTTGAAAAACAAAAATAAACTTAATACTATTTTTATGAAGAATGGAAAGATAAACAACTTGATACGCAACATGCTTTTAATCGTTTTAAGCTTTCCATTCTTGCTTTTAGCGCAGGAAATTAGGAGATCTAAAACTTATATTGATACGTATTATCATGGGGATAAACATTTCTCTATAAGGGATGCAGCCGAAATTTATCACGACCTTGGAAACTCTGAGTTAATTGTGGAGATTGATTTTGCTAACATGAAATGTGGGGTTGATAGTTTAGATGAGTGGCTCATTGATTTAACTGAATCAAAGTTTATTTTTAAAGCCCCAATTCCTGCCGGTGATTTGTTAGCGCTTACGCATAGTAATATTAAGTCTTTTGAGTTGCATGGAAATGTTACGTTTAATGGAAAAGTTCATAAACAAGACGCCTACGTTAATTTTTTTGAATTAGCTCAAGAAGGCCATATCTACCAACAATCCACTATTGATAATAAGTTTTACGACAGAGTTTCTTTAAACCTTCAGTTTTATTTTTTACCAAAGCATTTTGGCGTTAATAAAAAACCACATCATTTAAAGAAAAAAATCTCAGTCGCAATTGGTAAAGGAATAATACTTAAAAAATAACTTTGTTATGAAAGTGTATTTTAAAGACAAACGTGTTTGTATAGCTACAATGCATGGGAAAGAAAAAGTTATTGCACCCGTTTTAGAGTTAGAATTAGGCTTGAAGTGTGTTGCAGATACTCGTATTGATACGGATATTTTTGGAACTTTCTCTGGAGAGATTGATAGACGGAATTCAGCATTTGTTACATCCAAACAAAAATGTTTATTTGCTACAGATAAATTAGGCTATGATATTGCCATAGCGAGCGAAGGCTCTTTTGGACCACATCCTGCAATAGCATTTGTAAACGCAGACATTGAATTACTTATGTACTACGATAAAATAAATAGTGTTGAGGTTGTAGTTAATGAAATAAGTACCGATACAAATTTTAATAAAGCGGATGTAAGGGACAAAGTTGAATTATTGAAGTTTGCTGATCGAAGCAAGTTTCCTTCGCACGCCCTTATATTAAAGGATGAAAAAAATCAAATTATAAAAAAAGGAATTCAATCTGAAAAAGTGTTAATCGAATTATTTAATGAAAACATTAAATCTAACAAGTTTATTTCTGTAGAAACCGACATGCGCGCGCACTTAAATCCTACAAGAATGAAGGTAATTGAGCGCTGCGCAAATAAATTGGTTGAGGCTCTAAAAAGCACTTGTCCTAAATGTGGTATGTTTGGTTTTGTAATAACTGCTTCAAAGGACGGTTTGCCATGCTCGAATTGTGCAAGCCCAACTCGGTCTACTTTAGCGTTTGTATCAGAGTGCAAAAAATGCCATCATCAAACAGAAAAGAAATTCCCTCATGGTAAAACCCATGAAGACCCTATGTATTGCGATTTTTGTAACCCCTAAAGCATAAACTAATGTTTAGGGCTGGCGTTATTTTCTAAACTTATTCCTTGCTTTTTATAAAAGCCATTCACAGCAAAGCCATACCAGGCTAAATAAGCAAAACAGAAAATGGCAATAACGTAAGAAATTTGTGCGTTAAAAACATCTATCAAATAACCTTGTATTGGCGGTATAACAGCTCCTCCAAAAATCATCATAATCAATAAAGACGAGCCTTGATTTGTGAATTTTCCTAATCCATTTATTGCCAATGCAAATATACACGGCCACATAACAGAGCAAAATAAACCTCCACTCATAAAAGAAAATAAAGCAATATTTCCGCTTGTAACTAATCCAACGCACATCATAACAATTGCAGCTATAGAAAGTGTAATTAAGGATTTAGAAGCACTACTACCACTCAAAATAAATAATCCAGAAGCAATTATTACGTAAGGTAAATAATAAAAATAATCACTTACATCGCTTCCACGAAACAGGTTCACGGCATATATAACAGTAAATGCGATTAATGGAACAATGATGATCATAATCTTTTTTAAATTACCTTTAAAGTTAAATACTTCTAAAGCCCCAGTCCAGCGGCCAATCATTAAACTTCCCCAGTATAAAGAAATATAGGAAGAAATTTTTGTATGATCTATCCCTTTAATTTCAGGCATTGCCAATAAAGCGCCCATATTACTTTGGATGGTAACTTCTACGCCTACATAGATAAATATAGCAATCATGCCAAACACTAATTGCGGGTATCTAAACGCGCCTAGCTCTCTTTCCATTACATCGGCGCTACCAACCTCGGGCAATTTACTAAACTTTAAAACAGCAGAGCAAATTAAAAATAAGAAGAATAAAATTAATGCTGGAGCAATTACTAAGGTTAAATCAAACGCTTTACTTTGCAAACCATTAATATCGCCAAACAAGGCATAGCTTAATAAAACTGGGCCAATTGTTGTTCCAAAAGAATTTATGCCGCCCGCTAAACTCAAACGGTGTGAACCAGTTTTTTGATCCCCAAAATTAATAACAAACGGATTTGCTACAATTTGTTGTACAGCAAAACCTAAGCCAATTACAAAAAGCGCCAACATAAATAAGGGGTAAGATTCGGTTGTAGCGGCGGGGATAAAAATTAATGCACCAAGAGAAGAGATTAATAATCCTAAGATTAATGAATTTTTATATCCCATTTTTTGAATTGGATCTTTACCAAGTAATGAGGTTATAAATATTATGAATGAGCCAACAAAATAGGCTGCGTAGAACGCAAAATCAATCAATTGTGACTGAAACTGGGTTAAAGTAAATTTTTCTTTAAACATCGGTATTAAAATACCATTACTTGCTGCCACGAATCCCCAAAAAAAGAAAACTGTAATTAAAGCTATAAATGATGACTGATTTTTTTGCATAAACTAAACTAAGTATTTTTAGCATATACGAATTTGTGGTAGAAGTTCATTTATTAACATCTTCTTTTTTACTTCTTTGGTATAGAAATGAAAATTATAAATCCTAATTACTTAACTTTAAAAAATGCAATTACTTACACCAACAAATTTTACCGAGTATGAATTGATTGACTGTGGCGATTTTGAAAAATTAGAACGTTTTGGAAAATACATTACCATAAGACCAGAGCCACAGGCTGTGTGGAGTAAAAAGTATTCTGAAAGTGATTGGGAAAAACAAGCACATGTAAAATTTATTCCAAAAAATAGTAGCAGTGGCGATTGGAAAATGCTAAAAAAGATGCCAGAACAGTGGACAATTGATTATGCGTTTAATAAAACAACTAAGATTACATTTCGTTTGGGCTTAACAAGTTTTAAGCACGTTGGTATTTTTCCTGAGCAAGCTGTGAATTGGAATAAACTCTATAATTTTCTGTCTAAAAAGGCGAATCTTAAATTTTTAAATTTATTTGCTTATACCGGTGGCGCCAGCATTGCGGCAAGAGCAGCCGGAGCAGATGTTACTCATGTTGATAGCATTAAACAAGTTGTTACTTGGGCTAACGAAAACATGCAAAAATCTAATTTAGATAACATACGCTGGTTGGTAGATGATGCACTTAAATTTGTAAAAAAAGAAATTAGAAGAGGGAATAAATACAACGCAATAATACTTGACCCGCCTGCATTTGGCCATGGACCTAATGGAGAGAAATGGAAGTTAGAAGATAACATTAAAGAAATGATGGATAGTGTATTACAAATTTTAGATACACAAAATCATTTATTGATTTTAAATGCATATTCACTGGGCTTTTCGGCATTGGTGCCACAAAATTTATTGCACGATTTCTCTACAAAAAATAAATCAGAATTACAAATAGGTGAGTTGTATTTAAAGGCAACCAGCGGAATTAACCTACCATTGGGCGTTTGGGGAAGTTTAGAAAAATAAAATTACAACCATTTTTTTCTTTTAAAATAAAATAGCAATCCTAATATTGTGCTTAGCATTACTCCCCATATTGCGTAATAGCCGTAGGTTGACTTAAGCTCGGGCATATTTTCAAAATTCATACCATAAACACCGGCAATAAAGGTAACGGGAATAAAAATACTACTCATTATGGTTAGTACTTTCATTACTTCATTCATCTTATTTGAATTGGTGCTTAAATAAATATCCATAATGCCACTTAATAAATCGCGGTAAGTTTCGACGGTATCAATTATTCGTGTACTATGATCTTGTACGTCGCGCAAAAATAATTGAGTATTACTTGTCATTAAAGGGCTTTCGCTTCTAATCAAATTATTAATTAAATCGCGCATAGGCCAAACTTGTTTTCGTAAATAAATAACTTCACGTTTCAGCTCATACAATTTTATCAATGATTCTTTTTTAGGATGATTCATAATCTCCTCTTCAATAACTTCTATCTTATCTCCAATTTTTTCAATGGCTGTAAAGTAACAATCTACAACAGCATCCATCAAGGCATAAAATAAATAATCGGCACCTAATTTTCTTACCCTGCCTTTTCCTAATCGTAATCTGTTTCTGATTATATCAAACGCATCGCCACCTTCAGGTTCTTGAAATGAAATCACTGTATTGTCCAATAGAATTAAAGATAATTGCTCTGAATGAACATCTTCATTATACGAAATCATTTTTAAAATTGTCATTAAATAATTATCGTACTCTTCAAATTTTGGGCGTTGGTCAATGTGCACAATATCTTCCAAGGTTAATGGATGCAAATCGTAAAGTTTACCAATTTTTTCTATTAAGGCTAAATTATGCACACCTTCTACATTAATCCACTTAACCATGTTAGGTTTTACGTGCATTATGCAATCTGATAAATCTAAAAATTCTTTTTCGAAAAATTCAGTTTCATTAAACTCAATCAAAGTAATTTTTATGCGCCCGCCTTGTTGTTCTCCATTATAGAACATAGTTCCCGGTGGTGCACCAATATCGTGTCGTTTACTCATGCAAGTTAATTTTCAATTAAATCTGTTTTTGAATTTGCTTTCAGCGCTTCTACAACAACTACAATTTCTCCTTTTGCTGGTTTGGATTTGTAATGCGTTATTAATTCATTAAAATTTCCTATGCGAGTTTCTTCAAATAATTTTGAGAGCTCTCGGCAAACTGCCACGCGTCTACTTTCTCCAAAAACAACTCGTAACTCTTCGAGCAATTTTACCAATCTAAAAGGCGATTCGTACAAAATAAATGTTTTTTGCTCTGCGGCGAGTTCTTTTAATTTTGTTTGTCGTCCTTTTTTTTGTGGTAAAAATCCATAAAAACTAAATTCATTACATGGAAATCCAGTATTTACAAGTGCTGGAACAAATGCTGTAGGGCCAGGTAAACAAATTGTTTCAATGTTGTTTTTAATTGCTTCTCTCACAAGTAAAAAGCCAGGGTCGCTTATTGCTGGTGTGCCTGCATCGCTTACTAATCCAATTGTTTGGCCAGATTGTAAAGCGTGAATTACTTCTTCTAACACCTTATGCTCGTTATGTTGATGGTAAGATTTTATAGGTTTTTGAATTTGTAAATGTTTTAATAAGAACGCAGTTGTTCTTGTATCTTCTGCTAAAATTAAATCGCAAGTGGCTAATACCTTTATAGCTCTTAGTGTTATATCATCTAAGTTCCCAATTGGTGTAGGTATTACATAAAGTTTACTCATTTTTAATTAGCACCTTCTTAATTTAGTTTTACTATAAAACACTTGTATAATTTATTAATATTAGCAAAATTATTACCGAAAAAGTATCAAAATTAAAATAGTTTTTATCTATGTTTTGTTAATTGTTTGTTATTGTTTTTAGGTCTAAACCCATTACTTTCTCAATGCTCACTAACTTTTTTATTGTAGTTTTGAACTATTCAAAAAATAATTTTATCAATTAAGAAATGATAAATTCAATTCATTTATCAACGGAATAAATACGTATGGAAAAATTAGAGTCATTTAAACAACATATTACCGATGGGTATAAAAGTATAGGTAATGCAATTACTTTAGGGGCTGCTCTGCTTGATGGTACGCCTGTAAAAGATGCCTTTGTGAAATTGCCGTTAAAAACATTAAACAGACACGGATTAATTGCAGGAGCTACTGGTACTGGTAAAACGGTTACATTACAATTAATATCAGAAAGTATGTGTGCTGCTGGAATACCAGTTTTGTTGATGGATTTGAAAGGTGATTTGAGCGGAATTGGAAAAGCAGGAACTTTAAATCCTAAGATTGAAGAGCGCCATAACCTAATAGGGATACCGTATACTCCACAAGCTACTAGCGCAGAGTTTATGACAATTAGCGGAGGTTCAGGTATTAGATTACGCGCCACCGTTACTGAGTTTGGTCCTGTTTTATTTTCAAAAATTTTAGAGTTAAACGATACACAAAGTGGCATTGTAGCCATGCTTTTTAAATATGCTGATGATAATGGTTATTTATTGTTGGATTTAAAAGATTTCAAAGCTTTGTTAAATCATGCAACCGAGGCTGGCAAAGAAAAATTGCAAAAGGAATATGGTAATGTTTCTCCAGCAAGTATTTCTACCATACTTAGAAAAATTGTGGAATTAGAAAGCCAAGGCGCTGAACATTTTTTTGGTGAAAAAAGTTTTGAGGTGAGTGATTTAACGAGAGTGGATAGTAACGGAAAAGGCATCGCATCCATTATTCGTTTAACGGATATTCAGGACAAGCCAAAATTGTTTTCTACATTCATGTTGAGTTTGTTGGCAGAAATTTACGCTACCTTTCCTGAAGCCGGTGATTTAGAAAAGCCTAAGTTATGTGTGTTTATTGATGAAGCACATTTAATTTTTAATGAGGCAAGTAAAGCCTTGTTAGACCAGATTGAGAGCATTATAAAATTAGTACGTAGTAAGGGCGTTGGAATTTATTTTATAACACAAAATCCTTACGATGTGCCAGATGGCGTGCTTTCGCAGCTTGGCTTAAAAGTACAGCATGCCTTACGTGCTTTTACAGAGAAAGACAGAAAAGCAATTAAAAAAACGGCAGAAAATTATCCAATATCAGAATATTATAAAACCGATGAATTGCTTACCAGTATTGGTATTGGGCAAGCATTGGTTACTGCATTAAACGAAAAGGGTGTACCTACACCATTAGCAGCGGTGCATTTACGTGCTCCGAATAGCAGAATTGGTGTGCTTACTCCTGAAGAATTAAACGAACTGATTGGAAAAAGTAATTTAGTTTCAAAGTATAATGAGGAGATTGATAGAGAAAGTGCCTACGAACTATTTAATAAAAAATTGAACGAACAAGCCGAAGAAGCTACTGAAATTGAAGAAGAAAAAACTAAAGGAAAAACAGCAAAGCCAGAAAAAAGTATAATAGAAAAAGCAAGCGAAAATACGATGGTGAGACAGGTTGGACGAACGGTTATGAAAGAGTTGGCGCGCGGCTTGTTAGGGGCACTTGGGCTTGGTGGCGGAAAAAAGAAAAAAGGATGGTTTTAATTTTAAATAAAAAATCTTAATAAAAAGGAACTTCTTAATTTGAACGATTTATTTTCTATAAACAAGTATTTTGTAAAATACAAGTGGCATTTTTTGGGTGGTATAATTTTTGTAACACTTTCAAGTTTTTTTGGCACCTATCAAGGTGAAGTTGTAAGGCAAGGTACACAAAGTATTTTAGATGATTTAACTGAAAAAAATTCAGATGTTAACACATCTATATACTTAATGCATGCCTTAAAATTAATAGGCTTTGCTTTAATAAGTGGCGTTTTTATGTTTTTAATGCGCCAAGCAATAATTGTAATGAGCAGGCTAATTGAGTTCGATCAAAAAAATGAAATTTATAACCATTACCAAAAATTAGATGCAAGTTTTTATAAGCAAAATACCACAGGAGATTTAATGAACCGTATTAGCGAAGATGTTGGTAAGGTGCGCATGTACACTGGGCCTGCAATTATGTACATAACCAATACATTAGTTAGTACAATTACAGTTTTGGTTTTTATGATTAAAGTAAACGCACCACTTACGCTTTTTGTTTTTTTGCCATTGCCTTTATTATCCTTTTTAATTTACAAGGTAAGTGATAAAATAAATAAACAAAGTGGCTTGGTACAAAAAGAATTAGGTTTGCTTACAACACAAGCACAAGAGAGCTTCAGCGCCATTCGTGTAATTAAAGCCTATGCCCGAGAAAAATTTTTTGTAAATCAAATGAAGAGTAGGGGAGAAGTTTATAAAAAAACAGCATTAAAATTAAATAGTATTGAGGCACTTTTTCAACCGCTAATGATGTTTATGATTGGCGCAAGCGTGTTAATAACCGTTTGGTACGGCGGTAAGTTAGTAATTGATAAAAAAATTGAAGCTGCAAATATCACCGAATTTATTTTTTATGTTTTCAGATTAACGTGGCCTTTCGCTTCTTTGGGTTGGGTAACATCTCTGGTGCAACGCGCTAAAGCAAGCCAAATACGCATTAATGAATTTTTAAAAACCCAACCAAACGTGGTAAATACTAATACGAATGAATACGCATTTAAAGGTGATATTAAATTTACAGATGTAAGTTTTATTTATCCAGAAAATAAAATTCAGGCTTTAAAAAGTATTTCATTTACTTTGGATAGTGGTAAAACGCTTGGTATTACGGGCGCTGTGGCAAGTGGCAAAACAAGTTTGCTAAATGTTTTAACACGGCAATACGATTTGAACGGAGGAAGTATTTTTATTGACGGGAAGAACATTAAAGAGCACAATTTAAAAGTTATTCGTAACCACATGGCAGTAGTACCACAAGATGTTTTTTTGTTTAGTGATACTATTTATAACAACATAGCTTTTGGAGCGAACAGAAAAATTGCTCGAGAAGAAATAATCGAGGCGAGTAAAAAAGCAGGTGTTTATGAAAACATTATGCAGTTTAAAGATGGTTTTGAAACAATGGTTGGTGAGCGTGGCGTTACATTAAGTGGCGGACAAAAACAACGCATAAGTATTGCAAGAGCTTTGGTTGGGCAACCCGATATTTTAATTTTTGATGATTGTTTAAGTGCTGTGGATACTGAAACAGAGGAAGAAATTTTGAATTACCTTACACAAGAAATGAAAGGTAAAACGTGTTTAATTGTAAGCCATAGAATTAGCAGCTTAAAACATGCAGATACTATTTTGTATTTAAAAGAAGGTGAAATTATTGAACAAGGAACGCACCAACAGTTATTAGAAAAACGAGGCGCTTATTTTGAGTTAAATGAATTACAAGGTGCTTAATTAACTAATTATTGAATGCAGAATTGTTGTAACTTTGTATTAATAGTAGATTGAAAACCCAAGAAGAAATAAGAGCGCTTTTAGCTGAGATACCAGATCCTGAAATTCCTGTTATTACGATAGCAGAACTAGGTGTAATTAGAAAAATAATTTTAATTTCAGAAACAAATATTGAAGTTACGCTAACCCCAACGTACAGTGGCTGCCCAGCTATGAAACAAATGGAAGATGACGTAAGAACAAAGCTTATTGAAAATGGTTTTACAGAAATTAAATTTGTATTTAGTTACAACCCACCTTGGACAACCGATTGGTTAAGCAATGAGGCAAAACAAAAATTGCAAGATTACGGCATTGCCCCACCCGAAGAAAGCACAGCCGATAAATCGTTTTTAAGCGGAAAACCAAAACAAATTACATGCCCACGTTGTAAAAGCAAACAAACAAAAATGATTTCGCAATTTGGAAGCACCGCCTGCAAAGCCCTTTATAAATGCGGTGATTGTTTGGAAGCTTTTGATTATTTTAAGTGTATTTAGAAAATTTCCAAATCCAATTTTACTTTGCTACTCACTTTTAAATTACTTGAACTATAAAAGAGAACTAAATTTTCATTTGGTGTTCTTACTAAAATTTCATAACACTTGCCGTTAAATACAGAGTCTTCCACAACACCTTCTAAATCAAAGGTTGATCCGTCTGCAAGTTTTATTTTATCAGGGCGAGAAACAATTTTGGATGCTATCTTTAATTTACTTTTTTTGGAAATATCTTTTGGTTCAATAACAGAATATTGTCCTAACAAACCTGCTAATCGTGTGTTTTTGGGTTTGTAGTAAACGTTCCATTTCTCGCCTAGCTGAACTATTTTTCCATTTTCTAGAATAGCAATTTTGGTGGCGTATTTTAAAGCTTCTTCTGCCACATGCGTTACAAGTATTACTGAGGTTTTATTTACCTGAACTTCTTTAATAATAAAGTTAAATAATTTGGTGCTTAAAATATTATCTAAGTTACTAAAGGGTTCATCTAACAATAACAAGGGCGGAATTATAGCCAAAGCTCTTGCAATTGCAACACGCTGTTTTTGTCCGGTAGATAAAAATTTAGCTTTGCTGTTTTTTAAATTTACTAAATCTAACAAACGTAATAACTTATTTACACACTGTTCCTTTGCCGCATCGGTATAGCCAATTAATTTGTCTTTAATGTTTTCTGCAACCGTATGGTTTTCTAAAACATAAAAATCTTGGCTCACAAGACTCATGTTTTTATTGCCAGGAATTAAATTGTAGGCTGGACCTAAAACACGCTCCTTTTTAAATGCAATTGTGCCTTCTAAAATATCTTCTAAACCATAAATACATTTTAATAGTGTTGTTTTACCCGAGCCGCTTTTGCCAACAAGTGCTATTATATCGCCTTCATTTAAGATGAAACTAATTGGACCTATGCCTTTAAAGTTTGATTGTGTGCCGTAATTAAATTTTACTGAATTTACATCTAACATACTGTAAAATTAAATGTTACTTGCTACATCTAATTGTAATTAAAGAATAGTTATTGGCTATAAATTGTTTATTCTGCTTGTAATTCAAAAAGAAATTTAATTTATAATAAAGATTTATCAAAACTCATAAGCTCCTGCGGTAACAGAAGATTGATTTCTTGGCTGAACATTTATATCAAGTGATCCAGGAGGTTTTTGAACATCTTGTAACGCTTTTGGGTGGGTGAAATTTTTTAATATAGTTTGGTTAGTTTTTGGTTTAAAATCATAGTCTGATGGCGATTCATATTCAGGGCTAGTGCCATTCCTTACAGAAATATAACGTTGTGAATTGCTCAAATCTAAATTTGTTTTTAACCAACAACTACTGAAGATGAGATTTGGTGTAAGACTTGCTGTGGTTGTACTTAAATCAATATCCAATTCGTTATCAAATTTTCCATCAATAATGCAATTCCCAAAATAACAACTGTCTAGCGGTAATACTTGTAATGGCGAATAATTATTAATCCTTACCGCTGGCTTTTCTCTTGGTTTATCGTTATCCCAATAATTCGCAAAGGTACAATGTAAAAAGGTGTACTTGCCTCCAAAGCTCAGGTTTACGGCGTTATCTTTACAGTTGCTGATTACATTGTTGTATCCATAAATATTATAGGCAAATCCAAATAAGCCCCACAAACTCATGTTGTGAATTTTGGTATTAGTTAATTTTAAGCGCCCTGGATAATTTAAAACGTTGCCAAACAATTCGGCTTGTATACCAACAAATCCGTTTTTAATAATGGCATAATTTATTACATTGTTGTTACTGCCTTCGTTAATCCAAATTCTGTCCCATTGGCCTGCTTCCTTTATATAATCGGCATCGCGGCGTACACTCGTAAAAATTACTTCGTTGCCTTTCGTGCCGTTTACTTGAATTTCTCCATCTTTAAAAACCCAAACCCCAGCTTTGTAATTCATAAAAAAACGAGCGCCGGCAGGTACAGTAAGCTTTTGTAAGCTATCAATAACAAAGTAACCAAAAATAACATGAGGCTTGTCTGTTTTAAGCGTGTAATTATTTCCATTTGCAGTAACAGCATTTGGTAAATCGCCTAAAATAGAATACGTGAAGTATGTACCATCTTTAAATTTAAAAGCGCGTGTAGCCTTGTGGTAATAGGCATTTTGACCATAAGATTGAAGTACAACCTGCTGTTGGTTTCCGTTGACTGTGAAAATAAGATTATCCTGAACGATAAATGGTGCTGTTTGATTATTTGGGTTTACATTTACTTGAACAAAAATATACATGCTATCTTTTGCAGCAATTTCAATGTCATTAAACTCTGTTCCTTTGGCGCCATCTACATTTATGATGTATTGCGATGCGCTTCCGTTTTGCAAACGGATATTAGAAATTTTAATTTTTTGAGAATTGGGATTAACAACCCGAAAGTTTTTGGTAATTGATCCTAAAGTAGTAAAAACTGTATCGAACAAAATGGAGTCTTGAGAAAATTTTACTTTGGCAGAGGTATCTGTAATTAATTTGTCTTTTTTACACGACCAAATGAATAATCCAAGAACAAAAAGTATAAAGGCTGTTTTTTTCACTTAAATTGATAACGCAACTCTGTTTTAATTATTGTAAAAGTAACGAAATTTATTGCGTTGTTACATTTAATTTTTTATCAAGGATAAATTAATTCTATTAAGAATGGCGTTTATTAATTCGCTAGAAAGTCGTTTACCAAGAGGTTTAATTTTTTAGAATTTCTAAAATGTACATCGTGTTTGGCTTTTTTAAAAACAAATAAGCGTGTAGTTGTTTTAAATTTTTGGTTCAGTTTCTCTCCAATTTCTAAAGGAACCACGCCGTCTTTTTTTCCCCAGATTAAAAGAGTTTTTGTACTATCAATTCCATAGTTTAATTCACTATATCTTTTTTCATTAGTTCTTAAATACGTCATCTGCGCAATTCTTTCCTTTCTATTTTTATCAAAATAATAGGCAATTGTTTTTTTCTTTAATCGTTTTGTAATTGGAATTTTTTTTGATAATACCGCTTTTTTCATGCCATTAAATTGTTGAACGGTACTTGGTACAATTAATTCGTTCATAGAATTTAAGCCAACGCTTTTTGCCAAACTATCTGCCAAAGAAACCGTATAAAATTTTACTGGCCCATCAATAATTATTAATTTGTTTATTTCGTTAAAATAAAAGTTGTTATACATAGCAGCACAAAGCCCTCCATAGCTAAAGCCCATTACATTTATTTTTTGCGACGTTATTTTTTTCACCACTTCATTTATTTGTTGCACTTGAAATTCAGGAGAAAAACATGTTGTGTCTGATTTGCTTTCTCCAAAATAGATTAAATCGGGCACAATTAAATTATAATGTTTGCTTAAACCTTTTATTTGTTTATACCAATTTGTTTTTGCGTTAGCACCCATACCAGGCAACAATAGTAAGTAAGGTTTGACTTGAGAAGTACTGTAATAAACATGAATCGTAGCTTTAGAGGTTTTAAAAAAAGTATCTTTCTGTAAATGTTTGTGCACTTGTTTGGATAAGTACTTGTTTTGAAATTTGAAAATGCGTGGTGTTTTTTGTTGTGCGTAAAAGGTGTTTAAACTAAAGACAAAACAACTAAATAGAACTATATTTTTTTTAATGAAGTAAATTAACATAGCCATTCAATACGTGTTTATTGCCAAGTAAATCGAAAACAATTATGCGCCAAAAATATACATCTATCTTAGTGCTACTTTCTTCGCTACCATTAGCTCGCCAGCCTTCTGTTATATCATTGGTTTTAAAGAGGCGCATCCCCCAACGGCTATAAACTTCAAACAGATACCCATCTTTTTGGTAACCAGTTCCTTTAGGCATAAATACATCATTTAGCCTATCGTTGTTAGGGCTAAAATAATCTGGCACATAAAAATTAAAACCTTCAATCACACAAATATCTTTTTCTAAGGTATCCTTACAGCCAAAGTTATTTGTTGCTAGTAGTTTAAATTTATAACATCCTGTATCTGAAAATGTAAACTTTGTATTTGTTTGATTGCTGAAGAGGGAGTCAAAATAATACCATTTGTAAGTATCGCCGTTTTCAGTTGTATTTTTAATTTCTATATTCTCTGCTGTGTTAAACGTAATAACTTCAGGGTTGGTAATGAATCCTGAATTTGGTTTTGGTAAAACTTTTATGCTATTGGTGTAAGTAAAACTTGTTTTACAGTTGTTAGAATCTGTAACTAATAATTTTAAATTATACGTTCCTGAGTTTATGTAACAATAGTTTACTATGTTACCTGAGGTTTCAAAAGGTCTATCTCCAAAATTCCAAATTGGATTTGTGCTTTTTGGAGTGAGATTGGTGAATTTTAAGCAGAGTGGTTGACAGCCAATAGTATCGCTTGCCTTGTAAATTGGTGTTATTACCGGATGTAATTTAACGGTGATGGTTTTTATTGCTGTTGGAGATCCACAAGCATCATTCACTGTGAGTGTGTATACCGGAACAGTGATACTCTCTACAAAAATAGTTTCGGAATTTATATTACCAGGTAGCCAATTATAATTGTAGTTACCATCGCCCCCTGTAACTGTTGGTGTAATTTGTGCTGTTGTGCCTGGACAAATGCCGCTATTGGCATTACTTATATTAATTTGAAGTGGGGCATTAACATAGGCTGTTACCGTAAAAGGTGCAAGTGTACATCCATTAGAATCAAATACATTTAAGCTATATACTGTTGTAACATTAGGCGAAATATTTACTTGCTGTCCTGTTAAGTTACCTGGATTCCATACATAATTGTAATTGCTACTGTTACCACCAGCCGCAGTTGCCTGCAATGTTATGTTTTTACCAATGCAAATTGGTGTTGGAGAAGTTGCAGAATAGGTAAATATTGGAGGATTGCCCATGTTAATTGTTGTTGTTGCAGGACAACCAATACCATCGATTACTTTAATAATTTTGAAGCCAGAACAAACATTGCTTAATAAATTAGAGTTTGATGGCGGAGAGCCGCTTATACTGTAGGTTATAGGGTTTATTGCATTTTGAACATTTAATAGAATTTTCCCATCGCATTGATTATAACAAAGTACAGGCGTAAAATTACTTATAGATATTAAAACATTACTTAAGTTGCCAATAAAAAAAGGTATAGTATCACGGCAGTTAAAGGCATCAGCAATGTATACTGTATACCCACCAGAACTAACATTGCTAAACGTATTCGAAGTATAATTGCCAGGTATAGTTGTGTAACTATATGGACCATTACCACCATTAATAGTTAATGTGGCAGCTCCATCAACCGCACTACAATTTTCAGATTTAGTTATCGGCGTTAACGTCATAGCATTTTGCGGTAACACAGTAACAACGCTTCTTGTGATGCAGGCACTTCCGTCTTTTATGGTAAGTGTATAATTACCGTTCGGAATATTACTTAAAGTTGTTAAAGCACTACTTCCAGGATTCCAAGAATAAGTGAAAGGTGGCGGGGCATTAGTAACCACAACGGTAGCAGAGCCATCTGCCTTACCAGGACAAGTTGGTTTTGTGTAAGAAAATGTTAGCACTGGAGGTGTAACTTGCGATAAGACTATTGGATTATTTACTATGCAACCATTCGCATCCTTAGTAAACAAGGTATAATTACCTAAACTTAGTGGATTTGTGTTGAGTCCTGGTAATGCAGTAGTGTTAACAGAATAGGAGTAAGGACTTACACCACCAGTTGTGGTAATTGAAGAAACTAAGGTGCCACCAAAACAAGGAATAAGTGTGTTGTTTATGTGTGAAGATATTAATGGTGGTTCTGTAATTTGAATTGTTTTTATAACAGTACAGCTTTTAGTGTCTGAAACTTTTACTGTGTGTGTACCAACAGGTAAATTTGTAGTTAGTTGACTATTACTACCATTGCTCCATGTATAAGAAAGAGGAGGTGTAAATATATTGCTAGCAAAAGCTGAAGCCATGCCATTTGAGCCACCAAAACAAGAAACATTTGTACCTGATAAAATAACACTTGCAGCATTAAAGGGATTAGATGTTTGAAGACCACTGGTAACCACCACGCCGTTAGTTGACTGAATAGTGAAATTGTAATTGGCAACAGGTAAGTTTGATATGGTACCAGTTAAGCTACTAAACGTTTGCGTAGAAGAGGCGTTTGTATTAATATTAAAAATATTGATTGTAAAGGGTGCTGTAACCGGAGGCGATAAAACAGTAATTGTATATGTTATATAAGTAGAGTTTGTTAAGCAATCGTAATCTCCTTGCGAGTAATAATTAAAAGATTGAGCCCTGCTATGAAAGTTAAGTGATAACAGAAAAACGAAAAGAAAAACTATTTTTTTTAAATATTGCAAGTCCTGTTAAATTAACAATTTATTTATTTTGATGTGCAAAGATACAATAAGTGGCGTAATTTTTTGTATAAGTGGTTTGGTTGGGTAATAAGAAGGGATAGATTGAATAACTTAATAGACGAAGTCTATATTTCTTATACCCATTTATCAATATTTTTTCTAATATTACTCATAGTTCAAGAAAAAATTATGAAAAAATAAATGGAATTTGTACATTTGATATATGGATATACAAGCCCAAAAGATAGAGCTTATTCAAATGTTGTTGAGTACTATTAAACCTAATATTATTAAAAAAATCAAAGCTATTTTTGAAGAGGCGAATATAGTTGCTGTTGAGAATAATATTATGACAATCGATCAAATTGAAAAAGAAATTGAAGAGGCTGAGTCAGATATTAAAGCTGGGCGCACCTATTCTACGGCGCAGATTAGAGAACATTTTAAATTGTAATTAATGTCTCTGAAGGAAATTATTTGGACTGCCAGGGCACTAAAAGACCTTAATTCAATTTATAATCTAATTTCTAAAGATTCAATTACTTCTGCCAAAAAAGTTGTAATGAGTATTTTGGATAGAGAAGAACAATTGAAAACACAGCCAAATTCTTGAACAATTCAAGCGGGACTTAAGCTTAAAAAAGAATACCGATTCCTTGTACAAAGTCATTATAAAATAATTTATCGCGAAGGCAAAACCAAAACCAATAACAAAACCAATACCTATATTATTAAAGTGTTTGATACTCGTCAAAGCCCAAAGAAGATTAATGGATAACTACCTTCTATTAAAAAACGCCATAGGCAATTGTTTCAATTTTCATGCCATTTGAAATTTTCGTGCATCTTAGAATTAGGTTTGCATTTGAGTGGGGTTGTAGAAAAGAAATCACCAGTACGTTTTTTTCCTTTGCTTCTACTTTATAAATTAAGATTATATCCTTATCAATTTTTTTATTCGTTTTATACTCATGCTTTACTAATCTATTTTTGATTATCTCATTTTTACAATCTTCAAAAAAATAATTGGTGTCTAAAATAATCAAATCGTAGTTAACCCTTTTTGCAATAAAGAAATGGTTTTGAAATATTTCGGTCTCAATTGCTTTTTTCACATAATTGCAATCATATTTATTTAATTCGTTTTGAGCAGTAAAGTCTAAAAGTAACGCAGTAAATAAAACGATGAATTTAATCTTTTGGTATTTGGGGTGAAGAATTGAGAGAAAACAACATCGCATAGATGCAAATCTCCAAAAAGGTTTTGGGTAATAATTAATTTTTATTACTTTTATAGTTCTGAGTTCCATTTTTTCTCTCGCTAAAATAAATTTACCAAAAATATTCCGAACTAAAAAGGGCTGTAAACAGTATTTTTGCAGACTAAATCGTTGAAAATTTTACAAATTCAATTTCAGTAAAAAACTTATAGGAATAAATCACTCAAATCTTAAGCTTTCAATAGGATCTAATTTAGATGCACGGTGTGCTGGTATAAAACCACTTACTAGGCCAACAAACACACAAATTACAAAGCCGCTTATTATCCAAAACCATGGAATAAAAAATCCGGTGTTTAATCCAAAACTTATTAAATTACCAATACCAATACCGAGTAAAATTCCAAATGCACCGCCAATTAAGCAAATAACAATACTTTCAATCAAAAATTGATTTTTAATTATTTTAGGTGTGGCGCCCAAAGCTTTCCTAATACCTATTTCGCGGGTGCGCTCCGTTACACTTACCAACATTATATTCATTAAGCCTATTGCCGCACCAAGCAAGGTTATTAATCCAATAATGGTAGCCGTTAAGGTTACTTTTTTTAAATTGCCAATTAATAAATTCGCCAAATTATCTGATTTTACAACATCAAAATCATCTTCTTCTTTATTTGTTAGTTTTCTAATTTTTCTGAATTCGCCTTGCGCTTCAAATAAAAATAAATTCAGCAAAAAATTATTTTTGCAAAGTACATTAATGGTGAAACTCATATCGGGTTTGCCATAATACTGCCTTGCGTTAATTATAGGAATTAAACAAATTTTATCGCCACCAAAGCCTGCACCATTGCCTTTGGTTTTTAAAATGCCGATTACCTTGTATTTATTGGCGCCAATTTTTACAAATTCATTTAATAATGATTTTTTATCTTTCATTAAACTTGTGGCAACCTCTTTTCCTAAAATTGTTATGGCACTTCCGCTCTCAGTTTCATCAGCGGTAAAGGTTCTGCCTTCTTCTAATTCATAACCTGCGGTGGCTAAATAGTTTTCATCTGTACCAAAAACTTGTATGTTGGGATTTGTTTTTGTGTTTTTGTATTTTAATCTTCCTGAAAACGTTGCTGCCGTTGATATAGAGGTGAGCACAGGATAATCAAAATTTTGTTTAAAGCGCAGTGCTTCTGCAAATTTAATTGGCGCATACACTTTTGCTTTGCGTCCTTTTTTTCCAACCCTAATATTTATATCCGAATTGCGAATAGTAAAGGTATTCGCACCCATCTCGGTAAAATTATTATTAATACCATTTTTAATGGCATCAATTGCTGAAAGAATTCCAACCAAAGCCATAATACCAATGGAAATGATAAGCATGGTAATTATTGCTCGCAGCTTATTCGCTTTAATTGCTTGAAGTGCAATGGAAATATTTTCGCTTAAAAAATTCAATAAACAAAGTTAACTGAATTTAACGGCTATTAAAACATTATATAGATTAATTTGTATATTTACCTTTAGTGAATAAAAAGTTACTGCTACTATGTTTTATTGAAGGCGCCACGGTAATGGCAACAGAGCTGTGCGGCGCAAAGTTATTAGCACCTTTTTTTGGAAGCAGTTTACAAGTTTGGGCAAGTGTATTAGGAATTACTTTATTTGCCTTGGCCGTTGGATATTTTTATGGAGGTACTTTAAGTAACAAGTTAAATGCAGAGAATAAATTGTTTTATGTTCTTACTGGCGCCAGTGCTTTAACTGTTTTAACACCGCTTATAGCAAATTATTTATTACCTTACTTGAGCCTCTTTCCACTCGCAATTAGTGTTATATGCGGCTCCTTGTTATTGATTTTTCCTACATTATTTTTTTTAGGAACTAGCTCACCGTTGTTTGTATTATTGCAGAGTAAAACTGTAAATGCCGGAAAAGCAGGTGGTACAGTTTATGCAATGAGTACCTTTGGGGGTATTATTGCAACTTTTTTATGCGGATTTTTTCTAATTCCGAATTTTGGTTTAACGTTTACGTTATTGTTTTTTGGAATTTTGTTATTTATTTCAAGCACCTTGTTGCTTAAAGTTTTTAAGATAAATTCTATTTTGCTTGTTTTAATTTTAGTGATAGCCAGTTTAAGTTTTACAAAAGAAAATTCAAATCGATTAAATGTTCAAGATGGAATTTTAGGTAAACTAGAAGTGTATGAAGAAAAAACGGATTCAGGTGTTTTGTTAAGAAAATTTAGTATAAACAGAATTGTACAAACTGAAATGAATTTGATTACCAAAAAATCAGTTTCTGAGTATTTAAATTTGTTGGATACGTTGATTCGAAAAGAAGCAAATTCTAAAAAGGCTTTAGTATTAGGGCTTGGCGGCGGATTAACCAGTAATATGTTGGTTGAAAAAAATTACAAAGTAGATGCAGTTGAATTTGACGAAAGAATAATTGAAGTTGCAAAAAAATATTTTTTTTTAGATAAAAATGTTGAGGTGTTTTGTGATGATGCGCGTTTTTTTTTAAATAAAAGTAAAAAGAAGTACGATTTAATTCTAGTGGATGTTTTTAAAGCAGAAGAGCAACCTAACCATGTATTAACCAAGGAGAGTTTGATGCATTTAAAAAATAACCTGACAGATAGCGCAATAATTTACATTAACTGGCATGGCTATATTGATGGAGAAATTGGCTTGGGTACACATGTACTTTTGAATACTCTACAAATTTCGGGTTTTAAAACGCAGGTTATGTCTAATAATCTTAATCCAGATGCTCGAAATTTGATTATTAAAACCTCTTTAAATCAATTGAATAAAAATCGGTTTGAGATAAATTATAGTTCAAACTCGAGTAATAAAAAAATTAACACGGATGATTTACCATTGCTTGAGTTTTACAATAGGCAGGCTAATTTAACGTGGAGAAAAAATTATTTGAAGTATTATAATAGTAAACTTTAGTTTGAGAGCGTATGCGATTTAAAAAAAATTCTTCCATTCTAATCAAAGAAAAATTATAGCAAATTAATTATTAAGGTTAAAGTATAAAATTCTTATATGACCTTAAATGCCTTACATGGTTTAAAAACTTATGATTTTTACAATTGCTTTTCTAAATTTTTAAGTTCATCAACTTTCTCTAAATAACCCAATTTTTCGTACGAAAAAATTAAATTATTTAAGCAGCGTTTTATAATTTCAACATTGCTGCAAGGCAAATAGTATTTGGTTTCTGGCTCTAAATTAAGTTGCTTTAAAAAACTATCAATATCTTTTTGATTAAAAATTAAGCCTTTACTAAATGGATTAATGTAGAATAGTATATTATTTGAAAGCGTTTTATTATTTACATCGATTAGGTTCGCAAAATCGTTTACATAAGCCAGCACAAAGTGTTGTGGCAAATTAATACCGTAAACCGGAATATTAAGTTCTTTACAAATTAATGAATATACCACACTCAACATTAACGGGTTTCCTTTTTTGGAATCAAGAACATTATTTATAAATGAATTTTGGGGAGCATGGTAATTTGTAATGTTGCCACTAAAATTGTGTACTTCAAATAAAATATGATTTATTATTTTAACCTTTTCAAGTGCAGTTAAATCATCGTGCAACTCTAACCACACATCTTGTTTTATCTGCGCAAGCTGTTTGCGTACTTTGTTCTCATCAAAATCAGGGTATTGGTAGCGTGATAAAATAAAAATTCCTTTTAGTAAATCATCTTGCTCGGTTTTTGCCCATTCTTTTAATGCCTTTTGAAGTGCTTCGTATTGTATAGTATGTATAATGGCTTCTATCCTTTTTTGCATAATGGCATCAAAGCTATTCTCCCAAGCCGTTTCTAAATGCGGAATTGCTGGCGGGCCTAGGGTCATAAAACGATCTTTTACCTGACAGAAGATTTCTTCATCAGGGTCATCAAGCAAGGTAATAAGAGCAATTACCTCTTTTAAGCTCATTTCATTTTTGCGTTTTGCAGCCATACTATTAAGCAAATATATGGCTAAGGCTTAAGCATTTTTGAGGATGCTCCTCTAATTTTAAACAATTTTTGTGTTTATAGATTTTAACAAAGTGCGTTTGAAAAGTAATAAATCATTGTATCTAAAATATTTACGGCTGAAATCAATTTCTTACTTAGGGATTAAAATTTTGTTTTTTAGTTGGTTTTAACTTTAAAATGGCGCTCTGCTTTTTCAATAAATCCCCAACCAATGTTTTTAAGGGTGGCCTCAGTAGCCATAATAATTATTACATCATTTTTCAAAATCTCTTCGCCTGTGTTTAAACTACTAGTTAATAATTCTTTCGTGGCACTCTCAGGATAAACTTGTTGATTATAGTACCAAAAATGTGGGCTGTTAAAGCAATTTGAAATTCCAAAATTGTACATGCCCCAATAAAAGCTATCTGAAATAACTAAAACGTTCGGTTTATCTTTACCATCTTCCTTAACAAATAATTTTGGATAGGCCATATCAAAGCTAGTTAACTCAAACAACAAATTTAAACCATCTCCAATATCTGTATCATCGCCATGTGGTTTTTTGATTTCAACCTCATTAAAAGAAATGGTTGGCATATTTATTCCTCTCAATAATTCAATGGTTTTAATAATCGAATCTGCTACCAGTGCCATACCGTAATTACTCCAATGGATGCCGTGTTTAGGGTATAATGGATATTTAGAAGTTGACTTATTTTTCATAAACCACGCATTAAAATCAATAGTATTTAAGCCTAATTGTTTTGCGCCATTCGAGAACGCCTTATAGTTAGTGTTTGTTACATTCGTTTTTACATATTTATCTGGTATGTATTCAGGATAAAAAGAAGCCTTACCTGCGGCAAAAACTATAATTAATTGTTTGTTTAATTTTTTTAAAGTATCACTAACAAATTTTAATCTACTTAGTGTTTTGTTAATGCTGTCTTGCCCTAAAAAATCACAGCCATTGTAGGCCAGCAAGTAGCACTCTTCATAAAAATAATTCTCCTTTCCAAAAATTACACCGTTTGCATTTACTTTATTAAACAAGGAGTATGCGATTTGATTTTGTAGCCTAATACATGTACTTCTGAAGCCAAATCTAGCATTTAAATGCGCTTCTTTTTCTTCTTGGTATTTTGAAGAAAACCAATCTGAAAATGAAAATTCAACCTCAGGCGGATATTCAATATATCCGTTAAGTGGTTTTATTTCGAATAATTTTAATTTAACTTGCATAATAGGAAATAACATTACTGTAAAAATTATTACAAGCAAAAAGTATTTAAATATTTTTGAAATGATAACCATTAAAATCTAAAATAAATAAATGGATTAAAGCCTAAAGAGGTAATTGAACACACAGATAATATAAACAAAATTAAACAAGTTGTTGCAAGGCAAAGATGTTTTAAATTTGTATAATCATTTACATAAATTGCATCTTGTATTTTTTGTGTAGATTTACTTATTGCAAAAAAAGAAAAAAGAATTGCAAGTGAAAAGTAAGTTTTA
The DNA here is from genome assembly GCA_013298715.1 of Bacteroidota bacterium. Lineage (GTDB taxonomy): Bacteria > Bacteroidota > Bacteroidia > B-17B0 > Aurantibacillaceae > Aurantibacillus. The sequence goes on along the minus strand of JAAFIQ010000004.1, from coordinate 170,268 downwards.
AATTCAATCGTAAAAGCTACCTCCTTATTAAAATCAAAGGCAAATAGTCGTTTTATATAAGTAAAGGCATCTTCAATTTTTTCAATTCTAAAAAATATCCAACCAAAATTTACTATTATAAATGTAATAAGTATACTAGGAATTTTGCCTATTGATTCTAAAACTTTTCCAAAAAAGGCACGCTCAATTACCAAAAAAAAGCCATGGAATGCCCCCCAAAAAATAAAACTCCAGCTGGCACCATGCCAAAAACCAGATGCTAAAAAAACTAACCACAAGTTAAAATATAAACGTTTTTTACTAACCTTATTCCCACCTAAAGGGATATATAAATAGTTTTTCATCCAATTTCCTAAAGTCATGTGCCAACGCCGCCAAAACTCAGTTATACTTCTTGAAACATAAGGATTATTAAAGTTTTCCGAAAATTTAAAACCCATCATTCTTGCTAAACCAATTGCCATATCGCTATAGCCACTAAAATCAAAATAAATTTGAAAAGTGTATGCAAGGCTACCAACCCAAGCACTTATTGTATCTAACTCTAAATAATTTTTTCCGAAAATTTCGTTGGCCACTAAGCCCATTTGGTTGGCTAATAATACTTTTTTAGCCAAACCTAAAGCAAAACGGTAAAAACCAATCAATTTATCATCCACAACATCTCTACGTTCAGTAATTTGATCTGCCAAATCATAATAGCGAATAATGGGACCCGCAATAAGTTTTGGAAATAGAATAATGTATAATTGATAGTCCCAAAACCTAGTTAATGGTTTATGTTTTCTTCTATAAACATCTACAACATAAGTGATTGTTTCAAACGTATAAAAGGATATGCCAATTGGTAAAACTAATTTTGTCCAGTGAATTTGTTCATCTCCAAAAATAGATAATGCCGCATTTATATTTTCAATAAAAAAATTTGAATATTTAAAGTAAACCAATAAGCCTAAGTTAATGGATACAGAAATAAGCAACAATAATTTCCTGCTAGCCTCACTCACTAATTTATCCATGATGGCAACCAAATGAAAATCGAGGAAAGTTGTGAATAGAATTACAAAAATAAACTTAGGCGCACCCCAAGCATAAAATAAAACGCTACCAATCAACAGTACAATATTTTTTAATTTTTTTGGAGTAAAAAAATAGCCAACCATAAAAATTGGCAGAAAATAAAGGAGAAATATTATACTACTAAATACCATTAAAATTTTGCTTAAATGTAATTACTTTTTAGTTAAAAGTTTGGATTACGTTTAAGGATGTTGGATAAAATAAATGCGTAGAACTTTTTAAAATTGTAAATTATTTCAGTAATTTTAACTAAATTTTAAACAGCTATTTATTCATGTCAAAAATTCAAACCATAATTATAGTTTTCATCTCTTCTCTTTTTTTTACAAGTTGTATTATAAGCCACCACGGCAATGTTAGCTCCGGACCATTATTAAATATAAACGATAGGTATGTTGCTATTGCAAAAGGAGAAGCTAGGTCGTATTTAGTTTTTGGATTAGGTACTTATAAGAATGATAAGTTAGTACTCGACGCGAAAAAGAATTTATATAAAAGTAGACCGTTGGCCCGTAATGAATATTACGCAAATTTTGCTGTTGATATAAGCAGAAAAATTATTTTTATGGTTGCAATAAATAAAGTAACGGTGAGTGCGGAGGTATTAAAAACAAACATTACAGATACGAATTATCTTTTTTTTAACGATAAGCGGGTACTAAAAATTGATGGTGGAAACTCGACCACAGATAATAATGTTGAAAAAATTGGTAACACAAATTTGAATTTAGAGGTTGTTAACGAGATTCATACGGGTGATAGTGTTTATTTTTACTCTAATAGCTTAAATAAATTTAATTTATACCTAGCCTCCGAGATTGATAAAGGAAATGTTATGTTAAGACCGATTAATCCTGGAATAAAGAATGTACTTACATCTTTAAATAATACGTTTTATTTTAAAAATGCAGAAAAATACAATTTCAAAACTGGAGATAAAGTAAGTATTGAAGTTGAAGATAATATGAATATAGTAAACAAAACTTACGAAGGAAAAATTTTAGGCATTAGTGGTAAAGATATATTGGTACAAACTACAGATGGCAATAATTACGCAGTACTGCCTAAACTTGTGAAAAAAATTAAATAATACTTTTTTGCTCTAAAAACATTAAGCCATTTTCTCTTATACTTGTTATTGGAATTTTTTCGGTTTTGCTTTTGCTTGCAAGTGCCGTAATGTGCATTATTAGTTTAGTTAACTCAAAAAGAAGCGGTTGGGTTTGGTTAGGGTTACTATTTGTTGCTCTACTAGGTATGCTTCTGGCATTTAGAATGACGTTTCAAAAAGTAACTACAACCGTGAATAATTTTACTGAAACGTTTAATAATAGCTTAGTAGAGGTGACAGATTCGTTGGTATCAAAGCTTGATTCTTTAAAAACAATAATTTATCAAAATAATACAAACAAACAAGTTATTTATTTAAAAAAGCTATCTGAAAACCTAGCCAATTCAAATACAAGTGATGCTTTTTATGGTTATTACGGATTTAGAGATTATTACCGCTACCCGCTGGTTTACCCCTATTCTTTGCATTGTATAGATTTTATTGATGATGCCGCTCTTTATGATGAGAGCAATGTTACAAGATTTGATGAGAATAATAATGGGGAGTTAGATTGTAATTTTAATGGTATAAAAGAATTTGATTTTACCAAAGAGTATTTAGTTACGAGGAAGCTAAAGGATTATAATACACGTATTAAAAAGGAATATACGTACCACATCTTTAATTTTAGAAATAAAGAAGTTATTCAATACAATTCTCTACAAGAATTTAAAAAAGGACTGAAACAATTAAAAATAACCAAAGAAATTGAATTTTTTACTTTAAAAACGTATTCAGAACTTTTTTAAAAGCGGAATAAAGCCAAATCTGAACTCAATAATGTGGATTATAGATTCGAAACCAAAAAAAATACATATATTGCAGCCCTAAATCCCTATTGATTTATGCAAGCACTACAATTTGTTCATCCAGAAAAAGATAAGGCAATGTTTTTTGCCACTTTACGCTCCCGAGTTGACGGTTACTTTAAAGAAAATAAAATTTCTAAGCACTACAATTCTAAAATGGTTATTAAGTCAATTGTGTTATTGGCTGCTTATCTTATTCCGTTTGCTTGTATTTTAATGTTGAATTTTTCTACTGGAATAAACATGTTGCTTTGGACGGTAATGGGTTTTGCGCTTGCTGGTATTGGCATGTCTGTTATGCACGATGCCAATCACGGCGCTTATTCATCCAACAGCAAAACAAATTATTGGATGGGGCACACCTTAAATTTACTAGGAGGCTCGGTTGCTAATTGGAAAATTCAGCACAATATATTGCACCATACCTACACAAATATTGTTGATTACGATGATGATATAGATGATAAACTTGTTTTTAGATTCTCGCCCCATAAAGAAGTAAAATGGTTTCATAAATTTCAGTTTTTATATGCTATCTTTTTTTACGGAATTATCACCCTATATTGGGTTCTTTTAAAAGATTTTGTTCAATATTTTCAATATAAAAAGCGTGGCGTTAATAAAGATAGCGAAGAAAAAAACAAAGCTACGTTTCGTAAAATTGTTTTATCTAAAATTGGTTATATTTTAGTAGGAGTTGTGTTACCTTTAGTGATACTCAAACTTCCAATAGGTCTGTATTTATTTGGTTTTACAATTATGCATTTTATCGCAGGAGTGGTGTTAACTGTTGTATTTCAATTAGCGCATACAGTAGAAACTACTACACATCCTTTACCAAACGAATTAGCAACTATAGAAAATACATGGGCTATTCATCAACTTAACACTACAGTTAATTTTTCTAGACATAATAAATTTATTTCTTGGTATGTTGGCGGTTTAAACTTTCAGGTTGAACACCATTTATTTCCAACCATCTGTCACGTTCATTACCCGGCTATCGCACCAATTGTAAAACAAACTGCCGAAGAGTTTGGCATTCCTTACTTAGAGAATGAAACCATTTGGCAAGCCATTTATTCGCATATCAAATTATTAAGAAAGTTTGGTGAACCTGAATTGCAATACTCTTAATTATTCTAAGCGATTTTCCTTTTTCTTATTTTAATACTTTAATTCAAGGCTTTGAGGCTCGTATATAGATAAAATTCATTAATTCTTATATGCCCTTATATTTCTTATATGGTTCAAAAAAAGAATTAAAACTCACTTATATTTCCTCAAGAAACTTAAAATTAATTTCATTCATACAGTTAAAATGTTTTTTAGGGCAAGAATGGTGTCCTAATTTTGAACATGGTCTGCAACTTAAATTTTTTGTCTCTAAAATTTTATTTTCAGAATTTGGCTTATAAGGACTCATACCAAATTCAGGAATTGTATTTCCCCAAACAGAATAAATAATTTTGTTGTAAGCACTTGCAATATGCATTAAACCAGTATCAGAGGTAATAACTAAATCACTTTGTTTAATGATGGAAGCGCTTTGGTTTAAGGAAAATTTTCCACACGCATTTCTTACATGCTCAAATTTTTTCTCAAGTAAATTACCAACCTCAATCTCATCTTTACCTCCAAACAAAACAACAGGTTGTTTTAGTTGGGTACAAATTTCAATTAATTTATTTACTGGAATTTGTTTTGTAAAATAACTTCCGCCTAAAACTAAGGCCACAAAGTTTGTTTTGGTTTTATTAAAAAAAACGTCTTCGCAATTAATCTCATCTTCTTTGGAGATAAAATAATCTAATCCACCTTCGTCTTTCTTGAGGCCTAATTTTTCAATTGGTTCAAAGTACCTATCAACAATATGTAAATCAGGAAGTGCATTAATTTTTTTAAAAGTAACCGCTAAAAATTTTTTAAAATTTAATTTTTTAAAAGTATGGCTTGGCTTTTTTAAATAAAGCTTTAGGCGCGTGCTGCGTAAATTATTATGTAAATCTATTATAAAATCAAAATCTTCTCGCTTTAAGTTTTTATAAATTTCATTTACATCTTTTTCAAACGTATGTAGTTTACTTAAGTAAGGATTGTTTTTTAGTGTTGCTTCAAAACTTTTTTTTATTACAAAATGTATTTCGCTGCCTGGTAATTGTTGGCTCAAACACCTTATAATTGGCGTAGTTAGCACAATATCGCCAATAGAACTAAATCGAACAATTAATATTTTTTTAAGCTGTTTCAGGTAAAATTTCTTTATCGAATTTACGTTTTAAAATAGAATTTAAGAATACCGCAATCAATATAATTGCAACTCCAATATAAAACGTCGGTTTCACATCTTTATTCTCATTAAAAAATAAAATCGCCCAAATAATGCCATAAACCGTTTCAAGGTTTACAGTTAACACAATGGTATACGGACTTATGTATTTTCCCAAATTTACAGATGCAATAAATGGGAATACTGTACACACCAAACTTAACACTAGTAAGCCAATTATAGAATTTGAATTTAATTCAAAAAAATGAGCGTTAAAATCTCCTACAATAAATATGTAGATTGTTAGCCCTAATAATGCGGTAGCTAATTCATAAAAACTAATTATTGCAGGTTTTACTTGTTTTACCCACAAGCCATTAAACACGCCAAATAGCGATGAGGTAAAGGCTGCAACAATACCTAAGGTAATACCTAACCAATAGTGTGTTTCAATAGAAAAAATTAAACCAATTGCAAAAATTATAACAATGCCTATAACTACTTCGTAAAATTTTATTTTTCGCTTATAAAAAATAGGTTCAATAATAGAACTAAATAACGTGCCTGTGCTAAAGGCAGCCATAACAACACTTACATTAGCAACTTTAATGGCACCATAAAAGGCTAACCAATGTACCAAAATAATTACGCCAGTGCCAGCCAAACCAAGTAATTGATAAGTAGTTAACTTTAAACTTTGTTTGGTGAGTAAAATATAAAGGAGCATTACAACAACAGAAATTAAAATTCTAAACCAAACTAATTGCCACGTATCTGCTGTAATAAATTTGCCAAGTATGGGCGAAAATCCCCAAATAAAAACTATGAGATGCAGTAAAAAATAATGTTTATTAATACCTTTGTTAAGCAAGTGCGTAAAATTAAACTAATATTATGATTCAAAAAAGTATTTACCTTGATAATAATGCAACTACACGTGTTGATGAAAATGTTGTAAGAGCTATGTTGCCTTATTTTACTGAAAGTTACGGCAATGCGTCAAGTAAGTTACATTATTATGGGTGGGAAGCCAACGCTGCATTAGAAAACGCTTGTGCACACATTGCAAATTTAATTGGCGCCGAAAATCACGAACTAATTTTTACCTCGGGCGCTACTGAAAGCGTGAACCTTGGAATTATTGGAATTGCGCAAGCATACAAAAGCAAAGGCAACCATATTATTACCTGTAAAACAGAGCATAAAGCTGTGTTAGATACTTGTGCTTATTTAGAAAAACAAAATTGCAAAGTAACTTATTTGGATGTGGATAAAGAAGGGCTTATTAATTTAGAAGAATTAAAAAGCGCTATAAACTCTGAAACAATTTTGGTTGCCATTATGGCTGCTAATAACGAAACTGGCGTTATACAACCACTTGAAGCAATTGCAGAAATTTGTAACGAAAAACAATTAATTTTTTTTAGCGACGCCACTCAGTTTGTTGGTAAAGAGCGCTGCGACGTAAAGGAACTTGGCATACATTGCATGGCTTTTAGCGCACATAAATTTTATGGTCCAAAAGGTGTTGGTGCGCTTTACGTGAGTAAAAAAAATCCGCGTATTAATTTGCTGCCCCAAATACATGGTGGGGGGCATCAGCAAAATTTACGCAGTGGTACTTTAAATGTACCTTTAATAGTGGGTTTTGGTGAGGCGGCAAAAATTGCGGAAGCTAACTATTGGGATATTAGTACGCATGTTTCTAAACTAAAAAATTATTTTGAGCATCAGTTATTAGATATAGAAGGGTTAAGAATTAACGGAAGCACAAAAAAAAGAATTTTTAATACTAGTAATGTTTTTCTCCCACCAAGTGTTGATATTAGTAAAATTATTGCTAAAGTTGCAATAGCAAGCGGTTCGGCATGCGCTAGTGCCGCAATAGAACCCTCCCATGTACTAACAGCCATGGGATTAGAACCCGATGAAATTAAACGCAGCTTTAGATTTAGTTTTGGTAAATACAATACGCTTGATGAGGTTAAAGAAGTGGTAGCGCTTATAAAATAAAGCAACAAAAATTAATAGAGATAAATTTTATTTACGTAAATTTGTACAATGCTAAAACTTAGTAAATACCAAATAATAGTATTAGTAATTTTGATTTTATTAGTTGTTACTAATAACCTTGATGCACAATGCGCCATGTGTAAAGCATCTGCCGAAAGCAATTTAAAGCACAATCCAAATTCTATTGCGCGCGGCTTAAATTCAGGTATTTTATACCTAATGGCTGTGCCGTATTTATTACTCATGTTTATTTTTAGAAAACAAATTAAATACCTTTTTACAAAAGTGTTTTCTAAAAAAGCCCAAGGGGCATAACAGCAGTCCGTCAAAAAAACAAGATAATCAATTTTTTATTCGGGCACCTTCACGAATCGTTTTTCATTTAAGCGATTCATGGCAACTTTATTTGAGTTTTTTAAAACTAACGGTTTCCAAGCAGACATCAACTTTTGGCTATTGTCTTTCTTCCCCCGCATTTGATCAGCCCTGTGCCAAAAATTGTGCTTGCTTACTTTTAACAGTCTACAAAGGCGCACACACTTTAAACACAGTTTACGTGTCCGCCTATAAAAAGTCTGCTTGTTAAGAGAATAATTTTTTTACTCTTTTAAAAGCAAATGTTGAACTGAAGTAAATAAAAGATACAAGCAGAAATAAAACGATTGTCATCATTATGAATTCAAATATAGTCGTCGAAAGACCAACTGGAGGGTCGATGTCTATCCAGTAACCTAATATTGTCAGCCCGATTGAAATAAGTAAAAGAGTTAAAAGTGTTGTCCAAATTTTATTTTTCATTATATCTGTTTTTTGTTTAACGTTAATATATTTAAAATATTGTTGTTTGTCAACCGAAATGTTTGTCTCGGATGTCCGTCCGCCTTTGTTGCTGGTAACCGCAGCCTATGAAAAAACTAAATTACACATTTTTTTATTCGGATACCAACCCGAAACAATTTCCGTTTAAGCGATCCTCAGCCATTTCATTTGAGTTTTTTCACAACCTGACGGTTTCGGGGCTTGCCTAGTTTTTTGCTATGTCAAGTTATGCATTTGAGCGCAAACCCGCAAAAAATGGTCACTTGCTTGGTGTTATAAGCTGGGCGTGCCACACAGTATATTTGTTGCGCGTCAACCTTTGTCCTTTTTGAAATTTAAGTGTGTCACCCAGGTCAACTGTAAATAGTAGAAATTAATTAAGTCGTTACTTTTATTAGCAACCCAAAAAATATACAAAGGTCCAATTTCAAATTTGCCAATGCTTTTTGTTTTGAAACCGAAGCCCGCAAAAGCCCAATTTTCGCTATAGATTGCCGTCGAACTTTTATCTAAGTCAAAAAAGAATTCATTGTAGGCGGTGAAGTAAACTTTATCGCTTTCTTTTTTAAGGGGAGTACTTAAACCGATTAAATAACGCAGTCGATTTGTGTAGGGCGTTTCTTTTGTTACTCTGTTTTCTATGTAACGACCGTCGTAACGCAAGCGATGCTTAACGTTGGTGAGGTTAAGATTGTATTTGTAAGTTGTTTGAATGTAAAACCTATTTTCGTTGCGGTATGTTGTGCGAAAAGCATTTTGGCGCTCGTAAACATAACTGCCGGTAAAAGACCATTCTTTGTTTACATTAAACGAAAGCGCTTGTTCAGAATAGAAAGCGTTTAAGTGTGGTTCGTCTTTTACTCCAGCGATTTCAGGATTTATTAAACTAAATGCGCCAAAATAATACAAACTATAACTCCATTTATTATTAAAAGTTCCGCTGTGGTCAATAGTAGGAAAAGCACCACCGATTTCTCTGTTTTGGGCTTTTGCGGTTTTAATAGAAAGCAAAATTATTATGGAATAGAGGAGTGACGAGCGGTGCATTTATTTTTTGCTTTCGACTTTTAAAATTAGTTTTTCTTTTACATAATCCATCATGAAGAACATTTCTCGTGCAATTTGTCTGCAACGCTCATCATATTTCTGGTCTTGCGAGGGAGTATTGTCATAATACTTTGGATCATCGTATGGTAACGGAATTCTTAGCTCAGCCCCTTCAACAGAAGGACAGGATTTGTCTGCTTCGGAGCAAACCATTAAGGCGCAAAACTCGCTTTTAGGATTTATTGTGTTGTTATACTTTTTAGAAAAGATACCGAACCCCCCAATTTTATTACCTAACGAAACAAACCAAATCGGGTTGTCGGTAGCTTGTGAAGTTGTAATACTAAAACCGCAACGCCTTAAAGCGTTAATTGCATTGATGTTTACTTTTGTCGCTTCAGTTCCGCCCGAAAATGTCCAAACACTATCAACTCCATAATAGGTGGCGGCGGTTTGCGACCATATTTGTCCCATGTGGCTGCGACGCGAATTACTTGTACAAATGAAGAGTAATTTACAAACCTTCCCTGTTGTTCTTTTTTCGATTACGAAATTACCCATTTCAATCAGGTCTTTTTTTCGCTCTTCTGAGATTTGATTAAACTCATTGGGGAGAGTATGACAGTATTTTTTTAGCTTCTTATAGAAAGTTGCACTCGAAGGAGGCATAAATGCGGTAAGAGTTGTAATTGCTAACAAAATAGTCAATGTTTTAATAAGCTTGTTTATTGTTCCCATAGTTTTTGTTTTTATGGGGCAATATTAACTTTCTTGTGTTAAGATATCGTTATATTACGATTACTATTAGCAAATTTTTTTAACAGCACTCGTTTTTATTAACGTATGCCTCAAAAAATGTTGTTAGATACTTCTTTGCGGTATTCCATTCCTTTTCGTCAATGCAGTAACAGATCTTTGAGCCATCAATGTCACCCTTTATCAAACCTGCGTCTTTGAGTTCTTTTAAATGTTGCGAAACTGTGCTTTGCGAAAGAGGTAATTCGTTTACAATGTCGCCGCAAACACAAGCCTGTTTTTTAATCAGTAATTGAAGTATTGCCACTCGTGCAGGATGAGCCAAAGCCTTTGTGTATTTAGCTATTTTGTTGTCCTTTACTGTAAATTCTTCTGTTTTCGCCGTGCCCATTTTTATTATTTATTTGTGCAAGGTACGTTTTCAGCATTTATTTTTGATTTATTCTTTGTTACTATAATGTAAAATTCATCGAACAAGGCTTTAAACTCGTCAAACTTTTCATAGTCGAGGCAATATGATATGTTTTTGGAAGTAAGAGAGCCTTTAATTAAACCGTATCTTTTAAGGTATTTTAAATTCATCCTGACCGTGAATTTGCTTAAGCCCGCCACTTCGTGAATATTTCCTTCGCAACTGTCCTGACATGCGAGTGTTTCTAAAATAGCTATTCGAGAAGTAATACTAAGAGAAGCGCAGAGCCGGGCTAATTGGCCGTGTCTATGAGTTGAAGTTGTCTTAGTGTTGTTTGCCGTGTTATCGTAAAAGTACGATTAAAATGTCAAACTTAAAAATGGTTGTCCGTTGTCACTTATTTGTTAAAGGAATGTTGTTGTCGAGCCGAATTTTTGTCTCGAAGAAGTCGTCGCACGCCTTGCTGGTAAAGTTTTGCAGCTACTTACAGTTTTTTGCTTTCTCAAGTTATGCATTTGAGCGTTAACACGCAAAAAATGGAGCAAGACCTGTGTTAGCTGACGTTTGTTACGCAACGTATGTTTCGTGTATAATTGTCTTAACGTTATATATTTCTTTTTCAGTCAAGTTGTCAAGAATTTTTACAATACGTTTTCTGTCGATAGTTCTAATTTGATCTAATACAACCCAACCTTTGGTCTTGTTATGTTTAACGGGAACTCTTGTCGGATAACTTTTCGAATTGCTTGTCATAGGAGCTATTACAATTGTCTGTAAATATTTATTCATTTCGTCTGGGGAAATAATAACGCAGGGGCGAGTCTTTTTCATTTCACTGCCTATTGTCGGGTCGAGATTGACCAATACAATTTGATATTGCTTTAATTCCATTCTTCGAAGTCTTCGTCTTTAAAAACATCTGAAACAAGCAATTTGTCGTCGCCATTTTCGTGCATTTTTTTGAAAGATCTTTCCCAGCCCTTGCGAGCTTTCGTCTTTGGTTTAAGAATGATATAACCTTTTTCAAGAATCAATTCAATTGTATCCTGAAGGTTGTATTTTTCAATCAAAGTCTTCGAAAGTCGAATACCTTTTGAATTACCTATTGATATTAATGAAACGTCCATTTTTTTGTATGTAATTACAAAGTTATTACATTTATTTCAAAAGTCCAAATTTATTTTTAGGCAGGATGTCTGTCCTAACAAATGACAGCTAACGTTTTCCAAGCAGGCGTTAGTTTTTTGCTATGTTAAATTACACACTTTCTTGCAATTGCAAAAGCCAGTGCACGGTGGAAAAAAGGTTTGAGTGTCAAAACACAAAAAATGAAGCAAGACCTTTGTTACTTGTTACCCTTCTTCTCATTTGAACTGTTTTTACTCTGACGGAGAGTTACGCCCATAAATCCGAGTATTCGGCTTGATTTTAACTATTATGTTGTCTTTTTTTATCCTCCTCTTTGAATAGGTCAACATTTCGTTGTATATAATCTCTAAATTCATCGGTTGTCATTTTGTTATGTCGTCCATCATAAGTCAATCGGCTTCTGTTGTAAACTGAACGTTTACAAAAAATAACAAAACTGTCCCTAAACCACCTTGTAACATGTTTCATTCCTTTGGGTTGCATATACTCATGATCTTCTTGTTCTCTATATGAAGAATTCACTAAATAGTTATAATTTTCGTATTGCCCAGGATAGATTTGAGTTACTTCTTCTTTGTCATGAGTTTTTTCATAAGGTTCTTCACCTTGCTCAACTTCATATACTCCTGATGGCTCAAGTTCATCAGCTTCAAGTCGGAAATAATTCCACTCATGATCATAACCGAAAGATTCAAATAGAAGTCGCTTTGGTTTCACAATATCTATTAGCTGAAAATCTAATTCTATACATCCGTCTTCACCAGAAACTCTAACATCTTCCAAGTCAAGTCCACCACCACTGGGCATGAACAGATGATTTAAATTGTCGTAAGTGCATACGACTTTTAAAATTTTTATGATGTCGTTAATATTCTCCCAAATAACTCTCTTCGGTATTGAAGTTGGGAAAAGTTTAGTTTGAATTTCGAACCATTGCTCTTGGTTTCTTTCATGAAAATCTTCAGCAAGTTGTTTCCATTCAAGAAGAGCAAATATGAATTTATCTATGGATGGTCTTTTTACTGGGTCGTTATCTGTGGAGAATAAAAGTAAGTTATCAATGGGAGATGTATAGCTTTTTGGATAAAATTTCTTTAAATGAATAATTGATTCAGTCGAGTACTGACCGTCAAATCCCTTTTTGTTCCCAGTAAGATATATCCAAAGCGTTTTTGCTAAAGAATATACATCAGCTTTTGCTGCATCCGCATATGAAGACTCACGCCTCATTTCAGGCGCCATAGTCCATTTAGCACCAATCTCTTCATTTTTCAATGAAATTTCCTTTTTGTTAGGATAGTCAACCAGTCCAAAGTCAGCCAGCGAGAATCTTCCATTATAAAAAAGAATATTTGCAGGTTTGATGTCACGATGATAGATTTTTCTTTTGTGTAATTCAGAAAGCGTTTCTGCTACTTGAAGGATTGCGTCAATTTTTTTTTCTAAAATAGATAATTCTGACTCATACTCATTGTAAACACCTTTCCTATTACTTTCCGTTAGTAATCCTTGTAATTTTTTCTCAGAAGTTTCTGCCAAAGGCATAACAAAATAGGGAGTTTTTCCAAGAAGATTTTTCGGAAGGTATTTTTCAATTAAGGGAATAATTCCCTTGATATCCGAGTTTTGTTCAATTACAATTTTCTCGTCAGTAAAACGGTTATATGGCTTTACTTTTATTTTTTTTAGCAATTTAATTGCATTAATCTCTCCTTTAGAATTTTGACATGTCCAAACTTCTCCATTGCCACCACCTCCTAAAAAAGAAGTAAGTGTCCAGTCGCCAAATTTTGTTCCTCGTTTATAAATTCGTTTCATAATATTTATCAATTCTCAATGTGAGAATTATAGATAGGGCTGTCAATAATTTATAAATACAAACAAAATCTATTCCTATCTCCCATTTTTGGTTGTATAAGCGCACATTTTGTTCGTATATCAAATATAAAAAATTTCTTGTAAATATTCAAACAATAATACGTTCAGTAAACTTTACTAATAAATTATTGTAAACTCAATTCGTTCGTATTGCTTCCACCGGATCCATTTGGCTGGCGCTGTAGGCAGGCACAAAGCCACTTATTATTCCTATCAAAACAGATATGGTAACTCCTAAAATAAAGTTAGCTGCGCTTAATGTTATCTCTAAATCCACAGCACTTTTGCCTACAAAGGTTATTAAAAAGGTAAGCAGTAATCCTATTAAGCCACCAAACAAACTTAATAAAACACTCTCGCTTAAAAACTGAATTAAAATAAATAAATTTTTAGCACCCAAACTTTTTTGTATGCCAATTAAATTTGTTCGTTCGCGTACACTTACAAACATAATATTTGCAATACCAAAACCACCCACCAAAATGCTAAAGCCACCAATTATCCAGCCTGCCAAGCCAATTATTTCAAATAAATCATCAAAGCCTTTGCTCAATAAACTGGTTTCGTTTAAGGCAAAATTTACATCAGCGCCAGGTTTTAAACGGCGTATGCCGCGCAGTACGCCAGTAAGCTCATCCATCATTTCAGAGTTGCTAATGTTTTCTTTTGCCTTACAATAAATAATTGGGTCAGCATTCTCTGAACGGGTATCCATCATTATTCTGGCAAAATTAAATGGCGTTATAACCTGGTAGTCAAAACTAATTCCTAATAAACTTTCGCCTTCTTTTTTTAATACACCAATAATGGTGGCGTTGTTGCCAGCTATTTTTATTTGTTTGCCTAAAGGATCTTGGTTGCCAAATAAGCCTTTTGCAATCTCAGCACCAACAAGGCAAATGCGGTACCCAGCATCAACTTCAGCTTTGGTAAAATACCTGCCCGATGTTAAATCAAAATTTTTAATTTTATAAAATTCGTGCGAAATGCCTGCTACCACTGCGTTTGATATAGAACTACTTTTATATTTTAATGTTTTGCGCGCACCCATGCGGTAGGCAATAGCCTGCGTGGTTTTGCAACGTTTTTGCATTTCATCTAACTCGTAATACTGCGGGGTAGGACGGTTAATGTATTTCCACCATGGGTAATCGGGACCAAAGGTCCAAGGCCATTTTTGTACATACACCACATTGTTGCCAAGGCTCTGTATGCTGCCTTTAATGTTGTTTTCAAGGCTATCTACAATTGTAAAAACAAGAATGATTGCAAAAATTCCTATTGTAATTCCTATTAAACTTAAAAAAGAACGCAATTTATTCACCCTCAGCGATTGCCAAGCAAACAAAAAACTCTCTTTAAAAAGCGAAAAAATCATATTGAATGTAAAGTTACGAAAAATTTAATGAAAATTTTAGAATTGAAAATCAATTAGTTATATTATTTTTAATAAAAATTTAGTACTATGTTTTGCAAGGTACTAAAATAAAAATGTATATTTGTATCACCAAATAGCTATCAAAACATATTACTATAAATTTAAAAAAACAAAAAAATGAAAAACCTAAAAAAATTAACCGTAACAGTTGGCCTTGTAATTGGAAGTCTACTTTCCGTAAACGCTAACACAACCAAAACTATTTCGTTGCCCGAGGCCGAAAAAGAAATTAAAGAATGTGTGAAATTAAACAACACCGTTTTAAAACATGATGAACGAGTAGAAGTACTTTTTACCGTTACTAAAACGGGCGAAGTAAATTTTGTTTTTGTAAAATCGAACAATGAAGAAGTAAAAACGGAACTTACCAAACAATTTTCAAAATTGCACTTTGCATCGTTAAAAGGCGAAGTTGTTCACAGTGTAGTATTAAACTTAAAACTAATATAAATTATGGAGCCAATTAACACCGACAATACAAAAGCGCAAATGCGCAAGGGTGTGCTTGAGCTTTGTATATTATCAATTTTAATGCAAGGCGATGCCTACCCAACAGAGATAATTGATAAATTAAAAGATACAAAGCTTGTAGTAGTAGAGGGTACACTATACCCATTACTTACCCGATTAAAAAATACAGGTTTACTTACCTACCGTTGGGAAGAAAGCACCAGTGGCCCGCCACGCAAGTATTACAAGTTAACCGAAATAGGTACACAATACCTAAAAGAGTTACAAGTAAGCTGGCAAGAGCTTGTAGATGCAGTAAATAAAACAATAGAAAAAGGAAATTCATCAATAATAATTTAAAAAAAATAAAAAAGAAATTTAAAAACACAGCGTTATGAATAAAACAGTAACCATAAATATAAGCGGTATCATATTTCATATAGAAGAAGATGCATACCAAACATTAAGTAACTATTTAAGTAAGATTAAAGGTTATTTTAGTAAAACAGATGGCGGCAATGAAATTATGGCAGACATTGAATCGCGCATTGCAGAGTTGTTGCAACAAAAAATTAATACAAGCAAACAAGTTGTGTTAATGGTAGATGTGGAGCATGTAATGAATACAATGGGTAAACCAGAAGATTTTGCAGACTTAGATAATAATAACAATGGTTTGGGCAATTCACAAACAACCAACACAAATAGTACAAGCAATGGAACAGAAACCAAAAAGCGTTTGTTTAGAAATCCTGATGAAAAGGCTATTGGTGGTGTTTGTAGCGGTTTAGCGGCTTACATTGGAGTAGATACCGTTTGGGTAAGATTAGCCATGTTCTTATTAATATTTTTTGGTGGATTAACCTTGTGGGTGTATTTAGTAATGTGGATTATTATTCCATTGGCTAAAACCACAGCTGATAAATTAGCCATGCGTGGCGAACCTATAACGATTGATAACATTAGTAAAACAATACAAGAAGAAGCCAATGATTTGCGCAACAGAGTTGATAAAACCAACATTGGTAAAACTGCAAGTGATTTAGGAAATACCTTAGGTAATGTGTTTATACGCGTGCTTGGCTTATTTATAATTTTTATTGCCATATCAATGGTTATAGGATTTTGTACCTCGAGCTTTAGTTTATTTATGGTGAGTTCTAACTCCACAGTATCATTTTGGATTGGAAGTGTATTGCGCTCAACAGCGCACTATGGCTGGGCTGTGCTTTCGTTTATTTTAGTGTTTGGTATTCCTACATTTATGTTTTTGTACTTAGGCATTAAGTTATTATTCAGAATAACGTATTCAAACAAATGGTTGAATTTAAGTTTAGGTTTAATTTGGTTATTAGGTTTTATAATTGGTATTTACGTTACCTACACAACTTTTAATCAGTTTAGCGAAACATCTAAGGTAAAAGAAACCAAAGCAATTATTAACTCTGGCGATACATTAATAGTAAAAGCAACCACTGTAGCAGAGCTAGTAAAACAATTTGAATTTGAAAATAACGATGATATTGAAAATGAATTAGAACATGATAGAAGTGGCTACTGGACTGGTGAAGATAAAACAGGAAAAACCATACTTGGTAAAGTAAACGTGGATGTAGTTGAAAACCCTAACGATACAGCAATTGAGGTTGTAGCTTATTACGAAGCAAAAGGAAGCTCGAAACAGGAAGCTAATTTAAGCGCAAAAAATATTGCACATACGTTAAAACAAGTTGGAAACACCATTACAATTGATGAATTGTTCTTGATAAATCAAAATGATAAATTTAGATTTCAAGAAGTAACCATTAAAATAAAAGTACCAGTTGGTAAAGTCGTTTACCTAGATAAAAGTTTAAAATACATGTTAGATGATGTGGATAATGTTACTAACACGTGGGATGGAGATATGGTAAATCGCCGTTGGAAAATGACAGATAAAGGTTTTGTTTGTATTGATTGTAAAGGGATTGATACCAATAATAATAAAAATAATTCTGATGAGGATGAGGAAGAAGAAGGTTCATCAAACAACAAAAGTGAGAATGTGAAAATTGATGAGAAGGGAATTGATATTAAAGATAAAGACTCACACATTCAAATAAATTCTGATGGGATTAAAGTAAGTACACCAGAAAAAGACATTGAAATAACTAACGATGGAACAAAAAAAGTAACGAATAAAAAATAATTCCTTCTAAAGAATTCGAAATAAGTTTGTGTTTGGTTAAACTCTGTTTCGATAAAATCCTCAACGCAAGTTGGGGATTTTTAATTTTACACACAGGGATTTTTATGGAAGTAGGGAATAAAAATCAGTTTCCAAACTGCATCCCAATAGTAGCAGTTAACTGACCAGCAAAAAAATGATGTTGTGCTTTACCGCCACCAGCGCCAAGCACAAAACTATTAATATAATTTGCCCAACTACCTTTGGTTGTAAATTCAAATAAACCGTACTTTAAAAAGTTTATCCTAATTCCTGCCTCAGCTCCAAAAATCATTCCCGCAATTTTCCAATCGTTATTCAAGCGCTCACCAAAAAGCACCACTTCTGTTCTTGGTAAAACTACACCACCTCCGGGTTTTAATACAGCCGAAAGTTTAAAATTTTTAACTGGTTGCCAAATATTAAACTTTCTTACTGCGTTAAACATCAAAAAATTAGCACCATCCGAGTGTTCAAAGTGTAAAAACGTTGCGGGATCTAAAATAGTATCGTTATCAAACCATTGGTTATTTATTTGCCCACTGGTTCTTACTTTTTGAAAGTCGGTAACTATGTATTTTGTATGATCATAGTTTATTTCAAAATCCCATTTGTTGTTTATTTCAAAGCCGATCCTTGCAACAAATTGCGGAATGGTAATATTAGCAACGTCTTCAATCTGATCAAAGTCAGGTCTGTCTTTGGCGCTCACATCATGTACTTTAAAATCGTAGTAGTGATTTCTTCCAGTTTCTTCGTGGAATTTTCCAGATTTATCCTGTAATCGGATAGTGCTTTTGCTGTACTTAGCCCTTGTATAGCCCCATAACGCGTACATTTTAACTTTATTTTTTTGCTTTTCAAACTTTATTGTATCAAACGATTGAGCGGTTATCACATTTATATTTGCAGAGCAAAGTATACCAAGTGCAATTTTATATACGGAGTTCATTAAATT
Source organism: Bacteroidota bacterium (assembly GCA_013298715.1). GTDB lineage: Bacteria > Bacteroidota > Bacteroidia > B-17B0 > Aurantibacillaceae > Aurantibacillus. The sequence goes on along the minus strand of JAAFIQ010000004.1, from coordinate 151,873 downwards.
ATTTTAGTTCAGCGCTAAAATAACGATTATTTGAATTTAAAGTTAATTTAACTTTAAGAAAATTCGATATTAAAAACTTTTCTGCTAATTCTGGCCACTCAATAAAACAGTAGTTGTTTGAGTAAGCGTAATCTTCAAAGCCAATATCTAGCAATTCATGTATATTTTTTAAACGGTACAAATCAAAATGATAAATTTTACCATTCAGGTAATTATATTCATTTACTAGTTGATATGTTGGACTACTAAAATTATCCATACTACCAAGTTGTTTGCACATTTCTTTTATCAATGTGGTTTTACCTGCACCCATGGGGGCATCAAATAAAATAATTTTTTTATTTAAGGAAATAAGCTCCGTAGCAATTTCGGGTAAATTGGTAAGTGTAATTATTTTTGAAGGCAGAATCAAAAGGATTTTAATTTGTTTATTAGTTCAAGTTTGTTTTCAGTATAAAACCATGAGTTTGTGTAATTTATTTTTTGCGATTCATCTAAGAAATAAGTGAATGGTGTGCCACAATTTAATGTGTAGGTTTGCTCATTTTCTTTACTAATAAATCCAATTAAAAAATCGCTTCCATATTTATCTAAAATGTGCGAAGCTCCGGTTTTACTATCACTTAAAAGAACAATGAGTTTAGTATTTTTTGGTTTAAATTGAATAATTGAATCAATTTGGTTGGTACATTCTTGACAAAAAGAATAATTAAAATTAAGAATTATTTTTTGATTGCTGAAGTCAGACAAGCTATAGGCTTTATCTTTCTCATCCGTAAAGGTAATGTCTGGTAGGTCAACAGAGATAAGTGTTTTTAATAATTCTATTCTTGTTTCTTTCAGTTTCTTAAACCTTCGAGAGCTAATAGTGTTATGTATTTTTACAATTTGCGCACTATCTTTTTTATAGTTTAACTTACTTTTATCAACTACTATTTTTAGTGAATCATTAATTTCTTTTTCAAAGTTATTCCATAATTTAGTTTCAACTTGTTGAATGTCAAAAAAATTATCTCTTTGCGAATGAGCAAAAATAATTTTTAATAAAAACACCAAACAAAAAAAACAACGCATTATTTTGCACTTAATGTAATGTATGGAATAATCATTTCTTCTAAACTTACGCCGCCATGCTGAAACGTGTTTTTGTAATAGTTTACGTAATGGTTAAAATTATTTGGATAAGCAAAAAATCTATCTTCACGTGCAAAAACAAAACGGCTGCTCGGGTGCTGTTTTGGTAAAAAGGCATCAGCTGGATTTTTAATTTCAAAAACTTCTTTTGCATTATAATCAAGTGCCTTCCCTTGTTTGTATCGTAAATTACTATTCACATTTTTATCACCCAAAATTTTTGTTGGCTCATGTACATGCACAGTTCCGTGATCGGTTGTTATTACAATTTTTATTTTTTTATCGGCCAATTGTTTAATAATATCTAGTAATGGGCTGTGTTCAAACCAACTGTAGGTAATGCTTCTATAAGCTGGTTCATCATCGGCTAGTTCACGTATAACTTCCATCTCTGTTCTGGCATGGCTAAGCATATCCACAAAATTATATACAATTACGTTTAGTTTGTTTTGTAGTAAATTATTGATGTTGTCTGATAATTTTTTTCCTGCAGCATGGTTAGTTATTTTGTTATAACTAAATTTTACATCCTTTCCTAAGCGTTTTAGTTGTGCTTGTAAAAATGCTTCTTCGTGCATGTTTTTCCCACCCTCCTCCTCATCGTTCAGCCAATACTCTGGATGGCGTTTTTCCATTTCGCTTGGCAATAACCCGCTAAAAATGGCGTTACGTGCGTATTGTGTGGCAGTAGGTAAAATGCTAAAAAATGTTTCTTCATTATCTACTTTATAATAATTTTGAATAATTGGTTGTATAACTTTCCATTGGTCGAAACGTAAATTATCAATTACAATTAAAAAAATACAATCATTACTTGCTAATTCATTTACAAATTTGTTTTTAAGTAAAGTATGGCTCATGGTAGGCGGATTGGCGGTTTTGCCATTTAACCAATTCACATAATTTTTTTCTATAAACTTAAAAAACTGGTTGTTCGCATCGCTTTTTTGCATGTTTAATACTTCTAACATACTTTTGTCTTGCAATTTATCTAATTCTAATTCCCAAAAAATTATTTTTTTATAAACCTCTGTCCATTCTTCCCAAGTAAGGTTATCGTTAATTTGCATACCAATGTTTCCAAAATCTTTTCGGTATTCGGTATTGGTTTTTTCGCTTACCAAACGTTTGTTGTCTAATGCCTTTTTAAGCGATAATAAAATTTGATTTGGATTTACAGGCTTTATTAAATAATCTGCAATATTGCTACCAATGGCATCATCCATAATTTGTTCTTCTTCACTTTTGGTAATCATAATTACTGGCAAATCTTTACGAATTTGTTTTATTTTTAAAAGTGTTTCTAAACCTGTAATTCCGGGCATATTTTCATCAAGCAAAACAGCATTGATGTTGTTATCCTCCTTCACTATGTCAAAAGCTTCATCGCCACTAAGCGCCGTTAATACCTCGTAGCCTTTACTGTTTAAAAATAGCAAATGTGGCTTTAAAAGCTCCATTTCATCGTCGGCCCAAAGTATTTTTATAGTATCCATAAATTAATAATTGAAATATATTTCTTTAGTAACAAATAACGTATTAAATTTATAACTATTATCTGAATTAACAGTTTTTAGGAATGACTAATAATAAAAAGAAAATAATTAACGACCCAATATATGGCTTTGTAACCTTGCCAAATAATTTAATTTACGATTTAATAAATCATAAATATTTTCAACGGCTAAGAAGAATTAAACAATTGGGATTAACTAATTTGGTTTATCCTGGCGCTTTGCATACACGATTTCATCACGCTATTGGCGCTATGCACTTAATGCAAGAAGCCATATTAACCCTAAAAAATAAAAACGTAAAAATTACCAAACAAGAAGAGGAAGCAGTTTTAGTAGCAATTTTATTACATGATATTGGCCATGGACCGTTTAGTCACGCCTTAGAGCATAGCCTTGTTAAGGGCATTAGTCACGAAACAATTAGTAGTTTAATTATGACTAAGTTGAACAAAGAATTTAAAGGTAAACTAAACTTAGCGATAAAAATTTTTAATAACGATTATCACAAACCTTTCTTGCATCAGTTAGTGAGTTCGCAATTGGATATGGATAGGTTGGATTATTTAAAGCGCGATAGTTTTTTTACTGGTGTAAGTGAGGGTGTAATAAGTAGCGATAGAATAATTAAAATGTTGAACGTGGTAAACGGCGATTTGGTGGTGGAGCTAAAAGCAATTTACAGCATAGAGAAGTTTTTAATTGCTCGCCGTTTAATGTATTGGCAGGTATATTTACATAAAACAGTTTTAAGCGCTGAAACCTTATTGGTAAACATTTTAAAACGCGCCAAAGAGCTAAGTGGCGCAGGGGAGAAGTTGTTTGGGACACCGACACTACAACTATTTTTACAAAATAATTTTAATAAGGTAGATTTTGAAAAACGAAACGAGCTGTTGGATAAATTTGCTGAATTAGATGATCACGATATTGTAGCATCTATAAAGGTTTGGGCTACGCATAACGATTTTGTATTGAGCACTATGTGCGCAAATTTATTAGAACGCAAACTTTATAAAATTGAATTAAGCAACCAAAAACCAGATAAAACAATGGTTGCAGAATTGCACACAAAAATTTGTAAACAATACAAACTCACAAAAGCCGAAGCAGATTATTTTGTATTTACTGGAACTGTGAACAACAGCGCCTACAATTCAAATAAATTTAAAATAAATATTTTACTAAACAATGGTAAATTACTCGATGTAGCAATGGCTAGCGACCAATTGAACCTACAAAGTTTAAGTAAAAAAGTGGTGAAGCATTACGTGTGTTTTCCGAAAGGGCTTGAGGAAAAAGTAAGTTAATTTACTACCCCCTCGTAACTAAAGCTAAATTGCCATTAATTTTAAACTGCCAGCCGCGTTCAAATATTTTTGGTAAAAAGCGTTTGTAAAGCAACATGCGCGCGTTTTCTTTGCTCTCATCTTCATCTTCTCTACCAACTGCGTTAAATTCAAATACATTTACTTTAGGATGTTCTACCATGTAATTTTTTACAATTTCAACAATGGTATTCATTACTTGAAATACCTCGCCACGATTGGTTTCTACGTACTCTTCGCCTTCAAATTCATCATTTACAACACCAAAAACAATATTAGCGTGTAAAATATTATCCTGCAATCTTCCAAACCTTACTTCATAACGCAAGCCGCTATTGGTATTAAAATAGTAAACACCAGCACTAGGAATGCTAGGATACTCTATATTTAAAATATTTTTATAAGGCGTTCCCAATTTATTTTTTAAAGCGTGGTGCTAACACTAAATCTTTAGACCCCGCAGTGTATTCGTAAAATCCTCTTCCAGATTTTGCACCTAAATCGCCACTTGTAACCATATTCACTAATAAAGGGCAAGGAGCATATTTAGGGTTTCCAAAGCCATCTTGCAATACTCTTAAAATAGATAAACAAACATCGAGACCAATAAAATCGGCTAATTGCAAAGGTCCCATTGGGTGTGCCATTCCTAATTTCATTACGGTATCAATTTCTTCAACACCTGCAACGCCTTCATATAAGGTAATAATGGCTTCGTTAATCATTGGCATTAAAATTTTGTTTGCAACAAAACCAGGGTAATCGTTTACCTCAACCGGAATTTTATTTAATTTTTTCGAAGTAGCCATTACTAAATCACAAACTTCATTGCTTGTTTTATAGCCTCTGATTACTTCTATTAACTTCATAACTGGCACTGGATTCATAAAGTGCATACCAATTACTTTTTCTGGACGCTTTGTTACTGCTGCAATTTGTGTGATGGAGATGGAAGATGTATTGCTTGCTAAAATTGTATGTGGCGGGCAAATTTCATCTAACTGTTTAAAAATTTTTAATTTAATATCTACATTTTCACTTGCTGCTTCTACTACCAAATCTGCCTTTGCTGCCCCTTTAGCCAAGTCGGTGTGATTTGTGATATTTGCTAATGTAGCATTCTTTATATCTTCAGTAATACTTCCTTTTTGAACCTGTCTATCTAAATTCTTTGTAATGGTTGCAATCGCTTTTTGTAAAGCTGTTTCGTTTATATCAACCAAATTTACTTTAAACCCAAATTGGGCAAATGTGTGGGCAATTCCATTTCCCATGGTGCCGCTTCCTATAACTGTAATGTTTTGCATAATTGAGCATTAAAACTATGTGTTTGTTTGAAGAGTTGCAAAAATAGTTTTAAACATTATTTTGAGTTGTAATTGCTTGTAATTTTTTTTGACTGAAGAATAAACATACTGAAAAAATTAACCAATTTAGGTAGTCAATGCGCATTAGCAACAGATTAAAGATTAAAAACCCTATAAATAAAACTAGCAAAAATTTATCATATTTTTTTGTGAAGAAGGCCATTGAAAAAACGAGCTCTGAAAAAAATCCGAGTAAATAAAAACTAAATGCAAATAGTTTATGATTAATTAAAAAAAGAATGAATTGTCCGTAAAAATTTTCAGAATTATTAAGTAAATAGGGTGTGTGCTGGTGGATTAAAATAGCACTCATTTGTTCGGTATTAAAAATTGCTCCGGTTCTTACTTTCCAAAGGGCAGCACTAAAAAATATAATTACAAATACAATGCGTATACAATACATAGAGTAATAAAACCAATTAAAATTTCTACTCCAAAAAATTATCGGAACAATAAAATTAGGAAACAATCTTTCAATAGTATAAATTTCGGTAATTGAAATAATGAGTGCAAAGGTAAGATTGAAAAGTAATGTAGTAGCACAAAAAATTTTTAAATACCTGCTATTTTTTAAATGGGCTACAACTAAAAGTAGGTTGCTTAAAAAATAGAGTGTGTCTAAAACAACGCAATAAATTTTACTTTCAAGAATAAGTTTATGAAGATTAAAATTTAATAATAAACTCAAACTCACATCTAATCTATTGGTAAAAAAGAAAGGCTGGTATTGCGTTAATAAATTGCCATCAATAATTAACCATATAAAATTAAATAGAAAGCAAGCCAAGTAAAACCAAGCAAATTTATTGATATGTTTAGTTAACAAAGGCAAGGCTATCAATTATTTTTAATGAATTTAACTTTATAAACTGCTTGTTTTTATAAACGTAATTGTGTTGTTCTAAACTTAAATTTATTGGGTTTGCTGTTGCAGCTTGCGGAATAATTTTTGCGAGCCAAGTAATAAATTCTTTATCAGATTTTAAATTCAGGAATCGCTCTTCACATAAAAAATTTCTCAAACCAACTTTAGTATAAAATCCATTCATTGTCTTAAAAATTTCAGGATTTGTTTTTTTTTGCTTCAGGTAGTTTGCAACAATTTCTTGTGTTAAATCCATGTCGTGCTGATTGTAGTTGCTATAATTAATTGGTTTTGAGTTTATATAAAATTGATAAACAGATTGCGTATCTGATTGATGAAATTTTTGGCAAAACATGCCATACTGGTATATGGGTGTTGCAACTGCGCCCCAATTATAAAAAACTAGTGAACTACCTAAAATAGATAGGATTAAGAAATAGAACAAAAATTTATTAAAGTTATAAAGCTGTTTTAAAAACATAATTGTACTTTATAAATTTAAGTAATACAGGTTAATAAACAAACAGCATCAACGAGCAATCTATTGGAAATTAATCCTAACACTAAAGCCACCATTAACATTAGATGTAGGAAAGGATGCTGAGGTTTGTGGTGTGGTTCTAATCCAATCGTAAAATAAACGGAGGTTAATGTTCTGAGTTAATTGATAATCGGCACTTGAACGCATGGTTATAATATTTGTTCCTCCTGTTGGTATACTTAATTCATTTGTTATGGTACGAATAATAGATAAATTTTGACGGTAACTAAAATCAACTTTTATTGTTAAATTGCTTTCAATTGGTTTGCCTTGTATCATTAGTTTTTTACCTAAGCGTAATTTAGGGTACATATAACCAACTCCAACCACATACTCTCTGCCTTTTGTTTCGATTATTTGTGGACCTGTAATGTTTAAGCTTGTACTCTTATCGCGTTTGGTTTCTAAGTTGGCTGTCCAACCTGGTTTATTAAATTGGAAATCGAACTTAAGTAACGGTGTAAATGCTTCTGTTAAAGTAATTGAATTTAAGTTGTAGTAAGGTACAAAATTCGGACTAACATTTGCCCCACCAATTGATTGTGTAATTGGTTGTCGGATATTTTGTGTTTCGCCATTAGGATTAAATAAAATATTATTGTTATAGCCAGCTAAGTTAATTGCGCTGCGGTAGCCATGGCGCACGGTTATACTTCTAAATGTTTTCTTAAAGATTGGTAGTTTGCCTAAACCATCCCAACTCACCGTCCAATTTGGCATTGGTATTTTAGGGAAAATATTTTTTGTAGAGTAATTTTTTACAGTTTTGCCAGTGTAAGAACTATAAAATGCACCTAGTAACACATCTTGCTGGGTTTCGCTGTAGCCATCGTAAAAAGTTGTAGCAAATCCGGCAACGTTTGTTACGGTTGTAACTCCATTTGAATTTGGGTTATTAGCAGCCAAATCCCTTGCAATGTCTGCTCGCGCTTGCAAAAACTCATCAAATAAGCTTGAATTTACACCTTGCCCTCTGTCTGACAATGCTCTAAAAAAAGTAAATGTTGAAATATTAAAGTTACCAGTTTCGGTTCTACTCACATTAAAATCAAATCGTCCGTCAGTTTGATTGTACAACATGAATTCACTTATGTTTTTAGATTTTGTTAGGCTTCCGTTTAATTCTATTCTTAAACTACCGTGTGGTTCAACACTCGACCTGTAAGTTAAATTTCGTGATTGTGTTTCTATATAAGGTGTAGTTTGTCCATCTACGCGTGCTAGCCAATTGTTTTGAGCACTTCGGTTTCTAATTTCTTTATCATAAAAACCGGTCGTAAATAAAAACCCTGGGGCTTGGTTATTATTCATGTCCATTCCCATAAATTGAGAGTTTGGTTTAAAGTTTGGCAATGCTTGTCCGCCTTGTTCTTGGTAAGTAAAGCCAGCGCTTCGCACCATCATTATACCACGAGCTACAAAAGCCATTAAATCTTTTAAGCCATCTACTTGTTGATTTGATTTTTTAGCAGAATCTTGTTTTGCCTTTGCTTGAGCTTTGCTTTGTCCTTCAACTGAAGCTAAATCTTTGCCTTTTTTTGGTTTACCGGCGTCGGTTAATGTATTGGATTGTGGTTGTTTCTTTTGCCCTGAATTAACGCGTTTTAAATAAGGTACTTTATTGTACAATTGTGTTAAATTAAAATTTCCTGTAATTTGATGTGTATTCGTATTTTGTATGGTATTACCAATTGAGTCTACCGCAGCAAATGGCCTTCGGTTCCAAGTATAAGTGCCACCATAACGGTAAGTAGCAGTTACAAAGTCTAAAATAGGAATTTTACTCAATGGCAAGTTTACATCTACGTTGTATTGTTGTCTGTATTGGATATTATCTCCGCCTTTTAATAAATTTTGAATAACGGTATCTCTGGTTTCTCTTTGTAATTTGCCTGTATAACCTTGTGGTTCAAGCACACGCCCATCGTTACCTGCTTGGTAAGTTAATTTAATTGCTTTGTTAAAATCCCAGCGTAAATTGTAATTACGATTGATTAAAAAGTTTTTATTTATTAAAATCGGACTGGTAAACGCCGTTGAGCCTTGGTAGTATCCTGTAATATCACGGTTTTTTAAATCATTAAATGTTCTGTTTAAATCCAAAGATGCACCAAAGGCATTAGGCATTAACTGTAAATTAAAATCACGGATTAACGCAAACCATTTATTTTCAAAAATTTTCATTTTACTAAATGGTTTAATTGTAAACGGTTTTTGAATATTAAAGCCATAAGTAACATTACCTCTGTATTGCCTTACACCATTAAATTCTATGTTTGTATTGCGTTTATTTATTTCGCTGTAGGCATAAGTAAAGTTAAAGTTGCTTAAATCCCAAGGCATTGGTTTTGCTTTTTTTCGTTTAAAGCCATCAATTCTAACGTTAGATAAATTAAATCCTTTACGCTCTGTTAAATCCAATACCTCATCTTTTATTTTGTTTTTTTGATCATCAGCAATATCTTTATTATCATTAAAATCCGTCATTCGTATGTCAGGATCGATTGGATTGAAAAGTGGTGTAATAATTGACTGACCAAAATTATAAAATACAGGCAAGGTTACTTTCCAGCTGGCCGGGAAAAATTTGCCAGCATTAATATTTGTACTTACATCCCAAACCGCCACTGTTTCTTTGGCACGCTCGTTAATTTTCTTTTCTACACTTCCCCAAAACGGTGTACTATAAGTCCCAGCTAGTGAAACGGTTCCTAAATCAGCTAACTTGGCTTGTAATTGGCCTGTAGTAGCCCATCCACCCTCGTTATCAAAGTCTGTAAGGCGTAATTCATTCACCCAAACTTCTACACAATGCGCTAAGTTATCAGTTCCTTTGGTGTTTCGTATACCAACCATTACTGATTTAATAGTACCTAAATTAGGGTTACCAACAATTGTCATACTATAACCGTTATATGCTTCAGTATAAGGCTGTGTGTATGTGTTGAGTGAGCTAAAATAACCAAACTTTGCGTTGCGTTTAGCTCTTAAATCGGTAACATCATCACGCTTAAAGTTAACCTCGTTTTCGGCAGGCCAAACTGCAAGTCTGTCACTCGTATTATTTGGGTCATAAGTACCTTTTGGGGTTAATTTTAAAGGGACTTCATATTCATAAAAATTATTGTTGTAATCGGTACCAACTCTAAAAAATAAAGTTAAGTCGCCATCATTTAAAGGAATGTTGTTTAACTTTTCGGCGTGTACATTCATTTTTATATTTTTGAACATACGTGTATCTAACTCTACATTTTTAAAGATTGCTCTGCTATCGCCATCTTTTAAATTACAAACACGCATTTGCAAGGCTTGCTCATTTTGCAACACCAAGTTTGTAGTTTGTACATTTTGTACTTGCTGAATATCGGGTGGCATTACATAATTTACAGGCGATTTGGTTCCGTTTTCTTGCAAGTTAACGGCACTTACATCAAACGAAGTTGATTTATCATCTGTAACAATGTATTCTCCTGATTTAGATAAATCGTATTCGTATCTTCTCCAATCGCTACGCACTAATTCAAAGCGGGCCATGCGCAGAACCACCGGTCTATCAAAGCCTCTTACAAATACACGCATAAAACGGATGGAGTTAAAGCCTTGAATGTTACCAACCGCACTTTCAAACTGATTTACAGGAATTTTAAATTGATACCATTTCACTGTTTTATTTATTCCTCCAAAATCAGCGGTACCATCAAACGCATCAACTAAATAATTTACTCCAACTGCGCTTGGTTTAATATCTTGTGGCGAAATACTAATTTTATACTGGTAGTAATTTTCAGTTTCGCTTAAGGTGTTATCTCTGTTAATATCTTCAATGTTAGGAATGGTTGTAGCGCCAGTAGGGTAGTTACCTCCATTAGGATTTGCATTTTGGTACTGTGCTTCGGTTGGTGAGTTACCTTGCGGATTGTTGTATTTTGCGTAGCGATCAAGTGTTAACAGTTTATCATTATCAAATCGGTCATCTCTAAAAAATATGTAATCGTCGCTCGAAGGGTCATTTAAGAAAGCTTGATTTGCCTTTGATGATAAATTAAAACTCCCCGCATTTAAATCACTAATTTGTTTTTGTGCTCTAACTTTTTCTTTTTCATTATCCCAACCATCGTAACCAACATCTTGAAACGGCCTATCGTTAGGGTCTTGCGAAAAGGCGTTAACGGTAGGCGGTAATAAAGGTACAGTTGCTACATTGGTTTCTTCAATTGGTAAATTATTTGTTGTATTGCTGGTGCCTCTTATCCCATTCTCATAACCCATGCGGCCGTCTTTCAAAATATCTTCTGAAATATTACCGATATTAATATATAGTTCGCCACTTGGTAATTTGTTTTTATCAAAGTCGGGGTGCGTTGCAACGTCGTAATCTTCGTTATAAGGATCCATTAACCAAAACTGAATGTACTCTACGTTGGCGGCTTGAAAGTCATTGGTTTCTAACCTACGCATAATACCGCCCCAGCGGCTACGTGGATTATTTAAAAAGCCATCTTGATTAATACCTGCTGAGCGAGATGTTGGCAGCACATCGTAATTATACTGCCCACGTTCGGTTGGATAGAAGGCTAAATCTAATAAAGGTAAAATTACTTGTTGCCCATTTGGTGGATTTTTACCTGGGAACAATTCTGTTTCAAACACCTGGCGCCACATGTTATTAGAGAAAACTTGATTGTCGTAATAACCTGGTGTTGTGTTTTGTCCTTGTGTACGTGTAAACATTGGATCGATTGTGTACCAATTAAAACGCGCACGGTTTAAGCCAGTTGTAAAAGTATTTGTTTCTGACGCTTCAGGAAACAAGCGGGATTGCCCTTGCGGAACACTAGCTAAAAACCATCCATTTGGATTTCTTACATCTATTAAAGAAACTGATCCTTCAAAATCATCTACGTAGGAATTGCCACCATTCTCTCTAATAGCACGTGCATTTCCTGGGAATAGGCGTGCATATTCACCGCGCATGGTTATGCTACTCATTTCTTTTGTGCTATAAAATGGTAGTTTATCTAAAATGGTTGTAAGAACTGGTACATCGGTTTTGTAGTTAAAATCTATACCTGCTACGATGTTACTTACTGGCTCTTCACCATTATTTACTTTTTGAGTAATTGGTCGTTCGTTAAATCGTAAAAATGTTCCGCCTAAGGTTAAGTTTCTTCCTGCTTTGAAATCGAGGCGTGTACCAATTAAACTCTTTTGCTGTACGTTAAATAAACTATTACTTTCTAAACTCACTTTTACTTGCGCACCTGAATTTAAAATTCCTTCGTTAATTATTTTTACTCTACCTAAGGTATAATCTACGGTATAATCCGCATTTTCAACCAAAGGCATACCGTTAGCCGTAACAACCACTGCGCCTTGCGGAATGTTAAGTGCGTTTAAAGCAATTTCAGACCCCGAGGCTGAGCGGTAAGAGCCTTTAATTTTATACCTGTTTTTATTTTGAATAAAGGAGGCGGCTGTTCTGGTAGAATCGTAAAGCTCAGTAAACAAATATTTATTAGCTCCAGGGAAATCTGTTGGCGACTCAAATTTCTTTTGCATACTTCTACCAAATGGTTCAATTGTTGGTAAGTACACGCGGCCGTTGTTAGGGGCAATTGTGTAATCTTTAAAGAAGTCATAAATTCCATCTTGTCCTCTATCGCCATTCACATTTACTTTATCACATTCTAATACGTTTAATAATTGTACACCGTTAATTTTACCAAATGGAATATAAGGCACATCGATACCAGTTTCAATATTATTATAAAAAATATCTAATTTAAAATCTTGAGCGTTTAGGTTATAAGCGCCAATTGCATAAACGTTTTTCATCATAAGTTTCCACATTTGGTGAAATACGTTTACAGAAACTGATTTTAATAATTTACATACCAAAATTTTGTCATTTTCTGGCACTTGATCGCTGAATTCACCAACTTGATACGTTTTTCCGCGATAGGTGTATTGGTATGAAACTGCTAGGGCTTGCTCATTATTTAATTGTTGATTTAAAGAAATAAAACCAGTACGAGGATTAAAGAAAAACTCACTGGCATTTAAACGACGTGCGTTTTGAATAATGTTATAATCGCGAGAGGCATCCATGTAGTTGCCGCCTGAATTGTTTAAATTAGTTCCAGCAATTCCGCCAGGAAAATTACTAGCAAGTGTAGATACATTTGATAAACTTCTTGCTGCAAGAAGACCGCCGTTTGTAGCAGTCATAATACCATACAACGTATTGGCATCATTGAATGGTACGCTATCAACATCATTATCGGCAATTGCTAACGAAGATGGTGTAATTGCTAATAAATCTTTAGTTTCTTTTTGCACCGTTCTAATATTCTCACCTAAATCTTGAAAAGCCACAACGTTACGGGTTTGCTCTGCATTTCCGTTTGAATTCAAAATGTAAACCTCTACTTTAGTAATTACAATTGGCGTATTAATCACTGGCAAAGTGCTCATCCATTGATCGTAATTATCTCTAAAATAATGTCCTAAAAAGAAGTGTTTGTTTTGTTCGTACATATCCCCATTCACGCTAAAATTTTGGGTTTGAGCGCCGCCTTGTACAGTTACTTCTTGTTTTTTACCGCGTTGTTGTGAGAAAACAGTGGTGGCACGTAATCTTCCAAATTGCATTTCGGTTTTAAAACCAAATAATGTTTGGCTACCACTTATTAAGGTACTATTTAAAGGTAATGCCACATTACCAGCTTCTATCTTTTTTAAAATTTCGTCTTCGTATCCTGTATAATCTAATTTTACTTGATTTTCCCAATCAAAACTTGCTTCGGTATTGTAATTAGTTGTTACTCTGAGCTTATCACCAATTTTACCGATTAAGTTTAATTGAATACGCATGTTAAAATCAAAATTCGTTATCCTTTGTTGACGTTGCGGTATTGCAGGATTGAGGTTTTTATTTCTATTCAATCCAAAAATTAGCTCTGCGGTTCCGGTTGGTTTAATATCTACTGTGTTTCCTCCAAAAATTCTATCAAATAACTCGCTTTGAACCTGCATTTTCGGAATCATTCCTTTACGTGGTTTTTCGTTCAACTCATCGGCAGCCACACGTGAACGCCAGTATTCTCGCATTTGTTTTTTAAACATGTAGTCTTTGTATTCCTTCATGTTCATATAGGTTTCTGGGCGGTAATCCATATCCCCCATTTTTTGTTTTACATCGTATTGCCCAGTTTTAGGGTTATACTCAGTTTCGGTTTTTATGTTTGAAGGATTTTCGAGGTACAATTTACTTTTTGGGTCATAAATAGGCGGTTTCCCAGTATTATCTTTAAAGTTATACAGTAAAGGGTCTGTAGTAGGAGAATCGATTGGTAAAACTAAATTTGTTTCCTTTTGTGTGTTCGAGAAATTATAAGATTCAGGTTGATATAAATTATCACTTTTTTTAGTAACTACACCCATTAAACATGCTGTTGTGGCAGATACTATTACAAAATTTATGATACTATTGGTGCGCAATGGGAAGTTTTAGTAGTTATTAAAAGTTTTTTAATGCCTGTTTTATCAAATTTTCAACGTTATCGGTGCTTAAACCTTGTTGCTTTATGGCTTTTTCAATAGCCTTTTCAGCAGATTGTTTAGGGAAACCGAGCGTGGTTAATGCCAATAACGCCTCTTCTTTATTTTTATTGTATGAAGTTGTTAAAATTTGCGAAATTCCCCCTTCATGCTTTCCTAGCTTGCCTTTTAGGTCAACTACAATACGCTGGGCGGTTTTATCTCCTATGCCTTTTATACTTTTAAGCATTACTACATTGGCAGTGTTTATTGCGCCTGCAATTTCTGCTGGACTGAGGCTTGATAACATAAGTAAAGCACTCGCTCCACCAACACCGCTAACAGAGATTAATTTTCTGAAAAGTTCGCGTTCGTCCTCAGTGGCAAAACCATAATGTTTTGGGTTATCATCACGAATATAAACGCTTTCTGTAAACAATTTTGTGCTGGTACTTGTTTGTATAGAGGTATAAGTTGATAAAGAAATGTAAAGACCATAACCAATACCGTTACAATCAATAACAGCAAAAGCAGGATTCAGGGAGTTTATAGTACCCGATACGTAATTAATCATAAAGCCTTTAAAGATAGTGAAAAATTAGCTTTTGAATGAGATTTTTTTTGAAAATTTACTTGTTTTTTTAAGGAATTAAATTTTCACCAATTGATTTAAGCCTCATCTGAAAGTTGCCAGCTTTCGTTAATTAGAGCGCTTCTCAAATCGGAGTTCTTCTCATACTTAATTCTTTTTTGAAGTTCGATAAATTTAGAACTTAATTGTTTGAATTTTTCTGATTGTAAATAGTGAGTTAACCATTCTCCAAATTCTTTAAAATCGACTTGCTGATAAGAGTATTCGATAGAAGCTGCATAACTTGGATTTTGTATGTTTGAAAATTCATATTTATCTATATGGATGATAGGACGATCAAAAAATTTATCAAACAAATAAGTGTTTGCACAGAACGTTTCAAAAGCTTTTTGTTCAGCGTTTCTTAAATTATTTGTTACAAACAAAATAAATGTCCATTCTAATAAAAAGTCTGGGTATCCCATATCATCTGGGAAATTTTTCGCAAACCATTTAAAGTAGGAGAGTCCTCCTTTATAATCTTTTAATTTTATGTATGCTTTTGGTGGATAGTAGCGCATACCTCTACCATCGTGGTAGAACCCGAATTTTCGTTTTTCTGCAGCTAGCGCACGCTTTACATCAGAAATATATTTTTTATATTTTTCTATTTCTTTAGGTGTCATTTTTTAATAGCCAATTTGTTTATTTGTAAAAGAAGTTTTGTTCTAAAAAAATTAAAGTTTTTTAATATTTTCTGAGCGTAACCGAACTAATTTATTCAATCAATAACTCACCAACTTCATCAACTTTTCTTTAAAACGTTCCTTTGGTAAAAAGTTTAATTCTAAGTCGGCATTCATAGGAACTGGTGTATCTAAACTGCCCTCGCGCATTACTGGTGCATCTAAATATTCAAAACAATGTTCTGTAATTAAAGCGCTTAATTCGCCACCAATGCCGCCAGTTAAAGTATCTTCATGCAACACAAATGCTTTACCGGTTTTTTTAATTGAGTTGTAAATTGTTTCTGTATCAAGTGGAGCAAGGGTTCTTAAATCAATAACTTCTACATCCAAATTATCTTGTTTTACAATTTCTAAGGCCCAGTGTACTCCTAAACCGTAAGTTACAACTGTAGCCTCAGCGCCACTGTGCACAACGTTAGCTTTGCCAAATGGTATGGTGTAGTAATCGTTTGGCACATCTTCGCTAATGCTTCTGTAAAGCGCTTTGTGTTCAAAAAACATTATTGGGTTTGGGTCTTCAAATGCTGTTAGTAACAGTCCTTTTGCATCTGCTGGAAATGCCGGATAAGCAATTTTTAAACCAGGTGTTTTAAAAAACCAAGCTTCGTTGCTTTGGCTGTGAAAAGGACCTGCAGCAACAGCAGCACCTGTTGGCATACGCACCACCACATCGGCATGTTGGCCCCAACGGTAATGGCTTTTTGCTAAGTTGTTCACTATTTGTGTTATTCCTTCACTAACAAAATCTGCGAATTGCATTTCTACCATTGCTTTATGCCCATTGATGCTTAAACCAAAACCGGTTCCTAAAATGGCGCTTTCGCATAAAGGTGTGTTGCGCACACGTGCCTTACCAAATTGCTCTACAAATCCTTCGGTTATTTTAAAAACGCCGCCGTATTCAGCAATATCTTGTCCCATAAGCACAAGGTTATCGTGCTTTTCCATTGCTTGTTTTAAACCTTGACTAATAGCATCAATTAATCTTAAATTTGTTGTATTACCATTTTTAGGTTTTGAATCTTGCGCATTAAATGGTTTATAAAGTTCACTTAGTTCTTTTTCTGTATTAGGTGGTGGTAATGTTTCAGTAAATGTTATTTCTAAACCACTATCAATTTCTTTTTTTATTTCTGTGCGCAAATTTTCAATAATCTCATCGGTTAAAACACCTTCATTTATTAAAAATTTTTCAAAATTATTTACAGGGTCTTTTCTTCCCCATAAATCGAACAATTCTTTAGGTACATATTTGGTTCCGCTTGCTTCTTCGTGGCCACGCATTCTAAAAGTTACACATTCAACTAAAACTGGGCGTGGGTTTTTACGAATATCTTCGGCTAAATTTTTTATTGTTTCGTAAACTTTTAAAACATTGTTACCATCTATGCTAATTCCTTCAATGCCGTAACCGATTGCTTTATCGGCAAACGATTTGCATCTAAATTGTTCGCTGCTTGGCGTGCTAAGTCCGTAGCCATTTGCTTCGATAATAAAAATTACGGGTAAGTCCCAAACGGCAGCCGTATTAATACTTTCGTGAAAATCGCCTTCGCTAGCACCACCATCGCCACTAAAAACTGCAGTAACTTTTTGTTCATTTTTTATTTTATTGGCTAACGCAATTCCATCGGCCACGCCTAATTGAGGACCTAGGTGAGAAATCATGCCAACAATTTTATATTCTTGAGTACCAAAGTGAAAACTTCTATCGCGACCTTGTGTAAAGCCTCCTGGTTTGCCTTGAAATTGCGAGAATAATCGGTTTAATGGAATACCACGTGTTGTAAATACGCCTAAATTACGGTGCATCGGTAAAATATACTCATCAGTATTCAGGGCTGTTGCAACACCTACAGAGATAGCTTCTTGACCAATACCACTAAACCATTTTGCAATTTTGCCTTGGCGAAGCAGCAACAACATTTTTTCCTCAATCATACGAGGTTTTAAAATGTTTTTATAAAGAGCGAGTAAAATATCATCTTTGTGTTTTCTTCTATCAAATTTTACTGGTGTTTCTGAGGTAATCATCATAATCAAAACGCTAAATTTATTTCTTTTTTTTATCTAATAAAACATTAAAACCAAAGCCAAAAGTTATCCAGCCAATTCCATGTTTGTTGGATTTATCTCTAACAGTACTATATTGATTTATGCGTGGAGCTCTTGGATCGAAGTTCGTTAGGAGGTTGGTGTAATTAAAGAAAATGTTAAAAGCTAAATTTGGACTAACAATAAAATTAGCACTTGAAGACGGGCGGATGTAAGGACCGGAAATTAAGGTAGATTGGTAGGGTTGATTAAATAGCGATGAGTCTGGAATACCATCGGTATATTCACTTAAACTCACTCCTGCTTGCAAGGAAAGGTTAAGGTAAATGTTATCTTTTTTAAATTTATCGTAACCAATGTTTACAAATAAATTATTTATGCGCAATTTTGTATCATAAGATAAAGAAAAATTGCCTGGTTTCTGATTTTGTTTTTGCGGAGCTTGGTATTTTACAAACTCTGCCTTGTTTAGTTTAAATTCGCAACGTTCGTAACCAAGGCCAACCACAAAATTGTTTAAAAGTCGAGAATTAACGCTTAAATCAATATTATAAATCCCTTTAAATGAAAAGCGGAAAGCATTGCTACTAATAGAAGTAGGGATGCCCACGTGCGAACGAATTGTAAATAAGGCATTTTGTTTGTTCTTTAAATTTGGGGACGATTGCTCTTGGCCAAAGCAAGAAAAAGTGAAAACCAAAAGGCAACTTATTATTCTAAAAACATACTTCAGCATAAAGTATAAAGATACGTTTTAAAAACAAAATAATAAGAAAATTTTTATTACGGAGGGCGGAGTTTGAATACGTTAAAGATAATTAAATATCTATGTAAAGTTTTAAGTGGATAACTTCAGTTTAAACTTGACTTTATTCTTTTCCTTATTTTTTTATATAGATTTACCTTCAGCAATCTTCCTTTCTTTTGAATGAAGTTGGATCCACAAATATTTCAAAGTCGGTTTGAACGAATTTATTTATAATTTCTTAAAGCATTTATTTAATAATTTCAATGCTGCTTGAGATAGGGCGAAAAATTAAATGTTAATTTTAATATTAATAATTTAAAGTGGCATTAATATTATCAGTATTAGTGATTGGAAAAAAAGTTGAAGAGTTTACCGAACCTATTTTTAAGTTGATTGGAAAACTGTTTTTTACTGATTTAAAATGAGATTCACTCGTTGCTGTAAATGTGCCTTGAATCAAAGTATCTGTGCCGGCGCTTAGTGACGTATTTATGGCTGCGCTAGGGAAATTGAAAAGAACTATTTTATCTGTACTTAATCCAACTATGTGTAAATTACAGGTAAATGTATGGCTACCAAATTTTACATTTCCTAATTCTTTTGTTTTGCCATCAATTTCGAATTCCATAAGTGCTGGTTCATTGTTCAGATGCAAATAATAGCTATTACGCCTTGATTTTCGACCTTGAAAATGAAAGTTCCCGTTAATGTCTGAATTTATTGTTCCGTAAGAAAAAACTCCTTCTTGACTATTTTTAGCGGAAGTAGCGTCATCGAAATTTAACCGAACGGGTATTCCACTAATAGGTTTCCCAGTAAAAAAATGCACCAATTTTCCTCTTACTTCAAAATGCTCAAACAGCCTTTTCTGACAGGAAAATCCGACAATTAAAAGTATACTTATCGCGAAAGATTTTAGGCTCATTTAAAAAATTACATCTTAGGCATACCACCCATCATACCTTTTGGCATATTACGCATTAATTTTGCCATTGCATTTTTATCGTTCATCATACGCATCATTTTACGGGTATCTTCAAATTGTTTTAATAATTTATTTACTTCTTGTATGCCTTGCCCGCTACCTTTTGCAATGCGTTGTCGGCGACTGCCATTAATAGAATCAGGGTTACTCCTTTCTACTGGCGTCATACTAAAAATTATTGCTTCAATACCTTTAAATGCATCATCATTAATATCTACATCCTTAATTGCTTTACCCACGCCAGGAATCATTCCCATTAAATCTTTTACATTTCCCATTTTTTTAATTTGATGGAGTTGCGCTAAAAAGTCATTAAAATCAAATTTATTAGCTGCAATTTTTTTGTTGAGTTTGCGTGCTTCCTCTTCGTTAAATTGCTCTTGAGCACGTTCAACTAAAGTTACAACATCACCCATTCCCAAAATACGGTCGGCCATACGTTCTGGATAGAACACATCCAAGGCTTCCATTTTTTCGCCGGTACCAATAAATTTAATAGGTTTGTTTACTACGCTTTTAATAGATAAAGCCGCACCACCTCTGGTATCGCCATCTAATTTGGTTAATATAACGCCATCAAAATCTAATCTATCGTTAAATGCTTTAGCAGTATTTACGGCATCTTGCCCGGTCATACTATCTACCACAAATAAAATTTCGTTTGGCTTAATTTCTTTTTTTAGTTGAGCAATTTCGTTCATCATTTGCTCATCTACTGCCAAACGCCCAGCAGTATCTATTAACACAACACTATTGCCATTTTCTTTTGCTTGTTTAACGGCAGCCTCAGCAATTTTAATAGGATTTTTTTCTTCCTTATTACTGAATACCTGAACCCCAATTTGTTCTCCTAGCACATGTAATTGGTCAATAGCGGCAGGGCGGTAAACGTCGCATGCTACCATTAATGGATTTTTACCTTTTTTTGTTTTTAAGTAGTTTGCAAGTTTACCAGTAAATGTTGTTTTACCGCTACCTTGTAAACCGCTCATTAAAATAATAGTTGGGTTTCCGCCTAGATAAATATCTTCCTTAGTGCCACCCATGAGGTTGGCAAGTTCGTCGTGCGTAATTTTAACGAGCAATTGCCCTGGCGAAACAGCAGTTAAAACATTTTGACCAAGGGCTTTTTCTTTTACAGTATCGGTAAAGGTTTTGGCTACTTTGTAGTTAACATCGGCATCTAATAAGGCCTTACGCACTTCTTTCAACGTTTCAGCAACGTTAATTTCGGTAATTTTTCCTTGACCTTTGAGTGTTTTAAGGGCTCTATCTAATTTATCTTGTAGGTTATCGAACATTTATAAAAATTTTGAGTAACAAAAATAAGAATTTTTAAATAACTTAGTTACCTTGATTTACAACGAATATATGCAACAGGCATTACAGCTCGCTAAAAGAGGTTGGCCAACCGTTGCACCAAACCCAATGGTAGGTTGTGTTATTGTAAAAGAAGATGAAATAGTTTCAACCGGTTATCATAAAAAATTTGGTGATGCACATGCCGAAGTAAATGCAATAAACAATTTACCAAAAAATATAAATGTGGCTGAATGTACTTTGTATGTTACACTTGAACCATGCAGCCATTTTGGAAAAACGCCGCCTTGTGCCGATTTAATTCTTAAATCAGGATTTAGAAAAGTTGTAGTTTGTAATTTAGACCCTAATACTTTAGTGGCAGGAAAAGGAATTGAAAAATTAAAGAATGCCGGAGTGCAAGTAATAACTGGCATTTTAGAACATGATGGATTAGAGTTAAACAAACGTTTTTTCACGTTTCATGCAAAAAAAAGACCCTATTATATTTTAAAGTGGGCACAAACTGCCGATGGATTTATTAGCAAATGGCCAATTCCTATAAATAGAAAAGAGAATGTAATTGGCGATGAGTTGCAACAAAAACAGTCGCATCAGTTGCGTGCAAACGAAATGGGAATTATGATTGGGAAAAATACAGCATTGTGGGATAACCCAAGTTTAACCACGCGATTAGTTGAAGGGAAAAATCCAATTCGAATTTTAATTGATAAAAATTTAGATGTGCCAATAAATTTTAATATTTATAACGGAGCAAGTAAAACTATTGTATTTAATACCTTAAAAAATTCTTTAGAAGGTAATATAGAGTTTGTACAGTTAAATTTTAATGATTCGGTTTTAAATCAAATAAATGAAAAATTAGTGAGCTTTAATATTCAAAGTGTAATTGTAGAAGGTGGAGCATATTTGTTAAATGCATTTATTTCGCAAAAAATTTACGATGAACTTATCGTTTTTAAACATCCGACTTTAAAATTCGGTAATGGAATTAAAGCGCCAACTATTCAATAAAGTGATTTAATGGTTAGTTTGTAATTCTTTTTTATTTCCTAAAAACTCCTAAAAAAGCAAGGTAAATTATAATTCTATTTAAAAAGGTGTATTTTTGCATTCTGAAATTTAAATTTTATATTCTCTTCTTGGGTTTAACTGCCTGTTTATTAGCAAGTTGCGATAAATTTAACAAACTCCTTAAAAGTACTAACTACGAACTAAAACTTACTAAAGCTAAAGAATATTACGATAAAGAATATTATTTAAAGGCCTCGCAATTGTACG
The DNA here is from genome assembly GCA_013298715.1 of Bacteroidota bacterium. Lineage (GTDB taxonomy): Bacteria > Bacteroidota > Bacteroidia > B-17B0 > Aurantibacillaceae > Aurantibacillus. Next base: position 129,876 of record JAAFIQ010000004.1, on the reverse strand, counting down.
AAGAGTGTATTCCTGCTTTTAAAGGTACACCAAAGGCAGAGGAGGTTTATTATTATTATAGTTGGAGCGAATATTATTTAGGAGATTACCTTTTAAGCCAATACCATTTTAAAAATTTCACACGCCAGTTTTCCATGAGTAGTAAGTCAGAGGAGTGTTATTTCATGAATGCGTATTGCTATTATTTAACTTCTGCCAATTATAAATTAGACCAAACTAGCACAAAAAACGCCATTGCAGAATTTCAATCGTTTGTTGATACCTACCCCGAAAGCACACGAATTGATAGTTGTAACAAAATGATCGATAAATTATCAATGAAACTAGAGTTAAAAGACTACGAAATTGTAAAACAATATTATAAAATTAGCGATTGGAAAGCTACCATTGTTGCCTGTAAGATTTTTCTGAAAGATTATCCGGCCAGCAATTATAATGAGGAAATTATGTACCTTATGATTGACTCTTATTACACCCTAGCCATAAATAGTGTTGAAAGCAAAAAAGCAGAGCGGTTAGATGGCGCTATCGAAAATTATTTAAAAATGTACGATTTATATCCAAAAAGTTCGTACATTAGTCGCGCCGAATCAATATATAATTCGTGCAAAAAAATTAAAGAGAGATTGTAAAATGGATTTTAAAAAAACAAACGCAGAGCAAAGTATCGTTACCCGCGACATCAGAAATTTTGACGAAGCTACTGGTAATATTTACGAAGCAATTGCTATTATGAGCAAAAGAGCTAATCAAATTAGTTCAGAATTAAAAGAAGAATTAACTGGTAAATTGCAAGAGTTTAGCAGTCATACCGATAATTTAGAAGAGGTTTTCGAAAACCGCGAACAAATTGAAATTAGTAAGCATTACGAAAAATTACCTAAGCCATCTTTAATTTCTATTCAAGAATTTTTAGAGGAAAAAGTTTATTTCCGTAATCCAACTAAAAGTGCTGAATAATTATATATAAATTTATACAAAGGCAGTAAGCACCAACTTACTGCCTTTTGTGTTTTTAAATGTTGCATCAAAAAAATATTTTATTAGGCATAACGGGTGGCATTGCTGCATACAAATGTGCGGAGTTGGTTCGTTTATTTGTAAAGCAAGGCGCCAATGTTAAAGTAGTTACAACCAAATCTGCCTTAGATTTTATTACACCTAAAACATTATCTGTATTAAGTAAAAACCAAGTTATAAGCGATTTTTTTGATGCAAATAATAATTGGAACAACCATGTACATTTAGCCGAGTGGGCTGATGTATTTGTTATTGCACCGCTTACAGCAAATACACTTGCAAAAATGGCAACTGGCGTTTGCGATAATCTTTTATTAGCCACTTATTTATCATGCAAAACAAAAACAATAGTGGCACCTGCAATGGATTTGGACATGTACCAACACCCAACGACAAAAAACAATATTCAAAAAATTGAATCTTATGGAAATTTAGTAATTCCTGCACAAAGCGGTGAGTTAGCAAGTGGCTTGGTTGGTGAAGGGCGTATGGCAGAGCCTACAGATATTTTAGCGTTTACAGAAAATTTTTTTAAAAAAAATCAAAAGTTATTTGGCAAAACAGTTTTAATAAATGCGGGTCCAACCTACGAGGCAATAGACCCAGTGCGCTTTATTGGCAATCGCAGCAGTGGCAAAATGGGTGTGGCTTTGGCGCACGAGTTCTTGAAACAAGGTGCAAAGGTTACATTAGTGCTCGGTCCAAGCAGTCAAAAAGTAAACGATAAAATTAATTTAATAAATGTTGAAAGTGGCAATGAAATGCATCAAGCCTGTTTAGTAAATTTTGAAAATAAAGATGTGGTGGTTTGTTGTGCAGCAGTGGCTGATTACAAACCAAAAGAAGTAAGTCAACAAAAAATAAAAAAGCAAAACGAAACGCTTAATTTAGAATTAGTAAAAACTGCCGATATTTTAGCAGATTTGGGAAGCAAAAAAGAAAAACAGTTATTGGTTGGCTTTGCTTTAGAAACAGAAAATTTGTTGGAATACGCAACTGCGAAACTAAAAAAGAAAAATTTAGATATAATTATTGCAAATTCGGCAATGGAGGAGGGGAGTGGTTTTGCAACAGATACCAATAAAGTTATTTTGATTGATAAACACAATAAAATAACTAAATTTGAGTTAAAAAGTAAAACAGAAATTGCAAAAGATATTGTTGAATCAATAATTTCTTACTTATAACATGAACAAAATTATATACATACTATTCTTCATTCTTTGTATTCACTTAACTACTTTTAGTCAAGAGTTAAGTTGCCAAATAACAATTAACTCAACTCAAGTACAAGGTACTGTTGAAAAACAAGTATTTGACCAATTGCAAAAAGCTGTTTACGAATTCATGAATAATACTAAATGGACAAAAGAAACTTTTTTAAATCAAGAAAAAATTGATTGTTCGTTACTATTAGTAATTAAAGAAAAAACAGGAACGGATTCTTACAAAGCATCTATACAAGTACAAAGTCGTAGACCTGTTTACAAGAGTGGATATTATACACCATTGTTCAATTACGAAGATGATAATTTTGAATTTGCTTTTCAACAATTTAGCGCATTAGAATTTAATTTGAACACGTATCAAAATAATTTAACTTCGGTGTTGGCGTTTTACGCCTATGTTGTTATTGCAACTGATTACGATAGTTTTTCACCTAACGGAGGAACAGAGTATTGGCAGAGAGCGCAATTGGTTGTTAACAATGCGCAATCAAGCGGAAACAAAGGCTGGTTAAGTAATGAACAAGGTCAACGTAACCGTTATTGGATAATTGAAAACACCTTACAACCTGTATTTAATGGAATTAGAGCTTGCAGATACGAGTTTTCTAGAAATGGGTTAGATATAATGCACGAGAAGCCAGAAGAAGGAAGAGCGGCTGTTTTAAAAGCTTTAGGTTTGTTAAAGCCAGTTTATGAAGCTCGCCCAGCTTCGTTTATTATGCAGTTGTTTTTTAATGCCAAGGCTGATGAGATTATAAATATTTTTAAAACTGCTACACCAGAAGAAAAAAACAAAGTGGTGGAATTATTAATGCTAGTTGACCCTGCTAACACAACTAAGTATTTAAAAATACAGGGAGAGCGTTAATTTTTTGAAATTAAGCTAGAATTTGATGAGGATGATTGCTTATAACTTTAATAATCTGTTTTCTTTTTAAAAATTATGTAGCTATTATTAAATTTTTTTGATGACAAGCTTTATTTCTAAACAACGTTTGGTGTCTTCCAAGTTCAAAATTTATTACAAAGAAACAAGTTAAACCAAAAATTATTGAGGTTGCAATAAAAATTAGTTTGGATGATATTTGATTACATGTAAATTTATTTAAACTCATTTTAATCTATAACTAACAGTTTCAGGACTTACGTTCTTTTTCTTATAAAAGTAAGATATATCTTAGATAGAGAAATAAGTTTAATAGAAGATGGCTATTACAGATGGGTTAGTATTCAGGTTTTTATCTGAATTGTTCAGTTATACTATCTATAGTTCTTGTGAAAAACGGGAAATAGATAGTTCCCCAAATTGGTGCAGAAATGTAACGAATAGTTCTGTTTTCTTTAGTATTATACAAAACGGGAATTTCAAAGGCACTCCAATGTTTTCTAGTTAATTTTTCGCAAAAAACTATTGCCTCACCATCTATATTGTTTCCTTGAAGTATGGCAATTGAACCAATGCCTGCTTGAAGTCCCCTTGGCCAACCTTTGTTATTATGTAAAGCATATTCAAAACAACTTTTTGAAAACGAATCTATAAGATGTTTATCAATTTTGTCATTTGTTTTTCCAATAATTACAAATGTGTTCAATTGAGTGGCAAGCCAACTCCATTTGAATTTTTTTATATAACCAATTGAACATGTTATTCCATTTATAGTTTCTTCACCTAAATAGATGTTTTCTTTTTTAAGAATTTCTTCTGGCGTCATATTTTGTTTTAATTTTTGCGTTATGGTTTTAAGGAAACATTTTGACTAAAAATATGCTTCTCATTCTTACCTATGTTTCATAATAAAAAATAACAAAAATAAAACAGGTAGCGAACTTAAAAACATTCCCCAATAGCCTTTTGGATAAGTTTCGTAATCGTAAAAGTATTTAGTGTTCAAAAAAATATTTATTCCAGCAGTTATAAAACCTAAAATAGCAATTGCAATACCAATTTTTACATATTGAATTCTATAAATACTGAGTGTAGCAATTAACCCGAGTACAATTGAGGAATAACCTGTAAGTTTATAAATAACATTTAATTTCATGTTATTAGTATTTTGCTACTAAACCTCTTAAGCCCATATCTACAACGCTTTCGCCTATTTCTGGTTGCCAATAGCCATCAGCGGTTATTTCTTTCCACTCAAAACTTTTGTTTGTACTTAATGAAACGGTAACTGTAATATTATTTGTTTCGTTACCAGTAATTACTAATGGTGCGCTGACAGTTGGATTTGCATTTGTAACAAAAGAACCAGTTGCCAAACAACTTCCTGGAGGAATTGGTGATGTAGCATTAATAGGATTTACAACAGTTGTAGCGGGCGCACTTCCATCTGATTTAAATACAATGTTTTGGTTGATTGTATAAAAGCCCCAATAGCCTTGTGGGTGGTTACCAGGGCCTCCGCCTGCTGTTGGTGTCATTACAGCACCTTTCATTCTGTATTGCGTTACATAGGTATTAAATCCTACAAACGAAGCCACAGTTCCATCTATAATTCCAGCAGAGGTTGTTTTTACCTTTATGTCAAAATTTTGATAAGCCAAACTTACACGCAACCATTTGTAACTGCCGGCTGGTATTTGGTTTAAAGGAAAGGTTAAAAATACTTCGTTGTTTTTAACTACAACCGATTTACAAAATATAATGGCATTACTACCTTTACAATTTGTTTCTTCGGCGTGGTAAATAACTTTTCCTCCGCCAACTGGTGTAATATCGCTTTGCGCTAACTCAACATAATGTGAACTCATACCATTAAAGCGTGGTGATTGAGCCGCATTTCCGCTGGCTACAACGGTTGGTTGCGCTAAATTGTTTAATCGAAACTGTGTACTATCAAATTTGAATTTTAAAATCAATTTAGGACCAGTAACATTGTCCTGATAAACGGTATCAGGCAATGTACATGTTGGACAATTGCTTTGTGATGCAGGCTCTGGCTGAGGCGCTTCTTCAGCTTTTTCTTTTTTACAAGCAATAAATAATAATACTAAAGCAAGAGGGATTAATTTTTTCATAATGCGTTTTTAAATTAAATACAAGAAAATAATTTAAATAAATTTACAATAAATTTCTTATTCATGAAAGTAGTTTTACAGCGTGTATTAAAAGCAAAAGTTATAATTGATGAGCAAATTTATTCGGGGATAAATGCTGGGTTACTACTTTTGCTTGGGGTTGCAGAGAATGATAGTAAGGTAGATATAGATTATTTGGTTCAGAAAATTTGTAACCTCAGAATTTTTAATGACGCACAAGGTAAAATGAATTTATCGGTTAAAGAGATTGATGGAGATGTTTTAGTAGTAAGTCAGTTTACCTTATTTGCTGACACTAAAAAAGGCAATCGACCTTCGTTTATAAAAGCTGCTAAACCCGAAATTGCAATCCCGCTTTACGAAAATTTTTGTGATGCAATCTCACAATATCTTACCAAACCTATTAAAACGGGACGGTTTGCTGCGGATATGAAAATTGAGTTGGTAAATGATGGACCAGTTACTATTGTAATTGATACGGATGAAAAGTCTCTCTTAACAGATAGTTAATTAACATTGGTTACAACTTTATCCCAACAACTACAACATCATCTGTCTGAGGTTCTTGTTGTTTCCAATTATTAAAATTGTATTCAATAAATGCTTTTTGTTCTGATATATCAAGCTCCTTGGCTGCTAATAAAATTTCTTTAAAAATTTTATTGTTCATTTTTTTGTTTCTATCACCACCAAATTGATCGGCATAACCATCGCTAAATAAAAACAATTGATCGTTTGGGTTTAGTAAAATAACTTGCTCTTCAAATACCTTATTTGTATCGTGAAAAAATCCTATAGGAAATTTACTTGCTTTGAGTTCCTTTATTTTATTGTCCTTAATAAGTATGGCAGAATTAAATGCTCCCGCATAGTGCAAACGGTTATTTCGTTTACTCACCGCTACAACAGCCATATCCATACCATCAGAGTTTTGTTGATTGGTATATTGATTAATTGTGTGTTGTAGTTCCTTATCAACTTCATATAATATTTGCGCAGGTGAAACAATCCGTTTATTTTGTAACACTTCTTTTAAAATGCCATTGGCCAACATGCTCATCATTGCTCCTGGAACTCCATGTCCCGTGCAGTCTGCAACAATTACATATTTATAATCGTCGTTTTGGTAGAAAAAATAAAAATCTCCACTAACAATGTCTTTTGGTTTATAAAAAACAAAATGGTTATTAAAAATTGTTTTTATGTAATCATAAGATTGTAAAATAGAATGTTGAATTCTTTTGGCATAGGTGATACTATCAACCAATGATTTATTTAAGTCAATTAGGTTCGCGTTGGTAACCAAAAGTTTTTCTTCGGTATTTTTTTTATCGGTTACATCGGTGCCAATTGAAATTATTTGATTGTCGTTCAAAAAGGAGATGTTCCACTTAATCCATTTTTTTGCACCAGCTTGTGTTTTAAATTCATGTTCAAAAACGGTATCGCCAATTTCTTTATTAATAAACATTGCCATTAATTTCTGTTTAATTGCTTGCCCTTCAGCCGAGTTAAATCTTGTTATCTTAAACCAATTTTCACCCAGTAATTCATTTTGGCTATAACCAAATAGTTTGGTGGCTTGCCTATTAACATAATCTGCCTCGCCGTTTTTATTTAAAACTACAACTAAGGCATTTATTTTATTTAAAATTTGTTCTTGAATACTATCCAGTACTTCCATAATTTAAGGTCAATAAGGTTAAAAGATTTAAAAAATTGAATTATGAATTAATAAAATTCACACAGATGCTGTATTGCATCGGTCGCCAACAGATATATGACGTATTTTTAATCAAGCACAGCTAAAGTATTAAAAAATTAAGTACATTCAAAAAAATAATTTAAAAGATAATATGGCCTTAATATTAGAAGTAAATGGCGTGTTGCCAAAATATGGTGATAACTGTTTTATAGCGCCAAACGCCACACTGGTGGGAGATGTAATTATGGGGAATGATTGTAGTGTTTGGTTTAACGCTGTTGTTCGTGGCGATGTAAATTCAATTAGAATTGGTAATAAAGTAAATATACAAGATGGAGCTGTGTTGCATTGCACCTATCAAAAAACAAAAGTTAACTTAGGTAATAACGTTTCTATTGGGCATAATGCTATTGTGCATGGTTGCACAGTGCATGATAATGTGTTAATAGGTATGGGCGCTATTGTTATGGATAATTGTGAAATTGGTAGCAACTCTATTATTGCTGCTGGAGCGGTGGTAACTGAAGGTACAATAGTTCCTGAAGGATGTATTTATGCAGGAGTGCCAGCAAAAAAAGTGAAAGATATTAGCAAAGAATTAATTAGTGGAGAAATTAATAGAATTGCGAATAATTATTTAATGTATGGTAGTTGGTTTAAATAATACATTGAATAAATTATATACCAAGAACACAGAGTTAAATTTATATTTTTAGAAAGTACTTAGTTTTTCCAAATAAGTTTTTATTAAGTTCTTAATTATAACAAAAACTATTTAGAGGATTAGTCTATTAATTAAACTATCTAAAAAATACATTCTAAATTACTCCTTAATAACTCTATATCTGTAAATTTTATCATCCACTTCAAATTTTAAAAAGTAAGCACCAGTGGCTAAGTTTGAAGTCGATATGGTTTTTTCTACTTTTCCTGAATCTTCAGTAAAATCAAGACTTGTAATCACTCTTCCAAGTACATCGTTTAAAGTAATTTTTACATTTTTGTTTAGTAATAAATTTACAGCAACACTTATAGTGTTTTTAAACGGATTCGGATAAACGGCAATTAAATTATTATACAAATTATCTTTTAATGCTGTTATAATTGATGTTGTGTCTACTTTTTGGCCATTACTACTAATTATATTTCCTAACAATCCTGCTCCATTTTCGGCCCTTACATTAAAATAATAAATTGTATTATGCACTAATGTTAATGTTTTTGCTGTAACACTTGTAGCTGCCCAATTTTGAGTCCAAGGTTTGGTATTTGTAGCTCCTGGTGATGTTCCAATACTATACCAATACGAGCCAATTGCGGAGTTTGTGTCAAATGACGAACCCCAATTTGCTCTTAAAGAATCTGTAGTATTTACAACAGCAATATCGTTTGCTACTCCATCATTCACAAACGGAATATTGTTTGGTGTCGTCCAATCCACATCTAAATTATGATAAAAAATAGATGATAAATTTCCAGCGCTATCTTGACAAATAGATTTTATTTTGCCGGCAGTATTTGCTGGATTTGTATTTTGATAACGTAATTCATTTGCCAATCCGTTTCCTAGATTTACATTCACCGTGGCAGGTCTAGAGCGATATACTTTAATCTCATCAATACTCATTTTGCAATTACCACTTCTAAAACTAACTGAAGTGCCTGTTTGGTAAGGTGTGTTGTCTGTCCAACTTGCTAAGAAACTGTTGTTCCAATAAATAGAAATTTTACCAGTTATTCTATCAAAAATTACTTTAATATCGTACCATTGCCCTGTAGAGAATGTATGTGTATTAGAAATTTTTGGTGCTCCAATTACATCGTTTACCGTTTTATAAATTTCAACTTTTTGATCGTCTAACCTAAACCATACAAAATAAGAGTTGTTTCGGTTGGGCAATGTTGGATTATCGCAAGCAAAATGTAAGCCGCCACGACGCGTATTTCCAGTACCTTCAAATTTAGCCAGAAAATGATATAAATATCGGTTAGATAAACTTTGTGTTAAACTAGCGTAAATATTAGTATTGCCAGCTACGCCACTTGCTTCATCTGTTTGTACCAAGGCATTATTTTGAATGGTCCATGTGCCAACTGCTTGTGTCCACTCAGGGTGAATGTTGTTGTCAAAATTATCTGCTAAAAACCCTTTGGTATAATTAGCTCTCCATTCTGTTCCGTTATTATCAATCACTTGGTAATAACCTTTTTCAACACCTGTGCCATTTATATTATCAACATCGGTAATAGACGCAGTAAATGCCGCAGTTTTCCATGGATTAGTTGTGTTAACTTGTGTTGTAGGTGCGATGTTATCAGTTGGTGTTGGTGTTATGGTGCCATTCATTGTATAATTTGCCACCCAGCCAGCTGCTGTTGTAGCACAATCGCTTCTAAATTCAACGAGTATTGAATCGTTAACTGATACTAACGGTCCGGGGCTTACCGTTCCTGTATACACGCCAACTAAAGGAGAATTTATAGAACCCCCATTATAAATAAATAAGTAATCGTAATTGTTTTCTAAATTAAAATTTGTAAAACTAAGTGTTATATTGTTTGCACCAGGTTTTGTAAATAACCAAAACTTTCTTTCGTCGTTAGAGTAATTAGCTCCTGAGCCTCCGGTATCAAAAAAGCTTCCTGTACTAGCGGTGTAGGTAGCTGTAATTGAGAATGTATTATTTATTATTCTATAAAATCTTTCCCAATTCCAATTCGGTCCTGGATCCGTGTGGGTTTGGTTTGGGTACATTTGATGACCTTTTACTTTAACACATGTGCCCTGCAAACATTGTTGCGACGTACCACTACAAGATGCTCCAAAATAAGTACGTAACTTATTAATTGAATTATCATTACAAATATCACGTGTAAGCACACCTGATGAATTGTACATAGCATTAGTAAACCAACTTATTGAAGCTACATAACCCTCATGCTCAATGCCTACTGTATAAGGGTTTTCACTCCCTACATGCCAAGCTTTATTGCTTTCTAAAACCATTTGTGTTACTTGTCCGTCGCTACTTCTAATCACGTAATGTGCAGATGCATTTGCTGAACAATTTTTGAACCAACTAATACAACCGGCGTAAGAACCTTGCACAAAATGAATGGTCACGGCGCTTATTGTAGTACCATTTCTGCTACTATAGTTACACGTTGTAGGATCCCAAATTGCCGGCGGGTAATCAGGCGCGGCCATTATATTTGAGTTGTTTGATAATTTATACATTAAGCCGCCTTCATTTGTAATAGCGTTTGTGGTTATATTAATATTTTTTGAACTTAATATGTTGTAATTGTTTCCAAAAACATCTCTCAGATCTAAATTATAATTTGGAAAGTCATAAGATTCTTGAAATTGCGTTTGATTTAAAAACCAGTACAATTGATACAAATGTGAATTCATTGCAAAATCATTTTGCAAATCGTTATTCAATGGCAATTCACTTAACGCAATAAAAATAGACGTGTAATTTTTTAAATTATTGCCGAAACAATTTTTTTGTTGTTGTAAAGTATTAAATGCTTTTGCATAGGCAAGTACAGATAATTCGGGAGATTCAGTAATTTGTTCAACCCCGTATCCAGAAAGTTGAGAAACCATAGTTAAATTATTTCTAAAATAATTTTTGCCATCTGCAATTAAGCCCATTAAGGTATAGGCTTTAGGGTAACCAATACAACTTGGCTCTCCAGAATTATCCAAATGTTCAAAACGGGTTTGTGTAAACGAAACCGCTTCTAATACACCTTTTGGTATTGAGGGGTAAATTATGTAGGCTTTTTTAAAAGATTGATTGTATTTATTTTCTACTGCTAAATCGTTTGCTTTGGAAAATATAAACGCACACAAAAACAAAAAAGTAAATAGTTTTTTCATTTGATAAAAATTTTAAAATCAAATATACGTTATTTCAATTACCTTATTGGATTAGAATATTACTATATGGTTTTAGAAACACAAAAAATTAATTAACAATTTAATCGCAAGTTAACAATGCAATTAAATGTTATTAATTAGGTTAAAAACAGAAGTATTTCCGTTATTAATGGATTCGATGGCTAAGGCTATTTTATTTTTATTTTGTTCGTTATTGTAAAATGTTTCTCTAGCTTTTTCAAGTAGGAAATAATGAAAAATATCTAAGAGTTGATTTTTACGTTTTTGAAAAAAGTAACCATTATTAGTTACGTAGTTTTTATAATTATCTAAAATGGTGTACACTTGCTCTAACCCTTTATTTTCGGTACTTGAGCAAGTTAGTACTTGAGGTATCCATCCGCTTAAATTTGGTGGAAATAAATGAAGTGCATGTGCATACTCTGCTCTGGCACTATTTGCTTTATTTATGTTAGCGCCATCTGCTTTTGTAATTACAATAGCATCTGCTAATTCCATTATACCGCGTTTTATGCCCTGTAGCTCATCTCCAGCCCCTGCAAGCATTAGCAATAAAAAGAAATCGGTTAGCTGACTTACCATGGTTTCGCTTTGACCAACACCAACCGTTTCTATAATAATAAAATCATATCCTGCGGCTTCACATAAAAGCATGGTTTCGTACGTGGCCTTAGCTACACCGCCTAGGGTTCCGCTACTGGGTGATGGACGAATAAAAACATTTTTTTCTTTGGAGAGATCTTCCATACGTGTTTTATCTCCAAGAATACTTCCTTTACTTATATTACTGCTCGGGTCTATTGCTAATACAGCTATTTTGTAATTTTTTTGAATTAAAATTTTCCCAAAACTTTCTATAAAAGTGCTTTTCCCAACTCCTGGAACGCCTGTAATTCCTAACCTAAACGAAGTGTTGTTATGTTTAGCAATTCCGCTTAAAATTTGTTGAGCTATTTTTTGATGCGCTGGCAAGGCAGATTCAATTATAGTTATTGCCCTACTAAGTATAGAAATATTTCCAGCTAAAACGCCATTAATATAATAGGAAGGATTATTTAACTTAATCATTACAGCACAAATATAAGGCTAATAACAGATTAAACAAAAACAAAGAATATGATATGTTAAGAATCAAAATGGAAATAAGTGGGTAAAAAGTATAGATATTTCCATTTTGATTTTTTGATAACTTGTAAATTTAATTTATTATAATAAAAATTAAAATGGAAATAAGAGGTAAAAAAGTATAGATATTTCCATTTTGATTTATTATTTAATACTCTACTATTAAAATATTTTGTAAATTTAAAGTGGAAATATCTAGCTAAAATTAGAAGATATTTCCATTTTAAAATTATTTTATGATAGGAAGAGAAAAACAACTAGAGCAAATAGAATTGCTTCAAACATCTAAAAAATCTGAATTTGTAGCAGTTATGGGACGAAGACGTGTTGGAAAAACCTACTTAATTGATAATGCGTTTTCTAATCAGATTTGTTTTCAAATTTCTGGAATTCAAGATGAAAATATGCAGGAACAACTTGCAAATTTTTATAGAAAGTTATGTAAGTATTCAAAAGTTTTTTTAAAGAAAGAAATACCTTACGATTGGGGCGAGGCATTTTATTATTTAGAGATGTATTTATCAAAGTTACCAAAAAGAAAAAAGAAATATGTTATTTTTTTAGATGAATTACCTTGGATGGCTACTCAGCGAAGTGGTTGCCTGCAACAATTGGCTAATTTTTGGAATGATTTTTTAAGTAAACAAAAAAATTTTATTCTAGTTGTATGTGGTTCGGCAAGCTCTTGGCTAGCCAAAAATATTTCAGCAGATAGAGGAGGCTTACATAATAGATTAACAGATATTGTGCACGTCCATCCATTTACGTTAAAAGAAACAAAACAATTTTTTAAGTCAAAAAAAATTGAACTAACACACGTTGACATAGCAAAAATTTATATGGCAATTGGCGGAATTCCTTATTATTTGGAAGATGTAAGGGTTGGTGATAGCGCCACAACAGCCATTAATCGTATTTTATTTTCTAAAGAAAGTAAGCTGGCTAAAGAGTACGATCATTTGTATAAAGCTTTATTTTATAATCCAAGTATTCATCAAAAGATTGTTTCTATTTTATCTTCATCACAAAAAGGTTTATTACGCAATCAAATTTTAGCACATTTAAAAGTAATAAGTAATGGTTCTGTTAATAGAGCTTTAGATGAGCTTGTTACTTGTGGATTTATTTCAACTATTTCGCAATATAATAAACGCAAACGTGAAGAGCTTTACCGCCTTACAGATGAGTATACTTTATTTTATCATAAGTTTATTAAACATAAGCACTCGTTAAGTAAAGGTGTTTGGGATAAATTAAGCACATCGCACACATACACAATTTGGTGTGGTTACGCCTATGAATTTTTAGTTTATAGGCACATAGAACAAGTAATGCAAAAGTTAGGTATTAGTGGTATTTCTAGCAACATTAGTGTACATTATTATTTGGGTAATAAAAGCAATAATCAGCAAATTGATTTATTGATTGAACGAGCAGATAATACAATTACGTACTGCGAAATTAAATTTAACAAAGATCCTATTGGATTAGATAAAAAAAAGTACCAAGAATTAAAAACAAAAATTGCAAATTTTAGACTTATAAATTCCATCAAAAAAAATATTCATGTAGTTTATATTACTAATGAGCCTATGCTTAAAAACTCTTATTTTAATGAGGTTGTAGCGCATAATATTACACTTGATGATTTATTTAATTAAAAATTAAAATGGAAATATCTATCTTATTTTACCATTTATTTCCATTTTGATTTTTAAATTTTATATCTATTTTTTAAATAGTATTTTATCCAATTGCCAAGTTAAAAAGCCACAACCTGTGCCAATCAGAGCTCCTACTAATACATCGCTAGGGAAATGCACACCCAAACGCATTCTTGAGTATCCAACAAAACTTGCGTAAGCATAAGCTGGCGCTGTAACATACCACTTTTTATACGTTAAACTAAGTGCAGTAGCTGTGGCAAACGCAGCGGTTGTATGCCCACTGGGGAAAGATAAAGGCCCTACGTGGTCTCGCCTATCAATATCATTTGGGTATTGTACAAATGGCCGTTTGCGCTGAATAGAATATTTTAAAGTGGTTGTAATACCAACCGCTAAACACATTGTTATTCCTTGTTTAAAGGCACTGCGTTTTAAATCACTATTTTTTGTATAATAACCATGTGCCCAAGTTCCAATAACACAGGTGGGCATTGCAGGATAAATTGAAAATGAAACACCTTTGTTAAATCCATCCCAGTTTGAGTTTGGTTTGCCATTAATATTTTTTAATATACGAATATCTAAATCTTGCGCATTAAAAATTCCGTAAACAAAAATTGAAAGTATTATTAAGCCTTGCTTCATTAAATTACATTAACATACCTGCAATTGTAGCAGATAAATAACTTGCTAAGGTGCCACTTATTAAAGCTCTGATGCCAAGCTTTGCCAAATCTGCTCTACGCTCTGGCACTAATGAACCAATACCTCCAATTTGCATACCCACGCTACTAAAATTGGCAAAGCCACATATTGCAAATGTTGCAATAATATTTGCTTTTTCTGACAATGGTTTTGCTAAATGATGTGTTAAATTGTCAAACGCTATAAATTCATTAATACTTAATTTTTGTCCCATTAGTGTTGCTACTTGATTTACGTCTTCACTTGGAACGCCCATGCACCAAGCCATTGGGTAAAATAGTTTCCCAAAGATATAATCTAATGATAAGTGTACCTCTGTGTAGTTACCATTTACAAGCTCTGTCCAACTTATAAAACCTAGTAAATAATTTAGTAATGCTATTAAGCCAATAAAACCTATAAGCATGGCAATAACATTTAACGCAATTTTCATCCCATCTGCAGCACCATGGCTAATAGCATCAATTAAGTTTGAGTGTTCTTTTTTTACTTCTAACCGCACTGTGCCCTGTGTTACTGGGGTTTCGGTTTCAGGTAAAATAATCTTACTAATAACAATAGCTGCGGGTGCCGCCATTAAGCTTGCGGTTAAAAGATATTCGGCTTTAGCACCCATATTAACATACACAATTAAAATACCTCCAGCAATGCAAGCCATGCTACCCGCCATACTCGAAAGTAGTTCAGATTTTGTCATAGTAGCAAGGTAAGGTCGAATCATAACCTGTGCTTCTACTTGACCAACAAAAGCACTTGCAATATTGCTTAAGGCCTCTGCCCCGCTGGCGCGCATTATAAAATTCATAGCCTTTGCAATTATAGCTACAATACGTTGCATAATTCCTAATTGATAAAAGATTGCCACCAAAACACATACTAAAATAATGGTTGCTGTTACACTAAATGCAAATACAAACGTGTGTGGTGTTCCAAATGAACTAGCTGAGTCTTTATGTGTATCTACCATAATCCCACCATATACAAACGATGCGCCTTGCGTTGCAAATTGCTCAATCTTGCTCATTCCTCTGCCTAAGAAAGCAAAAAAGTTAGTAATAAAAGGCACTTTTAAAACTAATACTGCAATTACTACTTGTAATAAAACACCGCTTATAACCAAACGGTAATTAATTGCTTTTTTATTATTAGATAGTAAAAATGCTATTCCAAAAATTACCACAACACCTATTAATCCAGTAAATCTATCCATACATTATTTTAAATCAGAAAAATACAAAAAAGCTTGTAACTTTTAAATACCTGTTCATTATTAGTTATAAAATAAGAAGGTTTTATATGAAAAATTTAATGATGCTAGCAGCAACAATAGTAGCTACTTCAGGTGTAGCAAAAAAACAAAACATCACCTTACAAAAGGCGTTGGATAATCACTATGTCTCTTCCCAAGTTTTTAGTAATGGAGGGCATCAAGGAAATTGTATAGATCTTACATTAAAAAATATAAGTCCAGATTCGTTAATTGTTGAAGTAGAGCCAGGGCGTCGTTTTAATTCTATTGATGAAAAAAATCAAGATATTTTAGTTACGCAACAAACGTTTTTTGTTTTAGCTAAAAATCAAAGTGCTACTAAAAGCATTAAAGGTTTTTGCTGCCAAGCCAATAATCATAGCCCCTCTAAGGGTGCTAAGTACGATGTAAATAAATTAGCTGAAACAGCACTTGTTTTATTAGCACAGCATTTAAATACAAACACATTTAGTAACGATGCCGCACAAAATGCTATTTGGGCTATTAGTGATAAACGCCCAACAGCCGCAATAAGTAGTCAAAACGATACTTTGTTGCAGGGTTTACGTAATTTAGTTGCAACTATTAAAAATGAACCTATACCTTGGTACACATTAATTATAAAAACCTATGTGTTTAGTAATGGTGCAATACAAACCACGCCAATTGCCTTAAGAGGTAAATTAGAGTATAGTAATGGAAAAGATACCTATACTACTTTATCTGTTGTAAATAATAAAGGACAAGAGGTTGGTAAAATTATAAAACAGTGGACGCTGCAAGGAACAAACCATTACGATTTGAATTATCCTTTGGTGGGATTAAAAACAGGCGATTATAAAATCGAATTGAAAACAGATAAAGAAATTTTAGCAAGCAAAGAATTTAAAATTTAGTGGTCATTCAGTTATCTAAACTATCCAAACCCGTTTTTTATACGTTGTTTTAGTAAATTCAATTTATCAACACTCTACAATTTGTAGCAAACCATTACCCTTTTTTGTAGTACATTTATACTATGGATAGGCAAGTAATACATATGGATTTGGATAGTTTTTTTGTATCGGTGGAGCGATTAATAAATCCAAAATTACTTGGTTTACCTGTAATTGTTGGCGGCACAAGTGACAGAGGGGTTGTGGCATCGTGCAGTTACGAAGCCCGAAGTTTTGGAGTACATTCTGCAATGCCTATACGCATGGCAAAGCAATTATGCCCGCAAGCAATTATAGTGCGTGGCGATCATGAACAATACAGTTATTACAGCAATGTTATAACTGATATTATCAAGGAAAATGTACCACTTTACGAAAAATCATCCATTGATGAGTTTTATGTGGATTTAACAGGGATGGATAAATTTTTTGGTTGTTATAAATTAGCAACTGAATTACGGCAAAAAATAATTAAAGAAACCAATTTACCAATATCTTTTGCTTTATCTGCCAACAAAACAGTATCAAAAGTTGGTACTGGCGAGGCTAAGCCAAATGGGCAAAAACAAATACCCCTTGGGTTTGAAAAAGATTTTTTAGCACCACTATCTGTAAAAAAAATACCAATGGTAGGTGAAAAAACCTATTTACAATTGCGTAATTTAGGGATAGAAAAAATTAAAACTTTGCAAGAAATGCCCGTAAAAGCTTTACAACAGGTGTTGGGCGAAAACGGTATAAGTATCTGGAAAAAAGCTCAAGGGATTGATAACTCTCCTGTAGAGCCCTACAATGAACGGAAATCTATTTCAACAGAATGTACGTTTGAGCAAGATACAATTGATGTAAAACATTTGAATAGTGTGTTGGTAAGCATGACGGAGAAACTAGGATTTCAATTACGAAGTGAAGAAAAATTGACGGCTTGCGTAACTGTAAAAATTCGATATTCTGATTTTAATACGTTTACCATGCAAGCCCGCATACCTTATACAGCAATAGATACGGTGCTTATAGAAAAAGTAAAAGAACTGTTTAATAAACTATTTCAAAAAAGAATGCTCATACGTTTGGTAGGCATTCGCTTTAGTCATTTAATACAAGGTACTTATCAATTTGATTTATTTAACGACACTACCGAGCAAATGCAATTATATTCTGCAATGGATAATTTGCGTAAACGCTTTGGCGAAAAGGCTGTAATGCGTGCCGTGGGTTTAAAGTTAGCAAAGCGAAATCCGAATTTGTTTAATGGAATTAAATAAATCGCAAGAATAATTCCTGAAAATTGTGGTGAAACAATTTTTTTGCCCAAATTAAAATAAAAGAAGTAATTTGTAAATAGAGTTGTTTATTTTTAAGAAATATACTCCATTAGAGGTGTTCGAATTGTTTTTTATTTCCAAACGAAAAATAGTGTCTGAATTCGATATCAAATACGGAACTTCAATTCCGATTGAGTTATATAAGTTTATTTTTTCATTAGCTTTTAAACCAGAAATAAATACTACGCCATTTGATGGATTTGGATATACTATAATATCGGAGAAATCACCTTTAATGGTAGCGCCGAAATTAGTGCAAGGAGAAACGTTTTGATTTAGGGTGGCTAAACTTGTACAAGTATTAGCAGCGGTACCAAAAACTGTAAAGGAAGCTGTTACAGTTGGGTTAACAACAATTGTAGCACCAGATGAGTTATTGCTCCAAGTGTAGGTGCTGGCACCGTTTGCCGTTAAACTAGCAGATTGGCCAACACAAATTAAAGTATTTGATGTTGCTATGGTTACATTAGGTAATGGATTAACGGCAACGGATGATGTTGCAGAATTAGCACTCAAACAGCCAGCAGCACTTACACCAATTACAGTATAGTTTGTACTGGATGTTGGCGACACTATATTAAGCCCCCCTTGAATGGTGTAGGCATTAGCCCCCGATGGCAAAATGGTGAATGAATTGCCTGAACAAATACTACCGCTATTTACAGAAACGGTAGGGAGTGGATTGACGGCGATGTTTATGGTTTGGGTTTTTATACAAGAATTCGCATCTGATGCGTTAACAGTATAAGTAGTAGATACTAGCGGATTAATAATGTTTACACTTGCCGAAGGACCGGCTACCCAATTATAACTTATTGCTCCGGAGCCCCCGTTTGCAGAGGCCGTTAAGGTACTTGGTTTGCCAGAACAAACTAATGTATTGTGGCCGTAATTGTTAAGTTGATGGGACTTGGTGCCGTAACATTAACTGTTTTGGTGGATGCGCTACCACAGCTATTTGTAACTACGCAAGTATAAACACCTACTGATAGGCCTGATGCGATTGCAGCGTTCCCTCCCGATGGACTCCAGGTATAAGAAAACCCCGAACCTCCATTTGCCGTAATAGTTGCCGAGCCATTGGTATTGCTATTACACGCAATGCTGGTTGATGCAATACTTGTTAATAAAGGCGCACATTGGCTCATTTTTTGAATAAAAAAATCTTCGGTACTTGTTGCGTTCATGGTAAAAACTCCTGCTGTTGGGTCAAAGTCAACAAGGCTCCCTTGAAATTTTCCGGTTGTGTAAATAGCATCTTCTGCACTGTTGAGGGCTATGGAATAAGCTCTGCCATCGTTGGTGTTACCAATTTGTTGAGCCCATAGCAAGTTGCCAGTTGAAGTTAATTTGCAAATGTAAATGTTAGGTAAAGTACCAGGGGCAGATAATGTGAAGCTATTAGGAGAAAGGTCGAAATCTACTATGTCGCTAAAATTTCCTGTAAGATATAAATTGGAGGATTGATCGGAAGTAATTTCATTTGCAATAGGAGCGGCAAATCCCCAATTAAAATTACCATTAGTGTCAAAACAGCATAAATATCCAGGCGATAAAAGCGAGGTATTTAGAGTAAAAGTTCCTATACCTGGATCAAAATCAATAACACCAAAGGTATTAGATACTTCGCCTGAGATAATAATCTCTGAGTTAGTATTCACCTTAATTCCAAATGGGTTGTTTGCGCCAGAACCCAAAAATTGTTTCACCCATAAAAAATTCCCATTCGCATCTTGTTTACAAATATAGGTGCTCCCATAAAAATTACTTACTAGAGTTGAAGTCGTTGGTCCCATATTAAAATCTACAACACTGCTAAATACAAATTGACCAGTTGTATAAATATTACTAGAGGCATCTATATCAACTGAATTTCCTCGATTGTCTCCAGTGTTATTTAACCCGGTATATTGACCGCCCCACACAAAATTACCCGCGCTGTTAAGTTTGCATAAATACGCATTGCTGTACCAAGTTTGGCTAGAAAGAAAAAAAGTGCCTGCTCCCGGGTCTAGGTCTATAATACCTCGGTATTCTCCAAAAACAATTACGTTGTTAAATGGATCAATCTTTAAATCGTTCGGATTTACGAAAGAACCGCCTCCAGCAAATTGCTTAGCCCAAACTAAATTCCCATTTGGATCGAGTTTTAAAATAAAAACATCGTCATCGCTTAATCCAGATGAAGCCATAGTGAATGTAGCAGCAGTTGGATCAAAATCAACAGTACCTCTAAAGTTTCCTGCAACTACTACATTATTATTTTGGTCGCATTTTATATTTGTTCCAGTATCGAAACTAGAACTTCCAAAATTTCTTGCCCATAAAAAATTTCCGGCAGCGTCAAGTTTACATACAAAAATATCTGTAGAAGAGCCTGAAGATGTTAAGTTAAAAACCCCAACTCCAGGGTCAAAATCTGTAGTGCCTTCAAAGTAACCCGTGGTGTAAACATTACCTAAGCCATCTGTAGTTACTGAATTCCCTTCTTTATTACTTGATCCGCCAAATTTTTTGGCCCATTGAAAGCTTGGAGATTGGCTGAAACCAAACAGATAACATATTACAAAGTAATATGTAGCAAAAACTTTGATTTTGT
The DNA here is from genome assembly GCA_013298715.1 of Bacteroidota bacterium. Classification (GTDB taxonomy): domain Bacteria; phylum Bacteroidota; class Bacteroidia; order B-17B0; family Aurantibacillaceae; genus Aurantibacillus. Next base: position 109,365 of record JAAFIQ010000004.1, on the reverse strand, counting down.
TTGTATGTTTCATTAGTTAAAATTGTCTATCAAATTTACCTAAAGGAGTATTGAATTTATTTGTCAAAAACTGCTAATTTGAAAGCCAAATTTTGCTAAGTAATAAATTTATAAACTTTATCAAAGTATTGGGTTAATAATTTTTTTGTTCTTTTGCAAGTGATTAAGGATTTTATCTGAAACAAATAAATTAGAACACGAGGAGTTGCCAACAGGTGTCAATTTAGTAAACTACCCCGTATTAAATCAGTTTTTTTCTAAACGTCCGTTCAGAAGTTTCTCAATAAAACATGTGATAAGCGGAACAGAATATTATGTTGTTAATGGGAAGAATTATAAGTTAAATTCATCAGAATATTTGATTACAAACCAACATGCTTCGGGCGAAGTAATTGTTGATTGCGATAACAGCGTAAAGGGATTATGCATTGATTTATCTCCTGAAATTGTTGGTATTGCTACTTCAAGCATATTAAATCCATCAGAAACTTTGCACTATGCTGAATTAGATAAATATTTGAATTCATCTGATTTTTTAGAAAACAAATACAATTCAAACTATACTTTATTGGGGGGTTATCTCAACCGAATATCAAAAGAACTTGAATCAAATTCTCATTGCAACTTTTCTTTTCAAAATGAATTTTATTTTCAATTAGCAGAAAAACTTGTTGAAGATAATTTTTCAAATTTTAAACGCTTTAAGGCAATAAAAGCCGTTAAATCAGGAACTAAAAAAGAGTTGCTTAGAAAGTTGCTGCAGGCGAATTCGATAATTTTAAATTCTTTTCTTGAGGTTAATAGCATTTCACAAATTTCGGATGAGGTAGGTATTTCTGAATTTCATTTTTTTAGATTATATAAAACGGTATTCAGTATAAGTCCATATCAATTACTCAAAAAAAAGAAATTGCAATTTGCAAAGGAAATCTTACAAAAAGGTAATGTTTCAATTTCTGAAACAGCCGAAATTGCAAATTTTTCTGACCTGGCAGTGTTTAGTAAGTCGTTTAAAAAGGAGTTTGGATTGCCACCAAGTGCTTTAATAAACACTAAGATATGATTGTTTCAGGTTGGATTATTCAAAACGCAAATGTTTTACTGAAACACCTTTGTTTTCAATTTCTTTAAGCGCATCAATTCCTATTTGTAAATGGTTGTTTACAAATTCGCTGCTGACTTTTTTATCACTTTCTTCCGTTTTAACACCTTCTGGTATCATGGGTTGGTCGCTCACCAATAACAAGGCTCCTGTTGGTATTTCGTTGTGGAAACCAACACTAAAAATGGTTGCTGTTTCCATATCAATTGCCATGGCGCGCATGGTTCTTAAATATTCTTTAAAATGTTCATCGTGTTCCCAAACGCGTCTGTTGGTTGTAAACACGGTGCCTGTCCAATAATCTAAGCCTTTTAAACGTATAGTGTATGAGATAGCCTTTTGTAAATTAAAGGAAGGCAAAGCAGGTACTTCGGGTGGTAAATAATCATTGCTTGTTCCTTCGCCACGTATAGCTGCAATTGGTAAAATTAAATCGCCAAGTTGGTTTTTCTTTTTTAAGCCTCCGCATTTTCCTAAAAACAAAACTGCTTTTGGATGAATAGCGGTAAGCAAATCCATAATAGTTGCTGCCATGGCGCTGCCCATACTAAAATTAATAATCGTAATTCCATTTGCTGTGGCGGTTTGCATGGGGCGGTCGGTTCCTTCAACTTGTACATTATTCCAATCGGCAAATAATTTTACATAACCTCCAAAATTTGTTAGCAGAATATATTTTCCAAATTCTTCTAGTTTTTTTCCAGTATAGCGTGGCAACCAATTGTTTACAATTTCTTCTTTAGATTTCATGTGTGTTTATTAAATTTAAATTTTATTAATACGGGTAGCACTCATCAAACATTATAATGCATGAATTTTTATCTGTTTTTTAGTTAAGTTGTATTGTAAATATATTTAAAAAAAATTAATATCGCGTTAAATTTAATATATCCTTCTATTAATCCTTTGCTTAAAAAAGTAAACGATAAACCGTTTGTTTTTGACAGCATACGTAAAAAGTGGTTGGTGCTAACGCCCGAAGAGTGGGTGAGACAGCATGTTGTAAGCTATTTAGTAAAAGAGAAAAACATTCCTGAAAGCTTAATTTCTATTGAAAAAGAAATTAACCTAAACGGAACTAAGAGGAGGTATGATATTGTTGTGTACAAAAATGATTTAAGTATTTATTTAATTGTAGAGTGTAAGGCCCCTTACGTAGAATTATCTGAAGCAACATTTGAACAAGCCTTGCGCTACAATTTAATTTTAAATGCTAAGTTCGTATTAATAACAAATGGGCTAAAACAATTGGTATTAAAGGAAAATAAACGGGTTATTGATTTAGAAAATTTTGGGATGAATTAAATCATATCTTGCACCAGCACTTTAGCCTCGAGCATATCTTGAATAGCATATTTTACACCTTCTCTTCCAAGTCCGCTCTCTTTAACGCCTCCATAAGGCATTGCATCAAACCTAACGGTGGGCACATTGTTGTGTATTATGCCACCAACCTCAATAAGTTTATAACATTTTTCTAACTCTATTTTATTGTTTGTGAAAATGCCGCATTGCAAACCAAATTTACTGGAATTTACTAATTTAATTGCGTTATCAATCTTTCCTTCGTAGAATTCAATGCATATAACTGGCCCAAAAACTTCTTCGGCATTCACTTTCATTTTTGCAGTGGTGTTGGTTAAAATTGTAGGTTCAACGAAATTTCCCTTTCGTTTGCCACCACAAATTAATTTTGCGCCTTGTTTTAGTGACTCATCAAGCCAAGCTTCTATACGGTTGGCATTAGCTTCATCGATTACATTACTAATTTTAGTTTTTATGTTTAATGGATTTCCAAATTTTAATTTCAGAGTTTCCTCCTTCATTTTTTTTACGAAAGACGAAAAATGTTTCTTATGCACATAAAAACGTTGGGCATGAATACAAATTTGTCCGCTGTAAGCATAGGCTCCGTATACTGATTTAGCAATGCAGTCGTTAAGATTTGTGTGTTCGCTAATAATAGTGGCCGCGTTACCACCTAACTCTAATACAATTTTTTTCTTGCCACATTGTTCTTTCAATTTCCAACCAACATCAGGTGAACCTGTGAAAGTTAATAAATTTATTTTTGGATGTGTAACCAATATATTTCCTGTTACTCTATCCATTGGTAAAATTGTTACCATACCTTTAGGGAGCTTGCTCCTGTGAATAATTTTTGCAAGTTCTAAAGTACTTAATGGGGTTAAGCTAGCCGGTTTAAGAATTATTGGGCAACCAGCAGCAATTGCTGGTGCAATTTTATGTACTGCTAAGTTTAATGGAAAATTAAATGGAGAAATTCCTCCTACAATTCCTATAGGAAAATAGTTTACTGTTCCGTAGGCGGTTTTGTTAAAGGCAATAATTTCTGTATTACTTTTTTTACACTCCGTCGCAGAGATATTAAAAACATTAGCTGCACGCTCTATTTCGGCTAATGCATAAATCATGGGTTTTGCACTTTCAGTGCATAAAATTTTTGCTAAATGTTTTTTGTTTTTTAAGATTTCGGCTGCAATAAATTCTAAAGCCTCAACTTTTTTAGAAACGCTCAGTTGAGCGCACTTTTGCTTAATTTTTAGTGAATGACTAATTGCAGCATTTAATTCTTTTTCATTTGCTTGGTAGGTGGTAGCATATCTTTTTAAAGTATATTTATTTGTAACTTCTAGTTTACTTTTTGTTGCAATAAATTTACCACAGCTATAAATTTTGTAAGTAATCATAAATAATAAAAGGTAAAAGTAATATCTTTACTCAACAAATGGAAAATATTGAGATTAACGAGCAATTTGAGCAAGTTTTAAATTTTGTAAATCAAACCAATAAATCGGTTTTTATAACTGGTAAAGCAGGAACTGGTAAAACCACATTACTTAAATACATAAAAAGTAATACTTTTAAACAACTGGCTATTATAGCACCAACGGGTGTTGCGGCTATTAATGCTGGTGGTTCAACAATACATTCCTTTTTTCAATTTTCATTCGGACCATTTTTACCAAACTTTACAAACACTAATCAAATAAATTATTTACATCGCCCTTTGCATGTTCAAAAATATAACATCAATAAAATAAATTTATTAAAGCGCCTTGACTTATTAATTATTGATGAGATAAGCATGGTACGGAGCGATATGATTGATCAAATAGATGTAACATTAAGGCAAGTAAGAAAAAATTATAAACGACCTTTTGGTGGTGTACAAGTTTTGTTTATTGGCGATATGTTTCAGCTTCCCCCAATTGTGAGTGATGAGGAATGGCGCACACTAGTAGATAGTTATAAAAGCGCATATTTTTTTGATAGCTATGCAGTAAGAGAAAACTATCCTGTTTTTATTGAACTTACAAAAATTTATCGTCAAAAGGAGAATAAGTTTGTTGAAATTTTAAATGAGGTAAGAAATAACAAATTGAGTTTAGAAAATTTGAATGTTCTTAACGCGTGTTATAACAGAAATTTAACGAAGCTAGATTATGAAAGTAATATAACTTTAACCACGCATAATCGAAAGGCAGATACAATTAATCAATCTGCGCTAAATGCTTTGTCAAGTAAATTATTTACCTACAAATCCGCTGTAGAAGGATTGTTCTCCGAAAAAACGTATCCGGCAGATGAAGTTCTTCTATTAAAAGTAGGAGCGCGTGTTATGTTTTTAAAAAATAATTCAGAAAAAAATTATTACAACGGAAAAATTGGAATAGTAACAGCGTTAGAAAAGGATAGTATTACGGTGAAGTGTGAAGAAGATTTTGCTGAGATAAAAGTGGAAAAAGAAGTATGGAGTAATGTAACCTACGATGTTGATAAATCAAGCAAAGAAATTAAAGAAAATGTAATTGGAAAATTTATTCAGTTTCCACTCAGGCACGCTTGGGCAATAACCATTCATAAAAGCCAAGGGCTAACTTTTGATAAATTAATTATAGATGCTGCTGAAGCATTTAGTGCTGGTCAAGTTTATGTTGCTTTAAGCAGGTGTAGAAGTTTGAGTGGTTTAATTTTAAGTAGTGAAATTGATTCAAAAAAATTGTTTAATAACGATGAAATAGTTGCGTTTAATAATTCAAGACAAGATGATGCAACTATTAAAAATCTGTTTTCGGCTTCTCAACTTGAGTTTACCAAAGAGTGTATTCAATTTATTTTTGATTTTTCAATTCTAGCTAAAACGAATAAAGAATTGTTAGGTTTATGTGCTTTACACAAAAAACATTTTGCAGAGGCTGGAATTAATTGGACAACTTTGTTAGCTCAAAAAATTAATCAAATTTGTGATACCTCATTAAAGTTTGAAGCACAGTTGCATGAGCTTTTTAACGATTTTGAAACCAAACAAGAATTTATTAATCAACGCATCAGCAAGGCTTCTGCATACTTTGATTTAGAAATTACAAATGCGTTAACCCTTTTAAAAAATTGCGATTTAATAACAGAAAGCAAAGAAGCTGCTTCAGATTGTAATCAATTGCTACAAGAGATATTCGACTATTTGTCAGATAGGAGTGTGCTTATTACATCCTGTATTAATGGGTTTAATTTACAATTATATTCTAAAGCAAAACTCAAAGATGCAGCGCTTTCATTAAAAATGAATATTTACGCCACAGCAAAAAAACAGATTAAAACTGCTACCGCAAGCCAGTCAGCTCATACTAACCATCCAATACTTTACAAACGCTTGGTTGAACTTAGAGATGAGCTTTGTGAAGAAACACAAAAGCCAATATTTTTTGTAGCGAATGCAAAAACCATAACTCAGTTGTGCGATATGTTGCCAATTAATAGCAATCAATTATTAAAAATTAGCGGCTTTGGTCAAGCTAAAGTAAATGCATTTGGCGACCGGTTTTTAGATCTAATAAATAATTATATTGCTGAATTTAATGTCGAGACAAATGAACTCGTTTTTGAAGAAACTGTTAAGAAAGAAAAAATTAAAACTCAAAAAACAGATTCTAAAAAACAAAGTTTTGAACTATATCAACAAGGTAACACTATTGAAGAAATTGCAAAAATTAGAAATTTTACGCACGGCACAATTATAAATCATTTATTACCCTATATTGTAGATAAGCAATTGGATGTACATCAATTTGTTTCAAAAGAAAATTTTGACTTAATTCAAGCAGCATTAATTAAATCTGAAGAACCGCAGTCATTAAACGAAATTAAAAATAGTTTACCCAACGCAATTAGTTTTGAGGAAATTAAAATTGTTAAGGCCTGCCTCGGAAAATTATTTTAAGAATACAGTTTAAATTATTACTATCAAGTTATTAATTTAAATTTTTTTAGATACACAAGATGCTACTCAATTAGCATTGGAAGAGCTAACCAATCTGTATTTGTTTAAAATTCGATGTTGATTTTTTTGTATAGGTGTTTTACTCTATTGTAACTTCAACCAATTTGTTTTATTTTTATGACTCAAACTATTTTATGAATTTTCGAAATTTAAAATTACAGCAAAAATTGCTCTTGATTGCTATTATCAGCCTCGTTTTTTTAGTTGTTTTAGGTGTATTGTTTTATTTAATCTTAAATAATCAGCAGGCTATAACCTACAAAATTGTTACAAATCAAAAGGCCTTGTATTATTTTCAGGATGGAGATATGATGCACGATGCCATCAGGGCGGATGTATTATTATCTCAATTAAAAAACTTTAAAGAAACAGAAGAGTTAAATACAGTATTTTCTGATTTTACCGAACACCAAAATCAATTTTTAACTGATATAAGCGAGATGGAAAAACTCGATTTAGATCAAAAGAAACGAGAGCAATTAAATAGAGTTAAACCTATGCTGAATGATTACATAAATTTCGCCAAGGAAATAATTCATTTTAAACGCTCTGGTGATAGTCTTTTAAAGGCATCTGAGGTAGAACTAACAAATAAAATTGCCAAGTTAAGCATGTTTACTGATTCATTGTCAGTTAAGCTTTTAGCTGAAGAAAAATATAATTACGAACATATAAACGAGTATTGTGAAAAAATAATTAACGAACAATTTTCAGACAAAATGAAATTATTTTATTCACTATTTGAATCGTTAGTAACTGAGAATGGAGAGCTGAGTAAGCTTATCTTAGAAGCTACAGCAGATGAACAACAAAATTCAGAGGCCGCAGCAAAAAATAGCCGAATAATTCTTATTAGTTTAATTATTCTCTCTATTATTTTTACTACTCTACTAAGCTTACTAATTGCTAAACGAATTCAGCGCCCAGTAATTGAAACAAAAGAGTTTTTAGATACGCTCTCATCTGGAGATTTACCTAATATTAAACAAAATTCAAGTAGTGATGAGATTGGGCAAATCGTCAATTCTTTAAACAACCTTACTTCAAATCTTAACATGGTTAAGAATTTTGCTGACGAAGTTGGTGAAGGAAAGTTCGATTCTGACGTAACTGTTTTTGAGGGTAAGGGTGCTTTAGGAACCTCCTTAAATAGTATGCGCGACAGCCTTAAAAAGGTGGCCGACGAGGATAAACGACGTAACTGGGCAATTGCCGGTTTGGCACAAATTAGTGAAACTTTGAGAAGCAACTATAATAGCAACAATGAACAAGAGTTGTTCGACAATATAGTAAGTTTTGTAACCAAATACACCAAGGCAAACCAAGCCTCGTTGTTTTTATTGAACGATGATAATAAGTCAGAACAATTTTTAGAATTAAAAGCCTGTTACGCTTACGACAAGAAGAAGTTTTTAACTAAGAAAATTTTATTAGGCGAAGGTTTGGCTGGACAGTGTTTTATTGAGAACGATATTATTTATATGACAGATGTACCAGATAAATACACTACTATTACCTCAGGTTTGGGAGAAGCAACGCCAAATTGCATAATTCTTGTACCGCTTAAAATAAATGATTTAACAAATGGTGTATTAGAAATTGCTTCCTTTAAGGTTTTTGAAGAGTATGAGGTTGACTTCCTTAAAAAAATTGCTGAGTCAATTGCTTCAACAGTTACAACAATTAGGGTAAACATAAGAACAACTTTATTACTACATCAAACACAACAACAAGCAGAAGAAATGCGTGCACAAGAAGAAGAAATGCGGCAAAATATGGAAGAGTTGCACGCTACGCAAGAAGAACAAGAGCGCCTAGCAAATCGTTTCAGGAAATCAGAATCAGAAATGAAAGCTCAATTTAATGCCATTGATACATCTTATGCCTTTATTGATTTTACCCCTGAAGGTTTAATACTAAATGCGAACGATATATTTTGTCGTACCATGGAGTATGATTCTAAAGAGGAGATTTTAGGTAAACACCATAGAATATTCGCTACTAAGGAGTATGCCAGTTCTATTGCCTATATTAACTTTTGGAAAAGTTTAAAAAGCGGAGAAACTCTAGTAAATCAATACGAGCGTGTTACAAAAAATGGTCATATTGTTTGGTTAGAAGCCTCTTACGCACCAGTATTTGATGAGAATAAAAATGTTGTTAAAGTAATTAAACTTGCAAAGGATATTACAAAACAAAAATTATTAGAGATTTCAAATTCCGAAAAGTTCTCAAAAATCGAAGCGCTCGAAGAAGAATTTTCTAAAAAAGAACAAGGCTATATTGCCGAAATTGCTAAACTTAAAGGCGCATGATTGCAGAAGATATAGATTTAAATGCAATCAAAGAAATTTCAGGTGTACTAAAATCATCTTGGAACTACGATTTTAGCGAGTATGCAACCACTTCGTTTATGCGACGTATATCGCGGGCAAAAGAAATTTTCAGAATAGGCAGCAATGCTGAGTTGATTGTTAAAATAAAATCAGATAAAAATTTTACTGAGGAGCTCGTTCGCGAAATTACAGTAAACACTACCGAAATGTTTCGCGACCCTAGCTTTTGGCGCAAATTACGTGAAGATATTCTACCTGAATTAGCGAAACTCAGTACCATTCGTATTTGGCATGCAGCATGCAGTAGTGGTGAAGAAGTTTACACCATGGCAATTTTGTTAAACGAAATGGGTATTTCTAACTATTCAATTATAGCAACAGATATAAACGATGAAGTAATTGAGAAAGCTAAAAGTGGTCTTTACTTAAACAGAAATATGGAGTTGAATACCCAAAATTATAATAGGTTTTTGGGAGGCGTTGACTTTAAAAAATATTACAATCATTTTAGCGTAGATGTTGTTAAAATGAACCCGGATTTGCTACGAAATGTTCATTTTAGAAAACATGATTTAGTAATAGGTACACCCTTCTCTAAATTTGATTTGGTGCTTTGTAGAAATGTAATGATTTACTTTAACATGAGTCTCCAAAATAAAGTGTTAAGCCTTATTGAGCAAAGTTTATTCTCCGGTTCCTATTTAGCAATTGGTTCTAAAGAGAGTATTGCCTGGTGTGCTGCATCCAACCATTTTAAAACTATTAGTGCCGAAGAAAAAATTTACCAAAAAATTACTACTTTAGGCTCTTAGCATGTATAAAATAATAGTTATAGGAGGATCTGCCGGAAGTTTTCCACTCATACAAAAGCTGTTGGCAAAATTACCTGCAAGTTACAACACACCTATAGTATTGTGTCTCCATAGGTTAAAGCATATAAGGCATGGGTTTGTTGAAGCTTTAAACTTAAAATCAGCAAAACAAATTATTGAACCGGATGACAAAGAAAAAATCCAAAAAGGCAGGGTTTATCTTGCACCCGCTAATTATCATTTAATGGCCGACATTGGGAATATTTTTTCATTATCCACCTCAGATATGGTGTCCTTTTCAAGGCCTTCCATAAACGTAGCGTTTGATACCTTCTCTTATATTTTTAAAGAAAAAATGTTAGGAGTTATACTTTCTGGTGCAAATTCAGATGGGGCAATGGGGTTGTATATGGCAAAAAAGCGTGGAGCAAAGGTTATTACTCAAAGTCCAGCTGAGGCAACAATAAAAACTATGCCCGAGGCTGCCATTCATTTAATGCCAGATATAAAGCAATTAAATATTGATGAAATTATCGAGTACATTCTTTCACATGATTCAATTAAAATAGAAGTTTAATATGTCTGAAGCTGAAATCATAGCAATTAAAGATACAAATGAATTCTACCGAAGGTTTTTATGGCACTGCTGTAAACAAATAAACGCCTGCCAAGGAATTTTATTTAAGTTGAGAAATGATATACTTTTACCAGTTGCTGGTTACGCATTGCCTACAACTGAACTCCCAAATATTACTATCAAAATAGGTGATGGTTTTACTGGGCAAGTTGCCGCAGATAACAAACCTATGTTAATTGATTCTGTTCCTGCTGGATATTTAGAAATTACTTCAGGGCTAGGTAAAAAAACACCAAGTGTACTTTACATACATCCATTTTCTTTAAATGAAAAAATAAGCGCTGTAATAGAGCTTGCAGGATTTGATTTTAATCAAGAAACACTTACGTTCTTTAACTCTATTAATAACGATTTGCTAAAACGCCTAAATGAATAAAGTTGCAAAACATACACCTAATTTATTGTTATACATACTAAACTATTTTTTACTAGGTTTTTTAATTATTGCACTATATGCATTATTTAATTATTTTTTTGTTATAAGTGTTTATTCAGGTGTTAAAGGACTTTTGTTCATAAACACATCAAGCTATTTTATTCTTTCTATACCGTTTATACTTTTTATCGGCGCTCTCTTTTCAGCTATTCGAATCAAAAAAAACTTTAAATCCGCTACTCAACAAATTAGTACCTACGAAAAAATTATTTCAAAAAATACAGAGTTTGTTTCAAAAATTGGGAATGGAAATTTGAATATAGATTATGTGGCTGAGGAGAATGATCAACTCGGACAAACCCTTACACAAATGCGGGCTAATTTGCAGTTAGCAGATTTAAAGGAAGAGGAAGCTAAATGGATAAGCACCGGTTCGGCCGAAGTTTCGGCAATGCTAAGAACGCATACAAAGGTTGTTGAGTTAGGAAATGAACTAATTGTTTTTCTTTGTAAGAAGTTGAATGCCGTTCAAGCGGCTTTTTATGTGGTAGAATTTGTTGAAGGTAATGAAGATACAATTCATTTAACAAATAGTTTTGCGTTTTCACGCAAAAAGTATTTAAGCAATTCGTTTAAAAATGGTCAAGGATTGGTTGGACAATCAATTATAGAAAAAGATAGCATATACAGAACCGAAATACCTGGCGATTATGTAACCATAAAATCTGGCTTATTAGGCGATAAAAAACCAAGCGCTATTTTTATTTCACCACTAATTACAAATCAAAAGGCTTATGGCGCTATAGAGTTGGCTTTTTTAAATGAAGTACCCAAACTACATCGCGATTTTTTACACGCAATTAGTGATATTATTGCGCGAACAATTTTTAATATTTCTGTAAACGAAGAAACATTTAAATTGTTAAATGAATCACGTAAAATGACAAGTGAGCTAGAATTTCAGCGCAGTCAACTCATTGAAAATGCAACAGCTTTAAGCGAAAAAATTGAAGAGGTTGATAAAGCAAACAAGCGGCAACAAATTCTTTTAGAAAAAGCGTCAGAAATAATTACTATCTACGAAGCAGATGGACAAGTGCGTTACAAAAGCCCTTCGGTTAAATCAATATTAGGTTATGATGCAAATGAGCTTCTTGGAATAAACGAAACATCAAAAATTTTTGAGGAAGATAAATCCATTTTCATCAATGCTTTGAGTGAAGTTAAAAAAATAGCAAATACAACCAAACAATTTCAGTACAGATATATTAAGCAAAACGGAGGCCTTATTTGGCTAGAATCAACCCTCACCAATTTGTTAGAAGATAGTACAATTAAGGGTTTGGTGATGAATAGCCGTGATATTACTGAGGAGAGAAAAGCTGAAGAAGAGCAACGTGTAAGAGCAAAAATGCAAGCCTTATCTGAAAATTCAGTTGACTTAATAAGTAGAGTAGACTTGGATTGTAATTTACAATACGTAAACCCAGTAATTGAATCGGTTACAGGCTTAAAGGCAAGTTTGTTAAGCAATTATAATATCAAAACTGGCGATTTACTTCCTAAAGAATTAAAGGAAGAATATTTAAAAATAATTGAATTAAACCGATTAAATCCAGCACCAATTAGTTCCGAAATTAAAATTAAAAAAGTAGATGAGGTTGAGTTTTATAAAATTACTGCAATACCTGAATTTGATAATAACAAAGAACTTGAAACAATTTTAATTGTAGCACATAATGTAAGCTTACAAAAAAAATCAGAAGAAATTATTTTAGATAAAAATAAAAAAATTACCGAAAGTATAAATTACAGTTACCGCATTCAAAGCTCGTTAATGCCTACAGAGGCTGTATTAAAAGGTTATTTTGAAAACTCGTTTATGTTTTATAAACCAAAAGATGTGGTGAGTGGCGATTTCCCATACATACATAAAAACGGCAATAAAATTACGGTTGCTTCGGTAGATTGCACAGGCCATGGCGTTCCGGGTGCCTTAATGAGTTTTATAGGGCACTTTACTCTTAATCAAATTATGAACGATGGTATACCACGAAGCGCCAGTGAAATTTTGGATGAGCTGCATGCGCAAGTTCAAGCTACATTAAAACAAGATAGCGGTAAATCTGATGCAAAGGATGGAATGGATATAGCACTTTGCGTAATTGATACAAAAAACAACGTTTTAGAGTATGCTGGCGCACATCGCCCTTGTTACTTGGTAAAAAATAAAGCGCTAGAAGAATTAAAAGGAGATAAATACCCAATTGCAGGTATGCATTACAAAACGCGTAAACCATTTACAAATTATACTATAAAACTAAATTCAGGCGATGCAATCTTTATAAATACAGATGGCTTGCCAGATCAATTTGGAGGTGCATTAGGTAAAGAAAAATTTTTAAGTTCGAGGGTAAAAAGTACAATTGTTGAAAATCTTGAATTAAACATGACAGAAATGGGGGATAAATTTGAGAAAGAGTTTAACAACTGGAAAGGAAATTACAAGCAGATGGATGATGTATTATTAATTGGAATTAAATTTTAGTGAATGGAAAAGGAATTAGGATTTGTAACCGAGATAAGCGGTAAAATGAGGGAACACAATTTTGTGTTTAGCTACCGAGGCAAAATTTCACAAGAAACTATTAAAGCATTGTTAAATCTTACTGAAAAAAAGCTGAGTACCGAGGTGGCAGAAATTGCAGTGAAAAAAAAGGTTTTCAATGTTATGGTGGAGTGTTTACAAAATATTAGCAAACACAACACTAAAAATAAACATGCTAATGAAAGTATTTTTATGATTGGTTCGTATGAAGGGAAATATGTTGTATATAGTGGTAATGTAATTGAAAACGAAAAAGTACAAGCATTAAAAAACAAGCTTCAGGCAATTAATGTAATGAGCAAAGAAGAAATTTCGGAGTTGCATAAACGACTTTTAGTTGAAGGAAGTTTGAATGAAGGAATTGGTGCGAGTTTAGGAATAGTTGATATCGCAAAAAAATCAGGAAACAAATTAGACTTTTCGTTTGTTGAAGAAAATGATAAAACCTATTTTGCCCTTAAAACATTTATAAACAATAATTAATTATGGAAGTTACATCAATACGCCAGTTCCACCAACTCATGGAAAGCAATAAATTAATAATGCTTTATGAAGGAGAGTTTACACAAGAGATAACAAAAGGTGTTTTAGCCATGACAGAACGTAATCTTGATAAAGATTCTGTAGAGGCGGGTATTAAGAAAAAAATTTACAACGTAATGGTAGAAGTTTTACAAAATATTTGTAAACATCAAGCCTCTTCGAGTGATGATGCTAAAACCGCTGTATTTATGATTGGCGAAGACGAAGAGCATTTTTTTGTAATAAGTGGCAACACCATTCAACAAAATAAAATTGCAGCAATAGAAGAAAAATTGAACTTAATAAATAGCAAAGATAAAGATGGATTAAAGCTCCTATTCAGAGATTTAAGATTAAGCGCCACAATTTCTGAGGCAGGCGGTGCTGGATTGGGTTTTGTTGATATTGCTCGTAAATCTGAATCCAAACTTAAATTTCAATTCGATTTAATAAAGGATGACTTATACTACTTCATTTTTTTAAGCACAATTTCTAAACACACAAGCGAAAATAATTAATACAATATAACATGGAAACTTACAAAATTAACGGAACCGAAGATACACCAAGTATAATACTTGATAAAACTACAAACACGTTTGAAATCAGCGGTCGCTCATTACCAGAAGATGTAGTTACTTTTTACAAACCAACCATAGATTGGCTAGAAGCTTTTGGAAATGCACCAAACAATAATTTTAGCTTTGATTTTAAACTAGAATATTTCAATACAGCATCCTCAAAAATTATTTTGGATATTTTAATGAAGTTGGATGAAGTTGCTGAAAACAAAGGCGCATCCATTACAATTAACTGGCATTACGATAAAAATGATGATGATATGCAAGAGGCAGGGGAAGAGTATGCGGAATTAGTGAGTTTACCGTTTACCTTTAAGGCACAATAAATTTCGATTTTAATTAAAATATATTTGCTCAAATCCAAAATATCACTACCTTTGCCGTCCTTAAAAACTTAAAAGATGCCAAAAATGAAAACTAATTCCAGTGCTAAAAAGCGTTTTGCTTTAACTGGAAGCGGTAAAATTAAAAGAAAGCATGCTTATAAGCGTCATATATTAACCAAAAAAGAGAAAGACCGCAAACGCGGTTTAGCTAAAACTGGTTTAGTTAGCGATGCAGATACGCCTAACGTAAAATTTATGTTAGCTATCTAAAAGCAAATGTTCTTTAAAATTAACCGATTAACGGCCCAAAAGGCCAAAATTTTAGTAAAAAAGTGTAACCTAGGAAAAGTTACCACTAACATTTAAAAACGTACTTAAAGCAAAAAGCTAAAAGTAAAAAAACAAACAAATGCCACGTTCAGTCAATCATGTTGCCAGCAGGGCACGCAGAAAAAAAATCCTAAACCTTACCAAAGGTTACTGGGGAGCAAGAGGTAATGTATGGACCATTGCAAAAAACACATTAGAAAAAGGTTTAACTTACGCATACCGCGACCGTAAAAACAAAAAACGCACCATGCGTGGTTTGTGGATACAACGTATTAATGCAGGTGTTAGAGCCGAAGGAATGAGTTACAGTGAGTTTATGGGAAAATTAAATGCTAAAGGTTTAAAATTAAACCGTAAAGTATTAGCTGATTTAGCAATGAATCACCCTGAAGCCTTCAAAGCTGTAATAAACCAAGTAAAATAAAATTACGTTTAAAGTTTAAAAAAAGCCTCTAAATTTTAGAGGTTTTTTTTTGAGGTTTATTAATTTACAACGAGTTATTTGGTAACTAGAAATGGGTCAAACGCTTGTATGTCGAAATGATTTTAGCTTTTTACTAATTTAACGTTTATTATCCAAACAAAATACCTTTATTTACGTTATTATTTTGTGGAACTACCATTAAACAAACTAGTACTAAACTAATATAAAATGAAAGCAATAGCTAAAAAACCCGAGATTAAAGGAGCTACTTATTTAACCAAATTACGCATTGATAAAAAAACAGTAATTATGGTAAGAAATAAAGAAAGCTTAAAAAAATGGATGAGTAAATATCCATTGGCCGTTGAGGTACTATAAACAACTAAGTATCTCTTCCTAGTAATTCAAAAGCAAACTTTTTTAAGTTTGCTTTTTTTGTTTCATTAACTTGAAGTTTCTCTAATGCAAGTATGGCAATTGATGTATGTTTGTTTGCTTCCTCTTCACATAATTGTTTTACATTGAGTGTAGTGTAAAGTTTTAGCATTTCACTTACTTTTTTTGAAGTATTATTTTCAGTAAACAATTTTTTTATTTCTGCTTGTTGAATTTCATTACCCAATTCTAAAGCCTTAAGCAATAAAAATGTTTTTTTGTTCGCAATAATATCGCCACCTACCTGTTTGCCAAATTTTTCGGCATCAGTAGCAAAGGCATCTAGCATATCATCTAGTAATTGAAAGGCTATACCAATATGTTTTCCAAACTCGTAAAGCAATTCTTGTTCTTTGTTTGAAGCACCTGCGTTGATTGCCCCCATTTGTAAGCTACAGCCAAGCAAAACTGCTGTTTTTTTGGTAATCATTTCAATGTACTCTTCTACACTAACACTGTTGCGCGTTTCAAAATTCATATCTTCTTGCTGACCTTCACAAACCTCAATAGCTGTTTTGCTGAAAAGTTTACTAAGCGAGGCATATTCAACAGCATCATAATTTTGCAAAACCTGAAACGCCTTTGCTAACATCACATCGCCACTTAAAATTCCAATATTGGTATTCCATTTTATATGCACTGTTGGTTGGTTTCGGCGCAGTGGTGCCGCATCTAATATATCATCGTGTATCAACGAAAAATTATGAAATAACTCTACACTTAAAGCCGAGTCTAACGCTGATTCGGGCGCTTTGTCAAACAAATCTACCGCAATTAAAGCCAATAGCGGACGCAGACGCTTGCCTCCTAAATTTAAAATATAAATTTCAGGTTCATATAATTCTTTAGGTAATTTGGTTTTTAAACCCGAATTATAGTTTTCTAAATGTTGTAAAAATAGTTGTAAAAGATGGGTGTAATTTTTCACTTGAAAATGTATTGAATTGGAAAGCTAATTTTTGTTTTTTAAGAAATTGATTGCCTATTTTTAATTCAATCTAAATTATAAAATAAATCAACTAACTATGCTTCGCTACTTCCAACAAATAAGTACCGTATCCGCTTTTAGTTAATGGAGTTGCAACTTTTATAAGTTGTTCTTTGGTTATATAACCCATTTTAAAAGCAACTTCTTCTATACATCCAATTTTTAAACCTTGGCGTTCTTCTATTACTTGCACAAATTGCCCTGCTTGCATTAAAGATGGGAAGGTACCAGTATCTAACCACGCAGTACCTCTATCCATAATGCTTACCTTAAGTTGTTTGCGTTTTAAATATTCTCTGTTTACATCAGTAATCTCATACTCGCCACGCGGACTAGGTTGTAAATTTTTTGCAATTTCAACTACGCTGTTATCGTAAAAGTACAAACCTGGCACAGCATAATTACTTTTTGGCGTTGTTGGTTTTTCTTCAATTGAAAGTACCGTGTTATCTTTATCGAATTCCACCACTCCATACCGCTCAGGATCACTTACGTGGTAAGCAAATACAACGCCACCTTCAGGGTTATTTATTTTTTGAAGCATACGGCCTAAGCCTACGCCATAAAAAATATTATCGCCTAAAATTAAAGCCACTTTGCTATCGCCAATAAATTTTTCGCCAATAACAAAAGCTTGCGCTAATCCATTTGGCACTTCTTGTACGGCGTAAGTAAATTTACAACCAATGTTTTCTCCACATCCTAAAAGCCTTTCAAAATGTGGTAAATCGTGTGGTGTGCTAATAATTAAAATTTCATTTATGCCACTCATCATTAAAACTGATAGTGGGTAATAAATCATTGGTTTATCGTAAATGGGCATCATTTGCTTGCTCATTGCCAATGTAAGTGGGTGTAAGCGTGTGCCCGAACCTCCAGCTAAAATAATTCCTTTCATACTATTTAATTTATTTAAAGTTTAAAATTAATAATGTTGTATTACAAAAATATAAAAATAATTAGACTTTTAGCGCTTTCACCTTAGGAAATACGATGAGCGAAAATGCAATAAACACAACAGAAATGTAACCCAAAATTGGATAATGCAACAAGGATTTATCTGTTTGTTGCACCACAATAAATCCGCCAATTAGCGATGCTAAGCTGGTTCCAAGTTGCTGAATAGAAGAGTTAATTATCAAAAATGCGCCTCTAATATTCGGTTCAACAGTTGAGGTTACATGCGCTAAGGCAATAATCATGCGGCTTCCGCTAAAAATAAAAAACGAAGCAGTAAAGCAAAGCAAAATATACTTATTATCTGTATTCAAATTTGGAATACCAATTAATGGAAAAATTGATAGAATACTTAAACCTAATAACACCTTAAAGCGTCCAATTTTATCGCTCAATTTGCCAATTAACGGAGAGGTTAGTGCGCTTAAACAACCGCCTACAATGTAAACCAGAGGTACAGTGCTGGCATAACTAAATTTTAAGTTGGCTGTGAAGTAATCTGTTAAAAAAGGAATTATAAAAAAGTGCGATGGCATTATGATTACTGTTAACAATAAAGCCCAACGTCTGTTTGGGTTACTTAGCACTGCTGTAATAACTTCGTTAAACGATTGTTTTTTGTAATTTTGTAAATGATTTGTGAATGAAGGAACAAAAAAGGTTGTACTAAAAAATACAGCAATACAAATAAACGCCAACACTAAAAAGGGTGTGTACCAATGATAATGAGCCGCTAAATATAATCCTCCAGGTACACCAACTACGCTGGCTAAAGCAAAGCCCATCATTAATATGCCCATGGCTTGTCCGCGGCGTTGGCTTGGTATAGCATCGCCCACAATGCTTTGAATAATAGAGCCACAAACACCCCCAAATAAACCTGTTACCAAGCGCGCTGTAACTAATAAATAATAATTACTAGCTAAGCCGCAAAAAAATGTACCAATTGTAAATCCGGCATAAATTAAAATCAATACTTTTTTTCTATCAAAGCCATCAACTTTATTTACGCATAGCATGGATGAAACAAATGCGCCGAAGCCATAAGCAAAAACCGCAATTCCAAATTGTGTTGGCGTAATACCCCAAAGGTTTGTTAGCATTGGCTTTAAAGGCATTAGCACCATAAAATCTACAATTACTGTAAACTGCAAAAAAGCTAGTGTGAGTAATAAAAATATTTCTTTTCTTGTCATAGTTTAAAATAATAGTTGGTTAAGGCTCCAAGCCATTGGCTTATCATTAAATAAAATTTTTGTTCGTGCCCAAACGTTTTTAAAGAGTTCTGAATTTTTGTAATTTTCTATAGCTTCTTCGTTCTCCCAAATGCTAAATGTAAAAAAAATACTTGGGTTATTTGTATCCTGCAATAATTCAACGTGTGAGCAGCCATCAAACGATTTTATTTTTTGCCAATTAGTTTCAAATATTTTTTTAAAGTCTTCAATTTTTTCATATTCAAAACTCATTTTTACAATACGTTTAATCATACAATTCTATCATTAAATTAAAATCAAATTTACTCCCAATATCTCTTGGGCAAAGCATATTATAAGCACTCTTTCCGTTTATAGCAATTTCTAAATTATCAAAGGAGTTAAATAGAGCAAGCGCTTGTCCAAATTTTACATCGTCGTAATTAGTACTTATGGTACCTATTTTATCGCCTGGCAAATAAATTACAAATTGCTTATTGCCTACCACATCATTAAAAAATTGTTTTTCTAAATTGGTAATTATGTTTCCAAAATCGTCTACATAAATTCCTTTGGCTTTTATCATGTTTCCACTTACAAATGCTTCAAATTGCGAGGCTTTGTAGTAATCTTGGGTGGGGCCTGCAATATCATTTATCGATTTATTTGCTGCTAAATGTAAGGCTGCATCTACAAAAATATCTTTCAAAAAAAAGCGGTGTTGTTCGTTCGATTGATAAAACAATTGATAAACAGGTTCGCTAAACCCCTTGTCAATTAAGGTGTACAGGCCATTATCGGGTGTAATAATAAATTGGTTTTTATATTTTGTGGCTAAATACCTTGTGTTGTCTATGTTAGATGTTTGCCCTAGGGATGAATTAGTAATAAATTTAACCGCCACCAAATGCACTGTGTTTTCAGGAAAATAAGCCAGAGCATTTTTTAAAATAAAAGCAGCGTCCCCAATACTGTACGATTTTAAATCACAACTTAAATCAATAACATTTGCATTTGGGTTACCTGAATATAACTTAGCCTTTACAATTGCTAAATAGGGGTCGCGGTAACCTAAATCTGTTGTTAATGTAATCATGTTGTTGTTCAAAAATAACCAAAATAAAGTGGGGCAAATTATATAACATTACACTTACATTAACAAGTTTATAAACAATTATAAAATGACTGAAAAAATTATAACTCTAGATAGTGTAGAACCTGTAGAGATTTATGGCGTAAATGATGTAAAACTAAACATCATAAAAAAATATTTCCCAAAACTAAAATTAGTGGCACGTGGCTATAGCTTAAAAGTTATTGGCGATCAATTAGAAATTCAGCGTTTTGAAAAAAAATTAGAAATGTTAGTGGATTATTACCACAAAACAGCTGTGCTCACCGATACGGTTATTGAACGACTTTTAGGGCAAACAGGTGATAATATGTTAGAACAGCAGAATGAGGCAAATGGTAATGATATTATTTTGTTTGGTAACAATGGTTTAGTAATAAAGGCTAAAACCGAAAATCAACGTAAAATGATTAGTAGTATAACTAAAAATGATATGTTGTTTGCTGTTGGACCTGCTGGTACTGGTAAAACCTACACGGCTGTTGCCCTAGCGGTGAAAGCTTTAAAAAATAAAGAGGTAAAACGTATCATATTAACCCGCCCAGCGGTAGAGGCTGGTGAAAATTTGGGATTTTTGCCAGGAGATTTAAAAGAAAAATTAGACCCATACATGCAACCATTGTACGATGCTTTAAACGATATGGTTCCTGCCGATAAATTGAATCAGTATTTAGAAAACAGAATAATACAAATTGCACCCTTAGCTTTTATGCGTGGAAGAACACTCGATAATGCATTTGTTATTCTGGATGAAGCACAAAATACAACAGAAAGCCAAATGAAAATGTTTTTAACACGTATGGGTAATAATGCAAAGTTTATTATTACAGGCGATGTTAGTCAAATAGATTTACCGCACAAGCAACCAAGTGGTTTATTACAAGCATTACGTTATTTGAAAAGTGCCGAGGGTATTGATATTATTGAGTTGAATAATGTAGATGTGATACGCCACCGATTAGTGAAATTAATTATTGAACGTTACGAAGCATCAAAATAAAATGGAAACAACATTAAGAGTAGGGGAGAAGAAAGATATAAAAGCGGCATTGGCTTTAATTACTGAGCTTGCTATATATGAAAAAGCACCAAACGATGTAGTGGTTACTGAAGCTGAAATGCTTGAATGGGGCTTTGGTTCAGATAAAGTTTTTGATTTTTTTGTGCTTGAAAAAAATAATGTAATTATTGGATTAGCCTTGTATTACTGTAAATACAGCACATGGAAAGGTAAGTGTATTTTTTTAGAAGATATTATTGTTACCCAAAGCGAGCGCGGTAATGGGTATGGAAAACTATTATTTGAAGCTGTCGCAAAAGTTGCTAAAGAGAAGAAGGTGAGGCGTATGGAATGGCAAGTATTAAATTGGAATAAGCCTGCGATAAATTTTTATAAAAAGTATAATTCGCACTTTGATAGCGAATGGATTAATTGCAAATTAACTGAGTTTAATGAATTTTAACGATTTGATTTTTAATAACATACGATTTATTTTTAAAAATCGTGAAGCTTTAATTAAACTTCAATTTATTTCTTTAGTCATAGTAGCAAATAACACAAAAACTAAAAATTATGAAAACGAATAAAATTTCAGTAATACTTACAGCAATGGTACTTGCTTTAAGTGTAGGTTTAACTACCTCATGTAGAAAAGATAAAAAAACCGAAGAAGAAGTTGATAGAGATACAAGTGAGGCAGAAGATAACGGTTCGTCGGAAACTATTACCAATGATATTTCAAATATTGGTAGTCAAGCTTGCGAGAGCACAAACGGACAATTGAATACTTACAAAATGAATGGAACTGAAAGTGTATACGCACCTTTATTAGCGTGTGCTACAGTATCGGCTGATTTAGCAGCTAAAATTGTTACAGTTACATTTAACGGAAGCCAATGTTTAGATGGCAGAACACGTTCAGGTTCTTTAATTTATGATTACAGCCAATCCATTACAAGTGGAACATTTACCCCAACACGTTACCGTCATCCTGGTTTTAAATGTGTAATTACTTCTCAAAATTATGTGGTAGATAGTTATACTGTGATTATAAATAACAAAACAGTTACAAACACCACGCCAGTTGGTTTTAACCCTAGCGCAACTAATTTAAGTTGGAATGTTACATCAAATCTTTCAATTATTAAACCTAGTAATGGTGGAACAATTACTTCAAGCATTAACAGAACTAAAACTTTATTGAATACAAATGATAATACAGTTTATGTGAATGAAAGTACGCCTATTGCTTGGAGTAAAGCAAGAATTGGTATCACAGGTTCGGCTTCTGGCACAACTGCAAATGGGTTAAATTACTCTGCAAATATAGTATCACAATTGGTTAAAGATTTTGGAACTTGCACCACAAGCAATAACCGCAGAGCGCATTTTATTCAAGGGGTATTAAATTTTACACCAGGTAATAAACCAACCAGAACAATTGATTATGGTAATGGTGCATGTGATAACGCAGCAACAGTTACTATTAACGGAAACTTTTACAACATCACCTTAAGATAATAAACATTCAATTTTAATAAAAGCTGTTTCATTATGAAACAGCTTTTTTTGTTTTATCCAATTTTAATCCCTAAACAGACAGTTCAAAAAAAGAACTGTCTACGATTAAGCAAATGTAAGGATTTCCAGAAAAATCGTTTGTAAGAAATCCTAACAGTTGCTAAATCGGGATAACCCGCAATAAGACAGATAGTTCGTCGATAACTCGACTTCTACTGTCTAATTGCGGTTGATTAGGGTTCACTCAAAATGTATAAAAATTAACTGAATCGACCTGCCTACGGCGGGCACGGGCAGCGAAGTGAAGATGTATAGAAATACTTCGAGCTGAGCTAACGACGAGTCAGTTAATTTTTATCAAGCCAAAAACGCAAATAAAACTCTATTTTTCTCTGTAAGGATTTTCTCAAAATAGTTCAAAAAACTTTGCACATAAAAATGGATTTAACCCTTACATCTCTTATCAGTTGGCATATTTGCGTTTTTGAGTGAACCCTAATTATTAAGTAGTCCAAATATGTAAAGTTAGATGATGAAAAAAAATCTTTCACAGTTATAACTACGGAAGATTTTTTTTGAAGGAGCATAAATGAAAAAGAACAAGTAGATTTGACTATATAAAAGTAATAATTATTATTAGCCTTAAACCTGTGGTTCTTTATCTAAACTGTCTGTTTAGGATTTAATAATCGATCCAAGGTAATAAATAAAGTTTTTGTCATTAATAAAGTCTTTAGAATTAGCTCTCATCCATTTATTAAAGCTAGTGTCATTAACAGTTAAATTTTTTTGAAGGTATTGAACAATTTTTAGTTCATTATTTCTTATCGACATTTCTGATTTAATTAAACGTATTAAATTTCTTGCATCGTACTCAATGAGGTTAGAGTTATCTGTTTTGTCAAAGATTAGCAGCCTTACTATACGTGCGTATAGGTATTCTTCAATATTTGAATTTACTTCATTTATTATTTTATTGCAATTGAACAAGGCGCTTTTATAATCACCATTCAAATAGTAGCTAATAGCGTTAAAATAAAAGGCTGCTGCTTTGTACTTTATGCTAAAGTTAGGACTGTAAGTTTTAAATCTTGTTTGCTCTGTTTCAATAAATTTCTGTTCGTTACTTTTGTTTTCGAATAATTGGTTGTAGCGAAGTTTTATAACGTACCATCTTTCATAACAAAATAAGAATCTGTAATCCTGGGTAGATGAATTCATAATAGTTTCAAGCCAATTAAGTTTTGGATTAAATTCTACTAACTTAAAACACTTTAACGAAAGGAGTAAATAACTCGCCTGTTCTAAAATGGTTTGCAGCTCTACCGTATTTACTTTTTTTGCTCGATTTATTTCTAAAAATAGTTTACTTGTAGTTAATGCCTTCTCATACTCTCCAACTGCGGTATAATACTCATTCCATGACATATAGAATAAGCTTTTTGCGGTATCAGAAAGTAGGTGTTCCTCTTTTAATTTTTTTATTGGTAATATGATAGTATTTAATAATTTTCTATCAGATTGCGATTTACAGTAATACATACTTTTTAAAGCTAATCTCAGGGTGAAATACACATCAGAAATTTCGCTGTAGTTTAGTATTACTTTAAAAATTTCTTTACGTTCATGTATAATGTTTTTTAGTTCACTGGTTTCTAAATTTGTATCTTTAATGAAAGCCGACACATACTCTTGGTTTAAAGCATAAAGGTGTTTAATATAACCTTCATCTTCTAAGGTAATTTTTTTTGTTCGTCTTAGTTGTATTTCTGCTGCATTGCTTAATCCTTTATGTCGAAGAATTTTGTATTTTTCTATTTCATGAATGTGATTTGAATCTAAATCTTTATAATCACCGCATATTTTAATTGAATCGATTAGGCTATCGAACAAATATTTTTTAAGAGAAGCAAAATTTTTTTTGAATTTATGTTTCAACTCAGTTTCATTATAAATCTTTTGTTTTTCAATTGCATCAAATAGTTCAATATAATTTTTGTTATTACCGTAAGCAGATGAGTAAACTTTAAACATCCTTTTCTCTGCCATAGTCATTTTATCTATCAATAATTTAATTGTGTTATCTTGCTTTTTCATAGTATTTATACTTCTAAATTACAATTTATATTTTTATAAAATATTGATTAATAATAATTTATGTGTAAAAATAAGTTTTTAAAATAATATTTATAAACTAATTTTGTTTTTGTTTTGCTTTCATACGAACTAATTTTATCATAACAAAAATTAGCTTTATGAAAAAACTTAATTATTTATTACTAATTGCCTCAGCAGCTTCAACAATTAGTATAAGAGCGCAACAAACAGCAGTTGGCGATACTTGTTCATTTGGACGTTTTGCCCCTGGTTTAACTAGTTTTGCCTTTGCAACAACTAACACTACTCAAATTACTTACGGTGTTAATTCAACAACTAATGTAGCAAGGGTATACACACCATCCGGAGATGTGAATACATGTCGCCCAGTAATTATTTGGGCGCATGGTGGCGGCTTTGTAACCGGTAGCTACCTTGAACAAAAAACAACCGACATGATGACTCAGTTCGCAAGAAAAGGTTACATTGCTATTACCATGCGCTATCGCTTATGGCCTGGAACACCTGCTAATAATCAACAATACCAAGAAGCATTAATTAGAGGTGTGCAAGATATGGTGGCTGCAATACGTTTTGTAAGGGCCAATGCAAACGCATTTGGTGCAGATACATCACAAATTTTTGTTGGAGGCTCCTCGGCTGGTGCAATAATAGCAAATCATACAGCTTTTATGGATGAGACTGAAGCTTTTCCAGTTGCCTTAGCAAACCAAGGTGGTAATTACAATGTGAGTACCCCAACAGTTAATTTAAGCCAGCCATATAATGTTGCAGGTTGTGTTTCGCAAGCTGGTTCGCTATGGGATTTGAATTTCTTAACAGGAGAAACAAGCCCTTTTGGTGCGGTGCATAATACGAGCGATGCCACGGTGCCGCATAACAGCGGAGGAGGTAGCCAACAAATTTATACCCAACTGCAAAATCAAAATGTAAAATCTTTCTTAAAGCTTACTAATAGTCCTGGTTTACATACACCTTTCCCAGCAACTCCATCTGCTCCTTATGTAGATACATTTAACCTAGCCAGCTATTCTCAATTATATGCCATGCTGAAGCATAATGGCGCCGCATCTGTAACGGTTAACGCTTCTACTTTGTCGGCTTTACCCAATGCCTTAGCATACCAATGGTATTTCAATAATAATGCTATTTCTGGAGCAACACTTCAAACCCACGTTGCTACGAGTAGCGGTAATTACAAGGTATTAACAAGAAATTGTACAAATTGTTTCTCAACTTCAAATACGGTTAGTGTTAGTTTAGTAACTACAGGTTTGTATTCAAAGCATTCTAATTTTTCTTTGGAGTTATTCCCTTCACCTTGTAAGTATGAACTAAATATTAAAAGTAAAGGTGATGTTCAAATCATAAACTTTTACTCAGTTACAGGAAGTAAAATTTTAACCATTAACAATCCAGAAGCTTCCCATACAATTAACACAAGCGAATGGCCGAGTGGATTGTATTTTGCAGAATTTTATTCAACAGATAAAAGTTTAAAGACAATTAAATTCATAAAGTCAGAATAAGCATGGTTAAACATCCCAACAAGTTTTAGTATTAACCTTTAAAATTAAATTTATGAAAACGAAACAAATCATTATCGGAATTCTTTTACTTAGTAAAAGTATGTTAGCGCAAAATGGTACACCAGTAGGCGGAAAAACTGCACACATGTATTATTACAAAAATTCGTTGTATAATCATTTACAAACAAATAATAATCAGGCCAACCCAAGTACCAATGTAGGAAATTGGATTGCACGATTTTCAGCAGCAGCACCACTCTCCAATACTGTTTCGTTAGGTTCTATGTTTGGATTTTTTACACAATGGGTTACGCCTTCGCAAGCCAATCAATTCCATTCAGAGCTTACCACAACTCTTATTGCAAAATGGACTCCATCTTGGACGGGCGCGCAAAACATTAATCACGTTGGGTTTGTACCAGATAATTTTGATGGTTATAACTTCAATCCCTCTGTTAACACCAATATGGGCATGGCTTACGAAACAAGGTTGTTAACTATGATAGATGCTTGGGAAACGAATGCTCCTAATCCTAACAGAAAATATGTGGTATACGCAGGATGGCCTCAAATGAATAATGGATTTGGTGGTTCGGGCGGAAATCCTGCAACAATTACACCAGCTCAATTGATTAATTGGAGAAACTTAGGGTTAGGTTCCTATCAAGCTTGGATGGAACTTTTGGTAGCTAAATTAAAAACTGCACGACCAAATTTAGATATACGTTTGCATAATATCAATAAAGCTTTATTGATGACGCACGCTAACACAGCTGTTGGGACGATTCCCTTAACAACTCTTTTTGAAGATTTAGCACCACATGGTCGCTCTACGTGGTATTGTTTGGCTGCAATTGCTGAATATATTGAACTTTTTAATGAAAAGCCATCTTCCACGTTTACATTTAATCCTGTGTGGAACGTTGATGCAACTGTAATTAATAACTATCAGCAAATTGTAGATTACATGTGGACTGTATTAAGAGGGAACACTATTACTTCAATAAATGAAATGAATGATGAAAAAAACATTTCGATTTTTCCAAATCCCGTTACCGACAAGTTATTTATCGGTGCATTAGATAATGACTTTGAAATAGAAATAACTAATCTTCTGGGCCAAACACTTTTAACTGATAGAAACACGAAGGTAATGGATGTGAGCGAACTTAAAGCAGGAACTTATTTAGTGCATTACAAAGGTAAGTTTGTTCACACTAAAAAAATCGTTGTTACGGATTAGTGTTGCATGAAATTATTAAAAATACTTATAACTATAAATTTTGCAGTTGTATTTTTAGCCTGTAAAAATAATATAAGTAGTGAGGATCTTAAAAAATTCGCCGCCACAGAAACATATCCTACAGATAATTATTTAGATACAGTTACTCCTAAACGCGCACTCATCATTGTTGCACACGACGATGATGATTGCGTTATGGCAGGGACTATAGCAAAATTAAAAACGCAAGGCTGGGTAATAAAACAATTTAGTTTACAAAAACACAAAGGGCTAGATACATTAACTCATCCATCACATATCACTTGTGATGGAAATGAGTTACTCTTAAAAGATGGTGTGTATAGATTAGGCATGGATACGCTAACTTACGGCGCTTATCCTTTAGCTTATGCAGAAATTGATAAACAATTTTATACCGCCAAAGTTTCTGAAGCGTTAGTTGATAAAATAAATAAATTTAAGCCAAGTGTTATTTTTACATTAGATGATATTAAAGGTGGTTACGGTCATCCAGAACATGTATTTGTAAGTAGACTCGTGGTAAAGTTGTTCAAAGAAGATTTAATTTCTTGTAAACGAATTTATCAATCGGTTTATACACCACACATGGAAAGAGAAATTGTTTATAAATGGTTAGACATGCAACTAAAAGATTGGAATCACCCTAACCTAAGTTTAATCTCAAACAAACTATACGATGTAAAAGGTATGCCCGAACCAAATGTTCAAGTAACTATTTCAAAATTTGCCGATCAAAAAATGAAATACTTGTTGGCTTATAATGAGGATGTAAGAAGAAACATCCGGAAATTTATTCCTTATTTTGAAACAGTTGATGCTCAAACCTATTTTAAAGTATTTAATAGAGAGTTTTTTAGAATTATATATAGTGATAATTGAAATTTTGTTTTTTTTATAATAAACAGTAATTTCAAGTTATGATTGCTGCGCTAATAGCTTGTATTTGTTGGTCAATTGCTGTATTTCCTGTAACCGAGGCTGTTTCGAGGATTGGGCACCAATCAGTTAATTTTTTTAGGCATTTTATTGCTTTTTTGGTGTTAGGTATTTTAGTATTTATTTTACAACCAAATTTTATAGGTCATTTATTTAGTAGTAGTTGGACTAATCTACTTATCATTTTTACATCAGGTGTGTTAGGCTTAGTGCTAAGTGATTCACTTAGATTGAGGGCTTTACAAAAGCTGGGTATTAAAATGGTTAGTTTTTTTTCTGCTTGCCAACCCGCTATTGGTTTGCTTTTTGGATGGTTAATGTTAGATGAACATCAAAATTTTATTGGACTCATAGGTTTATTTTTAACAATAATCGGGCTCATCCTTTTTACTCAGTTTAGTTATCAATCTAAAAATGAGCCTATGAATTATAAAGAATTGCTTTTATTATTACTTTGTTTAGTTGCACAAGGCCTTGCTTTGGTTTTTTCAAAAATGGCTATCACCAAAACGGGTGATGTATTTAAACCATATGAAATAGCTTACATCCGAATAGTAGGTGCAGTTGTATGCATGCTGGTTATGGCCTTATCGCGAAAAAAATTAGTTCAATGGACTAAAGATCTTTTGCAAAATAAAAACAAAGCCAATATTTATTTTTTTACGAGTACTTTTTTGGGGAATATTACGGCTGTCTGTTGCTCTTTATATGCCCTTACAGTTATGCCTAGTGTGTTTGCACAATCTATTTTTAGTTTAGCACCATTTTTTATTTTAGTTATTAATCATTTTTACAAAAAAGAAAAATTAAAACGTTTTCAAATAGTAGCCGCCGTAATTTCTGTTATAGGTGTTTATTTGGTTTTGTGGCAAAACTTATTGAGCGTGTTTTTTTAACCATAAAAAGAAGCTTCAAAAAAAGTACTGTAAGCTATTAAACAACAAAATAAATTTTCAGAAAAATCTCTCACAAGAACCCTGATAGCTAATAATACCAAATTCAAATATTAAATAGTCCAATAATTTAATTAGTCTTGTCGAGTAGTTTTTGCTTGAATATGATTCTTTGGCAAAAACGTATCGAGACACCAACGCAATAAAGAATGAGGATAATAAACTTCAATTGTCTCGATACAATTTTACAAGAGGCAACTTCGGCAAGCTCAGTTACCAAGGCAACATTTACTCGACACTACATTGGACTAAGTAGTAAATGTACTTGGTATAAATCTAAATCTGTCCGACTTTATGTCGCGGATATCCTTATTAAGGCAGCTAGTTCGTTGGTAAAATTAACTTCTATAGCTAAATATCGTTTAAATTATAGTGTCTTATTTCGCATACCCCGTAGCTCGCACCTCACGAATTACAGTAACTTTTACTTGGCCTGGGTAGGTCATTTCGGTTTGGATGCGTTGGCTTATTTCAAAGGCTAATTGTTCTGCACGACCATCGTTCACTTTATCGCTACTTACAATTACACGTAATTCACGCCCAGCTTGTATGGCATACGTTTTTTCTACACCATCGTAGCTTTGCGCTAATGCTTCTAAATCTTTTAAGCGTTTCATGTACTGCTCTGCAATTTCGCGGCGTGCACCAGGGCGGGCACCACTAATGGCATCACACACTTGTATAATGGGTGAGTACAAACTCGTCATTTCAATTTCATCGTGGTGAGCACCAATGGCGTTACAAACTTCTGGTTTTTCTTTGTACTTCTCCGCCAACTTCATTCCTAACAAGGCATGTGGTAATTCTGGTTCTTCATCAGGTACTTTTCCAATATCGTGTAGTAAGCCAGCGCGTTTTGCAACCTTAGGATTTAAGCCCATTTCACTAGCCATAATAGCGCAAAGATTTGCAACTTCGCGGCTATGTTGTAATAAATTTTGTCCGTAACTGCTGCGGTATTTCATGCGACCAACCATTCGTATTAATTCAGGGTGCAAGCCGTGTATGCCTAAATCAATACATGTACGTTTGCCTGTTTCGATAATTTCTTCTTCCAGCATTTTTTTAGTTTTTTCAACTACTTCTTCAATGCGGGCAGGGTGTATACGACCATCTGTAACCAATTGGTGCAGGGCCAATCGGCAAATTTCTCTTCTAATGCTATCAAAGCAACTTAAGGTAATGGCATCTGGGGTATCGTCTACAATAATTTCAACGCCAGTTGCTGCTTCCAAAGCACGTATGTTACGACCTTCACGCCCAATAATGCGTCCTTTTGTTTCATCACCTTCAATATGAAAAACAGAGATGCTATTTTCTATTGCTGCCTCTGTTGCTACACGCTGAATAGTTTGAATTACAATTTTTTTAGCTTCTTTATTAGCAGTAAGTTTGGCTTCATCCATAATGTCTTTAATGTAAGCCATTGCTTGGGTTTTAGCTTCGCCTTTTATACTTTCTACTAATTGGGTTTTAGCTTCGTCTGCTTTTAAGCCGCTAATTTTTTCTAATAATTCTACTTGTTTACGGTGCCCTTTTTCAACTTCTTCAAAACGCTGTTTGTACAATTCAATTTGTGTATTAGCTTGATTTTTGGTTTCATCAGCTTCTTTTTGTTTACGATTTAAATCTTCAATTTTTTTATTTAAATCGCTTTCTTTTTGTTTTACTTTGTTTTCGGTTTGGGCAATTTGAGCATTTTTTTCTTGCACCGATTTCTCATGTTCTGACTTTAATTGAATAAATTTTTCTTTTGCTTGTAAAATTTTTTCTTGTTTGGTTGCCTCAGCTTTTACTTCGGCTTCTTTAATTAAGTTTTCTTTTTCTTTAGCTGCACTAGCATTTAATTTGCTTCCGGCAATTAAAAAGCCAGCCACCACGCCTATTATTAAGGCTACTACTATGCACACAATTGTTATTAAATCCATTTTTATACTTTTTAAAAAATTAAAAACGCACAAACAATAAAGACTTTCTTTATTGTATTGTGCGTTACTTTTATAAGAGTAAAATTTACTCTTGAGATGGTATGTTGCTAATGTTTAGGTTATGTTGGTGCAACATTTCCTTAACATCTTCTAATATTTGTTTTAAATTGCTTAACTCTGATTCAGCGGTGTTGGCTTGTTTGTACAATTGCGCCACCAATTGCAGCATTACCATACTCAACACATCTTTTTTATCTTTTATTGCATAATTTTTTTCAAATTCTGCAATTTTTTTATTTATCAAATCAACTGCTTCTTTAATGTTTGCTTCGTCATCCACGTTTACCTTTACAGGGAAATTACTTCCTGCAATGTCAACTTTTATGGTTACGTCACTCATTTAAAGAGTTGGTTAAAATTAAGCACTTAATAACGCAATACACTTATCTATTTCACGCACAAGTTCGTTTATTTGTTGTTTCATTTCCCCATTTTTAGTTTGAGGTTGTGAACCGTTGGCTAAAATAATGTTTTTTCTGTAATTATTCAAATCCTGAACATTAATGTTTTGGCTATCAACCTGTTGAGACAATTCACCCACCACATCGTTCATTTTTAATAATTGATTAGCCATTTGTTCTTTTTCATTTAATAACGCCAAACGCTCATCGCTCAAAATATCAATTTGTTTAAATAGTCTATCAATAAAGGCCTCTGTTTCTTCGGTATTAGTTTGTGTTGATGAAGCCTGAACTTGGGTTTCAAAATCTTCAATTTTAGAATTCAAATCAGAAATGTTGAGGTTTAAATCGGTAATTGTATATTGCATTCCTGAAATTTCACCTAACAGTAAATTTTTCTCGTTGCTTAAGGTTTCAAAATTATGTTGCAAAGCGGTGTAATTTTCGTTTAAATTTTCGCTTTGAATTAATTTAGATTGTAATTCAGAAATTTCAGATTTTAATTGAGTTACTTCGGTGGTTAAAGCCGCATTGTTTCCTTCTAAAGTTGAGATTTCAAAATTTTTGGTTTGCAACGTTTCTTTTAAATCTTCTACCTTGCCTTGGTAGGTAGACGAAAGTTCGCTTAACTCAGCATTAATAATTGATAATTCACTTTCTTTTGCTTCAAGACTTGATTGAACACTCTCAATTTCATTAATTAAATTTTCGTTTTCAGCTATTAGTTTTTGAAACTCAATATCCTTATTCAAAAGTAGTTGGCGAGAGCTGCTTTCAATTTCATTTTTAATAGTATCAAATTGCTCTTGTGAGGTTGATAATGAAGTTTGCAGTAGAGCAACCTCGTTTTGTAAAAATGTATTTGATATGGAGAGTTCTTCAATTTCAGCTTTTGCGCTTGAAATCACTTCAGTATTTGTTGCGTTAACTTGAGATAAATAATTTACTTGACCACTCAAATCTGAAACTGTGTTTTGCAATTCATTATTTTGGGATACTAAATTTTCTTTCTCAATATCTAACGTCGCAAGTTTGTTTTCTACTTCACTTAAATTATTGCTTGTAATTTCAAACACACCACCTAAATTTTGAAGTTCTAAATTCAACGATTCAATTTGATAGTTTAATTGATTTACTTGCTCAGTAGCAGTTAACGAGGAAGTTTGCTTAAACGCTTCAAACTCTGATGTGATTTGGAAACATTCTTCTTTTTTGTTTTCTAATTCAATTAGTAAATTAGCATTATGCTCTCTTAAAGATGTTAACGAATCATTTACTTCGCTTAATTGAAGATTAACTGATTTTAGTTCTTCACGTAAAGTATCACTTTCTAACAAAGCAGTGTTTAACTCATTTGTTAGTTTTGAAGCATGTTCGTTGGCATGAATTAAAGAATTAGATAAACGTGTTTCGTAATCTGCCGTTAGAGAATTTATTTTTTCAGTTAACTCATTTTTAGTAGAAGTTAACTCAGAGTTATGATTTGAAGTTAATTCATTAATTTGAGATACGTACGACGATTTTAGTTCTTCAACTAAATTAGTGTGCTGCGCAGTTAATTCTTCGGTACTGTTATTGTGCGATTGGGTTAAGGCATCTGTAATACTTTGGTGCGAAGCTGTTAACTCATCTATTAAATTCTGGTGCGAACTTTTTAATTCTGCAATGGTTATTTCAAAATTATAACTTAGTTCTTGTGAAGAAGCACTATTAGAACTTGTAAGCGATTCTATTTTTGATTCGTAACTTGAAATTAAATTTTCTTTTTCTGAGTTGAATGAATTCGTAATTTCTTCTAATTTACTTGTGTATTCGTTTGTTAGAGCAAAGCGTTGCTCTTCTAATTGTAATTTTAAAGTTGCAATTTCATTTTTAGTAGTGTATTCGCTTGCTTCTAACTTTTGTTCAAATTCAGATTCTAATTTGCTAATTGTTACTTTGTGCGAATGTGTTAAATTCTTTAGCTCGTCTGCTGAACTTTGAGTAAGAGTGCTAATTTGTGAGCTGTAATCGTTTTTTAAAAATGTAATTTGAGTTTCGTAATTATTTTTAATCGATGTTATTTCATCTTGGTGTTTGTGCATCAACGCTTCTTCCTTTAGTGCAAACCCTTGATTTAAATCGTTTAATTGATTCTCAAATTCATTTTTAATACCACTTTCTTTGTAGTGCGAATTGCTTTTTAATTCGTTAAGTTGTGATTCATAACTTTGTTTTACCTCGTCAATGTTAGCTTGAGCGGTTAAGTGCATTTCTTCAATTTGCAATTCATAGGTAGTTGCAATGCTATTTAGTTCAACTTTTAATGCTTCAATTTCGGATAAACGTTGTTCAATTTCATCTTGCTTTGCTTGCAATTGCTCTTTTATAGAACTTCTTAATTCTTTAAACGCTGTTAATTCTGCTTTATAATTGGTATTATCACGCTCAATTACCGCCAGCTTTGTGTTTAGCACATCAATGGTTACTTGCAGGCGCTTGCAGTCTTCCTCGCGCATAATTAGTTGGTTGCGGTAATCGCCTAATGAGCGTTTTAGCTCAGTAAATTCTTTGCGCAACGCAATATCGTTGTTTAGTACTTCTTGTAATTCTGATTTTAAATTTTCGCCGTTCATAATAAAACGCATTTATGTTTATGCTAAAATAAGTCAGTAAATGGCTTGTAAAACAACGGTTTACAGGTATAACCAAACAATGGAATGTTAATTACGTGTAAGGTTATTAATACTGAATTGTTAATTAAATGATTAGGTAAAATCCTCTGTTGGTAGGGTGTTCAGGGCTAATAAGTCGAAAAATATCTAAACAAATTTATTTATTTTTTGTAAATTAGTTAACAAGATTACTTGTTTTAGAATATTGATGAAACCTCTAAAAAAGAAACAATTATCGTGCAAAATTTGAATATTTAGCTATTATTTAACAAAAAAATGTTCTATTTTTAATATATTTTTCTAATAAATAATTAAAAAAACTTTGATTTTTTTAACTAACTTTGCTCTCTTAAACAATTAATTGCATAATGAGACAACTTAAAATTACCAAATCGATTACCAATCGCGAAAGTGCTTCGTTAGATAAATATTTACAAGAAATTGGTCGCGAGGAATTAATTACCGCCGAAGAAGAGGTAGTATTAGCTAAAAAAATTAAGGATGGTGATCAGCGTGCTTTAGAAAAACTAACTCGTGCAAATTTACGTTTCGTTGTTTCAGTTGCAAAACAATATCAAAATCAAGGGTTAAGTTTGCCAGATTTAATTAATGAAGGTAATTTAGGTTTAATTAAAGCGGCACGCCGTTTTGACGAAACGCGTGGTTTTAAATTTATTTCTTATGCCGTATGGTGGATTCGTCAATCGATTCTACAAGCATTGGCTGAGCAAAGCCGTATTGTGCGTTTACCACTAAATCAAGTAGGTTCATTAAATAAAATTAATAAAGCTTACAGTAAGTTAGAGCAGGAATTTGAGCGTGAGCCAAGTGCTGAAGAGTTAGCAGATATTTTAGATTTACCAATTGATAAGGTAAGTGATACCATGAAAGTAAGTGGACGCCATGTGAGTATGGATGCGCCTTTTGCTAATGGAGAAGAGAGTAGTTTATTAGATGTGTTGGTAAATTTAGATTCACCAAAAGCTGATACTGGCCTAATGAACGAAAGTTTAAGCAAAGAAATTGATCGTGCTTTAAGTACCTTAACTGAACGTGAGCGCGATGTTGTGAAATTATTTTTTGGAATTGGTTTAAACCATGGTTTAACACTCGAAGAAATTGGTGATAAATTTGATTTAACTCGCGAACGTGTTCGTCAAATTAAAGAAAAAGCTATTCGCCGTTTGCGCCACAGCAGCCGTAGTAAGTTGTTACAACAATATTTAGGGTAATATTTAATTTAATAAAAGAAAAGCTGTTTCATTTTGAAGCAGCTTTTTTTGTTTTGTTAAGAGTTAAAGTCTTCTTGCTTTTTTTTGGAGAAGAATTTTTGTTCGACAGTTTTTTTTCTTGTGTTATGATTGTTAAGTCAAGAAGTTCATTAATTGTTTTTATATCAATATCTTTTTTGCAATCAAAATAATATACCCGACCTTGGGTTCTTCCTTCTGCCAAAAGTGCTTTGTGTTTCATCAAATAACCATTCAAAAAAGCGATATAAGTACGTTTACTTTTTTTATTATGGTATAAGTAGCAATTCCATTTGCCTTTGTAATAGTAAAATGGCGTATTAAATTTATAATGCTCGGTAAAGTGCTCGCTAAACTGTAGAATGTGCTTACGCATAAATAATAATACGCTTTGTTCTTCTTCGGGTAGTTGCAGAAAAAAATTATTTAATAAATGCTCCATTTTATTTATTATTTCATTTCACCACACATATTTTTTTGTAAGTTTATTTTAATTTCTTTTAAATTTAATTGTTTACCAAACAAAAACATCAATTTTGTAATTGCAGCTTCAAAGGTCATATCGCCACCACTTATAACGCCAATTTCTTTAAGCTGAGTACTTGTGGCGTATTTGCCTTGAACCACCTCGCCTTCAAGACATTGGGTAATGTTTAAAACAACAATTCCTTTTTTAATTGCACTTTGTAATTCGTTAATAAACCAAGGCTGCGTGCTTGCATTTCCTGATCCAAAGGTTTCTATAATGAGTGCTTTAATACCATGCGTGTTGATAATTGCGCTTGTTATTTTTTTACTTATTCCAGGAAATAATTTTAAAACTGCAATATCGTTGTCTAACGTTTTACTTACAAGCAATTTATTTTTTGAAGGTTTGTTCAAATAATTATAATTGTATTTTATCTCAACGCCAGCCTCTGCTAATGGCGGGTAGTTTGGCGATTTAAAGGCATCGAAATGAAGCGAGTTATATTTTATTGTTCTGTTTCCGCGGTATAATTTATATTCAAAATAAATACACACTTCGTTTATAATTGGTTTACCATTTTGTTTGCTTGAGGCAATTTCAATAGCTGTAATTAAATTTTCTTTGCCATCTGTTCTTATAACACCAATGGGTAATTGCGAGCCAGTAAGGATTACAGGCTTACTTAAATTTTGTAACATAAAACTTAATGCGCTGGCTGTAAAACTCATTGTATCGCTACCGTGCAAAATAACAAAGCCATCTACTTTATTATAATTGCTTTCTATAATAGTGGCTAACTCAATCCAAACGTCAGGGTGCATGTCGCTACTATCAATTGGATGTTTAAATGAAATGGATGAAAGTTCAACATCAAATTTATTAAGCTCTGGAATTTGATTTGTTAAACTTTTAAAGTTAAAGGGTTTTAGTGCTCCTGTTTTGGCATCTTGCATCATGCCTATTGTTCCTCCGGTGTATATTAATAAAACTTTAGTTTTTGGCATATTATTTTTACAAAAAAAGCGGAGTAAATTCTCCGCTTTTAAAATACTATTTTTTTCTTTTAAAACGGTAAATCATCTGTGTCATCTAAATTGCCACCTGCAAATGTATTAGCAGGTGTGCTAGAAGCAACATTATTTGTTTGTTGCATTGTGTTATTTTGACTAGCGCCGCCGTTATTACTACCTTGCAAACGCTCTATTCTCCATGCTTCAAGGGTATTAAAATACTTTATCCCTTGCGGCCCATTCCATTCGCGCCCACGTAAATTAAATTGAACTTTTAATTCTTCGCCCTCGTTGTATTGGTCTAAAATAGAGCATTTGTCTTGTGTAATTTGAAAACTAACGTGTTGCGGGTAAGGTGTGCTGGCTTCAGTTGTTAATACAAATTCGCGTTTTGTAAAACGTTCACTTACTTTTTGTGTGTCGAATTTTACTTTAAGTGTTCCTACTACTTCCATGATATATATTGATTTTATTGATTTTTTTATAAAACGATTAGCTAAATTACAAAAAATAATTTTTATTTGTTGCTTGAGTTTGTAGCAAGATGTTAACAAAATTAAAGCAAAACCATCCAAGCGGCCTCTAATTTATTAGCATCTAAAAGTGATTTAGCATAAGAATGTTGCGCTTCGATAGACTCAAATTTTGGTAAACTTTTTTTGAACATACTTATCTGTTCTGTATCTGGCAGTTTTTCAATGCTTCCAAGCAAACCTAAATTATTTCCTGTTAAAATTTTACTTTTTTTTATTGCATCTGGTATTGCATCAATACCTATGCCAATGCTTGTAATTGGCTTTTGTACTTCAAACAAACTTTCGCCACTTGCTCTGCAATACCAATTATCGCCCATGCGCGCCACCAAATCAATTTTTTTTGTATCAATTTGATTGGCCTCGTTTAAAATAGTTTCATTTATATGAATTTTTATTATTTCACAAATTACCAAATTGCCTGCGCCACCTTGTTTGCCAAGTTCTTTTACTTCAATTACTTTACACTCTAGTTGTACCGGGCTTTCTTTTACACGATAAGGTTTAACTAAATCTGATGCTAACTGCGTGAAGCCGGCTTTCTCAAATTCATTTATTCCTTTAGCAAAAGGGCTACTGGCTAAACTCATTTGATGAACCATGTCGTAATTCACCATATTAATAACACACTCAGGAACTTCTAATACATTTAATAGCGTATCTTTTGCAGCACCAGTGCGTCCGCTATAAGCAGGAGAAAAAACGGCAATTGGTGGGTTACTCGAAAATATATTAAAAAAACTAAAGGGTGCTAAGTTAGGATTTCCCTCTTTATCAATAGTGCTAGCAAAACATATTGGGCGTGGCGCAATAGCATTTTGCAGGTATTTTTGCAAAACTTGTACGCTAAGTTCTTTGGGATTTAATGTTAACATAAATATAAAAAACTAAAAATACATTATTTTATATTTGAGGTCAATGAAAAAAATATATTATTTATCAACCTGCGAAACGTGCAAACGGATTATTAATGAACTTGAGTTAAAAGAAAAAGATTTTGAGTTTATTGATATTAAACAAAACATTATTAGCGAACACGATTTGGAAATAGTGAAGCAAACAGTTGGTAGTTATGAAAATGCGTTTAGTAAAATTGCTAGAAAATACAAAGAACAAAAACTTGCCGAAAAAAATTTACAAGAACAAGATTACAAACAATTAATATTGCAGGAATACACCTTTTTAAAACGCCCTGTAATTTTTTATAAGGATACTGTTTTTGTTGGAAATAGTAAATCTGTAATTGAAACCATTAAAAAAACGATTATATAAATGAAATATTTTTTTCTATACCTTTTAGTGATAACAGGGAGCTTTTTAAAAGCTCAAGAAAAAGTTACTAAGTTAGTTCAACAACTACAAACTAATTATAATAATAAAGAATATGCTTCCATTTATAAGCTCTTGAACAGTGTAGCAAAAAATACAATTACTGAAAAAGAATTAAGCAATTTTTTTGCCTCAGATTTAAGACCTAGCCTAGGAAAGTTTAATGGCTTTAAAGAACTTAAACATGAAAATAACACCTATTTATTTGCAGCTTATTTTGATGAAGATAGTTTGCAACTTAATTGCGCTTTGGGCAAGGATAATTTATTTGAAGATTTTAACTTTACGCCATTTCCGCCAATAACAAATGCTAAACGAAGCACTTATTTAAGTGATAATAAAAAAACAACCACTTTAGATTCAGTTGTTGATAAATTGGTTAAGACGTATATGGAAGATACGCGCAATTGTGGATTAAGCATAGGTATTGTAGAGAACGATAAATTTATTTTTTACAATTATGGCGAAACAAAAAAAGGGAACAATCAGCTGCCAACTAACAAAACCATTTATGAAATAGGCTCGGTTACAAAAACATTTTGTGGTCGATTGTTGGCAATTGCGATTCAAGAAAATAAAATTAGTTTAGAAGATGATATTAGAAAATACTTAGGAAATGAATTTTTGAAGTTAGAATACAACGGTAATCCAATTTTAGTAAAACATTTGGCTAACCACAGTAGCGGGCTTCCAAGGGCTCCAGAAGATTTGTTTACAAAGGAAGGGTTTGAAGTGAAAAATCCATACAAAAATTATACAAATAAAGATTTGCTATCGTATTTAAAAACAGTTGTTCTTACTAAAAATCCTGGAGAAGTTTGTGAATACTCAAACTTAGGAATGGGTTTGTTGGGTTATATTTTAGAAACCGTTTATAAAAAATCTTTTTCAGAATTAATGAAAGAAAAAGTTACAAACGTAATTGGTATGAAAGAAACTGGTATAACAAATACCATGTTAGATAAAGTTGTGATGGGATATAACGATAAAGGAACACAAACACCCAACTGGGAATTTGCCTCGCTACAAGCAGCAGGAGCCATTTGTTCTAATACAGAAGAAATGTCACTTTATTTAAAAGAAAATTTAAAAGAGACAGAGTTAAATAAATTACTTTTCACACCAACTTTTACAAATGGGAATAAATTATCGTTGGCTTGGCATTTTTTAAAGCGCAAAACAGACGCTGAACTAATATGGCACAACGGTGGTACTGGTGGTTTTGCAAGTTTTGTTGGATTGATTAAAGAAAAGAACATTGGTTTTGTTGTGCTCACAAATTCTAGTCCTCAAACAGATGCGTTACCACTTAGTATTTATAATTATTTAAAAAAGTAAAATGGGAGTAAGAGATTTAGTAGAAAAATTCAATATGCAAAAGCACCCTGAGGGTGGCTATTATAAAGAAACTTATAGGAGCGGGAGTGAGGCTAATTTCGAAAATTTTGAAGGTAAACGAAACTATGCAACAGGAATTTATTTTTTAATAGAAGCAACAAATTTTAGTGCTTTTCATAAAATTAAAAGTGATGAAATGTGGCATTTTTATGGAGGTGATCCACTAGAAGTTATAGAAATTACACTTGAAGGTAAGTTAATTACTACTACCATTGGGAATAATATTGAATCAGGTGAAGTGTTTCAATATACTGTAAAAGCGGGCAATTGGTTCGCTAGCAGAGTAAAAAAAGGTGGCCAGTTTAGTTTTGTTGGCTGCACCGTTTGGCCTGGTTTTGATTTTAGAGATTTTGTTTTGGCCGATAAAATTTCGTTACAAAACGAATTTCCTCAACACAAAAAAATTATTGATGAGTTAACAAGATGAGTTCAATATTGAGTTAAAATTTTACTCCACTAATAAATACACTTTCAATCAAATTACTGCCAAAGGCATAAGGCAAATAATTATAACTACTAATTTCTTTTGTAATGATAAAGTTTGCTTTTTTACCAGCTGTAATTGTGCCAACTTCATTACTTAAGCTCATGGCGTAAGCGCTATTTATGGTTGTTGCATTAATCGCCATTTCTGGTGTGAGTTTGTATTGCACGCAGGCCATACTCATTACTTGCATCATGTTACCGCTGGGGCAGCTACCCGGATTAAAATCGCTTGCAAAAGCAACAGGCAAACCAAACTCAATCATTTTTTTTGCAGGAGGCAATGGTAAGTTTAAAAAGTAAGCCGCACCGGGCAAAATTGTTGGCATGGTGTTACTTGCTTTCAGTAAATGCATATCATCTTCGTTACAAAATTCTAAATGATCAACGCTTATTGCATTACATTTTACTGCGGCTTGTATGCCCCCGCTGTGGCTCAATTGCTCAGCGTGTACTTTACCTTGTAATCCAAATTTATTTCCTGCTTCTAAAATTTTTATAGTTTCTTCTTTCGTAAAATAATTTTGTTCGCAAAACACATCTATAAAATCTGCTAATTTTTCATCAACAATTATTGGTAACAATTCATTAATCAATAAATCAATATACCCTTGTTTATTTTCTATAAAATTTAATGGAACTGCGTGCGCCCCTAAAAACGTTGATTTCACAGGTATCAAGTTCAAATCTTTTAAACGTTTTATTACACGCAACATTTTTAGTTCGCTTTCTAAACTTAATCCGTAACCACTTTTAATTTCTATAGCTGTAGTCCCTAATTTTATAACTTCGTAAAGGCGTTGTTTGCTTTGTTCAAATAATTCGTCTTCACTTGTTTCATTTAGTTTTTTTGCTGAATTTAAAATGCCACCGCCTCGTGCAAAAATTTCTTCATAACTCAAACCATTTATTCTATCCACAAACTCTTGCTCTCTATTCCCAGCATATACAATATGCGAGTGGCTATCAGCAAAACCGGGCATTACTATTTTTCCGCTGCAATCAATTACTTCTAAATTTTTCCAATCGGTTATTCCAGGAAAATTTTCCATATCGCCAAAGTCAACAATAATTCCATCTTCCACTGCAAGCCAAGCGTTATCTAGTGTTGGAAGTTTTGCCATTTCAGTTCCGGTTAGTTTTAGCGGAGCAATTTCATAAACACTTAATAATGATTTTATATTTTTTAAAAGTAATTTGTTACTCATAATTCATTTTAATAGATATTCCAAAACTATGTATAAATTTTAAAACGTATCTTATTTTTTAATTAGTTAATTTTGAGGTATGCTACTACGGTTAAACGAAAATAATATTGATGATATTGCAATAACAAAAATTGTAAATCTTTTAAAAAACGGAGGCATTATTATTTATCCTACTGATACTGTATACTCGTTGGGTGGCGATATCACAAAACCATTGGCTGTTGAACGTATTTGCGCACTTAAAGGAATTAAACCTGAAAAAAGTAATTTTAGTTTTGTGTGTAGCGATTTAAGTCATTTGAGTGAGTACGCAAAACCAATCAGCAACTCTGTTTTTAGAATAATGAAAAAAGCCTTGCCCGGCCCCTACACCTTTATTTTAGAAGCAAATAACAATGTGCCTAAACTTTTAAAACAAAATAAAAAAACGGTTGGTATTCGTGTGCCCGATAATTCAATAACAAAAGCAATTGTTGAAGCCCTTGGTAATCCTATAATTAGTACCAGTTTGCATGATAACAGCGATGACATTCTAGAGTACTTTAGCGACCCTGAAGTAATTTTTCAACAATACCAAGATAAGGTTGATGCTGTTATTGATGGTGGATTTGGTAATATTTATGCGAGCACCGTTATTGATTGTAGCGGCGAAGAAATAGTTATAATAAGAGAGGGATTGGGTAGTTTAGATATACTTAATTGATGATTTCGAGAAACCTTACAATGCATAAATAGATTGAAAAAAGGCCAATTAAAACCACATTAATTAATTTAAATAATTGAAAAGGTACTTTAAATAAAAATGCCGAACCAAAAGAAATAATTATAACTATCAAAGTTACGGCCAGCTGTCCAACCTCTAATCCTAAATTAAAACTTAAAAGCGGTAATATGAGCGATTCGCTTGTTTCAAACATAGACTTCAACAAGTATGAAAATCCTAAGCCATGAATCAATCCAAAAACGGTAACAATAAAATACATGAATTTAATTTTTAGCTTGGCTACATTTTTAATGTTCGCCAAGTGATAAATAGAAGTAATTAAAATGCTAAATGCAATTAAAAATTCAACAAAGTTTTGGTTAAGTTGGATAATCCTGTAACAACTAAGTGCTAATGACAAAGAATGCCCTAATGTGAATGCTGTGATAAGAATTATCAAACCTTTCCATCTTTTAATTGGGAAGGTAAGGGTTAGTAACGCAATAAATAATATATGGTCTGCACCATTAAAATTTAAAATATGCTCTATACCAGTTGTGAACCAGATTAAAAAATCACTCATTTTCCTTAAATTAGCAGATTATTAATCCAATAAAAAATATAACTAACGCATTAACAAAGGTATTCATACTTTTAATAGTTGTTTTATTTATTAA
Organism: Bacteroidota bacterium; assembly: GCA_013298715.1. GTDB lineage: Bacteria > Bacteroidota > Bacteroidia > B-17B0 > Aurantibacillaceae > Aurantibacillus. The sequence continues at coordinate 65,877 of JAAFIQ010000004.1, read as the reverse complement.
TTTTTCAGCACATCCTTTTTACCTTTCGGTTAGCGAGGTTAAATATAACTCAAAATCTAAAAATATTGAGGGTTCAATAAAACTTTTTACAAACGATTTTGAGGCAGCCTTAAAAAAACTGAACAATGTTAAAATTGATTTAATTAATGATTCAGATAAAAACAAAAATTTAAATTACATAAAAAATTATGTTTTTGAACGATTCAAAATGAGTACTAGTAACACACTAATTAACTATAAAGTAATTGGATATGAACCCGAAGGTGAGGCTATTTGGATATATATCGAGAGTAATAGCACTCAACTTACAAACCAAATAACCTTCGAAAATTCATTACTTAATGATTTCATTAAAGAACAAACCAACATCATTCATTTTGAGAAAGATGGAAAGAAATATAGCGGTAAGCTTAATAATCCTGATAAAACTTTACACCTTAAATTCTAAATAATTTAGTATACTTATTAAATGCTAACAATTAATGAGTTAATTTTTTTGTTGATTGCATTTATATTTTTAATTTAGCCATAAATAATTTAGCTATGATTAAAAAACTATTTTTAATAATACCAAGCATACTATTAATTGGTAAAGTTTTTGCCCAACCTAATTTAGATCCTCAAAAAGGAAGAACCTGTGCAACCGAAGTTCCTTCTCTTGAGTGGCAAACCTCATTTAATGAAGCTGTTGAAAGATATAAAGCATCACTCTCTGCAAATAAAGCGCAACCTGCGCCTTGGACAATTCCTGTTGTAGTACATATTATTCATAATGGTCAAGCTGTTGGCGTTGGAGATAATATTTCACAAGCACAAGTTATTGACCAAATAAACACATTAAATGCCGATTTTGCAGGAACTGGTTTAAATGTTGGAAATGCACCTACAGCTTTTGTTCCAGTTATTGCTAATACACCAATAAGTTTTTGTTTAGCCGTTAAAGACCCCACAGGTGGTATTTTGCCAGAACCTGGTATCAATAGAATTAATAGAAACGATAAAGGATGGAACAACGGGCCTTACAACACTGCTTACGTTAATGGAACAATTAAACCTGTTACAATTTGGGATCCAACACGGTATTGTAACATGTGGGTTTGTAATTTAGGAGGCGGACTTTTAGGTTACGCTACATTTCCCGCAGGAACAAGTTTACCTGGTGTAGCTGGCGGAGGAAATGCTACAAACGATGGGGTTGTTATGTTAAACACAGCTTTTGGGAGCATAGGCTCAGCAACTGCACCGCCGTATAATAAAGGAAGAACAACCACCCACGAAATTGGTCACTGGTTAGGATTAATTCACGTTTGGGGTGATGGTAATTGCATTACAGACCAATGTGCCGATATTCCTCCTGCAGAGGCAGCTCATTTTGGTTGCCCTGCCGCACCTCATCATGTTAATCAATGCGGTGCAGGTCAAAGTCCTAATGGAGAAATGACAATGAACTTTATGGATTACACAGATGACGCTTGCATGTACATGTTCTCTAACGATCAAAAAACACGCATGATGACAGCTATGACCCAAGGTACTTATCGTTCACAACTAGGAACACACGGTTTGTGTACAAATGGTCCACCACCACCGCCACCAATTCCGGGTCCGGCAGTATCTTCATTTGCCTTAGGTGGTAAACCGTGTATAGGTCAGCCGTTTATACCAATTGATAAATCTACAGGCGATAATCCATTAACTTATGCATGGGCATCAAGCCCTGCTACAGCTTCATTTGCACCTAACAATACAGTACCAACTCCTAGTATTACCTTCACCGCAGGTGGTACTTATACACTAACTTTAGTTGTAACCAATACCGCAGGAACTTCAAGTTCTTCTACCGTAATTAATGTGGGTAAATGTCCGCGTTGTTTAGATACAGCCAAAATATTTTTAACGACGGATACATTGAGATCATACAATGCCATGAATGATCAAGCTGTAATAGGTTGTCAATCTGGCAATCCAGGCTTCTTTACCGGTACAAATTGTTATGGCGATAAAGAATTTGCACAATACATTTCTCCAAATTCATACAGCGATACTCCTACACCGCAAGTACATGCAGTTATTGTACTCTTCGATAGTCTTGGTACTAAGGCAACTGCTGGTACTTTGGCCACTCCTATTACTTGTAAAATTTATGGAGGTAATGCCACATCAGGTCCTCAGGCATTTATGACAGACCGAACGGATAGTTTAGGTAAGATTGCAGCCAGCACCAAAACAACAACGATTAAATTTTTAGGATCGCCAACCTATACAATTATGGCAACTAAAATTATTCCGTTTAAATTTGTACTAAGTAATCCTGTTGCAATTGGAGCGAATGGTTTTTATGTTGGGGTAACTACACCATTTAACTCACCTTTAGATTCAATTAAAATTTTTACATCAACACGTTATACAACCATTAACGATTCATCTGCTTGGGTATTTACAGGTTCTAACAGTTGGAAAACACTGAAAAAACACCGAAATTCAAAAGTGCGTATGGCTTATGTCCCGCTTGTAAGTTGCCGCCCTATTGTGGGTATTAATGAAAATACTAACAAATTAGAATCGAACGTAGACATTTTCCCTAATCCCAATAATGGCGAATTTAATATTGCATTTACTTTTAATGAAACCGTTAAGTGTAATGTAATAACGTATAACGCAATTGGGCAAGTTATTGGAGACAATAAACTTGAAAATGTAAGTAATAATGTGGTTAAACTTAATTTAACTGATAAGCCTGAAGGGGTTTATTTTATTAAGGTAGTTGTAAACAACCAAGCTATTGTTAAGAAAATTATAGTTACAAAATAAACTGGTAAAAATTAGTATTAAAAGCTCCGATTTATTGTGGCTTTTTTTATTGAGACTCTATCGCCAAAAAATCAAAAAAAAAGCCTTGCAAAAACAAGGCTTTTTTAATTCTCAATCTAAATTTTGTTGCCCGAGCTGGATTCGAACCAACATAGTCAGAACCAAAAACTGAAGTCCTGCCATTAGACGATCGGGCATTGTTAAAAGAACTCAAATCGAGGATGCAAAGATAATAATAATTTTTTGTCTACAAATAAATTTTAAAAAAAATCGTTCAAATTAATCTAGAGAAAAGATTAACTTCGCAACACTAAATTATGATGACAAAAGAATTTAAAAACTTAAACAACATTGTTGGCTGGATTATTTGTGCAATAGCCACTTTTACTTACTGCTCAACTATTGAACCTACTGCCTCATTTTGGGATTGCGGTGAGTATATCGCCTGTGCTTATAAATTGGAAGTTGGGCATCCACCTGGTGCACCATTTTTCTTAATCATTGGAAGATTTTTTGCCATGTTTGGTGGCAGTGACCCAGCCGCAGCAGCCATGATGATAAACATTATGAGCGCTTTGAGTAGTTCGTTTACCATCTTATTTTTAGTTTGGACTATTAACCGTTTAGCTTTAAAAACCATTTCTAAATCCACTACTACGTTAACCAAGGCACAACAGTTTGCAGTGCTTGGTGCAGGCGCAATTGGCGGTTTAGCTTATACGTTTTCTGATTCGTTTTGGTTTAGCGCTGTTGAGGGTGAGGTATACGCCATGTCTTCTTTCTTTACAGCAATTGTTTTTTGGGCAATTTTAAAATGGGACGAAGAGGATTCAATAAATCCTACATCTGCCTTACGTTGGATAGTTTTAATTTGCTATTTAGTTGGTTTATCAATTGGTGTTCACTTATTAAATTTACTCGTAATTCCTGCAATTGGTTTTGTAATTTATTTCAAAAAATATAAATTTTCTTGGAAAGGCTTTATTATTGCAGGTATTGCCTCAGTTGGTGTTTTGGCCTTTGTACAAAATTTATTAATTACTAAAACTGTAAAATTTTTAAGTGATTACGAAGTGTTTTTTACAAATAAATTAAGCCTAGGTTTTAATTCAGGAACGATAATATTTTTTATTTTACTCTTAGCCGCAACAACAGGGTTAATAGTTTATACAGCAACAAAAAAAGAAAAGCATTACAAATTTGGATTTATTTCAACGATTGTATTCGCCTTTTTTGTTGTAGCGTCTTACCAAACAGGTAGCGATGCTTTGTTTAGAATAATTTTCTTTGCTAGTGGTATTTATGCAATTCACTACTTTAAAACAAAAACCTTAATGTTAAATACAATCTTTTTGAGTTTAGCTACTATCTTAATTGGTTTCTCATCATTTTTTGTTTTGGTAATTCGTTCGCAAGCAAACACACCAATGGATGAAAACGATCCAGAAAACGCACCTAATATGTTATCCTATTTGTTACGTGAACAATATGGCGATTGGCCAGTGCTTTACGGACAGTATTATAACGCCCCAACAATGTCTAAAAATGATTTTGGTGATGGAACTATTATTTGGGCGAGAGATGAAGCCACTGGAAAGTACAGAATTGTAGATGCTCGTAAAAAATCGAAGCCTGTTTACGACAAACGTTTTTGTACGCTTTTCCCTCGTATGTGGAGCGGACAAGGTCATCATGAAAGCGCCTATAAGTATTGGGGAGATGTAGCTAAGCATCATAAAAATATAAGTGTAGAGGGACGAGAAGGTCCCGAAACAATTGAAGTCCCAACTATGATGGCGAATTTGAAGTACATGTTTAGTTATCAAATTAACTATATGTATTGGCGCTATTTCTTTTGGAATTTTGTTGGAAGACAGAACGATGTGCAAGGTTTGCTTAAAAATTCTATGGAAGGCAACTGGGTTACAGGTATTAAATTTTTTGATGATTTAAGATTGGATAGCGATACATCAAAAGTTATACACCGCGATAAGAAAAATTTTGCTGCAAACCATTTTTATGCCTTGCCATTTTTACTCGGATTGCTTGGGCTTATTTATCATTACAAACGAGATAAAGCAGGCGCTTGGGTTGTATTTTGCGTTTTTATTTTTACTGGTTTGGCAATTGTGTTTTACTTAAATCAAACACCTTACCAACCGCGCGAACGTGATTATGCCTACGCAGGCAGTTTTTACGCCTTTGCAATTTGGATTGGTTTTGGCGTGTTGTTTATTTTTGATGTTTTAGGTAATGCACTTAAAAAATCAAATGGAGTTGGTCTTGCTTTAGGCTCTACAGCTTTAAGTTTGGTTATACCAGCAATAATGGCCAAAGAAGGTTGGAATGACCACGATCGTTCTAAACGTACTTTATCGCGCGATTGTGCGGTAAACTATTTACAAAGTTGTGCGCCAAATGCTATTTTATTTACCAATGGTGATAATGACACCTTCCCGCTTTGGTATGCTCAGGAGGTAGAAGGTATAAGAACAGATGTGCGCGTTGTAAATTTAAGTTTATTACAAACCGATTGGTACATCCGCCAAATGCGCCGTAAAGCCTACCTAAGCGAGGCGGTACCGTTTACAATAGATGAACGTAAATTAGAAGCTGAAAAATTAGGATACGCTTATTTATCTGCACAAGACAATAAGCCTGTATCGTTAAAAGCCGCTATGGATCAGTTATTAAGCGATGATGTAAATAATAAATATGAAGTAGGTGGCGGCGAATTAGTTGATTTATTCCCTGCACGCACACTTTATGTAAATGTAGATAGTATGGCCGTTATGAAAAATAAAGTTATAAGTGTAAAGGATACGGCACGTTTGGCTAAGCGCATTCAGTGGGATTTAGGAGGCAGAAACGTAATTATGAAAAATGATATTATGGTATTGGATTTAATTCAACATAATAATTGGAAACGCCCAATATATTTTGCAGTAACAACTGGTGATGATGCTTACGTTGGGTTGAAAAAATACTTTCAGTTAGAAGGATTAGCCTACCGTTTTGTACCAATAAAGCAAACAGAGAGCGAAGAAGCAGCCGGAGGACGTGTGAATACCGAAGTAATGTACAAACATATGATGCAAGATTTTGCTTGGGGCGGAATGGATAAACCAGGCGTAAACTTGGATGAAACCTGTACCCGCATGACTGGTAATTTACGTATGCAAATGAGCATTTTGGCCACAGCCTTAATGAACGAAGGCAAAAATAAAAAAGCAATTGAAGTATTAGATAAATGTTTAGCGGTAATGCCAGACGAAAACATACCTTATGATGCAACAATCTTTACTATTTGTGCGGCTTATTACGAGTTAAAACAAACTGACAAAGCAAATGCGTTGGCAAAGAAATTGTTTGATATTTTTGAAGGCGATTTAAAAATTTATAACGACCAAAAACCAAATCGGAGGATGGCTTATGGAAGGGAAATGGATCAAGCTAAAGAGATATTAAAACGTTTAACAGGTTTAACTCAGCAACAAAATCAAGATGCGTTAAGTAAAGAATTTATGCAACGTTTATCATCAATTGTGCCTCCTGAAGAATTAATGCCTGAGCAACCGCAAATGCCAACAAATATTGGGCCAGGGCAGAATTAGTTTGCGTGAGGAATTTGCTTTTAATACAACCAAAAGGGGTATTACAAAAATTGTACCCCAAAGCTTTGTGGAAAGTAAATACCAACAATAAAGAAATTTATTTAACCTTTGATGATGGACCAATACCCAGCCTCACAGAATGGGTATTGGATACACTTAAACAATACGATGCCAAGGCAACTTTTTTTTGTGTAGGCTCTAATATTTTAAAGAACAATACTATTTTTGAGAAGATAAAACATGAAGGGCATACAGTTGCAAATCATACAATGTTTCATACCAAAGGATTTAGTACAACTGTAGCTGATTATATGAGTGAGGTGGTGCAATGTAAAGAGTTGGTGAAAAATAATTTATTTAGACCACCTTATGGAAAACTAAAACGGAGCCAATACAAAGCATTGCAAAAAAATAATTATAAAGTAGTTTTTTGGGATGTAATTAGTTATGATTATGAAAAAATTACGCCGGAGCAATGCTTAAACAATGTTGTTAAAAATACTAAAGAAGGCAGCATTGTTCTGTTTCATGATAACATTAAAGCCGAAGAAAACCTTAAGTTTGCATTACCAAATTTTTTAAGTCATTTTAAAAATTTGAATTATACATTTAAATCGTTATGAATTTAAAATATTTTTTGATTTTCCTCGCTGTTGTCTTTATTGCCTGTAAACCAGAGGTTAAAGAAATTGAATACACTGCTCAGGTATGGGGTAATTGCGACAAATGCAAAGCTACAATTGAAAAAGCTTGCAAAATAAATGGTGTAAATTCTGCCAGCTGGAACCAGGATTCAAAACTCATTAAAATAAAATTGGATACATCGGTTGTAAGCACCAACAAGGTATTACAAGCCATTGCTAATGCTGGTTACGACAATGAAAAATTTACGGCTGATGATTACGCTTACTCTAATTTGCCTGCTTGTTGCCAGTACGAGCGAAAGTAAATCTAAATTGCTGCCATTAATAAGTTAATATCTTTAAACGGTAAACTAAAGGCTTCACCCAAAAACTGATTGGTTAAAATTCCGTTATAAATGTATACGCCATTTCGTAAACCTGCGTCCTTGCGAACAATACTATCAAAGCCACCTTCATCGCCCATGTTTAAAATAATTTGAGAGAATATATTGCTAAACGCATAGCTTGCAGTGCGTGCCACACGGCTGTTTATGTTTGGCACACAATAATGTATTACACCATGTTTTCTAAATACAGGTTTGGTATGATTTGTAACTTGCGATGTTTCAAAAACGCCTCCTTGGTCAATACTTACATCCACAATTACACTACCAGTTTTCATTTCGGCCACCATATTTTCAGTTACAATGCAAGGTGTTCTTCCTTTGCTAGCACGTAATGCGCCTATAGCTACATCGGCTGTTTTTAAATGTTTTTCTAAAACTTTTGGAACAATAACAGAAGTAAAAATGCGTGAGCCTAATTGATTTTGTAATCTTCTTAAGCGTGAGGTAGAATTATCAAATACTTTTACGGTAGCTCCTAAACCAATGGCAGCGCGAGCCGCAAACTCTCCAACCGTACCAGCACCAATAATCACAACTTCGGTTGGCGATATGCCACTTATCCCACCTAATATAGAGCCAACGCCATTATTTACGTTACTCAATAATTCAGCAGCGATTAAAATACTTGCACCACCTGCAATTTCGCCCATAGCCCGTATTACAGGGAAAATACCTGCCTCATCTAAAATTAAATCATATGCTATGCAATTTAATTTTTTTGAAATTAATTTCTTTAAAAAGTCTTGAGGTTGTACAGTTAATTGCAAGGCACTAAACAATGTTTGTTTGTGTTGCATCAGCTCAATCTCTTCAATAGTTGGAGGCGCAATTTTAAAAATAACATCGGCTTTATACACATCGTTTGGTGTAAATACAATTTCTGCACCTGCCTCGCTATAATCGGTATCATCAAAATTAGCAGCTTTTCCTGCGCCTGCTTCAATTACCACACGGTGTCCGTTATTAATTAGTAAAGCTACAGCATCTGGTACCAGTGCCACACGTGTTTCTTGAAAGGCAATTTCTTTAGGGATGCCAATATATAATTTTCCTTTTTTACGTGCCACTTCCAACATCTCTTCTTGTGGCGCAAATGCGCCTTTTGTAAGAGAGAATAAAACGTCTTTTGTCATTACCATAATAAAATTTTATAATAGAATTAATAAGCTGGTCCTTTGTAGCGTGGTGTGTTGCAATCATCAATACTTCTGCGTTTTGGTCGCCACATTATTCCAAAGCGTGTTTCAAATGTTCTGTTTCTAATCCTAACATTATCTTTAACTTTTAAATTATATAAGTCTGGATTGTAATGGTACTCAACTACTCCCCAAAAATTTTTATATATTGGAAATTGATATCCTAAGCCAACATTACCGCTGTACCAAATCCTTGGAAGTTCAGAACTGTAGGCCGAAAAAACGGGAGTGCTTTTATTTAGCAAATATTCTAAACGTATACCTGGCATTAAGTACATATTACTGGGTAAACCAAACAGGCCAAAAAATTTTAAATAATTATTCCATTGTATGTAAGTGTATTTATTTGCCGAAAAATTATTTGCTCTTGTCCCTAACCACTGATTTGTAATTTCTTTTTCGTTGGCACCTTTTTTTGCATACTCTAATTCGGTTTGCCACCTTCCATTATCTCCTCTTCCAAATTCTGCAAATATACCTGCTCCCCAGCTAAAATATTCGCGTGAGATATGATTTTGAGGGTAGTAGTATTGAGGAACAAAAACCGAATCTACTTTTTTTGTTGCATCATAATTTTTGTACTTATGTACTGATTGTGTGAGCGCACCAAATACGCCAAAACCTCTTAAAAATTGCGAAAATCCGTTAAGGCTTAATGTCAATACTAAAATTATAAAAATGATTTTTTTCATATTCTTCTTTTATGCGCCAACTGCCTCCACTGCCGGACTAATTTTTTTAACCAAGCCTTGTAACACTTTGCCAGGACCAACTTCAACATAATGTGTAGCGCCATCTGCCGTCATTTGGAGTATACTTTGCGTCCACTTAACTGGTGCGGTGAGCTGTGCTATTAAATTTTGTTTAATCTCATTTGGGTTTGAAACCGCATTTGCCGTTACGTTTTGATAAACTGGGCAAATAGGATTATTAAAAGCTGTTGCATTAATGGCAGCTTCTAATTCAATTTTTGCAGGTTCCATTAAAGGTGAATGAAAAGCACCGCCAACAGGTAACACCAATGCACGTTTGGCACCAGCGGCTTTTAATTTTTCGCAGGCAATGTTAATACCTTCTGTACTGCCTGATATTACTAACTGACCCGGGCAATTGTAATTTGCTGCAACTATAATATTGCCAGCTGTTGTAATTTCTGCGCAAATATCTTCAACAATTTTATCTTCTAAATTTAAAATTGCGGCCATTGTGCTTGGGTTAATTTCGCAAGCTTTTTGCATGGCTAAGGCTCGTTTGTAAACCAATTGCAAGGCCGATTCAAAGCTCAAAGTTTTGTTAGCAACTAAGGCTGAAAATTCTCCGAGAGAGTGACCTGCAACCATATCAGGATTAAAATCGGGTAGGGTAGATGCGAGAATTACAGAATGCAAAAAAATTGCAGGTTGTGTTATTTTAGTTTGTTTTAGTTCTTCATCGCTGCCAGCAAACATGGTATCGGTTATTTTAAAACCTAAAATATCATTGGCTTGTTCAAATAAATTTTTAGCGTTTGCGTTGTTTTCGTACAAGTCTTTGCCCATACCACTAAATTGGGAACCTTGCCCAGGAAAGATATATGCTTTTTTCATTTAATTTCTAAAATAGAACTTAAAGTTAAGTTATTAATTTTTAGAAAACTAGTTTTACCGCAGCGTTTATTTAACCACTTATTGTTAGAAAATAGCCACTTTTGGATAAATAAAATTTTTAAAATAGTTTAGTATTGTAAGAATGAATAAAATTGAAAAGAACAAATTAATTGCTCATAAATGGTTTAGAGCGTTTAACGGAAAGGATCTCACGAATCTATTGGCGCTGTATCACCCAAAAGCTAAACATTATAGCCCTAAGTTAAAAATTAATAGACCCGAAACAAATGGGCTAATTGTTGGAAAAGAAGCGTTAGAAAGTTGGTGGCAAGATGCATTTACCCGTTTACCGAGTTTGTATTACGATGTTGTAAAATTAACTGCTAGCGAGGAGCAAGTTTTTATGGAGTATGTGCGTAAAGTAAGTGGTGAAGAAGATTTATACGTTGGCGAAGTTTTGGTGATTGATAATGGTGTTATTGTTGCTTCAAGGGTTTTTCATAGTTGAGGGATATAGCACAAAAAGAAACTTATTAAGTTATGGTTCAATTTTTGTATAATATCCAAGTATGATGATAAACTTTAGATTTATGAAACGGACTTCAAATAAATTAGAGTTTAATATGTTACTTATAAACATCTTTTCTATCTCCTATTTCTCTTACGTCTACTAGGAGTATAACATCGTCAATCGAATAAATAATCCGATAATTCCCAACCCGCACTCTCCATAAATTTTTAAAGCCTTTTAATTTTTTACAACCATTTGGTCGCGGATTTATTTCCAAGGTTTTAAGTGTTTCTATTATTTTAAGTATTACCTGCGTAGGTAATTTATAGAGTTCTTTTTCTGCTGTTTTTGATAATACAACTTGGTAATTATTCATTATAATTTACCGATTTTTTTTAAGTTTTTAATCACCTTTGATAACGGTATTTTTTCTTCGTCTTTTCTAGCTTCTGCAATAATGCCATCTAACAAATCTTCAATGGCCTCATGATGTTTTTCAATTGTCTTTAAATCTATTTGTACGGCAATTTTTTCGTTTTTATTATTGGTGATAAAATTAATTCCTTTCATACTAATAGTTTTTCATTTATATCAAAGTTAATCATTTTTTAATTTAAATTGATTGATGTTTTTTTACAAAGTTTGGAGTTGAATCATACTGAAAAAAGAGTTGTAAATAAACCAGGATTATCGATACGATACATTTTAGCAAGTACAAAAAAGCCTCACATTTCTGCGAGGCTTTTTTAATTTAGTTAATTAACCTTTGTTTTCGCTTTTCTCAACAAAGCCTTCTGGTTTTGGTAATAAAGCTTTACGGCTTAATTTTATTTTTTTAGTTTTTGGGTCATCGCCAACGTATTTTACTTGTACAATATCACCTTCTTTTACTAAACCTTCTAAGGTATCTGTGCGTTTCCAGTCGTATTCACTTACGTGCAACAAACCGTCTTTACCAGGCATAATTTCTACAAATGCACCGTACGGCATAATTGATTTTACTTTTGCATCGTAAATATCACCAATTTCAGGTACGGCTACAATTGCTTTAATACGCGCCATTGCGGCTTTAGTATCGGTAGCACTTGTTCCAAAAATTTCTACTACACCAGTTTTATCAACCTCTGAAATTACAATAGTTGTGTTGGTAGATTTTTGCATTTCTTGAATTACTTTACCTCCAGGTCCTATTACAGCCCCAATAAATTCTCCAGGTATAACAATTTTCTCAAAACGTGGTGCATGCTCTTTATAATCTTCACGTGGTGTATCAATTGCTTTCAACATTTCGTTCATGATGTGTAAACGCCCATTTTTAGCTTGTTCTAAGGCTTGCGACATTACTTCAAAAGGTAAGCCATTTACTTTTAAATCCATTTGCACGGCAGTAATACCATCTTTAGTACCACATACTTTAAAATCCATATCACCTAAATGATCTTCATCGCCCAATATATCTGATAAAATAGCATAGTTGCCTTTATCATCTGTAATTAAGCCCATTGCAATACCTGCTACTGGTTTTTTAATCTTCACACCAGCATCCATCAATGCCAATGTGCCTGCACATACGGTAGCCATAGAGCTAGAGCCATTACTTTCTAAAATATCACTCACAATACGAATAGTATAACCTGTATCCATTGGTACCATTGGTTTTAAAGCACGTAAGGCTAAATTACCATGACCTACTTCTCTGCGTCCGGGTCCGCGGTTAGGTTTTGCTTCGCCTGTACTAAAACCAGGGAAGTTATAGTGTAATAAAAATTTTTCTTCGCCTTGGTTAAATGCGCCATCAATTTTTAGTGCATCAACAGGTGTGCCTAAGGTTACCGTTGTTAACGATTGTGTTTCTCCACGTGTAAACACAGCGCTTCCGTGTGGCGAAGGCAAATAATTAACTTCTGCCCAAATAGCACGAATATCTGTAGTTTTACGACCATCAATACGTACTTTTTCATCAATTGCTAAACGGCGTACGGCATTGTACTCCACTTCGTGATAATATTTTTTCATTAAAGCTTCTTTAGCTTTATATTCTTCTTCTGTAAATTGTTTTTTAAACTCTTCAAAAGGCGCTTTAAAATTATCTTTACGCTTATGTTTGTTTGCCTCTAATTTTTTAGCTGCTGCATAAACGGCTTCGTACGTTTCTTTATGAACTTTTGTGCGCAGTTCCTCATCATTGGTTTCGTGGTTGTACTCGCGTTTTGTTTTTAAGCCTGCTTTTTCTGCAAATTCTTTAATTGCAGCAATTTGTTTTTTAATGCCTTCGTGTGCAAATTGAATGGCTTCTAACATTTCTGCTTCGCTTGCTTCTTTCATTTCTCCTTCTACCATGGCAATATCACGTTCGTTGGCAGCTACTATCATATCAATGGTGCTTAACGCTGATTGCGATTTTGTTGGATTAAGGATTAATTTCCCATCAATTTTAGCAACACGTACTTCGCTTACTAATGCATTAATTGGAATATCGCTTACCGCAATTGCAGCACTGGCAGCTAAGCCAACCAAAGCATCTGGCATAATTTCTTTATCTGCAGAAATTAATGATAACATTATTTGTGTATCAGAGTGGTAATCTTCAGGAAACTGTGGGCGCAAAGCTCTGTCAACAATCCTTGAAATTAATACTTCATAATCTGATAATTTTGCTTCGCGTTTAAAAAATCCGCCAGGGAAGCGGCCTGCGGCAGCATATTTTTCTTGATAATCTACCGTTAAAGGTAAAAAATCAATTCCTTCTTTAGCATCTTTATTACTAACTACAGTTGCCAAAATCATTGTGTTACCTGATTTTACAACTACAGCGCCATCTGCTTGCTTTGCTAATTTTCCTGTTTCTAGAGTAATGAGTTGGCCGTTGCCAGAATCAAAACTATGTGTTGTTCCTATTTGTGACATGTTTTTTTGTTTTGTATCTCGACGTTTTCGAGATGGATTTATATTTTATTTGTTTGATTTGTAGGTTATAAAAAAGGCATTCTGAATTGTGTTCAGAATGCCCCCTTTTAATACATCATCCGTAATAAATTATTTACGAATATCTAATGTTTTAATAATTGCACGGTAGCGTGCTAAGTCGTTTTTCTTTAAATAATCTAGTAATGCACGGCGTTTACCAACTAAATTTAATAAAGCACGTTGTGTACCAAAATCTTTTTTATTACTTTTTAAATGCTCAGTTAAATGATCAATACGTAATGTAAATAAAGCAACTTGCGACTCTGAACTTCCTGTGTTCTTCTCGTTTCCACCATGCTTTTTAAAAATATCTTTTTTTACTTGTGATGTTAAATACATTGTAATTTAATTTTAGGGTGCAAATATAAAATTTTTTCGTAATTCATGCAAATTAAAGCAATAAATAAATGAAAAATGTATTTTGAGGCTATAATTCCTCCTTTTTAAGCCGTTTATATTTATTATTTTTACATTATGAAGTTTAGTTTATACCTCTTTATTGCCTTCTTGGTTGCCAATGTTATAAAAGCTCAGCCAACAAATTATAAATCAACTGTGCAAGAACAAAGCGAGTTTTACTCGAAGTTGAATATGATTACAGATGCAGAATTTGATAATTACAACAAGAAGGATTACAACTTAAATAAACTAGCTTCTCCAACAGCGACTTGCGTTTTGAATAAAAAAATATTTGGCTGGCATCCTTATTGGATGGGTTCAGCTTACACTAATTACCAATGGAATTTGTTAAGCGATTTGTGTTATTTTGATTACACTGTTTCTAGCACAACAGGCAATAATACTAATGCCTCTTTTGCCTGGAATACAGCAAGTGTTGTAACAGTTGCAAAAAACAATGGTACAAAAATTCATATTTGTGCTACCATGTTTAGCGGACACAGTACATTTTGGGCCACACCCTCTGCGCAAACAACATTTATAAACAACATCGTATCTTTATTAAACACACGCCAAGGTAATGGTGTAAATATTGATTTTGAAGGAATGGGAGCTTCTGATAAAGCGCCATTTGTAACATTTATAACAAATTTAAGGACTGCTTTAAACACCGCAAACCCAAATTATCAACTTTCTATTTGTTTGTATGCAGTTGAGTGGAGCTCTGTTTTTAATATTCCGGCATTAAACCCAAGTGTAAACTTTTATACAATAATGGGTTACGATTATTACTACGGTGGCAGTTCACAAGCGGGACCAACCTCGCCGCTTTATAATTTTCAAACGAGTTATAATTACACTGTTGGAAAAAGCATTTCTTACTACATGAAACAAGGCGCACCTGCAAACAAGTTGGTAATGGGTTTGCCTTATTACGGGAGGGAGTGGGGTGTAACCTCTAATGTAATACCTGCAACTACTAATACTTATAATACATCGCGCACTATTGATTATGTTTCGAGTAATCCCACAACGTATTCCACCTCAAATAAGTTTTGGGAAGGTAATTGTTATAGTCCTTACTACGCTTACCAAACAGGAGGGCAATGGCGTCAGTGTTTTATAGATGATGTTTATAGTTTGGGAAGAAAATACGATATGGTAAATCAACGTGGCATTGCAGGCATAGGCATGTGGGCGCTTGGGTATGATGATGGATTAACAGGTTATTGGAATTTAATAAAAGATAAATTTAGTAACTGTGCACCAATTGTTTGCAATGATAGTTTGTTTGATATGGGAGGACCAACGCGCAATTACTACGACAATGAAACTTACGCCTTTACATTATCTGCCCCTACAGGAAGCATGGTGCAGTTACAATTCAAGAGTTTTGGTGTTGAGCTTAACTACGATTCGCTTTGGTTGTATAATGGCGCAAGTATAAATTCTCCTTTAATTGGTGCATACACTGGAACAAATTCTCCAGGAACCGTAACCTCTACGGCCACTAATTTAACCTTACGCTTTAAGAGCGATAATGCTACCACCACTTTTGGATTTAAGGCAATTAAAAGTTGCGTTGCGCCAACAAATACGGTTGTAATAACACAATTGCAGTATAATTCAGCAATAGAAAATTTTGTAAATGTTTATCCTAATCCAAGTTCAAATCAGTTTAGTGTAAGTTCTGATAAATTAATTAAGCAAGTTGTTTTGTATGATTACAGCGGTAAATTAGTTAAGGAAATAAGCGTAAATTCAGAGAATGCTTTAGTGCCAGTTAAAGAATTAGGAAACGGAATTTATTTTTTAAAATTATTTTTGGTTGATGATACAATAAGGAATAGAAAAATAGTTGTTCAGAAATAAAATTAATTAGCTCACTTCAGCACCTCATAAAAGGCTCTATGTATTTTACATCTTCCACCTAAACTTGCTAATTTCGGGTTTACTTAAATACGCAAATAGGTTAAATAATAGTAGATTTGAGGGTTAAATCTCTTTTTAAGAGGAAATCTTAAAATCCAGAGAAATAAAAAAGAGTTTTTTACACGATTTTGACTAGATAAAAATTAACACACGCGTAGTTAGCTCATTTCGAAGTATTTTTATCCGTATTTAGAAAGTATAGGTCGATTTTATCAACGAACTAACTGTCTTAATATGGTTAAGGCCGATTTAGTAATTGTTAGGATTTCTTACAAATCATTTTTAAAAAAATCCTTCCAGTTAATTAGGGTTCACTCAAAAACGCAAACATGCCAATTGACAGGAGATCGGAGGGTTAAATCTCTTTTTAATTGCAAACCTTTTTGGACTTTTTAAGGAAAATCCTTACCGATAAAACTAAGTTTCATTTGCGTTTTTAGCTTGATAAAAATTAACTGACTCGTCGTTAGCTCAGTTCGAAGTATTTATATACATCTTCACTTCGCTGCCTTGATTCAGTTAATTTTTATACATTTCGAGTGAACCCTAATTAATCACAAACATTTCTTTTTTTGAACTGTCTGTTTAGGATTAAAGGGAGAATGTAACGATGGAGTTTTTAGACAGAAACATTATTTTGCTACTACCACTTTTTTATTAGTAACACCATTTGCTCCAACTACACGCACTGTGTATGTTCCAGCATATAAGGTTTTGGTATCAAAGTAAGCAATGCTTGCACCTTGATTTAAAGTGGTTTTTTGAATTAATTTACCAACTACATCGTATAATTCTACTGATAAGTTTTCTTTATTTAATCCATCAATTTGAATGGCTATTAAATCACTTGTTGGGTTAGGAAAAATACCAACGTTTATTTCTTGATTAGGGTTATTCCTCATGCCAACAGTAGTTGTATAAGAAGTAACAGTTTCAGTTATTGAAGTTACTTTTCTGTTTGCGTATACACCATAAAATGTTGGCCCTACAACATAAGGGTACGCCGAATTCCAATTGGCATCAACGGTTGCAAAATAACAATAGATTCCATTTGGGTATTCAGGTGTAACACAAAAACGTCCGTTATGTAAATCCAAATAATCTGGAGCTGAATTACTAATAAATTCATAATCTTCTCTAAAATATCCTAATGGATAGGTTGTGCTCACTGGCGGACCAGCAGTAACAGTTGCGCCAGTAGGTGAAGATGTGCGAGTGGTAATACTTCTTAATTGATAACTTGATTTCATTCTAACAATTCCACCTGTACCATTGGTGTTTTGATACGCATATGCACCATAAATTGGAAACCCATCATACGCATAACCTATCAGTGGTGAGTGCTGTGTGGCATTAATGGCATACAAACCATTGGCATCGTATAAATTACAAATGGTTGAGGTAACCGCTAAATCTAACTTAAATGCCGAAGGATTTTGATGGTGATGGTAATTGCCCATTGCAGGATGCCCTTTAGAACAATCGAAGCCTCCTTTTTCTGCTAATATTGCATCTCTATTCCAAGGTAAATTTGCGTTTGGTCCGCCCGGACAAGCAGGATTACCTGGCCCACCGCACAAGGCATTGGTTGTTGCATTCCAAGCAACGCCATCGCGGTAATCAAATAAAGCAACGCCATTTATAAACACACCAATATTACCTCCGGTTGTTGCAGTTAACGATCCTGTATTTTGGACTGGGGTTAACGGGAATTTAAAAATTGCATTTTGATTTGTTGCTTGACTTGGATTACCATCTAAAAATGGCCCAGTAGGATAAGCAGGTACGCCAGCAGTAGTAATGTAAACATTGTTGGCTGAATATTGCACGGACTGACAGTTAACTAATATGCTATTAGAAACTGCAGTAGAATTACCTGAAACATAATAGGAGCCTGTTGTTGTTGTGTTTTTTAGCCAAGAGGTAATTGCAGGACTAAGCTGGGCTTTACCAAACGCACTTCCTAATACAAGTGCTGAAAAAATTAATTGTTGCTTCATAGGTTTATTTTATTTTAATGTTAATACTTTAATTTGCTATTTATAATTAGACGTCGGCTTTTTGCTAATCCTTCGCAGTTTGAAAACTATTTTTTGGGTAAGAAAATTCTGGATTAAAAAGAAATTTTTTGTCACTTAAGGTTAATAAAAAGGCAATAATATCAACCTTTTCGTTAGAGCTCAGATTTACTTCATTTTGTAACTCTATACCCAACGTTTTATTTTTAACTACTCCTTTGGTATAATGGTTTAAAACGTGAGAAAGTTTTTTAAAGCGTCCATCGTGCATGTATGGGTGAGAAAATTCAATGTTGCGGAGTGTTGGCACTTTAAATTTTAGCGAATCGTTTGCGTTTTTTGTAACAGTATATCTTCCATAATCGTTTAACGCTGAATCAAGAGGCAAACCATTATTCATAAATTGATTGTTTGTAAACAAAGGCTCTGTATGGCAACTGGCGCAGTTTTTTTTGAAAAGTGTATATCCATTTCCTTCTTGTTTTGTAAATTGAGTTTGTTTGCGCATTACACTGTCGTACTTGCTATTGCTAGAAACAAGGGTTAACATAAACTGAGAAAGCGCTTTTAATGTTCTTTCTCCAGTAATATTAGAATCGTTGTAAGCTTTGTAAAATAAGAATTTGTAGAGCTTTAAGTTTTGTAATTTAGTAACAACGTTTGCTATGTTTTCGTCCATTTCTAATTTATTATGAATAGGGGCAAGGGCTTGCACATCTAAATGATTAACAGCGCCATCCCACATAAATAATTTTTGCCAAGCTAAATTCATTAATGCTAGTGAGTTTCTATTACCAATGCTGTCATCTATTCCATGGCTCAAGGCATGATCACTATGTGTAAATGCAGAGTATTGCGAATGGCAGCTAGCGCAAGAAATTGTATTGTTTCTAGAGAGAAGCGGATCGTAAAACAAAGCACGCCCTAATTCTATTTTATTTTTTGTTAATGGATTTTTAGTAAAATCGTAAACAGGTTGTGGCCAGTTTTTCGGAACAAAAAATGTTACATTCTCAGTATAATGAAAAGCAAGAAGGAATATACTGATACAGAAAATTATAATAATCTTTTTTTGCATCACTTCAATATTTCAAAACAAGTGCTAATTTTTTTTGAGAGCAAAACCGCATCTTTACTGGGCGACATAATTTTAGTTTGTTCTTGTAATTTTAGTTGGTCAATTATTTTTTTAACATCTACATTTATGTCAATGAGAGACTTATCTGCAAGTGAAAAAATAAGCGTCTCTAAACAATAATTTGGTTGTGTGTAACCTCCTAGGTGAAATTGAAATTCGTTGTTTCTTGAGTTACATTGTTTACTTTTCCCTTCAATTTTAAAATTAATGTAGCCGCTTTGCCAAGTCCAGTACATACCTTTGGTTTGGTCTAAATCGCCACCAAGCGCACCAGATACATTGGCAATACTATCAATGCCTAAATTGAATTTTAATTCATCAAATAAAAGTTTAGACGTAATAGCAACATTAATTTTTTGAGAAGATGAATTAGAAGCATCTACCAAATGAAAACTATTTTTTTCTTCTACAATTACTTTTTTATTTTTTAGAAATTGAATGTTTGAGCAATAAAATTTTAAGTTACTAATTTGTAATCCATTCGAATCAAGCAGAGGCAATGTGGAATCACTTATTGTTAGTGGCTTAGAATTATATGTGAAATAGAATTGAATAGTGCTGTTGGTTTGTGCTTTCAGATAATTAAGCATAAGTACAAAATAGAAGAACCAATTATATTTTAAAATTTGCATTTTATTTAGGATGTTTTTTTGAGAAAAGTAGTGCAATTTCTGAAGTTAACTCTTCAAATGCTTTTATTTGATTTGGCTTGCAGATTTGTTTTATATCTTGAAAATGTTTGTAATGTATGTTTTCTATTGCAGTTTGTAATTTTCCTATTTCAGTAATAAGTGAATCTTTTTGATTTTGAGCAGAATCATTTGATAAGGTGGAATATAACTTGTTTTTAATTTCTACTATATTACCTTCACTTCTTCTTATTTCACTTCTATGCCAATCAATAAATTTTTCGTAGGCTACAATTTGTTGAGCATCAAATCCTAATTTTTTTATAACTGTGTCTTTTGGTTTGTCGTGTCTTCCGCCATTTGGTTTGTGTGAAAAGATAAACCAAACCAAACCAAGGTTTATGAGTAATAATCCGCAACAAAGCCAAGTTAATAATTTTACTTTGTTCATTAGTATAAGTTGTTGGTAGGGTTTAAGTTTAATGAATGTGCAATTATTTGGGTAGTTGATGAAGGTGAGGTGTTGTAAAATACGGCACTAGCACTTATAATTACCACACAGCTAAAGGATAAAGCGCTTAGCCAAACTATTTTATTTGAAACAAAATGTTCGTTTGCGTTTTTAATGCTTTGCTGAATGCGTGTTAGCAAAAAGGGCGGTGCTTCAACAGGTTTAATTTTATTTAAGTCTTCAAGGTTCATTTTTTGGTATTAATTAGTTAGACGATTTTATTTACGTTATCCTTCGTTCTTATTTATTTTTTTTGATAAATTTGTTTTTGCACGTTGTATAAGCGATTCAACGGCTTTCGGGCTTATTTCCATAATTTCGGCAACTTCAATTTGAGTTTTTTGTTCAATTTTATGCAATATTAAGGCTGTCTTTTGATTTTCGGGTAAAGCGTTAATGTGTTTAAATAAGTTCATTAAGGCTTCTTTATCTTCTAGCTGCACTCCAGGGTGATTAAAATGAGGGAAATCGTAAGTCAACTCTTCGTTATCTTTATTAAAAAACGAAACAATAAAACCAAATCGTTTTTTACGTTTTTTTGCTTTTATAAAATCTAACGATTTATTTATTGTAATGCGGTAAAGCCAAGTAGAAAGGGATGACTCGTGTTTGAAATTTTGTAAAGATTGATGCACCGTAACGAAAACATCTTGTGTAATATCTTCGGCATCTTCGGTATTTTGAACATACTGTAAAGCAAGATTAAATACTAAATTCTTGTGGGTGTTATATAACTCTTCAAAGTTCAAACGAATTACTTTTCATACAAATTAAAGGAATAAATTTTGGTTTCAGTGCGAAACAAGTAAGTTTTAGAAACAAATATTTTGTATCTTTATATTTAAAATTATAACTCATACAAATGGCTCGTATAGCAGGCATACAAATAAACAAAACAGCTAATGGCAATATTAAATCTGTTTTAATAGATTACAAAAAGCACAAAGATCTTGTACAGCCTCTATTAGAAAGCGTCGGTGCAATTGAAGAAGATGAGTTTGAAAAAGAGTGGAGAGAAGGAGAAACATTAGAAGAATCCAAACAGCATGTAATAAACCATATAAAAAGAAAAAATTGGCCGAAATAGTAATCAGTAAAACGGTTAAGTTATTTTTATCAGATGTAGTTGACACACTTTATGATAACGAATATTTTGGATTTGAAGATGATGCACTAAAGTACGTTGAAAAAATATACTCATTTATTTATAACGAACTTCCAAATATTCAGTACAAAAAAACACCAAAGCGATTATTAAAGTATGGCGTCCATTATTCAGTTTATAGGGTTAATAAACGAACGGCATGGTATGTTTTCTTTAACAAAAAAGATAACCGCTATATCATAAAACATATTACAAACAATCATTTTGCTTCTTCAGCGTTTTTAAACGGTTTATAGCTTTTTGTGCGCTTTTACAATCTCTGTTTACTTAAAACATTAAAGAGCAAATGTTGTTTCCTAGTTTTTTCGTAACCTAAATTATGCCGTCGCAAACGCTCATCTGGGTTTGATGTTAAGCCAACATAAATATAATTTCTTGATAAACTTGATATGCAATAAACTGTAAACATTATAAAGAAAAAAGTTCTCTTTCGCTAAATAAGTTTCTTTAAACTACTGGATTACAAATCTAATATATACATAAAAGTGACGATAGTTTTTATTGTTTGGTTTAAATTCTATAATTTTGTATTTCAGTACTTTAACTAGTAAGTATTCATTTTGTAATCGGTGTACTTAAAAATAAATTGCTTCTTGTTTCGATTTTGAGTATATTTGTAGATGAATTACTCGAAATAAATTGAAAACAACACTTCAAAATATCGCATTCATCCAATCCGGAATTTACACAAAGCCTGATTCCTTTGGTAGTATTGTTTATTTACAAGGGAAACATTTTAATGAAAATGGTCAACTAAACACTTCATTAATTCCTGAGCTTCAATTAACAAATCAAACAGAGAGGCATCTTCTACAGCATGGGGACATTTTAATTGCTGCTAAAGGCAATAAAAATTTCGCAACCGTTTATGAAGAAAGAAATGGTTTATGTGTCGCATCATCAACATTTATGGTTATTCGCATTAAACCTGAATGGACAAAAAAAATAACACCGGAATTTCTTTCATGGTATATTAATCACCCAACAACTCAGCTATGGTTAAAAAACAATGCTATTGGTTCAGCAGTACAATCAATATCAAAAGTTACTTTATCAGAAATGGAAATACTTATCCCTAATATTGATAAGCAAAATTCGATTTTAAAAATAAACGCATTAAAAAAATTAGAACAAAGTATTCAAAAGCAATTAGCTGATTTAAAAGAACAATACGTTCAACAATTATTACTAACCTCATTAAACTAAAAAATAAAATGGCAAATAAAATCACTCAAAAAGACATTAACCAAATCGTTTGGAAAGCATGCGATACCTTCCGTGGCATTATCGATCCTAGTCAATACAAAGATTACATTTTAACGATGTTATTTTTAAAATATGTAAGTGATGTGCATAAAGATATTTATCAAAAACATCTTGAAAAATACAAAGGAGATAAGGAACGCGCAGCAAGAGCTATGAGTTTAGAACGCTTTGTGGTTCCTGAAAACAGTACTTTCGAGTATTTATACGAACACCGTAACGAAAGTAATCTTGGTGAATTGATTGACATTGCTTTAACGGATTTAGAAGAAGCAAATCGTGAGAAATTAAGTAGCGAAGACGGCAGTGGTATTTTCCGTAATATTAGTTTTAATAGCAGCAACTTAGGTGATGCAAAAGATAAAAACACGCGTTTAAAAAATCTATTAATAGACTTCAGTACTTTAGATTTAACTCCTTCTCATTTAGAAAAGAATGATATTATTGGGGATGCTTATGAATATCTAATCTCAAATTTCGCTAGTGATGCCGGCAAGAAAGCTGGAGAATTCTACACACCTAGTGAAGTATCTACTTTACTAGCTAAACTAACAAAAAGTAAGCCCGGAGCAAGAATTTCCGATCCAACTTGCGGTTCAGGTTCATTATTAATAAAAGCCGGAAAGGAAGTTGGTTCTGATAATTTTTCTTTATATGGACAAGAGGCGAATGGTAGCACGTGGGCATTAGCAGTTATGAATATGTTTTTGCATGGTTTCGATAATGCTATTATTCGTTGGGGAGATACCATTCGTAATCCGAAATTAAAAGAAGGTGATGCCTTGATGAAGTTTGATACTGTTGTTGCAAATCCTCCGTTTTCGCTTGATAAATGGGGAAAAGTAGATGACAAGGAGGAAAATAAAACAGCAAAAAGTTTTGATCCTGAAACCGATAAATACAATCGTTTTTGGAGAGGTATTCCACCAAAAAGTAAAGGCGATTGGGCATTTATCTCTCACATGATTGAAACAACTTATGAAGGAAAAGGAAAAGTAGGTGTTGTTATTCCACACGGTGTTTTATTTCGTGGAAGTAGCGAAGGAAAAATTAGACAAAAAACTATTGAAGAAAATATTTTAGAAGCAGTTATTGGATTGCCTGCTAATTTATTTTTTGGTACTGGTATTCCTGCGGCCATATTAATATTTAACAGAGGAAAAGGAAAAAATAAAAATGTATTATTTATTGATGCGAGTCAACAATACGAAAGTGGAAAAAATCAAAATAAGTTGCGAAGCGCTGACATAGATAAGATAGTTGATACTTACCGCAAATTTAATAAAGGCGAATTGGGTGCCGGTGTAATAGAAGAAAAGTATAGTTACGTTGCAACTTTTGAAGAGATAGCAGAAAATGAATTCAATTTAAATATTCCTCGTTATGTTGATACGTTTGAGGAAGAAGCTGAAGTTGACATTAAAGCAGTTCAAAAAGAAATAGTAAAACTAGAAACAGAACTTAAAAAAGTTCAAACAGAAATGGATAACTATTTAAAAGAATTAGGAGCTTAAAATGGTATTACAATATGCATCAGATCTTCATCTAGAATTTCCTCAAAACAAGGAATTCCTTAAAGTAAACCCTTTATTACCAAAGGGCGATGTTTTATTGTTGGCTGGTGATATTGTACCATTTGCTATAATGGATAAGCATAATGATTTCTTTGATTATGTTTCCGATAATTTTAAAACAACCTATTGGTTACCGGGTAATCATGAGTACTATTATTATGATGCCGCAAAAAGAAGCGGTATGCTTAATGAACAAATTAGAGATAATGTATTCTTAGTAAATAATACATCTATTAAGCATGGAAATACTAATTTGATTTTCTCTACTCTTTGGTCAAAAATCAGCCTTGAGCATCAGTGGCAAATAGAAAGAGGAATGAGCGATTTTCAAGTGATTAAGTTTAACGGCAATCGCTTTTCATCTAATCATTTTAATCAGTTACATGAAGAAAGCCTTTCTTTTATCAAACAAGAATTACTTGACAATACTTCCGAAAATTTAATAGTTGTCTCGCATCATGTTCCAACATTTATGAATTATCCGGAACAATATAAAGGAAGTGCCTTGAGTGATGCTTTTACTGTTGAACTCTTTGATCTGATTGAAACATCGAATATTAACTATTGGATATATGGTCACCACCACCAAAATACCCCCGATTTTGAAATTGGAGGCACTAAATTGATTACTAATCAATTAGGTTATGTTAAAAATAATGAGCACTTGTTGTTTAACCCTAATAAAATCATAAATGTTTGATATTCAAAATAATAAAGCTATATTTGCACAATAAAGTAATAAGCTTTATCGTGCAAAAACAACTTTATCAATATGCAAATGAAACACTTAGATAAATACATACTTAAAACTCTGGGCAAGGATGCCCACTTAAAAGCTATAGCTAAAGAAAGCATAGGTAGTTTACCAATGTTTATAGGCGAAACTTATAAGTTGCATGAAGCAAGTATAATGGGAAAGGAATTTTTAGTGGCTGAACTGAAACACGAACAGGAGTTTAGTGTACTTCAAATTGGAAAACATTTTGAGCTAATCAGGAAGGCATTTGAAAAAGAAGTAATACTCACAATGCAAGAATTGCAGTCTTATAATCGTAAACGATTAATAGAAAAAGGAATTCACTTCATTATCCCAGATAAACAAATGTATTTACCAGGTTTATTTATTGATTTTAATGAAAGACAGCCTCGTGTATTTATTGGAAGCAAATTCACCAGCTTATCACCTTCAGCTCAATTTATAGTTATATATCATATATTAAATGATAAGAAAGATTTAAGTCTTGAAAATTTTTCTTTCAAAAACATAGCTAAAAATCTAGGATATACACCTATGGCAATTACAATGGCAATAGATTTTTTGAAAGAATTTGAGGTAGTTGATGTACATGGCGAAAAAGAAAAATTCATTCATTTTAAACTTAATAAACATGAATTGTGGCGCGATTTGGAACAGCGAAAATTATTGATAAGCCCAGTCATAAAAAAAGTATTTGTTGATGAAAAACCAAAAGACATCTTTTTATTTTATTCAAATACATCCGCATTGCCGGAATACACTGATATGAACCCTAGTAGACAACAATATTATGCGATTGAAAAAAATAAATTTTATGAATTACAAAAAAATAATGCTCTAATAAATGCAAATGAATACCAAGGAAAGTATTGTTTGGAAGTATGGAAATATAACCCATCAATATTAGCCGAATTAGGTATTCATGAAATGTCTGTAGTTGACCCACTTTCTTTGTATTTAAGTTTAAAGGAAACTCACGATGAACGAATAGAAATGGCTCTTGAACAAATAATAGATAAAACAATATGGTAAGAGGATTAGATATATTTAAAAAATACTTTGAAGCATACCCTGATAATTATGTAATAATTGGCGGTACTGCTTGTGATATGATTATTGATGAAGCGGGCTTCGTACCTCGTGCTACTAAGGACATAGATATAATTTTGGTAGTAGAAGCTTTGAATGCTGATTTTGTAAAACAATTTTGGAAATTTATACAAGATGGAAATTACGAGCGTAAGGAAAAAAGTGAAGATGAACGTAAGTACTACCGTTTTATGAAACCTGAAAATGTAGAATTTCCATTTCAAATAGAGCTTTTTGCACGAAACCCTGATTTAATTGATTTTGACGAACAAGCGCACTTAACTCCTATTCCCGTAGATGATGATTTAAGTAGCTTATCCGCCATTTTGTTAAACGAGGATTTTTATCATTATATGCTAAAACAAAGTGTATTGGAAAATGGATTACATAGAGCTAATACCGAAGCCTTAATTTGTTTGAAAGCAAAAGCCTATTTGGAAATTGCCGAGCGTATTGCTAATGGTAGTAAAGAAGATTTCAAACAACTCCGAAAACATAAAGGTGATGTGTTTCGTTTAACAGTTATGCTAGCCCAAAATGATGTGTTTGAATTGCCAGAAAGCATTAAAAAACAGTTACAAGGCTTTGTAAATGCTATTACTGGCGATTTGCCCGATAAAGCCATTTTTAAAGAAATGGGATTTGGAGCAATAGAACCGGAAAAAGTTTTAGAACAAATAAAAAAATCATTTAATCTTTAATAATGCTTATACCATATCGAGCATATCCTCGATATGGTATTTAAAAGAAAAATAATGGCTAAACAAAATAATAAAACCAGCACTGAGCGAAGTCGAAGTGTACCTACTGGATATAAAACTTCTACGCTTGGCTTAATTCCAATTGATTGGGAGGTTAAAACTCTAAGGGAATGTTGTCTTATAAAAGGTGAATATGGTATAAATGCTGCGGCTGTTGATTATTCGAATGACTTACCGACTTATATTAGAATAACAGATATTGATGATGAAGGCAATTATTCTGCAATAAAAAAGCCTTCTGTTAATGATGTGAATTCAAATAAATTCATTTTACAAAAAGGTGATATTTTATTCGCAAGAACTGGTGCTACAGTTGGCAAAACGTATTTATATAAAGAAAGTGACGGCATATTAGTTTTTGCGGGTTTCTTAATTCGATTTCGTACAGATGAAAAAGTATTATTATCTAAACATTTGAAATATTGTACTTTATCAAAACCATATTGGGATTGGGTTAAAACAGTGTCTATGAGAAGCGGGCAACCGGGAATCAATGCAGAGGAATATGGGTTACTCAAACTTCCTGTTCCTCCTCTCAGTGAACAAACCGCAATTGCCAATTTATTAAGCACTTGGGATAAAGCCATACAAAAAACCACACAACTCATTACCCAAAAAGAGCAACGTAAAAAATGGCTCATGCAACAATTGCTTACCGGTAAAAAAAGATTAAAAGGTTTTGAAAAGGAGAAGTGGAAGAAATCCGGAGCAGGAGAGGTTTTTGAAAGTTTTACAAAAAAAGGTTTTGAAAATGAAGAATTACTTTCTGCTACACAAGATAAAGGAATAATACCAAGAAGTATGCTTGAAGGCAGAGTTACAATGCCCGAAGGAACAACGGCAGGCTATAAATTAGTTGAGCCTGGCGATTTTGTGATTAGTCTTCGTTCATTTCAAGGAGGCATTGAATATTCATATTACAGAGGCATTGTAAGCCCAGCATATATTGTACTTAAACCAAAGAAAAAAATCAATGATGAATTTTATAAACAGTATTATAAATCATATGAATTAATTGGTCGTTTAGCTTCTTCGGTTATTGGAATTCGTGATGGAAAACAAATTAGTTACGATGATTATTGCTTGGTAAAAATTCCATATCCTTCTTTTGAGGAACAAACTAAAATTGTTTCTATTCTTCAAATTGCTGACAAGGAAATTGAATTACTTCAAAACAAATTAAATTATTTAAAAGAACAAAAAAAGGGGTTGATGCAGGTATTATTAACAGGTAAAAAGAGATTAAAAATAAAGTAAACAAACCATATTTTCGATATCAGCAAAAATGGTTTAAAAAATAGTAAAATGATGAATAAAACATTTAATTTTTATTGTGATGAAAGTACCCATCTTCAAAACGATGGCAAGCCTTATATGCTAATAGCCTATGTCAGTTCGGCTTATAACCAACTAAAGCAACATAAGCAACACATAAAAATGTTAAGAGCTAAGCATAAGGTAAAAGGAGAAATTAAATGGTCTAGCGTTTCTGCATCTCAATATCCGTTTTATGCCGATTTAATAGATTACTTTTTTTCTAATGATATAAACTTTAGAGCTGTAATTATTGATAAAACACATATTGATGCAAATCGTGAAGGGTTTACCTACAACGATTTTTACTTTAGAATGTACTATCAATTATTGCATCATAAAATAAATATGGCATACAACTACAATATATATTTTGATGTTAAAGATACCGTTAGCAACAGAAAATTAACTAAACTAAAAGAAGTGTTGCAATGGAATGCCTCTATAAGAAGTTTTCAATTTATCAAATCGCACGAAAGTTATTTAATGCAATTGACCGATTTAATAATGGGGGCAATTAACTACAAATTAAGGAATGAAAATAAAGTAATAGCTAAAAACAAATTAATAGAAAAAATCGAAAGTCATTGTAAAGTTCCTATTACTCAATCTACTGCTAAAGTAGCCGATAAGTTTAATTTGTTTTTTATTGATCTTAAATAATCCTTATGTCTGCTACTAATTTAATTATAAAATATGCTAAGCTATTAGAGATAATGCACCTTACTGAATATGCAAGAACAGAAAGTTTAAGAAGCATATTTAATAGAGATATTCAGGAAAATGCAAATTTAAAATTCTTAGAAAAGATAATTCGCCCTCTTAAAATAGATGGACAGCCATCTATGGATACTCTTTTTAATCACCTTATCAAAGAAGAAATTGAAGAAACTGATGAAAAGGGTAATATGATTAAAAAAAGGATTTTTGAAAAGGATAGAGCCATGCGACTTCATTGGGTACGCTTTCATCTCGATAAAAATAAAATAGACAATGTTGAGATATTTAGTGTAATAGAACGGGATCAAAAAAAGCGAAAGGATGTAATACGAACCTATGTATATGATTTAGAACAAGAATATGTGGTAGTATTAGAACCTCAAAACTCTACTACAGATTATTATTTACTCACCGCGTATCATTTAAATAAAGAATGGGCGCCAAAAAGCATAAAGAAAAAAATGAAAAACAGATTACCCGAGGTGTATTAAAACCGCAAGGCTCGGTACATATCGTGATGTATCGAGCCTCGAAACTCCTTCTTCCGAGTATGGTAAGATGAGCGATACAAATATAAACTATTAATTATATATACAGTATATATTTTAACATAATAATTAATAATATAATGTTATTAAAACACAAAAGGATTCTCCATAAATTGCATTTAGCTGTTAAAGGCACAGGTTTAAATAATAGTCATTTATTTGAATATCAATTAATTACAATTTACTCTTACTTGGTTTTAATTCACTGTAACGAACGTAGATTTCTCCGTAAAATAATTTAAAGAAAATGGAAACACCATCATTCATAGAAGACCACATTAGCCAAATACCGGCTTTGCAATTATTGCAAAAATTGGGTTATACGTATTTAAACCAAGAAGAAGCTTTGCAATTACGTGGCAATAAAACCAGCAATGCTTTGTTGGGCGATGTGTTGCGTAAACAATTACGAGAGATTAACAGCATTAAAGTTTCTTCAAGCAAAACTGCCATTTTTAGCGATGCTAATATTGAAGCTGGTATTCAGGCATTAAAAGAATTACCGATGAACGAAGGTTATATTGCTGCTTGCGAAACAGCTTACAATTTGATAACGCTTGGTAAGGCATTAGAGCAAAGCATTGATGGTGATAAAAAAAGTTTTACGCTACAGTACATTGATTGGAAAAACATCGGGAATAATGTTTTTCATGTCACTGAAGAATTCGCCATGATGCGCAGTACAAGTAAAGACCAGTACCGCCCAGATATTGTTTTATTTGTTAATGGCATTCCATTTTGCATCATCGAGTGTAAACGCCCCGATACGAAAGAGCCATTAAAACAGGCTATTTCTCAGCATTTAAGAAACCAGCAAGAAGATGGTATTAGAAATTTATATGTGTATGCTCAAAGTATTTTAAGTATTGCTACTAACGAAGCCGCTTATGCTTCTAATGGAACTCTCGAAAAATTTTGGGCGCATTGGGAAGAGAAGTTTTCTACTACAGACGAAGAAAAGGCTTTTAAGCATAAAATCGATGTGCTAAAAAATACCCCTTTAAGCGTTGAACAAAAAAATCATTTGTTTGCCACACGATTTAAGTACGTTAAAAATTATTTTGATGCGCTGGAAAAAGAACATGTAATGCCAACATTGCAAGACGAGTATTTATTTGGTTTGTGCAGCCCTGAACGCTTATTAGATTTTGCATTCAACTTTGTTTTATTTGATGATGGTGAAAAAAAGATTGCTAGGTATCAGCAGTACTTTGCTATTAAAAAAGCCATGCAGCGTATTACTAACATGGTGCCTGAGGGTCTCGATGGTACCATGAAAAGAATAGGTGGTGTAATATGGCATACGCAGGGTTCTGGTAAATCTTTAACAATGGTAATGTTGGCGCAAGCTATTGCATTAGAGAAAAGTATTTTAAATCCAAAAATTATTTTAGTAACCGATAGAACGGATTTGGATGAACAAATAACCGGCACATTTCGCAAATGCGGCATGTTTGTCGAAAATGCTACCACAGGGCAACGTTTAGTGGATTTACTACAAAGTAAAAGTGATGCAGTAGTAACAACCATCATTAATAAATTTGAAACTGCTATCAAGAAATTACCAAATGTATTAGAGAGTTCAAATATTTTTGTGCTGGTAGATGAGGGGCATAGAACACAACATGGCACGTTTAATATTGAAATGCAAAAAACGTTGCCAAATGCTTGCTTTATTGCTTTTACAGGGACACCTTTATTTAAAAAGGATAAAAAAACCTCTGATAAATTTGGTGGGGAAATTGATAGATATACCGTTGATAAAGCAGTAAAAGACAAGGCGGTTGTTCCACTATTATACGAAGGGCGTCACGCCTTTCAACAAGTAAACGAAAAGCCAATTGATAATTTCTTTAACATGGTCTCTGAACCATTAACGCCTTACCAGAAAGCCGATTTAAAAAAGAAATTTAGTAGAGCTGATCAATTAAATAGTGCCGAACAAAAAATTTATGCAATTTCTTGGGATATAAGTCATCATTACAGAGATAATTTTCAGGGTAAAACGCCGTTTAAAGGGCAATTGGTTTGTCAATCAAAAGAAGCAGCCATTAAGTACAAAAACTTTTTAGATGAAATAGGAATTGTTAATTCAGAAGTAATTATTTCTGCACCCGATGACCGAGAAGGCGAAGAAAGTGCTTATGGAGAAACATCCAACAGAGTAAAATCGTTTTGGAAAAAAATGATGGATGAACACGGAACAACAAAACGTTATGAGAAAAATATTATTAGTCGTTTCAAACATCAAAAAGATCCAGAAATAATAATTGTTGTAGATAAATTGTTAACCGGTTTTGACGAACCTAAAAATACGGTGCTCTATTTAACAAGAAAGTTACAAGGGCATACATTATTACAAGCAATTGCTCGTGTTAATCGTATTTATCCTGATAAAGATTATGGTTACATAATTGACTATTATGGTGTTTTAGGAGCCTTAGATGAAGCATTAGAATTGTATTCGTCATTTAATGAGTTTGATGCAAATGATTTAAATGGGACTTTGACCTATATCAACGATGAACTTAAAAAATTACTACAAGCTCATTCTGAGGTTTGGGATATTTTTAAAACCATTACTAATAAAAAGGATGCAGAAGCCTATCAACAATTATTAAGAGATGAAGCCATAAGAGTGTTGTTTTATGATAAGCTGGCAAATTTTGCTCGTATCTTAAAAATGGCTTTATCCTCCTTTGAGTTTCATAACCAAACAGAAGAGAAATTAATTAACCGCCATAAAGAAGATATAGCATTCTTTATGAAGCTAAGAGGTGCAGTTGTACAGCGATATTCAGATGCAATTGACTATAAGCAATATGAAGGGCAAATTCAAAAGCTAATCGATACACATATACAAACGGATGAAGTAAAAACAATTACCGAATTGGTTAATATTTTTGATAAAGAAAAGTTTCAGGAAGAAGTTGAAAAGACGCTTGGGGAATCAGCAAAAGCGGATAAAATAGCCTCAAGAACAGCAAAACATATTTCCGAAAAAATGGAGGAAGATCCAGCATTTTACAAAAAGTTTTCAGAGATGCTTAAAGAAACAATCAAAGCATATGAAGAACAAAGAATTAGTGAAACAGAATATTTGAATAAAGTTAAAGACATTATGGAATCTGTTTTAACCCGAACAGATTCAGACGTTCCAGCTTCATTAGAGCATAAAGAAATTGCTAAAGCGTTTTATGGAATTACTAAAGAAGCTTTAACGGATAAATTTAAAGATGCTGAAACTTTAAAAATAATAAGCGCGGATATTGCAATAACCGCCGATGAAATAATCCAAAAGCATTTAATAGTTGATTGGCAAACAAAGGTAGATGTTGCAAAAAAAATGATACACTTAATTGGCGATTATCTTATTGATGAAGTAAGAGATAAATACGCTATTTCTATTAGTTTTGAGGAAATAGATAGTATTTCCGAAAGAATTGTGGATGTTGCTAAAATCAGATATAAGTAAAATGCAATACATTCAATTTGGTTCTAAAAAAATAGAATTTACGTTAACCTTTGTTGATAGAAAATCTCTAGGGATTACTATAACTCCTGATATGGAAGTTATAGTAAAAGCTCCACTTAACACTCCTTTAGATAAAATAAATGAAAAGGTAAGAATAAAAGCACCTTGGATTATTAAACAACAAAATTTCTTCTTAGGCTTTTACCCTAAAACGCCAGCTCGTAAATATGTTAGTGGCGAATCGCATCTTTATCTAGGTAGACACTACCAATTAAAAATTTCAATTGGCAAAAAGAATGATGTTAAGTACAAAGGGCGTTTTATTGAAGTTATAACAAAGGATAAGAAAAACGTAAAACAACTCTTAAAAGATTGGTATAGAGTGAAAGCAAAAGAAAAGTTTGCAGAAATAGCAGAACCTCACCTTCAACGGTTTAAAAAGTACAACGCTGAACCCAAAGGATTATTTATTCAAGAAATGAAAACGCGTTGGGGTAGCTGCACTAGTAAAGGGAAAATCATATTAAACCCTGAATTAATAAAAGCCTCAAAGCAATGTATTGAATATGTGGTCATTCATGAACTTTGCCATCTCATCCACCACGATCATACTCAAAAATTCATCGATCTTCAAACAAAAGAAATGCCCGATTGGCAAAAATGGAAGAATAAGCTTGAGAATCTATTGGCATAGGTAGATGTATATTTAAACATTGCTCGGTGTAACAATTTAAAAGGCGCATAAGATTTCGTACTTTTTTCGTAACCTAAATTATGCCTTCGCAAACGTTCATCGAGGTTTGAAGTTAAACCAACATAAATATAATTTCTTGATAAACGTGATATGCAATAAACTGTAAATAGTATAAAACAAAAAAGCCCTCATTTCTGAGAGCTTTTTGCGGACTGGACGGGACTCGAACCCGCGACCTCCGCCGTGACAGGGCGGCATTCTAACCAGCTGAACTACCAATCCGTTTCCCGAAAGTTAATTTGGGAGTGCAAATTTAATTAATATTTTTTAATTACCAAAAAAATTATTCAGTTCCTAAAATTTGTTTTGCATGGTTTGCTGTATCAACACTTTTTATAACTTGGTCTATAATTCCATTATTATTTATTACAAAAGTTGTGCGTATAACCCCATCAAAAATTCTGCCCATAAACATTTTTTGTCCCCATACATCGTAAGCTTTCATTACTCTGTGGTCAGTATCAGCAATTAAAGGGAAAGGTAAACTGTATTTCGAGGCAAATTTTGAATGCGATTTTTCATCATCAGCACTTACACCAACCACCGCATAATTGCTATTACTTAAATGTTGGTATTCATCCCTTAAACTACAGGCTGTGGCTGTGCATCCTGGGGTATCATCTTTGGGGTAAAAGTATAAAATAATTGTTTTTCCTGCCAAATCGGTTTTACTAACTAAGTTACCGTTCTGGTCTTTTCCTTCAAAATGTGGCGCAATATCACCAGCTTGTATGCGCGTACTATGTGCTACAAATTTTGGAGTTTCAACCTTAGAAGCTTTAGCAGCTGCTTTTTTAGGAGCTAATGCCTTTTTTACAACAGGTTTTACAACTTTTTTTGCTTTGCTAGCAGGGGTTACTTTTTTAACAGCTTTTTTTGCAACTGTTTTTTTCTTGTTAACCGTAATTTTTTTAACCACCTTTTTCAAAGCTTTTTTAGCAACTTTTTTTGCTGCTTTTTTAGGAGCGCTTTTTTTTTCTTTTTTAGTTGCTTTTTTTGGAGATTTTTTCACCGCTTTTTTTACTACTTTTTTTGCCATGTGTTTTGTTTTTTAAATTGTTAGGAGCTTTATTGCTAGAGACTTTGATTTCTGGTTTACTAACAGATTTGCTCTTATTTTGTTTAGTAAAATAGTTACAAACGCTTATTAATCCACAAGCTGTGCATTTTGGCGTACGTGCCAAGCAGGTATATCTGCCATGCAAAATTAGCCAATGGTGCGCTTTGGGCACAACTTCAACCGGAATAAATTTTATTAATTGTAATTCGCTTTGTAAAGGCGTTTTTGCATTTGTGGTTAAACCTATTCTGTTACTAACTCTAAAAACGTGTGTATCTACGGCCATTGTTGGCTTATTAAATATAACCGAAGCTATTACGTTGGCTGTTTTCCTTCCTACTCCGGGCAATTTCACCAATTCATCTACCTCGCTAGGCACAACATTTTTAAAATCGTTTACCAACATTTTTGCCATGCCTACCAGGTTTTTAGCTTTATTGTTGGGGTAACTAATACTTCTAATATAATTAAAAATAACCTCTGGGCTAGTATTGGCCATACTTTCGGCTGTTGGAAAATCTTTAAATAATTTTGGTGTGGTTAAATTTACGCGCTTATCTGTGCATTGTGCACTTAGGCTCACCGCTACAATTAACTCATAAGGGTTGGTATAATGCAGTTCGGTTTCAGCATTTCCAACATTTTTTTCAAAATAGTCTAAAACAAATTTATAACGTTCTTCTTTTTTCACTTAAAATAACTACTCAAATGTATCTCAAATTAGTAACTTTGCAAACTGTATGCGTGTTATAGTTATTTTATTTTTTTGCATCTCCCTTTTTGGTTGTGGGGAACCCGTTCCTTCCAATCAGGATATTAAACCTAAAATTACCCAAAAAGATCAACAAAAAATTAAAGAACAATTTGTAAATGCCAACCAACAACTCTTAAAAAAAGAAAGCGATGAAATTGATTACTATGTAAAAGCGCATAAACAGCCATTTACAAATACAAAGCTGGGTATACGGTATTTTGTTTACAAACCAAGCATCAAAGGCGATAGTGTAAAAGCAGGGCAAGTAATTAAAATGAAATACACCGTGAGTTTGCTTACGGGCGATGTTTGTTATAGCTCTGATACAGATGGAATAAAAACCTTTAAAGTTGGTGAAGAAAATTTAGAAAGTGGCATACACCGTGGTGTTCAGCTTTTAAAAAGGGGCGATAAAGCATACATCATTATCCCATCGCACCTTGCACATGGCCTGCTTGGCGATTTTAAAAAAATTCCACCTCAAATGCCAATAATTTATGATGTTGAAATTTTGTAAATTATTTTTTGGTGTAATTTTTTTTATTTTATTTTTTTTAAGCTGTGGTCACAAAACAAAAAGCGCTTATAATTTCTCTGAAAATGGCTATTGGTATAAATTAATTGCTTTCGAAAACGACGCGGTAAATAATGCATCTAACTTAACTATAATTAAACTTAATATAAGTTTTAAAACACAAGCAGATTCTGTTTTTTTTGATAATTATAATAACACAAATAGTATTCTCTTATTAGAGGCTAGGGGCAAAGATGAATTAAATTTTATTTCTAAACAATGCTTGAACGCAAATGTTGGCGATAGTTTAGAGTTACTTATTCCTTGCACAATTTTTTACAAACAAAATTTTAGTAGTGATAAAATTCCATTTTTTAGCGCAAAGGACAGTGTAGTCAAAGTAAATCTTAAAGTGTTAGCATTTTTATCAGAACAAGATTACCAAAATGCCCTGCTAACGAACAGCAACAAAGAAATTCAAGAAATAACTAATTTTTTTGGGGGTGAAAAGAAGGCATTGGAAGCAAGAGATAGTGTTGGTTTTTATTGGGTTGAAAAACCAAAATCAGACTCACAAAATAATCTTAAAATTGGCGATACGCTAAGTTTAACCTATAAAGGAGGCTTTCTTAATGGGCGCATAATTGATTATTCTCCTACAAACTTTAAATTAAAAGTAGGTACCCCCGACCAACTTATAAAAGGATTAAATTTGGTAATTAGCAAATTAAAATTGCACCAAAATGCAAAAATTATATTACCTTCACGCCTCGCATTTGGGCAAAATGGGAATGTGTTTTTAAACATACCACCTTTTACACCAATGCTTTACGAAATATCAATAAAATAAAAATGAAGAAATCAATTTACTTATTAGCAGTTGCCGCAATGGCAATAACATCTTGTGATAGCGGTTCAGATTTTGACGGCTTTACTAAAACAGAAAACGGACTACATTACAAGTTCTACAAACAAAATGAAAGTGCACCAAAAGCGCAACTGGGCAATGGTATAGTATTTACGTTTAAAATTGCAACGCAAAAAAACGATTCGGTACTTTACGATTCAAAAACACAAAGTCCAAATGGTAGCGGCGAAGTGCAATTTATGTTAGAAAAAAGCACCTTTGTTGGTAGTTTAGAAGAGGGTATGATGATGATGGCGAAAGGAGATAGTGCGTCGTTTATTGTTCCTGCTGATTCATTTTTCTTAAAAACTCAAAAAATGAACGAGTTACCAAAAGGAATTGCATCAGGAAGCTTTATTAAAGCAACCATTGTTATGAAAGATATTCTTGACAAAAAGCAAGTTGAAGAAAAGCAAAAACAAATGCAAGAGGAGTATGCAGCAAAAATGCAAGCCGCTCAAGCTGAAGAGATGGTTAAATTAGAAAAATACTTAGCTGATAATAAAATTACTACCAAGCCAGATTCGAGTGGAATAATTTTTATTGAAAGCAAAAAAGGAAACGGGCAACACCCAAAAGTAACGGATGAGGTTAAAGTGCATTATACAGGTACCTTATTAGATGGAACAAAATTTGATAGTTCTGTTGATCGTGGTGAGCCTGCAAGCTTTCCTTTAACACAAGTTATTCCAGGTTGGACAAAAGGTATACAATACATGAGCAAAGGCAGTAAAGCAAAATTAATTATCCCTTCAAGCATGGGTTACGGTGCTCAAAATCAAGGACCAATTCCACCGTTTTCAACGTTGGTATTTGAAGTAGAATTAATTGATTTTAAACCAGCACCTGATATGGGTCAAATGCAAATGCCACAAGGCCATAGCGCTGGCGATGGACATAACCATTAATTTTGGCAAACTATTTGTTAGTGAAGATCAAAAAAAAGAAATAAAATGAAAAAACTAATTTTAATATTAAGTGCAATTACTACTTTATGTAATGTTTCTTATTCACAAAAAAAATCAAAAACTAAACTTAGTAAAATGGATAAAGAATTTTTAGAAAAACAAGCAGATGGCATTTATGCCAAAATAGAAACAAATCGTGGAACTATTTACGCTTTATTAGAGCACAAACAAGCGCCGCTTACTGTATCAAACTTCGTAGCTTTGGCTGAAGGTAAAATGAAAAATAGCAGAAAAGCTGAAAACGTGCCTTACTACGATGGATTAAAATTTCACCGCGTAATACCTGGCTTTATGATACAAGGCGGATGTCCATTAGGTAATGGCACTGGCGACCCTGGTTATAAATTTAACGATGAGTTAGACCCAACAAACGAAATTGGCAAAAGAGCTTACAAGCGTGGTGTTTTAGCAATGGCTAATTCAGGACCAAACACAAATGGCAGTCAGTTTTTTATTATGCACAAAGATTATGGTTTACCATTAAGCTACAATCCGTTTGGTATTGTTGTGCAAGGAATTGAAACTGTTGATTCAATTGTAAGTTCTCCCAGAAATGGAAGTGATTTACCTAATCAAGACCAAGTGATGCAAAAAGTAACAATTTTACGTAAAGGAAAAGAAGCTGAAAGTTTTGATGGCGCAAAAATGTTTACCGAAGCGCAAGTTAATATTGAGAAAAAGAAAGCAGAGCAAGAAGCTAAAGCGCGTTTAGAGGCTGAAAAAGCTATGGCTGCATTTACTAATACTACATCAAGTGGTTTACGTTATATTGTTATTAAAGAAGGAACTGGTGCTACACCAAGCGCAACAAGTAATGTAAAAGTACACTACACAGGTACGTTTTTAGACGGGAAAGTGTTTGATAGCAGTGTGCAACGTGGTCAACCAATTGATTTTGGATTAAACCAAGTAATTAGAGGCTGGACAGAAGGCTTGCAATTAATGAAAGAAGGCGGTAAAAGTAAATTTTATATTCCTTACCATTTAGCTTATGGTGAGCAAGGTTACCCAGGGGCTATTCCTCCAAAAAGCGATTTAATTTTTGAAGTGGAGTTAATAAAAATTAATTAAACGAATGCTATTATAAAATTAGAAATGCCGATGTTTGAAAAAAATATCGGCATTTTTATTAGAAGATATTTTTTGAGCAATTAACTTAATTGAATTAGAATGAAACAAACAGAAGCAGATTCTTTATACGATAGTTTAGAAAAAATGTCGGTTATAGAGCTATTAACCAACATAAATAACGAAGATAAAAAAGTACCAAATGCCATTGAAAAGGAATTGCCAAAAATTGCGGTTTTAATTTCTGTTATTTCAGAAAAGATGAAGCAGGGTGGCAGACTATTTTATATAGGAGCAGGCACCAGCGGACGATTAGGAATTGTAGATGCTAGTGAATGCCCGCCAACTTATGGCATTGAGCATGGCAAAGTTGTAGGCCTAATTGCTGGTGGCGATGAAGCCATACGAAAATCGGTTGAGTTTGCCGAAGATGATTTAAACCAAGCTTGGGAAGATTTAATACAACACAACATTACTACAAGCGATGTTGTTATTGGTATTGCTGCATCGGGCAGCACGCCTTATGTTTTGGGCGGATTAAATACGTGTAATCAAAACGGAATTACAACAGGATGTATTGTTTGCAATGCTGATTCTGCAATTGCAAAAGCCGCAAAATTTCCAGTTGAAGTAGTTGTTGGACCAGAGTTTGTTACAGGCAGTACCCGCATGAAAAGTGGCACCGCGCAAAAGTTAGTATTAAACATGATTTCTACCTCTGTTATGATACAACTTGGGAGAGTAAAAGGAAATAAAATGGTAGATATGCAATTAAGCAATAATAAATTGGTAGATAGAGGCACACAAATGCTGATGCGAAATATTAACGAAACTAATTACGAATTGGCAAAAGAATTATTATTAAAACACGGCAGTGTGCGTAAAGCCACGGAGGCGGTTCTGGGGAAAAAGTAATTAAACTCTATTCTTTAATAATTTTTTGCGTGAAACTTTGGTTATTCGCTGATGTAAGTTTTAGAAAATAAATGCCTTTTGGTAAATCTTTTACATCAAGTTCTAATTCATTACTAGTTGGTTCAAACTGTTTTTGTGAAACAATTTGGCCTAGGTTGTTTTGTAAACTGATTTGATATTTTTGTTTAGTATTATTTTCGAGGAGCATGATTAGCTTTTCCGCTGTTGGATTTGGAAAGACTTTAACATCGAGTGTGTTAATTAAGTATGAATTTAAACTACTTGGAGGGCCTGGAATAAAAATGTAATCGCAGGTGGTGCTTACTCTTTTATAATTTATGATTTGATTATCGCTGTAACATCTTAAAGAACCTGTTCTACCAGCATCATACGTTTGAGCTGGGCAATAACTATTCTCGTCAATTAAATAATAATTTACACTTCCTAAGCGTTCAAAAATTGTATCGGTTTTAAAAACAATAGCAGATGTTGGTGATGTTACTGTTGGAAAAGAAATTTTCAGCCATTTTAAATTTACAGATTGTATAAGTTTATGCCCTGTATCAACTACAGTAATCATAGGGTTAACGCATAAGGTAGAGGTGCTATTAGGCATTTTCCATTTGTTACCAATTGTAGCTCCAAAATTATAGAGGGTATCAAAATAATTAGGTGGCTATGCAGTATAGTAATAAACCACATTATTACTAAACGTTGTG
This sequence comes from Bacteroidota bacterium, assembly GCA_013298715.1. Lineage (GTDB taxonomy): Bacteria > Bacteroidota > Bacteroidia > B-17B0 > Aurantibacillaceae > Aurantibacillus. The sequence continues at coordinate 25,210 of JAAFIQ010000004.1, read as the reverse complement.
AAAATGGCGTTTGAATAAGTTGTTGGGCTGGAACTTATCAGGCTATTAAAAACACTGAATGTTTGTGTAATTTGTTGACACGATGTGCCTTGTAAAGTAACTGTATTAGTTTGTTTAAGTTTTACAAACCCATTACTGTTTGCAGAAGAATGTCGGTAATGCCACTCAGCACCTGCTGGGCACCAGCTTTGTGCATTTGTAATTGATGAAAAGATAATTAAACTGATTTGGAGTAAAAGTGTTTTCATACTTTATTTTTTTGAATGATTTTTATTTGTGCTTTTTTCATTTGGGGAGTAGTATAAATTTACAAAAAATAAAATTGATTTCAAATTTTTTTAGTTGAATTAGTTTCCATTCAATGAATTCTTTTCAGAAAGTTACTCTGCACCAAAGATTATTGTCTGTCGGGAATTAGTTGCAAATAATTAGGGTTCACTCAAAATGTATAAAAATTAACTGAATCGAGGCAGCGAAGTGAAGATGTATAGAAATACTTCGAGCTGAGCTAACGACGAGTCAGCTAATTTTTATCAAGCCAAAAACGCAAATAAAACTCTATTTTTCTCTGTATGGATTTTCTCAAAAGAGTTCAAAAAACTTTGCACATAAAAATGGATTTAACCCTTACATCTCTTATCAGTTGGTATATTTGCGTTTTTGAGTGAACCCTAATTAGAAACATATGGTATAAAAGTAAAGAAAAACAACCCTAGCTTCTAGTTTATTTCTTCCAAACTTTCCTCTATCACCAATTCTTTTATTGAGTTATGTAGACGCACTTCATCACTCACCAAAGCAATAAATATTTTATTTGATTTAATTGAATGTTCTGCCTCAATTAAACTTTGTAAATTAATTTTTCCTATTATAAAGTTATACGTATTTGCTTTGTAATGTTCTTTTATTTCTAAAAAATTAAAGTGTTTTAATTCTTGGGTTGAATTGTAACGGAGATAAATTTCAAATACAACATCATTTGTATATCCTTCTGCCTGTTGCTGTAAGTGTTTTTTAAATTCGTACTTGTAACCGTGCGAAAGTGCTGAAATATCTGATAACACAGCCGCTCCAGTTGGGTAGCTACCGGCACCTCTTCCTTGTAAAAATTGTTCGCCCGAAAATTCTCCTTCTACAATTATACCATTAAACTCATTCTCAACATTAAATAATTGATTTGTTTGTTTTACAAATTGTGGAATTACAAAGGCTGTAACTTTATTGTTCGCTAGTCGTTGAATAACTGGAGTTAATTTTATTTTTAATTTTTTTTCGGCGGCATAGTTTATATCCTCATTGCTTAATGCCGTAATTCCTAAATTAAATACATCTTTTTGATTGATAATAATTCCAAATGCATGCAAGGCAATTATAATTGCTTTAAATTTTGGGTCAAATCCTTCTACATCGTTTGTTGGATCTGATTCTGCAAACCCCTTATCTTGTGCCTGTTTTAAAGCATCTACGTAAGATAATTTTTCGTTTATTGTTTTTGTAAGTATGTAATTTGTTGTTCCGTTAAAAATGCCCGAAACTTTTTTTAACTCTTCGTTATCAAAATATTCTTCTAAACTTCTAATAATAGGTATACTGCCACAGGCCGATGCTTCGTAAAGTAAAGAAACGTTATTTTCTTGTTGTAATTTGTAGAGTGCTTGTAAATTGTATGCCAACATTTTTTTATTTGCTGTTACCACGTGTTTTTTTCTTTTTAGGGCTTCACTCACAATGCTAAATGCTTCTTCAGCATCATCAATTAATTCTACAATTACATCAATAGTTGGGTCGTTTAAAATCTCCCATTTATCAAAAGTAATTAGGTTTGCATTTACACTTCTTTTTTTGCTTTTATCTTTTACACCAATTTTTGTTATGTTGGCTTTAAAACCTGTGCTATTATTTAGCACATGGTAAAGACCTTGCCCTACGCAGCCAAAGCCAAACAATCCTATATTTAAAATTTTACTCATATTATGCTTCAATTAAATTATTAGTTGTTTTGTTAGTTAAGTTTACGTTGCTATAAAATTGTTTTATAACTTCTGCAATTTTTTTAGTTTCTATTAAAAAGCCATCGTGTCCATAAAGCGAATCAATTTCGTGGTACTCGCTTTTTTTAACATGTTGTGCAATAAATTTTTGTTCGTGAACAGGAAATAACAAATCGCTACTAATGCCTATTACCAAGGTATTTGCAGTAATTTGCTGCAAGGCATTTTCAATAGAAATACTTCCTCTGCCTAAGTTGTGCGAATCCATTGCGTTTGCAAGCACTACATACGTATAAGCATCAAAGCGATTCACTAATTTTTCGCCCTGATAGCGTTGGTAGCTTGCTGCATTAAAATTGTCTGTTTTATCGCTTGCAGTTTCTGTTTGAGAAGTGTTGTAAGTGTTGTAATTTCTGTAACTCAGCAAAGCAATACTTCTTGCAGCAGCTAATCCTTTTTTTCCACCATCAGGGGTGTGTGCATAATAGGTTCTATCTGCTTTTATTGCTAAGCGCTGGCTTTCGTTAAATGCTATGCCCCAAGCGGAATGCACGGCATTGGTTGCTGTAATTATAGTGTGTTGAAATAAATTAGGTTGCTTTACATTCCACTCTAAAACTATTTGTGCACCTTGCGAACCACCAATAATGGTGTGAATTTTTTCTATGCCTAACTTAATTCGTAACAAATCCAAGGCATTGGCCATATCTTTAATAGTAATGTTTGGGAAATAAGAATACCACGGTTGATTGTTGTATGGATTAATAGAAAGCGCACCAGTACTGCCGTAGCAAGAACCTAAATTGTTTACACAAACAATGAAATGATCATTTGGATTAAATAAATCGTTCTCACCAAACAAATCAGGCCACCACTCAAACACATTGCTATTTGCAGTTAGTGCATGGCAAACCCACACCACGTTCGATTTATCTTTGTTTAATTTTCCGTAAGTATGGTAAGCCAACTGAAGAGCGGGCAAAGTTTGCCCACTCTCTAATTGAAATACGTGATTACTTTTAAATAGCAATTGTTCCATTTTTATTTTAGTTTAATTGAAGTTCTAGCTCTTCTATATTTATTTTACTTAATTTTTCAAAGGCTTGTGAGAAATCATTTTTAATGTCATCAATATGTTCATAGCCTGCAGAAACACGCAGTAAGCCTGGTTCAACACCTGCCAACAATTGCTCCTCGGCTGTTAATTGTTCGTGCGTGGTTGATGATGGTTGAATGATTAATGTTTTTGCATCGCCCACGTTGGCTAAGTGACTTACCAATTTTAAATTATTTACTACAAAATCTGCGGCAAATTTTCCTTTTTTTAATTTGAAAGATAATACACCTCCAAATCCGTTTTGTAAATATTTTTTTGCTAAGCTGTTGTATTTTGATGAAGCTAAGCCTGGATAGTTTACGTACTCCACATCTGGGTGTTGCTCTAACCAAGTTGCCAAGGCCAGTGCATTATCAACAATACGTTGTACACGCAATGATAAGGTTTCTATTCCTTGCAATAACTGAAACGAATTAAATGGAGATAGCGATGCTCCAAAATCACGCAAGCCTTCAACACGTGCACGGATAATGAATGCAATGTTTGGTAAACCAAGTGGATTATTTACACCAAATATTTCTGCAAATTTTAATCCATGATAACCCTCGGCAGGCTCTGTAAACTGTGGGAACTTGCCGTTTCCAAAATTATAGGTACCACCATCAATAATAACGCCGCCAACACTAGTACCATGACCGCCAATCCATTTTGTTGCAGAAGCTACAACAATGCTAACACCATGTTGTAAAGGTTTAAACAAATAACCGCCTGCACCAAATGTGTTATCTACTACTAAAGGCAAATCGTGTTTTTTTGCAAGTGTAGCAATGGCATCAAAGTCAGGAATGTTGAACCCAGGATTACCAATGGTTTCAAGGTAAATGGCTTTTGTGTTTTTGTCAATTAATTTTTCAAACGCTTCGGCTTTGTCGCCTTTTGCAAAACGCGCTTCAATTCCTAGGCGTTTAAATGCAACTTTAAATTGATTATAAGTACCGCCATATAAAAACGATGTGGATACAAAATTATCGCCCGCTTGTAAAATATTATTAAGCGCTATGAATTGTGCGGCTTGTCCGCTGGCTGTTGCCAGTGCCGCTACTCCGCCTTCTAGGGCAGCAATGCGTTTTTCAAACACATCTGTAGTTGGATTCATTATGCGGGTGTAAATATTTCCAAATTCTTTTAAGCCAAATAAATTAGCGGCGTGTTTACTGTCTTTAAACGCATACGATGTTGTTTGATAAATAGGTACAGCGCGTGAACCTGTTGTTGGGTCGATTTCTTGACCAGCATGCAATTGCAATGTTTCGAATTTTAAATTTGTTGTGCTCATGATTTTTTTGTTTTTAACTGTTATTGATTTTTTTTATTGATTTTTTAGTTATTTGTTGTGAAGCCGCTTGTGTTAAGAATGTTTAATTCTGATTTGGTAAGTAGATTAACAGTTGCTACTAAGCGTTTGCCTTTTTCTTTTGTAAGGTAGTATGGGGAATGACCGCCTTTTATTTGATTAACAAGAGTTGCCTCTAACTGCAATGAATTTGAAAATTCTTTGTTTTGTAGAAGGTTGGTGTTATATGTTTTAATTTTTGATTGCATAAATTAATTTTTTTTGATTAATGAAAAATGGAATAGGGCTTTTAAGGGCATAAGAAATTACGCGCATTAACGTGCTAAGATTATAAAAGCCAAAAAAATGGAAGAAACCCTAGCACATACTACAGCAACAACACATACAGTTGTAGCCAAGTGCTTGGATTAGAAATAAAGAAGCCTGGTGAGCTTTTCTTTGATTTGATTTTTGATTTGTTGTAGTTTTCATTTTTCTAATTTATTTTTCCTCTTACTCTCATCAGAGGTAGGATTTAGCACCTGTTTTCCAACCCTTTTTATCGGGCTTTTAGTTGGTTGCTTGCGAGTTATAGAGCCTATTCTCTCGTCGCATCTTAATAAATTAACTACACTTTGTAATTAATTCTGGTACAAAGATAATGCAATAAAAATTACATTTCCAAATATTTTTTGAGAAAAAATATTTTTTTGGGAAGTGAAATATAAAAAATCGAATTTTGAAATGCGGGAAATATCAATAAAATCAATGCTTGTAGCGGTTGTTGAATTTTTTAAAAAATAATTGAGATTTTTTTGGATTGGAGGAGTGAAAAAATAAAATGGTTTAATATATGTAAGTGAATGATTTTATATAAAGAATTTTTTTGATATTTCGCAAGAAGGAAAATTTTGAGAAATTATAAAGTTGATTTACTTAGGCAATTACTTTCTTACTTTTAGTTGTTTTAGTATGTCTTTTAACTGGCTTTGCTAAAAGAATTTTTCTTCCAGTTGCTTTATAAAATGCGATAACTTCGCTTATTTTTTTTCTATCTTCTTTGGTTAAAGGGGTTGAATCAACTACGAAATCAATACCTTCTGGTTCTTTAATGTATCCCATTGTTTTTATTTTAAATTGGAAAATATTTTTTTATTAGTTTCAAACCTTCTTGAGGGAATATCACCATTTTATGCCCGCCAATATGAGTAGCTCCTAAAGTTTTTTGATAATGTTCAACTAATTTTGTTTTAGTTGTGAATGATACAAAGCCTTGATAACCTTTATCCCAAGAGGTCTTACAAGTGAATGCAAATAAATTACCAGGCACCCCTTCATAAATCTTATTCTTTCCAATATTGAAAGGAGAACTTTCTATGAGGTGTAAATAAAAGTGGTCGCCATAGTCGCTTATGCTCAAAAGTCCTTGTATAATTTCAGGGTTGTTACGAATTGTTAACTTAAAAACTTGTCTATCTTTAAGTTTATATTCGCTTGCCCAATTAAAAAGCCAACCATTTTTTTTCGAGACAATTTTTAAATCCGCTTTTGAAATTGGATGAACATCCGTTGGAAAACTATCACCTGAAATTTTATTAACAATACTATTTGTCAACTTATCAATCTCAACTCCTAAATGATATTTTGTTGATTGTTTTGCCACAATTTAAAGATACGAAAAATATTTGATTATATTTTGGATTTTTAGGTTAACTCAATACAGTTAGATGAGAAGTATTTTTATTATGCAGAGTAAACCTATAAAGATTACAAAACCAATTTGGTTTTAAAACAAACTCATTTGACTGCTGTTATCTTCCTGAATTTTTGGTTTAGAAATTCTTTGAGGTTGGAAAGATTCAATCACTTCGTGACGAACTTCTTCTTGGGCAAGGACGTGTTCCATTTGCGAAACTTCTAAGCTTATTTCAGAAATTTCGTCAGGAATTTGATGTTCATCTTTATAAATGCGGGCTTCTACTAATATACGGCGCATAATATTCATAAACTCACACAGCTTCTCATCCTTATTTTTATAGGCAATTTGGTACTGCCATCCATTGGTATCTAAACGGCGAGCCAACTCCGCATCGGGGCGAGTAGCTAAAAAAGCTATCCACTCATTAGCATTTTGTAAAGCTTCTTGTATTTTAATTTCTGTTGGCTCCATTAGTTGCTTTTAAGTTTTCAAGAGTAACCAAAATACTTCTTCTTACACTTTCAATATTACTTAACACGTCGTTATCTGTAAAACGAATGACAGTAAATCCATACTCTTCAAGTTTAGTTTGCCTTATTTTATCATTTTCAATTACTTTTTCAAATGTGTGTGTTATACCATCTACTTCTATAATTAATTTTAATTCTTTACACATAAAATCCGCTATGTAGTTTAAAACAGGGCGTTGACGGTTAAATGTATAACCTTTCATTTTTGCTTTTAAAACATATTTCCACAAACATGCTTCGGCCTTGGTCATTTGTTTGCGGTTTTCGCTGGCAAAAGGTTGAAGGTTTTTGTTATAGTGATTATATGTTTCGTTTTTATTCATTCAATTTTTTCTTCCGTCTTTTCTGTTTTCTTTTGGCACACAGCTTATCCCCCTCCTAGAGGGGGCAGGGGGAGGAAATTTACTTGTTGCTTATTTCCTCCCCCGTCCTACGGACACCCCCTCTAAGAGGGGGATACTGTGTGTTCAATTATTGCAATTTCTTCAGGAGTTAAATCATACAACTCATAAACTAATTTATTTATTTTATCTTCAGCGTGTTCAATGCGTTGTTTTATCTGATCAATTTTTGTTTGAAGTTTTACCTCTTTTAATTCTTCGTTGAGTTGTAACAGCAAATCTACATGTTTAATTATTTCATCATGAGATTTTATGTCGTCTCTCTTAAATAATGGGATTGGTAATTGTTCTACGTGTGTTTTCTTAACTTCAGCAAGAGCCTCACCTTTTTCTGGGTTTATTTGATAATAATAAAAATTAGTTAGCTTAGAATTTATAATGCCCAATAATAATTTATGATTTAATTTTTCAGAGATAACAATGTGTAAATTATTTCTACAAATAATATCCTTACTTATTACTGTAGCAATAATACTATCTCCAGTTTGACGAATAACTATTTTTTCAGTTGCTTTAAATATCTCTGGATTTCTTGGTGCCGCTAACCATTCTCCATATTGTATCCAACTATTGTTTTCCCATAGATTAAGATAACGATTTATTAAACTACCTCTTAATAATGGAAGCCAGTTTTTTCCTTTTGGTTTATCATTATTTTCAATTACATAAGGTTTTTCTTCTAAAATTTTTTCTGTTTGAGCAGGAAACCCTTTTCCTTTCTCAAATGGCTTCACTCCATTATATACTTTAGAAATATCTTTTATAAAAGTTGATTTACTTTTTATTTTATCGAATGTTTTTTTATCTGTGTCTTTTGAAATAATATTTATAACTTCTCCGTCATCAGGAAGTTCGTATTGATTAATTGTTTGGTAGTTACTAATGTCTTTTTTTAAAGAAACATCAATTATGATTTCTTTGTTTTTGAGTATTTTGTTTTTTTGAAATATTAAAACATGAGTATCCACAATGGCTTCAAATACATGGTCTTTATTATGCAATATTTTATCCCAAAAATAATTAGCAATTAAATATTTTCTAATATTTCTAAATTTAATAGATTGCAACCATGTATTTGGGATAATAATTCCAAGTAAGCCACCTTTTACTAGCAAATGGCTGTATCGTTCTAAAAATAATAAATATAAATCTTGTTGATAATCTTGATACAAATATTTATTTTGAAAATAATTAAATATCTCAGTATCTGTAACTTTTACATAAGGCGGATTTCCAATTACAATATCAAAACCTCCGTTATTTTTGCCATAAAAAGATTTTGGTTCAGAAACAGATAACATATTAATTAAATCATTTGTATCATCATCTAGTTTTTTTACTTTGTTATACTGAGCTTTATATAATAAACTTTTATCTTCTTTAACATTACGATTAAAAACTTCTGGAAAAGCCTTTTCCCATGAGAAAGGTTTTATTTTTTTCTCTTCGCCAAAATCTAATTCACTATCGTAAATATCTGTATCTATTAAACTGTTTCCATCTTTAATGTTATTATCTAAATCTGGCAACACACGCTCATTAAACATGGTTATTTGTTGCTTAATGCTGGCTTCGGTTTCGCCTTCCATGCATTTTAACAACAAACTCAATTTACTTACCTCTACAGCATTGGCATCTAAATCAACCCCGTAAATATTGTTGAGTAATATTTTCTTTTTTTCGGCAGTGCTTAATGTGCCACTAGGTGTAATAATGCCACTTTTTGCTGATGGCGGGTTTTGATGATAATAGTTTTGGTGGAATTTCAATAAGTAATCGAAAGCGCCTAATAAGAATGAACCGGAGCCACAGGCAGGGTCAACAATTTTAATTTTTTCAATTTCTTTTGGTGTTTTACCTGCAATTAATTTACCTACTGTATTTTCAACAATATAATCTACAATATACTGCGGGGTATAAAACACGCCACCTGCTTTGCGTACTTCGGGTTTTTCTTCAATAACGGCATGGTGCGCTTTATTGATACGAATTACTTTACCAAGGAATTGTTCGTAAGCGTTACCTAATACTTCTACCGGCAAGGCTTTAAAGTCGTACTGGCTTAATGGGTAGTACATATCGTCAATAATGCCTTTAATGACTTTATTGGTAACCTTTAAGCCCTGAGTAATTTTATCTTTATCAAAATCAAATAAGCCTGAGTTGTATTTATTGTCGGCCGTTAAAAATATGTCGTGTAATTGCTCGTAAGCACTGCCTTTGGCAACGGCGCTTTTTAATTGTCCGTAGGGTTCAACACCGCGGTCTTCGCAAAAGCGAAGGAAAATTAAACGGTCGATGATTAATTGAACAGCAAAGTTGAGTTCGTCTTCGTTTAACTTTAAATTGTTACGTGCAATGTCAATAGCTATAAAACGGCGCCATTCTTCGAGGCTGTTTACGAAATCTTTGTCAGGTGTAACCGTGCCTTTTTTAGCGGTGTCGCTTTTTACATAGTTATCAAAACGACCTTTAACAACAGCTTCGCGGCTAAAAGTATCGTAAATAAAATCGAACTCTTGTAAAAATTGGTCGTAAGTAATTATTTTTAGGCGTGAGTAAACGGCACTATCTGTAATGCTTGGTTTTTTAGAGCAATCGTAAACGATAAACTCTTCAAAATTAGTTAAAATGGAAATGGGTACTCGCGAATTCCAACCATAGCGACGAACTTGAAAAGAAGCTTCTTTATTAGCCTTTAAAGCAACCGATGGTTTTTTAGCTTCAACAAAAAACAATCGGTCTTTAGCACCTTGCAAACGAAAACCATAGTCAGGTGATTTTAATTTTCCTTGTACCCTTACTTTATCTTCATGCACAACCTCTCTGTAAGGTTCGGCAACATCTTGCTCGTTATCCATATCCCAACCAAGCGCTTTAAAGAATGGGTCAATGAAGTCGCGGCGTGTTTTAGTTTCGTTATAATCTGCAGCGTGATATGATTTTTGCTGCTCGGCATAACGATTTACTAATTTTTCGATAATAACTTTAGTTTGGTCTTTAGTCATAAGGGCATTTAAAATCCGAAGCTAAATATACTATTTTAAGCAGTTTTTAGGGCTAGGTGTTGATAGGTTTTGTGGTGTGTTGAAAAGTATAAAGATTATTTTGAAAATAAAAAAATATTAATAAAATAGAGGCTTTTAGTATTGCTTGAATTTGAGAGTGGGAAATTCAAAAGTTAAATTGTTTAATATTAGAAATAAATGAGTTTTTGTACAAAAACTTTTTAAGTGAAACAAAAGGAGAATCTTTAAAAGTATCAGATTTTATTACGCTGTTAATTTTTTTCTTTTTTGTTTACTGCAAATAATTATATTTCAATTATTAATAGAGGAAGGTGGCGAGAAGTTAGCCTTTATAGGACAGGTTAAATTTTATTGACTTTCAATTGCTTTTATTTTATCGAAAATTTTTTGACAACCGATATAATCTTCAAGCTCCTCTTTGATTTTTAATTTTTCTCGAAGAGAGTCTATCGTGTCAGTGTCCAAATTTAATTTAATTGTAGAGCCAGAAAAAAAATATGACATTGTCCAGTTTAACTGATTCTCCGAATGATTTTTGCCTAAAGTCGATAAATCTAATCTCTGAATTTTTCCTAAGTATTGCACATACCAGTCTGCAGTTTCAGTCCCGAAGGATTGTTGAAAAGCAGAACAATCTTCACAAGTCAATGCATGATGTGAAAAATTAATGTCTTGTAGTTTTATTATAAGATGAGGATTGTCTTCCTGCCAGTCATTTACCGCAAAATCTACTTGCGGCAAAGATTCATCTATATAGATAGACTTATTTATTTTTTTATTGAATATTATTATCATTTTGCGCGTGAGTACTGAAAACAATAAGTCTAATCACATTTCTCTACTTCCTCTTCCCTTTAAAATACCCAATAATAATAGGTAATACAGATATTAAAATAATTCCTATGCAAATTAAATCAATTTTTTTGCGGATAATTTCAAAGCCACCTAAAAAGTAACCTGCTGTTGTTAAGCTTCCTATCCATAATGCGCCGCCTAACACATCAAACAGAAAGTATTTTTTGTAATCCATTTTGCCAACGCCTGCGGCAAAGGGTGCAAAGGTTCTAACAAAGGGTACAAATCGCGCCATAATAATTGCCTTGGTTCCGTACTTTCCAAAAAATTCTTCGGTTTTGGTTAGGTACTCTTGTTTTACAATTGGTTTTCCTTTAAACTTTATATTAAATACTTTTAGGCCCAGTTTGCGCCCAATCCAGTAATTACAATTGTCGCCAAGCACAGCCGCTAAAAAGAGCAGAAAAAATAAAGCAGCAAAATCTAATAAGCCGTTACGCGCAAATATTCCTGCAACGAATAATAAGGAGTCGCCAGGCAAAAAGGGCATTGCTACTAAACCCGTTTCAATAAAAATTATTAAAAACAAAATAACATAAATTGCTGTGCCGTAATGATCAAAAATCCATTGAAAATTTTCAATGTTTAAAGGCCATAAGTGTTTAAAAATTTCAATCATATTATCCTCCAAACTCTTCGAGGTAAGCTAAAATGCCACCTTTTAAATTATATAAATTAGTATAGCCAAAATTACTTTCTAAAGCGCCAATAACAGTAGCACTGCGTTTTCCGCTGCGGCAATGCACTACTACTTGTTTTGTTTTATCAATTTTTTCAACGTTGTCCATTACTTCTCCCATCGGAATTAGTAAGCCGTTAATGTTTGCTTCATCGTATTCGTATTCTTCGCGTACATCTATCAACTGAAAATCTGCGTTTTCATCTTTCAGTTTTTTTAACTCGCTAGCTGTAATCTCTTTCATTTTATTCTTAATTTTTTATAGTGGTTGTTTTAATTCTTCGGGTAAAAATGTAAAAAATGTATCGCCACGTAGCCCTATACGCAAGGTTTCTAAAGGTATAACATCATCCACACCAATATTACCAACGTTTACATTGGCACCAAATAATTTTAAAAAATAAACTTGTTGGCTTTTTTGTGGGGTTTCCCAAATAATGTTTTCAAGTTTTACTTTATTTACAATGCGGTTAATGAGCATGGTATGCGCACTTCCGTTTTTATGAAAAATACCTACAGTACCACTTTCACGCGCCTCGGCAATTACTTTAAATGAACCAGCTTGTAGCTCACTTTCCATCATTTTTATCCAACGTTGCGGATGAATAATTACACCTTCTTCTTTACTACCAACTTCGCTTAGTACCGTAAAATTTTTTGCCAAGGTTGCAATGTATTCGCATTTTTTGTCATGGTCAATTGTTATGCTTCCATCACTTACTTCTGCCGAATCTAATCCAAAATCGCTAATGTATTTTACATAGTCGTCAAATTTATTTCTAACCACAAAGGCTTCAAACAAGGTGCCGCCAACATAAACTTTTATACCTGCGTGTTGGTAGAGTTTAACTTTTTCTTTTACGTTTTTAGAAATGATAGACGTACCAAATCCTAACTTCACAAAATCAATATAATCACTGCTGCTTGCAATCATATCTTCGGCTTGGCGCAAACTTATACCTTTATCCATTACCATAGTAACTCCGTTTCTGCGGGGTTTTTCGGTTCTTTCGGGTAAAAAGGATAATTTATTATTATAGTGTAATGGCATAATTATTTTTTACTGTATAAACTTATTAAATTAACAACATCGGTATCGTTTTGTAATAATGGGCAATATAAAAACAAATCGGCGTGTTTTTGATAATCTAGATTCAATGCTTGTTCTAAATATCCTAAACCTTCTTTTCTACTATCGCGCTCGAGTAAAAATACACTTAATCTGTAATATAATTCTGCTACATCAGGAAAACTTTTTATTCCTTGCAAAATATTTTCAACGGCATCTTTAAAATAACCTTCTTTGTGCAGTATTCCGCTATAGGCTAACCAAATATCTACCTCGTTGTACTCTAACTCCAGTACACGTTGGTAAGCCATTATTGCCTCTTCTGTAAAGCCTAATTTTTCTTGCACTTCGGCAAATACAAACCAATACTCAGGCTCATTAGGGTTTATTTCTATTGCTTTTTTAACATAGTGTACTCCTTCTGTTAAACGGTTTAATCCATCTAAAACAACCCCTATTCCTAACCATGCATCCGCATTAGCAGGGTCTAACTTCACACACTTATTATAGTTAATTAAGGCATCCTCAAATCTATCTAAATTTTCGTAGCATTCGCCAATGTAGTAATAGGTGGTTGGCTCATTATCTTCGTACTTAAAGGTTTCTTTATAAACCGTAATTGCTTCTTCAAATCTATTAAGTTGGGCTAAAGAATTGGCTTTGTTGAAGTAGGCAGAGCTAAATTGTTCGTTAATGGCTATTGCAAAATCATACGCTTCAATGCCTTTTTCAAACATGCTCAACCTGTTGTAAGCCAAACCTAAATTAAACCAAGCGTAATAGCTGTATGGATAATTATCTATATATTTTTCAAAAAAACCAACAGCTTCGTTGCTTTTTCCAGTTAAATCAAAGCACAACGATATTTCGTTTAACGCCACTTCGTTTTTAGGATTTGCTGCAATTGCCTTTTTTAAATAGTACAAGGCGTCTTCGGGTTTATCTTCGTTTAAAAATTCAATTCCTAAGGCCACATACACTTCATCTTTATACTCAGCTAAAGGCAAAGCATTTTTAAAATTTTCTATAGCTTGCTCTCCTAGTCCCATTTGGCTGTAGATATAACCACGTGCCATATAAAGTTCAAAATTACTTTGTTCTATTTGCTCAACTTCATTTAAAATAGTTAAGGCTTCGTGTGTGTAATGCTGACTCGATAAATACTGTGCATATCGAATTTTTATGATGGTTGAAAATGGAAAGCGTTCCATACCAAAATCAATTGCTTTTTTTGCTAAATCATAGTTGTACCACTGAAGATAATAATCAATTATTTCTTCAATTTCGTCGGCGTCAAAAAAATGGTGCTCGCCAGTGGCAAGCATATCTTCAAATCGTTTTAAATTCTTTTCAAACTCTTTACCATCTTGCCCTTCTGCATCGTCATCAAATTGGCTCATACCTAATTCTTACTAAATAATAAAGTATAAATTTAGCTTGTTTTTTTTAGTTTTTATGTTTTGAATTTTAAAAAAAATGTATATAATAAACTTAAATTAGTTCGTCCGTAGAATCGACTCCTACTATTTGATTGAGACTATAAAAACAGGTCGCTCCTCTGGAGCTAATGTTAGAGATAGCATTCATATTTTTATAAAAAGTTAGCCTCGACGAGGCTTCTTACAATAATTTTTTTTAGTGATGCAATTGCTTTAGAACAAATGCATGGGTATAGAATAGCTCCTAGTAGGGTTATGTTTGTATTAAATAAACGAAATTAATTTATAAGGCTCTATAGGAGCTAACTATCAATCATAAAAAGTCTAACTTACCTACTCTCTAATTAATTAGGCATCTTAATTTAAAAGGAAATTAAAATTTGTTAATACCTTTAGAGCTATTTTAGTTGATGAAAATTTTTAAAAATTTGGTTGATGCTATTGCACTAACATTAACCGATGTGTATAATAATAACCGCTATGCCGATAAAGCATTAGAAAAATTATTTAAACAACATCCTAAATGGGGAAGTAGAGACAGAAGGTTTGTAGCAGAAGGCGTTTACGATTGTGTGCGATATTATAGGTTGTATGCAGAGCTAGCGCAATCGCCAAAAAATTATTGGTTTATTACTGCAGTTTGGCTGGTTTTAAAGGAGTACGAATTACCAACTTGGAATGAATTTAAACACGTAAATCCTCAAGCTATAAAGCAACATTTTGAGCTCCTGCAAACAAATTTACCTATTGCACAATCTTACCCAGATTGGTTGTGGGATTTGGCTAGTAAAGAGATAGGAGAAACAAATTGGCAAACCGAAGCAATTGCCATGAACAAACAGGCGCATGTTGTAATTAGAGCTAATACGTTGAAAATTGCTTGTAAGGATTTAAAAACTAAATTGCACGAAAGTGGCATAGAAACTGAAGCTGTTGAAGGTGTTGCAAATGCTTTACAACTTGTAAAACGCGAAAATATTTTTAGAAACGAGTTGTTTTTAAAAGGAAACTTTGAAGTGCAAGATACAGGATCGCAAATGATAAGCGAGTTTGCAGAAGTTAAACCCACAGATTATGTAATTGATGCATGTGCTGGTGGGGGAGGGAAAAGTTTACATTTAGCAGCCATAATGCAAAACAAAGGCAGAGTCGTGAGTATGGATGTGGAAGCTTGGAAATTAGAAGAGTTAAAAAAACGTGCTAAACGTGCTGGTGCCTTTAATATTGAAACTCGATTGATATCAGATGCCAAAATTATTAAACGCTTACACAAAACAGCAGATGTTGTGTTGCTTGATGTGCCTTGTAGTGGCTTGGGCGTAATAAAGCGTAATCCAGATGCGAAATGGAAATTGAGTTTAGAAACGATTGAAAAAACAAAAAAACTACAGACTCAAATTTTAAATGGTTATTCTGAAATGGTGAAAGCTAGTGGAAAGTTAATTTACAGCACCTGTAGCATTTTACCAAGCGAAAATAAAAACCAAGTTGATAAATTTTTATTAGAGAATAAGGAGTTTAAATTTATTAAAGACTATAGTTTATTGCCAAGCGCCGGATACGATGGGTTTTATATGTGTATGATGGAGCGAGTTATTGATTGAAATAAAAAACTAAGTTGGATTAGTACTAATCTAAACTCAAAAAACAAAAAATTAATACCTTAGCCAAAATAATTCTGTAGAGTGAAATTCGATTTTTTAGATGATTTTATTTTTAAATTGATTAGCGAGTGCGCTGATGAATTAAACATGGATGCTTATGCTATTGGCGGTTTTGTGCGCGATATTTTTTTAAAACGCACGAGCAAAGATATTGATGTGGTATGCATTGGCCAAGGTATTCTCCTTGCAGAATTGTTAAATAAAAAGTTAGGTGAAGAGGCACACATTGCCACCTTTAAAAATTTTGGAACCGCACAAGTTAAATTTAACGATATTGAAATTGAATTTGTAGGTGCAAGAAAAGAGAGTTATAATCGCGGTTCGCGCAAACCAATTGTAGAGGATGGTAGTTTGCAAGATGATCAAAACAGACGCGATTTTACTATCAATGCGCTTGCGGTTGGGTTATCTAAAAACAATTACGGCAAATTATTAGACCCATTTAACGGACTCTTAGATTTAGAAAATAAAATTTTACGAACACCTTTAAGTCCGGATATTACATACAGCGATGACCCTTTACGTATGATGCGCGCCATACGTTTTGCAACGCAGCTTAATTTTGAAATTGAGGCAGCATCATTGGCTGCAATTTCAAAAAATAAAGAACGTATAGAAATTGTATCGAAAGAACGCATTGCTGATGAATTGAATAAAATTATTTTAGCACCCAAACCAAGTATAGGGTTTAAACTTCTTTTTGATACGGGTCTTTTAGAATTAATTTTTCCTGCAATGCAAAAGTTGCATGGTGTTGATACTGTAAAGGGCTTATCGCACAAAGATAATTTTTATCATACCTTGGAAGTGCTTGATAATACTGCCACTAAAAGTAGCAATTTATGGTTACGCTGGGCAGCAATTTTACATGATATTGCAAAGCCTGCTACCAAACGTTTTGAAGAAGGAAAAGGATTTACCTTCCATGGCCACGAGGATAAAGGCGCACGTATGGTACCAAAAATATTTACAGATTTGCGATTACCATTGAACGAGAAAATGAAGTACGTGCAAAAATTAGTATTGTTGCATTTACGCCCTATTGTTTTGGCAAAAACAGAAGTTACGGATAGTGCCGTGAGACGTTTGTTATTTGAGGCTGGAGAAGACATTGATGATTTAATGATTTTATGTGAAAGTGATATAACAACCAAAAACCCAAACAAGGTAAAACGTTATATGCACAATTTTGAAATTGTAAGAAGCAAATTAGTAGAGCTTGAGGAGAAAGATAAATTGAGGAATTGGCAACCGCCAATAACTGGTGAAGAAATAATGCAGCTATTTAATTTACCACCTTGTAAAAAAGTTGGTGATTTAAAAAATGCTTTAAAAGATGCTATTTTGGATGGTATTATTGAAAACGATTATGAGAAAGCAAAAGCGTTTTTGATGGAAACGTATTCTAAGCAGCAATAAATTTACTTAATCGATTTATGATACTAAAACTTTTTTTATTTTGTAAGAGCTAATTCACTTTCTTACCCCAATAACCAAAAAAATAAGCAACTCTTAATCCAATAAAATTACCTTGGTTGGTGAATTGATGTTCGTAATTTACACCGTCAATAGTGTAGTTTACAGTAGAAGTTGCAAAGGCATTTAGACCTAAATTAGCAACTAAAGTTGCGTTTAAAAAACTTCCGTTTTTAAATATTTTTTCTCTGCCCACAGCCAAACGTAGCATCCCAGTTGCGTTGTTATTTATAAAAGATGAACTTGATAAAATATTCGAATTAAAATTTGCTTCATTAGTTTCAACAAAATTTTTGTCAATGGTTTTATCTTTAATAAAATTTGTCGCAAAGCCAGCACCAATAAGCCACCTGCTATTTTTACAATTAGGATTAAATTTATAAAAAATCAAGAAGGGAATATCTAAGCCAGCAAATTTGGTGTTAACTCCTTGAAATCTGCTTTCAGGATTTAATAACGAATAATTTTGAGAGATAGAATAATTGAAACCAAAGGTATTAAATCCAAATCCAGTTTCTGCCATCCAATGCTTGTTGTAATCGTAACGGCCAATAATAGAAAGCGCTGCACCATCAAACTCTTTTTGGGTAAATCTGCCATCTGCATTTACTGAACCACCAACAAATTGTGCTTGGTTGCCATGAAAGCCCCATTGAATACCTAATCGCCAAGTTTTTGATTCTTGCGCACTTACTTTAAGCACTGATACTATTACAACGTACAGAATTAGTTTTTTCATGTGGTTAATTTTAATTAAATATAAGCAATTATTTTTGTTTATTTTTCGGTAATCTTAAATTCTGTTCTTCTGTTGTTTTGTCTTCCTGAATCGGTTTCGTTGGTATCTATTGGTTTTGTTTCGCCATAACCTTTCGCAACTAATCGCGCCGCCGAAATGCCTTTACCAATCAAATAATCCACTACTGATTTTGAGCGGTTATCACTTAATTTTAAATTGTACTCATCCGATCCTTTGCTATCAGTATGCGAACCTAACTCGATTTTTATTGTTGGATTATCATTCAGTAATTTAATTAAACGTTCTAACTCATTTGCAGATTCTGGGCGAATGGTAGCTTTGTCAAAATCAAAGAAAATATTTTTTAATACAATTACACTTCCAACTTCTATCTTCTTCAAGGCAACATCTTTATTAAACTCTTGGTAGTCGGCATTATCTGGTAAATTAAAATTTTCTGAGTGAAATAAATAACCATCGCGTTTAACAGCAATGCCATAGTTTTTACCACTAGGTAAGGTAACTAAATATTTACCCGAATTGCTATTTGATTTAAATGTTGCGATTACCTGATTTCTATCGTTGTCAACCAAGTCGATGGAAGCTTCTAATGGTTGATTGTTTTTAGCATCTGTTATAACCCCTTTTAAAATTGTAAGCTTAGCCGTTTTTATTTCTAGAGCAGTTTCGGTTTTTAAATTTGATACAGGGCTAGCAATAGCTGCTATTAACTGATCTTGACCATTAAGCATGGGTTGTTTTTCTGGACCTAAGAATGTAATTTTATATATGTCTTGGTCGCCATAGCCTCCTTGTTTAGCAGATGCGAAGTACCCACGATAACCACTACCAGCAATTACAAAAAACACATCGTCATCTGGTCCATTAATCGGGTAACCTAAATTTTCTGGCTTACTCCATTTTCCATTTTCGAAGGTTGATTTGTAAACATCGTAGCCACCCATGCTATTGTGCCCTTTACTACTAAAATACATGGTTTTGCCATCGGGGTGCATAAACACGCCTTCTTCAGAGTATTTGGTATTTATTTCTGGACCTAAATTTTTTGCGGGACCCCATTCGCCTTTCACATCCAATTCACACACATAAATATCTGAACCGCCTAGGCTACCATTTTCTTTGTTAGAAATAAAATAAAGTTGTCTGCCATCAAAACTTAAACTCACGGTGTTTTCATGATATTTTGTGTTGATGTTTTTATTCAATTTTACTGGTACTTCCCAATCATTCCCAAACAAAGTTGTTTCATAAACATCGCCACCATCCTTTGCCATATCACGGTAAATAAACAGTTTACTTCCATCTGAGCTTATACCAGCAACGGCATCGTGCGACTCTGTATTTACGTTTTTACTTAACAATTTAGCAGGTTGCCATTTGCCACCTTGTTTATTAGAAACGTAAACATCTTCAAAAAATTTATTGTCGCCGTCATCCTTTTTTCCTCCTGTAGTATTATCACGGCGGGCTGTGTAGGTAATGGTTTCTTCATCGGCGGTAATTGCAGGACCATATTCAGGAAAATAGGAATTAATATTAGGGCCTAAATTATCTACAAATACGCGTACTGGGTTTGCAGAAAAGTTTTTTCCATTAGTACACTCTGCAATTTTTTTAGTGATATCTTCTTGTTCTTTGGCGTTGCATTTTTTAACCGTTAAAAACTCATTGTATTTTGCAATAGCTTGGTCCCATTTACTATTTAATTGATAAAGCCAAGCTAACCAGTATGTAATGTCTTCTTCAACTTTTGCATTGAGTTGGTACGAAGTTTCCATGTAGGTAAGTGTTTGTGGATTATTTGGATCTTTAACAAAACCAATAAAACCCAATATGTAATTTACTCGCGCATTTTTTGGGTTAAATGCTTGAGCTGTGTTCAGAGGAGCAATGGCATCATTAAAGTTGGCAATTCCTGAGAGTCTATAATCGTGATTACTTATTGGGTAGTGTTTATTGGTTGATAGAAATTGTTTTTGAAAGTCATCGAATTCACGCCTACCTTGCATATAAAATTCTATCCCAACATCCAGTTGTTTTCGTGCAGCTTTCATTTCTTCCTTCTTTCCTGGAAAATTATCTTTTTCAAATTCAATGCTTTGAGCCTTTGAATAAAAACAAACAAGAGTTATAAAAAGTGTAATGTAATTCTTTTTCATTTCAATAAATTTTAATGATTAATCGCAATTAGTACTCACAAATAATTTTGCATTTTCCAAACCAAGTTCAACAGCTTTTTTCCAATCAGCGCACGAGGCTTCTTCTTCGCGCAACATTTGGCGGGCAATACCACGGTTATAGTAAGCCGGACCATTTTTCGCATCCAAGTCAATTGCTTTTCCTGCCAAATCTTTTGCTTTTTTATAATCTTTGCTTTTTATGGCAATTGAGGCAAGGTTATTATAAGCAAACGAATTTTGAGGATCTTTTTTTAATACGGCTTCAAAATCGTTTTGGGCTGCTGGTAATTTACCATTGTCAAAATTGGCAGCGCCTCTGTTAATTAATGCTGTTAAATAATTTTGATCGGTTTCTAAAGCTTTTGTGTAGGCTGCTACGGCTTTATCATAATTTTTATTTAATCGGTAGCAGCTGCCCAAGTTGTTATGTACAAATGTAAGTTTAGAATCAATAATAATGGCTTTTTCATAATCAGTAATAGCACCAGGATAATCCTTTTTAGCACGTTTTGCGCTGGCTCTATCGTTGTAGGCATAAACGTAATTTGGATTGGTGCTAATTGATTTACTATAACAATCAATAGCCTTGTCATAATCTCCAACTTCGTAATTACTTAAACCTTTATAATAATTAGCCTCAGCATGATTTGGGTTTTGCTTTAAGCAATTATCTAACGCTACATTTTGACTATCTTTTTTATTAAGATTCATAAAGATTAGGGCTTTGTTAAAGTAAGTGTCGGCGCTTGCATTGATTTTTAAAGCCGCATTAATGTCTGCAATGGCAGCATCTGTATTCTTTAATTGTACATAGGCTATTGCCCTATTGCTCAAAGCTTTGTCAAATGTTGGTTTCACGGCAAGGCATTTTGTAAACAAATCTACGGCGGGCAAAAATTCCTTTTTTGTTAAGGCCGCAAGTCCGTTGTTGTAGTCCAGTTCTGCTTGTTGGTCGGGGCTAAGGTTAGTGGCAACCTTAACAGTATCTTGTGCATTCAAATACGCACAACATATAAGAGCTAATAAAAGTAATTTATTCTTCATTGCTATAGTTTGGTAAGGAATAAATATAAAAATAATTTTGAACTATTAAAATTTACTTAATTAACAAAACTCTTAAAGTATGTTTAATTTTGATTACCTAAATAAATTACTATGCCAAAATTTAAATTAGTTCTACTCATTTTTCTTATTGTTAAAGTTGGTTTCAACTTGAAATCTCAAACTAAGCTGGAAGAATTTTTTGATAAGAAGCAAGAAAAAATTAATAGGAAAATAAAAGAAAAAACTACCGATAAATGGGAGAAGAGGCGGCAGGAGTATGATGAGAGTAATTTTAATTATGCAATTTGCTTTTTAGATAATAGTGGTTTATTTGAGGCTGATGAGAAAGGAAATGGACTTAGCTCAATGTTTCTTGGTGCAGTAACTGGTGGAAGTAACGACGGTGATATTACATCCGAACCAGCTTACAGGGCGCTTAAAAACGGGGAAATGCTATTGGCTTCAAACAAATATTATTTAGCAGAACAAAGTTTTTTACTTGCGAAAAAAACCTACGAAATAAATATTGATACTACTAAAAGTAATGTTAATTACGAACAAACACTCAGCAATTTGGGGCTTATGTATCAATCGCGTGGTATGTACTCAAAGGCATTCCCTTACAACGAAAGAGCGCTTAGGTTTCGTTCGCTTACCGGAAAAAAATCGTTGATTTTGGTTTCGCAAAACAACATGGCTGTTTACAAAAAAGAAACAGGCAACTTATTGGAGGCTGAAAAGGATTTAAAACAAATTTTAGCAACTACACTTGCCGATAGTAATGCCTTAGCCATAGGTTTAGTAAATAATAATTTAGCTATGGTGTATTTAGATATGAATAAACTAAAAGACGCTGAGGCATACATGAACAAGTCGTTGGAATATTGTTTTAAGGAGTTAAAAGAAAATTCGGGTAATTTTATTAAACTGAGAATTAATTTAGCTAATGTTTACAGGCTACAAAAACGTTATGAAGATGCGGAAAGAGTTTACTTAAATGCAATTGAAGTAAAAAAGAAAAAGTTAGGAACACATCCTGATTTGGCAACTTTAAAGAAAGGCTTAGCCCAAGTTTATATTGAGATGAATAGAGTAGGGGAGGCCTTAGAATTACTTAAAAGTGCTAGCGATATTAATAGCAAAAAATTGGGGGAATTAAATCCTGCAACCTTGGCTTCAAAACAAGAGCTTGGAAATTGCTACCGATTAAACAATAGCGCATCAACAGCTATAGAAATTTTAAAAAGTGTTTGTAATTCAAAAAAAGATATTTATGGAGAAACCCATCCAAATTATATTCAGGCTTTAGAGGATTTGGCAATTGCACAATGGCAAGGGCAGAGTTATACTGAAGCGAATGCTAATTTTAAAACAGTAATTGATAACACCTTAAATTTTATTACTACTTTTTTTAAATCGCTTAACGATAACGAAAAAACATTGTACTGGGAAAAAACTAACAAGCGATTGCAAAATTATTATAGTTATGCCACATTTCAATCAAAAGAAGATACCAGCCAATTAATTAATTTATGTAACACCTTAATTAATAGTAAAGGATTTTTATTGGAGAACTCATCAAAAATTAGAAATGCCATAGCAAACAGTAGTGATGTAAGTTTAAAGAAAACATACCAAAACTGGCAAGAAACCAATGAAGCGCTTAATAGAACTTATCAGCTAAGTATTGAAGAAATAAAACAAGAAAAAATTAATGTAGATAGTTTGAAAGAAAAAGTAGGACTTTATGAAAAAGAATTATCGCAAAAAAGTGATTTGTTTAAGCAAAGTTTAACTAAAGAAAAAGTTACTATTGATGCTATTCAAAATAATTTAAAAGCAAATGAGTGTGTTGTAGAAATTTTGCAACTAAGCGATTCTCCTATAAACAAAGAAAATAGGGCGACTTATGTTGCATTTAAAATAACAAAAAACAACATTAAATTAATTACTTTAGGTTTGGTAGATTCTGTAAATAATTATATTACGATTACACGAGATAATTTAATAAATCAAAAGCCTGAATTAAATGGCTACACAAATTGCTGGAAGAACGTAGATAAACACTTAGCAGGTTACGATAAAATTTATTTATCTTGTGATGGTGCCTACCACCAACTGAGTGTCAATTCGCTAAAAGATACAGCGGGTAAATACATAGTGGATAAATACACGTTGCAATTTATTGGAAACAGTAAAGATATACTAAGTGTAAAAAGAAATGAAGCGGTTGCTAAAAAACCTAGTTCAGCTTTTTTAGTTGGTAATCCCACTTATGGGAAGTCTGGAATGATAGAGCAATTACCTGGCACAGAGGCAGAGGTGAAAAATATTAATAAGCAATTAAGTTTATTAAAAGTAAAAACCACAACACTAATTGGTACTCAGGCAACTGAAGTTGCAATTAAAAAAATTAATTCACCAAGCATTTTGCATATTGCAACACACGGTTATTTTTTGGCCGATTTAAGTAAGATGGAATCGAATAAAGTGTTGGGAGTAGATTTGGCGGCGGCAAAGGATAACCCACTTTTACGTAGTGGGGTTTTATTGGCTAATTGTGATAATGTGTTTGATGAAAATTACCGAGCCTCGGCAAATAGCGAGAATGGTATTTTAACTTCGTTTGAAGCCTTGAGTTTAAATTTAGATAATACCGATTTAGTAGTATTAAGCGCTTGCGAAACTGGCTTAGGAAGCGTAAAGCAAGGCGAGGGTGTTTATGGTTTGCAACGTTCATTTTTAATTGCTGGGGCAAAAAGTATTATTATGAGTTTGTGGAGTGTGAGCGATGAAGCTACCATGGATTTGATGATAAACTTTTATAACAATTATGCAAAAACCGGAAACAAACAAAACTCTTTTAACACAGCCATTAAATCAGTAAAAACAAAATACAAAGACCCATATTATTGGGGTGCGTTTGTTATGTTGAATAAGTAAAATGTAATTTTGTCTATTTAATTTCAATACCTTATAACTTTCTTGTTAGGGTCAATTATTATTGGTTTAGTTTCTTGTCCATAAACTTAAATATAGTTCTATGTTTACCAGTTAACAGAAATTATCTTATTTTCTTGAGGATAAACTTTTATAGTTTGATTTGTTATTGAGGTAATACCAGATTTAATTTTTTTTATTTTAACAGAAAAGTTTCCAAAATCATTTATTGGCTGTGAATAAAATTTACTACTCGGCACGCCATTTGACGGATTGTAGCCATAAATTTCCTGAAAGTTAAAAGTATAATAGGGCGTACTGCTATAAATATCATTGTAGTTGATTTGAAAAAAAGTTACTATTAAACTATCTCCAATTACAGAGTTCTGAAATAGGTCGTTATATTCAATTTTAAGAGAGCTATTATCATTGGTGAAATAGCCATCTGGGATAAGTATTTCTGACGATTTTTTAGAGATTTCATGTCCTCTTTCGTTTTGACTTTCTTTTGACTTATCCCAACTACTAATAGTATAAACCCCATAGGTAAATTTATCTCTATTTCTTAATTTATTATAATTAAATATTGCCCACCCTTGATTGTCTGTTGTGGCTTTTGCTACCAATTTAGATTTATACGTTTTATGTCCATAGAGCAATGGGTCTCTGTTAGTATGCCAGTTTAATTCGTTTAATCCAACTACAGCATTAGGGACAAATTCGTGTAGTTTTGTATTATAAACACGCACTTTAATTTCGGCGGACTTTTTACAGCTACTGATAAAAACTAAACACGTAATTATTAGAAGGTAAATTGCTCTCAGTTTAACTATAGCATATATTCTCACCAATTTATCTCAATTGTTTTTGTTTCATAAGGGTATATTTTTATCGTATCTATTGTTTGACTTACAATACCCATTTTCTTTTTATATATTTATTGATTGTCCGTAATCTTACCCATAATTAAAAACTGAAGCGACTGTTAATCTATCAAACATAGCATCTTTAAAATATCTTCGATTTAATTTATACACAAATTCGTTTAAATAATTTTGTAGATA
>JAAFIQ010000039.1 GCA_013298715.1 Bacteroidota bacterium | reverse complement strand
AACAAGATTTTACTAATAAACTTTTTAATACACTTGATGAACTATCTGAATTTATTAAATGCCAAACTCAAAGTTTAACTAAAAATATAATAATATCAGCTTGTGCTTATAGCTATATTTTTTCGTCGATAGATTGGGCTATATAATATTTGTATTTGGTATTAATTAAAAAATCAATTAACATACTTGGACAGCTGAAGCCTGAATTAGACAATGAAACAGCTTTAAAGTTACTTTTTGACAATGGGGTAAATGAAAAAGAAGCTATTGAAATAATTTTATTTCTTCCCATTTGTTTCTGCAGACAATTGCTAAAAGACATAAATTGGCCAGACTCCTATATTGTTATTAATAGCAAGAAACAAACTGAAATAAAATATTCTAACACAGAGTCATATTGTTTAATAGAAATTGAAACAAAGCAATATTTTAAAAATCAACCTTCTAATGATATTATTATAAACATAGTAAGTAGGAGCTCTGAATTTGATGCAATAAATAAATTACTTAATGATGGCGGCAATTTCAAAGACATTGTTTTGACAAAAACTACTATTTTGATATAAATGACCAACTACCAACCGCAGCTAAAACTTATGCGGGCGACATCAAAGCATTTGTAAATTTCAAGACCGCTCCGCGAAACTTATTTTCATTTTTCAAATGCATAGAAACATAATATGTTTATTTAACGTTTCGGTAGACGAGTGTTCCAAAAACGCACAAGTTCTGGCTTAAAACCGTTATAATCAAATTATGGTCAGATTATTCCAAAAAACATTTTTTTTTCGAGAACAGGTTTATTCCTTTTGACAATTCTATTTTCTTGCGGACCAAGATCAGGTTCTTTACAAGAGTTTCAATGAGGTGTAAATTTTATTTTTTCCAATTCAAATTGCTTGAGTTTTGAATTGTATTTGTAATCTATATTATAAGTGTATTGCGGACTAAAGCCATTTGAGAAAACTATAAAAATGAACTCAGCTCTTTTATTATTTACCCAACCAATTAAATTTATGTAAATGCGCGTTTTAATTGCGTTTTGTGTTTTTGCGCCAAGTTCTGGCGAAATAAGTATGATGTGCGTTTTTTCAATAGTTTGAGGTAATTCAATATCTGGAAAATCGTCGTAAGGGTCGCCATATTTTCTATTGCCAAAGTATAAAGTATCAAAATTTGTTTTGTTTTTTTTATTGGCTTCTTTTATAAAGTCAGCTATTGCTTGGGTATAGGCTTTGGTTAAATCTTTTTTTGTTGGAAAATTTTTAGATTGCCCAAGAATTAGGAGAGGAAAAACAGAAAGAAGAATTAGTAATTTTTTCATTTACATTATAAATTTTCTAAATTCCTTTTGCGTAAGGGATAGTAGCGGAAAGCCCACAGCAAGGGAGGCACGACCGCAGCGAGGACTTGCAGCGGATAGCCCGACCCGCCCTTCGCGGGATACGCCCAAATAATTTTTTTTAAATCAGTACTCATTATTTAATTTTCTTCGTAATAATACGAGTAATCTATTCCTTTCATATACATTTCGCGGCTGTTGATGTCTTTAGTTATGGCATATTTAATGAGTTTCAATAACTCACTACTATCTACAGCGCTTATAATCATAGCATTCATGTAATTGGTTTTACTTATTTGGCTCCAATCTACACAGCGTTGTAATTGTTTTTTCAAAATTAAACCCAACCATATTCTGGTGCTTCTGCCGTTGCCTTCCATAAAAGGGTGGGCTTTATTCATTGCCACCTATTTTTCTACAATTTCCTCCAGGTTGGTTTCAGGCATATTGTCTATTTGTTGCAAAGTGGTGTTTAAGTTATTTGCATACTCAAATCTGTAGCCACCTTTAGAAATATTTTTGGTTCTTATTTGTCCGGCAAAATTATATAAACCGCCAAACAAATAGGCGTGTATTTGTTGTAAGCCTTTGGCTGTGCCAACTTCAATACTATCTACAAAAGAGGTCTCAAATAGGGCGTAGGCTTTGGTTTTGCTTTTGCCATCTATGCTTTCGGGGCTAAAGGTAAACCAGTCTATAAATCGGTTTGCATTTTTACTCGGAAATTGTTTTCCTAAGGCTATTATTCCTTCGTAATCGAGTATATCGGTCAAGTATCGTTTGCCATCGCTTGCTGATAATTTCAGCTGGGTAGTAACACTAACCACCTCGCTATTTTCTTTTTTAAGTTTGGCTTTCAAATACTTCCAATAGTTGCGGTTTTTATTGTAGTCATCTTGATTACGCAATACCGCCACAATATCTAATACAGAGAACCACCATTTGGCGTTTTGTTCGTCCCAAACGGCACGTACTTCTCGGTCGTTAAAAAAACGGATAGATATTTTATGGTTGGGGTTTATAATAAGTTATACAAAGTTTTGTTTAGTTTTAGATTTAACTTAGGTAGTTATTAGTTTTTCTTGATGAAAAGTAATTAGTAATTATGATTGAATAAAATTGTTTAGATGACATAAATAGAATACCAAACTTGATTCTAAATCAACATTATATTAAGCACTCGGCTTTATTGTGGCTTCGATATTTCTATTTTTAAAGTACTCTAAAATTTCAGCCTTAGTCATTTTAGCTAATTTTTCGCTTAGTTTATCTCTTTGCTGACGCATGAAATTTATAGCGTCAAATTGTTTTTCATTCGTCTTCATAATTCAGTTAATTTAATCTTAGAATTGAATACTATATTCTCTAATACATTTTGTTTTTAAGTAAAATGAATGTTAGTAATAGTTCATCTTCATCAAGAGTAAAGTTACGAAAAAAAATTACGATTATTATTTGTGTAAAATTTCCTAGGCACGCACCTTACATTTTCAAAAATAGATACAAAACCTATTTATGAGCACTAATTATCCTTCAACCCTCTTCCTAATTTATTAATTTTATTTTCGGTTTTTAGTTCTGAAATAATTTTATCTAAAATACCATTTAAAAAGGATTTGCTTTGCGGGGTGCTGTATTCTTTACTTATATCAATGTATTCGTTTAAAGATGCCTTTACTGGCACGCTTGGTATGTGTAATATTTCGGTTAAGGCCATTTCCATTAATAGCATATCCATGTTGGCAATGCGCTCAATTTCCCAATTTTGTGTGTGTTTGGCAATTAGTTCAGAGTACTCTTGCTTGTAAACAATTGTTTTACGAAACAAAGCGCTCATAAATTCTAAATCATCTTTCTCGTCTTTCAATAAAGGCATCAAGTTAAATTCCTTATCGCAGGCTTCAAAGTTGCGCATAACGGAGTTAAAAGCTACAAAAGTATCATCTGCCCAATGCAAGTTTTTATCTTCAAAAATTGAGAAGAGTACAGAATTTTCGTTGAGTTGTTCAGTAACAAAATTTTCTAAAAATTCTTTGTCTTCTTTAAACGATGATTCATTGCTACTCATATAAGCTTTGTATAAATCACTTCCTTTTAAATCATTATATAGTTTTCGCACCAAATCAAAATCATTTTGCCAATTAATTTTTTTCTTGGTACACAAATCTTCAAACTGTTTGTTATTTACCAATGAGGTTAATAAACCGTTATTTATAAATTTTAAATTGGGGTATAAATCTTCTTTAACTGGTAGTCTTTTGTTTTTGTTCTCTTCTAACATGACTAAGGCTACATGGTGAATATTGCTAAGTAAGCTAAGTATGGTTAAATATAAATCGTAGATTTTATCTAAGCTTTTAAACATTTCTTTTTCAAATAAGTTCACATCAGCTTGCTCATGCCTGTAATAGCCATAAAGTGCTTGCATTACTTTTATTCTTAAAAATCTACGATTTAGCATATTATTATTTTTTTAAAGTACTGCGTTAATTTTTGCAATTGCTTCTAAACGTTGTTCGCCTAGTTTATTAGCAGCTTTGTATGTTGCAATGTTTTCTTTTTTTGCTAGTTGAAACAAATTAAAAGTTGTATCGTAAATTTTTTCGGCGTGTGATAAAGCGCGCTCTCTATTGTAGCCATCTAATTCGTAATACACGTTAATAATACCACCAGCGTTTACAACAAAGTCAGGAGCGTACAAAATGCCTTTTTTACCAACTTCTTCACCGTGTTTTACTTCATCGGCTAACTGGTTATTTGCAGCGCCGCAAATTATTTTACATTTTAGTTTTGCCAAAGTCGCATCGTTAACAGTTGCGCCTAAAGCACAAGGGGCATAAATATCAATATCTAAATCAAACATTTTCTCAGCGACAACAACTTCTGCATTAAATTTAGTTGCTACTTCTTTTAAACGTTCTTCGTTAATGTCGTTTACAAATACTTTTGCGCCTTCATTTGTTAAATGGTTTACTAGCACTTCGCCAACATGACCAATGCCTTGCACTAGTACCTTCTTACCACTCAGGCTATCATTTCCCCAGGTTTCTTTGGCGCTTGCTTTCATACTTACATAAACACCATAAGCAGTCACTGGGCTAGGATCGCCACTACCGCCCATGTTTTCAGGTAAGCCACTTACATAATCGGTTTCCATTTTAATTATTTCCATGTCGCGGCTAGTCATAGCAACGTCTTCTGCAGTTATGTATTTTCCGCCAAGGCTATTTACAAATTTGCCAAAGCGACGTAACAACGCTTCGTTTTTTAATTTTTTAGGGTCACCAATAATCACCGCTTTGCCACCACCCAAATTTATGCCTGCAACACTTGATTTGTAGGTCATACCACGGGAAAGACGCAACACATCAGTTAAGGCTTCGGCTTCGTTGTTATAATTCCAAAAACGAGTGCCGCCTAAAGAAGGACCAAGTATGGTGTTGTGCACTGCTATAATGGCTTTTAGGCCAGTAGCATTATCGTTGCAAAATAAAATTTGTTCGTGGTTATGTAATGCCATTTGAGCAATTACAGGATTAACTGATAAATCTATGTCGTTTAATGTTTTTACTTCCATGATCATTGTTTTAAATGAAGCGCGGCAAAGTTAGGGTTATTTTTGAAATGGAGAAAGGGATTGAGAAAACAATAGTTCTTCTTTTGATGCTACATCAAGGTTCATCGTAAAACGTATTCTAACATAATTGGTAAGCAATATCTTAAAACTATTAACGTTCATAACCAAACATCAAAATAGTTTAGTATGAATAAAAAAGATTGGGCAATTATAATTGGCGCCTCCATTTACAGTTTTTTGTTTTACGACCAAGGTGCAGGGCTAAATCTACTTTTGTTTTCAGTTTTAGTGGTTGGAATATTTATTTATTTGGATAAACACATACTGCAAAAAAAAGTTTGGATTGTTGTGGCAACATTAACTATTCTTTCTGGTTTGTTTGTGTTTTTATATGGCTCGGCTTTATCAGTATTGGGTAACAGAATTTGTTTGCTCCTGCTTGCAGGATTTAGTAATAATACCAGATCATCTGTCATCCTAAATCTTTTTTCAAGTATTTATTCTGTGCTTGGCTCTTTAGTTTTTATAATTCTAAAACTAGTTAATTCGCCTAAGAATAGCTCAACTACAATGAATTCGAGTATGTATAAAGTTATTGGTGTTTTACTACCCATTGTGTTCATATTAATTTTCTTTTTTATTTATAAAAGCATAAATCCTTTGTTTGAAAAATATACAAATTTTGTAAGTGGCGAGTGGATTATTTTTACAATTGTTGGACTGTTTATTATGTATGGTTTAATTAGGCAAGAACGCATTAGTAAACTTGATGAATGGGAGAGAAACCTAGACTTAAACATAAATAAAGATTTTGAATCAACTGAGAAGTGGAACGAAAGAACTTCTATTTCGATTTTATTTATTGCATTAAACATCATGCTTATTTTTATTAATGTTTTGGATGTAAATTACCTGTACTTAGGTTCGGGAATGCCGAAAGGTTTAACACACAAGGAGTTTGTTCATAACGGTGTGGGCATGCTTGTCCTCTCAATTATATTGGGTATTTGTATAATTTTTTACTTTTTTAGAGGTAGCTTAAATTTTTCTGATAAGAATAAGCCATTTAAATTGCTTGTTTACTTTTGGTTATTTCAAAATTTAATGATGGTTATTTCTACCACCCTCCGAAACAAAATGTATATTGATGATGCGCTATTAACCTACAAACGAATTGGAGTTTACTATTGGTTGTTTATGGCAATGGTAGGATTATTAACAACCTTTATCAAAGTGGCTAAAGCTAAGTCGGCATGGTATTTAATAAAACATAATTCATTTATTGCCTTTGTTGTTTTAATTTTAAGTGGCGGAGTTGATTGGGATCGCTTTATATCCACTTATAATATATCTAAGGCAAAACTACTAGCAGCAATGGATAAGCGCTACTTGATTAGTTTGTCAGAAACAAATATCGCGCAGCTGTATGCAATTAAAGATAAGTCTGGATTTAATATTGATTCTTTGTTCCACTACCGTTATTATTACCGAAGTACGGCTAATGACGCCTTGCTAGATTCAAAGCTTTTTGACTATCTTTACTCAGAACAAAAGAATTCGTATGATTGGCGATCATATAATGTTCGTAAGCAAAGAATCAAGGATGAAATTACTGATTTGCGTATAAGTGGGAAAATAAAAAAACTTGATTTAACTTCTAATTATATTCAAACTTTGAAGCCCATAATTAATTTTAATCAGTTAGAAGAATTGTGTTTAGGAGGCTGTTCTGATCTTGTTTTGAACGAAATAATCCAATTCAAATACCTTAAAAAAATTTCAATTTCTTACATTAGTGAAACTCAATTAAAACTACTGCGTATTCCACCTTCTCTGAAACACATTCGGTTAAAACACACAACCCTTGATAATGCTGAAAAACTAAAAAAATTGGTTTCAGATTCTGTAAAAGTAGAGTAGTAGCAAAAAATCAATCATCCTACCCACTATTCCTAAAACGCCAAAAGCCTCACTATTACTAGCAAGGCTTTTTTGTTTACTCCGCTGAGGCGGAAAAATTGGCATCGACATACTCTCCCGGGCTTTAGGCCAAGTACCATCTGCGCAGGCGGGCTTAACTTCTCTGTTCGGAATGGGAAGAGGTGATCCCCGCC
>JAAFIQ010000038.1 GCA_013298715.1 Bacteroidota bacterium | reverse complement strand
GAGTAGTAAGTTCTTTAAAATATTGAATAAACTCTGCAAACCCTGCAAACCCTAGGTTTATTCAATTTTAGCTTATCGCTAAATACCTTATAATCAACCCTACAATCTTTTAATTATATCAAATTTAAAAATGTAATTCTATTTACTTTTCAACAAAAGAATTTTTAAAATCATTTATTGTTATTCCTTATTTCTATTTAGCTCATTGGCGTGCAATTTCAATTAAAAAACCATCAAGGTCTCTAATATAGGCAACCACTTGTCCCCAAGGTTTTGTTTTTGGTTTTTGGAGAATTATTGCGCCTGCATTAACAGCTGATTTTAAGGTCTCCTCAACATTTTCTGTTGTAAATCCAATTTCAATTCCAAATGGTTTATCCGTCAAACTACTTTGGATAAAACCGTCTTTTAAATTTGAATTTGCCAAAGTTAAAGAAGCAAATGAAAGGGTTGTTTCACCAACAAAAAGTTCGCCATAGTCATTCTCAGGTGTTATGAACTTTTTTGAAAAACCAAAAGCGCTTTCGTAAAATTTTATAGTCTTTTCAACATTTTTGACGTAAAGAATTGTGTAAGCAAATTTTGTCATTGTTTTTTCTATTTTTTCTTAAAGCTATAATTGTTATTGAGAACCCAGATTAAACTAAAGCGTCCTATATTAATTAAAAACAAAAAAGGCAACTAAACTTTATTTAATTGCCTTTTAAATTTATAAAAATAATTCTTAGTTCTCAATCACAACAACCAAGTACTTTGAATTGCTCCAAAACTCTTTAGCGTTTGTAATTTCAATTTTTTCAACTGGTTTTTCTCCAACCAATTTATAGCTACCGCTTGGATGATTACTCAGAATTTTAGCTTTTTTAGCACCAATACTAATACTCGTTGTTTGCTCAATATTAATTTTGGTAAAGTATTCTTTATTAAAATCTTGTTTTACTTTCGTAGTTTTTCCAATTCCTATAAATCCACCTTCTTTACTAATTACGCTTTTCTCTTTCAGTTCTTTAGATGTTCCTATTGCGTAATAAGCCGTATTAATTACTTCCGTTTTTTCAGCACTTTCCGTTTCAACTGCTTGATAATTTGTATTTAAATTTGCTAACTCAATATTTAAACCTTCAATTTTTGATTTTAAGTCAGATATTTCACCATCTTTTTGGTTGATTGAAGTTTGTAAATTTTCAATCATTTTTTCTAAACCTTCTAGTTTTAAGTTACTGTCTTTTAATTTTTTGGTTAATGAACCAATCCTGTTCTTATTTTTAGCCATTAAATCATAAATCGCTTGAATGTCTTCTTTTATTTGACCTTCTTTACTTTTTACATCTCCGGTGCTACTGGCATTTGTTACAATTTTTTCTTTATCTTTAATCGCATTTAAGTTTTCTTGAATTTCATTAAATGAAGCTATAAACTCCTGCAAGGCTGCTTCTTTTTCTGATAGTTTACCATTCAAATCTCCATTAATGGCGTTTAAACTATCGGCAAGCGGATTCACTTCTTTTTCACCATCTTTATTTCCACAACTTGTAAGGTTTAAACCTGCTAATCCTATTACAACTGCTGCAACTAATACTTTTAAAATTTTCATTGTTATGTTATTATATTTATTCTATTTATTAATTCTAATTACTAAAAAAAGTAACCCCACAAAATTAAAAAAGACAGTGGTTATTCTGTCTTTTTTTTATTATTTAATTATTAACTAGCAGTACTCGTCGTAAACGGCCTTTAAATGATCGGCAATAGCATTGGCAGAGTGTCCTTCAATATTGTGTCTTTCTACCATATGCACCAACTCACCATTTTTGAATAAGGCTATAGCTGGGCTACTTGGCGGATAAGGCGCAAAATGTTTACGTGCTTCGTTTACTGCATCAATATCAAATCCTGCAAAAACAGTAGTTAATTTTGATGGAATTTTAGAATTTTCTAAACTCTTCTTAACGCCCGGACGGCATGCACCAGCGGCGCAACCACATACAGAATTAACAACTAACATTACAGTTCCTTCAGATTTTATTGCTG
Source organism: Bacteroidota bacterium (assembly GCA_013298715.1). Taxonomy (GTDB): domain Bacteria; phylum Bacteroidota; class Bacteroidia; order B-17B0; family Aurantibacillaceae; genus Aurantibacillus. The sequence goes on along the minus strand of JAAFIQ010000038.1, from coordinate 5,387 downwards.
TTGAAACTTGTTCAGGACTTACTAATTCGCTAAAGCCAGCGCTTGTAAGTTCTGCTTTCATTGGATTTACTATTTGTTCAGGATACATAATTTATTGTTTTATTATTTAATACAAAAATACTTAGTAATTGTTTAACTACTTTCATATTCAAGTTAAAAACTCAAAAAACTTTTTTGGTTCGTTTTTATTCTCTGTTCTCTCTTAAATTTACCGCCAGTCATATTTTAAATTAATGGTATAAAACAATTACTAATTTTGCAGTTAAATTTGAATTTAAACAGTATGCAAAAATTAATTGTAACAATAGGCCTTATTCTACCTTTAAGCATTTCTTTAACCGCCCAAAAAGCTAAAATTGTACCTGGTACTGTTGATAGACCAAATGAAACGTTTGAAAAACCAAAGTTTATTGATGAAGTTAAAAAAGTTGGAACTGAATTGGTTATACCTTACAAACGTTATAAACTACCAAATGGCTTAACTATACTTGTTCATGAAGACCATAGTGACCCGGTTGTATACGTAGATGTTACTTACCACGTTGGCAGCGCGCGCGAGCAACAAGGCCGGAGTGGTTTTGCACACTTTTTTGAACACATGATGTTTCAAGGGTCTAAGAGTGTGGCTGACGAGCAACATTTTAAAATAATTACTGAGGCAGGAGGAACTTTGAATGGTACAACTAACACCGACAGAACTAATTATTTTGAAACTGTGCCTAGCAATCAATTTGAAAAAATGCTTTGGTTAGAAGCAGATAGAATGGGATTTTTATTGGATAGTGTAACACAAAAGAAATTTGAAGTACAACGCGCTACCGTTAAAAACGAACGTGGGCAAAGATACGATAATGCCCCATATGGTCTTGTTCAAGAAAAAATTGGCGAAGCTTTGTTTCCAAAAGGACATCCTTATAGCTGGTCCACAATTGGGTATTTAGTTGATTTAGATAGAGTTGACGTAAATGACTTAAAGCGTTTTTACATGCGCTGGTACGGGCCCAATAATGCGGTTTTAACAGTTTCTGGCGATGTTAACACAGAGAATGTACTGAAATTAGCTCAAAAATATTTTGGTTCAATACCGATGGGTAAAGATGTAAAAAAACAAATTGTAGCCCCATTTCAATTAAGCGAAAACAGGTATATTTCTTACGAAGATAATGTCAAATTTCCTATGCTTGTAATGGCCTACCCAACAGCCAAAGTTAATACCAAAGATGATAAAGCTATGGATGCATTAACCTTTATTTTAGGTAGTGGGCAAGCATCGCCATTTTATAAGGCCTTTATTGAAAGTAAAAAAGCTGTTGCTGCAAATATTTTTCAATACTCAAGAGAATTAGAAGGTGTGGCACAAGTAATGATAAGAGCCAATGTTGGTACAAAATTAGCCGATATAGAAACTGAGGTTAGAAATGTTTTGACTGCATGGGAAAAAAAGGGTCCAACGGATGATGATTTAGCTAAGTTTAAATCGCAATACAATACGGGTTTAATTGACAGATTAATCACAGTGCAAGGGAAAGGAGCAGCAATGGCATCTTTTTATACCTTAATGAACGATGCTAATTTTATTAAAAAAGAAATGGCTTTAGTAAACTCAATTACAAAGGCGGATATCATGCGTGTTTACAACACATACATTAAAGGAAAAAATGCAGTTATTTTAAGTTGTGTGCCAAAAGGCAAACCAGAGTTAATTGCAAAAGCAGATACTTGGAAAATGTATGAACGCACAGTTGAAACTGAGAGTGCTGAGTATAAAAATTTAAGTTACACTGAGCCTAAAGATATTTTTGATAGAAGTAAAATGCCAATAGCTGGTCCTGCCAAAATGGTTCCAGTGCCAGAATTTTACAAATCACAAGTGAGTTCAATTCCTTTAATAGGGTCTTTCAGTAACGAGGTTCCTAAAGTAAACGTTCAAATTAGTTTTAAGGCCGGACACAGATACGAACCAAAAGAAAAATCGGGTGTGGCGAATTTATTAGGAGACATGCTTGCACAAAGTACACTAAAAACTAAAGCCGAAGATATGGAAACCAAGCTTGACAAACTAGGAAGCAACGTGAGCATTTTTAGTGGTGATGACGAAATTAATGTTTACGTAGATTGTAAAAAAGAAAATTTAACTGCTACCTTAAAATTAGTTGAAGAGTATTTATTTGAACAAAAATTTGAAAATGAAGAATTTGAAATTGAAAAAAAATCAGCTTTAGATCAAATAACATCAGGTCTTACCAATGCTGGCACTATGGCAAGCAATGCCTTTAGAAAGATTGCCTATGGCGACAACCATATTATGAGTATCCCTTCAATTGGAACAATGGAATCTGTTAATAAATTAACGATTAATGATGTTAAAGATTACTACACTTCTAAAATAATTAAAGAAAATGCAAGTATATCTGTTTGCGGTGCAGCTACTCAATTAGAGGTTGAAAAAGCGTTAGGATTTGTTGAAAAACTAAAGTCTGGCACCAAGTCGGTAGCGGACCAATCCCCTACTCCAAAATTCGACAAACCCACTATTTATTTTGTAGATAAAAAAAATGCGGCACAAAGCGAAATTGTTTTTGGTTATATTGCTATTCCTTACGACGCAACTGGCGAATACTACAAAGCCAACATTGCCAATTTTAGTGTTGGTGGCGCATTTAATAGCCGAATAAATTACAACCTACGCGAAGTAAAAGGCTGGACTTATGGTTCGCGTGCTGGCTTTAGTGGCGGCAATTTTGCCGGACCTTATACCATTAGCGGTGGTTTTAAAGCCAATACTACAGATAGTACCTTAAAGGAAATTGTTAGATTAATTAAAGAAAGAAACGATGGTTCTATAACCGATGAGGAATTGAGTTTTACCAAAAACGCTATGGCTCAGAGCGATGCTTTGAAATATGAAAGTTTACAACAAAAATTAAATTTCATTAAGCGACTATTAGATTATAACTTACCTGGCGATTATGTGGCCCAGCAAAGCAAAATTCTCAACAGCATCACAAAAGAAGAGCTTAACGATTTAAGTAAAAAATATTTTGACATAAATAAAATGGCAATTATTGTTGTTGGTGATAAAGCCAGCAACTTTGACAAAGTAAAGGCATTGGGTTACGAAGTAATAGAACTAGATGCTAGTAATGGTGGAATAATGAAGAAGTTTTAGAGGGAGTTAGGGTTTTCGGCTTAAAAATTTAAGACTAGTGTTAAGAATTAATTCATTAAAAAAGAAAAGTAGAAATTTCATCGCACTAAACTACTCTACTTTTTTTTTCTATATTATATGTTTGGTATCGAGCTCACTTTCTGCACAAAATTCACATCTTAATATTTGTATTCAAGATAAAACTTCAAAAGAGGTAATACCTAATAAAGAAATGGTTGTTATTATTAACGATACAATTACTTAGGGTTCACTCAAAATTTATAAAAATTAGCTGAATCGACCTGCCTACGGCGGGCACGGGCAGCGAAGTGAAGATGTATATAAATACTTCGAACCGAGCTAACGATGAGTAAGCTAATTTTTATCAAGCCAAAAGAAATAAAAAAACTCTATTTTTTAGCGAAAGGATTTTCTCAAAAAATTTCAAAAAGCTTTGCATATAAAAATGGATTTCTTCCTTAAATCACTTATTAATTGGCATATTTGCGTTTTTGAGTGAACCCTAAGTAGATTCACTCAAAAAGTATAAAAATTAACTGAATCGACCTACCTAAGGCATGCATGGGAAGCAAAGTTGAAATGTATAAAATACTTTGAACTGACCTGCCTGCGGCATGCAGGGCTAACGAAAATTCAGTAATTTTTATCAACCCTAAAACGCGATTGAAACTCTCCTTTTATATGCAATAAGTTCCTTTAAAAGGTTAAAAAAGGTTTGCACTTAAAAAGGGATTTAACTGTCGAATCTCTTATTAATTGACATATTTGCGTCTTTAAGTGAATCCTAAATAATCGAAAGTTTATCGGATTGCGCTTAAACATTCTTCAACTAAAAAAGAACGCTAATTCAAACAGTAAATTTAAGCATACTTGCTTTTTTTCTCTCAAATTTGGTTGAATTGCAATATTAGATTTAAAAATGGGGAAATGTCCAAGTTAATATATACGCTTGGATAAAAACTTAAACGCATTTGAAACAGCTTGGTGCATAATAGTAGCATGATTTTCTTGGGGCAAATAGTCGAAAAGTAGGTTTAGGCGCTTATGTTTTGCGTCATTTATTTTTTCTGCTAGTAAATTTGCATCTACTTCCATCACTCTTGGTATTTCTGTTGGCGCTAATCCTTCTTTTCCTACTGCTATATAAATATCTGTGCGTTGGTTAAAATTAATTTTTAGTAAATTAGAATCCAAGTTCAATAGCGATCCATTGTCCCACCATAAACTTGGGCTAACAATAACATATCTATTAAAAAGTGTTGGTTTTTTTAATAAAAGCTCTGTGGCAAATAGTCCACCAGGCGATTGCCCAATTATCATTTTATCTTTATTGGTTTTATATTTCGTATCAATGTATGGTTGCAATTCTTTCTCAATAAAAGAAAAGAATTTATTAGAATTCCCTGATGTTGGAAACTTCTTTTTATCGCTTTGAATTGAAGTTGGAAAGGTAAAATCTCTTTTTCGATCTACAGTGGAAATCCCTACTACAATTGATTTTGGAATTTGATTAATCCATTCGAAACTATTAAAATGTACTAGCCCAACTGTATGTATAAAATCTTCATCAGCCGAACCATCAAGCAAATAAATTACTGGATATTTTATAGTGTCCTTTTGGTTATAGCCTTCAGGTAAATAAATATTTAACACTCTTTTTTCTGAAAGTTCTTTTGATTGAATTTTATCAATTACACCAAGTATAAAAGGTTTTGATACTTCACTTTGTTTGATAGTTAGTTTTTGTCCAAAGCCTATAATTGAAAGTAAAATAAGACTTAATGTTATTAAATTTTGTTTCATACTGTATCTTTAAAGTGTTGGTTAAACTAATAAGTTGCATTCATTGTAATTCGATTATTCAAACTTAATTAAAATTAGTAAAGCAAAAATCACATGTTTATGTGATTCTTAATAGAAATAGTTTTATTAGCTTTGATGTAACTATCTTAAGTGAGAATTAGAGAATAGTTATAAGTAATTCTAAATTAAATTAGTATGAAAAATTATTATAAAACCCCGCAACTTATTAGAGTAAATAAAGTTATATTATTCTTCTTATCCTTTATTAGCATAACATACGCTCATAGCCAAACTGTATGTATTCAAACCAATCTGTACTTTTTTGCATAAAAAATTTAGGACACTTTCAGTTTTAAAATTAGTTAATTTTTTTGACTTTGATTAGCAGTCGTAAAATTATTTCCAACTTCGGACT
>JAAFIQ010000037.1 GCA_013298715.1 Bacteroidota bacterium | reverse complement strand
AGTATCTACAAAATTATTTAAACGAATTTGTGTATAAATTAAATCGAAGATATTTTAAAGATGCTATGTTTGATAGATTAACAGTCGCTTCAGTTTTTAATTATGGGTAAGATTACGGACAATCAATCTTTATTTTAAAACAAAGTTATAATAAAAATTGAAGGTTGCAAATTTTTGTTAATTAAATTTACGTTAGGTTTTGTAAAATAAACTGCAAACACGGTTAGTGTTTGAGTGAAGCCATCCAAATCTAAAGTTTTACTTACAGAACTATCGTCATTGCCCTTGCATCTTTGGATAAGGGGGCTGTATCTATAGTTTTACTTACAGAACTGTGGATATTGCCCTTACACCTTTGGATAAGGAGGCTGTATCTATAGTTTTACTTACAGAACTGTGGACATTGCCCTTACACCTTTGCATAAGGAGGCGGTATCTATAGTTTTACTCAGCAAACTTTACATAACGTGCCCGTATATTTGAATGAGCTTGGCTTATGTACAGTTTTACTCAGCAAACTTTTACATAACGTGCCCGTATATTTGAATGAACTTGGGATATTTATAGTTTTAAAACATTATTGTTTATGCAAGTTGTTTGCATATCGTTTTGAGTTGAATTTATTTTTTTGTTCGTGCTTACAACATATAAATTTGGTGCAGCCATTGTAAGTGGAGCTAAATTAGCAGTATCAGTTGAACCAGTGATTACTTCGCTGACTTTATTTACAAGTGCAAAATTAGTAGTTTGAGCGTTTATTTTTATTAACGCCATTAGAATAAGAATTGAGAGGATTTGTTTTTTCATTTTTTATTGATTTAGGGTTTACTTCATTGTTTGACTTTTCCCCTAAAAAAGGGGGCGTTACATTAAACTAAACTAATTCAGGAAAGCCGCGAAGCTCCTAACACAAGTAGTAAATGCACGCCCTTGCGGACGCACTATTACTTTTACTTGTGTTTTTTGCTATTGAAAGTTCGCGGCTTTTCGAATTAGAAATTAAGTATAAGTTGCGCAATATTTTAATTTATATATTTCTGTTTTTTATTTTATTATTTTTTGTTAAATGAATTTAGTAATATTATTTAATTAAAACCAATTTTTTTAAATTTATTTTTGTGTGGTTTAGAGCCAAAGTATAAAAAAGAAAGATTATAATTTTAGAACCTTTGATCTATTTTACTATTAAAGGATCTATACCTACTTTAATAATTAGTCTAGCGGAATTTTCAACAAATTCTAAATAAATCATTAATTGTATAAAGAGATTCAATATTGACCCTAATACTTCTCTAACTTATCATTTATAAACAAATCCTTAGTTCCTGCATGGATTTTTATGTTGATGATAACTTCTTTACAATGCTTTAAACTAAGGTTTTGTATTTCTTGAATGAGTTTAAAAACAGTTTCCGACTCGCCTTCTACAACCGTTTCAAAAGGGCAAACTTTGTAAGTTAATTTTGAGTTTGAAATCAATGCAATGGCAGTGTCTATAATTTTATATGCTTCATCTTTGTTGGTGTGAAGCGGTAATAGCTGTATAGCGGCGTTTATAATCATGTTTTTTCTAATTTCTTTTTGAAGTTTTAAATAAAATTAAACTCACAAAACCAATTCCGAAAGTTTCTTTGACATGGTATTTACCAAGTTTTGCAAGCTTTTTTCGGCCATACTTTTTATGAGTGGGTTCAAATCGCCGTTTAAATCTATCTTGCAAGTGCCAGCATTTTCGGGCAATCCTGTAAATTGCGCTTTTAACCCAAAATTAAATTTAGCCAAACCTTCACTCGAAAAATATATTAACTCGTTTTCCTTTTTTTCTACAATCTTAATTATCATTGGTGTAATTCCTTTTATTGTAAAAGAACATTGCTCGGCAGTATATTTAAAATCTTCAACTTTATCTTCAGGTAAAATTGAACCAAAATTTTTAAAATCGCTCAAAAAATTATAAAGTTTTTCTATAGAAGAAAGAGTTTTATTTTCTTCACTTAAAATTGTAAACGCCGCCATTAATTTATTTTATCTCGTACTTAACCAAAAAGCTACTTGTAACTTTTATTTTTTTAATTGAAATATCTGAACCGTTATTCGCTCCTTCTGAGCTTTCATTATTATAACTCTGAATAGCATTACTTGCAAAACTTCCACGGTAATAGCGTCCATAAGTATTATAAGCATTATTTTGAACAGAATTATCCGTTTCGCTTATTTGTATTGGGTTTCCGGCTTGTTTACCAACAGCAGCTAAAATGTACTCCACTTTTTCCTTAGCGGCTTTAATTGCTTTTATTCTGTTTTCTTTTTGGTATTCTAAAATTTTTGTATGGCTCAATTTATAAATATAGGCATCATAAGCATTAATCTTATCTAACTTTTCATAAACTTTACCAAGCATTTCTGCATTTCCAATTTTTAACGTGTATGATTTGGAAACTATCACATCTTTACCTAACGTTTTTACTTTTCTATAATCTGAATTTGCATTGTTCAAAGTTAAATTAGTAATATCAATACCCAACTCCTTTATTGCCGCTTTTAAATTATCTTCTTGCTTTTCAATCGTTAATTTTTCTTTGTTTTCTGCACGTTCTTGCAAAGTAATACAAATAAAAATTTCATCTGGTGTAACCTCTGTTTCGCTTGTACCTGTAACCTCTACAAATGGTTTTAGATTTGGTGCTTCGGGCACTACAATTTGAGCAATACTCTTTAAGCTCACTAACAGAACTAAACTTAAAACTAATTTTTTCATGATTGTTATAAAATAAAAATGTGTAACTAAATTACACATTCTCTAAACTCTAAAATTTTAATTATAATTATTTAACGGCTTGTTGTTTCCAATCTGCTGGATTTTTACGCCAATTTTTTAAATTTTCAACATCACTCTCATTTATGTAACCCTTAGCCAATGCAGTTTCTATCAATATATTATAATTTGATAAAGTTTGCAATTTGCATTTTGCTTTCTTAAAATTTTCTTCTGCCTCAGCAAAACCATAAGTGAAAATGGCTGCCATGCCTTTTACATTACATCCCTTTTCGCGCAAAGCCGCAACAGCCTTTAAGCTACTACCACCAGTGCTAATTAAATCCTCAACAACAACTACATTTTGTCCGCTTTCAACATCGCCTTCAATCATGTTTGTCATGCCATGCTTTTTAGCTTCGCTACGCACATAAACAAAAGGTAAGCCCATATCTTGCGCTACCAATGCTCCTTGGGCAATACCGCCGGTAGCTACACCAGCAATTACATCGGGCTTTGCAAAATGCTCGTTAATTGTTTCAACAAATTGTTGGCGTATATAAGTACGAATTTGTGGGTAAGAGAGGGTTTTTCTGTTATCACAGTATATTGGGGATTTCCAGCCACTTGCCCAAGTAAAAGGATTTTCGGGTTGCAATTTTATTGCTTTAATTTGTAATAAAAATTGTGCAACTTTAACCGATGGGTCATCAAACGTTGTCATATTCAGTTCCAAATTTAAGCTATGTTTAATTCAAATCTGCCAATAGTTATGAACAAAAAAATATATTTCAACAATAACTTTGTTGAGTTCGTGGAACTTGCAAGCCAATCTACACAAAATCAATTGATTGAATTTGATAAAAATTCTACCTCCGCTTTTGAAATTTTTTTAACTACTCAATTTCTAAATGAAAAAAACGTTAAAAATTATACAATGCTCGCCCTCAATTTTGAAAATGTATTAGATTATTTTAAAAACGCACATTACTATATTGAAGCTGCGGGTGGATTAATAGAAAAAAACAACTCATTTTTATTCATTAAACGCTTAGGAAAATGGGATTTACCCAAAGGTAAAATTGAGAAAAATGAAGCTATTGAAGAGGCAGCCATTAGAGAATGTGAAGAGGAATGTAATATTGATGAACTCATAATTGAAAAAACATTACCTTCTACTTTTCATATATATCCTTATAAAAAGAGTTATGCTTTAAAACAAACGTATTGGTATAGAATGATAAGCACAAGTTCAAAACTATTGGCACCACAGTTAAAAGAACAAATTACAGAGGTAATTTGGTTTACAAAACAAAATATAAAAAACGAAGTGCTTAAAAATACGTATCTTACCATTAAAGATGTATTAACCGAAATTAACCATGATTAATTTACCTACCATTTTAGAAAATGTTATTAACCTAAGCTACCAAGTTGGGTTTTGGATAAAAAACGAAACAAAAAATTTTAATTCAGATGCTGTTGAAATTAAAGGATTGAACGACTTAGTGAGTTACGTTGATAAAACAAGTGAACAACAATTAGTAATTGGCTTAACTAAAATTTTACCACAGGCAGGTTTTATTGTTGAAGAAAATACGAAATCAAACAGAGAAGAATATAACTGGATTGTAGACCCATTAGATGGCACAACAAATTTTGTACACGGAATACCCAGCTTTGCAATTAGCATTGCACTTGAATGTAAGGGTGAAATTTTATTGGGCGTTGTTTACGAAATTAGTAGAGATGAATGTTTTTATGCAACTAAAAATGGTGGGAGTTTTTTAAACGGCAATCCAATAAAAGTTTCAACTAATGCTATTTTAAAAGACAGCCTTATTGCTACAGGTTTTCCAGTTTATAATTTTGATAGAATTAACCCCCTTTTAAAAACATTAGAATACTTTATGCGCAACACACATGGCGTTAGGCGCATTGGTGCAGCCGCAGTAGACCTATGCTATTTGGCTTGTGGCAGGGTTGATGGCTTTTTTGAATACAACTTAAATGCTTGGGATGTAGCTGCTGGAGCATTAATTGTGCAAGAAAGTGGTGGTAAAGTATGTGATTTTAAATCTGGAAATAATTGGCTTTTTGGTAAAGAAATAATAGCATGCAATAATAATTTATTTAGTAGTTTTGCCGCAATTGTTGGTAAAAATTTTAATGAAGTTAATTAAAAAAATACTTAAATATTTTTCTTATTTGTTACTTTTTGTAGTAACAATTTTAGTTGTAATTATAATTTTTATTTCTCCTATAACCGAATGGTTAATCGAAAAATACGACAAAAAATACACCGGCAGAGAAATTAATATTGGCGACTTGCAACTTAATCCCTTTAAAGGGACACTTGCAATTTATAACCTAACCCTTTTTGAAGCCAACGATAAAGATAAATTTTTTACTTGTTCTGAATTAAGCACAAAGGTTAACATCTTTCAAGCAATAAAACAAAAATACAATGTTGAGTATTTTAACTTAAAAACACCTTATGTTGTAATTAAACAGACTGGAAGTAAATTTAATTTTGATGATTTATTAAAATTAGGAGAAGGAGATACAACAAAACCTGAACCTAAAACAAATGAAAAAGAAGAACCCGTATTGTGGTTTTTAAATAAAATAAAATTAAGCAACGGACTTATTAATTACAATGACAGATTAGTAGGTAGCAAAATTGGGATTAGTAAATTAAACGTATTTGTGCCTTATTTTGCGCACGATACAAAAGACTTGAAAGTATTAACCGATTTTTTAATTAATAATTCTGGCACTGTAAAATCGCAACTAGATTTAAATATAAACACCTTAGATTATAAATTGGTTACAGATATTTCTAACTTAAACATTCACCCCTTTTATGTTTACTTAAAAGAAATTTTATTAGCAAAACAATTTAAAGGTACGTTAAGCACCAATTTTAAAGCCAAAGGTAGCTTTGCCGATTCGCAGGATTTGGCGCTAAAAGGAAAAATTGGCTTACAAAATTTTTTATTAACCGATGTATTGGATGATGATTTATCATCCTTCAAAAATTTAAGCATTAGTATTGATAGTATAAATCTTAAAAAAGAAATTTTCAACCTCAATACCATCTCTTTAGTTGACTCCTATATAAAAGTTGAGCTTTACGAGAACGGCAATAACTTTAATCGTTTAATGAAAAATTCTGATGCACCTGCAACTACAACTAACACAGCGGTATCAGCAACTACTAACTCTACAACAGTAGATAATAAAAGTGATAGTGCCACTGTAACAAAATCGTCGGGTGCCAGTAGTACCAACATTTTTATGATAATAGCAGATTATGTAAAAATGGTTGCGAAAGATTATATTTTAAATTCTTATAGCGCCGATAAGGTTGAAATTACAGGCACTGAAGTTGATTATAACGATTTTACTTTGGGTGAACAATTCTCAGTTAACCTCGATTCATTAGATATTATTAGCAACAGGATTAGTTCTGAAAATGAACGTATTAGCGCCATGGTAAAAACCAACATTAATAAAAAAGGGAAACTCGCTATTGATATGAGCGCTAATCCAAAAGATTTTTTAGAGTTAGATTTTAAAACAGATTTAAAAAAATTACCAATTACTATTTTCAACCCTTATGTAAAATATTACTTAGCACACACCTTTAAAAAAGGCGATGTAAATTTGTTAATCAGCACTTCCATTAACGCACAACACTATTTAAAAGCAGAAAATAATTTATTGATTGAAAAAATAAAATGTGGTAAAAAAATTAAAGGCGTAAAAACTGCGGCTAAAGTGCCTTTAAAACTTGGTGTGGCGCTGTTACGCGATCCAAAAGGAAACATTGATTTTAAATTTCCGGTAGAAGGAAACTTAAAAGATCCAAAATATAAAGTGGGAAAAATTATTTTAAAAGTTTTCGAAAATTTATTATTAAAAGCTGTTACTGCCCCTTTTAATGCAGTTGGCGCACTCTTTAGTAAAAAAGAACCAGCAACCGATTTTGAATTTGATTATTTACAAGTTGATTTTAGCAAAAAAGAGCAACGCAAAGTTTTAGAAAAAACTGCCGAGTTTGTTAACGAAAAGCCTGAAATGCAAATTGTGTTTACTCAAAATTTAAATCCTGAAAAAGAAATAGAATTACTAAGTTACAAACTTGCTAAAGTAAAATATTTAAAAAATCCAACTTATGTTTCACCAAAAAAAGAAGACGAATTAAAAAACATAGATAAGTTGGATAATAAAGATTCTTTGTTTGTGTTTTATGTTTCAAATCAATTTAAAGAATTAGATTCAAAAACTTCGCACTTAGATAAATGCAAACGCTTTGTTGGCATTGATGTTATTAAGAAAGAACACGAAGTAATTATTGCACAAAGAGAGGCAGATATTAAACGTATTCTTATAGAAAATAAAGTTCAAGAAAAACAAATAAAATTTACACGGAACATCGATAAAAAATTAAACTTGAACGAAGTACGTCCGAGTTTTAGTTTTGAAATGGACGCAGAAGATTAAAAATGGCATTAGATTTAAAAACTTTTGGAACAAGAACTTTAAGCGCAATTGTTTTTGTTATACTTTTTGTTGGAAGCATTTTGTTTAACTACTTCAGTTTCTCTATTTTCTTTTTTATAATTGCCTTACTTGGCGTTTTAGAATTTTTTAAACTAGGTAAACACCTAAGTTTAGCGCCTTATAAAGTAACAGGCATAATTGGAAGTATAATTTGTTATTTGGCTTTCTTTGATTTTGAATATGCTTTTAATTTGACCATTAAAAAAGATGTATTCGTATTACTTTTGGTTCTTGTTCCTATTTTAATTTTTACAGAAGCCCTATTTAGTAAAAGAGAAAAATCACTACTTAACGCATGCTTTACAATTGCTGGAATTCTTTACACCGTTTTACCAATTACTTTGCTACACAAAATGGTCTTTGTTAAAGCAGCGGTGTCGGATTTAGGAATTAGTAAAGAATTTTTTGGATGGAATTTATTGTGCGTAATACTTTTAATTTGGAGCAACGATACCTTTGCCTACATAGGTGGTAGCTTGTTTGGGAAAAATAAAATGATTCCTCGCGTATCGCCTGGCAAAACGTGGGAAGGCACTCTATTTGGCATTTTAATAACCTTTGGCTTGAGTTTTTTAATTAAACAGTTTAGCATTACAGCAAACAACAATTTTTTATGGATCTTACTTGGGCTTTTAGTACCCATTTTAGCCACCATTGGTGATTTGGTTGAAAGTCTGTTAAAACGCGAAGCAGGTGTTAAAGATAGTGGAAAGCTTATGCCAGGACATGGTGGTGTTTTAGATAGATTTGATAGCATATTATTTGTAAGCCCAGTGTGTTTTTTTGTATTAGAAATCCTAAAATAAGAGAGGCAACTGTTTTAGTAAATTGTTACTGTTTCAATATTTAAAAATTTAATGGATTGAACATTACTACTTAAACTTAAAACATTTTCCTTGATTCTCGCTATTTTTCATTACTGTTTTATCAATGTCACGTGCCCTACAAACTCTTTTTTATTCCCTTTTAAATCTGTAAGTAATATTTTATAGATATATACATCATTTTTCGCAATTTCGTTGCCACCTTTTACTTTACCATTCCATCCTCTTCTAAATGCATCTGATGTAAAAATAACTTCGCCCCACCTATCAAAAATTTGCATCGTGTAATTATCTTCCATTACTCCAACTCCATAAGGCATAAATACATCGTTGCGTCCATTACCATCAGGTGTAAATGCATTAGGTATATAAATACTCATATCTGGCTCTATTTCAATAGTTCTCATAACTGTATCTTTACAACCTTTATTATTTATTGCAACTAAATAAACATTATAAAAACCAACCATTTCGTAAGTGTGGTTAGCGTGATTAGTAAATGCCGTGTTATTATTTGAAGCATAATCTCCAAAATCCCAAACATAATTAGTGGCCCCAATAGAGGTATTTGTAAAGGTTATCACTGGATTTAGCACAGATGTTGCAACTGGATTTGCGAAAAAGTCTGCTGTAGGTATCGGCCAAACTTCTGCTGCTGTAGGCTGATTAACGGATAAAGTACATCCAAATTGATTTGTAACTAATAAACTTAATGAATATGTTCCTTCATTTGGATAAGTTAGGATGAGCGGATTGCTGAAGTTTGCCCCTCCACTCGCTAAATTACTATACGTCCAATTAAATGGTTGATTATTAGTTGCATCTGTCGTTGCATTGTACATAACAGTGTGTGGTGCACAACCTTTGATATTCGTAGTTGTTAGATTTACTGTTGGCGTTGGATTAACATTCACAGTAAACGAAACGTTTGCCGGAATTGAACAGCCATCACTAACAATTAAATTATAAATATTTGGCGATGCCCCAAAATTAGCAGTTGCTGTTATTGTTGGGCTTGTTTGTCCGGTTGGATTCCAATTATATGTATATGGTCCGCCATTACCTACACTTGTTATTGTTGGGAATAAATTCGCTGTGCGGGTATCGCAAGCAGATGTACTAAAACTTGAGGCTAAAAGAGGAGGCCTAACAGTTACATTAACATTAGCAACGGTTCCAGGACAATTATTATTATCTACCACACTCACTTGATAAGATGCGCCAACTGTTTGACTGTAAGCAATTGGTCCTCCTGTAGTACTTGTTATCGCAGGTCCGCTTATCGCAGTCCAACTATAAGTATATGGCGGAACACCGCCAGCAGCTGTAGCAAATAAATTAGTTACTTGCCCGTAACAAATTGTTATAGGCGCTGGCGGCACTAATACGAGAGCACTAGGTTGCGTAATATTTACGCTGGTAAATGTTTTACACCCATTTACATCGGTAATAGTTGCAGTGTATGCAGCAGGATTCATGCCAGTA
>JAAFIQ010000036.1 GCA_013298715.1 Bacteroidota bacterium | reverse complement strand
AAGTTTTCTTTTTGATATGCCTTCAACTCCATGTTTACGAAGCTCTATGAGCATATTAAGCCTTTTGATAATTTGCGCAGGCTTACCTGTTTGAAGCTTTTTAAGCTCTTTTGAGCTTTCTTTAACACTAATAAGTTTTGGTTTTGACATAAATATATTTATAATTTAGTCCAAAAATAAGAAAAAAAATTAAGTTAACAAAATTGGACTAAATTATATTTGGATTTGGTATTAACTTTGGTACCTAAGGCAGGCAGATTGAGTAAATTGTTATACATTTTAGTAAATTTAAAATCCAGTAACCAATAACCTTCTAGCAGAATTTATACTGCATGTTTTTTGGTATTTGCTGTAAGCCGCCGCAGCAGCTTCTCGTGCTTCTACATTTGATTTTTTGGCAACCCAAGCATTTACAGCGGCTTCTAAAGTATATGCCTCTGGGCTCATTAAATGTGTGCTCCAAACCAAAGGATTTGCACCTATTTGTTTTAAAAAAGGTGAGAAATAACTTTTAGAAAAACAGGCTAAAATTATAGCATCTCGTTTTATTTTATCTTTTGGTGTATAGGTGTTAGTGTTTTCAAAATCCATTAAACCATCATGGCCAGTATAACATATTAAGGTAGCTTTACTCCCACAATAAATTTGTTTTCCTTCAAAAGCGATGCTATCATTTTTACTTCCGTTCAAAGCATCTAAATAGTCTAGTGTGCACTCTTTAATGTATTGCCCATCGTATGCATCTGCAACTAAATACACGTCTAGCGTTGTATGTTTAAAAACGCATCTTTCTAAAACTTTATTTTTAGGATTTAATACAGAGTGAACTAACTTCCATTGTGGAGATTTTAATTTAAAAAACATTTTAACGCCATATCCACATCCCCAATATAAATTGTTTTTTAAGTCTTGTCCGTTTCCAATTTTTGCAGGAACAGGTACTATGCCTTGGTATTTATTGTCGCATAATGGAACAAATACATGAATGTATCGTGTTTGAGACAAAACTGCATTCGCAAAAAGTAATAGGAAAATCAACTTTTTCAAGGCTTATAAATTTTATTTGTTTGGGTGTAAGCTGCAAAAATACCTAATCCGTTTTTAATGTTTGAATATATAAACGAAGGCTCGGCAAAAGGGTTTCCGCTGCCACTTCCTGAATTGTATTTGTTTAAGGATTCAGAATATTGATAGTAATCTTTACTACAATTGAGAAGCGCTAATTTATAACCATAAAAATTAATACCATCGTTATTATAAAAAAAGGCTTTAATTGTTAATTCACCGCCATCATTATTATTATCGTTGGCTAAGTTTGAGAAAAATGGTGTGCCGTTCGTAACCGTATCGTTTGTAAGTGTATCCTTTGTTAACTCGGTATAAGAAAGGGAATAAAAGTTTTTTAAACTTGGTTCATCATTAAATTTTACAAACATATCGTAAGTAACAAATCCAAAATTAGATTGAATACTTTGAGTGCTTACACTTTTAATTGAAACCAGAGAGTTAGGAACAATAGACTCAGAGCTGAGTTCAGCACCGTTACTCAACTTTATATACAAGGAATATTTTTGGCCAAATTGAAAAAAGTTTGAATTGATTTTAACCTCATACTTTTCGTTGCTTTGATTATAGGTTAGAATTTTACTATCAAGAGGTCCTTCAATTTTAACAAAGGCATTTGTTTCTTTAGCTACCGGGCTTGAAGCGTATAATGGTTGCGAGTATGAGAGTTGAAGACTGATTAATGTATCGCCTGGTTTAAAAAAACACCCAACAACGGGTATTGGTTTTTGATTGGGAATTTTAACATTGGCATCTTTAGTACATGAAAAGATAAAAAGGACTAAAAGCACCAAACATATATTTATGTAATTTTTCATAATCTAAAATTTAATAGTCCATGTAAAACTTGGTAATATTGGGAAAAGAGCAACCTGTTTCAATTTGAATAATTGCGTATTAGGGTCCCTTTCCGTATAATAAAAGAATGGATTCTGTCTGCTATAAACATTATAAATTCCAAATTCAAATACACGTTCCCAGTATTTTTTTTGTTTATGAAATTGGATTGCTATGTCCATACGATGATAATTTGCCATTCTGAAAGAATTTTTATCGCCATAATGATTTACCGTGTTTATATTCTCGAATATGCCTTGGTTTGAAAAAATTTGATGAGTTGGGCTTGAGTAGGCTTGCAAAGGAAGAGTTATCGCATTACCAGTGCCATACACCCATGTAGCTGCAATATTTATTCTATCATTAATTTTATACATACCTACAACCGAAATATCGTGTCGCCTATCATAGCGTGGAAAAAATTCTTTTCCGAAATTAATTGAATCAAATTGAAATTTTATCCAAGATAATGTATAACCTACCCAGCCAGTAAATTTTCCAACTTTCTTTTGAACAAAAAATTCTGCACCGTAACTTTTGCCATTACCACTGGTAACATTGTCTTCCCAAGTTCGTTGCGTTGGGCTGTTATCAAAAATACTTTCTATCTCTAAAAAACTTGCACCTTCTTTATAACTAATTATATTGGTCATCCATTTATAATAGCCTTCAATACTTAATGTTACATCGTATTTTTCTAAATCTTTTGCAAGACCCAGTGCTACTTGTTGCGATTGCTGCGGTTTTACACGGTTTGTTGCCGGAACCCACAAATCTGTTGGGAGTCCAATACCTGTGTTAGATAGCAAATGCATATACTGGTTCATTAAGGCATAGCTTGCTTTTAAGGAAGTGTTTTTGGCAATAAAATATCTTAAACTTGCCCTAGGTTCTGGAAAGAAAAAATTATCACTATTTGAATTAAAACTACTTAATCGAAACCCAATATTGGCGCGGAGTAAATTGGTTATTTTCCAATCATCTTCAATAAAAATACCGCTTTCAAATGTATTGTAAGGTGTTTTTTTGGCTGAAACATTTTGTCCGGGTTGATCGGTTTTTACAACAATGGCTTGCGGTAAAAAATAATGCCAAGTAGTAGTTGCGCCAAATTTTATGTAATGATTTGGTGATGGTATAAAATCAAAATTATATTTTAAACCAAAATCTCTAATTGTGGAATTATAACGTAAGTTGAAAAAACTTGAACTGTATTTTTCTTCGCTTGATATACCTAAATTATACCTTGTAAAAATAAAAGAAAGATTAGAGAATAATCTGCTATTGTAAAGATGATTCCAGCGCACAGTGCTTGTAGCATTGCCCCAATCCAATCTTGCCTTTGAGGAACCATTGTCAAATTTATTATTAAAATAAAATTTATCTTTCCCAAAATAACCACTCACAAATAATCTATCTTTATCATTAAACACATAGTTAAACTTTGCATTAAAATCATAAAAGTAGTAACCACCTTTATTATCTTTAGGTAAGAAGGGATATATCAGCGCATCAATATAAGTTCTGCGACCTGAAACCAAAAATGAACTTTTGTTTTTTACTATTGGCCCTTCAAGCGTTAACCTTGATGATAAAATACCTATTCCTGCTTCGCCATGAATTTTTTCTTTGTTACCATCTTTCATTTGTAAATCAATAACTGATGATAAACGTCCGCCATAACGTGCAGGGAAACCACCTTTAATTAATTCGACACTTTTTAAAGCATCGCCATTAAACACAGAAAAGAAACCAAACAAATGGTTAGCATTATAAACAGGTGCCTCATCTAATAAAATTAAATTTTGATCCGGTCCGCCGCCACGCACATAAACGCCTGCGCTGCCCTCACTACCTTTTTGTACACCCGGTAAAAGTTGAATTACTTTCAATACATCTTTCTCACCTAACAAAGCCGGAATTTGTTTAATTTGTTCAATAGGTATATCTACCGAACTCATCTGCACTTCGTCGCTAATTTTTATTTGTTGGTTCGCAACAACTTCAACTTCCTGTAAATTATTTGGTTCTATTTCAAAATTTTGGGTAATGTTTTGGCGTAATTTTATTTTAGCTTTAATGCTTTTGTAACCAACATAGGTTACAATTAACTCAACAGAATCGCTTGCAGGAAGTGTAATTGAATAAAAACCATACGTGTTGGATGTTGTACCAGCATTTAATTTTGGGCTCACTACATAAACACCAATTAAATTTTCTTTGCTTCCTTTTTCAGTAACATAGCCGCTTATTGTAAATTTGTTTTGGGCGGAGGCAAATAAAATCGCTAAATTTAATAATAAAAGAAATTGTAATCTCATTGAAACAATTAACGGCTAAAAATTAATAATGTTGTATTGGTATTGAGATTTAACAATTAATACTGCCTTTAACTTAAAACGGTGGTTCGTTAAAATCTTCAATATCATTGCGCTTGGCTATATCACTGCTGTTGTCATCTACTCGGTCCCAATTTTTTGAACCCACTGTTTTAGTACCAGGGCTACTTTGGTTTAAGAACGAATCATTTTGATCGAGTGATGTACTTGAGCTTTGCGAATAAATAGAATCACCGCCTTCAATGTAATCTAAATCGGCAAACTTGGCATATTGCCCAACAAAGCGCAATTTTACTGTTTCTAAAGCGCCATGTCTGTTTTTTGCAATAATTACTTCGGCCCTTCCTTTTGTTGGTTGGTTATCTTCATCAACCTCTAATCCATAGTACTCTGGGCGGTATATAAACATTACCATATCGGCGTCTTGTTCAATTGCACCAGATTCACGTAAATCGCTCAACTGTGGGCGTTTACTGCCGCCTGGCCTGTTTTCTACCTGACGACTTAATTGAGATAAGGCAATAATTGGTACTTCTAATTCTTTTGCCAAACTTTTTAATCCGCGCGATATTTGACTAATCTCCTGCTCACGATTACCTTTGCCATCAGGGCCACCGCTCATTAATTGCAAGTAATCAATAATTATTAATTCAATTTTTTGATTTTCTTTTAAACGGCGTGCTTTAGCCCTTAATTCAAAAATAGAGAGTGCTGGTGTATCATCTATATACAATGGAGCAACAGCCAATTTTTTTATACGCTCGTTTAGTTGAACAAATTCATGATTCTCTAAATTCCCTTTTAATATTTTATCTTGAGGAATTTCTGTTTCGCTACTAATTAAACGTTTAACTAATTGTAACGAAGACATCTCTAACGAAAAAATGGCAACGGGTTTATTAAACTCCACAGCTGCATTTTTAGCCATACTCACAACAAACGCAGTTTTTCCCATCCCGGGCCTTGCAGCTAAAATCAACAAATCAGATTTTTGCCAACCGCCTGTAATCCTATCCATTGCTGTAAAGCCACTAGGTACACCACTTAAACCATCTGTTTGATTAGCCGCGGCTTCAATTTCCTCAATAGCTTTACTTATTAGGGTACTCATTTTATCATGCTGTTTGCGTACGTTAGAGTCTAATATTTCAAAAATATTTTTTGTGGTTTCATCTAAGAGTTCAAAAACATCTGTACTATCTTCATAAGCTGTTTTAATAGTTTCGGTGCTTAAGCGAATTAATTCACGCTGTAAATATTTTTGAGCCACAATGCGGGCATGAAATTCAATATTAGCACTAGAGGCAATACGGTTAGTAAGTGCTGACACATAATAAGCACCGCCAACAATTTCTAATTCTCCAGTGCGTTTTAGTTCTTGGGTTACGGTTAAAATATCTACAGGTTCAGAGCGGTTAAATAAGGATACCATTGCTGCAAACACACGTCCGTTTTGGTCTTTATAAAAAGCCTTATCACTTAAAATATCAATAACGGTGCTTAAGGCTTCTTTTTCAAGCAACATGGCGCCGAGTACGGCTTCTTCTAAATCAACAGCTTGCGGTGGCAATTTGCCAACTTCGTTAACATAGGTATTGCTTGGTTTTACAAGAGATTTGCGGGTTTTATTTTGGTTATCGTTAGTCATAAATTATATGCGGGGAGGGCAAAAGTGCAACTAAATTGTGTTATAATAAATTTACGAAATTTTAGTTTTATTAATAACTTGTTTAAAACTTTAAACTACATCTCAAACCTTACTAATAAAGGGATGTAAGAGGGTAGAGGTATGTTAATAACTCTAAAAATCAATTTTGAACAAAGGTAATGTTAGTGAAATGTTAATTGTTACAGTGCTTCATTTTCAAACATTTAGCTTTTTTGAATTGCTATGTGTTGATTATATTAGCAGAATTAATTATGAAAATATTACTTGCAGATAAAAACCATGCAATACTTGAAGAAATACTTGTAAACAACAGTTTTGAGATTGATTGTTTTTGGGATAAAACGCCAGAAGAATTAATAAAATTATTACCCAATTATGACGGTCTTGTGATAAGAAGTAAATTTAAGTTGAGCAAAGAGGTTTTAGAAACTTGTAATAAGCTTCGCGTAATTGGAAGAGTAGGGGCGGGCATGGAAAATATTGATTTGGAATATGCAAAGCAAAAAAACAT
Organism: Bacteroidota bacterium; assembly: GCA_013298715.1. Taxonomy (GTDB): domain Bacteria; phylum Bacteroidota; class Bacteroidia; order B-17B0; family Aurantibacillaceae; genus Aurantibacillus. The sequence goes on along the minus strand of JAAFIQ010000036.1, from coordinate 4,876 downwards.
TACTTGTGTAAATGCGCCAGAGGGCAACAGAGATGCGGTTGGTGAGCATGCTTTAGGAATGTTGCTCATGCTGTTGAATAATTTAAAACGCGCAGATGCAGAGGTGAGAAAAGGAATTTGGCTTAGGGCAGAAAATAGAGGGTTTGAGCTAAGTGGTAAAACCATTGGTATTATTGGTTACGGACACATGGGCAGTAGTTTTGCGAAAAAGTTATTAGGATTTGATTGCACAATTTTAGCGCATGATAAATACAAAAAAAATTTTGGAAGCGATACCATAATTGAAAGTGATTTAGAGCGCATTTTTAATGAGGCGGATGTTGTGAGTTTGCATTTGCCGTTGACTAAGGAAACGCAATACTATGCCAACGTTGATTTTTTTAATTCGTTCAAAAAAAATATGTATGTCATTAATACTGCGCGTGGAAAATGTTTGAATACAGAACATTTAATTAACGCAATAGAAGTAGGCAAGGTACTTGGCGCTTGCTTAGATGTTTTAGAATTTGAAACCACATCGTTTGAAAAAATTGGTGAGCTAAACGAAAATGCAATTTTTAAAAAATTAATAGAAAGTGAAAAAGTTGTGCTTAGCCCGCACATAGCTGGTTGGACGCATGAGAGCAATTATAAAATGAGTGAGCTGGTGGCGGAGAGGGTGATTGATGTTTTACTTTTGAAATAATGTTTAAGAGAATTTGAAATATTCTTACCTTCTTTAAAAATATTATTAATACTCAAAAAAAAATCATAAATTTGAAATATGGTAACTTTGAATGTTGAGATACTAAATCCTAAGGCAAAAAAACTTCTTCAAGATCTTGCAGAATTGAGACTTATTTCGATTTCAGAGAAGGCTGCAAATCCATTTTATGATGTTATTAAAAAGCTCAGATCTAAAAAATCTAACCTTACAATGGGTGAAATTACCAAAGAAGTTGAAGTCGTAAGAACAAAACGCTATGGCAAATAAGCCTGAAAGAATAGTTCTTGATACCAATATTTTCATTTATTTTCTTATTAGTAATTCGTTTCAAAAATTTGATAAACGCTTAAAAAGTAATCAAATAACACTTCTGTTTAGTGAAGAGTTAATAAATGAGTTTTTGCAAGTTGTTAGCCGACCTAAATTCAAAAAATATTTTTCAGCCAAAGAAGTTGAGGAATTATTAGATCGTATTCATAAGTATGCCGAATTTATTGAAGTTAGCTCAAAGGTTAATATAACTCGAGATAAAAAAGATAATTTTTTGATCGACCTTTGCATTGATGGAAAAGCCGATTATTTGATAACTGGCGATGAAAATCTTTTATCAATTAAAAAAATTAAAAAGACGTCAATCTTAAAAATCGCAGATTTTTTAGCACTAAATAGATAATCAAACCTACAACACCACCTTCCCTGCAAATTCTATAATCTTTTCTTTTGTAATTTCGTTAAGTTCTGGTAATTCAAGTACCACAGGTATTTCGGAGTAATTGGTAATTGCTTTTTTTACGGGTTCATCAAAATTTCCGTTTAGTACTATGCCTACTACGTTAATGCCTCTATTCATTAAGTATTCAAGCGTTAGCAAAGTATGATTGATGCAACCTAAATAATTTCTTACTACTACGATAACATCGCAATTAAAATTTTCAGCAATTTCTATAACGTAAGTATTATCGTTTAACGGTACTAATACACCGCCAGCGCCTTCAATTACCATGTTTTCGTTACTTGAATCAGGAAATAAAATATTATCTAATTTAATTATTTGGTTTTCTAAAATGGCTGCATAGTGTGGCGATAATGGTTCTTTAAAGGAATAACTTTCTTTATGAAATTTTGTTATCGGGTTCGAGATTAAATTTTCAACAGTTGCTTTGTCTTCGCTTTGACTGGTGCCCGATTGCACGGGTTTCCAATAATCGGCTTGCAAGGATTCTGTAATAATTGCTGCTACCAATGTTTTTCCAACATCGGTACCAATGCCGGTTATAAAATAATTAGCCATGTTTTTGTAAAGTGTTTATTAATAAATCAATCTCTTTATATGTGTTAAATGCGTGTAAGCAAATCCGTATGCGCTCTGTACCTGCTTTTACAGTCGGACTTTTTATTGCCTTGGCATAAATGTGTTGTTCCGCCAATTTGTTTTCTATTTCATCAACGTCATTATTATTGCCTAAAATTATACTTTGTATAGCGCTATTGCTCGCAATTAAACCATTTATATTTTTACAATTAGTAGTAAAGTATGCAATGTTATTTTTTAAAAGTTGCATATTAACTTCTCCGCTTAAAAGCTGATACCCACGTTGAATACTTTCAATACTGCTTTTTGGCAGGGCTGTGGTATAGATAAACGAGCGCGCAAAGTTTATTAAATAATTTCTTAAATGATTACTTCCAACTACCGCAGCGCCATGTGCACCAAGTGCTTTACCATAGGTATAAATTCGTGCAAAAAATACATTTTCTAAATTTAACTCGTTGCACAATCCTTTCCCTTTTTCTCCAAATATACCAAGCGCATGCGCCTCGTCAACTATTAAAAAACAATTAGTAAATTGGTGTAATAAATCAACAATTTCTTTTAAAGGTGCGGCATCGCCATCCATGCTGTAAATACTTTCTACAACCACATATATATTTTCATAATTAGCTACATGCCGTTGCAACAAATCTTTAAGCGAATTTGTATCATTGTGTTTAAATTTAAAATGTTTGGCGTAACTTAAACGTATACCATCGTAAATACTGGCGTGGCTTAATTCATCAAACAAAATTAAATCGTTTTTTTGCGGTACAGAAGACAGTAAACCAACGTTGGCATCGTAACCAGAATTAAAAATTAATGCGCTTTCTGCAGAATGAAAATTAGCAATTTCTTTTTCAACTTGCTCTATAAACACTGAATTGCCTGAGATTAAGCGAGAACCTGTGGAACCACTTTTTGATTGACGATTTTTGATTGACAATTGACTCTTGTTTAAATCTTCTATTACATTTTTAGTAGTTTCTAATTTCGAAAATCCTAAATAATCATTGCTACAAAAATCAATTTCAGGAAAATCTGTTTTTAATTTTCTAAAACTGTTATTAGTTTTTCTTTTTTCTAATAAGGCTAAAATACTATTTGGGATATTATTCAATTACAAATTTTGAGCGTAAAGGTACGAAGTATCGTCCCATTGTTTTTCTTTTACAAGGTAGTATATTTTTCCTGCTGAAATTTGAATGTTTTTCACAAATGTTTTTTCAAGTTTAATTTCTTTAGTTATTTTTCCAGTAAGTATATTTAATTTATGTAAATAGGGTGTATCATTTAAAGCTTGATCAACATAGAATTGTTTTGTGAACGCATCGAATAGAACAGTGAGTCTTTTTAGCTTATTAAGTTTTTCAAATACTATTGGAATAGCTTTTAAACTATCGCCAACACTATTAAGTAATTGTATTGTGTTTTCTTGAAGATTAAATACAATAATAGTATCATTTCTTTGAAAAATTGGGGCTAAAATTGGTTTTGCAATTATTTTTTCAAAAAACATAAGTTGATTGTTTACATATAGTTTAGTTACAACTTTATTATTATACAACATTTCCCAATCGTCTAATTCATTTTTTATCATGTTCATTAAGTCCTTATTATATTCAACATGATAAAACGGAGTTACTCTATTATTTGAAATTCTGAAAAAATTAATTGAAATGGAATTAATTTTTGTTGCAAAATTTTTACTTTGTAAGTATTGTGTTTTGTTAGGTGATCGATAAATGATGGCATTATCTGTTTCTAGCATTGCATTTGCTAAGGTACTATCAAACTTACTCCTTGTGTATTTTGGTAAAAAATCAAAGCTGGTATCGGATGTAAAGTAAAATTGACGTGATGATTCTTTTGTAAGTAAATGATAATTATTAAAGCAATCTTTAAAAAGGGAAGGTTCCGTTTCTAACTTAAATTTTCGGTTATAGGTAATTCCTACATCTCTTTTGTAATAGGCAACCTCAAAGCCTTTACTATTTATTTTAGAAGTTATGATCAAAAAATCACTATTCGGTAAAATAATATAATCATCTAGATAATACCGTTTATCTTTAATAATGGTGTCTAATTTTTTAGACGAAACAACTACTTCATTCAACTCAATTTGTTTTGATAAAAGTTTAATTGTGTCAAATTGTTTTAAGTATTGAGCCGTGATATTTTTTGTAATGTAACCTAACTTATAAAATCTAAGTACGGTAAAATTTTGATTTGGTAATTTAAAATTCCCTAAAGCGTTGCTTAACAGACTTGTTTTTTTATCGCTTGAATAAATATATACATAGTCAACAACCTTGCCAGTTAAGGAATCTACAATAATTTTTGTTTGAGTTAAAGCTAAATTTGAAAGTAAAAATAGTACAATTACAAGTAAGTATTTTTTACTCCCATAAAACATTTAATGTTCAACACTTTCTAATTTATCAGCAAAGGATTTTTTAGGTGTTAGGCCTAAAATTTTAAACATTTCCATGTCTTGGTTATACAAAGGATTTGGTGTGGTTAATAATTTTTCTCCTGCAAAAATAGAGTTTGCACCTGCCATAAAACAAAGTGCTTGTCCTTCCATGCTCATACTTAAACGGCCAGCGCTTAAACGTACTGCTGTTCTTGGTAACACAATTCTTGCTGTGGCAATCATACGCACCATATCCCAAATAGGCACTGGTGGTTGATCTTCCATAGGTGTGCCTTCTACAGCAACTAAAGCGTTAATTGGTACACTCTCTGGTTGCGGACGCAAAATGCTTAAGGTATGCAACATTCCAACTCTATCTTCAACTTTTTCGCCCATACCAATAATTCCGCCACTACACACTGTTAAACCAGCCTTACGCACA
>JAAFIQ010000035.1 GCA_013298715.1 Bacteroidota bacterium | reverse complement strand
TTGAATATGATTCTTTGGCAAAAACGTATCGAGACACCAACGCAATAAAGAATGAGGATAATAAACTTCAATTGTCTCGATACAATTTTACAAGAGGCAACTTCGGCAAGCTCAGTTACCAAGGCAACATTTACTCGACACGAAATTGGACTAAGTAGTAAATGTACTTGGTATAATTTGGATTAAATGAAAATTTTATTCATTAATATCTTTCTAGTACCAAAATTTGAGCAATCTGTTTCGAAGCACGCTAAAGAAAATCATACCAAACGTTTTTAATAAATAGTCCAAAAATCTGGTGAAAATTTAAATTATACAGGGCAACTATCTTCTAGATATTTGAGCGGGGCTGTTAGCAGCATCAAGTATAGTTGGAAGATAAGTCGAGTATTTCCAACCAAGAACAATAGGAAATTTTCGATGAGATTGGGCTATATATTACATAAATTTGGTATTAATAAAAAAATCCTCAACAAAATTAATGCTGAGGATTTTTTCATTTAAGATTTAAGAAGTTTGATTTATAATTTCTCTGAATGTTAGGTATAAATTATTAAATCTAAAATCTTCTTTATAATTTGATTATTACTCTTTAATCAATTTCACAGAATTATCCACTCCATTACTTTCGGCTTTTAAAATATAAATGCCATTAGGTAAGTTGGTTAAATTGATTGTTTGTTTTCCTTCATTTAGTTTGGCTGAGTATACTAATTTACCTACTACATCGGTAATAGTAACTTTTGCTGGAGACGTTAAATCTACTGCAAATAAACCTGTACTTGGGTTAGGATATACTAAAATATTAGCTGGGTTAGTTGAAGCTAAATTCTTAATACTAGTACACGTCGATACAGATTGAGTAATAGTAGCTAGATTATTACAACCAGCAGCGCTTGTTCCGTTAACCGTATAAGTAGTTGTAACCGTAGGAGAAACTGCAATCACCGCACCATTTGCACTGGTATTCCAAGTATACGTATTAGCACCACTTGCTGTAATACTAGCAGTAGAACCAACGCATAATAAACTGTTGTTTGATACAGCTGTAATTGTAGGTAAAGAATTTACGGTAACGGAGCTAACTGCCGTGTTTGAGCCTACACACCCTTGAGCGCTTGTGCCAACAACGTTATAGTTTGTATTAGCTGTAGGTGTAACAACTGAATTACCACCAGAAATAGTATAGGTACTTGCACCGCTTGGGATGATGGTAAAGCCAATTCCAGCACAAATTGCACCGCTATTTACAGTAATTGTAGGAATAGGATTTACCGTAACCGAGCTTGTAGTCGCACCAGAACTTACACAACCTTGAGCGCTTGTTCCAATAACGTTAAAACTTGTATTACCTGTTGGTGTTACAATTGAGGAGCCTCCGCTAATAGTATAAGTGCTTGCACCGCTAGGAGTAATAGTAAAACTATTACCACTGCATACAGAACCACTGTTTACAGTAACTGTTGGAGTAGTATTTACCGTAACAAATGCCGTATTGGTTGCGGTTGATACACATCCTAATAAGTTACCATTTACTGTATAAACTGTGTTTGTATTTGGCGTTACTATAATTGAACTTGTATTTGAGCCATTACTCCAAGTGTAGGTATTAACACCGCTAGCAATTAATGTAGCTGAATTTCCAGAGCAAATAGTAGAAGAATTCACCGCAATGCTTGGCGCAGCGCCTATTGTTACTGTAGAACTGATTGCCGAACCTATACAACCTCCTGTACTTGTTCCATTAACTGTATAAACGGTTGTGGTAGCAGGCGCAACTGCAATTGAGTTTGTATTAGCACCCGTACTCCACGTATAGGTATTAGCGCCACCTGCTATTAGTGTGGTAGTTGAACCCGAACAAATTGTTTGAGAAGCGGCAGCAATAGTTGGTAAAGCATTTACAGTAACGGTACTAATAACGGTGTTGGTACTTAAGCAAGCCCCTGAACTGCCAGTAATAGAGTAAGTTGCGGTTGTTGTTGGAGAAACAATTGCGCTACCTCCACTTATGGTGTATGAACTTGCACCGCTAGGAACAATTGTAAAACTTTGTCCAAAACAAATTGCACCACTGTTTACAGCAACTGTAGGTGTAGTTAAAGTATTTATTGTAATAGTTCGAGAAAGCACACACCCATTCGCATCGGTTGCATTTACAGTATAAGTTGTATTAGTAGTTGGTGAAACAACGTTAATACTGTTGGTTGGACCACTCACCCATGTGTAAGTTATAGTACCATTACCACCACTTCCGTTGGCTGTTAGCGTACTTGAATTACCTATGCAAATTGTTGAATTACTTGCAACTGCTGTTAATGTTAATGCTGGTGGCTGGGTTATAGTAATTGTATTCGTTGCGGTACATGAATTTGCGTCTGTTACGGTAACGGTTCTTACGCCAGCGGTTTGACCAGAAATAACAGAAGTAGTTTGTGCGCCACTCCATAAATAAGAATAAGGAGATGTTCCACCATTAGCTGTAACGCTTGCTGCACCTGTTGAATTTCCAAAACATAAAACATTGGTAACTGCTGTTGCTGTTGATATTACTGAGGGAGGCTGTGTAATATTAACCGTTGCTACTCGAATACAAGAATTTGCGTCTGTAATAGTAACGGTTTTAATACCAAATGTTTGTCCAGAAATAACCGAAGTAGTTTGAGCACCGCTCCATAAATAAGAATAAGGAGATGTTCCTCCAGTAGCTGTAACCGTTGCTGCACCAGTTGAATTCCCAAAACACAACACATTAGTAACTGCTGTAGCTGTATTTAAAGTAGTGGGTTGCGTAATAGTAACGGATCGTGTGGTGCTGCAATTGTTTATATCCGTAACCTTTACTGTGTAAGTCCCAGCAAGCAGTGTAGGTGCAACTGAACTCGTTGGACCACTTGACCATGTGTAAGTATACGGTGCTGTGCCACCTGAAGCCGATATAGTAGCACTGCCGTTAGCACCATTACATAAGGCATTCGTAACTGCGGTAGACCCTACGACGGCAGGTGGTTGGGTAATCGTGACCGTTCGGGAGGCGGTTGCACCACAACTATTAGTAGTTACACAGGTATAGATGCCCGCACTTAAACCAATTGCACCTGGTGCATTACCACCACTCGGACTCCAAGTGTAGGTAAAGGGCGCTCCTCCGCTTGCACTCATTGTGGCAGATCCTGTGCTTCCGCCATTGCATAAAACGTTTGAACTTCCTGTTAATGAAAGTGTAGGGCTAATACATGAAGGAGTTGCGGTGCCAACTGTAATATCTTCAAAAAATAGAATGCTGTTGCATGTACTGGTATTAGGCGCAAGCCTTATTTCATCCACATCATTAAATCCTGAAATAGAGGTAAAATTAATAACCAAAGTGTTTAAAATGCCAGTACCTGAAGGCGTTGTTGCGTTTAATGTACCATTAGGCACAGGCATACCATCTTTATAACCAATAAATTTCATTGATTTAGAAGTCCAGCTACTTGTAGAAACACCCCAGATTAAATTATTCATAGCAAACTCACTCCCATCATCAGAACCAAATGTAATTTGAGTAAGGGTACCGAAACCTACTAGGTTTTGGAAGCGTCCATCGCCTCCAGTAGAGTTAGTCCAGTTTTGCCCGCAATTAGAGGTTGAGGAAATCGAAAACAACCAACCTGAAAGAATGCAGGTTTTAGTTGTAACACATGCAGTGTTTGGATTAATAGCTGTTGTAGTATTTGTAAAAAAAGTGGTTGTTCCATTTACAGGTTGAGCAACAACTAGTGTTGATATCCCAAAACATAAGAGTAAGAGTAATTTAATTTTATTCATGATTTTAAATTTGAAACTAAAATATAGATAATATTGAAACAATTAGGAAAAATGTGATGAATCGGCTAAAAAATGTGTTGGATTTTGTTTTTCACTAAAATTAGAAATCCTCACCAAAATAGGAGAGGATTTTCTCATTTAATAATCAGATGAAGTATATTTTAGCACAATCTATGATGAAATTTCCACTCTTCTTCGTTGAGAATACGCGACGTAGCTCATTGCTATGCCTTGGCAGCCCACTACTTCGCTCAAATATCTACCAGATATTTGCCGTGTTTTGAATAATGAAAAATTTCTAATCCTATCTTCTGTTTAAATTATACTTCAACTTGCCATAAAATCGAATTCCATTGACTGAACAGACCTAAACAAATTTTATCTATTTCTTAATATTGGTTAGTTCAAATCTACTTGCAAGCTATAACCTTCTCCGTGCACATTTACTATTTGAACTCCAGTTTCTTCAGTAAAGTACTTCCTTAGTTTTACAATAAAAACATCCATGCTTCTTGCATTAAAGTAACTATCATCTTGCCAAATTTCTAACAATGCTTTTTTACGCGGAAGCACATCATTTTTATGTTCAATCAGCAGGCGAAGTAATAGCGTTTCTTTTGGAGATAATTTAATGATTTGGTTATTAATAGTTAAGCTTCTTAGTTTAGTGTTCAAAATAATTTTATTTATTTCGAATAAATATTTTTCCAAATTACTTGAGATTGTTCTGTTAAGTATTGCATTTATTTTGTAAAGTAAAACTTCTAGGTCAAAAGGTTTGGTTATATAATCATGAGCGCCAATTTTATAGCCTTTTATCACGTCATCTCGTATTGCTTTTGCAGTTAGAAATAAAATAGGAATTGAAGGGTTTAGGGCTTTAATTTCTTTAGCCAAGGTAAACCCATCCTTTTTAGGGAGCATTACATCCAAAATACATAAATCAAAATTGTTTTCCTTAAAAGAATTTATTCCATCTTCTCCATTTTCGCACAATAATATTTCAAATCCACTTATTATAAGGTAATCTTTAAGAATTGTGGCAAAATTTTTCTCGTCTTCTACTAAAAGTATTTTATCCATTATTTTTAAATTTAATTATAAATTCGCTTCCAATAGTTTTCTCGCTGTTAACTTCTATATCTGCACCGTGTGCGGTAAGTATGGATTTTACGTAGAAGAGACCTAAACCAAATCCTTTTACATCGTGCACATTACCACTTTGTACCCTATAAAATTTTTCGAATATTTTAGTTAGCAAATTGGTATCTATTCCTATTCCATTATCTTTTACTGAAACAGAAATTATTTCAGTTGATGAAATTATTTCAATATTTATAATACAATTGGAGTTAGAATATTTTAAAGCATTATCAATTAAATTATTAAAAACAGCGAGTATATGATTTTCGTCAAGTAACAATTCAATTTTAGTTGAGTTATTAAAATTAACTTTTGCCTTCCTTGTTTCAATGTTTAAGCGGTGCGATTGTATAGCTACTTTGATAATTTCAATTAAGTCAGATTTTTTTTTGTTAAGAACTAATTCACCTTTATTAATTAAAGCCATTTCTAAAACCCGCTCTACATGCGCATTTAGCTTTTTATTTTCCTCTTTTAAAATATGGGTATAATGTGTAAATTTTTCTTCATTGTTTTTTATCTGAGGATTACTTATTGCATCTGTAGCAAGGGCTATTGTTGCAATTGGTGTTTTTAATTCATGCGTCATATTATTTATGAAATCATTTTTTATTTCATTTAATTTTTTTTGTTTTAGCATCATGCGCACACTGAAATAAAATATTGTAAAGATGACTAATGAAAAAATGATAGCCAGCATCAAAACTGTTTTTATAGAACTAATAACAAATTCTTTTTGTGTAGGAAATTGAATAAATAAAAAGTTGTTTGTTGTGAAGGGTTTATTGAGCGATAAATCTAAGGTATAACACTTTAGCTCATTTTTAAAATTTTTGGTGGAGGTTATTGTTTTAATAGTTTGAGCATTAATTTTTTTCAAAGCAAATTCAAATGGTAAAAATAATCCTCGACTAATAAATACATGTTTGATGATTGCATTAAGCGTGTCTAGGTTAGTTTCATCTGTATCTACAATTTTTATTGAAAAGTTTATAGGAGCACCAACTCCTTTTATAAATTTTAAATTTTTAGCGTTAGGCATTTTCATTATTTCAAAGGTAGAGTCGCCTGTTTTTATTTTTTCATTTTCAACTTTTATTTCTGATGCAGTTATTACTAGATCTATTGGATTAATACCGTTATGGTTTATTGATTGATGCGAGGGATTTGATTTTAAGTGATTAGAGTTATTTTTTGTTTTAAAATCTTGTATCGTAGAATCTCCATTGAAATTTTTTAAATTTGAACTTTCTCTGTTATTTAGTTTTAATCGTATTTTTTCAATTGACGCAAAAACGTTGGCATCAAAGGCTTCAGATTTTTGTTTATAAAAATTTTTAATCCAAAACGCTTGAATGAGCAATAAGGCTAACATACTTGTTGATAGAAGTAAAATAATTAACGCATATGGTTTAATTTTCATTGCTTTCAAATTTAACCACAATTTAACTAATAGATTTAAACTTTAACCTTTCGTTAACAGTGTTTAACCAAGACTTAACCAAATTGGATTATCCGTTAAAATACTTTTGTGAATATAAATCTTAAAAATTAAAAACATGAAAACAAAAATTTTATTTCTCGCGGGTATGCTTTTTGGCATTCTCTCACATGCTCAAATTGTGAATACAAACACAACAAATCCGAATAATGACACAGTTAACTTAGAAGGAAAGACTTTTATGATTAAAAAGGTTAATTGTGGAGCTACACCTGCCCAAATTAATGCTACTCCTAACTTTACGATGATTACTATTGGCAAAAAAATTAAAGTGGATGTTATGAATGAGAAGGATGCAAAGAATATTGGCGTTACATCAATTCAAAAGGTTGATAACTCTTCAATTAAAAGTTTAAAAATTATTGAAGAACGAAACCAACTTAATGTGCAGTTTATTTTAATGGAAAAAGGGTACACAGAATTATTAATTTACAATGGCTCAGGAAAAATAGTGTACAAAGATGTGTTAATTGATTTTCAAGGATTCTATGAAAGAAATGTTGATATAGGCTTAAATTCTAATACTATATACTACCTAAAGATTCAACAAGGAAAAAATTATGAACTGAAAAAGATTTTTATAGAATAGAAATAGTATTTCAAAAACAAAAAAGCATTCTGAAATTTTCAGAATGCTTTTTTTATTATTAGTTGAATGAATATTTATAAATGTATAACCTCGCCATAAGCAGCAGCAGCGGCTTCCATTATGGCTTCGCTCATGGTTGGGTGTGGGTGAATGGTTTTAATTAATTCATGCCCAGTAGTTTCTAATTTTCTTAAAGCTACACATTCTGCAATCATTTCGGTTACGTTTGCACCAATCATGTGTGCACCAAGTAACTCACCATATTTTGCGTCAAAAATTAATTTTATAAATCCATCTTTTGTACCGCCAGCGCTTGCTTTACCACTTGCACTAAATGGGAATTTACCAACCTTAATTTGATAGCCTGCTTCTTTTGCTTTCTTTTCAGTAAATCCAACACTTGCAATCTCTGGTTGGCAATAGGTGCAACCTGGTATATTGTTGTAATCAATTGCATCAACATGCATACCTTTAATTTTTTCTACGCAAGTAATTCCCTCAGCACTTGCTACGTGCGCTAGCGCCTGTCCTGCAGCGCAATCGCCAATAGCGTAATACCCAGCAACGTTAGTTGCATAAAATTTGTCGGTTACAATTTTACCTTTGTCTGTTTTAATTCCAACTTCTTCTAATCCCAAACCAGTAATGTTTGCTTCAATTCCCACAGCGCTTAATACAATTTCGGCATATAGAGTAATGTTACCTGTTTTTGTTTTTACATTTACTTTACATCCATCGCCTTTGGTGTCAACACTTTCAACGCTTGCTTCGGTCATTATTTCAATACCAACTTTTTTAAATGATTTTTCTAATTGTTTACTCACTTCTTCGTCTTCTACTGGCACAATGTTTGGCATAAACTCAACAATGGTAACTTTTGTGCCCATGGTTGCATAAAAATAAGCAAACTCAACACCTATAGCGCCACTACCAACCACTACAAGGCTTTTGGGTTGTTTTGGTAAAACCATTGCATCTCTATAGCCAATTATTTTTTTGCCATCTTGAGGTAAGTTTGGCAATACACGCGATTTGGCGCCTGTAGCAATGATAATATGGTTAGCAGAATATTCGGTTGTTTTACCATCAGCACTTGTTACAGTTATTTTTTTACCGGCCTTAACTTTAGCAGTGCCCATAATCACTTCAATTTTATTTTTTTTCATCAAAAATTGAACACCCTTGCTCATACCTTCTGCCACATCGCGACTACGTTTTATCACCGCGTTAAAATCTGCTTTAATGTTATCTGCACTAATTCCGTAATCTTTTGCATGGTTTAAGTATTCGTATACCTGTGCACTTTTTAAAAGTGCCTTTGTAGGAATACAGCCCCAATTAAGGCAAATGCCTCCTAAACTTTCTTTTTCAATAACAGCAACTTTAAAACCGAGTTGCGATGCGCGAATAGCTGTAACGTATCCCCCTGGTCCGCTACCGATAACTATAATGTCAAAATTCATAATAATTAATTTTAAAAGGCTAATTTACTATTAATTTGTGAAGTTAATTAGCAATAAAAAAAACGTTTGAAAATAAAATTTATTGCAAATAACAAGGAGGAAGTGAAAAAAGCACGTTAATTCTTAAACATTCTTAGCAGACTACCTAATTTTTCCTTTAGCTCTGTTCTTGGAATAATTTTATCTAAGAAACCATGCTCTAAAACAAATTCTGCTGTTTGAAATCCTTTTGGCAAATCTTTGCCAATTGTTTCCTTAACAACACGTGGTCCGGCAAAGCCAATAAGGCTTCCTGGCTCTGCAATATTCAAATCGCCCAGCATGGCATAGCTGGCAGTTACACCGCCTGTTGTAGGATCAGTTAGTAGGCTTATGTAAGGAATTTTGTGTTGTGCTAGTAAACTTAATTTAGCTGATGTTTTCGCCATTTGCATTAAACTGTATGCAGCTTCCATCATACGTGCGCCACCGCTTTTGCTAATTACTAAAAGTGGTGTTTTTGTTTTTAAACAAAAATCTATTGCACGCGAAATTTTTTCTCCAACCACACTGCCCATGCTTCCGCCAATAAAATTAAAATCCATACAACAAACAACTAAATCATGGCCGTTTACTTTGCCATAAGCGCTGCGTAGGGCATCGTTCAAATTTGTTTTTTTAATTGTATCTGTTAATCTATCGGTATATTTTTTTGTATCTGTAAATTCTAATGGGTCGCCGCTTACTAAATTTTCGTGTAATTCTGTAAATAAATTTTCATCAAAAATAATTTCAAAATATTCTTTGCTTCCAACACGCTCATGGTAACCACACTCTGAGCAAACATACTTGTTATTCGCATGATCTTGTGTAGTGTGTATCTTTTTACACGAAGGGCATTTGTACCACAAACCTTCAGGTGTTTCTTTTTTTTCTGTGGTAGTAGTGGTAATACCTTCTTTTAATCGTTTAAACCAACCCATTTTTTAAAGTATAAATTTTTATTACAAATTTTAAATGAAAACTTATCAAATAAAATTTAAGCGTTAAAATTACTAAGCAATAGTAATAGTTTTATCTAAGTACACATCTTGTATCGCATTTAGTAACGCAACACCTTCGTTTAAAGGTTTTTGAAATGCCTTTCTGCCGCTAATTAATCCTTGACCACCCGCACGTTTGTTAATTACTGCTGTGGTTACCGCCTCTGCTAAGTCGCTGGCACCTTTACTTTCACCGCCACTATTAATTAATCCTAATCGACCCATATAGCAATTTGCTACTTGGTAACGGCATAGATCAATCGGGTTATCAGTTGTTAACTCTGAATAAACTTTAGGATGTGTTTTACCATGCCCAACAGCTGTATATCCACCATTTTTGTCAGATAATTTTTGTTTTATAATATCTGCCTGAATTGTAACTCCTAAATGGTTTGCTTGACTTGATAAATCAGCGGCTGTGTGATAATCTACTCCGTCTTTTTTAAAGGCTGAATTGCGTGTGTAGCACCATAAAATGGTTGCCATTCCTAATTCATGCGCTCTTTCAAATGCTTGTGCTACTTCTACAATTTGGCGGGCACTTTCGTTGGAGCCAAAATAAATAGTTGCTCCTACAGCTACAGCGCCCATGTTCCAGGCTTCTTCTATAGATCCAAACATTATTTGATCGAATTTATTTGGATAAGAAATAAACTCATTATGATTAATTTTAACTACAAATGGTATTTTATGTGCGTATTTTCGAGCCACAGAGGCTAATACGCCATAGGTTGATGCTACCGCATTGCATCCCCCTTCTATTGCCAATTTTACAATGTTTTCGCTATCAAAATAAATTGGGTTAGGTGCAAAGCTGGCGCCAGCGCTGTGTTCTATACCTTGGTCAACAGGTAAAATACTCATGTAACCTGTATTTGCCAAGCGGCCGGTTCCATAAAGTTGTTGAAGACTACGCAAAACTTGTGGACTACGATTGGTTTGCATAAAGATTCTATCAACAAAGTCAGAACCTGGTAAATGAATGTTTTCTTTTGCTATAGTTTTACAAGTATGATTAAGTAAACTATCAGCGTTTTCTCCTAATAACTGGGCAATATTTACAGACATAATTTATTTTTAAAGACAACAAATATAATAAAAAAACCCCCATTTATGGTGGGGGATTAAAGTTTTATATCTTTTGTTTTAAAATTGCTTATTCAGCAACCATAACCATTTTAAATGGCACGTTAATTATTGCTTGGTAATCTTCGCCAGCTTCTAACATGTCCTCATCATCTTCTTCATAATGCCAGTTAATGGTAACCGCGCTACCACCTTTGTGAATGCCTTCTAATTTTTTGAAAACATCTAAAATACATTTTGAGGATGATGTGTTGAAATATTCTAGTTGCACATTTACAGTTGTTGCAGCTTTTGCGGCTCCTGAATATTTATCCAACGAATCTACTAAAGGTTTGTAAAACTCAATTGAGTTTTCAGGAATTGAGCGTCCTTTAATTTCTAATACGCCACTAGATAAATCAAAGCTAATGCTTGGAGTTTTTGGTGTGCCTTCAATTGTGTATTTGTCCATTGTATTTTATTTTAGTTTTGTTGTGTAATTTTAATATTGAGTGTAAAGAAAGAAACTTTATTGTCAATTTCCAAAAAATTATAACCTAATTTTTCACCAGTTTTTCTTGCAATGTCAATCATCCCGAGTCCGCCTCCGCCTTTCATTGACATTTCGCCGTTATTTAGCACCTTTTTGTAGTATTCTTTTAGTTCCTCTTTGCTTAGTGAGTTTACTTCATCTAAGCGATTTTTTAAACCAGTAATATTTTCGTTTAAAATATAGTTCCCCGTGAATATAGAATATTTTCCTTCAGTTTTTCCAATCATAAAAATGGCTGATCGGTTTTTGTCTATTTCAGTATCTGCTACTTCATCTAGGTGGTGATAAAGATTTTGCAAACATTCTACCAAAACATTGTAAACCTTCTTTTTCATTTTTGGTTCTTCTTGCATATTATCCATTTTATTCTCCATAATTTGAAGAATAGATGTTAGCAAGTCTGACGTGATTTCGCCTTTAAAGGAGAGCAGAATATTATTGCGCTCCATTTTGTCATAGATATCAAACACGTCAACCATTTGTTGATTATTTTCTGTTGTAATAATAAATAGCCTATTTTAATTGGAAATCAACTGTATTACCGTTAACGGTAAACTTAGCTTTGTCATCACAAGTACCATTACCAAAGTCTACGGTTCTGGTTTTAAATCCTTCAGGTGTTAATTCAACTATTCCTTTGTCAATGTATTCACAATTTCTATGTTTTATGCAGGCTGTGTTAGGAGAAGTAACTACACTGAATTTTTTTCCTTGGCGTGTTATACCGTTAGCTGTTCCAAATACCTCTGTTACTGGGCTTTCTCCGTTTACCTTGCCATTTGGGTAGTGGGTAAATGTTCTGTTAAAACTATAGGCAATGGTCCAGTTAGATGTTTTGCAGAATCCATTTACTAATTTTACGTTGTATTTAAAAAATGCAGGATTTGTATTCGGTGCAGATTTAGCTTCGGTTGTAACAACTAAACTATCGCATTCGTAGGTAATTGTGTTACGTGTTTTGTGATTTAATAATTTTACTACCATCATTGCGTTTACATTTCGTGCAGGTGCGGTAAAGTAAACCAACCATTTACCAGTACGTTGTTTTCCATCAACAAAAGATAATGAGCAAGTTGGAGAAGATAAATCCAATTCATAAATTGGAACTTTAACATATTTACCATTTACCACATTGGTATCAGCTTGAGGGAATACTTTACCATTTGGCGCAGTATAACTATTAGTGGCATTTAACCAATTTAAAACTTCACACGGGGCTAAAGAAGAAGAACGACCTTGTGAACCTGTTCCTTTAGTTAAAATAGCATGGTTATTCGTTGTTGGAACTATTGCAGCATACTCTTGATCTGCAACCGCATTATCAACGGCGGATTGTGTTTCGTTATCAACTTCAACAGGCTCGTTTTTACGGCAAGCAACTGAAAATAATGCTAAACTTAAACTTAGTATTGCTATGGAATTAACTACTTTTTTCATTTTATATTCTATTAGTTATACAAATATATAATATTTTTTTTATATTTCAATGCCTATTACCAAAACATCATCCACTTGTTCGTGATTAGTTTTCCACGAATCAAAGTTAACAAGCAATCGATCTTTCTGTTTTTCTACATCTAAGGTGTAAATTTCTAATAATAATTCATAAAAACGTTTCACCATAAATTTTTTACCTTTTTCGCCACCAAACTGGTCGGCATAGCCATCTGTAAACATATAAGCCATGCAGTTTCCTTGAATAACGATTTCTTGAGTTGTAAATTTACGCTCGGTATCAAGTTGTGCGCCACCCACAGGAAACTTATTGCCTTCGTATTTTATTAATTCTTTGTTTGCATTAATTAAAATCAGTGGTCGGTTGGCACCAGCCCATAAAATTTGATTGGTAGTGTTATTTAATGCCATTAGAGAGACATCCATGCCATCATTGGTATTAACCTCGTTATGTCCTTGTCGCAGGGCTTCCTGCACGCCACGGTGCAATTGATTTAAAATTTCGCTAGGGTCTGTTACAGCGCGTTCTGAAACTATTTGGTGCAATAAATTATGCCCAATCATACTCATAAATGCTCCGGGTACACCATGACCTGTGCAATCCACACAGGCAAAAATTTTCCAATTATTTTTTTCGGCAAACCAGTAAAAATCGCCACTTACAATATCTTTTGGTTGATAGAGAATAAACGCTTTTTTTAGTTTTTGAAAAATGTATTCTTTTGAAGGTAAAATTGCTTCCTGTATACGTTTTGCATATTCAATACTACTTAAAATATCCTGATTTTTTTCCGCCAACTCTTTTGTACGCTCGCTTACCTTGTTTTCAAGAATTTTATTTTCTTTTTTAATGGCATTGGTTCTATATTGTATTAAAAAGAAAACTGCAGTTCCTCCAAATAAAACTAAAAGCACATAAAACCATGTTGTCTTCCAAAATGGAGGAATTACTCGTATCGTTATTTCATAAGGTGTTTCGTTCCAAACGCCATCGTTGTTACAAGCCTTGATTTTTAATTTATAGGTGCCTCCTGGTAACTCAGTATATGAAATGTATCTTACATTTGACGGGCTAGACCAATCTTCGTCGTAGCCTTCGAGTAAGTATTTGAATTTATTTTTTGATGGATCTGTATAATCCAGAGCAGCCAGTTCGAACTGAAAGTAATTTTCTTTCCAACTCAATTCAATGTACTTTTTATAAGAGATAAGTGAATCTGTTAGCACATCTTTTCCGGTACGTTTATAATTTACGATATAGGTTTTAGGTGCATTTCGGTTATCTTTAATTTTTGATGGTCGGAAAGAGTTATAACCATTTGCGCCACCAAAATACATTACACCTTGTTTACTGAATAAGGCTGCTCCCATATTAAATTCAGTATTCACTAAACCATCTTTGGCTGTATAGGATCTGAAATTCAATTCCTTTTCCAAAGGGTTAAACTTTATCAATCCGTTGTTTGAACTCATCCAAAAATTATCAGAACTATCTTTTAGTATGGAGTATAGAAATGAATTTGGTAGCCCATCTTTTTCATAATAGTTGGTTACGTTCCAGTTAGCATCGATTTTTGATAAGCCTGCTGAGGTTGTAATCCAGTAATTGTTATTTTTATCTTGATTTACACTCGGAACCATGTTTGCTGCTATTTTTGGGGAAATATTGTTGTTGAAGGATTTGATAATCTGAATTTTATTATCATTAATTGGAAGTTCCTTCAGAACTATCAATCCGTCGTCTAGTGTTCCAATCCAAGCTCTGTTTTTATGATCGATATGTATTGAGCTAAAGCTAGCACTTGGCAAACCATCTTTTTTACCGAATGATTTTACGGAACCATCTTTTAGGTCAATCCTAAATAATCCATCTCCTATGGAGCAAGCGAATAAAAACCCTTTGTATTCTCTTAGGCACAATAAGGTTCCTGCACCTATTTTTTCGTCTATAATCGTTTCACCTTGTTGCGTGTTGAGGTTATATTTTATTAGTCCATTACCCCATGTACCCAAATAGACAATATCGCTATTTGTTTGATAGAAACAGAGTGGGGTTGGATATCCTTTTACGTTGTAATTGTAAACTTCATTATTGTTAATGGATTTTAAGATTTTTACACCACCAATCAAGGTTTTTTTGCTTTGAAGTTCATAAAACGAGTAAATATTTTTTATTGAAGTTTCAAACTCATTTTCACTAATTTTAAATTTTAACGTTTGCGAGAAGGCAACATTGATTCCACCTATTTCAGTACCTACCCAAATATTTTCATTATTGTCTCGGTAAACAAAATTAATTAATTCACAATTTAGTGAGTAAGGCATTTCAGTCTTTTTAATATTTGTATATTTTTCTGTTAATAAATCCAAGTCAATTAGCCCGTAATTAGTAGCAAGCAAGAGATTGTTATCTTTTAAGTTAATGTTTTTTATGAATTTTAATTTTTCTTTTTCATTTGCTTGAGCATTTTCAAAAGTAAAAAGTGCATCAATTTCATAGTCCTTCCAGTTTATTTTAAACAGGCCATTACCAAATGTACCAACGTAAATTTTTCCAGCATATTCTTTAATAGAGGTTATTTTATTTATAGCATTTTGCGAAGTATTAATATAATCAGGAATTGCAAACGTAATACGTGTTACTTGGTTTCCTTTTAATTCCCAAAGCCCATTATCCTCTGTCCCAATTATTGCCACGTTATTTAATTTTAAAATGGCGTTTACCGCCACTTCATTATTCTCGATTTTAAAAGGAACTTGAGTTACATTTTTGGTTAAAATATTTACTTTAAATAAACCAACATCACTACCAACTAAAATTTCGGTTTCTGAAAATTTTTCAATAGAATTTATTTTTACATTCAATCCTTTTATCTTGGCAAGACTGGAAAACTTTTCTGTAATTGGGTTAAAAAAGTTTAAGCCTTCTCTTGTTCCAACCACAATTAGATTATTGCTAATTTGTTTTAAGCAAGAAATTTGTGAACACGACAAAGATGTTTCATTTGTAGGATCGTGTTTGTATACTTTAAATTGATAGCCATCGTATTTGTTCAATCCATCTTGTGTTCCAAACCACATAAAACCTAAATCATCTTGCAAAATGCTGCTAACAAATATTGAGCTTAAACCATCTTCATTACCAATATACTTAAACCTTAAATTTTGGGCATTAACACCAAAAAATAATAGATGAATTAACAATATAAGTTTATAAACAGTTTTCAAAGTTAGAAATAGCTCATAAATATAATCATTTTTTAAAGTGAGGTTCAGTATATTTACCAACTAGTTTTTAATAGAAAAAGTAATTTACTTTGGAAGATTTTGATCAGCGAAAAATAAAAATTCTAAGGATTATAAACAGATTTAATCTTGGTGGAATCACTTACAATGTGAGTTATTTAAGTGCCTATTTACCCGAAAATTACGATACCAAATTAATAGGCGGGCCACACGAAAAAAGCGAAACATCGTCTTTATTTATTCCAAATGAATTAGGTTTGCAACCAGAACTCATATTAGAAATGCAGAGAATTATAAATCCTTTTCAAGATTATTTTGCGTATAAAAAAATTAAAAGAATAATTAAAGAATTTAAACCTGATATTGTTCACACACATGCAAGCAAAGCTGGATTTATTGGACGTTTGGCAGCATTTCACACAGATGTACCAATTGTTATTCATACCTTTCATGGTCATGTTTTTTCTGGGTATTTTTCAAAGTTTAAAACTTTAATAATAAAATCGTTAGAGCGCTATTTAGCAAAAAAATCTACTGCAATTGTGGCAATTAGTAATTTACAAAAGGATGAAATTTGTTTTGTACATAAGGTAGCTAATTATTCTAAAACGGTTGTTATTCCTTTAGGCTTTGATTTAAGAAGGTTTACAGAAAACAAAGTTGAGAAGCGCCACAATTTTAGAAAACATTTTAACTTACAAGAAAACGAAATTGCTGTTGGCATAATTGGAAGACTGGCTCCCATTAAAAATCATAAGCTATTTATAGATGCGATAAATGCTCTATCTGGCAAAACAAATAAAAAAATTAAGGCGCTAATTATTGGAGATGGTGAGACAAAAGTGGCACTTATGCATTATGTTGGAGATTCGACCATTATTGAGTTTACAGGCTGGATAAAAGAAGTTGATGTCGCTCTAAATGGCTTAGACATTGTTTGCTTATCAAGTAATAATGAAGGCACCCCAGTTAGTTTAATTGAAGCGCAAGCCGCTGGTAAATTTATCGTGAGTACCAATGTTGGCGGTATTCAAGATATACTTCACCCAAAATGTGGTTTATTAAGTTCCATAAATGATTTAACTGCTTACACAAAAAATTTATTAAATGCAGTTGAAAATTTTGAAACCTACCAAGAACAAGCAAAGTTAGCCAGCGCCGAGGTTCTGCAAAAATTTAGTTATAGCCGTTTATGTGATGATATGGATAAACTCTATAAACAATTACTTAAAAAATCTGTTTGAAAGAAAATGGAAAACCCAATTGATAAAGATAAAGTAGCCGAAAATCCTGGTCTTTTGCCTTATGCGCACACGGTTGGCGGCGTAGTTATTCGCCCTGAAGATGAAGGGAAATTAAAATCGCGTGCTCTAACAGCCATGCGCGAACAAACCAACAGGCAATTAAAACAATTACAAAAACAAGCCGAATTAATAGCATCGCAAGCAAATGAGTTAAAAAAAAGGGTAGAGGTAAGCGAAAATATTTACCGAGCCGATTTAAGTTTTGAACCTTTTATTGGGCACACCTATCATCTCTACAAAAAAGGAGAATCTTTTAAAATGATGATTATTGGGCCGGATGAATGGGGTGTTAACCGAATGCCAGCCGAATTAGAGTTTATAAGCACAGTAAAGCTTTTAAGTGATCATACATGGGACATTGTAAACCCTGATGATACTTACTCTGATTTTTAAATATTTGAAAACCAGTTATATACCAAGTATTTAAAGAATATACCCCACCTTCTTATAAAAACGTTCGTATTATTAATTAGAAACTACTTAATAATTAATTTAAAAAGTTATTTATGAGAACAATTCCTTTAACAATACCAATGTTTCCACTAAACATTGTCTTATTCCCTGGTGAAACCACAAAGCTTCATATTTTTGAAGAACGTTACAAACAATTGGTAAACGAATGTCTCGAAAACGACGCCTCTTTTGGGATTCCGTTTATTGAAAAAGGTAAAGTGCTTAATTTTGGCAGCGAGGTTAAAATTAAACGCGTTTTAAAAACATACAACAATGGTGAGTTGGATATTTTGATTGAATGCGTAGATATTTTTGAAATGCTCGAATTTTCAGCGGTATTGCCACCAAAATTATATGGTGCAGGCTTGGTAACCTCTTCTGCAAATAATCAAAAAATAAATTTAAATAACTTGCAAGATGCAATTGTTAATTACTATTCCACAATACAAAACAAATATATTGATTACGAAACAGTGTCGCAGTTAAGAATATTTAATTTTGCTGCAACATTACAACTCACCCAACAAGAAAAATTCAAATTAATATCAAGTAAGCAACCACAGTTTTTATTGTTAAATCAAATTAAGTTTATTATTCATGTAATTAACGCCGAGCATGAGTTACGAGATAGATTTATAAATAATTGATTTCTCAATTCCCACCTGATACCATTTAAATTTTATAAATCATCAATTAAAACCGCTTGTAATTATTTTAATTGAAAGCACTCCTCTAATGTTACTTTAGTGCCATGAGTTTAACTAAAACCACCCTTTTATTTTTAGCATTTATGCTAATCGCAACAGTTAATAATGGTCAAGAGCAATGCGCTACTATGCCCGTTTATTACAATCACTTACAAACAGATAATAAACATGCTTATGCGCAAAGTGAGCAACTGGCTCGGGCTTGGTTGGCTAATCCGGCTAATTTTGCTAATGCTTTAGCCAACAAAAATTCAATAATACAAATTCCAGTTGTTGTACACGTAGTTTATAAAAACGCTACACAAAATATTGCAGACTCATTAATCCATTCTCAGATAAAAGTATTGAACGAATGTTTTAGAAAAACAAATCCGAATTACGTAAACACACGCCCTATTTTTGATAGCCTTGGCGCCGACATAGAAATAGAATTTTGTTTGGCAAGTAAAGATCCTCAAGGAAATCCAACTACAGGAATAATAAGAAAACAAGCACCTTCTAACGCTTCCTTTGATCCAATTTTAAATATGGACAAAGTAAAAAAACCCGCATTTGGAGGCGATACAGCTTGGTCAAACGCCAGTTACCTAAACATTTGGACAGCTGATATGAGTATTTTTGGACAAGCTTTTGTGTTGGGTTACGCTACTTTTCCTGGTTCAAACCCTGCACTAGATGGCGTTGTAATACAATGGGATTATTTTGGTAAATATGCAAAGCCAAATTTTTTAGGAAAAACTACTGTACACGAAATTGGCCATTGGCTAGGCATGCGCCATATTTGGGCCGACGATGACAATGGACAAAATCCACAATCTGTTTATTGTGATAGTACCGATTTTGTGAATGATACACCAAATCAAGGACCCAAATCAAATAGCAATTGTAATTTATCAAGCAATACTTGCAGCGTAGAAAGTGCATTTTGGGGCAATTTAAATCCGCCCGATATGGTAGAAAATTATATGGATTACAGTAAAGATGCCTGTATGACAATGTTTACAAAAGGACAAAAAGCCCGTATGTATTCCTTTTTAAATACAGATCCTAATCGCATTGCAATTAAAACGAGTACCGCGGGTTGCAATATGATAACCACAGATTTGAATAACAAAGATTTTCTCTCAAGTCAGGTGAAGTTGATGCCACAACCCGCTTCAAACATGGTAAAAATTAGTTTATCTGCAGCGCTGAATACGGCAAACCTAAGAGTGTACGATAATGGTGGTCGTCTATTGTTATCTGCAAAAAACATTTCAAAAGATTACGAATTACGTTTAGAGAATTTTGCAAATGGTATTTATTTTTTACAATTAAACTATATTAATGGAATAAGCACTTCGCATAAGTTGGTTGTAGTTAAATAGAAGAATTATTTTATCAAGTTCTAATGAAATTTCGCCAATTAGTTCATGAAATACATACGTCAATCAAATCCTTCTTCAAAAAATTCTTTTATGCTTAGTTTATGGGCTTGAATAATTTTTAGCAAAGTACTAAATCTCAAATCTTCTCCTCTTTCGTAACGAGCGTATTGCGCGCGCGGGATACCGTTTTCATAGGCAAAATATTCATAATTGGTAAAACCATTTTTAATTCTTAGTTCTTTAATTCGCAAGCCAAGTTTTTTTAAAGTTGCTTCTTTAGATAGTATTGAACCTATGGAATTACCTTTCTGATTTCTTTTCACAACGCTAATTTGAATAAATTCTTATCAAAAAGTTACCCTTATTAAAATGTATCTAATAAAATGTATCTAATAAGTAATTATTTATGAAAATTTTAATATATTGTCTCAAAATTTTATTTAAAACCTCATGAAAAAAATCGTAATTATTTTAGGATTTTTTTTCATTTTTTTGCATGACTTCATGCTTAATTGACAGAACACAGGATGTTTCTAAACAAATTGAAAATAGAAACTTGCTTTTCGCAAACCGAACAATGTTGAATACATCAACTACTTGCACTTGTATGCCTCAGAATAACGCTACCAATTGCACTAACAATGCACCTAATCAAGCTATTAATCAGTTTATGGGTGGTTTTGCAGTTAAAAATTACACAATTACATGGACAAATTGTGTGGGTGGAAATAATGATCCAAATTGTACTTACTATCAAAATAGCGTTAAAACTAAATTGAAACTTTGTTGGGCCGATTGTTATCATATTAATGCCGAATTTGATGGTAAGCCGCCATGTTTGCCATGTATGCCTGAGAAGGTTTGCTTTACTTTAAATCCTCAGTATTATACTCAAGGAGGAAATTCATATTACGTTTTATCAGCACAAATTGGAAATACTATTAATGATTAAGTAAAGTTACAAATTGTAATTTCGGGCGATCCTGATATAATTATTTCTTGCCAAACAACTGGTCCAAATAACGCAATCTTCCAATACAACTGCTATGGTATGTTCTAAACTTAGGTTAACCATATTTATTTTCCTATTTCAGTTAACTATCTCGTACTCTCAAAATAAATTTGGTCTAATGACTGGTGTTGCCTACAACATGCAATTGAAAAGTGCAACTAATTTTCATGAATTTAGTTATTGGTATCACAATACGACATCACCTTCATTTGGTTTTTTCTACAGAGACAAAATTAATGAATATTTGTCTCTCAGAACCGGTGCTTATTTCGTGAGAAGAGGATTCAAGTTTGATTATAACTTCTATACTCCATGGTATGAAATTGATAGTAAACAAAAAATCATATGCAATTATATTAGCGTTCCAATTAACTTAAATTTCAATTATAAAAAAGTATATGTTGGAATTGGAACTGAACTAGGTTTCTTGATAAACGCAAAGTACTATTTTGATGTAAAACAAGATGTGGTTGGAGGGAGTTCAACACAACACATGATAAAATCACTTACACTAACAAGGATGGAAATATGTTCAATATCATTGATGGTGGATATAGCCTGAATATAGGCTATAGAATGAAGAATATTGAAATGGAACTAATTTATACAGAGGACTGCTGACCCCACGTAAATTTGATAGTTATTTTACTATACAACATTTTGAGTATAAATATAATTTGCAGCAGACTTTAAGTTTAAATTTTATTTTCTACCCGAACTTTAAGAAGAAAGAATTAACGAAATAATTGTTGCGTTTTTGTTAGCGCAATAAAATGGGTTGTAAAGTGCGGTAAACATTTAAATTCAGATTAGAAAAGTTTTTTATTTTTTCTTACCTTTCACCTCAGTTTTTTTTGGTTCTGGTCTGGGTTTATTTTCAATAATTGTTTTGTTCTTACTAAAAAATTCTTCAGTTTCTTTTTTTGAACAGAGTACGCCATTTTTATATAATTCTTTTTCTTTAATTGTTCCTTTTTCAGTTTTGTAAATCCAAGGTCCATTCTTCTTTCCAACCACGTAGTAGCCAGCGGCAACCTCCACACCGTTAGGGTAAAAATAACTTGCTTTTCCGTTAAGCTCACCCATTTTGTAGGTGCCTTGTGCTCTTACTTTTTTTCCATCAAAATATTGTTTATAAGGGCCATCTTGCACATCAGCTTTAAAATTTTTTTCTTCGGCAAGCGCGCCATCAGGGGTGTACACAAAACACAAACCCTCTTTTTTTCCCATTACATAACGGTCTTTAGAAATTAGAATTCCTCCCTCGTCGTAATACAACCAAACACTATCTTTTGCCTCGCTAATGTATTTACCTTCTCCCATTTTTTTACCGTTTGGGTGAAACAATTTGCTGTATGCAATTTTCCCTCCTAATTTAAAATACATAATTGCTTTTACACTATCGTTTGGGTAATAGTATTTAAAAGTTCCTAAAGGTAAATTGTCTTTAAACTCGCCTTCATACAACAGTTTACCAGTTTTGTCATCCTTCTTTTTCCAATACCCTTGTTTTTTTCCACTAGCATCGGTAACCTGTGCAGAGCTTAACAAAGAAACACTAATTAATAAAAATATAAGTGGTAATTTCATAGAGTAAATAATGCAATTTTTTATTAAAGATACAGTTTTAATAATTTTGCCTTAACTTTTTACCATTAATTAATAATAGTTAAATGTTAATAGTTATTTAAAATTTTTTAAGTCTTCGTGTAACAACAGTTCCCAATTCTGCTACCTTTACCATTCAATTAGAAACTTATTTTCTTCTTTTTTATAAATGGCAATTTTTGATTTTTTATCACAAGATATAGCAATAGATTTAGGTACAGCAAATACCATAATTATAAACAATGATAAAGTAGTTGTTGATGAA
This sequence comes from Bacteroidota bacterium, assembly GCA_013298715.1. Lineage (GTDB taxonomy): Bacteria > Bacteroidota > Bacteroidia > B-17B0 > Aurantibacillaceae > Aurantibacillus. Next base: position 2,411 of record JAAFIQ010000035.1, on the reverse strand, counting down.
CCAAGCATTGTGGCGGTAGATAGAACAACTGGCAAAGTAATTGCAGTTGGTAAACAAGCGCAAATGATGCATGGTAAAACGCATGAAAATATTAAAACAATTCGTCCTTTAAAAGACGGCGTTATTGCTGATTTCCAGGCAGCAGAAGAAATGATTAAAGGAATGATTAAAATGATTAATCCAGGTAATCGTTTTTTTAAACCAAGTTTGCGTATGGTAATTTGCATACCAAGTGGTATTACTGAGGTTGAAAAACGTGCGGTACGAGATAGTTCTGAACATGCCGGCGCTAAAGAAGTTTACATGATTCATGAACCAATGGCTGCTGCAATTGGTATGGGTATTGATGTGGAAGAACCAATGGGAAATATGATTATTGATATTGGTGGCGGAACAAGTGAAATTGCAGTAATAGCGCTTGGTGGTATTGTGTGCGATAAAAGTACACGTATTGCGGGTGATGATTTTAACGCAAATATTGAAGAGTACATGCGTCGTCAGCATAATATTTTAATTGGTGAGCGTAGTGCAGAGCGTGTAAAAATTGAGGTTGGTGCAGCTATGACAGAGATTGAAAATCCTCCGGCAGACTTTGCTGTGCAAGGCCGAGATTTAATGAGTGGTATTCCTAAAGAAGTTTATATTAGTTATGTTGAGATTGCACATTGCCTAGATAAATCCATCTCTAAAATTGAAGAAGCTATTTTAAATGCTTTAGAAATGACACCTCCGGAACTTGCTGCCGATATTTACCGCAAAGGAATTTACATGGCGGGTGGTGGTTCGCTATTACGTGGTTTAGATAAACGTATTAGTATGAAAACTAAATTACCAGTTCACGTTTGCGAAGATCCTTTACGTGCTGTTGCGCGTGGTACAGGTATTGCACTCAAAAATGTAAATAAATTTCCATTCCTAATACGATAAGTATAAACCTAAATTGGAAGTATAACTTGTGAGAAACCTAATAGCCTTTTTAATAAAGCATAATTTCATTGTTTTGTTTTTATTATTACAGGTAATTGCTTTTTGGTTAATGGTGAACAGAAATGGTTACCAAGGGTCACATGTATTAAATACAAGTAATGCGGCAGTTGCTGGCGCCTACCAAACCGCAGCAAATACAAAAGAGTATTTCGCATTAAAAAATGAAAACGATATACTTGCTAATGAAAATGCTATGCTACGTAATTTATTAAAATCAAATTATGCAGCAATTCCTTTAAAATCTTACACCCTAAAAGATACATTATACATGCAGCAGTACACCTACACCAGCGCTAAGGTTGTAAACACATCTGTAAATAAAAGAAGAAATTACCTAACACTTAATGTTGGAAAAAACCAAGGTATTGAGAAAGATATGGCTATAATTAGCCCGGAAGGAATTGTAGGAATTGTTGTTGATGTAAGTGCCAATTATTCGTCTGCAATGAGTTTATTGCATAAAGATGTGAGTGTAAATTGCCAATTAAAAAAAGATAATAATTACGGGAGTATTTCATGGGATGGAAGTAGCTATGAATATTGTTTACTCACCGATATTCCAACACATTCGCGAATAAAAAAAGGAGATACTGTAATTACATCCGAACTATCTGGAATTTTTCCTCAAGGACTTATAGTTGGTACTATTGAGAGTTTTGAGCGTAAGCAAAACGACCCTTTTTATACCGCTAAGGTTAAACTTAGCTCAAATCTTAAAAAAGTAAATCATGTTTATGTGATAAAAAATAAATTTAAAAACGAACGTGATAGCTTAGAGACAAAAACACAAACTCAACTTGACAACTGATATACTTAAAAATATTTTTCGATTTTTTATTCTTGTATTCTTTCAAGTGTTTGTAATGCAACATATTTATTTAGGAAGTTATATTGTTCCTTACCCATATGTTTTGTTTTTGTTGTTACTTCCTTTTGAAGTCCCAAAAATCGCAAGCCTATTTATTGCATTGCTTTTAGGAGTTGTAATTGATTTGTTTTGTAATTCATCTGGCTTGCACACAAGTTCTGCCTTGGTTGCAATTTTTTCTCGCTATTATATATTAAAATATGTTTCACCACGCGATGGCTATGATGCAGCAGTTCAGCCGAACGTTTATGATATGGGACTCCAATGGTTTATTACCTACGCTGGTAGCATTATTTTTATTCATCATACTTATTTTTTCTATTTAGAGGCGTTTCGTTTTACTGAATTTTTTTCGGTACTGCTCCGTGTAATCTTAAGTAGTGTAAGTACATTTTTAGTTTGTTATTTATTACAATTTTTATTTTACAAAAATCAATATAAATAATGCCAAGTAACATTCAGCTAAATAATCGAAAACTAATTATTGGTGGCTTTTTTGTGCTTGTTGCAATTGTTTTTGTTTGTAGATTATTTTATATCCAAATAATTGATGATC
>JAAFIQ010000034.1 GCA_013298715.1 Bacteroidota bacterium | reverse complement strand
GCGCTTTTAAATCGGCTACAAACAGCAAAAACACTACAATTGGCAAGAGAAAACGTCTATTCATAAATATTGTTAATTAGCCTATTCTACAAATATATTAAATTTATTTCAATCTCAAAAAAAAAAATACAATAAAGTAGTGTGCCTTTTCGTTAATTTTGTAATTGATACTTTATGAAACTCAAAATAATACTTTTCATTGTTGGCTCATTTTTGGTGTTTAACGCATTTGCGCAAAAAAAAGTTGCACAAAATACCGATAATTTAAATAGTTCAATTAATTCTAACGGTTCAAAAATAATTAGAGTTACCGATTCAAACACGCTAATTGCCAAGATTGAACTTGAAGGTGCCAACTATGACCAGGTTAATAATGGCTTACCTTATTTTGTAGTAAAAAAAATAAGTACGGGTACTATTGGCTTTAAACCACAAATTACAAATGTTGTTACACAACCTGTTACAAATGAGCAAGAGGTGGTTATTAAAAAACATTTCGGTAAATTATTGCTTAATAACGTTGAATTAATTGATATTTCAGGAGTTGCCAAAAATGAAATAATTAATGCATATAAATATGTACCTTTTATATATGTGAATGATAAAATTGAAGAGGTTATTGAACTTGAGATAAAATGGAATCAAGTAACTAGTGCTTTCAAACCATCAAGGTCTGTAAACTCTTTCACAAACACCTCTATTTTAGCAACTGGCAATTGGTATAAGTTAGGAACACCAAAAACAGGCGTTTATAAACTTGATAAAAACTTTTTGACTGCGGTTGGTATTGATATAGCAACCCTGGACCCAAAAAAAATAAGGATTTATGGTAATGGTGGTAAAATGTTGCCCGAACTTAATAGTGCATTTAGGTTAGATGATTTACATGAAAATGCAATTGAGGTGGTTGGTGAGAGCGATGGAACATTTGATAATAATGATTATGTTCTTTTTTACGCTACTGGTGCCGATGAGTGGCAGTACAACAAAAATTCTAAACTTAAATATAAAGTTAAAACAAATTTATATGCCGACACTAGCTACTACTTTTTAAATGTAGATTTAGGAAACGGAAAACGTATAGTAAACACAGCTACCAATTTAGCAGCGCCAACCAGAACAACGTCAGCCTACGATTTTTTAGCGTTCGAAGAAAAAAATGAAGTTAACTTTGTAAAAAGTGGTAAAAATTTTTATGGACAGTATTTTGACATAATAAATTCTTACAGTTTTAACTGGGATGATGGCAACTTTGTAGTTGGTGATACTATTAATTGTGAGGCCACCGTTGCTGCAAGGCATTTTGATGTAACAAACATAAATTTTTCGGGCAATGGTTTAAACTTCGCTACAATTAATGGAGGTACGGATATAAATAATTACCTCGGTAATTTTGTTACAATTGCAACCAGTAATTCTAAAGCTTTAAACAATAATGCAAATAACATTACTATTACTTCAACCAAAACTACACCAAATGCAATTGCTTGGCTAGATAAGATTACCGTAAACGCACGCAGAGGGCTAAACGTAAATCAAAAACAATTTCAATTTAGAGATGAGCGGGTAATTTCCTCAGGCAACACTGCACTGTACAACCTTGCATTAAATACCAGTCAGGCACTAAAAATCTGGAACGTAACAAATCCAATAGCACCACGCAACCAAGTTTTTGCTCAAACTAATAATTCAATATCTTTTATTGCTTCCACTGATAGTTTGATGGAATACGCAGTAATTAATCCCAATGACTATTACACCCCAAAATTTGTAGCAAAAATTCAAAATCAAAATTTACATGCAATACAACAAGCAGATTATGTTTTAGTGGCTCATCCACTTTTTATGAATCAAGCTCAAATACTAGGTGAATTGCATAAAGCAAACGAAGGATTAACCTACACCGTTGTTTCTACCGAACAAATTTATAACGAGTTTGGCAGCGGAAAACAAGACATATCGGCCATTCGCGATTTTATACGTATGCTTTATAGCCGCAATATTGTTGCAAAAAAAGAAGTAAAATATGTTGCTTTGCTTGGCGATGGTTCTTACAACATGCGCAACCGCAGTTTACAAACCAATAGTTGTTTTATCCCAAGCTATCAATCGTCAGAATCTATTGGTATTTTAAATAGTTTAATAACCGACGATTTTTATGGCTTAATGGATCCAACAGAAGGCACAGCAGCGGCCGAAGGTAATGGATATATTGACATTGGTGTAGGTAGATTAATGGCTAGAACAACCACAGAAATGAATGGCATTATTAAAAAAATACAAAACTATTATAAAAAAGATGCACAATTTCAAGTAAATGAAACCCCTCAAAACTGTAGTGCCAGCGGTACATCAAACTTTGGAGAATGGAGAAATTGGGTAATGTTTTTGGCCGATGATGAAGACCGAGCATTGCATATGGAGCAATCTGACAGACTTGCAAGGAAACTAAAACAAAACTTTCCTTTATTTAACCAAGATAAAATATTTTTAGATGCATACCAGCAGTTCTCAACCCCAGGCGGCCAACGCTATCCAGATGCTAAAAGCGATTTTGATAGAAGAATTGAACGAGGTTGTTTAATTATGAACTACACAGGGCATGGTGGAGAAGTAGGATTAACTGGCGAACGAATTATAGATATACCAACAATTAATAACTGGAACAATAGTGATAAACTTCCGCTATTTGTTACTGCAACATGCGAGTTTAGTAGGTTTGACGACCCAGATAGAACATCTGCCGGTGAATTGTGTTTATTAAATCCAAACGGAGGTGCTATTGGTATGCTCACTACTGTGAGGATTGCTTATGCAGAAACAAATGAAACCTTAAATAATAAAATATTTGATTTTGGTTTTAAGCGTTTACCTAACGGAAAAATGCCTGCGCTCGGAGATATTATACAAGAAACAAAAGCATCGCTAGACCAATCGATGGTATACGCAAATTTTCATTTATTAGGAGATCCAGCATTGGTTCTTGCCTACCCACAAATGAAAGTAATTACAAAATCAATTAATAATGTAAATGTTACCAACACAAGTTCTGATACGCTAACCTCCTTATCCAAAATAACAATTAGTGGTTTTGTAGCTGATACCATGGGGGTAAAATTATCAAACTTTAATGGAATAATTTATCCAACCGTTTTTGATAAAATTCAAGATATTTCTTGTTTAATAAACGACGCAGGATCATATTATCCAGCTTTTGCAGGGCCTTTTAGGTACAAGCTACAAAAAAATGTTTTATATAAAGGTAAAGTAAAAGTTACAAATGGCGAATTCAAATTCACCTTCATTGTCCCTAAAGATATAAGTTTTTCAGCAGGAGAAGGCAGAATAAGTTACTACGCTACAAATGGCAATATTGATGCCGGAGGAGAATATAAAAATATCATTATCGGCGGTAAAACAAATCCTAATCCAATTGTGGATAATGATGGTCCCCAATCAAAACTCTATTTAAACGATATTAATTTTGTAAACGGAGGAATTGCAAACGAAAATCCAATTTTGATTGCTAACCTAACTGATTCGAGCGGTATAAATACATTAGGCACCGCAATTGGCCACGATATTACAGCTGTGCTTGATGGCAACACAAGCAAGCCTTACGTGTTAAATGATTTTTACGAAACAAATTTAGACAGTTACCAAAGTGGAAGAGTGCGTTATCAGTTTAATAATTTAACTCCTGGTGAGCACAAATTAGACTTCAAATCGTGGGACATCCTAAACAACTCAAACACCGCACAACTTGATTTTGTGGTAGCCGAAAGTGCTGAGCTAGCCCTAAAACAAGTATTAAATTATCCCAATCCATTTACAACACTAACAAAATTTACTTTCGAACACAACCAAGCATGTGCACCCTTAAAAGTTACTATTCAAATTTATACAATTACAGGAAAAATTGTAAAAACAATACAGCAGTATGCTTATTGCGAAGGTTATAGACCAAGCGGCATAGCTTGGGATGGCCGTGACGATTTTGGAGATAAAATTGGTAAAGGGGTATACATTTACAAACTCAGCATACAAAACAACGAAAACAAAAAAGCAGAAAAAACTGAGAAATTAGTTATTTTAAATTAGTATATTTAACCTTTAAAAGCACAAGAAGTATTCATGAAAAAGATAATTGTAATAGCATTCACATTCTGTATTATTTTTAAAGTAAATTCTCAAATAAATTCACTAGCACTAAACGGTCAAACCATAAACCCCATCACCACAGCAGTTCCATTTTTATCAATCGGTCCTGACAGTAAACAAGGTGCAATGGGCGATGTAGGTGCTGCTACAGATCCAGATATTAACTCTATTCATTGGAATGGAAGTAAACTTGCTTTTCAAGAAAATAAATTTGGCGTAGGATTTACCGCTACTCCTTGGTTAAAAAACCTAGTTCCAGATATTTATTTATTTTATTTAGCAGGATATTCAAAGGTTGCAAAAAACACAACTGTTGGCGGTTCTTTACGCTATTTTAGTTTAGGAAATATTGAATTAACCAACGCTACTGGTGATAAAACTGCAGATTACAGACCAAATGAATTTGCTATTGATGCGTGTGTGGCACAAAAATTATCAAAAAACTTTAGCATGAGTGTAGCCATGCGTTTTATAAATTCAGGTATTAGCCGTGTATTTTTTAATGGTAGCCAAGGTAATGCCGCAAGCACTGGAGCGGTTGATATTAGTGGTTTTTACAAAAGCGATAAATTTTCTTTAGGGGATAAAAAAGCAATTGCAACCGGCGGTTTTGCTTTTACCAACCTTGGAGCCAAAATCAAATATAGCAACGATCAAAATTTTATTCCAATGAACTTACGTTTAGGTGGAGGTTTAAAAACATTGATTGATGATGCCAATACCTTTGGCTTTTATTTAGATTTTAATAAGTTACTTGTACCAACAACTCCTATTTATGATTATGGCGCTGATGGTAAAATTTTAATTGACCCAGCAACTAATAAAAAAGTAATTTTAAAAGGAAAAGATCCTACAGTACCTGTTGCTCAAGGTATTTTCCAATCGTTTGGTGATGCTCCAGGCGGCTTTAAAGAAGAAATGCAAGAAATAAATATTTGCACCGGTTTAGAATATTGGTATAACAACGCATTTGCAGCGCGTACTGGTTTCTTTTACGAACCTAAAACAAAGGGTAGTCGCCAATATTTTACGTTAGGTGTAGGTTTTAAATTTAGTTATATTAATATTGATGGTTCTTACCTTATTCCAATTTTAAATAATAATCCTTTACAAAATACATGGCGTTTATCATTTAGTTTCGATTTCGGAGCTAAAAAAGCCGAAGCGCCACCTGCAACAAATCCTTAATTTTAGTAACAGTTACTTGTGTAAAATTGCTTGGCTTTAAATGCCAAGCTTTTTATTTATTGCCCATATTTGTTAGTATGAACAAATTTGCAATTGTATTCCTTAGCGGCTTATTCTTTTTTTCCTGCGGTGGCGATTCTGATAAAAAAGACACTAGAAAAGTATTCAGTTATAACGAGATTGCTGGCGTGTCTTCGCTCGACCCAGCCGCAGCATCAAACTTTGAAAACATTTGGCCAGTAAATCAATTATTTGATGGCTTGGTACAAACAGATGATGATATGAACATTGTGCCAAGCATAGCCAAACGCTTTAGCATAAGTGCCGATGGTTTGGTGTACACGTTTAACCTGAGGCAAGATGTATATTTTCATGACAACGCTTGCTTTAAAGATGGAAAAGGAAGAAAAGTAATTGCAAAAGATTTTGAGTACAGCTTTAACCGCCTGTTCGACTCAAAGGTAAGCAGTGCAACTTCTTTACTAACAAATATTGATCGTACCGAAAAAACAGCTTACAAAGGGTTTGAAGCCACAAACGATTCTACTTTTAAAATTTATTTAAAACAACCTTTTAGTTCGTTTATGAATATTTTAACCATGAAGTTTTTTAGTGTACTGCCTTACGAAGCCATTGAACTTTATGGAAGTGAGTTTAGAAAAAACCCCGTAGGCACGGGGCCATTTGTTTATAAGCTTTGGGAAGAAGGAACAAAATTAGTTTTGCACAAAAACCCAAATTATTTTGAGGTAGATGAAAACAATACCCGCCTACCCTACTTAGATGCTGTAAGTGTTTCGTTTATTAAAGAGCGCGAAACTGCGTTTATGGAATTATTAAACGGTAAATTTGATATGCTTAGTGGTGCCGATGCGTTTAATACAAATGAGGTTTTAACCAAAGAAGGGCAACTACAAGAAGCTTACACCAAGCGCTTTAATTTACAAAAAGCAACATTTTTAAAAACTGATTACATAGGTATTTTAGTTGATGAAAAAATAGAATCGGTAAAAAATAGTCCTTTAAAATTAAAAGCCATACGCCAAGCAATTAATTATGGATTTGATAGAGTAAAACTAATAAAATATTTACGCAATGGCATTGGCGAGCCTGCCACCAGCGGCTTTATACCAAAAGGCTTAAAAAGTTATAACCCAACACTTGTAAAAGGATATGACTACAACCCCGATAAAGTAAAAGAGTTGCTCGAAGAGGCTGGCTACCCTGGCGGTAAAGGCTTGCCAGAAATAGTATTGCACACTACCGAAAATTACAAAGAGCAAGTAGAATTTATACAATCGCAATTAGCTGCTTTAAATATTAAACTACAAATTAACATCGAAAAATCTACCGTGCTAAGGCAGGCCGTTAACCGATGTGAATACAACTTGTTTAAAAAGTCCTGGGTGGGTGATTATGCTAGTGAAGAAAATTTTATGAGTTTATTTTACAGCAAAAACTTTGCACCCGAAGGCGTAAATTATTTCCATTATAAAAACGATGAGTTTGATATCTACTACGAAAAGGTACAACAAGAAACCAATGTTTCAGCAAAAACAAAACTCTTTCAAAAAATGGAAAATTTAATTATAAACGATGCTCCTGTTATACCTTTATATTACGATGAAGTTGTTAGAATTGTAAGCAAAAACATTAGCGGACTAACTACCAATCCAATGAACTTATTAAATTTAAAAAAGGTTCGGAAATAAATTTTTTTAATAGTAATTAATCTTTTAAATTAGCGCCAAAATAAACTAAAAATTATGGGAAATCACATTGAATCTCACCACACCGAAGAAAAAAAACCAGTAGCATTTATTGTACCTTTATTATTTGGACTATTTGTAATTGCAGTGATATTATGGTTTGTAAGTTTAGGTGATAATGATCCTAACGCATCTCACGGTCATAGCGACCATAGCGCAGCAGCGCATGGTTCAAATCCACACAATGCCCATGGTACAGCAACAGTTGCAACAACTCACGATACAACTGAAATACCACATGGCGTAGTGCATGAAAGCATGATGGTGAAGTTAGCTAATGGAAAAGAATTAGAAGCTTACAAAGGTGGAATTGAAGATAATTTAGTAGCTTACCTAAATGATGCAAACGCTGAAATTTCAAAAGAAAAATGGTTTGATTTTGATAACTTGTTATTTGAAACAGGTAAAACCACATTAACGCCAGAGAGCAACAAGCAATTAAGCAACATTGCTGAAATATTAGCAGCTTACCCAAAAGTAAAAATCAAATTAGGGGGTTATACTGATAACGTTGGCGATAGTATGGCAAATGTAACATTATCACAAAAAAGAGCAGAGAGTGTTTTAGAAGAATTAGTGAAACTAAAGGCAAACAAAACGCAACTTACAAAAGTAGAAGGTTATGGTCCGCAACACGCAATAGCCGATAACAGCACCGAAGAAGGAAGAGCCAAAAACCGAAGAATATCAATAAACGTAAAAGAAAAATAAAATAAAAAAGCAGGTTAGCCTGCTTTTTTTGTTTAATAATGTTGCAAACCAAAAAGAAAAATAGTATTAATTTTGATTACTGCTCTACGCACATATTTAGCAAAAACTGCCGAAAATGTTCGAAATTTCGAACAACTGAAAAAAAGTGATAAAGATTATGAAACTTAATTGCTTATTAGTATTTTTGATAGTGTTGCAAAATGTTTAATGTATTTAACTGAAAAAAGCGGATGGGATATGGAATTGGAAAAATCTCGGTGGTTCAGGGTTACAAACCCATTCACGAACAGTTGCGGAACGGCGGCGTTGGGAGCTTGGCAAGGTCTTTCGACACCCCGAACTACGAGGATACCCTGCCAAATTAAAAGAGAATCTTGCAAAGATTAAACATGTGGCTAATAAGATCGGTAAATTTATCTTGGGGTTGTTTTATAGTCGTAATCAAGATACTAAATTAAGATCAAAATTTTAATGTTATGAAATTATTATTAGTATGTTTTTGGGTCTTTTGGGTGACTTTACTTGGTTCTTAAGTAAAACCTAGGCCAACAAAAATATTATATGATTATGGTGGATTGTTAAATTACGGTGATTCATCTCGTTTAGTTTATGTATATACAAGCTTAGAAGAGGCCAGAAAAATTCATCCAGATAGCGTGTTTGGTTTAGACTTAGTGAGCTGTGGATTGAAAGATTTTCCTAAAGAGATTTTAAATTATAAAAATCTGGTGGTTTTTGATCTGAGTTCATATTTTTGGGAACAAGTTCAAGATTCTTTATCGCCAAAGCAGAAAAAAAAATTGATTAGAGCCAGAGCGGGTATGCCTGAAAATTTTTGTATGTATAAATTTTGGCGAGTAAGTACCATAAAAAAAATACCAAAAGAAATTAAAAATTTAAAAAAATTACGCTACTTTACATTAGGTCATGGAGTACGAATTAAACATAGAAAAAAGTTTTTTAAAATACATCAATATTTGCCCAATACTGTTATTTATACTGGTTTTGAAGAGGATGGTAACCATCAAAAAAACTTAGATGAAATAAAATACAATTTAGAACTTGGTAAGCAGTTAGAAGAAAAAAAGAAAAAAAGTACAAATTAAATTCGTGTAGTGCCTAAAAATGTTTGATGTAGATAAATGAAGATAAAAGATGGAATATGGAAAAATCTCGGTGGCTCAGGGTTACAAACCCAGTTCGCAAACTTTGCGGAAAGGCAAGGTTTAGAGGCTTGGCGATTCACCAGCAACCTTCGGAAAATATTCTACCTTTTTTTAGTAAATTTATAATTGAACTACTAAAGTAAATTATGACAGTTGCACAGCATAAAATCGAACTGGCACAAAAAGTGTTACAAACAGACGATAAAAACATATTGAAAACAATTGAATTGTTATTTAGTCAGGAGAATGAGCTAATAGAATTAAGCACAGCTCAAAAAAAGGAAATAGATAAAAGATTACACGAGATTGAGAATGGTAACGCTACTTTTTATAGTATAGGTGAAGTGAAAAAAATAGTGCGAAAAAATCATAAGCTTTTAAAAAAATAATTATGCTTCCGAGCGTTATTACAAAAAGGGGTTTACAAGATATACAAGAAGCGTATGATTATTTAGAAACAAAAGAAGAAAATTTAGGTGAGCGATTATTATCACAGATAGAAGAGTATTTAAATATTATAGAACTTAACCCTTATTTATTTAAAGAAGGATACAAAAAAGTAAGACCCGCACATTTTAAGTGAAAATTGCTGAAAATGCTCTAATAACTGCATGTTGACAGCAGGCAGTTATTTAAAAATGAATGAAAATAGTAAAATTTATATTTATTTTAAATTTAATTGCGTTTCTACTCTATTCTTGTAATCCGAGCAATGATATTGATACAATTGAAATAATTCACGATAAAATAACAATTACAAAACCTTTTAAAATTCTTGTTGATAGTGAGGTTTGTTTTAAAATCTCTGTCAATGACAAAAAATATAAAATTGTTGAGGGCTTTGTAAATTGTAAAGATTCCGCTTCTAATTTTAACATGGAGAAAAAAACATTTTTGAAATGTAATGAATTATTAGTCCTAGAAAAAGATACGGCAATTTTTTGGGCAACCTACACTCAACGTGGTATTCATTATTTTCAAGATTTGAGATTTATTTTAGTTAATAATGATAATAATAAATACCATTACCTTGACACTAGTTTTCAATTTTTTGTGAATGATATAAAATAAACTGCAAACTGGTAAATTATCTAGCTAGTATTGCGATAACAAAATATAAAAAATTAAGTAAAAATAAACAATCTAACTCCATCCACTAAATTAATACCATGAAGTATCTATTCTTTTTTTTAATATTATATATGTCTAATTTTTGTTACTCTCAAAAACGAATTAAGGATACGCTAATTGACAAACAAATTTATCGTTTCGTCAAACATAGATTTAATGGTTCAATCAAATGTTTAAGTCAAGATAGTATAAAGAAAAATGGAGGCTTTTGGATTTTTTATGACAGAAAAGGTATAGAAAAGTGGTGTGGTGAGTATAATAAAAATGGTAAAAAGACTGGTAAATGGTGGTATCAAAGACGTGAAATTGTATTTTATGAAGATGGTAAAAAAACCGGCGCAAATGGCATTGGATGTAAAGGCGGTTGTGATTTTTAACTATTTAATGTAAGATTGTCACCAAAGTACATATCACATCTCCTTCTCCATCAAATAATGCTGAATTATGCCCCATAACAAAAATGTTTTTTCTTTAATGGTGTAGCCGTTAGCTTTGTAAAAATCTACGGCGTTTTCGCGGGCTTGTAATTGTATTGTTTTTAATTTTAATTCTTTTGCCTCTGCTTCTAAAAACGCAACAACTAATTTACCTAATCCTTTTCCTTGGTAGTTGTTGCTTACAGCCATGAAACGTATTTGCCCCACCCCATTTTCATTTTCATGCAAGCGGCCACAGGCAATTATTTGATTGTGTTCATTTTCAATGTAAGCGTTTAAAGCTGTGTCTTCTAAATTATCGGTTGCAGTATCAATTGGTTGTTGCCATGGTTTACGTAAAATTTCAAAACGCAAATTAATTATGTTTTCAATTTCTAATTTGGTACTCGCTAATTTTACTTTGTATTCCATTTAAAATTCTATATTAAAGGCTACACTCTTAACCGTTGTTATATATTGGTTTTTGAAGGCAAACGATTGCAACATTTTTTTTGCTTCGGGTAATTCAAATACTTCTTTTAAGTTTCTAATTTTCCCAATTGGCACATCGTTTTCAACACACAATTTATACAAATCTTTAAAATTAAAAACCTTAATGTAGTTGTAAAGTATGCTATACAACTGCATTCTGTTATTTAAGCGCAATTGGTTGGTTTGATATTTTAAATTTATTGCCAAGGCGGCATAATTTAAAATCTCGCACAAGGCCTTAAACTGTTTGTTACTGCCAATTGCGAAGGTTATTAAATGTCCGTCTTTGGTGTCAAACAATTCGCCATAAGGAGCAATGTTAGGATGTAAGCTACCTGCTGCCTTTGGTAATTCCTTTGCAATTAACCAATTTGTAGCTTGATTAGCAAGGCTTGCAATGGCACTATCAAACAAACTTACATTCACTTTACAACCTTTGTTTGTTTTTGTTCTATTCAACAATGCAATTAAAATTCCTTCTTTTAATTGATGGCCTGCCAACAAATCAATTAGCGCAACTGGCATTTTGGTTGGTTTAGAGTTAGCCTCACCGTTCATAAACATAAAACCACTCTCTGCCTGCAAAATTAAGTCGTAAGCAGTGCGCGGAGAGTTTGCTCCAAAACCGTTGATGCTGCCATAAATTAATTTTTGATTTATTTTTTTTAACGTCGCATAATCCACTTTTAATTTTACATCATCGCCGTGTTTGTAGTTTGTAATGAGTACATCGGCATCTTTAATTAAATCATAAAATTTTTGTAGTTGATTTGGTAAACTCAAATCTAAAAACAAACTTTCTTTATTGGTATTTACACTCCAAAAATAAGCGCTTTCAGCCGCTTTGGTATTTTCTGTTTTTAATTTCCAAGTACGTGTAACATCGCCGTTGGTTTTGGTATTTTCTATTTTAATTACCTTGGCACCCAATTCAGCAAAAAACAAACCAACGCTTGGTCCTGCAAGCACACCCGCCAGCTCCACCACTTTTAAATCTTTAAAAAATGTAGTTTGCACTGCTTAATGATATTTATTAAAAATGTCCCAAGCCATTGTATATGCTTCCTGCAAAGCATTTTGTTTAAGATTTACGGGAATAGTTTTATCATCAACAAAGGCTAATAAACTTTGAGTTGATATATTTCCTGTTAAATCATCTTTAGCCATTGGGCAGCCACCAAAGCCATGCACAGCTACATCAAAAGCCCTGCAACCTGCATTGTAGGCAGCAATAATTTTTTCTGAACTTTGTTCTGGTGTTGAATGCAAGTGCGCACCAAACTCTACATCGCTAAAAGCTGGAATTAATGAAGAAAATAATTCAGTAATATTTTCAGGAGTAGAACAACCAATAGTATCTGCTAATGGTAAAAATTTTATTCCTAAACCATGTAATTGTTTGCACCAATTAATTACCACTTCAGGGCTCCAGGCATCGCCATAAGGATTACCAAAAGCCATAGAAATATAAACTACCAATTTTTTATTTCGTTGCACACATAAATTTTGAATGTCTTCTACACGCTTTAACGATTCTGCAATGCTAGAATTTGTATTGCGTTGCTGAAAAGTTTCAGAAATTGAAAACGGAAAACCAAGATACGTTATTTCATCAAAAGCAACTGCATCAATAGCTCCTTTTTGATTGGCAACGATTGCCAACAATCTACTTGTGCTTGAAGAAAGTTGTAATTCTTTTAAAACTTGGGCTGTATCTTGCATTTGCGGAATGGCTTTAGGCGATACAAAACTTCCAAAATCAATAGTATTAAAACCAACTTGCAATAATTTGTTGATGTATTCAACTTTTTTTTGAGTTGGAATAAATTCTTTAATGCCTTGCATGGCATCGCGTGGACACTCGGTTATTTTCAGCATAATAAGTATATAAAGTTACACAATTGCTTTATGAAATAAAAACGAATTCTATTTAAAAAAATAATAAAATGGATGTATAAGTATGGTGTTATATACCATTTTTGTTTTTTTAATTTACTTTTTTTCTTGAATAAAAAAAGTAACAAAAAAATCAAGTCGCCGCAAACGCCCTCCCGCACTTAATTTTTCTTGAAAATTCTATCGACGTAACTTTTATTTTGCCACGAAAATTTTTGTTTTGCAAAATAAAAAAACGCAAGCGCCCTCGATGAATTTTCAAATAAAAATTAATTCTCTCTTACCTTGCCCCGCGCGGCGACAGACCCACACACAAAATCTGTCATTAAACAAAACTTATTAATGTAAGCTCTACTTTTATAAAAAGTTTTACAAGCGTTTCTCAGAATTTATTTGTTTTAGTAAATTTTTCTTTAAAGAATAATTTGATTAATTTCATCAAACATTACTATTTCTGAATATTTTAATATTATAGTAAGCTAAATTAATTGAATAAACTATTAATTAATGAATTGGCCTAAATAAAAGTACAGCAGTCTAACAGCCGCCTTCAAACTTACCCAAACTAAACACAAAATTTTGGCTCAGTTTTTTTCCGTCTTTGCTTGTAGCAGGTTGCCAAGATTGCATTGCATTAAACGTTTCTATTGCTTTTTTATCCACGTCGGCGTTACCACAGCTTCTTAACAAGGTAGTATTTGTAATTTTACCGTCTTCGTTTACGGTGAATTTTAAGAACATTGTTTTTAGATTGCTTAGCTTAAAATCTAAACCATTTTTTTCAAATTGCTCACGCACATATTTTTGAAATTCAAATCCACCATTTCTAAATTTTGCTTCGTTATATGGAATAACCTTTAATTTAAAATCCATTTCATCATTCTCGAGTTTTCTTGTAACAGCATTTTCTGCAACGTAGCCCGCCTTAAAATTTAGCACATCACCAACTTTGCATGATTTAATTAAATTAAGTTGATCACTTGTAAAATTAGTACTTGTTCCTTTTTGTTTTTTACTTTCTTTTTTATCAATAAATTCAAGCTGCACCCAATCAACCTTCTCAATCCACATACCTGGGTAATAGCTAAATAAATCAGACATTTTAGTGGCAACCACTATATTTTCGTGAGCAATTCTGCCATTTGTGCTTTCATTTTCTAATGTATACTGGGTTCTATTTGTCTCTAATTTTAAATCGCCAAATTGAGCAGAACTTGTTGAAATTGAAACAACAAGAATTGAGGTTAAAAAAATAATTTTCATTGTAATGATTTTTAAGATTGTGGGTTGTTTCAAAGGTAAGTGTTTGAAACAGATTGAAAACTTAAATATAGTTAAGAAGTTTTACAGGTGTATTTTCTGGTAGAAAAAAACTAGGCGCTAATTTTTAAATCTTCAATTATTAATTGAATGTTGGATGCACCGTTAAACTCTGTTTCTTGAATTTTAAATACAACATCCATTGGTGTTTTCTTTTGAAAAAAGTTTATGTAATCTCCTTTATCAAACGCCATAGCAGCAAAGCGCACATTAGGATTAGATTTTTGAAACAATTCTAATTTTAAATGATTGTTGCCTACTACCCTACCCCAGCCAGTATCAAAAACAGCTTTGCATAAAAATGTTGGCGTCATGTTTAAAGGACCGTGCGGGGCAAATTGTTTTAATATCCTCACAAACTTATCAGTTACTTCATGTAGCTCAAGTTCTGTATCAATTTCAACCTTTGGTATTAATTGGTCGTCGGTAATACTTTCAGCCACAATTTTCTCGAACTTGGTTATAAACGCATCAACATTCTCACGCTTCAACGTTAAGCCTGCGGCAAATTTATGTCCGCCAAATTGATCCAATAAATCCGAACATTTTTCAATAGCAGAATAAACATCAAACTCTTTAACACTTCGTGCGCTTCCTGTAACTTTGTTATCACTTTCAGTAAGCACAATTGTTGGTTTGTAATATTTTTCTATTAAGCGCGATGCCACAATGCCAACGACTCCCTTGTGCCAATGGTTACTAAATACAACTGTACTTTTTTTATTTAAGGTATTTGCATCCAATTCAAGCATGTTTAATGCTTCGGTAGTAGTACCCAAATCTAAATCTTTACGTTGTGCGTTGGTTTCGTTAATAGCAATTGCAAGCTCAACAGCCTCTTCATCATTATCCGAAACCAATAACTCAACTGCCTTTGCCCCGTGTTCGATTCTGCCAGCTGCATTTATACGTGGTCCTAAGCCAAATACCAAGGTACTTATTGTTACTTCCGTTTTCGTTAAAGGCATATTTAGCAAGGCTTTAATGGCTGGCCTTGGATTTAAATTAATTTGTTGAAGTCCAAAAAAAGCAAGCACTCTGTTTTCGCCAGTAATTGGTACCAAATCTGCGGCAATACTTGTTACTACTAAATCTAAATAGGCAAGACATTCTTTTTCATCTAACTTATTTTTTTTAGCGTAAGCTTGAATCAATTTAAAACCAATTCCTGCGCCGCTTAATTCTTTGTAAGGGTAATCGCAATCCCTTTGTTTAGGATCAAGCACAGCAATGGCATTCGGAATAACATCTCCAGGTAAGTGGTGATCGCAAATAATAAAATCTATATTTTTAGAATTGGCATAATCAATTTTTTCGTTGGCTTTAATACCGCAATCCAACGCAATTATTAAGGTGAAATTATTTGCTTCTGAGTAATCTATTGCTGCGGTTGATATACCATATCCTTCTTTGTATCTGTCGGGGATGTAATATTCTATTTCATCTGTAAATTCTTTAAAATAACTGTAAACAATGCTAACGGCAGTTGTACCATCTACATCGTAATCTCCAAACACTAAAATTTTTTCGTTTGCGCTTAAGGCCTTTTCAATACGCTCAATGGCGGTTGTCATTCCTTTCATTAAAAAAGGGTCGTGTAACTGAGTTACCTCTGGCCTAAAAAAATTTTTTGCATTTTCGAATGAATTAATTCCACGCAAGCTCAAAATATTGCTTAATGGCGTGGATAAGGTTAACTCTTCTTGTAATTTTTTATTTGTAGAAGTTGCTTTGTCTGATAATATTTTCCAAATTTTTTCCAATTACTTAAACAATATTATGATAAACAGCCACTACATCATCATCATCTTCCATTTTTTCAATCATGGCCATTACTTCTTTTTCTTGCTCTTCGGTTAATTCTTTTGAGGTGGTTGGTATAAAAATTTTATTCGTTTCTATAACGTTTGCTTTCCGCTCCTCTAAAGCAGCTTGCATGTTTCCAAAATCGGTAAAAGCAGTTTGAATAATGAGTTGATTATTCTCTTCATCTAAATTAATTTCTTCTAAACCGTTGTCAATTAATTCTAATTCTAAATCATCTTTATTTAACCCAGCAGCTTCTATTTTAAATAGTGCTTTGCGTTCAAACATAAAAGATACACTACCATTTGTTCCTAATGCACCTTCTGCTCTGCTAAAATACATTCTAATGCTGGCAACGGTTCGTGTTGGATTATTTGTGGTACACTCTACTAAAACCGGTACACCGTGAGGCGCATATCCTTCGTAAATAATTTCTTCGTAGTTACTGGTATCTTTATCGCTTGCTCTTTTAATTGCGGCATCTACATTGGTTTTAGGCATGTTTACAGCTTTGGCATTTTGCATAATTGAGCGTAAACGAGGGTTGCTATCAGGATTGGGCCCACCTGTTTTTACGGCCATCACAATATCCCTACCTATTTTTGTAAACGCTTTAGCCATTTTGGCGTAGCGCTTAAACATTGTTGCTTTTCTAGTTTCAAAAATACGTCCCATAATTTTGGTAAATTAAGTAACAAATTTAGCTTTTTTAGTTGTTTTTTAGTAATTAAATTAATTTTAAGTTAACTTAAAACATAACGTTATTTTTTTTGTTTTGTAAAGTATATAATATACATTGGCGCTAAAATGGAGGAGCTTCAAAAATATACATATAAAACGTTTAGAGGCACCAAATATTCATATACTGAATTACCCAATGGCGTGGTAGAAATTTTATTGGATGAAGATGTGGAATTAGACATTAATGATGCCAAAGAAATTTTTGAAGTTGGGGCTAAATTTACCAATGGTGTGCCTGCCAGAAATTTAACAATTGTGGCCGAAGGTTGTTCTGCTACCATTGAAGCCTTGAAGTATTTTGGGAATAAAGAATTTAAAAATCCTTCTATTGCCGAGGCTATCGTAATTCGCTCATTGGGGCAACGTTTACTAGCAGATTTTTTAGTGCGATTAGTTAAAGGCAACTGGCCTATGAAAATATTTAGCAAGCGCGAAGATGCCATTGAATGGCTTATGAAGCAAGGCAATTGAGTTGAAATCTGAACAAAATTAAAAAAGCTCCGTAGCTGGAGCTTTTAATATGTTGAAAAACTAATTTTACGCAAATTTTTTCTCAAATTCTTTCATTACATCTACTAATACTTGCACACTTTCTATTGGCATAGCGTTATAAATAGAAGCTCTGTAACCTCCTACATCTCTGTGTCCACGTATACCACTTATATTTGCATCTTTCCAAAATTTATCAAATTCTATTTCTAATTCGGGCTTATGCATTAAAAAACAAACGTTCATATTGCTTCTATCTTCTTTTGCAACGGTACCATAAAAAAGAGAATTTCTATCAATTTCGTTATAAATTAAATCTGCTTTTTGTTGGTTTAATTTTTCTATCCAAGCCACGCCACCATTGGCTTTTAGCCATTTTAAAGTGAGCATTGTAACATAAATAGGAAACACTGGCGGTGTGTTGTACATACTTCCTCCTTTTATATGCACGTTATAATCTAACATAGAAAGCATTTTTCTTCCTGTTTTGCCCAATGCGTCTTTTTTTACCATTACCATAGTGCTACCAGCTGGGCCAATATTTTTTTGAGCCCCGGCATAAATTAAAGTAAAATCGTTAGCATTAACTTTTCTACTAAAAATATCCGAACTCATATCGCATACCAATGGAATTGGACATTTTGGAAATTCTTTTATTTGTGTACCGTATATTGTGTTGTTACTTGTAATATGCAAATAATCTGCATCAGTAGGTATTGCGTACCCTTTAGGAATGTAAGTAAATTTTTTATCCTCACTACTAGCTACCACATTAACATTACCTAACAGTTTGGCTTCCTTAATTGCTTTAGTTGCCCAAACACCAGTATTTAGATATGCAGCTGTTCCGTTTTCGCGAAGTAAGTTGTACGGAACCATTGCGAATTGCAAGCTCGCTCCTCCGCCTAAATAAAATACTTCATAATCGTTTCCAACTTCAAACAATTCTTTAATTATAGATTGTGCTTCGGCTATAACCGCTTCGTAATTCTTGCTTCTGTGGCTAATTTCTAATAATGATAAATTCATATTATCAAAATTAATACACGCCTCGCTTGCTTGTTTTAAAACCTCGGCAGGCAATATACCAGGACCTGCGCTAAAATTGTGAATTTTACTCATAATGAACTTTATTGGTTAATAATAATCTTTAAGTAGTTGTATGTTTTGGTTTTTAAAAGTAATAATTAAAATGTTACCGTATACTTTTTGCACATTATCTATTTCGTTAAATATTTCTTTTCCGGTGTTATCAACCAAAATAGATTCATTAATCAAATAATAATGTTGACTAATTTTTACAATTTCTGTGCTACTTTGAGCAACTTCTTTACCGACTAAGTTTACTAAAATATAGTTTTCTTTTTTACGAGCAATGCTAATACTATCTCTAAAATCGTTTGCTGTTTGGTATTGATATGGAATGACAAGATTTAATTTTCTATCAACAAAACCAAATTTATTATTCCGTTTTACTTTAATTAAATTATTGCTTGCAAAATTTATTTCGTCGTATAAACCAAAATCTATGCTTAATCTGCCATTAGCATCAACCAAGGCTTGTTGCTTGTTTTTAATGAGTTTATATAAATTGTTTTTGTAATAAAAATCGGTAGGTTTATCTTTAAAAAAATCGTAACTAATTTGTGTTACAAAACAGTTACTTTTAGAGTTAAAAAACCCGTATTTATTATTTTGAACCAATAAATAAATATTATCTTTTAGCTCTATAACTTGGTCGTAATTAAGTTCTAAAAGAAGTGTATCTGGAGAAATAATTCCAAATTTGTTATTTAATTTTGCAACAGCCAATTTATTCGCCGTAACATCCGAAACCCAATCGTAATGAGCCTTATAAACCATGCCTGTATTTGAAATTAAACCATACTTTTGATTTTTTTGATAGTAGGCAAAACCATTTTTAAAATTCCCAAGGAGTTCAAACTGAGGTTCTATAATCGGTTGCCCGTAATTACTTACTGCGCCAAATTTTCCGTTTTGCTTTATTACGTATATGTTATCGGAGAGTTCGTTAATTTCTTCGTAAGCAGGGCTAATAATTTGCGCTTGCCTATTTATAAAATGCCAGGTATTAGAAAACAAATGCACGGCACCAATGCCATATTTAAACGCAAATGCTTCTTTATAAAATGTACCAAAGGCGTTTTCGTTTTTTTTATTTATGTAGTAGGTTGAATCGTTTTTTGTTACAACGTACAAGCCTTCGTTAAAGGAACTAATTTCATCGTAGATTGCAGGAATAGTAAGATTTAGGTTTGAATCTAAAAGTCCATAATAGTCGTTTTTTAAATATGGATATTGGACTAAATTATTAGTATTTAATTCGTTTACAATATTATCTTTAAATGGAAAAGATGGGTGTTGGCGTATAAATTTTGAAAGACTTTCGTTAGAATAATCTTTTACGGATAAAGCAAATAGAAGTTTCCAGGCCTCGTTGTTTTGAAGTGCACTTGGTTGTGAATACACGAATTTTGTAAGTGCAGCAATATCATTATTTTGTTTTGCAAGCAAAAAAATTCCTTCCTGTGCATTGGTTACAAATTTACTTTTTGGATGCTGTTTGATGTACGCATAAAATTCTATCTCCGTTTTATTTTGTGTACTTTCAGCAAACACTTGCTCTTCCTTTAAGTTGTAGCCCTCTTGTAAATAGCGGCTTTCAGAATAACTGGTAATAAAATTTTGTGTAGCCTTACTCGTATTAACTTTAATAAGTTGGTTAAAAATTAATTCATCTCTCGCATTAATAGCCTCGTCAATTAGCGTATAATTGGTTAAGTAATTCTTAGTAATAAAATCTTCATAAGCAGCAATGGTATTGTTTTGTTTAACCTTCATTAATTGCTTTTGAGCAATGCTATCAATTAAATTTAAAATCTCTAACTGATTAATTTTAAATGATAAATATTTTTTTTCTTCATTTTTAACTACAAAAAAATTGAAACTCAACCGTGCGTATTTTGCAGCACTATCAAGGTTGTGAAAAGGGTTATCATTCCTATAAAAAATTGATGCTAAACCAAATTGCGCATAACAATTATTTTTTTTAGATAGGCTTGTAAATAGTTTTTTCGCTTTAAAATAATCGAAAATTGTAAGCGCTTTAAAACCTTTTTGGAGTGAGGCCGAACTAAAACTTATATTAAAAAATAGTAATGAACAAAAAAATAGTTTATAAGTCTGAGTTCTCAAATCAATAATTAAATTTTAAAACTTTAAATTTGCAAAAAAATGTTTACTACTGGCCGAATAATTTTTACAATTTCTTTTGCACTAATTTTTATAATTGGATTAGTTTTTAGCTATAAGAAAGATAAAAACAACACACAATTTCACTACAAAAAAAATTACTTAATCCTTTTAGGAATAATAGGAATTTTAACTCTACTTTACCTAATTGTTAAAATTCGGCATTATTTTTAAATTCATTAAACTTTATCGATAAAATTCTTATTTTTGTCTAATATTATAATCAAATATAAAACACGTAATATAAAATGAAAAAATTACTTTTTGTTCTGCTTGGATCAACATTCATAGGCTCTGCAAGCGCTGCCACCTTGGTTGTTGAGGGAAAATATCAAAACAAAAACTTATTTGTTCAAAATGCACTTGGTAACAATGGCGTAGGTTTTTGTGCTCAAGAAATTAAGGTGAATGGTAAAATTACTACCGACGAAACCAACTCTAGCGCTTTTGAAATTGATTTAGCCTCATTACAACTAAAATATGGTGATAAGGTAACCGTGGAAATTGTGCACAAAGATGATTGTACTCCGAAAGTTTTAAATATGGACGATCTAAAACCAAAGCCAACTTTTGAAGTGCTTGCTATTGGTGTATCGCCTGCTGGGCAATTAAAATGGTCAACAAAAAACGAAAGTGGCTCTTTACCATTCATCGTTGAGCAATTCAAATGGAACAAATGGATTCCTGTTGGTGAGGTTGATGGTGTTGGAAGCCCTGACAATCACGAATACACTTTTCAAGTTACAACACACAGTGGCGATAACAAATTTAGAGTTAAACAAAAAGGCTTAAACGGACTTTCTAAAAACTCTCCTGAAGCTGTATTAAAGACTACAAATACAAAACCTACATTTACAGTTGCTAAAAATGCCTCTGCCATCGATTTTAGCAACGAAACAGCTTATGAGTTATTTGATGCCTATGGAATTGTGGTTAAAAAGGGTTTTGGAAAAAATATTAAATTAGATAATTTAGGAAAAGGTAATTATTACCTTAATTTTGATAATACAACAGCTGAATTTAAAAAGTAAAATTCTTTAAAATTTCTTTTAGCTCTGCCAAAATCATTGCTGTTGCACCCCAAACTTTAAAGCCCTCTATTTCATAATAGGGGGCATTTTTTTTGATGTAATTTAACTCTTCGTTATTAATTTTTTTCTCAAATAAACTGAGCTGCTTTAACGGTAACTTTATTAAGGCTTCAACCTCGTTTACTTGTAATTGATATCTCGGCTCATTTTCGTAATAACACACAACAGGTTGTACCATAAATTTACTTACCGGTATGCAGAGCGGGCTCAATTCTCCTAAACTAATTTCAGGCTTAATGCCAATCTCCTCAAAACATTCACGCGTAGCTGTGTCAAAAAAAGTTTTATCACCCTCTTCTTGTTTGCCGCCTGGTAAGCTTATTTGTCCACTATGTACTCCCCCATCGCTTGTTCTCTTAATTAAAGGTATGTAATAACCCAAATCCTCATCTTTCAAAATAACAATACAAACTGCACTTCTTTTGTATGTAAGCAATAATGAGTCATCAATCTCCGTCATCCTATCAACCGGAGCCATAGAGTATTGCACAATTTTTCCAGGGAGAGCTATGCTAAAAGCCTGTTTTAAATTATTTAAGTTTAGTTCCAAAAATATAAAAATTACCGCATCTAAATTAGTAAATTTGTGGCCTATGGCACAATATAAGTTGAATACAATAGAAGAAGCCCTTACAGATTTAAAACTTGGTAAAGTAATAATTGTGGTGGATGACGAAGACCGCGAAAACGAAGGTGATTTTATAACAACAGCAAATAACTGCACACCTGAAATTGTAAATTTTATGGCTACGCATGGGCGTGGCTTAATTTGTACTGCCATTACGCAAGAAAAAGCTAAAGAATTAAAATTAGATATGATGGTGCCTGCAAACACCAGCATGCACGAAACTGCTTTTACGGTAAGTATTGATTTATTGGGTCATGGCTGCACCACCGGTATTAGCGCCAGCGACAGAAGTAAAACCATTAAAGCCTTAATTGATAACGATTACAAAGCAAGTGACTTTGGAAGACCTGGGCATATTTTTCCATTAGTAGCAAAAGAAGGTGGAGTGCTGCGCCGAACGGGCCATACCGAAGCAACGGTTGATTTAGCGCGGTTAAGCGGGCAAGCACCTTGTGGCGCTTTAGTAGAAATAATGAACGAAGACGGCACAATGGCGCGTTTGCCAGATTTGGTTAAGATAGCAGAACGATTTGATTTAAAAATAATCACAATAAAAGATTTAATAACCTACCGCCTCGCTAAAGAAAGCATTGTACAAAGGGAGGTAGAAGTGAAAATGCCAACCACTTGGGGTAATTTTGAATTAAAAGCTTATAAGGTAACCACCAACGACCAAGAACATTTGGCTTTGGTAAAAGGTACATGGAAAAGCGATGAGCCTATTTTGGTGCGTGTGCACAGCAGTTGCGTTACTGGCGATATTTTTGGGAGCTGCCGTTGCGATTGCGGGCCACAGCTACAAAAGGCAATGCAAATGGTTGAAGCAGAAGGCAAAGGTGTTATTTTATACATGAACCAAGAAGGCCGAGGTATTGGCTTGATGAATAAATTGAAAGCATATAAATTACAAGAGCATGGGCAAGATACCGTTGAGGCAAATTTAAGTTTAGGTTTTAAAATGGACGAACGCGATTACGGTATTGGCGCACAGATACTGCGCGATTTGGGAATTAAAAAATTAAAATTAATGACCAATAACCCAAAAAAACGTGCGGGATTAATTGGCTACGGCATTGAGATTGTAGAAAATATACCAATTATAATTGAGGCAAACGAACACAACCAAAAATATTTGGATACCAAGCGCGATAAAATGGGGCATAGTTTGTAGTTAGCTCTCATTGCGTGGTGCGTTAAGACATTTTTACTAAAAAGTTTTTTCATATAATGGCTGACACTCGGCAAGCACGTTATGTTAATCTCGTCCTCGACCTTAACGTATCGACCACAACGTATCGACCTAAACGTAGCGCTGCCTGCTAGGGTTCTCGGTTAGACCGTTTTCGGTGTCGCTTGCCTTGCGACGCTCATTTATTTTGTAATTCAATAAAGTTTTGACAAAATTAAGTTGCACCAACGTTTTACTAAAAGTTTTCGTTTGACAAAAGAGTTTTTCGGTTTCTTAATCCCCGCCCTGTGTTTGCCAAATGCGGACACCTGCCAAATAAGGCGGGGGCGACCGCAACAAGGAGCTAACAGCAAGCAAGCGCAATTTTTTGCGTGTTACTGCACAAATGTTTAACTTTGACATAGCAAAAAACCAGCGCCTGCTTGCAGACCGTTATCGGTAACTCTATGACGACAGTGCAAACCTGAAAGTTCGTGCTAAAAACGGACAACCGCCACTACCAAACAACTCATAAATTGACAGTTGACAAATTATTTCACAGGACGACTTGTTACTTCAAACCTTTATCGTAATATTGCAATCTAATTATTTGAAATGGGAGCGACAAAGACAGAACACTTTACAGACAAACAAAACGCCATTGCGACACTTGCAAAGGCGTTGGGACATCCTGCAAGGGTTGCCATTATGGAGTATTTAATGAAAGTTGACACTTGCATTTGTGGCGACATAGTTAATGAATTGCCTTTGGCACAGCCGACAGTTTCGCAACATTTAAAGGAACTAAAAAACGCAGGACTTATTAAGGGTAGCATTGAGGGTAACGCCATTTGTTACTGCATTGACGAAAAAGCGTTGACTAAACTTCAAAGCTATTTCGCAAACATTTCAGACAAGTTAGAAAAGAAAAAAAGTAATTGTTGCTAACAAAATAAAATTAAACAAAATGAAATTATCAGAATTAAAGAAACATTTAAGCACTGCTGAAGCTGTGAATTTTGAACTTCAAAAAGGAACTACTGTTCCAGAACATTTCCACGTTACCGAAGTTGGTGTAGTAACTAAACACTTCATAGACTGTGGTGGGACAATCAGAAATGAAAAGGTGGCAAATTTTCAATTGTGGGACGCAAACGATTTTGAACACCGGTTAAAACCAACAAAGTTGCTTAACATCATTAAACTATCGGAAGAAAAATTAGGAATGGAAGATTTGGAAATTGAAGTTGAATATCAAGCTGAAACAATTGGCAAGTATGATTTAGATTTCAATGGAAAAAACTTTGTTCTTGTTTCAAAACAAACTGCTTGTTTAGCTTCTGACAGTTGTGGTATTCCAAAAGACAAATTGAAAGTAAATTTAGCAGAAGTATCAACTCAAAATTCTTGTAAACCAGGCGGTGGCTGTTGTTAAAAGTATGAAGCACATAATTGACTATATCGGCAGACACAAGCGTTTCCTAATAATTCTTGCAGGAATTGTTTGCCTAAACTTTGTTTATGGTTTTGACGCAAGGTTTACCATTATCAACTTACTTTGGATTATAATCAGTATTGTAAAAATAGACAGATGAAAAAGGTGTTAGTTCTATGCACAGGCAACAGTTGCCGAAGCCAAATTGCCGAAGGTTACTTGCGACATTTCGCAGGCGACAAAGCACAAATTTATAGTGCAGGTGTTGAAACTCACGGAGTAAATCCGAGAGCAATTGCCACAATGAGAGAGGACGGCATTGACATTTCTAAACACACTTCAAACAACATAGACGAATACTTCGACATTGAGTTTGATTTTGTAATTACGGTTTGTGACAACGCCAAAGAACGCTGTCCATTCTTTCCGACCAAAGCCAAAAAGTTTCATCAAAACTTTCCCGACCCTGCAAAATCAACTGGGACAGAAGAAGAAATTTTAGAGCAGTTCCGACAAGTTAGACAAATGATTAAAAACTATTCGCAACAGTTTGTAGCGGCCAACTTGTTACGACTGACCAATGAACGAAGGAAGAAGAGCTACCGATAACAGCACCTCCTATGTAAAGCATCAATAACTTATTAACAAGTTTTTAAGAAGCAACGGCACAACTTTTTTCAAGTAATTAATTTCAAGCATACCTAAGCATAGGTACGTTTAGGAAAAGTTATT
>JAAFIQ010000033.1 GCA_013298715.1 Bacteroidota bacterium | reverse complement strand
TCAACTAAACTTAATTATCGCTTAATCTTAATTCATTATTTCAATACTCTTAGAACGTTTCCCCGTTTTTGGGAGGGCAAAAGTATATACTTTTTTCCTATAATCCAAATTTATTTTAAAGTTTTTTCAAAACTTTTTTGTTTAAAACAACTAATTCAAAAATTTCGGGGTGCAAATGTATGAACTTTTTATTTACTGAGCAAGTATTTTTTAAAAAAAATGTATTTTTAGATGAATTACTTTACAAAAGCTATGAATATATTTGTAGTATCGAGATTAACTTAAAACTATTACATCATGACTGTTTATATAATTGGAATTGGGATTTTTTTAATTGTTTTAGAAGGGATAATACCAGACCAAAAACTGCCCGAGGTTAAGGGCTGGTGGTTGCGTGTAATAATTCTTAACCTTTTGCAACTTGGTGTTTTATTTTTAGGTAAAGTTACTTGGGATAATTGGTTTGAAGGAACCTCAGTTTTTCATATTTCAAGTTTTTGTAATGAGCCACTAGCAGGCTTTATTGGTTATTTTGTTATTACTTTTTTTTATTATTGGTGGCACCGGTGGAGGCATACTGTAAACTTTTTATGGTTAACTATGCACCAGGTTCATCATAGCCCGCAACGGATTGAAACTATTACTTCGTTTTATAAACATCCTCTAGAAATTATTTGTAATTCTATTTTAATTGGTTCAATTAATTTTTTGATTCTTGGTTTAACCATTGATGCTGCGGCATGGGCGCTTTTATTTGCCTCTTTAGGAGAATACTTTTACCACATGAATATAAAAACGCCCCACTGGTTAGGTTATATTTTTCAACGCCCTGAAATGCACCGTATTCATCATGAACATAATAAGCATTATTCAAATTTCTCTGATTTCCCAATTTGGGATATGTTGTTTGGTACATTTAAAAATCCAAAAGTAATGGATCATAAATGTGGATTTAAACCTGAAAGAGAGCGTAAATTATTAGATATGCTTCTATTTAAAAATGTAAATAATCCTTATCCTCCAAAAAAGCTTTAATGAAAAAGTATTTATACATTTTGATTATTGCAATTGGCCTTTTACAAACAATTGGCTATTTAAGTAGAATTAAAATCATTAAACAATTAGGTCAAATAACCTGCTCATCGCCACTACCTATAGTATTTACAGAGGTTAAAGGTGTAGAAACATTTGCCAGTGATTTTTATATTGAGTTTATAAATTATACAGGTGAAAGAGAAGTGATTAAAATAACACCGAACATGTATTCAAAACTAAAAGGTCCATATAATAGAAGAAATATTTTTGGCGCTGCTATTTCATACGGACCAATTCTTAAAAAAGAAATTTGGGAAACTATTTTTAAGTATGGGTTTTGTAAGAAAAAAATTCTGGAAGAAATGATGTTGCCATTGAATGGGAATAATTACTCCGTAAGAATTAAAACCAAAACTGCCGGTAGAAACAATGAATGGGTTTTACAGGCACCTTGTAATAAATGAAAAATTATTCGCCTTATCAATTTTCGTTTTTTAGGATTATACTTGGATCCTACCTAGTAATTCATTTTACACAATTGTTTTTTTATGCTCCCGAAATTTGGAGCTGCGAAGGCATATTGCCAGATGCCTCTATTAACCCTACAAATGGCTATTTTCCGAATATTTTAAATTATATCGATACGCCCATTTTTATACAACTATTTTTACTTTTATTACTAGTTTGTTCGGTTTTATTTTTATTTGGCACGTTGAGGCAAATTGTAGCCTTAATAATTTGGTATGGTTGGGTGTGCCTTTTTGATAGAAATAATTTTATTAGTAACCCCGGGCTCCCATTTATAGGTTGGATACTTTTATGTTGTGCGGCGATTCCAAGCGGAGAACCTCTTTCATTATTTACTAGAAAGAAAGATGAATGGTGTTTTCCGAAAGTATTATTTATTGGTGCTTGGGCAATAATGGCGGTGAGCTATTCAATAAGTGGCTTTGATAAGTTTAACTCGCCCAGCTGGCGCGATGGTACGGCTATTATACACCTTTTAAATAATCCTTTAGCAAGAGATTGGGGATTGAGAACATTTTTTTTATCGTTACCCAACATTTTACTACACTACATGACGTGGGCTATTCTCATTATTGAAATGGCTTTTTTACCGCTTAGTATTTTTAATAAAACACGCAAATGGATTTGGATTTTAATGACGCTGACACATTTTGGTATTTTGCTGATAGTTGATTTTGCTGACCTTACGCTTGGTATGTTAATGATTCATTGGTTTACGTTTGATGCAAGCTGGTTAAAAGCAAACAAAAGCGATTCAAAAAAGTTAGTGTTTTTTGATGGCGTTTGTGGTTTGTGCAATTCGTTTATTGATTTTCTTTTTAAAGAAGACAAAGACGATGTGTTACAATTTGCGCCAC
This sequence comes from Bacteroidota bacterium, assembly GCA_013298715.1. Taxonomy (GTDB): domain Bacteria; phylum Bacteroidota; class Bacteroidia; order B-17B0; family Aurantibacillaceae; genus Aurantibacillus. The sequence continues at coordinate 24,237 of JAAFIQ010000033.1, read as the reverse complement.
TGCAAGGAGAAACAGCAAAAAAATATTTGCAAGCTATTGACGCTGAAAACTTAACCACCCTAGTTTTTTATAATAATGGCAAACAATACGTTAAATCTGATGCAGTTATAGAAATACTAAAAAACATTGGTGGTGTATGGAAACTTGCTGCTGTATTTAAAATTATTCCAAAAACAATAAGGGATTACGGTTATAATTTTGTTTCGAAAAATAGAATTAAATGGTTTGGTAAGCACGAAACATGCAGAATGCCAAGTGAAGCGGAAAAGCGAAAATTGCTGATTTAAAAAAATTAAGTTGCCTAGGCTCTACTCACAACCATAAAAATATTTTTTTGTTTGAACCTTTTTTTCGAGTTAAAAATTAGAAAAATCAAGAAGCTGCAAACGCTCCCCAAACTTAATTTTTATAAGGAAATTATAAAACAGATAATACCAAATATATATAATATCTAGTCCAATCTCATCGAAAATTTCCAATTCTACTTCGTTGGAAATACTCGACGTAGCTTCTAGCTATGCCTGCGTTTTCCGCCTTGTATAATTGAAAATTTTCATCAGATTTTTGGACTATATATTATATACATTTGGTATAATTTATACCAAGAGAAATTAGGGTTCACTCAAAAACGCAAATATGCCAATTGACAAGAGCTCGGAGGGTTAAATCTCTTTTTAAGTGCAAACCTTTTTGAACTTTTTAAGGAAGATCCTTACAGATAAAACTTAGTTTACTTTGCGTTTTTAGCTTGATAAAAATTAACTGACTCGTCGTTAGCCCTGCTTGCCGCAGGCAGGTCAGTTCGAAGTATCTATATACATCTTCGCTGCCCTTGCCCGCCGTAGGCAGGTCGGTTCAGTTAATTTTTATACATTTTGAGTGAACCCTAAATAATAAACCCACCCTTAAAGCGGGTTTATTATCTTGTTTTAATGTTTTTAGTCTCGTTCATCAATAATCTGATTGGCTTTAAATCCTTTGGTATCAAATACAAACGATGCATCTGCTATTTCAGTATTGGGTTTAATGCTTTTTAATTCGTACACTTGTTTAGTGCCATCCTTCATCAACATTTTTATTTGAGATACTTGTTTTTTTACTTTATCTACATATAGTTTTATTGTGTGAAATTTTTTCTTCTCTGGCTTATCTGCAGGATACAAGTCAATAGCCGAGCAGTTAACTGCCCCTACTTTTTCATCTTTATCGTATTTGTATTTATAGCCTTTTTCGTATAAAGTAAAAAGTTTACTTGGGTTTAATTGATCTTCGTTTTTGCTATCAAAATCTTTTATTGTAACTTCTTTTGCGTCTTTATTGTAATTCCACATTGTTTTGCCGTCACAAACAATTGTAGTGCCTAAAATTTCTAATTTAAATTTATCACCCTTAATTTGTACTTTTCCAGTTTGTTTCTCAGTTTGTTTCCCATCTTTATTCAGTAATAAAAAATTGTAATCTGCTGTGATGGTTTTGTATGTTTTAGTGGTTTTACTTAAATCATCCAAAATTGCTTTTGCTTTAGGGTCTTGGTCTTGCGCTTGAGCAATAAAACCTGTAAGTAGGAATCCAGTTATATATAAAATATTCTTCATGTTAAATCTTGTACAAAATTAGTACCAATTTAGACTTTAGTTAGTGATAATGGTTTAATTCGACTATTTATTTCTTAAATTTTGCAAAATTTGTTCTAGTGCTTGCATGTCTTTGCAAATAACCTCGCGTGCTTTACTCCCTTCAAAAGGACCAATAATGCCCGCTGCTTCAAGCTGGTCAACAATTCTGCCAGCTCTGTTATAGCCTAATTTAAGTTTGCGTTGTAAAAACGAAGCAGAACCTTGTTGAAATTGTACCACTAGTTTTGCTGCATCATCAAACATTTTATCGCGTTCAGTTAAATCAACTTCTTCTTTACCATCGCTACCATCTTCGCCTACATATTCAGGTAACATAAATGCGCTTGGGTAAGCACGCTGATTACCAATAAAATCTGTAATTTTTTCAACCTCTGGTGTATCAACAAAAGCACATTGTATGCGCACCAAATCGTTACCCGTGCTTAAAAGCATATCGCCACGGCCTATAAGTTGATCGGCGCCACCCGCATCTAAAATAGTACGGCTATCAATTTTACTGGTAACTCTAAATGCAATACGTGCTGGGAAGTTGGCTTTAATTGTACCTGTAATAATATTTACCGAAGGACGTTGTGTGGCAATAATTAAGTGAATACCTATAGCCCTTGCTAATTGTGCCAAACGAGCTATAGGTGTTTCAACTTCTTTGCCTGCCGTCATAATTAAATCCGCAAACTCATCTACCACTAATACTATGTATGGTAAAAATTTGTGTCCATCGTTAGGGTTTAATTTACGCGCAATAAATTTTGCATTGTATTCTTTAATGTTTCTTACTTGCGCGTCTTCTAGTAATGCGTAACGGTTATCCATTTCTATACACAAAGAATTTAACGTATGTATTACTTTTGTATTGTCAGTAATAATAGCATCTTCGGCATTTGGTAATTTAGCTAAAAAGTGACGTTCTATTTTTTTGAAGAGAGTTAATTCTACTTTTTTTGGATCTACTAAAACAAATTTTACTTGGGCTGGGTGTTTTTTGTAAAGTAATGAAACTAATACAGCATTTAATCCAACAGATTTACCTTGACCAGTAGCCCCAGCCATAAGCAAGTGAGGCATTTTGGCTAAATCTGCTATAAAAATATCGTTACTAATTGTTTTTCCTAATGCAATTGGTAATTCAAAAGTTGAGTTATTAAATTTTTCTGAAGCCAAAATATTTTTCATTGGCACCATTTCAGGATTTTGATTTGGCACTTCAATGCCAATAGTTCCTTTACCTGGAATAGGCGCAATGATACGGATACCAAGCGCTGCTAAGCTAAGCGCAATATCGTCTTCTAAATTTTTTATTTTACTAATACGCACACCTGCGGCGGGAACAATTTCGTACAACGTAACCGTAGGACCAACAGTGGCCATAATTTTATCAATTTCAATACCAAAGTTTTTAAGGGTGTTTACAATTTTATCTTTGTTTGCAACTAGTTCTTCTTGCGTTACTTTTCCTTTGGTTTCGCCGTAATCTGATAATAAATCAAAACTCGGGAATTGGTAAGAGCCTAAATCTAAAGTAGGATCATATTCTCCAAATTTTTCAACCAGTTGTTGTGCTTTGTTTTCTTCATCTAACACTAATGGCTCGTCAACCACTTGTCCTACTTCAAAATCCGGCTCTCCTTTAGTTTTATTTTCTTCGGTTGTAGTAGTTGTATCTAAATTAATTACATTTTCTGTTTGCTCAACTTCTTCGGGCTTTGGCTCTTCAATTTTTTGAATAATGTTTTCGTTGCCAGGCGCCACTACCTCAAAACCGATTGATTTATCAGTAAGTTCTGTAACTGGTGTAATCACTAAATCATCGCCTTTTTGTATAATTTCAAAATTTAACAATTCAGCTTCTTCTTCGGGTGTTAATTTTAATTCTCGCGTTTCGTTAAAGGCAGCGTTGTATTCTTTTATGGCTTCTGCTTTTTCTTCTGATACTGCTTGCATTTCGTTCTCAATCACGTCATCATTTGCAAGAACGGGTTTTTTAGGAAGATTGAAATTTAAATTAATACTTAATACTAAAAAAGATAAAAAGCTAAAAGCTAAAAGTGCTAAAAGCCCTATGTTTCCAACATAATTTGAAATAAGTCCGTTTACAAAATAACCAAAACCACCACCTAAAAAATATAATTTTTCACTAAAGAAGTAACCAAGTACCATTGAGCTCCAAACCATTAAGAATAACCATTTGGCATTAAACGAACCAATATTTATAAACTGTTTTTTTGTCATTTTTTGTAAACCAAACATAAACAAAACAGGTACTATAAAAAACGAAGCTGCCCCAAAACCTTTGTACATAAACTTGTGCGACACAAGTGCGCCAATTTTACCTAACCAATTGTTTACTTTAGTTTCTGGCAAAAACAAATCGGGTGATAGCACTTTATCCTGATCAACATCCCAAGTTGAAAAATAAGATACAAAGGCAATGCTCAAATAAATGGATGAAAGTACAAGCGTCAGCCCTATTAATTTTTGACAGCGCTCGCTTCTATAAATTTCTAAAATCTTTTGAAACCGTTGTGTTAGTGATATTTTTTCTGAAACTTCTACTTTATTATCTGGCTTAGGTTTGGTTGCTTTTGATTTCGATTTTTTTTCAGGTTTATTTTGCTCTTCAACCGGGGCAATAGGCTTATTCTGGCTTGCCTCCTCAGCACTTTCTACAACAGGTTTATTTCTGAATTTATTACTCATAACTTTAAAAGTAAGTGTATTTATTGTACAAAAATTTTTGCTGGAGCAATGTTTTTAACCTAGTGCTGTTAACTAAAAATGCTTAATATTGAGGTATATTTATTTTGATGAAGAATTTCTATACAGCATTTTTGTCAATACTTTGCTTAAGTTTATTTTCGCAAAATGCAGATAGTGTTTGGGTGGTTCAAAACTACAACAAACAGGAGGTTATGATTGAAATGCGTGATGGAAAAAAGCTATTTACTGCAATTTATTCTCCAAAAAATAATTCTGAAAAGCACCCAATTTTAGTAATGCGCACTCCTTATTCTTGTTCACCTTATGGGAAGGAAGTTTTTTATCCAAGGCTTTATTTATCACATTGGCTGCAATATTTAAAAGAAGGTTATATTATTGTTTTGCAAGATGTGCGCGGTAGGTATATGAGTGAAGGAGAATTTGTGGATGTGCGGCCTTTTATTGAGAACAAAAAAACAAAGTTGGATTTTGATGAGGCTAGTGATACTTATGATGCGGTAAATTGGTTGGTAAAAAATGTATCAAATAATAACGGAAATGTAGGTGTTTTTGGAATTTCTTATCCTGGATTTTATAGCACAATGGCTGCATTAAGCAATCATCCTGCAATAAAAGCTGTTAGTCCGCAGGCACCAGTTACAGATTGGTTTATGGGCGATGATTTTCATCACAACGGCGCCTTTGCTTTAATGGATGGATTTAGTTTTTACAGTAGTTTTGGCAAGCCACGTCCAAAACCCACAACTGAACACGAAAGAGGGTTTGATTTTAAAAGCAAGGATAATTATGATTTCTTTTTAAAAAACGGAGCACTAAAAAATTTTTCAAACTACATGAGTGGTATTAAGTTTTGGGAAGATATTGGAAATCATCCTAACTATGATGAATGGTGGAAAGCGCGTGATGCCAGGCGTGCCTGTAAGAATATTAAACCTGCTATGCTAATTGTGGGGGGTACTTTTGATGCAGAAGATTGTTTCGGAGCCTGGAATTTATATAAAGCAATAGAAAAACAAAGTCCTTCAACAAATAATAAATTAGTTATGGGGCCATGGTCTCATGGAGGTTGGAGTAGAAGTGGTGGCGCCAACTTAGGTAATGTTAGATTTGGGAGTAATACATCCAACTACTACAGCACAAACATAGAGCTATTATTTTTTAACTATTATTTGAAAAGCAAAGGAAGCTTAACAGTCCTCGCTGAAGCTAATATTTTTTTTACTGGAGAAAATAATTGGAAACATTTGAATGCTTGGCCTCCGAAAGAAATTGAACAAAAAGAGGTGTACCTGATCGCCAACAACAAACTTAGTTTTGATAAGCCACAAACTCAAAATTTATTTTACAAATACATCAGTAATCCTGAAAAACCTGTACCCTATGCAGACGGTGTGCACTTACGCCGAACCCTTGAATATATGATAGATGACCAACGTTTTGCGGCGCGAAGACCTGATGTTTTAGTTTTTGAAACTGAAATATTAGAAAAAGATATAACGCTTGCGGGTACAATTATTGCCGATTTAAAAGTAAGTTTAAGCACAACTGATGCCGATTTTGTGGTTAAGGTAATAGATGTTTTTCCAAATGATTTTAATTACGAGGCTGCTTACTGTTGTAAAGGAAATTATAAAGATGTTGAAATGGGTGGTTATCAAATGTTGGTACGTGGTGAAATAATGCGGGGTAAGTATAGAAACAGTTTTGAGAAACCTAAGCCATTTACGCCAAACAAAATTGAAACAGTAAAGTATGAATTGCCTGATGTGGCACACACGTTTAAAAAAGGTCATAAATTAATGGTACAAATTCAGAGTTCGTGGTTTCCTATATTTGATAGAAATCCGCAACAATTTGTAGATATTTATAAGTGCGGAGATACTGATTTTATAGAAAGTGAGATTAAGGTGTTTTGCGAGAAAGACAATTCATCAAAATTAATTTTACCAATTTTAAAATAATGCAAGAAATTATAATTTATATTTTAGTTGGAGGAGCTTGTGCTTACTTGCTTTGGAAATTTTTGAAACCTAAGAGTAAAAAAGGGTGTAATGATTGTAATTGCTAGTTTAAATGAAGCATATGTTTGATAAATTTATAAATCGTGAATGGAAGATTCATCTTATTTTATTCATACTGACTGGATTGTTCATTTGCTCTTACTTTCAAAATGTGGTTTTAAATTTGAATGGTGTACTCGCTTCAATAGATGGCGACTCCTTGAAAAATTATTTTACGTTAGTTGCTCATGTGAAAAATGATTCAGAGCTCCTTAACTTTAGTGGCTTTAACTATCCTTTTGGTGAACATGTTGTTTACACGGATGGACAACCAATTTTAGGAATATTTTTAAAGCTGTTACCTTTCATTAATGATTACATAATTGGTTTATTTCATTTTTTATTTTTTTTCTCATTTGTGATTTCGAGCAATATTATTTATGAAATTTTAAAGATAAATAGTGTCACTAAGTTAACATCATTTTGTGTGGCATTTGGATTGTCGGTGATAGCACCTCAAATCAGAAGAGTAGATGGTGGACATTATGCCTTAGCTTGTGCGCTCGTCATTCCATTACTTTATTATTTTCTTCTGATGTATTTCAAAACACAAAAATCGAAGTATTTATTTTTTTTACTTGTGTTTAATTTTTTATTTTTTCTTATACACCCATACATTGGACTTGGCAATTGTTTGGTGTGTTTGTTTTCACTTGCCTTACACCATTTGTTTAATTACAAATCTTTTAGATTTAGAACAGGTTTACTTAGTTTAGGTGTAAGTATTTTGCCAATCGTTTTTTTTAAAATGTTTTTAGGATTAACGGATACCCATTTAGATAGACCTAAACAGCCTCAAGGATTAGTTTCTAACGTGGCAAGTGTTAAAACCGTTTTTTGTTCGCATATAAAACCAATTCAGGCAATTCTTGAAAAACTTTATACAAGTGATAATATTCCACAATGGGAGGGTTTCTGTTCGTTAGGAGTTTTTGCAATTTTAGTTTTTATTGCAACCATTTTTTTATTGGTATTTCAATTTAAAAAAATTGATTTTAAGAATCCTTTCATGTACCTATTTCTAACCTCCGTTCTATTATTATTATTTTCTTTTGGTGTTCATAACACTCTATTAAAGCGTTTTGGTATAGAACTTGAGTTATTCAATCAATTTCGTTCATTAGGTAGGTATGCTTGGTATTTTTATTATGCAATGCCAATTTTTTGCTTTACGGTTATGAGCAACTATATCTTCAGTCGAAAAATAGTGCACTTAATTGGAGTATTGTTTTTGGGATTTAATTTAGTTGAAGGAAACTTTTATTTAGGCGCTCTTGGAAAAGTTTTATTTAAAAACAAAAATATTTTTAATGAAAAATATTTAAGCACCAATGAAAAATCACTTTTAGAAGCAATGAAAAAACAAAATTTTCAGGCGATATTGCCAATTCCATTCTTTCATGTTGGCAGTGAGTTATTTGAGTTTGACAGAGATGGTTTTAAAACAAGCTACATATCATTTCTTGCCTCGTACCACCTTAATTTGCCAATTATAAGCGTTCATTCTTCTCGCACATCGCGAACAGAAACGCAATATTTATTCGACTTATTAAATGTTTATAAAGTAAAAGATTTATCTATGTTTAATAACAAAAAAATTGCTGGAATAGTTATGGGCGAGATAAACAAGGTTGATGAAGCTAGGGTTATTCGAAATTCGAAACAGATTTATGGAGATAGTATTTACAAAGTGGTGAGTTTTGATAAAAAAGATTTTATGCTTGCAAAAGAAGAATTCTATAAATCCAATAAAATTATTTTAAATGGAAATTCTTGCTTTGATACGATTAATAAAATTATTTATAAACACCAAGATACAGTAGCTCCTTTTGTATTTAGTAAAATTGCTAACTACAAATCAATAATCGAAATACCTAAAAATGCACTTCCCCCAGGAAAATATGTTGCGTGCTTTTGGTACCATTACCCAGTTGAAACTGAGGAAAACACGGTAACTAATATTTTTATAAATGACCAGATAGGTGAAAAAATCGACTGGCTGTTTTTTAATGGTGTTCGCAGATCAAACCAGTATAAAGATTTTTATATTTGGGAACAAAATTTTACAATTGAAAAAGATCATGAATATAAAGTACTTACGTATGGTGAAACAAATGGCAATTTCAAAGTGAGTAATGCATTATTACGACCAGAAACATTAAATGTTGCAGTAAAAAATTCTACTTTGTCATTAATTAATAATTACCCATTCAACTATTAAATGCAAATAGAAGTAAGTATAATTATACCCTCTTATAATAGTGCTAGTGCATTGGAGAAGAACTTGCCCTATTTATTAGAAAATAGAAAACAACTTACAGGTGGTGTTGTAGAAGTAATAATTGTTGACGATGGTAGTGACGATAAAAATGCAACAAAAGTTATTTCTGAAAAAAATAATTGTACGTATTTACGTTTAGAAAGAAATTTAGGAAAGGGTGCCGCTGTTAGGGCGGGAATGATTGCCGCAAATGGCAAGTATAGAATTTTTACCGATGCAGATATTCCTTACCAAATAGAAAATATTTCAGCTTTTGTTTCAGCATTAAGAAATAATGAAGGTGATATGGTGGTAGGCGATAGAACCTTAAACAAATCAACTTACTTTGAAGAAATTTCTTTCCTTAGAAAATATGGTAGTAAATTTTTTGCCTTTATTGTTGGCTCGGTCATTTCTGGGAAGAGATATGATACTCAATGCGGTCTAAAGGGATTTAAGGCAAACGTTGCTAATGATTTGTTTAAGGTGAGTAAAATTAACGGTTTTGCATTGGATGTTGAATTATTTTATATTGCAAAAAGAAGAGCGTATACAATTAAGTGCCTACCTGTTCAACTGCGCAGCACTGACGGAAATTCAGTAAGTGTATTTAAGCAAGCAATAAAAATGAGTTTTGATTTACCTAAAATTATTTTTTACCATTTTAGAATTAAGAGTTAACCATACGAAAAGTAAATAGTTTCAAGAGAGTTACCTCCCCTCAAACTCTTCAAATAATTTTTTCCATTTTTCAGGAACAGGAATGCTCAGGTTATTTTTATAATCCATCGCAACTAAAATACCTTTACAATCGGCCGTTTCAATAACCGCTCCATCAATTAATTTAAAAATAACGTTTCGTATTGTAAGGCTTTTGTTGCCTATACTTTCAACTTTAGTAGCGCAATAAATGTCATCATTTAGCAGGGTCATACCTAAATGGTCAAGCTCTGTTCTAGCCAAAATAAACCCTTCAATTTGCCAATTAATACTGTCTTTTAAGGCTTCTTTAAAATAGCTCACTCTTCCAAGTTCAATATAATTAAGATAACAAGCATTGTTTACGTGATTAAGTTTATCAATATCACTAAACCTAATTTGAATAGGAATAACGTGTTTAAAATCTTTGTAAGCTATCATTACATTAACCCAGGAATCATTGCTCCTGCAACTTTTTTCATTTCGTCTTCGTTTGCCGTTTGAGCTTTGTTTATGGCTTTATTAAGCGTAACAACAAGTTGCTCGGTCAATTCTTCATTATTTCCATGTTGCAGCGCATCTGCAATTTTTATTTCTTTTATTTCGCGCAAACCATTAATGGTAATTTTAATATCACCTCCAGCGCCCTCAACAACAAAATTTGTGTGTTTTAATTTTTCGTTAACTTCATCGGTTTTAGCTTTCATTTCTTGAAGCTTACCCATCATATCGCCAAGTTTTCCAAACATATTATTTTTTTTCTAAAATAGATTTAATATCTGGTTTAAAATAAAGATTTGATTTTAAAATTTTTCCGTCTTCCCTAAAAATTGGGTTGCCATTTTCATCCAACTTACTCATATTGCTTCGTTGTATTTCATCAAAAACTTCTTCAATTTTATGTTGAAGCCCGTGTTTTAAAATTGTACCAAACAAAATATATAGTTGATCGCCTAAAGCGTCTGCTATCTCAACAATATCTCCTTTTTTGCACGCATCTAGGTATTCTTCGTTCTCTTCTTTAATAAGGTTATAACGTAAGGTGTAATCTTTTTCGTCAACTAATTTTATTTCATAGGCATTTTCGATTTTAAAGGTACTGTGAAATAACTCTACAGCTTTTATTTTGTCGGATAAACTGCCCATACTTATTTTTTTGCTAATGCTGCTTTTCTTACACTATAATCTTCATTAATAATTACTACAATTTCTTCAGTAATATCTAAGGTTGCATTCCCTAATAGCATTGTAGGTACTGATTCGCTGTAAGAAAAAATATAATCGTATTTCCCTGCATTCCATTTTTGTAATGCAAGTTTAATCTTCTTTTGAATCTCAATATTTTTTTCCGTTACATCCATTGTTAAATTGTCCATTTGCAATTGCTTGTTTTGAGCATCAGCCTCTAATTGTTGAATTTTTTTTGCTTTTGCAGCCATTTCACTTTCTGGCAATAAACCTGCTTTGGCAGCATTTTGATAGTCTATCATCTCTTTTTGATAGGTGTTGCTTAGCGCTTGCAAACTACCTTCAATGGAATTTTTTCTTGATTTGGCTTCCTTTTCTAGGTCAGCTACTTCGGTGCTTTTCTCATTTAATTCATCAAGATTAATAAAAGCAATTTTGCCAGTTGGTGTAGTTCCAATTGCTTCAATTTTTGTAACAGATTTTTTAGTTGTGTCTGTTTTTGCTTCTTTGTTAAAAGGCTCTTCGGCTTTAGATTCGCCAACTGAACTTGTTTTATAAAACAGGTAGGCTACTGCAATTACAAGTACTGCGTTAATGGAAAGTAAAAGTTTATTCATGAATTTTTATTGTGTTTCGCAAAGATAGCTACCATATTTTAACAACCCTAATTAATTTTTCATAATTCTCAATCTTTAACACCAGTAAAACATTGATTACTAACAAATTCGTTAATTCTCATTATTACAAAGGGTTCATTAATGTGCGTTGTCCCAAGCGCATTCATACTCCAAGCTTGTGTGTTGAGCTCATAAAGATTACCTTTTTCTGCACAAAAATAACGTAAGTAATACGGCAAATTATTATAGCAGCGGGTGCTTAGGAAGAGCTTATTTTCTTGCTTTTCCGAATAAAAATTAAATGCAAAATATTTTGAACTGTTTGTGAAAATACATTGTGCAGGTAAAACAAAAAATAAACTTACAACAAAATAAAAAACACCCTTTTGCAATAAAATGGTGTTATTAAAATAACGTTGTTTGGTTTTGCCTAAAAATAAAATCAGCACTAAAAGTAACATAACGATATTCATTAACCATAAGGCCACATTGGGTTGAAGTTGACTTGGGAAAAGAAAAAATAAGAGTAGCGTATTGATTAATAAGATTAGCGTTACCGCCAAATACCTCAAGTAACGAATAGACAAGGTTATAGAAATAAATATAAGTAAATAGGGTACAATAGATCCAAGTTTGATAAAAAAATTGAATTGGCGATCGGTAATAACCCATTTCAATGAACTTACCAAAGGCTCAAAGACATCACTCACAAAATTAGTGTTCAACTTTGTTAAGCCATTAAAAAAGTACACAGCAATAATTACCAGTTGTAAGCAAATAAAAATTGATGTAAAGTTGTTCGCGTCATCTACCCGTTGTTTATAAAAACAAAAAATTAATAAACTAAAATTGTAAATGATAAACCATGGCTGCAATAAGTTTATATTGTTAATTGCCAGTAAAGCGTGTATGAGTACTGCGAGAAAAATGAGCAACCGCTCTTTTCGTAAAAACATAGCACCAATCAACAACAAACAACTCACAATTCCTAAGCACGAAATTACGCCTTGTGGTAAACTCAAATTCGTAAGCAAAATAATTGAAGCGAAGTTATTTGGCACCAACCACAGCTTATAGCTTAGAAGCATTGATAGTATTAGTGAAACACATAACACGAGTTTGATGCTTTGTAAGCGATTAGGAATTGTAAAAACAAAATTGTTCATTTAATTTTTGTACCGAGTTACTGAGTGAAATGTTTTTTTATAGTAAGCCTCACTCAAATCATTTATCATAACGCCCTTGCTGGTACTGGCGTGTACAAATTTATTATCTTTTAAATATACACCAACATGCGAAATAGATTTCCCGTTGGTTATAAAAAAAATTAAGTCGCCTTCTTGTATTTTTTCTACTTTAATTTTCTCAACTTCCTTATAAATTTCTGCCGTACTTCTTCCAATTTTTTTATTATAAATTTTGTTGTACAAAATATTTGTAAAACAACTGCAATCTACCCCTGTTTTTTCGCATCCGCCATATTTGTAGGGTGTGCCATACCATTCTGCAACAAAGCTGTACAGACTGCTTTTTGAAATTTCTTTTTTAGTCATGCCTAATTTTTCTTCAACTACACTACTTTTGCTTGGTGTTGTTTTGGTTTCGTTTTTTGTGGTTGAATCATTTGTTTTAATAACTTTTTTTTTGTGTTTACATGCAGTAAAAACAAATGAAAGGAGCAACACATAAAAAAGCGATGAGCAGAAAATTTTCATTACTTAAAGTTAGCTTCCATTTAAACGCAATTTTCAGCCAATCCCCTAATTTCTAAGCACCTTATTGTTAAAACTTTTACTATGTTTTTCTGTAATTTTTTGGTATTTTTAAACTTTCACTATTTATTGTGCGATGGAAGATTTGACACTTAACACGGCTGTTATGAAAACAAAAATACCTCTTGATTCTTTAAAAAAAGCTTTTGAATTAATGTGTACCGCCAAAAGTATGGCAGAGTTATACGAAGCTAATAAAGAGGTTACAGCAAAATACGTGCATGCTACAAGCCGCGGCCACGAAGCTATTCAGCTAGCATTAGGCATGCAATTATTACCTCAAGATTTTTTAAGTGCCTACTACCGCGATGATAGTATTTTGTTGGCAATTGGCATGCAACCGTTTGAACTAATGCTGCAATTATTAGCTAAACGTAATGATCCATTTAGTGGTGGAAGAACTTATTATTCTCACCCAAGTTTGCGCAGAGATGATATGCCAAAAATTCCGCATCAATCCAGTGCTACAGGTATGCAAGCAATTCCAACAACAGGTATTGCTATGGGATTAAAATACCTCGATGAAAATAAAATGTCTGGCAACGACTCGCCAATAGCAGTGTGTTCTCTGGGAGATGCCAGTTGTACGGAGGGCGAAGTGAGTGAGGCTTTTCAAATGGCTACTTTAAAAAGTCTGCCAATTTTATATTTGGTTCAAGATAATGAGTGGGATATCAGTGCGCATGCAAGAGAGATTCGTTCGCAAGATATTACGGAATATGCAAAAGGATTTAAAGGTCTTGAAACCCGCACCATTGATGGAACAGATTTTGTGTTGAGTTACAACACTATTAAAGAAGTTATTGAAATAATTCGTAAAGAAAAAAGACCATTTTTAATTCATGCTAAAGTACCATTATTAAACCATCATACCAGTGGAGTGCGTAAAGAATGGTACAGAGATGATTTAGAGGAAGCTGAAAAACGCGACCCTATGATTCGTTTAAGAAACCAATTAATTATAGCTGGCGTTGAAGCGCTTGAAATAAAAGAAATTGAACAACGTGCAAAAAAATTAGTTGAGGCAGATTATCAAAAAGCCTTATTGGAAGAAGACCCACGCCCTGAAGATTTATTTTTACATGAGTTTGCTCCAACTCCTATCACCGAAGAAAAGGGCAATAGAACACCAGAGGGAAAGCAACCAACAGTAATGGTAGATAGCGCTTTGTTTGCTATTAGAGAATTAATGAGCAAGCACCCAGAATGTTTGCTGTACGGGCAAGATGTGGGCGCACGCTTAGGAGGCGTGTTTCGCGAAGCAGCAACCTTAGCACAACAGTTTGGTAACCATCGCGTATTTAATACACCAATTCAAGAGGCATTTATTGTAGGCTCTACCGTGGGTATGAGCGCTGTTGGTTTAAAACCAATTGTTGAAGTACAGTTTGCCGATTATATTTGGCCAGGCTTAAACCAGTTGTTTACTGAGGTAAGTAGAAGCTGTTTTTTAAGCAATGGCAAATGGCCTGTAAGTATGATTTTACGTGTACCAATTGGTGCGTATGGCAGCGGTGGCCCTTACCATTCAAGCTCTGTAGAGAGTGTGTTGGCAAACATTAGAGGAATTAAAATTGCGTACCCAAGTACTGGGGCCGATTTAAAAGGTTTACTAAAATCTGCGTACTACGACCCAAACCCTGTGGTAATGTTAGAACACAAAGGCTTGTATTGGAGTAAAATAAAAGGTACGGAAGATGCAAAAACAATTGAACCAGATGAGGATTATGTAATTCCCTTTGGTAAAGCGCGTTTGGTGCAGGAAGCAAGCGATGAGCAAATAAAAATTGGAAAAACAGCTTGTGTAATTACTTACGGAATGGGTGTTTACTGGGCAAAAGCCGCCGCTAAAAAATTTGAAGGCAGAATTGAAATTTTAGATTTACGCACCATTGCACCAGTAGATGAAGAGGCGATGTTTAGCACAGCCAAAAAGCACGGAAAAATATTAGTACTAACCGAAGAGCCGGTGTTTAATGGCTTTGCGCAAAGCATTGCAGCACGCATTAGCGAAAATTGTTTTGAATTTTTAGACGCACCCGTAAAAGTAATTGGCGCAGAAAATTTACCTGCTATCCCTTTAAATTCTATTTTAGAAAAAACCATGTTGCCTAATACAGATAAGGTGGAGATTGCGATTGAGAAATTGTTGGGGTATTGAGGGAAGGAATTTTAGGAAAAGTAGTTAGCTCTAAGTTATTGACAAATAATAGAAATTTATCAAAATGAGCGAAATTTACTCTGCGATTACAGGACAATTTGATTTTCTAAAGGGCTATGGTTTAGTTTTTGATTATGTTGAATCCAAGGGGAAACTTGGCGATAGATACTTAAAGAAGTTCTCCTATTGCAACATTAACCTTGGAAAGAAGTTTGAAATTGTCTACTGTACAACAGACTTATATTCTAGGCTTCATGGCTATCTTGTTAAATCTGACCTAGAAAACAAAAACCAACTAGATCCTCAGAATATTATACCGTTTGATCGGCTTAGATACTTTTTTGAAGAAGGCGGCGAAGTGATCTTTTTTGGAAATGAACAATTTGACTTTTTATACAAATTAAAAGAATTGAAGTTAGTAGCAGAAAGATTTCTAACTTGTGTAATTTCAAATTCTTGGATAAATTATGCATAGCTTCTTAGCAATGAAAAAAGAATTTATGTTTCAACTCTTGAGCCTAAAAATTATTTTACTTGGGCTGACGAAATAAAAGCAAATGATTTTATAAAAAATTATTTTATTCTGATTTATGATGCCTCTAATGAACCATCTTATGAGGCGTACGGTTTAATACTAAAGTCAAAAAATGAAATCGAATTTCATATCACTTACGGCTATAAAACAAGAGACGAAGTTGGTTTTTCAATTCAAGTTAAGCACGCAGATAATAAAACTGAAACTCGTGAATTAATGAACGTTTGGACAAGTGAATTGGTAGAGTTTCTTAAAAAAATGATTAAGGTTTAAATGTAAGAATTAGACTCTATTTTGTTTATCAAATTTGAAAACCTTTAATAAATTTCTTATATTTGTTATATGCCAACGGTGCTTTTTATTTTTGGATGGAGGCTTTTCTTCTATTCAAATGAAGGTTCAGAACCTATTCATATTCATGCTGAGAAGGGTGATATGGAATGTAAGTTTTGGCTTTTAGTTGAGCAACTAGAAATCAAAGAGGCTTTTGCTCACAACATGACACCAGCAGCTACAAGGGAAATAAAGAAAATAATTTACCAGCACTTCGATTTGATTGTTGATTCTTGGAATAACTATTTTAAAAAATAAGCGATGATTACAACGCACACCATACAAGATATTACTTTTGATAAAGACACAATGAGTTTAAAAATTGACGGGAAATTAATTAAAGTTGCTCTTGACAAAGTTTCGCTAAAATTAAAAGCAGCAAATGAATTTCAAAGACAATTTTTTAAAATATCCCCTTCAGGTTACGGCATTCATTGGCCACTATTAGATGAAGATTTGTCGATTCAAGCTATTTTGAAAATTTCAAATTAATAATTGAAGCTATTA
Organism: Bacteroidota bacterium; assembly: GCA_013298715.1. Taxonomy (GTDB): domain Bacteria; phylum Bacteroidota; class Bacteroidia; order B-17B0; family Aurantibacillaceae; genus Aurantibacillus. Next base: position 7,750 of record JAAFIQ010000033.1, on the reverse strand, counting down.
CAAAGCAATCATTATAAGGTAAGGTACCTTCTGCTTTTCAGAATTTTCAGTAATATATGATTTCAATTTTGTAAAAAGCTAAAAAAAATTTATTTTTAAATTTAGTTTTGTAGAGATAATTTTTCAAAAACTCAAACGTTTCCAATAAACCAAAAACACCATGAAATTCAAACTACAACTTTCCGAAGAAAAAACAATGTTTGGAAATTTACAAATTCCATTTACTGCTGTGCAAGTAAAAAAAATTGGTGGTTTTAAAGTTCGTTTGTTGTGCAAAATAAATGGGCTTGAAGTTTTTCCGTGCGCTGTTATGCCTAAGGGCGAATACGAAGGCTTTATTATGTTGTCTAAAGAAAAAATTAAAAAATGGAAACTAAATTCTGAAGAAATTTATAACGTAGAAATTGAAAAAGACGAAAGCGAATACGGTATGCCACTATGTGAGGAGTTGCAAGAAGTTTTTAATCAAGACCCGATTGGCAAAAAACGTTTTGATGAATTAAGTCCGGGTAAACAACGAAATATTATTTATTACACTTCCAAAATTAAAAGCCCTGCCTTGCGCGCAGAACGTGCTTGGTTGTTTATTAATAATTTAAAAAACGAAGTGAAGGGTAAAGAAAGAGTTCCTTATATTTTAGGGTTGAAATAGTTTTGTTTCTTCGTTTTTTTTCCCAAATACATTTACTAATTAGTTTAATGTCTTGTCGAGTAAATTTTGCTTTGGTAACTGAGCTTGCCGAAGTTGCCTCTTGCAAAATTGTATCGAGACAATTAAATCATTTTCTTTGTTTAATCTCGCGTAGCGTCTCGATACGTTTTTTCCAATGAATCATTTCCAAGAAAAAACTACTCGACGGGACTAACTAGGGTTCACTCAAAATGTATAAAAATTAGCTGAATCAACCTGCCTACGGCGGGCACGGGCAGCGAAGTAAAGATGTATATAAATACTTCGAACTGAGCTAACGATGAGTCAGCTAATTTTTATCAAGCCAAAAGAAATAAGAAAACTCTATTTTTTAGTGCAAGGATTTTCTCAAAAAATTTCAAAAAGCTTTGCATATAAAAATGGATTTAATCCTTAAATCACTTATTAATTGGCATATTTGCGTTTTTGAGTGAACCCTAACTAGGGCTTGCTCAGTAACTAAAAAAGTTAACAACAGTAAGGATTAGATTTGAAATAATAAAAATATTCTTTAAGAAAAATTAAGTGGCGATAGGCGTTTGCGGCGACTTGATTTTCCTGCCTACCGCAGGCAGGTTTGCAACTTTTTTTATTCTAGCAAAAAAGTTAAAAAAAAAGATTTATAAGTTTATATGCACACCCTCATTAAGGTTGGCAATTAAGATTTGTAAACCCACCCGCAGAAGTGCTTGATGTTGAAGGAGCAAAATAAAAGAAGTTGTAATTACAGGTTCTTTTATCTTCACCAAAAAATCTACTGTAAGGAGCTGATACCCGCTTACCAAGCATGCATCTGCTTTTGAATGTAAAAATGCCATAAGCAGCTTTGTTTTCAAAATTACTGTAAAGCGGTTTTTCTTGTGCAACGTTTAATGATGGACTCGAAAAATTTAAATAGTTATAATAATCCAAAGAACCTGTAGTAATTATAAAAGTCAATTTATAAACGCATCTCCCAAAAAAACCTTCACCAATTTTTGTAGGACTTGGCTTTTTAGAAAATTCTGTACCAAACGCAGCAGCTAAATCGCCTGCTATAATCTCAAAAGGTATATGCTCACCATAAATATTATTCACTGCTTTGTCTTTAGGATTAAGTTTGTATAAAAAGTTATAATCTACAAAGTTTTCTCTTCGCGTTTGCCCTGCCCCGTTCGGTAAGTTAATAGAATCGTAATAATTAGCTCTTACTGTTGTTTGATAAATGTATGCCTTTGGTGCAGGGTCACTTAAAGGAACGTAAAAAGTAAGTCTATCATTTACTTTAGAGAAATTAATTAAATACTTTGACGAATCGTTGGCAACTGCAATTGGATAAGGATAAAGTTTATGTGCATTAATTAAAGGTGGTGCTTGAAAATTCAAATAAAGAGAACCTACTTTTATACTATCCAACGCTTTTGTTTTTGATTTAAACTCAGCGCCCGTTTTGTTGTTTTTAATTAATAATTCATAATCGCCACTTGCAAATAATTTTTCAGTAGTTGTGTAAACACGTTGCCACGGACTAAAAGCGCCAGCGCTTGTTTGTATTACTTCTTCGCCAAACGTTACCGTTTTATTTTGTAAACTAGCATTCACTTGTGCACCATTTACAAAGCGGTTTAAAGTTACAGTCAATTCATTAGGTTGGTAGTTTACAGAATCGGTAACCTTTGCCATTACGTTAGCATCACCCTCGCCTAAAAATGTTTTATTAATTCTAATAATTTGTTTATTGTCTTGAGCACAAAGCACAGCGTAAACATTTGGTACATCTTTGTAAGGGGCATTTACCTCAAGTTTATTTTTGCAGGCATGGATTGTAAAGATTAATCCTAAATAAAGTACAAACTTATTCATACAGCTAAATTAGCTTTTTTTTTTGCACAAAAAAAATTTTGGTAGTTAAACATATTTACCTTAATATTGCATTCGCATTCATAAACTGTTATATTCCTAGCAGTTTCTAATCATTAAAAAGTAATAAAAAAAATTCTACCCATATAATTTTATGTTTGAAGTAATGGATTTGAGCGCTCGCTCATTATCAGATTTAAAAGAAATTGCAAAAGCATTTTCTATTGAATCCAAAGGATTAAACAAAGGCGATTTAGTACTAAAAATTGTTGACGTGCAAAGCGCAAACCAAGAATTAGCAAAGGAATTGCTTGGTAGGTTCTCTAAACCAAGCAATGTGAATAACGTTGATGATAAACAAAAAGAAAATAAACCAGTTAAAGAATTCAGAGAAAAAAAGCCTCGTAAGGTAAAGCTAGAGCCAATTTCAGAAGAAACAGTAACTGAGCCTTCAACAATAAATACAGAGGAAGAAGTAATTTCAAACGTTGCTGAAACAGCTTCCGAAATATCCGAAACGAATCAATCTACAACTGCTACTCCAGAACAAACCGAAACAGTACAACAAGGTGAAACGGAGCAAGTTCAACAAGGAGAAACAGAAACAACGCAACAACCCGAAAATGAGCCAGTAAAGCGTCCTGAAAAAGTATATTACAATTTTGATAATATTGTTTTAGCTACAGGTGTTTTAGAAATCATGCCCGATGGTTATGGTTTTTTACGTAGTTCTGATTACAATTATTTAAACTCACCAGATGATGTTTACGTTTCGCAATCACAAATAAAATTATTTGGTTTACGCGCTGGCGATGTGGTAACTGGCGGTGTACGCCCACCACGCGAAGGTGAAAAATATTTTCCATTAATTAAGGTAGATAAAATAAATGGCCGTGAGCCAAGTTATGTGCGTGATAGAGTAATGTTTGATTACCTAACACCTTTATTTCCTTACGAAAAATTAAAATTAACAGGCCATGCCCAAGAAAATTTAAGCATGCGTGTAATGGATATGTTTGCACCAATTGGTAAAGGCCAACGCGGTCTAATTGTGGCGCAACCAAAAACCGGTAAAACAGTTTTATTAAAAGACGTTGCAAACGCCATTGCAGCTAATCATCCTGAAGTTTATTTAATAATTTTGTTAATTGACGAACGCCCTGAAGAGGTTACCGATATGGCCCGTAGCGTAAGAGCAGAAGTGGTATCGAGTACGTTTGATGAGCCCGCAGAGAAACATGTAAAAATTGCAAACATTGTTTTAGAAAAAAGTAAACGTTTAGTAGAGTGCGGACATGATGTTGTTATTTTGTTAGATAGTATTACACGTTTAGCTCGTGCGTATAATACCGTGTCTCCTGCAAGTGGTAAGGTGTTAACAGGAGGTGTAGATGCAAATGCCTTGCATAAACCAAAACGTTTTTTTGGAGCTGCACGTAAAATTGAAGGTGGTGGCTCGTTAACAATACTTGCCACTGCTTTAACTGAAACTGGCAGTAAAATGGATGAGGTAATTTTTGAAGAGTTTAAAGGCACAGGTAATATGGAATTGCAGTTAGATAGAAAATTATCAAACAAACGTATTTACCCAGCCATCGATTTATTAGCCTCGTCAACCCGCCGCGACGATTTATTGGTAGACAAAGAAACCTTAGGTAGATTATGGTTGTTACGTAAACACTTGGGCGATATGAATCCGCAAGAGGCTATGGAATTTTTATTGGATAGATTGCGCCGTTCAAAAAGCAACGAAGAGTTTTTAGTAAGTATGAATGGCTAATCTTAAATAAATTATAATGAACAAAAAAGCCTTATACTTTGCACTTTTTTACGCCGCACTTTTTATCATTCATAAATTAATTATTTTATTAGGCGGATACTACACCACACGCTACGGTTGGTTTTTTGCTCACATTGTTGGTGTGTTTGCAATTATACCCATTTACATTATCGCCATTAAAAGTGTGCGCGATAAAAATAATGGTGGCATCATCTCTGGGAAAGAGGCCATTCGTATAGCATTAACCATTTTTGCTGTAAGTGCTGTTATTATTAGTGTTTACCACTATGTTGAGTTTCAATGGAAAGGCAAAGAAATTGCGGTTGAATATTATAAAGGCAATCAATTTTTAGATTTTTTAAAAAGTCAATCTAAAATAAAGCCTGAAGAGTATACCAAAATAATTGAAGACCAAATAAAAAACACCGAGGTTTCTGCATTTAAAGCTACTACTGGAAGATTATTTTCTATGATGATAATTGGCTTATCAAGTGCATTTATTTGCAGTGTGTTTTTAAAGGGAGATAAGCGTGCAAAGTTGGTGTAAACCAAGGTGTAGTTCTTTATTACCATTAACAAGATTATAAAAACTAGGTAATGGTTTGTTAAAATTATCTAACAGATTAGGTGCAATAAAGTGTAGTATTTAATTACTGTTAATAGGATTAATTGTACGAAACTATATACTGTAAAAACTAGCTTATAGATTGCTCGTATTACCATTTAACTTTTAATTACTGTTAACGTGATTACCAATACAAAGCAATAGATAGCTAGAACTAAACAATAGATTGCTAATACTAAGATTCTGTAAGTAATTACCAGTAACTAGATTTCCAAAAGTTCTACAAGCATATTTTAGATTAAAGTCAGGATCAAAGCATGTAATCCATTATTTATAGTTTGCTTAGTAAAACTATAAATAAGCCAAACTCATTCAAAGACTTAATTAGTAAATCTTACTTTTTTGTTATAAGTTTTTCTATCTGTTTGTTTTTCTCTTTTAATTCATTCTCCAAAAACAAAACCCTAGCCTCGTATTGCGAAATTAGCCTCAACGTGTTCTCACTCATGTTTTCGTGAAAGTTATTATTAACACCTGCCCAACTTTTACCACCATCTTGGTTGGTTACATTAACCACTAAATTGTCGCTATTAATCAAATCATCTATTTTAAGGTTGTAATGTTTAGCTAATTTTTCTGTATTATTTCTGCTAATTTCAATCTCATCACGTTCTATTTTACCATAGTTACTTAAACTCATGTTTAGCAGGTTTGCAATATCTTTCATACTATTATTATTAAGCACCCTTAAACTTTTTAATTTTTTACCTATACTCATGCAATTATTTTTTTGAATTAATATTTCTGGATGTTTAACTTAAAATTAAATTTTAAACTCAATAGTTAGTTTACGACAAAAATAATCAAAAATTGGACATAATTTTTTTAAAGGCTTTTATACTTTTGGTTGTCATTTAAACTTTAAACCATGAAAAACAAAATCTCATTACTCTTTGTGTTGCTAGTTTTAGTAGCAATATACAAAGGCCAACCTGTTGGCACCACATCTACCAACCCTATTGTTGTGCCGGCTGGTACAAGCAGTTTAACAGCGCAAACACCTGTTTCTGGCTTTTCAAATCTCTACTACACAATAAGTCCGTTAAACGATTTAATTTCCATTAAGACTAAAGTTTTGCAACAATCAAAATCACAGTACCTTTACACTGCAAGTTTACTTGTAACCGATCTTGCAGGTACTACAACCTATAATACCTATAATGATAGCTTGAGGGACGATAGTACCTTGTTTTTTGTTTTTAATAGTTACGACTTTACAAACAAAAAAATTTACCTGCGCTTTATGTTTAACAACAGTTGTGGAGATTGCACAGCGCCTAATACACTATTCGATATTCAAATTTCAGAATTTAATACCTTAGCTGCTAACTGCCCTACTTATACACCCTCATGTAATTTAATAACCAATCCAAGTTTTGAGAATTTAACTGCTCCTTGTGCATCAATTGGGCTAACTGGTGGTGGAAACGCACCCCCTGTTTGTAATTGGATTCTTCCTACATTATGTCAAGGTTTTCCCCATCCCTATGTAAACACGCCTGATATTATAAGTGGATGTACACCAACTGCCAATTTATTTCAGTGGGGTCATCAATATTATAGTGCGGCTAATACAAGTTTATCATGCCTTGGTTTATTTTGCTATGGTAATACAAGCACATGGGTAGCCGGAACTGGCGTAAACAGAGAATATATAGTTCAACAACTTAGTAACCCTATGATTCCAGGTCAAACTTATGAATTTAGTATTTTTACCAAAGCGGCTAATTTTGGTAAATTTTCTTCTCACTTAGGCGCTATGTTTTCTTTTGGATCCGCTCCTTGTCAAAATGGTGAAAACGAGATTACAGGATTTGGAGGTTTAAGCCAAATTGTAACTTTAGCAACAACGCCAATGACTAATTTAGGGTGGCAAAAATATACAGCCATTATTACTCCTACAGCAACTTACAACTATTTAACTATTGGGAATTTTAGAAATAATTTACTTACACAAACCGCTACAAACCCAAATTATCCAGCAACGGGTAGTTATAGCAATAATGCATATTATTATTTGGATGATGTAGGATTAATAAGCCCAAGCATTTCTGTTAACCCTCCTCCTGCTATAATATGTGCTGGACAAACCGTTCAATTAAATCCAAATGTATGCCAATTCGACCCTTCTAATACGAACTATACTTATTCATGGTTACCCACCACAGGTTTAAATAACCCTAACATACTTAATCCTATTTTTAATGGAACTACAAGTGTTACTTATACAGTTACACAAACAGGCTCTGGCCTTTGGGGTTCTACTACAAATACAGCAGTAGTTTCTGTTAATGTAAATACAACGTATCCAATTCCAACTTTTACAACTCCCTCGGCATGTCTTGGTCAAACATTAAATCTAAACAACTTTGTTAATGTTCAAGGCGGCACTTTTTCGGGCCTTGGGGTAACATGTACAGGAACCAATTGTGTTTTAAATACCAATGGGCTTACTAATAGTGTGCTGGTTACTTACAATTATACCAATCCATTAGGGTGTGAATTCACTCTAAATTCTGTTGTAAATTTATATAACTACGAAGAAAATGTGAATGTATCTAATCCTTATGTTTGTTTAACAAGTAATATTAGCACCATTAGCTTACCAGTTAGCACACTATCTCCAATAACAGTTATTGGCTCTGATGGTAGCTCTGTAACTGGTACTGGCAGTGTTGTGGTTAATCCCACTGTTACAACTACCTATTCAGTAACAAGTACTTCTGCGGCTGGTTGCTTAATTTCTCAAACAGTGCAAGTTAACCTTGTTAGTTGTAATTGCTTAAGTGGTTTTAATTTTGATGGAGGCAATTTC
>JAAFIQ010000032.1 GCA_013298715.1 Bacteroidota bacterium | reverse complement strand
TGAACTATCTGAATTTATTAAATGCCAAACTCAAAGTTTAACTAAAAATATAATAATATCAGCTTGTGCTTATAGCTATATTTTTTCGTCAATAGATTGGGCTATATAATATTTGTATTTGGTATAAGATGAATAAAAATCCCTAAAACTGGCCTAACTACTGCAAGCTAGGCTAAAGAAGAGTAAGTTAATTTTTATCAAACTACAAACACAAAGGAAACTCTATTTTTATCTGTAAAGATTTTCTCAAAAGAGTTAAAAAAAATTTACACATAAAAGTGGATTTAACCTTTCCATCTCTTATGAATTGGCTTATTTGTGTTTTTGAATGAACCCTGTTTAAATCATGTAGTTTACTCCCATAAAACCTGATAGTCTTTAAAAAAAAGTGCTACTTTAACAAAGTTACATGCCCTGTAAATGTTTTTATTTTACCATCTTTAGTAGTAGACATTGTAATTTTATATTGGTAAACACCCGCAGCACTTACATCTCCACCTTTTCTGTTTTTGCCGTCCCAACCTGTAGAAATATCATTAGCCGTGAAAACTAAATTTCCCCACCTATCAAAAATTTCCATATTGTATTTTTTAATTCCAACACCAAAAACATTAAATGTATCGTTGGTTCCATCACCATTTGGTGTAAAAGCATTTGGCACATACATTGTCATATCTTCAGAAACTGTAATTTTTTTGATGATACTATCCACGCAACCGTTTGTACTTCTAACAAACAATTTCACAAAATAGTTCCCAATAGCAGGGAAAGTATGTGTAGCAATATTTCCTCTTGCAGTGTCAACACCTGTGCTTTCAAAGTCCCAATTCCATCCTGCAACTTGTGCATTTGTTGAAGCGTCGTAAAAAGTAACAACATTATTATTTTCGTTCGGATCTAACGGATCAAACTCAAATTCAGCTTTTGGATTCGGATAAACTTCAACAGTTTGAGTTGCCGTCCCTTTACAGCCTTTATCATCTTTTAATGCAAGTTGTACGTTATGTATTCCAGGAGTATTAAAACATTGGTTTAGAGCTAAAGAATCGTTAAAACTATTTCCATTACTAAAGGACCAACCTATACTCGTTAGGTTTGTTGGCTTTTGAATTATACTGAATCGGGTACAAAGCGGTGGACAGCTCCCAGCAACACTTGGAACAACTTTAGCTGTTGGAAGTTGAAACACCAATGGATTTACTTCAGTAGAATTAGAACAGCCATTTCCATCCGTACCAACAACTGTATAAGTTAATTGTAAACTAGGCGAGGCACTTGAGATACTGAATTCAGAACCTTCTTGAGCAACCCCGAAAGTACCAAGCCATTTGTAGGTAACACCACCACTCGCCTTAAACTTAAACATATCGCCCTTACAAACACTTGTTATTCCGCTGTAGGAAATTATTGGATTTGGATACAATTTACACAACGCAGTTGCTGTGCTCACGCATCCTTGACTACTTGTTCCAAAAACAGTATAAGTACCATCGGCCAAAAAGCTAGAAGAGAAAAGTGTAGGATTTTGTTGGTTAGAAGTATAACCCGCAGGTCCTTGCCACGCATAGGTAGATGCACCATTTGAAAGTAAATAAAGTGGATCGTTTAAACAAGCTCTCGAACCTTGAGCCGACATAATTGGTAATGGATAAATAGACTGGCTCAAAGTATTACTATTTACACATCCCAAACTACTAGTACCGGTTACTGTATAAGTACCTTCGAGACTAAACTGGGCTGAAGCAATATTGTTAATTCCCGCAGTTGAATAAAATCCATTAGGACCATTCCAAACATAAGCTGTGCCACCAGTAGCACTTAGAGTTAAAGGTGAATTTTGACAAACATTACCAGAGGATATGCCAACAATATTTGGTAATGGATGAATTGTTACTGGTGCGGTTGCAGAAGCAGTGCAGCCATTAGCAGTGCCAATAACGGAATAAGTTCCAGCAAAGTTCATTACGTTGTTAAAGAAAACTGGATTTTGAGAAATAGAGGCAAATGCGTTTGGTCCAGACCAATTATAGGTTGTAGCGCCATTAGCACTTAAGTAAAAACTCTGTCCGAAACAAAAGTTACCTCCACTAGATGTTGTTACTGTTGGATTTGGCTTAACTCCTAAACTTGCACTTGCGCTACCCCTACAACCATTGGTTGTTATGGATGCTGTATAAATACCATTATTGACTAACTGAGCATTATTAATTGCAGCATTTTGTACGTTCGAGGCATAATTATTTGGCCCTGTCCAGGTGTATGTTGATGTTGCCGAGTTACCTGTTAATGCTAGAACGGCGTTTTGCCCTGCACAAACAATTGTAGGCGTAATAGCTGGCGTAGGAGTTGGTCTAACCGTTATTGAACGTGTTGCAGAGCAAGTATTAGTGGCAGGATTAGTTCCAGTGTTTGTTGCTATAGCAGTATAATTTCCTGAAGCAGTAACAGGGATGTTAGGATACGAACCATTGCCACTTGGAAGTGAGAAACCATTTGGTCCAACCCAAGTAACACTTACAATGCTGGTACTGGTTGTAACACCAAATGTGGCTGTTTGAGTAGAACAAATTGTTTGCGTTGCAGAGGCTGTGAATTGACATAAAATACCACAGTTAGTAGCGCCAGCGTTTGGATTAGCGGTATTGCTTTGATTAAAATTAATTTGTTGATTTTGATTTGAGAAATTGGTTATTAATAGAATATAATTTTGACCTGGTTGAGCATTAGGAATAATCAATGTTTCAGTTGCAGAACCCGAAAAACTACAGCCATTACTCGTAGGATTGTTCCATGGACCTTGATTTGGTACCTGATTAGCCGCTGTTAAATTACCACAATTACCACTTAAGTTAGGAAAAGGCCCCCACGCTATAAAATCGATATCATTTTGAGCTTGCATTACTATAACTATTGGCCCTGATGAAGCAACTTGTAAAGAAAACCAGGCTGGGTTAGGTTGACTACCCAAACAACCGTAACTAGGCCCAGGTTGAGCTGCACCAGCATTTGTTCCTGCTGGGTAACTAACAGGGGTGCCAGTACAAAAAGGCTGCGCGTTAGCACATGTATTATTACCTTGCGAAAATACTGAGCTAAAAAAGCCTAGTAGAACAAAAAGAATTATAAAAAAGTGTTTCATAGATTGTTAAATTGCGAATGCTAATTTTATAATACAAATATAAAATAAAATTATCTAAATCCATTCAAATTCTAATAATTTATAAGGTAGTTTAGCCACCTCTTAACTTTGTTTTACTCAATCTACACAATCTTGGTTACAAATTAATGCCGAGATACAAAAAATTTCTATTCATTTTCATTTTTTCCGTTAACTTCGCCCTTCTTAAAAACCATGTGGAAAGCATTTTCGAGGATATTATTACGCAATAAGTTAATTTTTACAAGTGCCATTTTGCTACTTACTGTTTTTATGGGTTACGAAACCTATAAAATGGAGTTATCTTACGAGTTTGCGAAAATTTTACCTGAAGATGATAGCACCTTTATTGAATACCAAAACTTTAAAAAGAAATTTGGCGAAGATGGAAGCGTTATGGTTATAGGGTTTGAAGACAAAGATTTTTTTAAACTTGAAAAATTTAATGATTGGTATAAGTTAAACACAGAGCTTAAACGGATTAAAGGCGTTAAAGATGTTCTCTCCTTGCCACTTGTTTATAAACTGATAAAAAACGACAGTTTACAAAAATTCGATATTAAACAATTGGTTACCTCTCCTTTAACATCGCAATTGCAGGTAGACAGCTTAAAAACAGAATTTCATAATTTACCTTTTTACGAAGACTTAATTTATAATAAAGAAACAGGCGCTCAACTAGCAGCTATTACCTTTAATAAAAAAGATTTAGATAGCAAGCGCCGACTTGAAATGGTAAAAGAAATTCAAGCATTAGGAACAGCATTCTCACAAAAACATAATTTATCTATTCATTATAGCGGCATGCCTTACATTCGTTCGCAGCTTATGGCAAAGGTTTCAAAAGAAATGACCTTATTTTTAACCTTAGCTGTGTTAGTTACTGCCATTATTTTATGGATGTTCTTTAGATCGTTAACCATCGTTCTTTACTCGTTAGTAGTTGTAATTATTGGTGTAATATGGTCTATTGGTATTATGGAATTATTCGGTTACAAAATCACCGTTTTATCAGGCTTAATAGCACCGCTAATAATGGTAATTGGTTTGCCAAACTGTATTTTCTTAATAAATAAATACCAAAGCGAATTTGTAAAACATGGCAATAAAATAAAAGCTATTGCTCGAAGTGTTGAAACAATTGGAATTACTTTATTTCTTGCAAATGTTACCACGGCTATTGGATTTGCAGTGCTCTATTTCACCAAATCATCAATGCTAGTGGAATTTGGCATTGTTTCTTCAATTAGTGTAATGGCAACCTATTTTATAACACTTGTTTTAATTCCAATTATTTTAAGCACACTTCCGCCACCAAGTAATAAAATAACACAACACCAAGATGGCAAACGCATCCGTAAAATTTTAGATGCAATTGATAATTTGGTTCAAAATAAACGGAAGGCAATTTATATAACCACATTAATCATTTCGTTAATTGCAGCCTTTGGCATGAAATTCATTGACATGAATGGTTTTGTGGTGGATGATTTACCAAGCAAAGATCCTGTTTACAGCGATTTGCATTTTTTTGAAGATAATTTTAAAGGTGTGTTACCATTTGAAATAGCCATTGATACCAAAAAAAGAAAAGGTGTTTTTGAAAACAATGCACGGGCTGTTTACAAAATAAAACGCCTTCAAAAAATGATGGAAGAATATCCCATTTTTTCAAAACCATTGTCGATTGTGGAAGGACTTAAATTTACCTACCAAGCTTATGAAGGCGGTGAGGCAAAATATTACAAATTACCTACAATAGATGATTTAAAAAATTTACGTGAATTTAGTAGCACTTTAAACGGACAAAATAACAAACTAGCTAATTTTATTGATACAGCCAATCAAGTAACACGCATTAGCTATCAAGTGAAGGATATTGGTTCAAAAAAAATTAAGGTTTTAATGGAGGAATTAAAACCAAAAATCGACTCCATTTTTGACCCACAAGATTATAAAGTAAGTTTAACAGGTCATTGCTTGGTGTTTTTAAAAAGTAACGATTACCTCCTATCAAACCTAATTGAAAGTTTAGTAATTGAAATTGTTTTAATTGCAATTGTTGGTATTGCGCTCTTCCGTTCAGTAAGAATTATTGTATTATCTAAACTTCCATGTTTAATTCCCTTACTAATTACCGCCGGTGTTATGGGTTTTTTAGATATTCGTTTTAAACCAAGTACCATTTTAATTTTTAGCATAGCCTTTGGCATAAGCAGCGATGGCACTATTTATTTTTTAACCAAGTATAGACAAGAATTAAAAAAAGGCGCTAAATCTGCATCGGCAGCTATATCAGCCGCAATACAAGATACTGGTTTAAGTATGGTTTATACCAGCATTATTTTATTTTGCGGTTTCGCAATTTTCTCTGCCAGCAGTTTTGGCGGCACTGTGGCTTTAGGGGTATTAGTTTCTTTAACCCTTTTAATGAGTATGTTCACCAATCTTATTTTGTTACCTTCCATTTTGTTATCTATACACAGTAAAACTATTAGTAAAGAAATTACTGAATCATCGCTCATTGAGATTGATGAGGATGAAGATGAGGGTTGATTTTAAACCAACAGGTCGCTCCTTTGGAGCTAATTTTTAAGTAGCATTGATGTTTTTACAAACAGTCAGCCTCTACGAGGCCCTTAAAGAGCTCCGTAGGAGCTTTATGTTTGTAATTAAGTAAACAAGTATAGTTTATTGAGCTCCATAGGAGCGCCCTTTTAATTATAAAAATTCTAGCTTATCTAATAACTACTAACGCTAACATCTATTAACAAAGTCAATCAAATTTCTCAACTTTTTATTCGTTTACTAAATCTAATTATCACTATCTTCATCACTTTAAAATTATGGGCAATATTATATTTTTAATTTTAGTTTTAGCATCTTTTTTTGGTTTAAGTAAATTATTTACCAAAGCTGGTTTACCCGCTTGGAAAGGCTTAATACCAATTTATAATTTTTTTGAACTTTCAAAATTATTAAAAAAACCTTGGTGGTGGTGTTTAATAATGATTATACCTGGCGTTAACATTTTTATGTTTGGTGTTTATGGATTTAATACTGCCCGCGCCTTTAATAAACCAAGTAATAACGATTTAATTTTTGCCAGTATTTTACCTTACGTTTATTTTTTAAAACTAGCCTTTGATGATACCGCAAAATTTGTTGGTTTAGATAAATTTAAAAACGAGCCAAGCAAGTTTGTAAAAAATTGGTTAGACCCTATTGTTTTTGCGGTAATAGCAGCATCTATCATTCGTGGATTTTTTATTGAAGCGTTTACTATACCAACCTCTTCTTTAGAAAAAAGTTTAATGGTAGGTGATTTTTTATTCGTTAATAAATTTGCTTACGGCCCAAAAATTCCTCAAACCCCTTTGTCGTTTCCTTTTGCGCACAACATATTACCAGTAGCAAACACAAAATCTTACTTAGAGTGGATTAAGCTACCTTACATGCGCTTGCCAGGTTTTGGCTCGGTAAAAAATAATGATATTGTAGTATTTAATTACCCAGATGGTGATACCGTTGCTTTGTTACAAAGTAATTCAAGTTATTATCAATTGGTTCGAAATGCTGCATCGTCTTATAAAAAAGCAAATCCAACATTAACAGAGAATCAAGCCTTAGCAAATGGATGGAAGTATGTAAATGAAAATGGTGGTAACTTTGGAGACATTGTTAGCAGACCAATTGATAAGCGCGACCATTACGTTAAACGCTGTGTTGCAATAGCAGGAGATAATTTAGAAATTAAAGATGGCGAAATTTTTATTAATAATAATAAAATGCAAATGCCGCTTAACGCGCAGCACAATTATTATGTAAAAGCTAAATCACAATTTGTTGATAAACGTTTCCTAGACAATTTGGATATTTATTACGATGAAGCTTACCGACTTGGAATTACAAAAAATGAATTTGGAGAAACGTTGCTTGGGATAATCCCCGTTGATATGCTAAATGGGCAATACTATCCTTATGAAGATTTAGATTACGAAAAATACAAAGGAACATTTGGTGGCGACACCGTGTTGTACTACCTAAACATGACCAAAGCTACGTATGATAAAGTAAAAACCGACCCAAATGTATATTCGGTAGAAATTGCAAATACTAAAAAAGGCGTTTATAAAAATTCTATTTTTCCACACAATAAATCCTACCCTTGGAACAACGATAACTTTGGACCTTTATTAATTCCGAAAAAAGGATTAACCTTACCAATAGACACGCATAATATTTGCTTGTATGAAAAAATTCTTTCAACCTATGATAACGGCATACACAGTATTACAAAACAGGGAGCCAGCGTTTTGTATGATGGAAAACCAATAACAAATTACACCTTTAAACAAGATTATTATTTTATGATGGGGGATAACCGCCACAACAGTGCTGATAGTCGTAGTTGGGGTTTTGTTCCTTATGACCATATTGTGGGTTCTCCGTTTTTTGTTTGGTTTAGCATGAAGTATTCCGAAAAAAATCCTATCAGCGGCGCAAGTGTTATAAAATCTTTAACTAAAAATAGCCACGATGGTAAATTTAGATGGGAACGCTTTTTATGTTATGTGGATGATGGAACTTTACATTCTATAAAAATTCCTTTTATTGCAATTGCCTTGGCGCTTTGGGGTTTAAGTAAATGGAACGATAAAAGAAAATTAAAAGTAAAACCAAACACTTAAAATTTGTTTGATAGAAAAAACCAAAATAAAAACTGCCTTAACTTATATTTTAAGGGTTAATTGGTTTATATCAATTGGTGTTGCAATAGTAACGCTATTTATTTTAAAAAAGTTTTTTTTCGATATCGTTAAAGTTTCTTCAAACGATATGCAACCTAATTTTGATATAGGAAACACACTGCTGATAAAAAAAATTGGAAGTAAGTATATTAGCAATGATGTTGTTTTATTTCAATACCCAAATATTGATTCTAATGAAACCTCTCCTTTGTTTTTGCAACGTATAGTTGGACTACCCGGCGATAGTTTTTGCATTGTAAATAAAGAAGTATATAGAAATAACAACTTACAGTCAGATAGTATCGAAAAAAAATTGAATTACCTTATAAAATCCGAAAAAGTAAAATTAGATTCTAGCTTTTGGAACAATTATGGGATAAGTGAATATGCCGAAATTTCTAACGAGTTGGATTATAGCGCAACACTTACAAAGGTTCAAAGAGATTCGTTAAGTAAATTAACCTACATTAAATCTATTGAGTTAAAATCAGAAAAACCAACTATACATGATGAAACGTGTTTTCCATTTAATTCAAACCACAAATGGAACATGGATTATTTTGGTGGAAATTTCTATTTTGAAAACACTAAAAATGCCGAAAATAAAAGAGAACAAATTCTTAAGCACACAAATCTTTACATTCCAAAAAAGAACGATACGCTTGTTTTAGATACACTCAATTTAATTTTATACAAACACATAATTGCCATTTACGAAAGCAATAAATTGCAACAAAAAAACGATTCGATTTTTATTAATGGCGTGTACACAAAAAACTACATTATAAAACAAAACTATTATTTCACCTTGGGCGATAACCGTGATAATGCTATTGACAGCAGAAGTTTTGGATTTGTTCCTCAAAAATTTATTATTGGAAAAGTGGTAAAGAATTTTTCGAGGTAAATTTTTTTTCGCGAATTTGTATAAGTTATTTAAAAAAAATACCAAATTGGTAAATAAATTACCGTTTTGGTAAATATTTCTATATCTTTACGAAAGAAAGATTAGCTAATGAATGTTTATAATAAGAGTTCGATTGTAGAATTTTATAAAACGCACGCAAGTTCTAAACTACCATTGCAAATTTGGTATGAAGAAATGGAGGATAAATTCTGGAAATCGCCAAATAAATTGAAACAGGATTTTGGAGGTAATGTAAGTATTTTAAAAAATGGTAGAGCAGTTTTTAATATTAAAGGCAACGATTACAGAATTGTAACCACTATCAACTACGATTTTGGATGGGTTTTTATAAAATTTATTGGGACACATAAAGACTACGATAAAATTGATGCAAATACCATTGACTTATATAAATCCAAAACGAAAAAAATAATTAATATGAATATTGAAGTAATAAAATCAAAAAAACAATACGAGGCTTCTTTACAACGCTTTGAGGAATTATTTTTCGCAAAACCGAACACAAAGGAAGGTAAAGAAGCACAGCTTTTGGCTCTTGTTATTAAAGATTATGAAGATAAACATTATAAAATTGAGTTACCAGACCCAGTAGAAGCTATTAAATATAAAATGGAACAAATGCAACTCACCAAAAAAGATTTGGGAGAAATATTAGGTTATACAAGCAGAGTAAGTGAAATTCTAAATCGCAAACGAAAATTAACCTTAGAAATGGTACGCAATCTACATGAAAAATTAAATATTCCTTTAGAGTCTTTAGTACAAGCTTATTAAAATCAACTCTCCTACTTCATCAAAGCCTTGGTAACACGTTGGCAAATGGTTTGTGAAATTTTAGAAAAATGTTTATCAATAATTTTTTTGGGGTTATTTAGTGTTTCGTCAAACTCTTCAATTGCCTTGCCTGAATTTAATTCTTTGGCATCGCTTGAGTAAACTGTATAGTGAATTATTATTTTTCTTTTCGTACTTCCTTCGCCTATTTCACCTAACTGCTTACTTCCGGTTGCCAAAATTTCTAATTGATTTACAAACACAAACACCTTGCATTTATGAACTGCAGTAAGCAAAGGAATTACTTTTGCATTGGTAATTTTTGCATTCATAAACCTGTCGTCGGCATTGGTTTCTACATTTAATTGTCCTTTTTCAATTACCTTTTTGTCTTTTTCCTTTTTTGGTGGCTGGTAATTTTCTTGATTTGGTGTTTTTTGAAACTCGTAGTTTAAATGCTCATAAATACTAGTAATTTCTTTTTTATACTTGGCTGTGTCTTCCATTAAATCTGTAACAGCATATTTGATACTTTTAAATGCAAGCGCCAATTGTTCATTTAAACCATCTCTAAACTTATGCTTAATCTCTTTTGCAGTTAACTTAGTTTCAGCATTTATTTTATAATCAATTTCGCTTAAGTATAAGCGCGGCTCAAAAGGAATTACCATTACCTTATTGGCAGAAACAACTTCACGCTCAACCTTTGGTTTATTATTAATTACGGTACTTTGCGCTAACAAAAAGTTAGCAGCAAAAATTAATGAGTATGTAATTATTTTTTTCAATCAATTAATCGCGTAACCAATCTGTATTTGCAAATATCATTAAGCCAAGCACAATAAACAACCCAACTTGATTGGCATAGTAAATAACTTTATCGCTTACTTTTTTACCAGTTACCATTTCCCATAAAATAAACATAATATAACCGCCATCTAGCATTGGTATTGGTAAAAAATTCATAAAAGCTAAACCTAAAGATAATAAGCCTGTAAAAAACCAAAAGTGATGCCAGTCCCAAGTGGTACTCATGGCTTTTGTCATGGTTGCAAATCCACCAACAGATTTGTAGGCATCTTTAACAGTAAATATTACCACAAATTGTTTTGCTTGCATTATAATTTTTTCTACGGCATCATTCCAACCTTCTTTTAGTGATTGAAAAAATGTGTAATCCTTATGTACAAGTTTTACGTCGTCTATTTCTTTCAGTTTAATTAAAATTTTCCCTTCGTCGTTTACATTGCACTTTGTCGTTATAGTATCCTTACCTCTTAAGAGTTTAATTGCTACTATCTCTTTTTTGTACATCGAAAGTTCTGTTCTAAACTCATCGTAAAAAATAATTTTTTTATTGTTAACTGCAATAATTTTATCATTTGGTTGAATTTTAGCACTAGCTGCATAACCAGTAGGCTCTACAGAATCTATAATCTGCATTTTAACCCGTGGTTCAACAAAATAAGATTTCTTAATACGTTTAAGTATAAGTCCTTTATCATTATTAGTTACAGGAATACTAAACTTTTTTCCATCAGCATGAATTCCTGAAAGTGAGGAACCGCCATTCATTATTAGATTAATAGGAATTTTAGACACGTCTGTTACAGGAATTTCTCCAACATGTGTAATAAAATCTCCGTTTCTTAACCCGATATTGTAAGCTGTACTATCTACAGATAAGCCGTGTTTTAAATTTTGAAGTGGCAACGAATTTTTCCCCCAAACAAAAACAACCATCCAAAAAATAAAAATTCCTAAAATTAGGTTTACTAAAATTCCGCCCATCATAACCAATAAACGTTGCCATGCTGGCTTTGCTCTAAGTTCGTGTGGCTCTGGTTCTTTATCTACAATATCTTTGTCCATTTGCTCATCCACCATCCCAACAATAGAAACATAACCACCAAATGGAAACCAGCCAATACCGTATTCAGTATCACCTATTTTCTTTTTAAATAAAGCAAAGTTGGCAACGTTAGCAAAAGGAAATAAAAAATCGAAGAATAAATAAAATTTTTCTACTTTACATTTAAAGAGTTTAGCAAACCAAAAATGACCAAATTCGTGAAGGGTTACTAGTATTGTGAGGCTTAAAAATAATTGTGCAATTTGTACAAGCATAGTGTTATAAATAAACCTTAAAAATAAGGTTATTTTAGGAGTAATTTTAGTTTTTATAGATTTTTTATGAAATAGAAATTAGCATTTAAAAGCGAATCAAACAAATCCTCAAAACTATAATGCTTTAAGCTGCTTTAAATAGTTAGCCGCAATTATTTCTCTGTTAAATTTGGTAGATACAAACTCAGCTCCTTTATCCCCTAAAAGCTTGCAAAAGTCTCTATCATTGCATAATTTATTAATTCCGTTTACTAACTCTTCTAAATTTTCTGGTTCAAAATAAACACTACATTGGCCTTGGGTAACAAATAATTTTTTTGCTTCGCCATCCACACCTAATAAAATAGGTACTTTCATGGCTAAGGTTTCAAAAATTTTTGATGGAATAGCGCCTTTAAACAAATCTAATTTTTTAAGCGGAACAATT
Organism: Bacteroidota bacterium; assembly: GCA_013298715.1. Taxonomy (GTDB): domain Bacteria; phylum Bacteroidota; class Bacteroidia; order B-17B0; family Aurantibacillaceae; genus Aurantibacillus. The sequence goes on along the minus strand of JAAFIQ010000032.1, from coordinate 17,005 downwards.
GCCGCATTTACAGATTTTAGTATTTCTGGCATTTGAGGTTTAGCTATTGTATTCAAAAAAAACACATTGCTTAAATTCAAATCTTTCTTTAACTGAATTAATTTTTCTTTTTCAGGACCACTGCCAAGCAATACAAATTTTAATTTTGTGTTTGATTTTAGCACGTTGGCAGCTTCTACAATAATCTCTAAACCTTGTGCTATTCCAATTATTCCGGCATACAGTAAAATAAAATCATCTTCTGAAAAATTATTTTTTTCTCGCCAAGTGCCTGCTTCGATTGTTTCTGGATTATAAAAACTTAAGTCTACACCGTTAGGTAACCAATAAGGTTTTACGTTTTTAAATCGTGCGTTAATATTATTACAAATACCTAACGTTTGGCCTGTAACCAAAGTTGCTTTTTTATACAATTTTGCCTCGAGGTTATACGCTAATTTTAAAAGTAATGAATTGGTTACAACTCCTAATTTTTCAGCACTTTCGGGCCATAAATCGCTTACATTAAAAATAAGTTTAGCATGCTTTTTACGAGCCAAGTACATGGCACTATACCCTAAAAAAAGTGGTGGAGATTCGCACATTAAAAAATCAAAATTTCCTAATTTTTTATTTCCAACTCGTGCGCTCGAAATTACAAACGAAAAATAATTCCGTAAACGATTAATAATAGATTTATTTTTTGAAACAAAAATTTTTGAACGGTGCACCTTTAATCCATTCATCTCTTCAAACATATAAGCTTTATTTTTGTACGCCTCGTAAATCTCCATTTGTGGGTAATTAGGCATTGCGGTTAAAACGGTAACCTCTACCCCACTCTTATTTAAAAGCGCAGCTAATTCGTACAACCTATTTTGCGGCGCACCAACCTCTGGTGGAAAATATTGTGATAGAATTAAGAGCTTCATGCTTTAAAATTTAGAAATTATTGATTTAACTTCTTTCATGTTTTTGCACGTATAATTTGCAATCGCAAATTTAGGATTTTGCAGTTGAGATAATTCAGGCACAGCAATTACTTTCATAAATGCCGCTTTAGCCGCAATTACGCCATTTACAGAATCTTCAATTACCAAACATTCTTGAGGTAAACAGTTAAGGGCACTAGCGCAATTTAAAAACACCTTTGGGTGTGGCTTACCGTATTTTAAAGTTTGTGCCGAACAGGTTGCAGAAAAATAATGTCCTAATTTTAAATGTTTCAAAACTGCATACATTAATTTTTTGTTGCTTGAAGTTGCCAAACCAATTTTATATTTTTTTTCTTTTAAAAAGTTTAATAATTCTGTAATTCCTTTTATCTCTCTTCCGCCTTTTTGTATCAATTCTATCAATAATGTTTCAACGTACTTATCAAACCAAGCAACTGTTTTTTCTTTATAATTAAACTCTACGAACCAATGTTCAACTACTTCTTTAAAGCGCATACCCGTTGTTTTTTTGCAATCCTCCTCAGTAAATTTGAAACCTAAATCGTTGAATCCTTTTATCATCGCCTCTCTCCACAGCGGCTCACTGTCGATAAGCACACCATCCATATCAAAAATAATTGCTTTTATTTTAGTCTCCATAATTTTTTGTGCTGCTAAATTGTACATTTAGTTAGAGATAATTCAATTTATGTTTAAACAACAAGATGTTAAGTATTTGCAAATATATTGTAATAAGTAAAGATTTGTACAATTAATTTCGTAGAATGTATTTACCACAGTTTAACACCTTTGGCTTGCCCGAAATTTTTACCATTTTAGCTGGTGTTGGTTTTATTTTAGTTACGATTTACTATTGCAATTTGTTTTTACCATTACATAAATTAAAAGAAAATCATTTGGTGAAAAGTTCAGACTTGCCAACTATTTCAGTTATTATTTGTGCTAAAAATGAAGATGATAATTTAACGGAGTTTTTGCCAAAAGTACTCTCTCAAAATTATCCAAACTTTGAGGTAATAGTTGTAAACGATTGCAGCTATGACAATACAGAGAATGTGATTGATGAATTTGCCAAAATTTTCCCGAATTTAAGAAAGGCCAACATTAAAGAAGACGACTATTACAAACATGGCAAAAAGTTTGCAATGCTTGTAGGAATAAAGGCTGCCAAGCACAACAATTTAATTTTTACAGACGCTGATTGTTTTCCTAATTCTGAAAATTGGCTTACTGAAATGGCATCGGGTTTTACAAATGAAAAAGAAATAGTACTTGGCTACGGCGCTTACGAAAGAAAAAACACATTCTTAAACAAACTCATTCGTTATGATACATTTACTATTGCCGTTAACTACTTATCAATGGCAATAAAAGGAAACCCTTATATGGGCGTTGGCCGAAATTTAGCTTATACATCAAAATTATTTTATGCCGTAAAAGGTTTTTCAAATCATTACCACATACAATCTGGCGATGATGATTTGTTTGTAAACACGGCATCAAATGAAAAAAACACCAATATTTGTATTAGCAAAGATGCCATTACGTATTCTAAACCAAAAACAACATTAAGAAACTGGCGCTTGCAAAAAGCGAGGCACTTAACTACCGCACCTTTATACAATTCAAAAACAAAAGCTAAATTGTTATTTAACTATTTTTGTATTTACTTTTTTTACCTCTCGCTTATTCCTTTATCATTTTCGCTTAACACAATTTTATTACTGCCAAGTATACTTTTATTAAAGATGATTGTGCAATGGGCGCTGACAAACAGAGTAGCAAAACGACTAAACGAAAACGATTTAGTGGCAGGTAGCGTTTTATACGAATTGTTTTTGTTGTTTTTATATCCTATCTTTCAACTAACAAAAATCTTTTACAAACCTAAAAAGTGGACGACCTAAATCATCTAAATAATTTATCTACTAAAGGTGTGTACGATTACAACTTAGTGCAGAATGCAATTAAGGGTAATCAAAAGGCTTACGCTGAGCTATTGCAACGTTACCGAGAGAGTGTTTACTTTATGATGCTGAAAATGTGTAATAATAAAGACGATGCAGAAGATTTAACAATTGAAGCATTTGGAAGAGCATTTAAAAAAATTGAACAATATAGTCCTGATTACGCATTTAGTACCTGGTTATTTAAAATAGCAAGTAATAATGCCATTGATTTTATTAGAAAGAAAAAACAAGCTGTAATGTTCAGTTTGGATAATAAAACGAATAGCAACGATGGCGATTCAGAAAAACACAGTGCCAACTTAAAGGCTGGTGTGTTAGATCCTGAGGAAAGTTTTATTAGAAAACAAAAAATAGAAATTATACGGGTATTGGTTGATAGCTTGAAACCTAAATACAAGGAGATGATTGAGCTATTTTATTTTCAAGAAATGAGTCATGAAGAAATATCGCAACGCTTAAATTTACCAATAGGCACAATAAAAGCACAGTTGTTTAGAGCCAGGGATTTACTTTATAATGCACTAAAAGAACGCAAGGAAAAAATGTAATTTTAATAAGCAACAAATTAAATTTGCATTACAAATAAGCTAGTGGAATTAATTACAAAATATTTTAAAAACTTTACTGAACAACAATTAAATCAATTTGCGCAATTGCAAGATCTGTATGGCTTTTGGAACGCACAGATTAATGTGGTTTCTCGAAAAGATATAGATTCGCTTTACGAAAAGCATGTGTTGCACAGTTTAGGCATTGCAAAAGTAATTCAATTTAACAAAAACGCGCATGTGTTAGATGTTGGAACTGGCGGAGGTTTCCCGGGTATACCCTTGGCAATTGCTTTTCCTGAAACACAATTTTTGTTGGTTGATAGTATTGGAAAAAAAATAAAAGTGGTGCAGGAAGTCAGTAAAGCCATAAATTTACGTAATGTTGAAGCCATCCATTGCCGGGCCGAAGATGTAAAACAACAATTTGATTTTATTGTGAGCAGGGCGGTTACAGAATTTCCAGTATTTTATAATTGGGTAAAAAATAAAATTAAGAAAGAAAATAATCACACCTTCCAAAATGGTATACTCTACTTAAAAGGTGGTGACTTAGAAGCTGAATTCGGTCATTTTTTTAGCAAAAGCGTTTTCTTTAACCTTTACGATTACTTTAGAGAAGATTTTTTTGAAACCAAGAAAGTGGTTTACTATAAAATGAGTTCGGGGAAGTGATTATTCAAAAAAAATAAGTTTAAAATTATTCTCATTACTCTATGCAAAAAATACAGGCGAATAAACCAAAGGTTTCATTATAACGAAACTTTTACTATATTAGTAAAAGGAAAGTTTTTAAATAATGGACAAATATTTTGATGTACTATTTTTGGATGAAGCTTTTGAGTTTTTGAATAGTTTGGATAGAAAACATTACAAAAAATAATTTACAACATACGTAAAGCACCAGTTACAAACGACTCTGAACTTTTCAAAAAATTGAATGATGACATTTGGGAATTCAGAACATTGTATCAAGGTTTACAATATAGACTACTCACCTTTTGGGATAAAACTTCAACAACAGATACCCTGGTTGTTTCAACACATGGTTTCATCAAAAAAAGAAGTAAAGTTCCAGATAATGAAATTCAAAAAGCAATTAATATTCGAGCAAAATATTTAGTAGACAAACAAATAAAAAATAAGAAAAAATGAAAGCATATACGTTAGACCAAGTTCAAGACAAACTAATTGGCAAAATTGGAACAGCAGAAAGAGATATGTTTGAATATGAACTTCAAATGGATTTAATTGGCAAGGCAATCAAACAAACTCGCCAAGACAGACATATGACACAAGAAGAATTAGGTAAACTTATTGGCGTTCAAAAAGCCCAAATTTCAAGGCTAGAAAACAATGCAAGCAATGTAACGATTGATACATTATTACGTGTTTTTACTGCATTAAAAGCAAAAGTAAAACTGCATGTTGAACTGCCTAATCTAAACATCAACCTAGGTCATTAAATTACACTCTAAATTGAAACGATTTTTTTATAAAGCGTTTCAATAAATGAATTATTTTAAACCCTAACTCGGAGGATTTAATTTTTCCTCTGGCACAATTACTGGAATCTCTGGTGTTACATCTTTATTTCTAAAAACTTCTTCCACTTTTTCAAACGGACGTTTGCCAAAAATTTCTTCTAAATCTTCTTTAAAAATAACTTCTTTCTCCAATAATTTTTCAGCCAAAACAGATAATTTTTCTTTGTTAGCAATCAATATTTGTTTAGTTCTTGCGTAAGCAACATCAATCATTTTTTTAACCTCTTGGTCAATTATTTTTGCTGTTTCTTCGCTATAAGGCTTACTAAAACTATACTCACTTTGACCACTACTATCGTAATAACTGATGTTGCCAACTTTTTCGTTTAAGCCATAATACACAATACTTGCATAAGCTTGGCGTGTAATTTTTTCTAAATCGCTTAGTGCCCCTGTACTTACTTTTCCAAAAGTAATCTCCTCTGCAACCCTACCACCAAGCGCAGCACACATTTCATCTAAAATTTGATCAGCTGTAGTAATTTGTCTTTCTTCTGGCAAATACCAAGCCGCACCTAAACTTCGTCCACGCGGTACAATTGTAACTTTTACTAAGGGACTAGCATGTTCTAACATCCAGCTTACCGTAGCGTGCCCAGCCTCGTGGTATGCAATTACACTTTTTTCGTGTTTGGTAATTATCTTATTTTTCTTTTCTAAACCTGCAATAATTCTATCTACTGCGTCTAAAAAATCTTGCTTTGTTACTGTTTTTTTGTTAGCACGTGCGGCAATTAAAGCCGCTTCGTTACAAATATTTGCAATATCGGCACCGCTAAAACCAGGTGTTTGACGCGCTAAAAACTCAATTTCAACCGAGGCATCAATTTTTATTTTCTTTAAGTGCACTTGAAAAATTTCTTTACGTTCGTTCAAATCAGGCATGTCAACATAAATTTGTCTATCGAACCTACCAGCGCGCATTAAAGCTCTATCAAGAATATCGGCGCGGTTAGTTGCAGCTAAAATAATAACACCGCTGTTTGTTCCAAAACCGTCCATTTCTGTTAATAATTGGTTCAAAGTATTTTCGCGTTCATCGTTTCCACCCGCTGCAGCATTTTTCCCTCTAGCCCGACCAATTGCGTCAATCTCATCTATAAAAATTATACATGGCGATTTTTCTTTTGCTTGGCGGAATAAATCACGTACACGGCTTGCACCAACACCTACAAACATTTCCACAAAATCACTTCCACTCAATGAAAAGAATGGAACTTTAGCTTCGCCTGCAACAGCCTTTGCTAATAAGGTTTTACCAGTACCCGGAGGGCCAACTAACAGAGCACCTTTAGGAATTTTTGCACCTAACTCAGTATATTTTTTTGGATTCTTTAAAAAATCAACAATCTCCATTATTTCAATCTTGGCTCCATCAAGGCCAGCTACATCATTAAAGGTTACATTTACATTAGTGTTTTTATCAAACAAAGTCGCACGTGATTTTCCAATATTAAAAATTTGACCCGGACCACCGCCGCCAGGACCACCACTCATTCTACGCATTAATACAATCCATAACACTACCATTACAATTAATGGTAATGCCCAAGGTAAAAAGTCAGTAGCCCAATTGGTTTCTTCTACGCTGCTTTCAAACACTTGCTTATCTTTAGGTATACCTGCTTCGGTTTGCACACGTTGCATAGCTTCAATAAATTTTTCAACCGAGGATATAGTAACTTTATAATGTGGTCCTTTAAAGGCTTTGTCAGGAAAATAGGACATTCCTTTAGGACTTTTGTAACGCATACAACTAAATGCACTATCAGGATTAATAGTAATTCGGGCATATTTGTTGTTTACAATCTCAACTGCTTGCACGTCGCCTTTAGCCAACATATCGTTAAAAAATTTGCCCTGGGTTGTTTCAATTAAACGAGGTCCTGGACCATTACTGAAGAAAACAATAAATAAAAGTACTGCTACAATTACCCCGTATACCCAATACAAATTGTTGCCATTATTATTGCCTCCGCCTAGGCCACCACCAGGTTTGTTAAATCTATCGCGCATGCGCTCAAATTGTTTCTTGCGCTCCTCTTCAGAGTTATTATTTTGATTGTTAGTATTATTCGTGTTATTTTGATTGTCGCTCATAATTTTTATTTTAAACAGTAACTTAATTTTCTACAAAAGTAATTTTTGCATCGCCCCACATACCTTCTATGTTGTAATAATCTCTAAATTCTTTTAAAAACACGTGTACAACAATGTTTATGTAATCAATAATTATCCACTCCCCATTTTGTCTGCCCTCCGAGTGGTAAGCTTTTTCTTTACTGAGTTTTATCGATGATTCTTCAACGCTATCGGCAATTGAGTTTACGTGTGTATTACTATCTGCATCACAAATAACAAAATAATCTGCAACTCTATTCTCAATTTCGGTAAGATTTAACAAAGTAATATTTTTTGCTTTCTTTTCACGCATTCCTTCAACAACAGCATCTAGCAAAGTAATTGTCTCTGCCTTAGTTGCATTCTTTTTTGGGCGCTTTGTTTTTGGAGCAGATTTCTTTTCGGAATTGGCTATTAAATTTGCAGCACGTTGTTCACGTTCTTTATCAGAAATTACTTTTTTGGTAACTGATTTTTTTGCTACTTTTTTTGTCGCCGTTTTTTTAGCTGATGCTTTTTTAGGACTAGCTTTTTTAACAGTGCTTTTTTTTGAAAGGTTTTTAGCCATACTTTGCTCTTGTGTTTTATATTTTATTAAGTTTACACTAATCAACAAAGTTAACCTTTTTGCTTTAATGGAAACACTTTTTATAGGCTCAAATACTATTTTTTTAGATGAAGTATCTAGTACCAATTCTTATGCCATTGAGCTGTTAAAGAACGTTAACCTTGCTGAAGGCACATTAATTTTTACAAACAATCAAACACAAGGCAAAGGCCAGCGTGGAAATAAGTGGAATGCAGAGCCACAGAGCAACTTAACAGCGAGCATTGTTTTAAAACCGAGTTTTTTAACGTCGAAAAATCAGTTTTATTTATCGAAAATTACAGCGCTTTCTTGCTATGACGTAATGGCTGAATTTAAAGAGGCTAGCCAATTTGACATAAAAATAAAATGGCCGAATGACATTTTAGTAAATCAAAAAAAAATTGGTGGTGTTTTGATTGAAAACACATATAGTTCAGAAAAAATAAACTTCAGCGTGATTGGAATTGGTTTAAATATTAATCAAATAAATTTTGCACCCGAATTAAATGCTACCTCGCTAAAACAACTTACCAATAAAGAATTTGACTTAAATATGGTTTTACAACAATTATGTAAGCGACTAGAGGTAAATTATTTAAAATTACGAAATGGAAAGTTTACAGAAATTGATGCGAATTACTTGCAAAAATTATTTGCAATTAATACGTGGCGCACATTTGAAATTGAGAAAGAACTAAAGCTATTGCAACTAAAAACAGTTACAGAAGAAGGTTTTTTAAAATTAGAAAATAAACAAGGTGAAGTTTTTAATTATGAATTAAAAGAAGTGAAATGGGTTTGGTAACATGATATAATAATGCTCTTAATTTTATTTACCCAAGAACTACCTTTTTAAAAATAATTTTATTCTTTTCATCACGATAAATTATATTGTACTTTTTTCCTCTTCTTAACGAAAGCCAAACCTTATTATTTTCTGAATAAAATGTTTGATCAATAGGAATTTTTAATTTGTAATCTTCATCTGATTTAATTTCATCACAAACATACGCTTGAACAAACACAGGTTTTATTGACTTAGGAATTTCGATTTTTACGAAATTTTTATCACTAGAAGTTATTAACCAATTTGGTCTATTATGCAAATAACTTGTTGGCGGATTGTAAAGGAAAATGTCATAAGCAGTTGAATCAAAACCAAATTTCAACAAATCCTTAGGCATAAATGCAAAAACAGAATCTTTGTTAAGGAGAATAGTTAATAATTTGTTGGCGTATGGCGAACTCTTCATATCTTCAAGTAAAAGTGTTTGCTCAACACAAAAGGGTGTAATTCCAGAATACTTTTTAAAATACATGGCCATTGATGTAAAAGTAGAATCATACGTTTTAGCAATATGTCCATATCCTGCAAGTACTATAGTTTTCTTTATTCCCGAACTTGTTTTTATTCTGTTGTATAAGTTCCTTGCTTGCGCTACTTCTCGTTCGTCTATTTTATTATTCTTTGAGGAGTTTGATTTATTTGCGTTACCAGGCCTCTCAAATTGCTCGTAAGGTACTAATTCGAAACCCAACCGAAGCCCTTCACGGACCACTTCGCCAGCCATAGGCTCTTGTGTGTAAAATCCAGTTGTGGTATCTAACTCTTCAAGATTCCCTATTTCTGAAAGTGTTTCCATCGCCAAACACTCAAAACCTTGATTTTTTAAATCTGAAAGTATGGATACTAAAAAGGCCCTTGTCTGCGGTCTATCATGGCCTTCATTAAACATTACAATTTGTTTATCTATTGCATTTTGTAAAATAAATTTTTTTGCAGAAAAATAGTAAATTTTTTGGCGTTTAAATTTATTAATGTACGCCGTATCGTTTAACTGCGGGAAGGTTGCCAAATTTTTCCTAGAAAATTTTTTTACACCTTCAATATCTCATACACTGCTCAACGATTGCAATAACACACCATTATTACCTGTGAAAAAAAGTATACTATCTAATTTCATTAATTTCCAAGTGTACAAAAGTGTTTTTACGTAATTAAGATTATCCGTTGGATAATCTTTTACATGAATGTTATCTTTATTCATGATAATGCTATCATAATTTGCATTTTGCCTTAAATCATAAACAGCAGAATTTTGGCTAAACAAAAATCTAGGTATAAAAAAGAGTACAATTAATATTCGCATTTTGACTTCTGAAATTATGCTACTAATTCTTACCTTAACTTAGCTAACAATCTCAAAAACATAAAGCGAACTTGTATTATTTGGATAAATAACTTTCAACTCGCTACTCTCTGATAAATCCTTAATTATGGATAAACCTAAAGACGATTGATTTACAAGCTTATCAAAATCAAAACCATTTCCTGAGTCGCCTATGCGTATTAAAAAATAATTATCAATACGTTCAGTTGAAACAATAAATTTAACCTCCTCACTATTTGTCAAACTATGTTTTATCGCATTTAAAAAAATCTCTGTAACTATCAAACCAAAATTTATAGCAGTTTTAGTACCTACCACAACATCTTTTTCAGAAAAAGTTAATTCAATTTTGTTTTCTAATTCCTTGTATGCCTCCCTAAATTCTTTACATAATTCTTTCAAATAAGCATTTATTCCAACCTCTGTATAATTTTTTGTTGTGTTTAATAAGTCGTGTAGCTTTAACATCGAAAAAATTCGTTGCTCATATTCCTCTAACAAAACTCTAAAATCTTTTGTTTTACCGCTATCCTTGCTTAACCTCACTAAACTTATTAAAATAGAAAAATTATTTTTTAAGCGGTGATTAATTTCTTTAATTAACAATTCTTTTTCTTTTATTGCCGATTCTAATTTTGATTGCGCTGCTCTACGCTGCCTAGCTTCTAGCGTGCTAGCAAGTACTTGTGATACACAAAGTGCAAAGGCTTGTTCGTTTTCGTTAAACACTTTTTGTTGTTTGCCAGTTTTTTCAAAGCACATAACGCCAATCAACTCTCCGCACATACGTAATGGAATATCCATTAAAGTACAGATACCGTTTACCTTTGCATAATTTTCGCTAAACTCAAAGGTAGCTAAATGAGCATGTATATCAGTTGCTAAAATAATTTTATTGTATTCTAAATTGGCAAAATAATTTGGATAATCCTCTTGTAAAAGAACAGTACCTTTTTTAAATTCTCTTACTCTCAAATCGTATTCACCAATACTAGTTAAAGCCCCTTTAGATTCATTAAACAGCCAAACACTAACGCGCTCAATTCTTAATAAGGCAATTAACCGTTTTGCAAACTCTTGCATTATGGCATCAATATCATCGCGTTTAAGCGCATGCATTTGAGATAAACTATCTAACTCTTCAAGAATATTGATTTTTGTTTCCATGCTAATTGCCGTTATTTAAGCATTATAAATATAATAACTTTCAAGTAAGAATCAAATAAATTAAGCCTAAGTAAATATTAAGTTTTAATTTTAAATTTGCATAAAAAAAATTATGCCAATAAGAATGAGTCGCGACGAAAATTCTAATGAAGGATATTCGGGCAATCAAGGATCGAGAGGAAACGGTGGTGGTGGAATAGGCGGAGGCGGAGGTTTTCCGGGAGGTAATTTAATCGGAATGTTACTTCCGCTATTATTTCGTTATCCTAAATTATTAATTGTAGTGGCTGTGCTTGCTGGTGGTTATTACTTTTTTGGGAAAGGATGTTCTAAAACAACTGCACAAACCAACCAAACCGTATTTGCTAAAGGTGCAACCTTAGATAAAGATGTTTACGATAAAAATGAAGTGTACGCCGCACTTGAAAATGGAGAACCGCTGCCTGATAGAGTATCTTTAGAAAAATTTACACCCATAGCAAAAGACCAAGGGCAGCAAGGTTCTTGCGTTGGCTGGGGAAGCACTTACTACGGACGAACAATTTTGGAATCGGTGCGCACAGGGCAAGATCCTAATGCAATTGCTTTTAGTCCGGCTTTTACATACAACCAAATTGGTTTAGAAGATTGCCAAGGCACATATATTACTAAGGCGGTAGATTTGCTTACAAATGTTGGCAGTGTTGGTTTTAATCAGTTTCCGTATACGGATCAATCTTGCCAAAAAATGCCCGATAACAATTTATTACAACAAGCTACAACGTTTAAAATGCGTGGTGCTAATCGCCTTACTTTAAATGGAGATGATTACACCGTGGACGTAAATGCTATGCGTCAAAATTTAGCCCATAACGCGCCAGTTATTATTGGCATGATGGTTGGCGGCTCCTTTATGCAAGCTATGGAGGGCAAGGAGGTTTGGCAACCAACACAATCTGATTTTAATAAAAATGGATTTGGTGGGCATTGCATGTGTGTTATTGGCTATGATGATAAATTTTTTGAAGACGATGGTGCATTTTTAATTCAAAACAGTTGGGGACAACGTTGGGGTAAAAACGGAAAAGCTTGGGTTAGCTACAAAGACTTTGTTTATTTTACAAACGAAGCTTATGGCATGGATGTAATGCCAAGCAAGCAAGACCAAAGTAAATTAGCTTGTAACTTCAGTTTAATTGATAAAGAAAGTAAACAAGAAATTCCTTTAACCGCTAAAGGAAATAACATTTTTGAAACTATAAGCAAACTTGCTATTGGCGATAAATTTAAAGTAAAACTCACAAACAATATTGAGTGTTATGTTTATATTTTTGGAAAAGAAACCGATAATTCTTCTTATGTTTTATTTCCTTACACACCTAAACATAGCGCCTATTGCGGTATTACGGGCACTCGTGTTTTCCCGAGAGATTACAGCATGGAGGTAGATAAAGTTGGAAATAAAGATGTGATTGGTATTTTATTTAGTAAAGAAAAACTTGATTTTAAAGCGTTGAACGAGAAACTTACAGCAAACAAACAATTAGATTTTAACACCCGTTTTTTTAATCTGGTAAAAGAGCAAACTGTAAATGGTACAAACTTTAAACAAGCAAATGGCGTGGCTTTTGAGGCCGAAGTATTAGATAAAAAAATTATTCCTGTAATTATTGAAATTAATAAATAAAGTCATGTTCCACTTTTTATTGCGCACCATACCACGTCCTATACTAATTAAACTTAGTTTGTTATTTAGTAAAATTGCCCCAATATTATATTACGGAAAAAAGTACGAAGACCCAATAAGCGGAAAAACATACCGTAAATTTTTACCTTATGGCTACGGTGGAAGAGCTAAGCGTAATAATGTGTTATGTCCTGGAAGTTTGTCATTAGAACGACACAGACTTTTGTGGCTTTACCTAAAACAAAAAACGAATTTCTTCACTGAAAAAATAAATTTGTTGCACATAGCGCCAGAGCAATGTTTTTACAAATTGTTTAAAGCACAACCTAATTTAAAATACACTACTGGCGATTACAATAGTCCTATTGCCGATGTTCATTTTGACTTACACAAAGCACCTTTTGAAACGAATAGTTTTGATGTAATTTTTTGTAATCATGTGTTAGAACATGTGGAAGATGCCAATGTGTGCATGAAAGAATTATTTAGAATAATGAAGCCTGGTGGTTGGGGAATTTTTCAAGTTCCTCTAGATACCAAACGATCGGTTACTTACGAAGATAAATCAATAGTTACAGAAGCTGACAGGGAATTACATTTTTGGCAAAAAGATCATGTGCGTTTGTTTGGTTTAGATTATAAAGATAAGTTAGCAAACGCAGGTTTTAAAGTTACAGTAGATGATTTTGTAAATACCTTAGGCGCTGATTTAGTTGAACGCTTTAGGCTCCCAGCAGGTGAAATGATTTATTTGTGTCAGAAAGTTTAAATAAAATTTTTAGCAGGTACGATTTACAAAAAAGTAAAACTAACTTTTTAATTACTGTTAAGAGCTAAGTAATTTTATTCTAATTCTCTTTATACCCTCCATCAACCCAACATTTAATAACGCTTAATTCGCTATCGCTTAATTTTTTTCCTTCTGGCATAGATTTACTTTGCAATACCTCGCTATTAAATTTACCATTATCTAAAATAGGTTTAATGCCAGCGTAGGTTGAATAGCCCGGATGACAACCAGAAGAGGTACAATTGTTATTTATAATGTCCTTAATGTTTGAGTTGTAAGTTGAATCTGTTCCATTACAAGTAACTGCTTTATTTTTTTTACATGAAAAAAAAAGTATTCCAGCAAGTACACTAATTGTAGATAACAAAGTAATAATGTTTGGATTTTTCATGTTTTAAATTTTACCTTAAAATTAATAATCTATTTGCATCTAACTTAATAAAAATAAAAAGCAAAATAGTAAAGCTCCAAAGCGATGAGCCACCATAACTAAAAAATGGCAAAGGAATTCCAATCACAGGCATTAAGCCAATTGTCATGCCAACGTTTACAGCCAAGTGAAAAAACAAAACGCACGCTACCCCATAGCCATATATCCTACTAAAATCAGAGCGCTGCCGTTCTGCTAAAAAAATAACACGCAAAATTAAAAACAAATGCAAAAACACAACAATAGTACTGCCCACAAAACCCCACTCCTCGCCTACTGTACAAAAAATAAAGTCGGTGTCTTGTTCCGGAACAAAATCGTATTTTGTTTGCGTTCCTTGTAAATAACCCTTTCCCAAAAAACCTCCGCTACCAATGGCTATTTTTGATTGATTCAAATTATACCCAACACCTTTTAAGTCGGTTTTTTTTTGTAACAAAATATCAATTCTATCTTTTTGATGTGCCTCTAAATGATTGTAAACATAACTGGTTGTGCCAACTACACCAGCAGCCCCTAAATATATCAAACTAATAATTATTAAATTTTTTACTGAACGTTTTACAAATAGCAAAGAGGAGAAAGAAATAATTGCCAACGAAATTAACAAAGACACCAAATTACTTACCACCAGAGCCAAAACAAATAAAATAACAGCTAATAAACCAAAAATTAAAAAATTAACTGATAGCCCCTCGCGGTACAATACAATAATAAAAGCAATTAATACTACTGCTAAACCTGTTTCATCTTGCAACTTTTTTATAATTATTAGTGGAAGTGTTATAAGAACAAGTGCGATAATCGTGCTCTTATAATTTTTTATCAAATCTTTTAATCTTAACCTAAACTCTGTATTTACAATAATATTTTGATTACTTAAAAATTTTGCAAGCGCTAAGCTTGTTGCAAATTTCATGAACTCGGCAGGCTGTATACCAAAGCCGCCAACACCAAACCACGATTTGCTACCGTTAATTTTTCTTCCTAAAAAAACAACCAAAATGTTTGCAACAATCAAGATTCCATACAAAATGTAGGAAAATGCCGTGTATGCATTTGAATCAATTAGTAAAATTAAACACGCAATTACACCTGCTCCCGCTATCCAAATTAATTGTTTGCCATAGCGTTGGCTTACATCAAAAATGCTTTGATGCTCCTCATTATATACCGCTGCGTATATATTTAACCAACCCATTAACACCAAAAGCAAATAAGTTACTACGGTAATTTTATCAATTCCATAAAATAAGCTATTTTCGTTCCTTAAAGGCATAGTTAATGTTTCTTTTCAGCAATTAAATTTTTCCCGTTAATTAAATCTGCGTCCATCATACGTTTTTCCATTTCGGGGCGTGTCACCTTTCCTGTTAAATATTTTTCAATCATTAAACTTGCTACAGGAGCGCTCCACGTACCCCCAAACCCAGCATTTTCGGTAAACACAACAATTGCAATTTTTGGGTTTACTCTTGGTGCAAAGGCTAAAAAAACGGCGTGGTCTTTCCCGTGCGGATTTTCGGCAGTACCTGTTTTTCCGCAAATTGTTATGCCGTTTATTCTGCTTGTACGTGCTGTGCTGTATGCGCCTTCTAAACAGCCTTGCATGCCATCGTGCACAATTTCGTAATATTCATTTTCTTGTACATAGGCCAAATGTTTTTGTTTAAAGCGCGCATCTAAATGTTTTTGATGACCAATTCCTTTAATACAATGTGGCGGATAAAAAAAGCCTTTATTAGCAATAATAGCAACCACATTAGCCATTTGTAGTGGAACCAATGTAAGCTCAGCTTGTCCAATTCCTAACGATACCACAGTATTACTACGCCATCTGTTTTCGCCAAATATTTTATTATAATACTTTACTGATGGCACATTCCCAGGCTTATCGTAAGGTAAATCGGTTCCTAAATTTGTACCAGGCCCAAACGATTTCACGCATGAGCGCCAATGCTCGAATCCATCAACGAATTTTGGATATTTGGATTGATCAACTATGGCGCGGAACACATAACTGTAATAAGAGTTACACGAAGTGCTAATAGAACCAGGTAAATTCATTGCTGGATGCGAGTGACACTTTGGATGCCCTCCCATTGGTGGATAGCCATGGCTGCATGGGAACACCGTGTTTTTATCAATAACTTTATCTTTTTGGGCTATGAGTGCCCCAATTAGTTTAAAAGTAGACCCAGGAGGATATTGTCCTTGTAAGGCACGATTTAACAATGGAAGATTTAACGAATCGTAATAAAGTTTGGTGAAATTTTTACTCCGCTCTTTACCGCCTACTAATAAATTTGGGTCGTAACCAGGAGCTGAAACCAAACATAAAATTTCGCCAGTAGCTGGTTCAATTGCAACCACAGCGCCTTTTTTACCTTTCATTAATTTTTCGCCATACTCTTGTAAATCTATATCAATCGTACAATATAAAGGTTTGCCAGGAATTGCAATCGTATCATATTTACCGCCCATGTAACTTCCAATAATTTTATTATGCACGTCAGTAATTGCATTTTGTACGCCTTTTACACCACGTAGTGCCTCCTCGTAACTCCTTTCAATTCCGCTCACTCCAATATAATCGCCTTCGCGGTAGTATGGGTCTTTTTCTGCCTTTTCTTTTGTAACCTCACCCACATAACCTAACAAATGTGCTGCCAACGGACGAGGGTACTTACGCACGGCACGCTTTTGAACAAAAAATCCTTTAAAACGGTATTTTTTTTCTTGAAGTGCGGCATACGTTTTAGGACTCATTTGTTTTTCAAAAATACTTTCTTTACGAGGAGAGTTTGGCGCCTGACACGCTTTTTTTACACGTTTTAAAAATTCAATTTTGTCAATTTCTAAAACTTTGCAAAGCCCAATTGTATCGCATCCCTTGGCTTCTTTAGGAATGATCATTAAATCGTAACTTGCTTCGTTGTATACTAATAGTTTGCCGTTTCTATCATAAATAACGCCACGTACCGGATATTCTGTTAATCGCCTAATAGCATTGCTTTGTGCTTTAATTTTATATTGATCATCAATTATTTGGATATAAAATAATCTACAAA
>JAAFIQ010000031.1 GCA_013298715.1 Bacteroidota bacterium | reverse complement strand
ATCTATTTGTTACAGTTGTTGAAGTAAAGCCAGCAGCAAAAAAATTAGTACCACCAGCACCACCACCACCAGCACCTTGGTCATTTAAGCTACAACTTGTAGTGCCAGCACTACCGCCACCACCGCCGCCACCGCCAATAAAACCGCCACCACCGCCGCCACCGCTTACGAAGGATGGACAAACATTTGGTCCTAAACCGCCATTACCTCCTTGCCCTAAAGTACCAGCACCACCAGTGTTACCAAAACAGCAAGAGCATCCAATGCCACCAACTCCACCATTACCTCCTCCAATACCGCCTTGGCCACCACCTCTAGCTATAGAATTTACTCCCGCTGTACCGTTTCCTCCGCCTCCAACTCCACCATTTCCTCCACCTATAGTTGAACTGGCGCAACCGGCTACCCCGCCGCCGCCAGCTACAATAATACGGTTGGATAAAGCTGTGCCTCCAAATCGCACATCACTTGCGCCGCCGCCACCTCCAGAGTCTCCCAAGGTGCCATTACCTCCACCATTAAAACCACCTAATGAACCAGTAGCAGTTCCACCAACATAAACGTTTAATACGCCCGCAGTAGCGCTATAAACTCCTGTAACCATAGCTCCAAGGCCTCCATTTCCGCCAATTGCACCTGAAGCAGTACTTGCTCCAAGACCGCCTCTAGCACCATAACAAGTAATTGTTACCTGTGCACAGCTAGAAAGGTTTACAGTTTACAAGGCTCCTGTAAAATTTAATGTTTGTGTAACAACTTGTGCTTGAATAGAATTGTTAATCCCAATTAAGCTTGCTATTACTCCAATAAATTGATAAATTTTTTTCATTTTGTAATAATTTGGTCTTTTAAGTAAAAATAAATTGAATTTTTTATTTACGAATAAAAATGTGATGAAAGTGGTGAAAAATGTGATGAAAAAATATAACAGCAGGTTGTCGACAGTTTATTAACAAGAAATCTTAATAAATTCCTATAGACTCTGAGGTGAAATCAGTCGAACGCAATTTAGAAAAGAGGATTTTTAAATTCTAATTACTAGTAATATAAAAAAATGTATTTCTAGCTTTTTCGTATCTTAGCGTTTTAGAAAAAATGACACTAAATCCACTTACGGCTTTATCTCCAATAGATGGGAGGTATAGAAAAACTACAGAACAACTTGCGCCCTATTTTTCAGAATTTGGTTTAATAAAATACAGGGTAAAAGTAGAAATAGAATATCTTATAAGTCTTGCTAATTATAATTTACCGCAATTGCCAAAGCTTGACGCAGACACGATTTTAAAACTTAAATTGGTTTACGAAGACTTTTCAGAAGCCGATGCGCTTCAAATTAAAGAAACTGAAAAGACCACCAACCACGACGTAAAAGCGGTTGAGTACTTTGTGAAGGAAAAATTAAAACAATTTGAATTAGAAGCATATCTAGAATTTGTACACTTTGGTTTAACTTCGCAGGATATTAATAATACTAGCATTCCGCTTTCGTTAAAGGATGCAACTGAAACTATTATTTTACCACAACTAAATTTGTTAATAGAAAAATTAACAGAGCAAAGTAAGGAATGGAAAGAAATTCCAATGTTGGCAAGAACACACGGACAACCAGCATCGCCAACCAAATTAGGAAAAGAAATTTACGTTTTTGTAGAACGATTAACGCAACAATTAAATCAATTAAAACAAGTTCCTTATTCAGCAAAGTTTGGTGGCGCTACTGGTAATTTTAATGCACACGCAATTGCTTACCCAAAGCATAATTGGATTGATTTTGGAAATAATTTTGTGAATACTGTTTTAGGTTTGAATCGTTCGCAGTATACAACACAGATTGAACATTATGATAATTTGGCGGCCTACTGCGATGCAGTTAAACGTATTAATACAATTTTAATTGATTTGTGTCGCGATGTTTGGACCTACATAAGCATGGAATACTTTAAGCAAAAATTAAAGGAAGGTGAAATAGGTTCGAGCGCTATGCCACATAAAGTAAATCCAATAGATTTTGAGAATGCTGAAGGGAACTTAGGTGTTGCAAATGCCATGTTAGAGCATTTTTCGGCAAAACTTCCTATATCGCGCTTACAGCGTGATTTGACGGATAGCACGGTATTACGTAATTTAGGAGTTCCATTGGCGCATACATTAATAAGTTACTCAAGCATATTAAAAGGTTTAAACAAGTTAATTTTAAACGAAGGTGGCCTGCATACCGATTTAGAAAATAATTGGGCGGTAGTGGCAGAGGCCATTCAAACAATTTTAAGAAGAGAAGGCTACCCAAAACCTTACGAAACGCTAAAAGATTTAACTAGAACAAACACTACAATAACAGAAAATTCCATTAAAGAATTTGTTACGAATTTGAATGTGAGTGCTGAAGTTAAAGATGAGTTATTAAAAATTACACCACATAATTATACCGGAATAACAAGCAATTATTAGAATGAAAAAAGTTTGGACATTTATTATTGGCAAGTCCTTGCAAGAAGCAGAGTTAAATCGTTTACTTGAAAAAGGGAAAGAATTTATAAGTAATTGGACTGCACACGAAAATAAATTAGATGCACGTTTTGAAGTTTTTAAAAATAGAATAGTAGTTGTAAAGGTTAATGAAGCAAGCTACAATGCAAGCGGTTGTAGTATAGATAAGCTTACACGTTTTATTAAAAGCTGTGAAACTGAATTTAATATTGAATTATTAAACAGGCTTTTGGTTGCCTATAAAAATCAGGATGCTATAGAAGTTGTAAATTCAAGTAAAATTAAGGAATTGATAACAGATGGCACTTTGAATGAAAATACAGTTGTTTACAATACATCTATATTAAATGAAATTGAATTTAATAATTGGGAACAAGAGTTAAGAGATACCTGGTTGAAGAAGTATTTACATACAGCTTAATTTTACTAAAAAAAGTCAAGCCCATTGTTAACAAGACTGCCTAAAGCAACCAAAGCGCAGATTACAAGAAAGCCTGCACCAACTATCAAAATAGCTTCAATTAGGGGGAATGAGATAAAAATAAACCAAACAGCAAAGCCAATCAATATAAGAAACATTAATACTAAGTAGCCAGTATACAAATTATCAAAGAATTGAAAAACGTCATTTTTTTGACCTATATGTTTTTTAGAATTTTTAGCTACGGAGTAATTTTTAGAGGTCGTCTTATTTTCATTAAGTTCAACTAGTTTGTAACTTTGTGATTCGTTATAGTTTAATTGAGGTGACTTAGATTTTGAATTAGAGGTTAAATTATTTAAAGCAATGCAAGAAGTAGGATTGGAGGTTGCTTCTAAGGATACAAAAGTACTTTTAAGTGTGTCAATACTTGGTTGTTTAACTTCGTTTTCTTTAATCTTAGTTTTGGTTAAGGTACTCTTTTCAACATCCGAAATTTTCTTCTTCTTACTAACAGAAAAATATAGCCCTTTATTGTATTTTCTTTTTTGCAACGAAAATTTTGATGAACAAGAGGTTATTATGAATAATAAAATCGACGATTTAATTAATAATTTAATCATATCTAAAAAATAATAATGCAATTTACAAAAAAAAACGCTCCAAAAAGGAGCGTTTTTTTAATAATATTAGTATTATAACTTTTAGTTATCAGTTTTTAGTTTTATACCATCAGCTTTTGCTACAATTACTTCAGTCCATTTAGCTCCAGACATAGTTTTCTTTCTGTCAAAACGTACATTAATAAAGTAGTCTACATCAGGGTATTTTTTTACTAAATCGTAGTAAGCTAAAATCAAAGGAAAATCTTTAGGTTGAAAATTGGCTGCACTACCTAAAATTAATCTTTTAAGTGATTGTAGTAAGGTTATACGTCCTTTCACTCCAGTTGGCCCACCAACAAAATTAAATAATTCATTTTCGTATAAAGAACCAGTTACAACTTCATTAGGTCCGGGAGTAAAATAAATTACCTCATGAGCATCGTTTTTTACAACTTTTCCTTCTTTTAAATTTGTTCTAAATTCTTTATCAGGTGTAGTGCCTTTACCAGTCATTGTAGATTTACTTTCTAAGTTTCCTACTAACGTAAAATCATTTTTAGTTAAAGGTTTAAAGCGAATAGGCATGTACTTAATGTCTTTCTTGTCAACTGTTACAGAAGCACAAGAAACAAGTAATACAGAGGCTGTTGCTAGTATTATTGTTTTTATAAATTTCATATTAAAAATGTTATTTAGTGATTAATTAGTTTTGTGTATTTAAGGTAATACCTTTAGCTGTAACTTTTACTTTTGTGTTGTACTTATGGAAAAATAATAACCATTTGTGAGTAAAATCTTTTTCAATACGAATGTTTGTTAAATAATCAAAGTTAGGATTAGCCTCTAGTAAACGGTAAACTGCTATTTGAGATGCTTTATCTAAACCATAACCTGAAACAACACCTTGACGTAATTTTCTTTTTTCTTCGCCCACAGCTTTTGCTGTTCTTACAAAACCACCTAATGCAGAAATTTCTTTTACTTCTACTTCAGCAGTTACGTCTTTTGATAATTTGTAGTCAGAACGAGTAACAGTCATACCTGGAAACTGTACCGAGTTTTTTGAATTTGTTAATACTTTGTTTGAGCAAGAAGATAATGCAATCATTGCTGCTACTGATAGAGTAAGGATTTTTTTCATTTTTGTTTGTTTTTTTATTAAGATTTCGACAAAAGTAGTATTTAAAATGAAATAAACAAATACGTACTTATACGTATTTTAACTAGGAGAATTACTAGTTTTAAATAAACTTACACTTCCTACTTGCAAAAGCACACATCCTTAGTAAAATTAATCCGTGTTTAAATCGTGAAATATTGGTAGTACCGTAGGTTCTTTCTTTATACTTAATTGGAACTTCAACAATTTTTAAATTTAATTTATGAGCACCAAACAATAAATCAAAATCTCCAAAAGGGTCAAATTCGCCAAAGTAAGCGCGATTTTTTATTAATTTAAGGTAGTCTTTTCTAAACATTACTTTGGTACCGCAAAGCGTGTCCTTAAATCGTTGGTCTAGTAACCAAGTGAATGCCCAACTAAAAAAATGATTGCCTAAATAATTTAAAAAGCGCATGGCTTCTTTGTCCATTGGGTAAACTAGGCGTGTACCATTAATAAAATCTCCTTTACCGCTGGCAATGGCATTATAAAATTTAGGTATATCCTCAGGAGGAACCGTTAAATCTGCATCTAGTATCATTAATATGTCACCTGTGGCAATTTTGTAGCCTTCTCTTACGGCATCTCCTTTACCTTTACCTTTCTGTTGGCCAATTTTTATAGCGTGGGTACTAGCGTATTTTTTTTGTATTTCTTGTATTTTTTGCCAAGTATCATCAGTACTGTTGCCTTCAATAAAAATAATTTCAACATGCTTACCAAATTTTGGTAAACGTTTAATTGCGTTTTCAATATTGCCACTTTCGTTACGAGCAGGAATTACTATGGTTGTAGAGTATTGTTGGTTGATAACATTATTATCATCAGTCTGTAAAAGTTTTGCAAAACTGTATATGTTTAAACTGAAGAAACGAAAAAACGGAAATTTAGCTAAATACTTATTAAAAATTAAAGAGAGTAGGGGAATGTAAAATGGAAAAATAAAACGTTTGTTATTTCTATAAACATCAAAGCCGCTAATAAATAAAAGGTTATTAATGTCTCGCGTGCTCAGCCAATTTTGAACGGGTGTTTTTTCTTTTAATCCAATAATTTCAGAAAATTTTATTATAGGTTCCCAAAACGAATTGTAATACTGAACAATTACTTTTGTATTTGCATGGCAGCATTTTTTAATTTGTTCAAAAACAAGTTGTATATCATCTACATAGCCAATTAAATTACTCAATACAATTAAATCGAAGGTTTGATTAAGTTGAATGTTATTGGCATCCATCAATAAAAAATCAATGTTTTTGTTTTGATGTTTTTCCTTTGCCCAAGCAATATATTCTTCACTAAAATCTATTCCAATCTTCTTGCTACCGCTTAAGTTGGCAAGTAAATCTCCGCTTCCGCAACCGACCTCTAGTACAGAACTATCTTCGTGCGAAAAATAATTGCAATAATCTGTAATCTCTTGCCAATAATAGTTAGATAAAAAACGTTTTTTCCGTTTTTTAGCAATTTCGTTAAAATAGGTATTTGATTGTTGATTCAAGTTTAAGGCATGCAAAGATAAAATTTTTACGCAATTATAAATTTTTGTTTACAAAGCCTTCATGCTTAAAAACATTTCATTAAATCTTACGCGTGTGGTCTCTATAAACTCTGGTGTAATTTTTTGTTTTAAGCCTTCTAAACTTTTTACATCTTCCATTAAAAATTTAAAGGTTTGTTCCATTGGCCCAGCTTCAAATTTCACTTGAAATTTATCATTCATTTGAAAAATGCTAATGGTAAGGCTTTGGTGGGGAATGGTGTCAACAATTCTCATTATTTTTTGTCGGTATTTTTAAGTGCTTTTTTAAAATTCAATAAATTTTGCATTACTCCCCAGGGGCTCATATTTCTGTCACCATCTTCGTGTATGCGGCCTTGAATGGCATGTGCAAGTAGCACAAAATGTTCTTTATTTACTTTTTTTAAAGCTAGCTCCGCTTTATCATCTCCGTTAATTATGTTTACGCAAGCTGCCCAATCAACCGCTTTTGCATCCATTAAAAATTTGAAAGCTTTTTGGTCTTCCCAAATAGCATTAACAAAGGCAGCTAGCACGTAATGCTTATTGTCCATCAAAAACTTAAATGCTTTTTTATCGTCTCTAATAGCATCAAGTGTAGCAATTAACTCAGGATAACCGTTATTAATTAACCAATTTAAACCGGCCACATCTTTAAGGCAATGTTTTGTAAACTGTGTTATGGCAAAGGTAGAGTAGTGTTTCATTTAATAAATGAGTCATAAACTTTCAATCACAAAATAAGTGATTAAAATTTAGATAAAGAAAGTTTATAATTAATTCTTTAAAAGTTAATTAGGGATTTATATCTTCTTCTATTTCGACCAAATTAAGGTTAACGTATAATACTTTTTTATATTATTTGCTTAGTTTTGCTTTTACCTAAAAAAATGCTAAGCAAACTAAAACGTATTAAATTAAAATTGTTATTTCTTCTATTGTTCATCAAATTAGGACCAATTGTATTAATAGCTCAAAACGATACAATTATAAGTGTTAAAAAAATCCCTCAAAAATTTAAATTCATTGATTTTAATAGTGATGAAAAAATTTCACAAGCAGAGGTTGATTTTGTTATTAATTCGAGATTAGATAATGTGGCAAAATATTCTCCAAGCATTTTGGATGAGTTTGTAGCATTTCTTGAAATGCAAAAAAATAATCCGGCAAAAATAGACAGTCTTTATTTTAATGATAAAAACAATTCTGTTAAGGATAATATAGTTAAATTTAATGAGCCTTCAGATAAATACTCAAAAGAGGACGAAGAGGATTTCGAGTTAGCAACAGATAGGCCACACCAAACAGAAACCACTAATATAATTCCTAAAAAATTATTACAAATTGAAAATGGTTTTACAATTGAAAATATTGGTGACAAAAAAGCTAGAGAAGAAGTAATCGGTTACAGTTCCCTCTTACTAAAAGTCGGCATAGGAAAAGGGATAGACTTGCGCTTTGCAACAGATATCTTAAGAAGTAGAACTTTCATAAACGATTCATTGTCAAATTCTGTTTTTGGTTGGAGTGGCTTAACGTTTGGAGGTAAGAAATCATTAGCTAAAGGCCGAGGATGGATACCGACTACGACCTTAATGGTAGAAATTTATTTGCCTAATTTTGGTACTAAGGATTTCCGACCAGGTTTTACTGGCGGAACAGTTAGAATGTTGTGTGAACACGAAATTGGTGAGCGTTTAGAATTTGAGTATAATTTTGGTCCTGATTGGGGAGGCTCCGTTGCAAACGCTTCTTTTTTTTATGCAAGTTCGTTAACCTATAATATTGTAGGACCTCTCTCTATTTATGCCGAAACTTTTGGTTTTTTTACAGAAAAAAGTAATTTATCAGGTACAAGAGCAGAAGGAGGCTTAGCTTCCGATATAAGATTTGATGGAGGTTTTGTTTTTCTGGCAAGGAAAAATTTACAATTTGATTTAGAGGGAGGATTCGGTGTGACTGATTTCTACAAAGGATATTTTGTTTCTGTAGGTTTTGTTTGGCGAATGCCTAGATAAAGAAGAATAAGTTTTAATTGTTGTTTTACATGCTAACTTGAGTTTTAAATTGCTTTACATAATTTATAAAGCAAAGTCCGTTTTTTTTGCGAGTCCTAAACGGGCAATTCAAAAAAACTGCCTGCTCTCAAGCAACCGTAACGTTTTTCAATTCAAAATTAAAAATTGTAACATATACTCATTAGGGATTTGTTCTAACTTTATTAATAGTAATTAACTTATAAAAGTATAGTGATAAAATAGAATCGTTCAATCATAAATACAGTTAAATATAATAAAAGTTAAATAGATTTTTAGAATTGCAACAAACGCTAACTTTGAAGAATTATTATAACTAAGAGAAATAATTTAATTTGCTTTATAGCTTTGTTTTTAAGTTTCGCATATATTGCGAGTAATGGAAGCTATTTAATTGAAAAAAAATTGGTTAGCAATATTTATGGTGAGGCTGGTTGCAATAATGACTTAGAAGAGGATATTCCTCTAAACGATGAAGTTTGTGATGAAACGACTCCGTTAACAAAACAAAAACTTGTTCAAACAATTTCAGGTTTATTACAGGATAATTTTGTTTTTTCAATTTACAGTAATTTTTATAAAAGAGTACCAACTCCACCTCCAAGTTTTTAAACAATCGCGTTCTGCAACTGTTATAAAAACATCTCTTACATTCTTAAATTACACAAAATGAAAAGCAAGTTTATTGTTATAATATTATTATGTGCACTTTTTAATAAATCGTGCAAAAACATTGAAGAAAAATCCGAAAGTAACGATGTTTTTCCTACAACAACTATCGCCCAAATTGATACTTTTACCGTTACTGATTACGTAACTGAAATACACGCTGTACAAAATGTAGAAATACGGGCCAGAGTTACTGGTTATTTGGATAAAATTCATATTGATGAAGGTGCTGCAGTAACTAAAGGACAAATTTTATTTAGTATAAATAATAAAGAGTACATTGAAGAGTTGGCCAAAGCCAAAGCTTTATATAGAAGTGCAATTGCTGATGTGGATGCAGCAGAATTAGAACTTAAAAACGTAAATCAGCTCGCAGAAAAGAAAATAGTATCTGTAACAGAAGTGGCTATTGCAAAAAATAAATTAGAGGCACAAAAAGCCAAAATGGAAGAAGCTAAGGCTCACCAATCTTACGTTGAAATTAAATTATCCAACTCCGAAATTAAAGCACCATTTAGTGGCACTATAAACCGCATCCCTCATAAAGTTGGAAGTTTAATAAATGAAGGTACTTTACTTACATCTCTGGCAGATAATGAAGATGTTTATGCTTACTTTGATCTCTCTGAAAAAGAATATTTAAATTATGAACGTAATTTAAAAAATGATACTACAAATTCTAAAACAGTTAGTTTAATTTTGGCCGACGGTGTTGAGCACAATTTTAAAGGTAGAATAGAAACCATTGAAGGCGCAATTGATGAAAATACAGGAAATATTGCATTTCGTGCAAAGTTTCCAAATCCTCAAAAACTTATTAAGCATGGAGCCAGTGGCAAAGTAAGATTATTGAAAAAATTTACCAATGTTTGTCTAATTCCACAAAAATCTACTTTCGAGATTCAAGATAAATTATACGTTTATGTAATTAACCAAGATAATAAGGCAGAAATGCGAAATATTGAATATGTGGCAAGACTACCTCATTTTTTTATTTTAAAGAGTGGATTAAATGCAGGAGAAACAATTGTGCTTGAGGGAATGGGTAATATTAAGGAAGATATGGTTATTCAACGACAAGAAAAAAATTTAAGAAAAATAATTAAAGAGTTGGCAGTAAAATAGCGAGTATATGTTTAAAAAATTTATTGAAAGACCCATTTTATCTCTTGTAATTTCTGTATTTATTACCTTATTAGGAGTGCTCGCAATGCTTCAGTTGCCAGTAACCCAGTTTCCAGATATTGCACCACCAGCGGTTTCGGTTACTACCAAGTATACAGGTGCAAATGCCGAAGCTTGCTCGAAGGCGGTAGTTACCCCACTTGAAAGAGCAATTAATGGAGTGCCAGGAATGGCATATATGAGTTCTGTATCCAGTAACGATGGTACAAGTATAATACAAATTTATTTTAAAGTTGGTACAGACCCAGATTTAGCGGCAGTAAATGTTCAAAATCGTGTAGCTACTGTATTAGATGAGTTGCCTGAAGAAGTTATAAAGGCTGGGGTTTCTACAGAAAAAGAGGTAAATAGCATGCTACTTTATCTAAACTTGATTAGTAGTGATACCACATTGGATGAAAAGTTTATTTACAATTTTGCAGATATAAATGTTTTAGCCGAGTTGAAACGAATAGATGGTGTTGGCTATGCTGATATTTTAGGATCTAGGGAGTACGCCATGCGGATATGGCTAAAACCATTAAAACTTGATGCCTATAATATTTCTTCAGAAGATGTTATAACTGCCTTAAAAGCGCAGAACGTTGAAGCCGCGCCTGGTAAAATAGGTGAAAGTTCTGGGAGAAACGCTCAATCCTTGCAATATGTTTTACGTTACACTGGTAAACTCACTCAGAAAGAACAATACGAAAATATTGTAATTAAAGTTACCGAAACTGGAGAAATGCTTAAGTTGCGAGACATTGCCGATGTTGAATTT
Source organism: Bacteroidota bacterium (assembly GCA_013298715.1). Classification (GTDB taxonomy): domain Bacteria; phylum Bacteroidota; class Bacteroidia; order B-17B0; family Aurantibacillaceae; genus Aurantibacillus. The sequence goes on along the minus strand of JAAFIQ010000031.1, from coordinate 18,742 downwards.
GGGTCTCTAGACTATGATGTATTATCAAAAGAAAATGGAAAACCCTCTGCTGCAATTGTTTTAAAACAGCGCCCAGGTTCAAATGCAAGTGAGGTTATAAGTAATATTAAAGCCCGTATGCAGTTTTTAAAAGAAACAACTTTTCCTCCAGGAATGGATTATACAATTAGCTACGATGTTTCTCGTTTTTTAGATGCTTCAATACACGAAGTTATAAAAACATTAATTGAAGCATTTTTGCTTGTTGCGCTTGTAGTATTTATCTTTTTGCAAGATTGGCGCTCAACCTTAATTCCAATATTTGCTGTTCCAGTATCTTTGGTGGGCACATTTGCATTTATGCTTGCCTTTGGTTTTTCAATCAATTTACTTACTCTTTTCGCATTAGTATTAGCCATAGGAATAGTGGTAGATAACGCAATTGTTGTGGTTGAAGCGGTGCACGCAAAAATGGCAGAAAAGCACCTTGATGCAAAAACAGCCACCATTGAATCTATGAATGAAATTGGTGGAGCAATTGTAGCAATTACTTTAGTTATGTCTGCCGTGTTTGTTCCTGTTGCATTTTTAGATGGCCCAGTAGGTGTATTCTACCGTCAGTTTTCTGTTACAATGGCAATATCAATAGTTATTTCTGGGATAAACGCATTAACCTTAACCCCAGCTCTATGCGCTCTAATGCTCAAGCACCCAGAATCACATGAAGGTAAGCGAAATTTATTATCGCGTTTTTTTAATAAATTTAATTCAGGCTATGATAAAGTATCAAGCAAGTACCAGTCTTTATTAGGTGCATTTATCAATAAACGCGTTTTAGTTTTTGGCATGCTTTTAATTTTTTGTTTTGCAACGTGGGGTGTGTCAAGGTTTTTACCTTCGGGGTTTATACCTACAGAAGATCAGGGAACAATTTATGTTAACGTTACTACACCTGTTGGCGCAACACTTGAGCGAACAGAATCAATTATAAATGAAATAGACGAAATAGCAAAAACAATACCTGAAATTGAATCTAACTCAACTTTGTCTGGCTTTAGTATGATGACGGAAGGTGTTGGTGCATCTTATGGGATGATAACAATTAGCTTAAAAAATTGGAAAGATCGAAAAAAATCTGCGAATGAAATTATTGCGATTTTAGAAGAAAAAACAAAGCATATAAAAGGGGCCGAGATTCAGTTTTTTCCACCACCTGCTGTTCCTGGTTTTGGGAATGCTAGTGGTTTTGAATTGAGAGTACTAGATAAAACTGGAGCCGACAACTTGCAAAAAACGTTTGCAACAACTAATAAGTTTATAGAAGAGTTAGAAAAACGCCCAGAAATAAAAAATGTTTTCACTAGTTTTAATCCAACTTTCCCTCAATACTTAATAAATATCGATCAAGAGGTGGCCTCTAAAAAAGGAATTTCAGTAGACAATGCCATGAGTAATTTACAAAATTTAATTGGTAGTTTTTATGCCACCAATTTTATTAGATTCGGTCAAATGTATAAAGTTATGGTTCAGGCAGACCCCAAATACCGAGCTTTACCAGATGATGTATTGTCCTTAAGGATTAAAAATAGTTCTGGAGAAATGGTTCCTTACTCGCTTTTTAGTAAAATTGAACGTGTATATGGGCCTGAACAATTAACCCGTTTTAATATGTATACAGCGGCTATGGTTAATGGCGAGGCAGAAAAAGGTTATAGTAGTGGCGATGCAATTAATGCAATAAATGAAGTAGCTAAGAAGCATTTGCCACGAGGTTACACCAACGAATGGTCAGGAATTACAAAAGACGAGATTGCATCTGGTAGTCAAGTAGTTTATATATTTATTTTGTGTATAGTATTTGTTTATCTTTTATTGTGTGCGCAATACGAAAGCTTTGTTTTGCCGCTACCAGTTTTACTTTCGTTGCCTGTAGGTATTTTTGGAACACTGTTTTTCTTGTTTTGGTTTGGCTTAGAGAATAATATCTATGCACAAGTTGCCATGGTTATGTTAATTGGCTTATTAGGCAAAAATGCTATTTTAATAGTAGAATACGCCGTGTTAAAGCAAAGGCAAGGTATGAGCGTGTTTCAAGCAGCTATCGAAGGATCTAATGCAAGGCTCAGGCCAATTTTAATGACATCGTTTGCATTTATTGCAGGGCTTATTCCCTTAATGCTAGCAAGCGGTGCTGGAGCAATAGGTAATAAAACCATTGGCACTGCATCTGCAGGCGGAATGTTATTTGGAACTATTTTTGGCGTAATACTTATACCAGGCTTGTACGTTTTATTTAAACCTAAAGCGAAAACAAAATGATTTTAATTTTATGAAATTTTTAAAAATAACTATTTATATAACTATTGTATTAATTTTAATGATTGGTTGTAAGGCTAGCAAGCAATCAAAAATTAAGCTTGAAAAAAGCATACCAACATCCTATGCAAATAATAGCGACACGGCAGCTTTAAAGATGTTAAAATGGAAGGAATTATTTTTTAATCCAACATTGGTAAGTTTAATTGATACTGCATTAAAAAACAATCTCGATTTAAAAGATGCCCTGCAAAAAATTGAAATCGCAAAGGCAGGTGTTTCGTTAAATAAAGGAATTAGATTACCAGATGTGGGTTTAAATCTGAATTTGTCAAGGAGAAAATTTGGAGATTACACAATGGATGGTGTTGGAAATTTTGATACCAATTTATCTGAAGATATAACGTCTCAACAAAAAATTCCAAATCCATTGCCCGATTATTACGTAGCATTTCAATCTACTTGGGAAATTGATTTATGGGGCAAATTAAAAAAACTTAAACAATCGGCTGCTGCTAAATTTATATCTTCGCAATACGGTAAAGATTTAATTATTACAAATTTAATAGCTGAAATTGCATCTACTTACTATGAGTTACTTGCGTTAAACAAAGAAGTAAATATTTTAATTAATAATATTCGTTTACAAGAAAATGCGTATGAATTGATTTTAGCACAAAAAGATGCCGGTAGAGCAAATCAACTTGGTGTAGAATTAATGAAGGCACAACTTTTAAATTCTAAAACCATACAAGTAGAAGTGAAACAACAAATTGTGGAGTGCGAGGCTAAATTAAATTTTTTATGTGGTAGTTACCCAAGTAAAATTCAAATAGATTCCGCAAGTGCTTCTAATCAAATAAAGCAAATTATTAATATAGGCATACCAAGCGATTTGTTAAATAATAGACCCGATGTAAAGCAGGCAGAATTTGAGGTAATAGCATCTAATGCCAATTTAGAATATGCAAAAAAAGCTTTTTACCCTTCGCTTAACATAAATGCTTTTATTGGCTTACAATCGTTTAACGCTTTACTGTTACTTGAAGCGCCTGCATCTTTAGCTTATAATGCGCTTGGTGGCTTGGCGGCTCCCTTATTGAATAGGCGTAAATTAAAATCTGATTTAATGCAGTCAAAAGCCCAGCAAAAATCTGCATATATTAATTATGAAAAATCAGTTTTAAATAGCTTTAAAGAAGTGTATGTTTCGGTGAATAATATTTCTAATATTACTGCAGCCCTTCAATTAAAAAATGAAGAGGTAGATGTGTTAAGAAAATCTATCACTAGTAGTCAAGAACTATTCAAAGCTGGGCGATGCAATTACTTGGAAGTGATTACAATACAAAAAAATGCGTTGCAATCTGAAATAGAATTGATAACGATTTCTAAAAAACAGAATATTGCAGCCATTGAGTTGTATAGATCTCTTGGAGGTGGATGGAAATAGTAAAATGGCTTATGTTTTTTTCTTATAAAAAGAATCTTACACGTTTATAGAAATTATTCGTTTTATAAATAATGAGATTAATAATAGTGTTTATTCCAGAGGTATAATTTGAATGTATGTAATAAAATTAATAGCAATGTGATTTATTGAAAAGATTAAATTATTAACTCTATATTTTATTTTATAATGGTGCTCATAGTTTGAATTTGGTCGAAATATTATTTCAAATTATATGAGTTACTTTATGATTTTTTTTCTATAATAAATTATCTAAATGTTTTAAGTTTCAGTTATAACGCCGTTTTTGACTTGTTGGTTTGTAGAATTAAGGTTAAAATTCACCTATAAATGTTAGTTCGTGAAAGATATTTATTTATTTTGCTCAGATGTCGATATTAAGTTTAATTTTCTAATTTCGAACCATGTTATATAAGCTAATCTTAAATTATTTTATGGCTAGTAAATTTTTTGAAATTAACCAATTGTTATTTTGTATGATTTTTTTACTATTTATGTCTCAAAAAACTCTAGCTCAGTCAGATTCAGTAATAGTTAAAAATTTTCCATCCAAATTTTCTTTTGTTGATAATAATTCTGATGGTTTACTTCAACGTTCAGAGGTTGATTATGTAGTAAATAGTTACTTAGATAATAGTGTAAAATATCCTAAAATTTTGGTAAAGGAATTTGTAGATTTTTATAATGGTAAACCAACTCAAATGTTAAAAGTGGACTCAATAAAAATTGCTCCTACCAAAACAGTAGTGCCTGAAAAAACAAATAAAGTAGGCATGGCAATATTACCAGTAGGGTCTGAGTTTGCAATTGGTGGTAAAGTTAATTTTGACAAACATAATACCTTAGAGCTAAGACTAGCTCGTCCTAGCTATACAGTTAATCCTGTAGGAAATACGTCTTACAGTTTTAATAGTGAACTATTTTATTTAAGGCGTATTGTTGCAAAACCAAAAGTAAAGTTTAATGTAGGGTTGGGTGCAAGGGTTGAATACGCTAATATTCTTACTAAGGAAACAATACGTTATGGAGCAGTGTTACCAGTTAGTGTTGAAGCTTTTCCATTTGCTGTAATACCAAACGGCGCCTTGTTTTTTGAAGTAGCTCCTATTTTTTTAACCGCTAAAGATAAATCGCAATCACTTTTTTTTAGGAGTGCAAGCGGATTTTGTATATATTTCTAAATAAAACCAGTAAATTATGTTTTCAAAAATTAATTCTAAAATATCATCAAAGGCAATTTTTTATTTCAGCTTAATTTTTATTATAAATGTTATTCTTGGAATTTATTTATACTCCATAATAAAACAGCAAACGCTTGCAAATGCTATTGTGGATATGGCGGGTAAAAATCGCATGTTCTCGCAACGTATACAAGGTATGCTCATAGTATTAAATAATTCAGAAAGCGAGGAAGTTTACAAAAAAGCCAAAACTGAAATAACAAATCTTTTACAAAAACATGATGTTGCTTTAACTAAATTAAAGAATGGAGGAACCGCTCCTGGTAATGAAGAGCTTGTTTTTCCTGAAGCTGAAGGAGAGCTCAAAGATAGTGTTGAAAAAGTAATTGCGTTTTTTGAGACATTTAAGGGCAAAGTTAATTTTATATTGAAACAAGATGTTTTTCATAAAAAATTACTCGTTAAAGAAGCTACATTGGATTTAAACACTCAAACCGATTCAACTGAAATTAAATATAATATGGTGATTGAAGATTTAAGAAAATCTTTTTTTGCAGGCGTCCTGCTCAAGAAAAATCAAAATTTGGTTGATTTGGTTGTTAAAGAATATACAACCTCTGCCAATACCAATATTTTTTTAGCGATTATTTTTTTAACGAGTCTTATATTGATTGTTGTGTGTGGTTTTATTATTACCAATTCGTTAAAGCCCGTTGCAGATATTACAAATAATATTAATACCCTTTCAGAAGGTAAAATTGCAACCGAATTAAGTTTAACCAACAAAAATGAAATAGGGCAAATTGCTTCAAGCTTAAATAAGTTGATTAAAGAATTTAATAATATTTCAATTTTTGCGCAAGAAGTCGGCGAATCTCGATTTGATAAGGCTCCTGAATTATTTAATAATAAAGGAGATTTGGCTTTAGCATTAAACAAACTTAAAAATGACTTACAACTAAATAAACAGCTTGAAGAGCAACGAAATTGGATTAACGAAGGAGCGGTAAAAATTGGCGAGTTGCTGGCTAATGCCAACAGTTCAAAAACGGTTAATGATTTTTATAATGATTTACTAAACTTTGTGTTAAGATATACTGGCGCTTATGTGGGTACAATTTACACCTTGGTTGATGATGAAAAAAAACCATTTCTTCAACTTAAAGCCAGTTCGGATTTAGGAGAAAGTAAAAAAATAAAATTAGATGTTGGCGAAGGCTTATTAGGAAACGTAATAATTACTAAAGAACACGTATACGTAAACAACTTACCAACAAATTTCTACAAAGTTGAAAGTGGAATTGGTGAAAAAGTTCCAACCGACTTATTAATTGTACCATTCAAATTTAATGACTCGGTAAATGGAGCAATTGAAATTTTAAGTTTTAATAAGCTACCTCAATATAAAATTGACTTTGTTTTAAAAATTTCAGAGAGTATTTTTATTTCAATTGATAATTTTAATAATGTAACCAAAACAAATATATTGTTAGTGCAACTTCAGCAACAAGCCGAAGAAATGAAAGCACAAGAAGAAGAGTTGCGTCAAAACATGGAAGAAATGCAGGTTATACAAGATGAAACCGAAAAGAAAACTGAAATTTATTTAAGTCAAATTGAAGAACTAAGCGAAGAAATTAAAAAACTTAAGAACTGAATTTTAAACTTATTGGATTCTAAATTCTAATTCCAATAATTGTTACATCATCAACTTGTTCGTTATTGCCTAACCAATTATTGAAGGTGTTTTCTAAAATGGTTTTTTGTTCATATAACGGTAATTTTGCGTTTGCTGCAAGTAGTTTACGTAAATTTTTACTCATAAATTTTTTGCCTCCAATCTTGCCGCCAGGCAGGTTTTCTCCACCAAATTGGTCAGGGAATCCGTCGGTTAGGGTGTAGATGACATCTCCTTTTTGTAATTGGATTTCTTGTTGTGTAAAAGGTGTTTGGTCTTTGTCATGTTTCCCAACTGGCATTTTATCGGGTTTTATCTCAATTACTTCTATATTATTGTCAGGTTGAGCGGCGTCAAAACCTGATTTTATTTTTTCTATGTACACGCTTCGACTTCGCTCAGCGTGACCAAAACTACACTCAGTGTGACAACGAATAATCCAAACAGGGTTATTAGCTGCCGCTATGGTTAATTTTCTTTTCTCAAAATCAAATGATAATAAACTGCAATCCATACCATCTTTACCACCATCAGGGCTGCCATCTTTTTTTAATCGTTCAATAATTGTTTTGCGTGTTGCATTTAGTATCTCTGCTGGTTGTGTATAGCCGTCTTTAAAGGCTGTTTCAACACTGGTTATATTTAATAAACTCATAATGGCGCCAGCTACACTATGGCCAGTACTATCTGCGGTAAGTAATATAAATTTATCAATAGTATCACCCTGTTTTTTTAGTGTAGTACTCCAATAAAAATCACCACTTACAACCACTTTAGGTTTAAACAAAATAAAATATTCTTTTAAATTAGAGTCTAGCTGTGCTTTAGTTGCTAAAAAACTCCGTTGTATCCTCTCAGCATAGTTTATAGAGTCAGTAATTTCTTTATGTTTTTCTTCTACAAGGTGCTTCTGTTCGCGAATATCTTCAATAGCTATTTCAATTTTTTGTTCTAATTCACTTTGGCGTTGTTTTAATTTTTTTTCTCGACTTTTTATATAGTACCAAATGCTACCAATAATTACTAAAACAATCAATACACGGAACCACAGAGTTTGCCAAAAAGGCGGACGAATTTCAAATTTATACTCAAAAGGCTTACTCCAATATCTCTGACTATTCATTGCTTTTACTTTAAAAATATAGCTACCAGAAGGTAAGTTGCCGTAATTAGCCTCGTTTTTATTGGTTAAAGCACTCCAATTTTCATCAAGTCCTTCTAATAGGTATTGGTATTTTACATTTTTTGGTTGGTGCATGGTGATGCCAATAAAATTAAATGATAAATAATTATTATTATAAGCAAGGCTTAAGTTTTCGGGCAAATAGTAACCAAGAGTTAAATCATCAAATTTAAAATTACTAATACGTACACTATTTCCTAACACAAAGCTAGTGTCTAAGGCAGTTAACCGCAACTTAGAAGATTTATTAGAAAGCTTTGACCAATTAATATTTTCGCTATATAAATTTACATTGGTTATTTGAATGTTTGGGGCAACTGTGTCGTCGTACATATTGTTTTGGTGCATTATTGTTAACCTATCATTAGTTCCAATCCAAATGCTACCATTTTCAGCTTCTACCATTGTTTTACCTACATTTACACCAATTCCTAAAAATCCATCATTGAAAGTGTAATTTTTAAATATCACATCCTGTTCAGTTAAATTGTTGGATTTAATTTTTTGAACTATTTTAGTTAAATTGTTGGCTGCTAACTTGCTAAGCCCAAAACGTGTGCCAAACCAAATGTTTCCATTTTTGTCTTGTATCATTGATAAAACAAAATTGTTCGCAAGCCCGTCTTTGTCGCTAAATGAAGTTAAATAGTTGCCATCATACATTGTTACGCCACCATCATATGTTCCAAACCAAATGTTCCCGCTGTTATCTTCTAACATACTCATTATGGTATTCTTTGCTAGGCCATTATTCTCGTTGAATGTAATAAAAGTTTTTCCATTATATTTAGTTACTCCACCATCTGTACCAAACCAAATGTTACCACTTTTATCTTCTAAAATGTTTCTTATTATATTGCTTGATAAACCTTCATTCTTGCCATAAGTGATAAAAGATTTACCGTTGAATTTACACGAGCCGGCATCTGTACCAAACCATAGGTTCCCTTTCGAGTCTTCTTTGATTGAACGAATTGTATTATTAGGAAGACCATCTTTGTCAGTAAAAGTTAAAAAGGATTTACCATTATACATAGATACCCCACCACCATATGTACCGAACCAAAAGTTACCTAACTTATCTTCTAATATACTCATTACAGTATTATGCGCAAGCCCTTCTTTTGTAGAAAATGTACTAAGTGAAACACCATCTAGTTTGGATACACCTCCGTCACTCATCCCAAACCATATATTGCCTTTTTTGTCTTGCAATAAACTTCTTATGTTGATAGATGCTAGACCTTCTTTATCGGTTAACGAGCTAAAATAGTTCCCATCATATTTTGATACGCCGCCTCCTGCTGAACCTACCCAAAGGTTTCCTCGCTTATCTTCTAACATACATGGTACTGTATTATTTACTAACCCTTCTTTATCTCCAAAAGTGCTAAAATATTTTCCATCGTATTTGCACAAACCTCGGCCATTTGTTCCAAACCAAATGTTTCCTTTTTTATCTTGTAAAATACTTTTAACGCTGTTACTTGCAAAGCCTTCTTTATCAGTAAAGGTGTTAAAGAATTTTTTATCGTACTTAGTTATGCCAGCTCCATCCGTGCCAAACCAAATATTCCCTAATTTATCTTCTAAAATACATGTTATGTGATTATTGGCAAGTCCTTCTTTATCGGTATAGGAGCTAAATGATTTAACAAAGTCTTTTTTGTTTTTTTTTAGTTCTTGTGGCGTGTGTTGATATAAATTTGTTCTATTGATTATGTCATCAACGCAATTGCCATTATATCTACTAAGGCCGCCATCCGTGCCAAACCAAACATTTCCTTCTTTGTCTTCTAAAATGCTTTGCACGGTATTGTTTATTAGCCCTTCTTTCTCGGTAAAATTTGTAAATGATTTTCCATCAAATTTCGATACGCCTCCTCCATCTGTACCAAACCAAATGTTTCCATTTTTGTCTTCAGTCATGGCAATAACTGTGTTGTGTACCAGACCATCTTTATCACTATAATTTGTAAAATATTTTCCATCAAACTTGCTTACCCCTGTAAATGTGCCAAACCAAATATTACCCTTTTTATCTTGTAAAGCACACATAATAGTGTTATTAGCAATGTTATCTGCACTGCTATAAGTACTAAAATATTTTCCATCATATTTTGATATGCCACCTCCATAAGTACCAAACCAAAGATTGCCAGTTTTATCTTCCAATATACAAGTTACATTACCATGTTTTAGACCTTGTAGTTTACCAAATGTGCTAAAGTTATGCGGATTTTGGTCTTTGTTAGCCATATCTTTTACCAAGATCATTTCAGGTATACCTGCTAATTTAGTAACACCAATTGCAGGAACAGTTTTTGGGAGCGAAAAAGAGTCTTGCCCAGGAATAGCAATTATTGGTTTACCTACCATAACAACTTTTGGCTGGCCAATAGGTTTCGCATTGTTATTTATAATAACTACACTTGGCTTACCTGCGGCAATTTTATTTAATTTAGTTTTGTTAAGGTATAAAATTTTGGGCAACCTCATACTATCTTTAGGCACAACATAACCTTTTGCAGGCACTGATTTTATACTTTGCAGGTTATAATTTTTATTTTTATTTTCTTGGCAAGAAAAAAGAGAACATACAATAAAAATTGAAAGGATAAATTTTTGCATTAAAAATAAATTATGTGACTAAATTAATAAAGTTTTTGTTCTTATGTAATAAGTAAAATTTTTGTAACGTAAATTTAATCCTAAGGAGCCGTTGTAAAAAAGAGTGGTGAGTGATAAAACAAGTGTTATAATTTCTTAAGAAATTTCTTGTAAAAAAAGCCAAACTGTCCCTGTATCAGAGCCTGTAAGACTTTATTTTGAGAATTATCAGCTATAAGATTGTTAGTACGTTGATAAAATAGAATTCTACTTTCTTATTGTGGTTGAAAATAGCATTAAAATTTAAAAAGGCCATATGTAAATCCAATTTTAACTAACCGAAAAAATTAAAAAACTAAAAATTAGTTATCATCATCGCTATCCAATTGCTCACTTAAATTAATGAGCTTAGTTCTTATCTCTTGCAATTTTGCAATAACTTCTTGGGTTTTATTTTCTGCATTATCAGGTAATTTAAGTTTTGCAGTTTTTTGATTTTTTATTTGTTCTTTGGCGCCAGCAATGGTGTAGCCTTTCAGCTTTACTAAATCAACTAAAATAGCAATGTTTTCTAAATCTTTTTCTGTAAAAACTCGGTTGCCTTTTTGGTTTTTGTTGGGCTTTAAAAAATCAAATTCCTTTTCCCAATACCTTATTGTACTGGCAGGTATGTCGTACATTTCACTAACTTCAGATATAGAGTGGTATAATTTTTTTGTTTCTTCTTTTTCTGATAACGACATACGCTTAGCTAATTAAATTCTAAATTATAGTTTAAAGTTTATATTTTAAAAATAATTTGTTAACAGGTTTAGTAGTAAAAGCCATAAACTCTTATTCCTTTATTGCTGAATTGTAGGGCAGGGGCAGGGAATTTTAGTATGTTAATAACTGAAAATATTTTTTTAAGCGCTCTACTTTTAGTTTTTACTTGGGTTAAATCCAAATCCAAACTTAAGTAAAATCTTCTTTCTCTATCAAATTTTAAAACAGTACCATTTTCATCTTGCACCACAAAATTATTATACCTTCCACCTAACATACCATAAGCGCTGTAGCCAATAGATACATTTAACCATTTAGGAATTTTAGTTTCGTTTTTTAGAAAAAAAGTTGGGTGAAAACTTAGCCAATATGTTTGCCCATTATAATCTTTTAAAATTTGTGTGTAAAAATTTTCCCCTAACAAATTAGGATTATACTTTGCCAAACCACTTTGCGAGTAAGAATATTTTAATTGAAAAATTTGTTTGTTTAAATAATACGATTGTGAAGTTGCTAACACGCAGCCAGCAGCGTTGGTGCCAAAATCGCCCCAACTAAATCCCCAACCACGGCTGTAGCCATCAAAAATTTCGATAACAGTTTGGTAACCAAAGCCAATGCTAGCAGCCAGTATATGTTTATTTTTTTTTGAATAACCCGCCCAATCAAAAGCGCCAATTAATAAACGTGTAATTTGGTAGTTGGTGTATGTGTGCCCAACTTTATCCATTTGTAACCATTCTTTATTATCATTAAAAAAATGAAACTTACCAGTATTGTATTGGTTGTACCAAGCGTATTTTAAATAGATAAGTGAGCCAGTTGTGAGTGCTGCCGAGGATGAAATTAAAATTATTTTTCTGTTCTTAAGTGAATCCTTTTGGGCAGTACAAATAATTGATAGCAACAGAAAACAAAAAGATAGAACATAATGTTTTATGTTTTTTATAAAAACTAAAGTGTTGTATTTATAAGTGATTGCTATTTTTCAAAGTTATTGAATAAAGTTGAATTAGCATTTAAGAATTTTGAGTTGTTGTTCTGCTAAATTATCGTGATTTGTAATTAGAATTTATGCCATATGTTTTTCCTTAAAATAGTTATTCGGCTTCAAATAAATAAATTCACGTTTTGCATCTATCACCCAATTAAATCTTTTTAAAATATCGCCACCAATAATGCTCATTTTTTGATTACCTATAGCTCCAGTAAAAAACCCTACAGGTATATCGGGCAAAATGGAATTACCTATTTTAAAATTTGGCATTATAGCTTTTTTTGTTTTTAATACATTTCCATACGAATCTTTTAATTCTTTTTCATCTATTACTTTTAACTTTTCGTTGAGATGGTTATCACTAGTAAATTTATCGTCTAGCAAAATAGTGCCAGAATAACCAGAGTGTATTAAATACTTGTTTTTTAATAGAATGCCTTTCTCTATCTCGCATACAGCATCTAAAAACAAAAAACCGAAATCGTATTCAATGTTTTGTTTTTTGTATTTTTTTATATGTTTAGGTAATTTTTCGGAAACAATTATAACTTTTTTCTCAAAATTAATTTCTACTACTTTGTTTTTTAAAAGATCTAAGCCAAATTTGCCGTCAGTAAACGGTCCTGAGTTTTTATTTTCTGTTATTGTTAAACTATCAAATTTCAAATCCCCAACTTCAACCAAGTTGTTTTCGCTTTGTCGTGCCTCTGCAGATTGACCTCCCCAGCTTTTAACGACATCAGTTTTTTTATCAAAGGAAAGACTCTTTAATTTTTTTGTTGCCTCTTCGGTTAAAGTTACATCATCTGCTGCAGTGTGCAACATTAATTGAACGGTATCAATTTTATTTATTATTGCTTTTATTACAATGTTGTTGGCAGAGGTGAGTTTAAACGGAATTAGCGATTTGTTTGTTTGAGCAAAACTAATTTGGCTTACAATCAAAATGCAAAATGTAATGAACTGTCTCATAATGTTTGGTTAAAGCAATAATTAAAATCTAAATTACGTTTTTAGTTTAATAAATTATAACTAATTAGAAACATAACGACATTCTAGTAATAATACCAACAAAAATTACTTTTTAATCAACATTAATTTATCTTTGGTGTCAATAGTTATTAAATGTTGTTTGAAAAAATTGTATCCAAAATTTATCGCCCAAAAAAAATCGCCTGTAACTAAGCTAATATCTGGGTTAGTTAGTATGTAAGTTCCTATTTCAATATTTCCATCTAAAGTAGTTTTATAAACATCAAAATCGCCCATTGGTGTTCTGCCTTTGTTTGTTAAAAGGGGTTCTTTTTTTAATTTATAAATCGTATCCCAACCCTTTGGAATTGAGACATAGTCAACGCCTCCGCAATCAAAATGCGCTAACACTTCTTTATTATTTAGTTTTACTTTTGCTTCTAATATGTGGTCCAATTTAATCGGAATTACACTTGGCACATTTGCTAAACTTCCTTCTTCTAAAATCAGCTTACTGTTTTTATAATCAATTGTAATCATGTATCCAACAAAGGTTTGCATGCCTATAATTCCAACGGCTTGTTTCGAGAAAATCATTTGATTTGGAAATTTAGTTGCAATTTTATTTGAAAGTGTAAGCCCCGCAATTTTTACCTCAGGAATAGTTACTTTTTCATTCACACCTGCAAATTCTCCATTTGGCGTTATCATTGTATCTATCCCTAAAAATTTATAGTTTTTGTTAGCGTGTTTGATAACATAATACTTTCGGTGCCGGTATCAAAAATAAATCTTTGTTTACCGTGTTGCGAAATCTCAGCATTAATAAGAATTAAGTTTCTATCCATAGTAAATGGAATTTCGTAACGAAGTTTTTTTTGTGCAAAAATTGTATTAATTGCTAATAAGCCAGTAATTAAAATTAGGTTCTTTTTCATTTGTTTAGTTATTTATTGTTTTGGTTAATGAATCTTGAATAAATCGCATAATAGGTATTGTAGCTCTATCATAATTAGATAAAGCAACTACTGTGTATCCTAAATCAGGATATATTTCTAACTGCCCATCTACTCCGGGGGCGCCTCCAGTATGCCCAATAATTCTAATAGTGTTCTTAAATACTTCCCCAAATCCATAAGCATACTTTACTTCTGGTAAATTTCTTTCTTTAATGGCGGGCAACAAGATTACTTTACCTTTTGTAATAGTTTCCAATGTTTTAGTTGATAGTAGTTTGCCATTTAATAATGCCAATGAAAATTTGTGAAAATCTATTACTGTAGAATAGCCGCCACCAGCAGAGTTACCTTTTACCTCTAATTCTTTAGTGTTTACTTCTCTTTTTATTTTTTCGTGTATTGGTTTAGGAGCTTCACCTGGTAATAGCGGCGGACTCATATAACCTAAGGCTAAATTTTCGTGTTCTTTATCTCGTTCGTAACTATCAGTGTTAGTCATGTTAGCTACATGAAAGATGTTTTGTTTCACATAATCGAAATAACTATTTCCATATAGTTTCTCAATAACTGCTCCCAATAAAATAAAACCATAATTACTGTATTTTACTTTTACTCCAGGTTTAAATAATAATGGCACATCAATTCCTATATTTACGTAGCTTGTAATGGTTTTTGCTGTGTCAGCAATTTCTTCAAATTTAGGAAAGATAAAAAAATCACCAGTGCCAGCAGAGTTGGTTAGGAGCTGCTCAATGGTTACTTCACCAAATATTTTTTCAGGTAAATTTGGTAAATGCGTTATAAGTTTATCATAATAATTTAGTTTATTTTTTTCTACCAATTGCGCAATTGCAACACTTGTAAACATTTTATTCATGGAGCCAATATTAAATTTAGTATCAATTGTATTTTTGCTTTTTTTCTCTTTGTTAGAATAGCCTACAGCTTTTTGATACAAGATTTTATCGCCTTTTGCAATAAGCAATGTGCCTGAAAATTCATCTTTTTTTGCTAAATCCTCTACAAGTTGATTAATGTTTGCTATTTGTTTTTCGCTAAGTGTATTACTTTGTGCATTGCCATAAAAGGTTAAAAACATGGCTGTGGCGTTTATTAACATTGAAATTTTCTTCATCATACTTTTTATTTTTTTCAAAAGTAGATGTTAAATAGTTTGATGCTAAATCAATGTTACCAATCTATTTAAGTAAGTTACAAAAGTGAGAAAGAAAGTTACATGTGGTTTTTATAAGTTTCGTAACACGAATGAGCAGTTATGTAACATCAATAGTGTAGTAAAGAATTTGATTTGTATTTCTATGCTATGAAGAATAAATTAATACTTATTTGTTTGCATCTTGTTTTTTGGATAGCTACTTCATGGTTGCTACTAAATAGTTTTTCTATTCAAATGCGCCAAATTAGAATTATTAACGGCGTTGAAACAGTTAATATTGTTCGTTGTATTGGACTAAGTATACAGATTATTAGTTGTGCAATAATAAGCGCTGTGGTGTTTTATATAACAATTTGGCTGGTTTTACGAAACAATGAATTCAAAAAGCAAATTATTCTATTACACTAATCGTGTTTTCAGTTGGTTGTTTGTTCGCGTATTTAATAACGGTTTTTAATTTTGGTTCTATTCATCCATCCCTGCCAATAGCGGTTTCTTTAGGCATATTTACATTTTATTTTTCTGTTTCAATTGCATACAGTATTACTAAGTTGTTGTTATTAAATCATGAAATAGAGCAACAACTGCAACTTGATAAAAAACAAACAGAATTGACTTTATTGCGTAACCAATTACAACCACATTTTTTATTTAATGTATTAAATAATTTATTGGCAATGGTAAAACCAGGTGAAAACCCTAAGTTGGTAAATTCTTTTGAAAAACTTTCGCAATTATCACGTTATGTAATAGAAGAAACCCAGTTAGAAAAAGTAAGTTTAGGAAAAGAAATTACTTTTTTAGAGAATTATATTGAGTTACAGAATTTACGTTTTAATGAGAATGAAGCTGTTGTGAATCTTAAAATAGAAGGAGATTTTATTGACCAAAAAATAGAACCTGGTTTGTTTATTACATTTGTTGAAAATGCCTTTAAATATGGAACAGAACCAGAACAAACAAGTGTAATTGATATTTATTTCGATTTAAAAACTCAAAACAAAATTACTTTTGAAATGAAAAACAAAGTAATGATGTTTAACTTAACAGGCAATAAAACAGGCATCGAAAACACTCGCAAACGATTACAATTAATTTACCCAAACAAACACAAATTACAAGTTGAGCATAACGAAAATTTTAATGTATTATTAACCATTCAAACCCAATGAGAGCAATAATTGTAGATGATGAGCCAAAAGCAATTGATTTATTAAAAAATTATTTGCAACATTTTAATACAATTGAATTGGTGGCAACTTTTAGAAACGGGTTAAAGGCATTTGAGTATATATCTAACGAACCAGTTGATCTTATTTTTTTAGATATTAATATGCCGCATATTTCTGGCATTTCTTTATCAAAAATGATTCCAAAATCTGTTCAAATAATTTTCACAACGGCGTATTCTGAATTTGCTGTTGAGAGTTACGAAGTTGAAGCAGTAGATATCTCCTAAAACCCATAAATTTAGATAGGTTCACAAAAGCTGTAAGTAAAGTATTAACTAAAAAAGTTCCAAAAAAAGAAACACCATCAAATTGGATTTCTATAAAAAGTGGATTTGAAATTTTTAGAATTAAAATTGATACGTTAGTATATCTAGAAAAAGACGGAAACTACATGACTTATTATTGCGAAAACGAAAAAATAATTGGGCGTGAAACCATACAACAGGCAATAGAAAAGCTACCTGAAACATTTATTCAAACACATAAGTCATATATTGTAAATATGAATAAAGTGAAGCGTTACGACAACCATTTTATTTTTATGAACGGAATAGAGATTCCAATTAGTGATTCTTTTTCACAAACGGTTTTTTCCTATTTGAAAAATTTGTAGAGAAAATTAACAGACTTATAATTTATCTATCCTAAATAAATAACACTTAAACCGATTTAATAATTCTATTTCACCACAAAACATAAACCTAATAATTACTCAGTGCATTAATGTAAATTTAAAAAAACATCATTATGAAAAAACTACTATTTACATTATTTACACTTATTGCATTTTTTTCAAATGCGCAATTTCAAACAGGTACACTTACAATAACTTTTAACGATGCTACTAGAACTGGTGGTTTCGGCAGTGGTGGTGGTGCTGGTCGTCAAATTCAATCAGAAGTTTACTATCCTGCAACAGCAGCAGGTTCTAATGTCGCTGTTGCTACTGGTACTTTTCCTGTTGTAGTTATTGGGCATGGCTTTGTTATGGATTGGAATAGTTACGATAATATTTATTCAATACTCAGCAAGCGAGGTTACATAGTTGTAATGCCCCGTACAGAAGGCAGTGCAAGTCCCAATCACGGCGATTTTGGGAAAGATTTAGCTCTTGTTGGAAATAAAATGTTGCAATTAAATAATACCAACACACTTGCTCCAATTTTTGTTGGCAAGGTTTCTCAAAAGCTTGCTATTGGCGGTCATTCAATGGGAGGCGGCTCTTCATTTTTAGGGGCAAGCAATAATTCTACATTAACAAGTTTGTTTAATTTTGCGGCCGCTCAAACAAATCCTCGTTCTTCGCAAGCCGCAAAAACAGTAACAGTTCCTACACTCATTATTGGCGGTCAGGCAGATTGTGTCGCAGGATACGCCACAAACCAGTCTGTAATGTGGGATAGCACAGCTTCTACAAAAAAGTACGCACTAAATATTAAAAACCTTACCCACTGCGATTTTGGTAACGGAGGCAATACGAATTGTGTTTTAGGGCAAAACATTAGTTTATGCGGAAGTACTGTTAGCAATACATTGGCACTAAAAATGTATATGAATTTTTTAAATCCATTTTTAGATGCTACGCTAAAAGAAAATTGCAACGCGGCAACAATGTTTATGGACTCTGTAAATGGTTCTTCAGTTATTTTTTCTAAAAAATTACAAGGCTCTTTGTTATGCAATACCACTAAAATTGCTAATTACAATAGCTTATTAAATTTACAAGTATATCCTAATCCTGCTAATGATTATGTAACTATACAAGCGCAATCTTCTAATATCAAGGCTTCTGATCTGTTAACAATTGACGGAAGAGTAATAAATAATCAAATTAATTTTGAAGATAATAAAGCCAAATTATCCATTCAAAATTTAGAAAAAGGCATTTATTTATTGCGAATTATTGGTCAAAATAATCAAATTACAACAACAAAAATTATTAAAAATTAATTTTATTTAATTGACTATCAACACTTTTTGTTTTTTTTGAAATAAAACTAAAATAATACTTGCGCATTAGTAGAAAAGTGAGTAATTTTGCACCCCGATTTTTGAGGTAAGTTTTAAAAAAGTTGATTGGTGAAGGAAATAAAATAAAAAAACTTTAAAATAAATTTGGATTATAGGAAAAAAGTATATACTTTTGCCCTCCCAAAAACGGGGAAACGTTCTAAGAGTATTGAAATAATGAATTAAGATTAAGCGATAATTAAGTTTAGTTG
>JAAFIQ010000030.1 GCA_013298715.1 Bacteroidota bacterium | reverse complement strand
AAGTGGTAGTAACTGAATATACGCCGCTCATATTAAACTCTAGTGGGTTTAAAAAAACAGATTGTGTGTTAGCTTCATAATTGTTTGGCCCTACCCACGTATAGGTTAAAGCTACTGGGGCTGTAATACTTAAACTACCTGTTACACAACTGGGGCTACTGGTTACAACAGGCACCATAGCAGGACCAATTACAAATAGTGTTTTTATTACTGAATCTACACTAATGCAATTTGATGTTTTTAATTTTATTTGATACACCCCAGCTGTATTAAAACAAACTGAATTTACAGTGGGCGTTTGGTAAGTGGTAAAGCCCCCTGGGCCAATAATAGTCCAATTCCAACTAAGTGGATTAGTTAATGAAGAATCGCGTAAGCTAATACATTTATTTAAACACAAGCTAGTGGGGAGGTTGAATTGGGTGTTTATTGCATTACCACATACCAACGTGTTGGTTTGGTTGGATAAAGTGGAGGTAACTACTGGTGGTGGTAAAGTGTGGTAGTCGCTTGAAAAATAATTTGCATCTTTAATAGTACAAGTATAATTGGTAACTGTTATGGCAGGTGCTGTAACAGAACACGAATTCAATGTGAATAAATCACTG
Source organism: Bacteroidota bacterium (assembly GCA_013298715.1). Taxonomy (GTDB): domain Bacteria; phylum Bacteroidota; class Bacteroidia; order B-17B0; family Aurantibacillaceae; genus Aurantibacillus. The sequence continues at coordinate 32,786 of JAAFIQ010000030.1, read as the reverse complement.
AGTGTAGATTTTGTATAGAATGTTTTCATGGTGCTAGACCAATTTGAGCCACCAATACCTACAGTAAACAGTTTATTATTAAATATGGTGGCTCCTGAAAAACCACTTACCGTTGTTCCATAATTAACAACTTTATTTTGTATAATATTTCCTGTAATTGGGTTGAACTCAGCAATAGACGATTTATAATTATTAGCTTGAATCTCAATACAACCATAACCTAAAATATTGCCATTAGGTAAAGTTAACATACACTCATCGTGAAAATCGAAGCCAGAATATAACTTGCTCCAAACAATATTTCCATTGGCATCCAATTTTATCATACAGTTGTTATTATTTGTACTTGATGCAGAAACCCCTTGATGCCCTGCAACAATAACGCCGCCATCAGGGGTTGTCATACAGGCCCTACTATACTCAGGTAAAGTAGCGCCATAATTTTTTGCCCATAAAATTGTACCATTCGCATCTGTTTTAATTACATAAAAATCGTCATTCGCGGGTGAGTTTGTACCGCTGGCCCACCCTGTAAAAAAACATTCGTCATTTGCATTACAATCTACTGCAACACCGTATTGCCGGGAGTTTGAAGGATTCAGGTGATTTATTTTACTCCAAAGCACGTTAAAATTAACATCAAGTTTTAAAATCCATACACCGTCTTGCGAACCATTTTTACTTGATACTCCAGTTAATACATGTTCGCCGTTTGCTAATCTTTTAACGCCAGCAATTCCAGAATTAATATTGATTGTACTGGTATAAATACTTTGCGATGTGGTTGTGATGTTACCACTCTGATTAAAATTAACCACAACTAGGCTATTAAAATTTGTACCGTTTTTTATTGACGTATAAACTGAATAAACCCCATTATAAATAGAAAGATTTGTAAAAATAGCCTGACCGCTATAATTTGAAATATCTTTTTTCCAAATTACATTTAAACAGGTATCTAATTTCACAAGGAAATACTTAGAACTACCAATGAACAAATTTTGAACTACAAGTGAAATCAATGTATTATCAGTAGCATCGTAATGTATTTTTTTACCCCAATCGGAGCCTGTGCTGTTTAACCGTTTAATAACATTTTGCCCGCCTTGCCCGACACTGAGCTTTACTGCCAAAAGAAATATAATTGCTAAAAAATAACGCATTACTTGTAAAACAAATTTAACCATAAAAAGTTAAAAAGCATAATGGAGCCAAATAAGTGGTATTGGTTTTTGTATAAGTGGTAAAAAATTAAAATTGTAATTTTTACTATTTTGAATTACCAACTAAATAAATTAATTTTCTTGTTTATTTTAGCACATGAATACTGAACATATTAACAATCTTAAGGAAGCCGTGGCGCTTTCTCCAACAAATATCCCCCTAAGAATTATGCTTGCTGAAGCTCTGATAGAAAAAAGCTTAGGAGATGAAGCTGAACGTATTTTGCAAGGTAATCTTGAGATTGACCCTCATAACTTTAAAAGCAAATTTTTATTAGCTCAGGCTTATTTTAACCGTGGTAGCTATGGTGCAGCACTTTTAATTGCTGAAGAATTAGTAAATGCAAAAGAGGATGTTGATGCCTTGGTTTTATACGCGAAGGCTTTGCTTAAAGATAATGAACTAGAAAAAGCCGCACGATTTTACATGAAAGCCAAATCAATTGATGATTCAATTGAGGTAGATGAACTTGAAAAAATTGTGAGGGTGAGTCAGGCTGAAACAGAGAATTCATCAAGCACAGAAAAAGAATCAGAATTAGAGCACAGCAAAGATAAATTTGGTTTAATGGAAAAACCCGACATGGATTTTAGCGATGTGGGTGGTATGAAAAAAGTGAAAGACGATATTCGAATTAAAATAATTTTACCCCAAGAAAATAAAAAATTGTTTGATGCCTATGGAAAAAAAGCAGGAGGTGGTGTCTTATTATACGGCCCCCCAGGTTGCGGAAAGACTTATTTAGCGAGGGCTACAGCCGGGCAAATAAAATCTAAATTTATTTCGGTAGGCATTAATGATATAATGAACATGTACATTGGGCAAAGTGAAAAAAATTTACACGAACTTTTTGAAACTGCCCGTAAACACAAACCCTGCGTACTTTTTTTTGACGAAGTAGATGCGTTGGGTGCGAGCAGAAGTGATATGAAAAGCTCGGCGGGAAGGCATGTTATAAATCAGTTCTTATCTGAAATGGATGGCGTGAGTGCTAACAACGAAGGTATACTAGTTATGGGAGCCACCAATGTACCTTGGTATTTAGATGCTGCATTTAGAAGGCCAGGGCGCTTTGATAAAATTGTATTTGTGCCACCACCAGACGATGAGGCGAAAGCAGAAATTATCCGACTTCATTTAAGAGGAAAACCGACTACTGATATTGATGTTGTAAAAATTGTACCTTATATGAAAGATTTTTCTGGTGCTGATATTAAAGCAGTTGTTGATACAGCCGTAGAAGAAAAATTACGTGAAGCTATGGAAAAAGGTGAAATTTTCCCCATTAACACAAACGACTTGATAAAGGCTGCCCGCACCATTAAACCTAGCACTGTAGAATGGTTTATGACAGCTAAGAATTACGCCGTTTACTCTAACAACTCTGGTGTTTACGACGATATATTAGCGTATTTAAAAATTATGAAGTAATGTGAATTTTATTTTTAGAAATAAATCTTTACTAAAAAAAATCAATCCTTCTTATAACATCGGTGTTTTTAAGAATCAGATAAAAATTATAAGTCGTTGTTATAAAATGATGGCATTAAATAAAATACAGTATCAATAAATTGTAGAGTGCCCTCTTCAGTTAATACATTCTCGTCATGTAAATCCTCTAAAATTATTCCAATATCAGGGTGAAAGTAATCGTTGTCTTTTTTATTTATAAAACCATTAGCTGATAAAAATTCTTTAACATTATCAAGATTAGTAGTTTCTGTAGATTTAACGTAAGGTTGTTTTACAGTTGCATATAATTTATCTGATTTATAAAAACCCATAAATTCATAGGCCAATTGAGGAAAAAAATAGTTATGTAATAAAAGACTCTTAAAATAATCCTTCCAAAATTCATAAAATATAGAATCATTTAACTACAGAACAAATATTGGATCGATAAATTCATAGATTCTTTGTTCCGCTCCTTCTCCTATGTATTTAGACTCACCTAAATTTTTAAACCAAAGAGAATTAGAATTTATAAAATCAATCAGGATCTTTGTTTCTTGCTCTTTATTGAACTTCGCTTCTTCAAATCCCGAAATTGACGTCTTTTTTCCTCTAAGGTAATTGATAATTGTTTGGATAGTTTTTCCATGCCTAACTTCTCCATTTCCTGAAATGATACTTTGTAATTCATATTTAATAGACATTTAAGTAAAGATACTATTTTTTTTATTAAAATTAATATAGCAAAAAGTAGTAGTAAAAACAATGTAAATTCATTTCAGAATCCCTTCATATAAAACTTACCAGCAGAATCTATAAAGTATGAGTAAAACTTTTGTATATTTAAATTAGTATTGCCAGCTAATTGTAATTCTTACAGATAAATAAAGTCAAAAATCATGAACGATAATAGCGAACTAAGCTACCAAGCAAAAAAGAAGCGGATTGAACAACTGGCGAACCAAGGCCGTTATCTCGATTTACGCAAATACACTGCGGAGTTGTTGGCAAGTGATCCTGAGTTTTCTTACGCCTTAATGTTTAATGGACTCTCATATTGCAAAATGGACGATTCTTCTGGCTTTGTTATCATGGAACGAGCGCTGGCAATGGAGCCAGATAACGGCTTTTATTATTTTATGGTATCGCACGCCAATGCCACCAATTCACATAAAAACGCAGAGCGTTCGTTAGAATTGATTAAAAAAGCTATTGAGCTGCGTCCAAACAATATTAGGTACCGAGAATTTGCAGGGGAGTTACTCTCGCAAGAGCGGCAGTTTGAAAAAGCGCTTGTTTATTTTGATGAAGCTTTAGAACTGGATGCAGATAATCCTATAGTGCATGCTGAAATTGCTTATTGCAAATGTCAGTTAGGATTTATAGAAGAAGCCCGTGAAGGTATTGAGGAAGCGCTAAGACAAGACCCAGGCAGTTCGCGCATACACATGCTTAGGGCTTACATTTATTACGATTTTTGCGAGTATGAAAAAAGCCGTGATGCCATGCAGTTTTGTTTGATAAATAGACCTGATGATGTAAACATACGCTACACCTACCTTATGGCGCATCATGGATTTGTATCGGGATTATTTTTTAGACCAACTGTTATAAAATTTCTACAAAAACTAACCATAATAATTGGCTGTATTGCAACCTTGATTCAGCTAATTGTTTTATGCACCAACCTAAACCAAGTGTGGGCAACAACCGCAAATTATGTAACTACCTTTTTTATATTTTATCTTTTCATACGTGGCTTTATGTCTACTTTTTTAGTTTGGCGTATGCAAAAAACTATTCGCGAAACCATGTTCATTGGCAGAAAAGCTATACTCGCAACAATTTATGCTAACGTTTTTATAGTTACATGCGCTTTTATAGCCGATTTAGTTTTTAGAAGTAACCTTTCACACTCTATTTTTTGGGGCTTGCTGCATCTAAGTATTATTGCAGCTGCTCTATTTTATAGGCGCTTATTTTCGAAAAGAGATAAAATTTTAACGCCAATTTATTTTGGAATTAGTGCCTTAGCCTTGTTATTGCTCCTGAAATATAATTTTATGGTTTATAGTGGAATGCTATTATTTTTTATAGGGTACTTAATTGGACCATATAGAAACTACTTTATTCGAATTTCTAAAATAAACTTGGGCTTTGATAAAGAGGGCGAAGATGATTTTTCGTTTTAGAAACCGTTAATAATATTCGTATTCAAAACTTTGGTTAGAAAATATTTGCCCATTCTTACTATATATTGTTTGTTTTATGATTTCTCCAGCTTCGTTATATATTAATAATTCTCTTTTTCTATTTATTGGAAAGTGTTTAACTTTAATTATTGATTCTGTTTTCCCTAATTTATTTTTATAATAATCTCTATAATCCTGTCTTTCTTGAACTTGAGTTTTTAATCGTGATTTTACTTTTCCGTTACTAAAAAAGGTATAAGTGTAAAGGTTGTGTGCACTTGTATCTAATTTAACTCTTGGTTTAGAACTGTAACTCACCAAGATATAATAATCCGTTTCACTGATTAATAAATTATCGACATTGTAACAATAATCATAATAATCGTAGGGGTCGTTCAATTCGTCGTTAACGCTCTTCCTTATTAAATTATTATTCTTATCATACGTAAAAAATATATTATTATTGTCTTTAGCTTTAATTCGTTTTAATAAAGTACTCCCTGTTTTGTAAAAGTTTGTATTTGTAGTAATGTATAGCACTGTAGTATTCGACCAATAATCTTCCTTGTAAACACTATCATTAATTTCGGTATAATTAGCTTTAACAGCAGTATCTCCATTTATAAATAATTCTATTTTTCTTTTAGGTTTTCCGTTGGGGAAGTAGTAGGTAATACCATCAAATACTCTTTTATTACTATCAATCAAAGAGTACCTTATGGTTGTTTTAACAATCTTTTTATCTATGGTTTGCCCAAAGCTGATAAGATTTAAGACACAAAGAGTAATCAGTAATTTAACCATATAAATTTTAGAATCGAATTTCTTCGGTGCTAATTTACTACTTCTTAAACAACTTCATGGCTTGCGCTCTTGAGGTTACGTGTAATTTTTTATAAATTTTTGTAACGTGGTTACGAATTGTATTTGGGCTTGAGTCCAACTCCTGAGCTATTTCTTTATACTCCAAGCCATCAATCAACTTTAAAAGAATTTCTTTTTCGCGCTCAGTTAAATTGTATTCTATAGGAGTATCGCTTGCTTTTGCGTCTATATCAACCTTCGCGTTCATTAATAAATTGAAAGCTCTTCTTGCAATGCTGGGACTCATTGGGGCACCTTCTTCATTCAATAAATTAATAATTGCTTCTTTAATTTTATCCACCGGTTCGTCTTTTAACAAATAACCATCTGCACCTACTTTTATGGCATTAAATATTTTATCGTCTTCATCAAAAACAGTAAGCATAAGGTATTTTGATAAAGGAAATCTTACTTTACCTTCAGCTACTGCCTCTATTCCATTCATAACTGGCATATCAATATCCATCAACACCACATCTGGCTCAATTGCTTTCCGCGACTCGGCCATTTTATCTAAAAAATCTTTCCCGTTTTCAGCAGTAAATAATACTTCATAGTTCGAAAAACTATTTAATCTATCCTTTAGTGCAGTTCTTAAAGCTTGTTTATCATCAACAATTGCTACGTATGTCATATTCTTTTTTTTCATCAAAATTACTTTACAATAAAGTTAATAACCATAGTACAATTATACTACAAGGGTGATACTTACGCCTTTGTTAGGTTTTGCAACAACGCTAACGTTAGCTTCTATTTCGTGTGCACTTTTTTTAATATTATTTAGCCCAAAACCTTCCTTTACATTACTAGCATCAAATCCTACACCGTTATCTGAAATCACAATGGTAGTTTTTTCACTTGAAGAAATCTCAATTAAAATTTGTGAGGCTTGTGAATATTTAAAAGCGTTATTTAAAATCTCTTGGCAAATGCGGTAAAGGTTAAGTCCTGTTAAGGAATTATAAAACACAATTTGTTGAATGTTTTCTTTAAAGTTTAATTTAACCGACGTGTGCTTAAACATTGCCCTAGCGTATACTTTTAATTTATCAGATAAATCATTTAATGTAAGTTTTTCATCGTTAATTGCCCAAATGGTTTCTCTTAAATTTTGTATAACGCCACGCACTGATTCATTAATACTCGTTTTTAGCTCTAATCGTTTTGTAGCATCATTCTCTTCAATTCCATCAATGGAATACAAAATATAAGATAATTGACCGCCAACATTATCGTGCAAATCGCGAGAGATGCGTTCCTTTTCTGCCTGTAACTTTTGGTTTGCTTCTCGCTTAACGGCTTCTTCCTTTAATTTGGATTCTAATAAAATCTTAGCTGATTTTTGTTGCCGAGTTCTGATAATCAAAACTAAAATAATTACAATTAAAATTATTCCTATTGCAATGGATGTTAAATAAAGTTGCTGTTTTTGAATTTTTAATTGTTGATTTTTAGCCGTTTCATTTAATAACCTAATTTCTTTTTCTTTCTCGTCAAATTTATATGAAGCAACTAAAGCATCGGTTGAAAAATTATTTCTAGCCCTTTGAAATGAATCTTTAAGAAATGTGTACTTTTGCGTGTAAAAGTACGCTGAGTCATAACGATTTTGCAACTGATTTAAAACACTCATATATTCGTATGACTCGTAGCGTTGCCTTACATTTTTGCTTGAGTAGGAAATCTGAATTGCTTTACGAACAAAATTTTCGCACTCGTTATATTTCGCAATATTTATGTAGCATTCAGCAATAAAATTATAGGTAAATCCTAATTCGTATTTTTCACCTTCTACCTCTCTCATACTGGCTGATTGAAGCAGATAGTTTAACGCTTTGTCGTATTCCTCAAGATTAAGGTAAACCACTCCAATATCGTTTAAAGCGAAGGCTATATTATAAGTTTCGTTTGTTTTTTTTGCAAGTTGTAAGGATTTGGTGTGATAAAACAAGGCACTGTCCCATTTTTTTTGATTACGAAAAGCTATTCCAATGTTTGTGTATATACGGGTTAGTTGGCGGTCATTATTGCTTTTAACTGCTACACTTAAAGCTTTCCTATAAAACTGCTGGGCATCCTTAAACTTCTTTTCTATTATATAACCAATTCCAATAGCGTTATAAGAATCAAAAAGTAAAGTGTTATTATTAAGTTCTTCAGCAATTTTTAATGCCTTTAGAGTTGGGGCAGATGCTAATTGAAAATTGTTTGATTTGGTATAAAATCCTGCCAGCAATTGATATGCAGAACAAAGATCTTTTCGTTGTTTAAGTGTGTCAAGCAAATCTATTCCTTTTAATACATTTGTAATTCCTGAGGTTAAATCGTCATTCGCTTTATCAATTCTGGCTTGAAACAAATTTGCGTAGGCAAGAAGCGTTTTATTATTTTGTTTTTCACTATATCTAAAGAAATCTTTACTTAAAGAATCAAGTCCAGTTTCTTTTTTAGATAAGGCACTTACTAACAAATTATAAATTGAATCTCCTTTAGCTTCTAAATTAAGCGGAGTGTTTTTTAAAAAATTATACTTTTTCAAAATTAAAGACTCCTGCGCGGAGATGCTAAATAAAAGGAAGAAAAAAAATAAAATGAAAAACCGAATCATTTGTATGGTTACTAAAATAGTTTAATATAGGTTCTAATATATTAAATATTTAAAGATTAAAATTAAATTAAAGACAAAGGAAATCAATCGTTTCATTTTTAACTATTTCCAAATTAACTAGTTCTTTTGCTAACCAAACAATCTAGTACATCTGTACTATATGTTTTCGTTTAATTAGGCCACATCTTTGAAAAAAAATAAATTATGAAAACACAATTACTAAAAAAGACAGCACTATCTTCCCTAATTTGTTTAGGAGTAGCTTTAAACGCTCAAAACTTAGTTGCACATTACCCTTTAAACGGAAACGGAAATGATGCAAGTGGAAATGGAAAAAACGGTACAGTTACAAATGCAACAGCTACTGCCGACCGCAATAACAATCCTGCTTCTGCAATGAATTACAATGGCACATCTTCTAAAATAGAGGTAGCCGATACTTCTGGATTTAATAATGGAAACGGAAGTATATCCATTGCTGCTTGGTTTAAAAATGAGTCGTTAAGTGGCATTAACCCAATATTAACAACAGGCATGCAAGGATTCGCCTCTGGCATCTATCTATGCTGTAACTACTTATCGGCTAATGGTAAAATAGTTTTTGCGCTTGCTTCCTCAACCACAGGTTATCCGGCAGGTGTACCAGGTACTATTTTTATACAAAGTAGTTTAAGTACTTATAATGATAATCAATGGCACCATGTTGTTGTGGTAGTTGACAAAACTTTAAACGTTGCAAGCATGTACATTGATGGTACAAAAGCAAACATTCAAAAATACACTGGCTTAGGTATGACAGGTGGAACAATTCAAAACAACAACACAGAGCTTAATATAACAGGCTTAACTAACAATAGCAGACCTTCGCAATCTTATATAGGTGTAGGAGTTGCCTCAGGAGCTGGTCAATTTTGGAAAGGCGATTTAGATGAAGTTTACTATTACAAAAAGGCTTTAAGTACTACAGAAATTCAAAATTTATACAATGGGTCGTTGGTTAATATCAGCAAATTTGAAGATAAATCTATGGTAAGCATCGCTCCAAACCCAGCTAACCAAACAATACAACTAAACGGGTTTGGATTTGATAAGGAAGTTAAGGTAAAAATAACTTCATCAGATGGTAAAGTGGTAAAAGAGTTAAACACAACTTCATCATCTGTTACTATTTCAGACCTAACGAATGACTTATACTTTTTAGAACTTACTGATAAAAACGGAAATACAGGAACTACAAAATTCATAAAAGAGTAAACACCTTAAAAATTAATTATGAAAAAAATTTCAAGCGCTTTTTTAATTTGTATTGCTTCGTTTTATTGCAAGGCACAAAACGGCGATCTTAATAACGTGATAACAATTAATGGTGGTATTAATTCTGTTTACAATTTACAAGGTGGCATGTTTTATGGCGATAATTGGAAAAATTATGAACCCGGCTATAACAAAAAAGTTATTCCAAGTTTTGGAATTGATTGGGATTATGGACTTGGAAATAGGGTAAGTATTGGACCTTACTTTAAATTTGCCCAAGTTACCAGCGAAAAAATCCATCCCGACCCTGCCTATTATTACCCAACATTTAGAAGTCAGGCCTATGCCTTTGGAGGTCGCCTGCTTTTTCATTTTTTTAAAGAACAAAAAAAGGGGGATTTGTATTTAGGCTTAGGACTTGGTATTGTAGGTTGGGGACATAAAATGACACCAGAGGATATTTATTTTTTAGTAGACAGACAAACGGTATTAAACGTGCAAGTACCAATTACGCTTGGTTATAGATACTATTTCAAGAAACGATTTGCCGCCACAGCCGAACTCTCAACAAGTTTTATGGGCAGAGCAACGGTTGGTATATCTTACAGGTTTAATGCTTTGTAAATTTGAAGTAGTGCAAGGTATAATTCTTGTTTTAGTTGTACCTAACTCAAGAGACAATAATATTTTTATAGCAAAGCGTGCTCTATCAATCAATTAATCTGGTGTAAGCTCAAAAGTTCCTAAGTTAATCGGATAATTAATTTGAGGCTTAGTTAAACTCCAACTCCCTTTTTTAGGGCTAACCTGCTTAAATGTCCAAAGAAACGAGCTATCGCCATAAAGTGAATTTGTAGTTAATACTAAACCAATAGTTTTATTTTTAGCATCAATTACTTTATAACTGCTAGTTGAATTGCCAAACGTGTAGTTTAAACATACACCAAGTTGTGAGCTGAGTTCTATATCAATTTTTTGTAGCTGTTTGGCATTACTGAACCACTTTTTAGCAAAAGTAATTTTTTTATACAAACAATATGCGTTTTGAATTTGAGTTGAGTCTTCATAAGTTAGCACCACATGAACAGTTCTGGTTACTGTTGCAGCAGGATCTCCATCAGGGTCAGTGTAATCATAATTGATATAATAAGTGCCAAGTTTAGAAGTGTTTACTGAACCTGTTACTACAACTTCATTACACCCATTCGCCTCAGCTTTTTCATCCTTATAAAACGAGTTAAGATACACCGTATCTATTTTTTTGCCGTAAATGTTTATATGAGGAGGTATTGAGTAGCTGGCAGTCTCATTATTACATCCAGTAAAAAAGAAGGAACTTAGCACAATTAGCAAGATAAAATAAATGGTTTTCATAAGTTTCGTTTATTTGATACATCGTTAAAGTAAAAAGGTTCAAGTAGGCTAATTTTTTCAATTAAGTTAACTAAATGCATTATTCTGATACAATAACTTAATTACAAGACTGAATCTTATTTTTCTAACTTAAGCTCTTTAAAATAACTAGAAAATTTATTACTTAAAAAAGATCCCTTTACTTCTTCAATTCCTTATCAATCTTGTTTACCAAGTCAGTTGTTTCTTGATATTCTGTTGCTTCTAGGCCTTCTTGTTTTGCGAAATCAATTGCTTTTGCAACTAATTTTTTTGCCTCGGCATAGTTTTTTAATTTATATTGAACTGCCGCAAAGGTATCATAATAAGCATAATTTGGATTTAGCTCACAGGCCTTTGCCGCCATATTTGCCGCTGCTTGCAAATGCTTTTTATCAGTGGCACCTTCATAAAAATCCCATGCAAACGAATTTAAAGTTGAGTGATTTGTATTGAGATATTTTTCCCAATTGAGTGTTACAATGTCGTAATACTTTAAGACTTTGTGCTTTTTGAACAACTTTACATCACTAAAAAAAACGATTTCATCGCAATAGGGTTGTTTTTTTGTTAAGTAGCTCGACTTTTCCTTCTCATAAGCTACAAAATCTGGATTTTTACTTGTAAAATAATTTTGAAAATTGCCCATACCTAAATCTATGGCCTTCAATCTTACAGTTTCTTTAGAATACTTTTCCTCAAAGGTTTTGTAATTCAAATAAAAATAATTGGCCTCGCGCGAATTTGCATCTTTTACAACAGCACAAAAAACATTCCAGTTTATGTTGTCAATAAGTTCATTTTCAGGTACAGTTTTTAAATAATCTAAAACTTTTGAGTCAGCATTTAAACAAGCCCCACGCATTAATTCCATATAAGTAAGTACATTTTCTTTTTTAAGTCCGCCTTTTTCAAATTCAGATTGAAAGTGGTTAAAGTTTTTGTCTTTACTTAATCCGTTTTCGCCGTAAGTAATAAACTCATTCGTTTGCAAATACCCTGCCGCACGATGAAGCAATTGACCATTGGAATCAATAATCAACAAATTTGGGTAACAATTTACCTCGTACTTATTTGCAAACGCAACACCCTCCCCCTTCTCCGCATCTATCTTATAATTAATAAATTTTTCATTATAAAATTTTGAAACAGTGTCGTTTTTAAATGTCGTACGTGCCATTGCTTTACATGGCCCACACCAAGTTGTGTAAGCATCTACAAAAATTGGTTTGTTTTCTTTTTTTGATTTTTCGAGCACCTGTGCCCAAGTACCATGCTCAAAATTAATTTGTGCAAACATTGAACCTACTACAAAGAGAAAGGCAAAAAGGAGGATGTTTTTTTTCATAGTAATTGTTTTAAAGTAATGATGTAATATCTGTGCTTAAAGGGTCTACGCCACTTGAAAAGAATTTAATGATTTTTCCATTTTCATCAATAAGGTATTTGCAGAAGTTCCATTTTGGGGCATCAGAGCTAACACCATTTGCTGTTTTATCACTTAAAAAAACATAAAGCGGATGTGCGTCTTTACCCACTACACTAATTTTTTCCATCATTTGAAAAGTAACACCAAAATTTTTGGTACAAAACCCTTTAATTTCTGCACTACTGCCAGGTTCTTGTCCGCCAAAATTATTTGCCGGAAAGCCCACAATAACCAATTTATCTTTGTACTTATCATGCAAGGCTTGCAAACTTTTATATTGTTTAGTAAAGCCACAATTACTAGCAACATTTACCAATAGCATTTTTTTTCCTTTAAATTGCTTTAAGCTCAATGCTTTTCCATCTAAAGTGTTCATAGTAAAATCATGAACCGATTTTTCAGTTCCTGCAAATTTAGTTTTTGAAGAAGATGTTGTAAACGCTGACATAATGCCAATAATTACGATACTTAGTGCACTTTTTAGTTTAGATATCATGATATTAAATTTTTGTTTCGAGGGTGAAACACGAAGTAAGGTATTTTGTTTAATAATTTGTGTTAAAACCTAATAAATTATTAAAATTGCTATTTATTAATTTATAATATCTTTGGCGCAAAATTTATAATAATGAAGTTTCATAAGGAAGGCTACGCAAGTTTAATTTTAGTTTTAATTTTTAGCGCAATAATCTGTTTTATTGCTCATTATTTTTTTGGTGGTTTTGTTATTGCAAAACTATTTGCTTACACCTTAAGCATCTTCTTAATTATAACAATTCTGCAGTTCTTCAGAAATCCAACCCGCACTTTTACGCAAGGCGAAAATTTAATTATAGCTCCTGCTGATGGTAAGGTTGTTGTTATTGAAGAAACTAATGAAGGAGAGTATTTTAAGGACAAACGCCTTCAGGTAAGTATTTTTATGAGTCCTATTAATGTTCACATTAACCGCTACCCAATTGCAGGCGAAGTAAGTTTTTTTAAATACCATCCAGGTAAATTTTTAGCTGCTTGGGAACCTAAAAGTAGTACCGATAACGAGCGCACAACCGTGGTTGTAAAACACAAAAAAGGTACTGAGATTTTATTCAGACAGATTGCAGGTGCTTTAGCTCGAAGGATTGTTTGGTATTGCAAACAAGGCGATAAAGCTGAGCAGTGTGGCGAAATGGGATTTATAAAATTTGGAAGCCGAGTAGATTTATTTTTGCCTATTGGAACTAAACTTAATGTAAAAATAGGTGATGTTGTAAAAGGATCTCAAACAGTACTCGGAGAAATCTAATTTCTATTATCCTTGCAGTATTGTTCAAACATTTTTACAGCAAGTTCGTTTCCTAAACCATCTGCTTTTTTTAAATCATCGCATGCGCCTTGCTTATCTTTACTCGCCATTTTTATGGCAGCTCTATTGACATAAGCTGTTCCGTAATCAAATTTTAATTTAATAGCATAGTCCAAATCTTTTAAGGCTTCAACGTATGCTTTATTACCGCCTTTTGCAACACCACGGTAACAATAGCTTACAGCATTTTTTGCATTTAATTTTATTGCTTCATCTAAATCTGCAATAGCGCCGGTATTATCGTTCATGTTAATTTTTGCTGCACCACGTGCCACTAACGCTTCCTCTTCTTTCGGAAAAGCATCAATGTAAACGGACCAATCTGTTACTGCACCTTTAAAATCCTTTAATTCGAATTTTGATTTTGCCCTTAACTTATAAGCACTGTAATCAGGTTTTTCAGGTTTCATAAGCTTAATTGCTTCGTTTAACTCCCTTACTGCATAGTTGTATTCTTTCATGTTAAACTTACATTCGCCTTTAATCAGAAAAGCATCTAAACATTTGGGGTCGATGTAAATTGCCTCATCACATGAGCTAATGGCCTCTTTATACGCTTTACCTTTAAACATCAATTTGGCTCGGTAAATGTATAACTCAGCATCATCAATTTTATCCTCCTTTGCATACATAACGGCGCTATCAAAGGCACCCTTGCTCTCTTTAAATTTATTGTTTAAAAAAAAGTTTACACCTTTAAGTTTTACCGTTTCATAATTCGCTGGTAAAATAAGTTCTGATTTTATAAGATTTTTTTCAGCATCCTTATAATCTTCTAACTTCATATTAACCAAAGCCAGCTTGTTATATGCCTGCCAACTATCTGGCTTTAGTTTTACAACTTTTTTAAGCAGCGGAAGCGCTTCTTTATATTTTGCTGAATCAATAAACTTGTTTGCAGCCTTCAATAATTTTTCATGCTCAGGAATTGTATCTGTGCTAACTTTTTCCATTTTCTCTTCTTTGTTACTCTTGTTTTGCGCCGAGGAAATCTGCCAAGTAACAATTAACAATAAAAAACACCATCTGTAAAATTTAACATTCATTTTTTGTATTTGTTTGCAATTAAGTTTGATTTTTTGTACCTTTATACAAATATAAGATAAATTTTATGGGTCCAACAATAGTACTACTATCAATTCTGTTACTTTTACTTTTATTGTCTTTTGTAACTGTTCAGCAAGGTACTGTTGCTATAACAACCATCTTTGGTAAATTTAGAAGAATTTTACGTCCAGGATTAAACTTCAGGATTCCTTTAATAGAACGTGTTTTTAAAAAAATATCGGTTCAAAATCGCAGTGCCGAATTAGGATTTCAGGCAGTTACGGTAGACCAAGCCAATGTTAATTTTACAGCTATGTTGTTGTATTCTGTTTTTAATAGCGATGAAGAAACGGTTAAAAATGTTGCCTTTAAGTTTGTAGATGACAGAAATTTTATGCAAGCTTTGGTGCGTTCCGTTGAAGGCTCGGTTAGAGCTTATGTTGCAACCAAAAAACAAGCCGAAGTTTTAATTTTAAGAAGAGATATTGTTGAAGCTGTTAAAGATCAATTAGATAAAACTTTAGAAGAATGGGGTTATCACTTAATAGATTTACAACTAAACGATATTACTTTTGACGAAGAAGTAATGCGCAGTATGGCAAAAGTGGTAGCTAGTAATAATTTAAAAGCTGCCGCAGAAAATGAAGGTCAGGCTTTACTAATTACAAAAACCAAAGCTGCAGAAGCCGAAGGAAACGCCATAAAAATATCAGCTCAGGCAGAGAAAGAAGCCTCGCAACTTAAAGGGCAAGGAATAGCGTTATTTAGAGAAGAAGTAGCTCGCGGTATGGCAAGTGCTGCAAAAGAAATGCACGACGCAAATTTGGACTCATCTTTAATATTGTTTAGTATGTGGACAGAAGCTGTTAAGAACTTCGCCCAAGAAGGAAAAGGTAATGTGATATTCTTAGATGGCAGCGTTGAAGGTATGCAAAAAACGATGCGTGAAATGATGGCAATTAACGCTATGGATACTGATATTCAAAAATCGAGCAACAAAAAATAAATAAAATAAACACAAACAAATATGAAAAAACAAATACAATACTTGTGCTTAGCCAGCTTACTAACTAGTGGTTTATTAAATGCACAAACAGACAAAAAGGTTCAGCCCTGCATTACTTACGATGTAATGGATCAGCACTTTAAAGACGACCCTTCGGCAAAACAACGCTACGAAGCTGCTCAGAATATCTTGAACACTCAAAAAGAAGAGTTTGAAAAAAATATTACTGCTAATAAATCGTTAGCACCTCCCGTTTATACTGTTCCTGTTGTATTCCATATTTTACATCAAGGCGGGCCAGAAAACGTGAGCGATGCTACAATTATACAAGCCTTAAAATGGATGAACGATGACTACGCCCGAACAAGTGCTGATGCTAATACAACAGTACCGCCATTTAATGCTTCATTTATTGACTCAGAAATAAAATTTGTTTTAGCTAAATTAGACCCAAATGGTAATTGTACCAATGGTATTATTCGTAGATACGACGCCAGAACTGAATGGGACAGAAACCAACCTGGTGCGTTTTCATTTTTGTACAATGGTATTACTTGGAATCCAACCAAGTATATGAATATAATTATTGTGAAAGACATAGTTGCTGCTCAAGGTCAGCAAGGTATTGTTGTAGGTTATACATTTAAACCAGGAGCTTGGTCAAGCGGTGCGGTTCAAGATGCCATTGTTTACAATTATGGTTTTTTAGGTACAATGGTGCAAGCACGTTCTTTGAGTCATGAGGCTGGCCATTGGTTCAACTTATCTCATACATGGGGTAATACCAACAATCCTGGTGTGTCTTGTGGAGATGACGGTATTTCTGATACTCCAATTACAAAAGGTGAGTTTGGAGGTTGTGCGAGTAGTTCTATTTCAGCTTGCGCTCAAACCAACCCTGCCATGAATAATTTGAACAATGTTCAAAATATCATGAACTATTCTGATTGTCCACGTAACTTTACCACAGGGCAAACCAATGCTATGAGAGCTGCTCTAACTTCGGCAACAAGCGGTAGAAATAATTTATGGAGTAACGCCAATTTAATAGCAACCGGTATTAGTAATCCTGTCCTTTGTGCCCCTATTTCTGCATTTGGTACAACAACCGATAAATACCAAATTTGTAGTGGTAGTAGTCTTGTAATGAAAGATGCCTCTTATAACGCAGCAATTACTAGTTATTCTTGGAGCGGTTCAAGTGGTGTTGTTTTTGCTAATCCAACCTCTTCATTAAGCAGTGCAACTTTCAATACGCCTGGAATCATTACAGTTTCATTAACGGTTGGCAACGCTCAAGGAAGTTCAACTAGTACAAGAACAATAAATGTAGTAAATGGTGCAGCAGCAATAACTGGTCCGGCAATTGAGAGTTTTGAAGGAACTGGCACACCAGCCAATTGGAGCGTTATAAACCCAAATGGTGTTGCTTGGGAGATAACTAATTTATCTGCAAAAGATGGTGCAAATAGTTATTTTGTTGACGGTCCTTTAAGCGCAGCGGGTCAATCAGATATTCTGCAAATGCCTATGATGGACCTTTTAAACAACCAAGCTGGTACCTTTGAATTTTCTTACGCTTATGCGAGAAACAGCTCATCTCACAATGACAATTTATTCCTAGAAGGTAGTCTTGATTGTGGAGCTACTTGGAAAACTATAAGACAATTCGCAGCCAATACAATGGCTTCTGGCTCGGGCGGTATAGTTCCGGTTACAAATTCAGTTTTTATTCCTACGAGTACACAGTGGAAAACTTACACCTCAGATGCCGGTGGGTTTAATTTTGACTCATTTTGGTTTGATTTTTCAAATTCAGCAAGTGTAATGGTTCGTTTTAATTTTGTTGAAGATGCAACGAATGGAGCAGGAAACAGAATGTACATAGATAAAATTAATTTTGCAGGAAATACAGTAGGGATTAATGAACTAACAAAAAGTATTTCATTAGGTTTGTATCCTAATCCTACAAAAGGAACAAGTACGGTTAAATTCACCTTGAGTGATGCTTCTAATATAGGAATTGAAGTTGTAGATGTACTAGGAAAAGTTGTTCTTCCATCAAATAATTCAAATTATGCTCCCGGAACGCACACGGTAAATATAAACAATAATGAAGGGTTAGCGAAAGGGATATACTTTGTAAACATTAGCTTAAATGGAACAAAAATGTCTCGTAAACTCATTGTAGAATAATTATTCCAAAGTTTTTAAAAAAAGCCGTTTCACTCGAAACGGCTTTTTTTAGGCCATGTTTTCCATTTAATACCAATTATAACTTTTACATAGTTCAAGCTATTTGTTATTTGCAATGGCATGCATTTAGCCAAATAAAATGAAGTTCAAATTAATATTTCTTTCTCCTTGGACAACTGCATTATTTTTCGGACTAGTAAATAGTATTTTGACAATTTTATATATTCAATTACCCTTACGACAAAATACAGTTGACTTTTTGACACTTTCGACTTTAATTTTAACGACCATTTGTTCACTCGTTTTTTTAAAATGTTTGGACAACAAGGATAACTTTCCAAGACTATTCTTAACATCAATATTGACTTTTTCATTTTTTCCTGTGACTGTATTTTCGTACTTTTATATCACGACGCCTGGTTCAAATGATGGTAATTGGACTCTGCTGTTGGTTTGTGGACTAGTTTCTTGTTTTATTTTAGCACTATTTGTAGACCTAATACGCAGACCTAAAAGCCACAGCACATAACAGCAAGCAAGCGCAAGCGGCGGGACATACAAGGGCTTCGGCTTACATTATTGCCTTCCCTTCGGTCAGACCGTTTTTTATTTTGCCTCCGCTAAAAAACATGTATCTTCGTAATTAAGTTTGGTGCGGGTAGACAGATGAATTTTCATAATGCCGCCTGCGCCTGCTTGCAGACCGTTATTTTAACTACCTTATAATTACAATTGGTTTTATTGAGCGAAACCTATTTAGTGTTCACTCAAAATGTATAAAAAATTGGCATTTAAAACAGGATTTAACCCTAATCACACGGTTCAAAAAAGAACTATCTAAGATTAAGCAACTCTAATGATTTCCAGAAAAATCCATTTTAAGAAATCCTAACAGTTGCTAAATCGGGATAACCCGCAATAAGACAGATAGTTCGTCGATAACTCGACTTCTACTGTCTACCATCAAATCTCCTATTGATTGACATATTTGCGTTTTTGACTGAACCTTATTTATTGACTACACAATATTAAAAAACCCCGACTTAATTCAGGGTTTTTATTTTGTTGGACGTATATCTTGTTTCTATTCAACAATCATTTTATAAACAGCATCATTAGCTTTTACAAAATAAATGCCTTTTACCAATTCATTTAATTTTACTGAATGAACACCCGCTTCACAAGATTTTGAATAAACAAGTTGAGCAGTTCCATTATAAATTGTTATTGTTGTAGTTAGACTTGTATTAACTAAAAACTCACCATTGTTTGGATTTGGATATATCAAAATGTTGCTCGAAGCAATCGAGGCCAAGTTATTAACACCGGTACATGGGCTAACACTCTGAGTAATAGTGGTAGTATTTTTACAACCATTTGCATTTGTTCCTGTAACCGTATATGTGGTAGTAACTGTTGGAGATACGGCGATTAGTGAGCTCGTTGCGTTTGTATTCCAAGAATAAGTGGTTGCACCGCTAGCAGTTAAGTTAGCACTTTGACCTTCGCAAAGTAACGTATTAGATGTAACCGCACTTACTGTAGGCAAGGCATTCACTGTAACTGTTACCACAGTAGAACCGTTACAGCCTAAGGTATTAGTGCCGCTTACAGTATAATTGGTGGTTGCAACTGGGCTTACGATGGCACTACCGCCACTAAATGTATAAGTTGATGCGCCACTTGGCACAATGGTAAAGCTATTACCAACACAGATACTTCCTGTGTTAGTGGTTATTGCCGGTAATGGATTTGTATTAACCGTTACACTAACGCAAGTAGGTGTTGTGATACATCCTCCCATGCCGCTAACAAAATAACTGGTTGTGTTTGTAGGAGCTACACTTATTAAAGTGCCAGTACCTGCACTGCTACCACCGCAGCTTCCAGTATACCAATTCCAAGCAGTGGCATCATTTAGTGTACCAGTAACAACAGATAAAGCAACTGTAGAACCTGAGCAAACCAAGCTATTGCTTACCGCTGCTGTTGCCAACGATGGATTAGTACACACTTCATCAAAGCCAATATCAGGTGCTGTTGTGTTACGAGGTGTACAATCAATATCCGTTGGCACTAATGCAATCGGTGCTCCAGCATTTTCAATACCAGCATTGTTATTTGCAACTAAATGCAAATCATTAGCACCAACAAAATTAGGTAATACGTTAGCCGAGTTCAAATCCTTTCCTGTTTCTGTTTGCCAGTTAGCTAAAGTTATTTGTTGAGTACCCGCTGATAAAGAACCAACACGACCAATAGAAGAGCTTGTTCCAGAAACAAAAATATCATTATTGGAACTGGTTAAATTGGCATAATTACCTAAAGTACTGGTATATGCTAAACCTATACCGGTGTTGCCATTAAAGCCATTGCTGCCAGTACAAATTAAAATATTGTTACGAATATTAACAGTTGGAGTTACGCCATTAATTGCCAATGCAATATTCGGTTGACTAGCACCAGTTAAAGTAGTACCAGTTACATGAATCGAATTATGAAACACATTTAATAAGCCTGCACCTCCACCATAATAAATACCAACAGCAAAATCGCCACCTGTGCCATTCGCAAATACATTATTAACTGAGTTGTTGGCAATTAACGTAGTACCTGTTGAGGTGGCTGCTAATATAATCCCTCCAGAGGAGAAGGTGTTACTTTGTAAGATATTATTTACGATGTTTCCTGTTACTGTGGCATTAGTAGTTTCGGCACCAGTTGTTAACGAGTTGGCTAGTGAGTTACTACCTAAGGTAATACCAATAATATCATTAGAGGCATTTGAAGTAATATTACCTACGTTATTTCCTCTAACAAAAGGTGCATCTTCAAACAATATCATAATACCTATTCGTCCAATAGCGCTTGCCGCGGTACCATTTAATTCGTTCAAATCATAGACATTGTTACTGTTTTTAATAGTTATAGATTGCCCTGCTGAGAAGATACCAACTTGTGCACTTTGGATAGAATTATTTACGATACTGTTGTTGCTGTTGTTAACTGAGCCTACACCACTTCCTAATGTTGGTCCACTAATATTAATGGCTACACCAGTTGCTGCACTTCCGATTCCTACAACGTTTGTATTGAGTATAGAATTATTAGTTGCGCCGTCTCCACTTGTTGTGGTTTGCAAAGCTAGAACTGCCGAAGCTGTTGCTAAATTTGTATTAATAACCGTTAAATCTTTACTAGCTTTTACTAAAGGACAAATTGAATTTACAAGATTACCATTGCTGCCATTAAGGGTAATAAAATCTCCGCCATTAATTACTATAATTGCCGTTGTTGAAGAGCCAGTAATGGTTGGACTTACATTAGCAGCTGGCTTGATCAATAAACTGTTAGTAATACTTGCGTTTACGTTATTTAAAAAGGTAATAGGAAAAGTTTCAAAAGGATATGTTGCATCCGTTAAACTAAATACTACTGAGCCAGTTAAACAACTTGTGTTATAGGCATTGGCCGCAGCGGTTAATGACGTATAAGTTCCAGTCGCGCCTACTGTATAAAGCCCTGATAAACTTCCAGCAATGGCATAACTATTAGGGTTTGTTGGGGCCGTAGTAACAGAGTTAACGTTTGTAGCAACTAATCCGGCAGAAGGATTAGAACCTATATTACCAATTAAATCTTGTGCAATAACATAATAACTTACAACATCAGATGTTACCAATCCGCCCATAGTTGCAGAAGTAATTGTGAAACTCCAAACGCCATTATTTGCTGTACCACTTGCTAATACACCCTGGTCAGAGAACCAAGGCCCTACATTTTTTCTAAAATAAACTCTAGGTTGTAAAGTGCCAGTTGTTGGCACACCTGTAAGATCTAACAAAGAAGCTGTAAAGGTTCTATTTCCTGTGGCACAAGTAAAGGTTAGTGGTGTTTGGTTAATTATTGGCGCATTAATATCTAAAGGAACACCATCAATTTCATCGGCTCCAATATCGGGTAAAAATGCTCCGCCGTTTACTGAACCCAATGGACCAGGACGAAGCTGTCCATCAATATCTGTTGTAAAGCCTAAAATATTTTGAGCGTTAGATTCTATTAACGTTGGTGTTACTCCCATATTCAAATGCAAATCATTTGCCGAGTTTACGTAAGTAACTGTTATTCCTGAGTAGCTATTAGCATCTCCTACCGAATTTGTTTGCCATCCTGTGAAGTTATAGTTAACACCATTCCAATGGCCAATTGTAGCAGCAGTAGAATTTAGTACGTTATTGTTTGATGCCCCTGCACCCCAGCCGGTTGCTGTTCCTGCGTTCCCAAAATTATTGCCTATAGTGAAATGAAAACCAGTTCCTCCTGTTCGTGTATTGGTAATGATATTATTTTTTATATCAACTGATGCTGTTCTTGCCGTAGCCAAAAAATCTCCACGCATATATCCAAAGGTAGATTGAGAACCACTAGCCGCTGTTCCTTCAATATTGATGGTATTAAAATAAATTCTATTAATGGGATCTGGCGTTGAGCCATGGTTTCCTTGGATGCCAATGAATGTACAACCATTAGTAAAGCTATTTCCTAACGAAATAAAATTATTAAAAATGGTAACATCTGTAGTGCCCGAACGAATAATAATACCGGCAGCAATATTTGGCGCAGTGGTTGCTGTAGATACACCAGCATTGGTTACGTTAAAAATACGGTTGTTAAATATACGGCTGCTAGTAGCATTACCGTGAGTAATACCTGCCGCATAATTAACAGTAGTAATTGTATTATTAGTAAGTGCCACATTAGTAATGGTATTGCCAGAAACAGCACCATTCGTACCAACACTTAGGTTAATTCCTTGTGCACCAGTTTGACCATTTGAAATAGTTGTGTTTGCATTATTACTTGCTAAATTATTAATATTATTATTTGTAATGGAGTAGGTACTTATATTTCCTGTTACAGCGGCTGTCCATATACCACGAACATACCCGCCAGTTCCTATGCCATAAGAACTAAAATTACGAATAGTATTACCGTTAACAATTATAGTACCAGTTGCTGTTGAAGATAAATTCATTCCTGATGCAAGTGAGCTTCCTGTAGTTAAACCACTAGTTCCAGCGCGCATATTGTCGGTAGTTGTATTTCCAATGATATTATTAGTAATATTTAAGCTTGCAGCTGCGGCAGTTACGTTAATGCCAGCAACAGCTCCCGAAACAGCTGCCGTTACACCAGTTGAAGTTAAACCACCTATACTATTTGTACTAATACTAATAGTACCAGTTGATGCACAATTAATACCAACCACAGCACCTTGAGCAGTTGAAGGAGTTGCTTGAATAAGATTTGTTCCGCTAGTGCCGCCAATTAAATTGTTAACAACAATATTATTTCCTCCAGTTAAACTAATACCACATAAAATTCCCGCACCAGTAGCTGCACCACTAGATGTAGTTAAAGTAATAGCTGTTATAGTATTGCCAGCAATAGAAGAAGCTGTAAGTGTTCCCGAAGATATTTCAATTCCTGTAAAACGTGTTGCAATAGTACCAGTCATGCCATAAGTTCCTGTTGCGTTGCTTGCAGAATAACCTATAATGTTATTATTAATTGTATAACCATTACCACCAGCAATTAAAATGCCACGATGAGTATTAGCAGTAGTGTATGTTTTAAGAGTTGTTTGAAAAAATCTATTGCTACTAATTGCCCAGTTTGAATTATTTGACGCTAAATTAATCCCTGTAGAAATCAACCCAGGATTAAAAAAATCTGAAATGGAATTATTTAAAATATTATTGTTGTTATTTGTTGCAGTTGCTGTACCTGCGGCGTAAATGCTATTGGTTGGAAAATTTGTACCTGCTGCACTAATAATATTGTTAGAAATAACATTGTTTGAATTACCAGTTGCAATTGCTGTAGAAAATATTACAGTACCCAAGGTTAAACTTGTACCCGACCCAAGTAGGGAGGTATTTATAATACTGTTATTAGATGCATCATTAATAAAACGTATAGTTGAAGTAGACAAATTGCCGATATCCGTGTTTGAAATTGTTAAGGCATTTCCACCAGTGTTTAAACCATTAATTGTTACTGTTGTAACGCCATTCAAATCAATTAACGGACCAGCTACACTACCAGTAATAGTGCGAAGTGCGCCTCCGCTTGGTTGAATCAAAAAAGATGACCATGTGCCGTTGTTTAAAAGAGCTGTGGCAGGTTCTGTTGTATTACCCGCAACATTTATTACAATGTTTGCACTTGTTTGAGCTCCGCCATTAATTGCAGTAAAAGCTGCCCCTAGTGTAGCGTATGTTCCATTTCCAACCAATGCGCCGCTTACGTTCACATTTTGCGAGACCAATTTGGTGCTCATTACCAAAAACAAAGAGAGTATCACTAATAGATTCCATTTGTTTGCTTGTTTTTTAATTAATTGTTTCATCATTTGTTATTATTTTATTTAGCTAAGTTAGATAAATTCTAATTTTTTTAGCTTAATGTTATTAGTATAAAACTAACATAAAATGGATTGTTTTGTTTATATCGAAGACAAAAAAGTGATAATATTTTGAAAAGAAATGGGATAGATTTTCGATTTATTATAATTTAGTGGAGTTAACTTAAATATATAAATTTCTAATAATTGTTTCATTAAAGTATTTCAAGTCAATCAATACGAATCCTTTCAAAATTTAACATTTGTAAATTGTTACAAATGAAAAAATATTTTTTAACGCAAAACCCTATATTCCAATGGTAAATAATTGTTAATTCTATTTGGCAAAACCTTTGCCCAACCAATACCATAATTTTTGTAAGCAATCAGGCTTAAGCCAGTTTCAGAGCCTAAGTTTGAAATTTTTTCTTTTTTTAAAAATTTAATGGCATTTTCCAAATCTAATTCTGTTTTTAAATTTTCTACTTTTAAATCGTTACTCAAAGCTAGTTCGTGATTAGGAACCAAATCCTTTCCTTTAATTTCTCCAATACAAGTGCCAGCTTTTTTTATGTAAAAATGTTTCCCAAAATTTTCAATAAAATTAGAAACAGCGTGGTTCGAAAAATAATAAAAATCGTTAACTTTAAATTTTTCAAAATCACCATCCACAATAAATTTATTTATTACCTCAAGCTCTGCCTTTGCTAACTTTTCTTTTGTTTTTTTTGATTTATATCCTTGTTGATGAATTGCTCCACCTCGTTTTTTCAATACGGCGCAATAAAATCCTTCTCCGCTTGTTAAATGCGGATAAAAGCGGTAACCATGCTCAGCACTAACAATACCCCAATCAGGATTTAATTCAAATTTAATTTCTTCGAGGTCAAATTCACTTATCATCCATTGTACAATTGCTTCATTCTCTGCTAAAGAATAGGAACATGTGCTGTAAATTAAATGCCCATCATTCTTCAAACTTGTAATTATTTTTTCAATAATTTCTTTTTGTCGCAGAGAGCAATTCATCACCGCTGCCTCACTCCACTCATCAATTGCGTCGGGCTGCTTTCTAAACAAGCCACTGCCGCTACAAGGCGCATCAACAAGTATAATATCAAAAAAATCAGGTAGCGCTTCATACCTCTCTAAATCATTATTTGTAACAACGGTATTGCACCCACCCCATTTACTTAAATTATAAGCCAACAAATCTGCACGCGATTTAATAAATTCATTTGCAACTAGTAAACTTTCTTTTGATAACAACGAGTTTAGCAATGTTGTTTTGCCACCAGGCGCAGCACAGGCATCAAGTACGTTCAGTTTTTCATTATCCAGTTTCAAAGCTCTAAACACATATTCTATAAACATACTCGATGCTTCTTGTACATAATAACAACCAGCATGGAACAGAGGGTCGTGTGTAAAATATGGTCTTTCCTTTAGGTAATAAGCTTCTTCGCACCATGGAACTGGATTAGCTAAATCGAATTCTAAATCTGATTTTTTAAAGGGATTTTTTCTTATGCTGGTGAGTTTATTTTCAGTACTATGCGCTTCAATAAATTGTTCTTTATCAAAATTTGGTAATTGCGTTAAACTGTTTAAAAGTTGTATGGGTAAATTAAGCACGATTTAAAATTAATAAATAGTTTTGTGTATTAGCACTAATTTACATAAAACAATTCTTTCGCCCGAGCAAGCTTTTTTAAAAATATGCTCGTGGTGCGCCTATCAAGAAAGGTCACAAAATGAAGCGTTTGCAAAACTAAAAAGTTATCAGCTAGATGAGGATACAATAAACCAAATTATAACCAAGCTTATTGAAGAAAATTTTTTAAACGAAGAACGTTTTGCAATGGCTTTGGTGAGCGGGAAATTTAAAATTAAACAGTGGGGAAAAATAAAAATTAAACAAGAGTTGCGTTTTCATAAAATTAGTGATTACCTTATTAAGAAAGCGCTTAACCAAATAAACGAGCAAGATTATTTTAATACCTTTACTAACGTAACCGAAAAAAAAGTACGACTAACAAAAGAAAAAAATCCAAAGCTATTGTATTATAAAGTTATGCAATACCTTATAAGCAGAGGTTTTGAGAGTGATTATGTAAACAACAACTTAAAAAAAATTTTAAATAAATAATATGAACTTAGATTTAAAAAATAAACGCGCCTTAGTTTGTGGAAGCACACAAGGAATTGGTAAAGCAGCAGCAATAGAGTTAGCAATGCTTGGTGCAAATGTAACGCTAATTGCGAGAAACGAACAAAGTTTAAAAACCGTAAAAAACGAATTACCAACTAACGGTGCGCAGCTGCACTCATACATCTGTGCTGATTTTGCAGAACCAACAAAACTAAAAGAGCTGGTGGAAGCCTTTATTCAAAGAAGCGGACCAATTCATATATTGATAAATAATACAGGTGGCCCAGCCTCCGGACCAATTGCAAGCGCAAAAGCCGAAGAGTTTTTATCGGCATTTAACAATCATTTAATTTGTAATCATTTATTGGCTCAAACTTGTATTGAGGGAATGAAAAATAGTGGCTATGGAAGAATAATCAATGTAATTTCAACCTCAGTAAAAATTCCATTGCCAAATTTGGGAGTAAGTAATACCATACGTGCTGCGGTTGGCAATTGGAGTAAAACGTTGGCTAACGAATTAGGTAAATTTGGCATTACGGTAAACAATGTTTTGCCAGGTGCCACTGCTACACAGCGGTTAAGTAGCATTATAGAAAACAAAGCCATTAAAACAAATCATGGGGTTGATGCTGTAACCAAAGAAATGATAAGTGAAATACCAATAGGCCGTTTTGCTGAACCAAGCGAAGTGGCTAACGCAATAGCATTTTTAGCAAGTCCAGCAGCAAGCTACATTAATGGGATTAACGTACCTGTAGATGGCGGAAGAACTGGGAACTTGTAAACGGTTATTCTTATAATTTTGTGTTCTTGGCTTAGATATTCTTTTAAGACTATATCCCTTACTTCTGCGTAACCCTTACGGTTCTATTTTTTTCTTGTAGGTTAGAGTTATTGTTGAATAATTCTTTTTCTTCGCCTAGGCCAAAAACAGCAAGGTTATCATTGCTAATGCCACGTTTGTGAAGCTCACCTTTTACATGCTCAGCACGTTTGTAAGAAAGCATTTTGTTATACGCTTCGTTGCCTTTATTACAAGCAAAGCCAGTAATTTTTACTTTTAAGTTATTGCTTTTAATAAGCTCAGCAATTTTATCTAAGGCTGCTTTTTTATCTGAACTTAAGGTAGTAGAATTGATATCAAATACCAATCCTTCCGAGAGCGAATTAATTTCTGCTAGTGCTTTTTTTACCTCTGCATCTTTATCAATTTCTGGAGTTGGAGGCGTCTCAATTTTTTGTTCTTCTTTTTTTGGTTCCTCTTTTACAATGGGCTCTTCCTTTTTTGGTTCTTCTTTTATTACAACTGGCTCAGGCTTTGGTTCTGGCGGTGTTTCTACAACTGGCTCTGCCTTCTTTGCTTTTTTACGACACAAATCTATTCCTACTAAAATTTGATGCGATGCCCCCAAGCCAGCTGCATTTTTACCCAAACCATAATCAAAACTATAAGCTAATTTTAAAACACCCAGTTCAAATCCAGCTAATGCCAAGTAACCATAGTTTAAGCGGTAACCACCTCCAACAGTAAATAATTGTTTAAAACGCAAATTAATCATTGCCTCAGGTTGATTGCTTCCACTAACGGTGTAGCGATTCACCAACCAAGGCTCAACTTCAACAGTTTTTCCTTTGTTAAATTTGTATGCAACTGTTGCATTGAGCTGCGGATTGCGTTTTACACCTATCTCATTAAACTTTGTGTTGCTGTTGTATAAATGCAAAGCTGAAAGCCCAGCAGTTAGCTTATCTCCTAAAAACAAAGCACCTGCTTCGCAATCAAAGTTATTACTACGCAATGCTTGTGCGTTGTTTAAGCTAACATCGTTCCCATCATTCACAATTGCTTTGCCGGCATTAAAATTATTTTGCTGCCAAGCCCCACCAATACCTAAATGTAATTTTGATTTATCATTAATCTTTACTCTGTAAGCATACCCTAAGGTAGCCGATGTAAATTTTAATAAACCTATGTTGTTTTGAGCCACTTTAATTCCTATACCATTACTATTGCCCAAGGCCATGCTAGCATTTAATTGGTATAAGCTTGGTGTTTCTTTTACGCCCAACCATTGTGCTCGGTAATTCATATTTGCCTCAACACAGGTTCTGCCAATGCTTGCTATGTTTAGTTGCATTAAATCATAACTGTAGGTGTTAAACAAAGGGAGTTGTTGTGCACTTACCTTTTCTACGCCAATTAAAAGTAAAACGGCAATCAGGAATTTATTATGTATTGTTTTCATTGCTTATTAGTTTTCTAAAATAGTATTTAGTTGGTATTATTTTAATACGGTTATGCTTCCGCTGTATTTTACTTTTCCATTCTCACTTATTAAATAATAATAAACGCCGTCAAGCAGAGCTTTCCCGTTATTGCTACCATCCCACTCGTTGTTATAATCAGCAGATTTTGTGAAGACTTGATTTCCTAATTGATCAACAATCGTAACACTACAATCTTTAATTAAAGAGAGGTTGCTTATCTTCCACGTATCATTTTGCCCGTCTCCATTTGGACTAATAAAATTGGCAATCTTTAATTCATTATCATTTACAGTAACTAACACACTTGAGAATTAGTACATCCATTTACTGCAGTAACTGTTAATGTAAATATTGTTGTTTGTAATCCAGTTCCAGAAGGCGTTAAGCTATTAGGATTATTTAAATTAGAAGCTGGACTCCAAGTATAACTTGTTGCATTAGTGCTTCCATTTAATGCGAAATTGTCATTAGTATTTATAGTAATTGGATTACCTGCATTTAAAGTAGGAGTTGTATTTACTGTAACACTAACAGTTGCTGTATTAACACAGCCTTGTGTGTTAGATCCCGTAATCGTATAAACTGTAGTAACAGATGGGCTAACATTTGCCGAACCACTACTAAGGGTATAAGAGTTTGCACCCGTTGGAGTAATACTAAATGTTTGTCCTTGACATATTGAACCACTAGCAGCACTTACTATTGGTAAACTTCCAACACTAACCGTTGCAACAGCAGAATTAGAACATGTGTTTATATCTCTTCCAATAACAGTATAAGTCGTGTTTGCGCTTGGACTAACTGTAATGTTAGCTGAGTTTGCACCCGTATTCCAAGTATAGCTTGTAGCACCATTTGCGCTTAATGATGCTGCATTTCCATTACAAACTGAAAGTGTTCCTGTAATACTAATTGTTGGCAAGGCATTTACTGTTATGGTTTGAACTACAACGTTGTTACACCCTGTTACTGTATTTGTCCCTGTAACTGTATAAGTTGTATTTGCCGTAGGGCTAACTGGAATAGAAGCATTAGTTGCGCCAGTTGACCAAGAATAACTATTGCCACCTAAAGCCGTTAAGGTTGTTGATTGTCCATTACAAATACTTGTATTTCCTGTAATTGTAACTGCTGGTACTGTAACTGTACTAATATTAACTGCATTAGTAGAGCAACCTACTTGTGAACCATTAACAGTATAAATTGTTGTTGCACTAGGGGAAACAATAATACTGGATGTATTAGCACCATTACCCCAAGTATAAGTAGATACACCACTTGCTATTAAAGTTGCATTAGCACCTGCACAAATGGTAGATGAATTAACGGCAATGCTTGGTGCTGAACCTAATGTTACCGTAACGTTTATTACCGAACCCAAACAACCACTTGCATTTGTACCATTAACTGTATAAACGGTATTGGCAGTTGGTGTTACCACAATTGAATTGGTAGTAGCACCTGTACTCCAGGTATAAGAGCTTGCTCCACTGGCTACTAATGTGGTGGTTGAACCTGAACATATTGTTTGCGAAAAGGCTGTAATAATTGGTAGAGCATTTACTGTAACCGTGCTTATCGCTGTATTACTGCTCACACAACCTTGTGCACTTGTTCCAGTAATAGAATAATTTGTTGTTGTTATAGGAGAAACAACAGAACTTCCTCCACTAATGGTATAAGTGCTGGCCCCACTTGGCACCAATGTAAAACTTTGTCCCACACAAATGGAACCATTAGGTGCGCTTACCGTTGGATTTGCAACCGTTGTAACCAAAACCGTTTGTGACTGAGTACAAGCGTTTGCATCTGTAATGTTAACTGTGTAAGTGGTATTAGTAATGGGAGAAACTACATTAATGTTATTGATAGGACCGCTTACCCAAGTATAAGTAATGGTTCCACTGCCACCAGTGCCTGTGGCGGTGAGGGTACTTGAATTACCAACACAAACCGACGGACTACTTGCTATAGCTGTTAGAGTTAAAGCGTTTGGTTGAGTAATTGTTAAAGAATTAGTTGTTGTACATGCATTGGCATCTGTTATAGTTACTGTTTTAACGCCAGCTATTTGACCACTAATGACTGATGTAGTTTGTGCCCCACTCCACAGATAGGTGTAAGGAGATACACCTCCGCTGGCAGTAACCGTAGCCGCACCCGTAGAGTTACCAAAACATAAAATATTGGTAACGGCTGTTGCTGTTGCTAAAGAAGAAGCGGGTTGCGTAATTGTAACTGCATTAGTAGTTGTACACCCATTGGCATCAGTAATAGTTACAGTTCTTACGCCACTAGTTTGACCGCTGATAACCGAGGTAGTTTGTGCACCACTCCAATTATATGAATAAGGAGATGTTCCGCCACTGGCTGTAACAGTGGCTGCGCCTGTAGAATTTCCAAAACATAAAACATTGGTAACTGCTGTAGCTGTGGATAAAGCGGTGGATGGACCAAAAATTACTACCGTTACAATTTTAACACAACCATTGGCATCAGTAATAGTAACTGTTTTTACACCTGCTTAGAGTCCTGAAACAACAGATGTATTCTGCCCGCTACTCCAAGCGTATGTATAGTGGGCGACTCCTCCAACTCCTGTAACCGTTGCTGAACCTGTTGCACCGCCATTACATAATACATTTGTTGCCGCTGTAAAGGATGTTAGTACTGATGGTTGTGTAATATTAACAGTTCGGTTAGCCGTTGCACCACAACTATTTGTTGTAGCACAGGTATATGTACCCGCACTTAAGCCTGTTGCAGTTGCCGCATTACCGCCGCTCGGACTCCAAGTATAAGTAAACGGTGCTCCTCCGCTTGCACTCATGGTAGCAGAACCCATGCTTGCGCCATTGCATAAAACGTTTGTTGATCCTGAAAGGTTGAGTGTTGGAGTGGTGCAAGGTACGTTTCCGAAAAGTTGAAACTGATCAATAGCAAACTCTTCATTCCCAGAATTTGAATGCAGTTTAAATTTTAAATCTAACAAGCTACCATTGACACCAATTATTACTGAATAGCTTGTTAAAGTAGGCGTTAAAGCTGGTCCCTCTCCCTGAGCGAGTGAATCACCTGTTAGTTCTAGGGCAAGACTGGCGGTTGTAACGTTTGCATTATTTGGCAAAAACCGGAGTAAACTTGTCCAAGGTCCCCCATCAATTCTGTATTCTACTATTACATAATCAATTGGTAGCGATCGTGGTAGATAATCCCAGCTTGTACTAGCACTAGCGAATAAACCCTTAAAGGATAAATTTGTTATACCTGAGATGTTAATTCCGCTCCAAGTAATGTTTTGATGCGAACTTTGTGCCCCCGCATTATCAACGTCCTCAGCAGCCCAAAGAAATGAGCCTTGTCTGCCAATATAGGCATTGTTTATTGAAATGTCAGTTCCATTTACACCTGGGGTTCTAAAAAAGTATCTTGTCGCAGGTGGTCCTGATGCACTGAATGTTACACTGGGTCCTCGGGTACTTCCTGCTGGTATTTCTGGAGTAGAAGGATTTTCAAAGGCATCTTCCCAAAAAAGAGTTTGAGAAAATGAATATGTTGAGATGGTGAAGAATAAGTAAATTAGAATTTTTCTCATTTTTTTAATTAGTTAATGTTTTTTACTGACCAAGGATTAAAACTACCCCAATCAATGGCTTAAAGATTTGAAGCAAAAGTATTTTGAATTTGTTTGGAGCACAATAGCGGTTTTCCGCTATTTTAGAATTTTAAAACGCATTTAAACAGTAGAAATCGATTTTATCGACGAACTAGCTTTCTTAATACGGGTAATTCCCAACATAAAATCGGGAGAGGCCTCGATTTATACCAAATCCAAATATTAAATAGTCCAATAATTTAATTAGTCTTGTCGAGTAGTTTTTGCTTGAATATGATTCTTTGGCAAAAACGTATCGAGACACCAACGCAATAAAGAATGAGGATAATAAA